>DASVQN010000044.1:0-39303 GCA_036389155.1 Solirubrobacteraceae bacterium
TCGCCCCGCACAACCGGTACGCCGCCTTCGGGCAGCGCAGCCAGCAGGTGCAGGAGTTCAAGGCGATGGTCCGGTCGCTGCACGAGGCCGGCATCGAGGTGATCCTCGACGTCGTCTACAACCACACCGCTGAGGGCAACCACCTGGGGCCGACGCTGAGCTTCAAGGGCATCGACAATCCGGCGTACTACCGGCTCGTCGAGGACGACAAGCGGTACTACATGGACTACACCGGCACCGGCAACACCCTCAACGTGCGCGGCCCGCACACGCTGCAGCTGATCATGGACTCGCTGCGCTACTGGGTGCTCGAGATGCACGTCGACGGCTTCCGGTTCGACCTCGCCGCCACGCTCGCGCGTGAGTTCTACGACGTCGACCGACTGGCCACCTTCTTCGAGCTCGTGCAGCAGGACCCGGTCGTCTCCCAGGTGAAGCTGATCGCCGAGCCGTGGGACGTCGGGCCCGGCGGCTACCAGGTCGGCAACTTCCCGGTCCTGTGGTCGGAGTGGAACGGGATGTACCGCGACGTCGTGCGCGACTTCTGGCGCGGGCAGGCGCCGGTCAACGAGTTCGCCGCGCGCTTCACGGGCTCGAGCGACCTGTACGAGGAGGACGGGCGCACGCCGTTCGCCTCGGTCAACTTCGTCACCGCGCACGACGGCTTCACGCTGCGCGACCTCGTCTCCTACAACGGCAAGCACAACGAGGCGAACCTCGAGGACAACCGCGACGGGACGGACGACAACCGCTCCTGGAACCACGGCATCGAGGGCGAGACCGACGACGTGATGATCCAGCGCCTGCGCGAGCGCCAGCAGCGCAACTTCCTCGCCACGCTGTTCCTCTCGCTCGGCACGCCGATGCTGCTCGGCGGCGACGAGATGGGCCGCACCCAGGGCGGCAACAACAACGCGTGGTGTCAGGACAGCGACATCTCGTGGTTCGACTGGGAGCTGAGCGGCGATCAGGAGGACCTGCTCGCCTTCACCCGCCGCCTCATCAAGCTCCGCCAGGAGCATCCCGCGTTCCGCCGCACGCGCTTCCTGAAGGGGGAGGAGGTGCGGGGGACGGGCCTGCCGGACGTCTGGTGGTTCCGGCCCGACGGCCGGCGGATGACGACGCCGGACTGGACGCGCCCCGACGCCCACGTCCTGGGCGTCTTCCTCAACGGCGACGAGCTGCTCGAGCGCGATGCGCGCGGCGAGCTCGTGACCGACGACTCGTTCCTGCTGCTCTTCAACGCGCACCACGAGGACGTGGAGTTCCTGCTGCCGAACGAGCGGTTCGGCAACCGCTGGGTCGTCGAGCTGACGACCGCCGACAAGGAGGAGCGCCACCGCGGCAAGGAGCAGGACGCGCGCGGCGCGGTGGCGGTGATGGAGCGCTCGCTGCTGCTGCTCCGGCGGGTCGCGTGACCGAGCTGCGGTGCACGTACCGCCTCCAGCTCGGGCCGGGCCTCGGGTTCGACGAGGCCGAGCGGCTCGTGCCCTACCTGGCGGACCTCGGCGTCTCGCACCTGTACCTGCCGCCGTCGTTCCAGGCGCGCGCCGGCTCGACGCACGGCTACGACGTCGTCGACCCGACGTCGATCTCCTCCGAGCTCGGCGGGGAGGAGGCGTTCCGCTCGCTGGTGGGCGCGGCGCGCGGCGCGGGGCTCGGCGTGATCCTCGACATCGTGCCCAACCACATGGCGGTCGACGACGCGAACCGCTACTGGAGCGACGAGGAGCTGCGGCCCAAGTTCTTCGACATCGATCATTCGGCCCGCCCGCCCCGCCACCGGCGCTTCTTCGACATCGACCACCTCGCGGGCGTGCGGCAGGAGGACCCGGAGGTCTTCGAGGAGACGCACCGCCTCGCGCTGGCGCTGGTGCGCGACGGGCTCGTCGACGGCCTGCGCATCGACCACCCCGACGGCATGGCGGACCCGGCCGGATACCTGCGGCGGCTCGCCGAGGCCGGCGTCGAGCACGTGTGGGTGGAGAAGATCCTCGACCCGGGCGAGCACCTGCGCGACTGGCCGGTCGAGGGCACGGTGGGGTACGAGTTCCTCAACGACGTGCAGGCGCTGTTCGTCGACCGCGCCGGGGAGGAGGCGCTCTCCGCGCTCGACCCGCGCGACTTCGGCACGCTCGCCTTCGCGGCCAAGCTCGAGCAGGCCTCGACGACCTTCCAGCACGAGGTCGACCGGCTGAACCGGGTGCACGCGGTCGACGGCGTCGAGCGGCTGCTCGCCTCGCTGCCCGTCTACCGCACGTACGACGGCGGCGCGTCGGAGGAGGACCGCTGGGCGCTGGAGGAGGCGGGGCTGCCCGACCTGTACGACGGCAAGCCGGCGGAGTGGGTCACGCGCTTTCAGCAGACGACGCCGCCGGTCATGGCCAAGGGCGTCGAGGACACCGCCTTCTACCGGTACGTCCGCCTGCTGGCGCTCAACGACGTCGGCGGCGACCCATCGCGCTTCGGGATAAGCGTCGAGCAGTTCCACGAGGCCAACCTCGTGCGGCAGGAGCGCTTCCCGCGCAACCTGCTCATCACGCAGACGCACGACACGAAGCGCAGCGGCGACGTGCGCGCGCGCATCGGCGCGCTCGCCGGTCTGGCCGACGAGTACGTCACGCTGGCGCGGCAGTGGCTGCGGCGCGGGTCGAGCGCGCCGGACGAGGTCGAGCAGCTCTTCGCCTTCCAGACGATGCTCGGCGCGCACCCGATCGCCGAGGACCGCGTGCGCGCGTACTTCGAGAAGGCGCTGCGCGAGGCCAAGCGCAACACGAATTGGATCGAGCCCGACGAGGACTACGAGCGCCGCGTTGCCGACTTCGCGCTCGAAGTTCCGTCGCTGCCCGGCTTCGCGGAGTTCGCCGAGAAGGTCGCCGAGGCGGGCCACCGGTCCGCGATGGCGCAGACGCTGCTCAAGCTGACCGCGCCGGGCGTCCCGGACATCTACCAGGGCGACGAGATCGTGACGCTGAACCTCGTCGACCCCGACAACCGCCGCGAGGTGGACTGGGCGAAGCGGCGCGCGATGCTCGACGGCAGCGAGCCCGGCGAGCCGCGCGACCGCGAGAAGCTCGACCTCGTCCGCCGTGCGCTCGCGCTGCGCGCCGAGCGGCCCGAGGCGTTCGCCGGCTCCTACGAGCCGCTCGACGCGGGGCCCGACGTCTGCGCGTACGTGCGCGGCGGGTCCGTCCTCGTCGTCGCGGTGCTCCGCGAGGCGGGCCAGGACGCGACGATCGAGGGCCACGGCCGCGCGCGATCGATCACCGGCGGGCGCTCGTACGCGCTCGCCGACCTTCAGTCGGCGTAGTGGCCGACGGCGTCGGCGCGCCGGCGGTGCTCGTGGAGCGTCGCGGCCACTGCCTGCACGGCGTTCGGCAGCGCGCTGAGCGTGCGCTCGGCCGCCTTCATGATGCGCCGTCCGTCGCGGCGCCCGACGACGTCGCCGAGCATGTCGGTCTCGCGCAGCACGATCGCGGTCGCCGCGCCGACCGGGCTCGTCGCGTCGTGCAGCCGCGCCGCGGCGGCCGCGACCGCCTCCTGGTCGACGATGTCGAGCGTGCGGTGGCGGACGAGGCGCTTCCACCACGGGACCTCCCGCGGCTGCGCGACGCCGGCGTCGATCAGCTCGCGCGCGACGGCGTCCTCGCCGAACACGTTGACGCGCTCGATCCAGCCCTGCGGCGTGTCCGCCGAGACGGCGTCGAGACGGCAGCGCAGGTCGGCCATGAGGGCGTCGGCGGGCTCGCGCGGACCTGCGACGACGCGCCGGCGGTCGATGCCGACGACCCGGCGGCCGGTGACGTCGATCACGCCGGAGATCGCTGCGTCGAGGAGCACCGCGCCGGCGACCGCGACGGTGTCCTCGTCGGTGCCGCGGCGGCCCGCGGTGAGGACCACGAGGTCGCCGCGGACCGTGGGAGGTGTGGAGTCGAAGCTCATGTGCGGACGACGGTAGATCGGCGCGCGACGGCCCGCCAGTGGGGCTAGCCCGAGGCCGCTGTCGCGATGGTCAGCGGGGCCGCGCGACGCCGGCGACGAGCGTGCGGCCGAGCGGGCTGAGGAGAGGGTCGATCGTCGCGTACGGGACCACGAACGCCATGGGGCCGCACGGCGGCGCCGAGAAGTGCGCCTGATGGAAGGCGAGGACCAGGCCGCCCGGCGTGAGCGCGAAGTCGCGGTAGTTGCGGGGCCGCGGGCGCAGCCCGCGCGCGTTGAGGTCACCCACCGTGGGATCGGCGAGCGACTCGCGCGCACAGCGGGCCTGCGGCCCTCGGCCCGTCGCCACGAGACGCTTCGTCGCGGCCGCGAGTGCCCTCAACCCGGCCTTCGGGTCAGCGAACAGGGCGACCAACGCGACGCGATCGCCGGACGGCATGCGAACGGTCGTCGACAGCCACCCGCTGCCGTCGTTGCCGCCGGGGTACAGCGCCAACAGCGGCACGACGACGCTCACCACGACCGTGCTCGCCGAGACGAACGCCGGCCGTCGCGTGCGGTAGACGCCGCGGTATCGGAAGGGCGGGCGCCGCGCTGCACGTCGCGCTTCCGGCGCGTATTGGTGCTGGTCGCGCAGCACCATGCCCAACAGTGCCGCGTTGACCCTGCGCAGCCCGCGCGTTCCGGAGACCTGTGGCACGGTGCCTGTCGTCTCGTAGCGCGGCACGTGCAGCTTCGGCAGCGGAGCGGCGCGGAGCGTCAGCGGCGCCGCGTGGGCGCCGGAAGACCGGGCGGGCGGAGGCTCCGGGGCCGTTCTCGGCGCCGGCGAGCGGACAGCGTGCACGTCCGCGCGTCGCTCGTCGCCGCCGCAGCTCCCGATCGCGGCGACCCACACGGTCGCCGCGAGCAGCCGCGCAGTCCGTCGCATAGCGCGGGAGTCTCCTTCCGCGGCAACGACGCGTCAACGGGCAGCGTCACACCGCGGCCGGCGGGGCCGCTATAGCCTTCCGCCCGCCGTGCGCGTCCTGATCCTCTCGTGGGAGTTCCCTCCGATCGTCGAAGGAGGGCTCGCGCGTCACGTCCGCAAGCTGACCGAGCAGCTGGCGGCGGCCGGCCAGGACGTCCACGTCCTGACGCGCGGCGGCGACCATGCGCCCGCCGAGGAGGAGCGCCACGGCGTCGTCGTCCACCGCGTCCGCGAGCCCGCGTTCCCGCGCGATGACCTCGACGCGTTCCTGGCCTGGATCGCGCAGATGAACGCCGACATGCTCGCCGCCGGCGCGGAGCTGCTCGAGCGCTTCGACTTCGACCTCGTCCACTCGCACGACTGGCTCGTGGCGACGGCGGCGCAGCGGCTGTCGGCGCGGATGCGCGTCCCGTGGGTGGTCACGGTCCACGCGACCGAGCACGGCCGCCACCAGGGCTGGGTCGACAAGCACCCGCAGTCGCACATCCACACCGTCGAGAAGCGCATGGTCCACCGCGCCGACCGTGTCATCGCGTGCTCGAAGTACATGCGCGGCCATCTCTCGACCGTGTTCGACCTCCCGCGCGCCGCGGTCACCGTGATCCCGAACGGCATCGACCCGACCGACCTGCACGTCCCCGGCGACCTCGCGGCGCTGCGCGCGAAGTACGCGGCCCCGGACGAGAAGCTGGTCCTCCTCGCCGGCCGGCTCGTGTACGAGAAGGGTTTCCAGGTCGCGCTCGACGCGCTGCCGAGCGTCATCCGCCGCGTCGGCAAGGTTCGCTTCCTCGTGGCCGGGACCGGAACGCACGAGCAGGAGCTCAAGGACCAGGCCAAGCGCCTGCGCCTCGATCGCCACGGCACGTTCGCGGGCTGGCTCGGCGACGACGCGCTGCACGGCCTGTACCGGATCGCCGACCTGTGCGTGATCCCCTCCCTCTACGAGCCGTTCGGCCTCGTGGCGCTCGAGGCGATGGCGTCGGGCTGCCCGTGCGTGGCAGCGGACACCGGGGGGCTGCGGGAGGTCGTCCCGCGCGACGTGGGCCTGCGCTTCCGCGCCGACGACGCGGCGGCGCTGGCGCGGACGATCGAGCGCGTCCTCACCGACGGGGCGCTGCGGGACCGCCTCGTGGCCGACGGCCGCGAGCACGTCCTGCGCTTCGACTGGGCCGACGTGGCCCGCGCGACGGCCTCGCTCTACGAGGACCTGCAGCCGCGGAAAGTTGGCTTGTAACAACCGCTGAGGTTCTGAGACGGTGGGGGAATGGACGCCCTCTTCGCCGCCCGCTCCCGCACGCTGGAGCTGGTCGCGGACCTCGACGACGAGGTCCTGCACCGCCCGCTCGACCCGATCATGTCCCCGCTCGTCTGGGACCTCGGGCACATCGCCGCCTACGAGGACCTCTGGTGCGTCCATCGCCTGGCGGGCGAGCCGCTCCTGCGCGAGGACCTCGCTGCCGTCTACGACGCCTTCGAGACCCCGCGCGCGGTGCGCGGCGACGTCGAGCTGCTGCGCCGCGAGGAGGCGCTCGAGTACCTCGACGCGGTGCGCGAGCGGACGCTGGGCGTGATGGACGAGCCGCACCACGATTACTACGAACTGGTCGTCCGGCACGAGCTCCAGCACACCGAGACGATGCGCCAGGCGCTGTTCCTCGGCGGGCTGCCCGGCGGCTCGCCGGCCGACCTTCCGTCCTTCCCGGCCGACCCGGAGTGGCTGACGTTCGACGAGGGCTCGTTCGCGATGGGCGCCGGCGACGACGGCTTCGCCTATGACAACGAGAGGCCGCGCCACGACGCGTGGACCGAGCCCTTCCGCATCACCCGCACCCCGGTCACCAACGCGTCCTGGCTCACCTTCACCGAGGGCGGCGGCTACGAGCGCCGCGAGTGGTGGAGCGACGAGGGTTGGCGTGGAAGGAGGAGTACGACATCACCCAGCCCATGGGCTGGGCCGGTGGCGACGACCGCCCGGTCCAGCACGTCTCGTGGTTCGAGGCCGACGCCTTCGCGCGCAGCCTCGGGGCCAGGCTCCCGACCGAAGCCGAGTGGGAGCGGGCCTCCGCGGCGCTCGAAGGCGTCGGCCTCGTCTGGGAGTGGACCTCATCGGAGTTCGACGGGTACCCGGGCTTCCGCGCGTACCCGTATCGCGAGTACAGCGAGGTGTTCTTCCGCGGCGGCTACCGCGTCCTGCGCGGCGGGTCGTGGGCCGCGTCGCCGCGCGTCGCGACGCGCACCTTCCGCAACTGGGACCTGCCGCAGCGCCGCCAGATCTTCAGCGGGGTTCGGCTCGCGGGGGAGGTCGGCTGATGCTCACCGTCGACTCGCGCCTCAGCGCCGGCACCGAGCGCACGCTCGCCGAGGACGTCCTCGACGGCCTCACGCGCGCGTTCAAGGAGCTGCCGCCCAAGCACTTCTACGACGCGTACGGCTCCGAGCTGTTCGAGCGCATCTGCGAGCTGCCCGAGTACTACCCGACGCGCACCGAGCGGTCGATCCTCGAGTCGCAGGCCGCGGCGATCGCCGAGGCGACCGGCGCGGCGGAGGTCGTCGAGCTCGGCGCCGGCTACGCGACGAAGACGCGCGTCCTGCTCGACGCGCTGCGCGACGCGGGGACGCTCGCCCGCTACGTGCCCGTCGACGTCTCCGAGACGACGGTGCGCGCGTGCGCGGAGGAGCTCGTCGGCGAGTACCCCGGCCTCGCCGTCCACGGGCTGGTCGGCGACTTCGAGCGCCACCTCGTCCACCTCCCCGAGGCTCCCGGCCCGCGGCTGATCGTGTTCCTCGGCGGGACGATCGGCAACTTCCTGCCGGGCGCCCGCCGGCGGTTCCTGCGCGACCTGCGCGCGCGGATGGGCGCGGGGGACCACCTGCTGCTCGGCACGGACCTCGTCAAGGACCCGGGAATCATCGAGGCCGCCTACGACGACGGGGCCGGCGTGACGGCGGAGTTCAACCGCAACGTCCTGCGGGTCGTCAACCGCGAGCTCGACGCCGACTTCGACCTCGCCGCCTTCGAGCACGTCGCGTTCTTCGACCCCGACCACGAGTGGATCGAGATGCGCCTGCGCGCGCGCTCGCGCCAGACGGTGAGGATCGACGCCCTCGACCTCACCGTCCGCTTCGTGCGCGGGGAGGAGCTGCGGACGGAGATCAGCGCGAAGTTCACGGCCGAGCGGCTCGAGCGCGACCTGCGCGCCAGCGGCCTCGAGCTGAGCGGCTGGTACAGCGACCCGGAGGACCTCTTCGCGGTGACGCTCTCGCGGCCGTCGTAGGCGCGGCGCTCAGGGCCGTCATGGGACGTCCCGCGTTTGCATTCGGCGTCCCGCTGCGGATAGAACAGCCGGCGAGGCATCCTGCACAACTCACGGGAGGGTCGTTCCATGCAGCTCTTCATGATCCGGCGGCGCAGCGGGTGGGGCTCGCCAGCCGAGCTCGAGGCCGCGGCGAAGCGGTCCACGGAGGTCGCGGACGAGTCGTATCCGGACGACATCCGCTGGATCCGCAGCTACGTCGTCGACGAGGGCGACGGCACGCTCGGGACGTTCTGCGTCTACGAGGCGTCGAGCGCGGAGAAGATCCGCGAGCACGCGGGCGACGTGGGAACGCCGGCCGACGACATCACGCCGATCGCCGACACCGTGGTCATCCGACCGGATCCGGTCGCGGCGTAGCGACCGGCCGCGCGGGCCGGACCTCGCGCCACGTCACGAGGCGCTGCGCGTCCTCGTCCCACAGCTTCAGCCGCGCGGCCCGCAGCCCGTCCATCAGCGACAGCTCGGGGACGTCGCGGAAGAGGTCGACGCCGTCGTGCGCCCGTTGGAGGTTGTAGTTCGGGACGCGCGCGCTGAGGTGGTGGACGTGGTGCAGGCCGATGTTCCCGCTGAACCACTGCAGCGGCTGGGGGAGGTTGAGGTACGAGCTGCCGCGCAGCGCGGCGTCGGCGTAGGTCCAGGCGTCCGCGTTCTCCCAGTAGGCGTCCTCGAACTGGTGCTGGACGTAGAAGAGCCAGACGCCGGCGGCGGCGGCGAGGAAGACGGCGGGGCCCTGGACGAGCAGGTAGGTCTGCCAGCCGACGAGCCAGACGAGCGCGCCGAGCGCGGCGAGGAGCGCGAGGTTGGTGAGGTGGACGCTGGTGCGCAGGCGCCGGCGGTCGGTCTTGCCGACGCGGCGCGGCTGCAGCAGCAGGCCCCAGATCGGCCCGAGGCCGAACATCACGAGCGGGTTGCGGAACAGGCGGTAGCCGAGGCGGCTGCGCCACGGCTTGGAGCGGTACTCGGCGAGCGTCCACGTCGTCACGTCGCCGGTGCCGCGGCGGTCGAGGTCGCCCGCCGTCGCGTGGTGCACGGCGTGGTCGTGCTTCCACTTGGCGTACGGCGTGAACACGATGACGCCCAGCGCGCGCCCGAGCCAGACGTTCCCCCGCTTCGACGGCAGGAACGAGCCGTGCGCGCAGTCGTGGAACATGATGTACGTGCGCAGCAGGAAGCCGCCGGCGAGCGGGGCGATCGCCAACACGGCGAGCGTCGAGACGTCGACGAGCAGGTAGCCAAGCACGCTCAGCGCCAGGTACGGGACGACCGAGGTCAGCAGGTCCAGCACGCTGCGTCCGACATGGGGCCGCGCGTACGGGGCCATGGCCTCTCTCGACATGGGGTCCTCTCGCGGACGTAGGAACCTCCCACGGTAGCGTGGGAAATCAACCTCCCGCGCCAGCTTCGTCAGACCGGGAGCGGCGCGGGGGCGCGCGCCGGCTGCGCGACGACGGTCGCGCGGTGCGCGGGCGCGAGCGTGACGTGGACCATCCGGGCCGGCTCGTCGGCGGCGTCGGTGCCGGTGGTCAGGTCGCAGGCGCGCACGACCTCCGCGATGACGACCTCGAGCTCGAGCAGCGCGAGGTGCGAGCCGACGCAGTGGCGCTTGCCGCCGCCGAAGGGGATCCACCCGTCGCGCGACTGCTCGCGGTCGGGGTCGAACGAACCGTCGCCCTGCACGAGCGGGATGGACGGCGCGACCACCCAGCCGGCGGGGATCGTCCAGCCGCCGACCTCCAGCGGGCCGGTCAGCAGGCGCGGCGTGTCGATGATCACCGGCCGCGAGCGCAGGACCTCGCGCACCGTCGCGCGCAGGTACTCGTCGGTGCCTGCGGCCCGCACCTCCTCCACCAGGCGCTCGAGGACGTGCGGGTGGCGGACGAGGCGCTCGAACGCCCACGCCAGCGCGGTCGCCGTCGTCTCGTGCCCGGCCTGGAGCAGGGTGTGGAGCTCGTCGCGGATCGCCTCGTCGGTGAGCCCGCCGTCGGCGACCATGATCGACAGGGCGTCGGTGCCGTCGGTGCGCCCGGCGGCGCGGCGCTCGCGGATCTCCTCGTAGAGCAGCGCGTCGGCCTCGTCGCGCGCGCGCAGGAACTGCCCGAGCGGGCCGGGCGTGCGGCGGAAGCGCCTGCGGTTGCCCGCGAACAGGAACACCTTCGGGGGGATGAGCAGCAGCAGCGGCGAGCTCGCGGCCGCGAGCAGCTCACGCAGCAGCTCGCGCAGGCGCTCGATCCGCGCCCCCTCCGACAGCCCGAAGACCAGGCGCAGGATGACCTCGAGCGTGATCGCCTGCATGTGCGGGCGAAGCTCGAACGGGCGGCCGGTCGGGAAGCGCTCGATCTCCGCGCGCGCGATCGCGGCGATCTCCTCGCGGTAGTCGTCGACGACGCGGCGGTGGAACGCGGGGCCGAGGAGCTTGCGGTGCTCGAGCCACTCCTCGCCCTCGGTGACGAGCATCGAGTGGTGGCCGACGACGGGCGCGAGGAAGTCGCGCCGCGCGTCGCCCGCCCGGCCGACGGTGCGGTCGGCGGCGTAGACGTCGCGCACGAGCGCCGGGTCGGCGACGTAGACGAAGCGCGGGAACCCCGGGAACTTGATGCGGAAGACCGGGCCGAAGCGCTCGTTCATCCACTGCGAGTAACCGATCGGATCGCGCGCGAGCCACGCGGCCTGGACGAGCGTGGGAAGACGTGAGCCCGGCGGCAGCATCGGAGGAAGTATCCCCCGAAGCTGCCGCCGGTGTGTGACTTCAGACGACCTGAACGGTGCGGGTGACGCCGCCGGCGGCGATCGTGACCTTGCCGCGGCGCGCGCCCTTCGTGGCCAGCTTCACCGTCGTGGCGGCGCCCGCGGCGAGGGTGACGCTGCGCGACTTCAGCGAGCGCCGGCCCTGCTTGAGCGACACCTCCGCGGTGCAGCCGGCGCCCGCGGCGCTGACCTTCACGCGCAGCCCCTTGCGCAGCGCGGCGCGGCTGGCCTTCTTCGCGGACGACACGCTGATCGTGCACGCGACCGGCGGCGGGGGCGTGGTCTTTAGGGGCGCCGTGGCGGCGACGTCGCCACCGCCGCTGGTCTGCTGCGACTGCTCGGCGACGCTCGCCGGCTCGCTCGTCGCCGCCGCGGGGGTCACGACCGGCCCGGTGTACGCGGGGTCGACCTTCCACGGGTGGTACGCCGGCGCGCCGGCGTTGCCGTGCGCGTCGATGGCGCGCACGACGAAGTTGTGGTCGCCGGCCTTCAGGCCGGCGAGCTGCTTCGGCGAGGTGCAGGGCGTGAACTGCGGGACGTCGAGGGCGCAGACGAACTTCGCGCCGGCCTCGCCCTGCCACTTGACCAGGACGCTCGTGTTCGTGACCGGGCCCCACGCGGCGTCGAAGGCCGGCGCGGCGGGCGCGCTCGCATCCTGGTCGATGCGCAGGATGTTGTCCCACACGGTGTCGAGGTTGTCGATCTGCACGTAGTAGGTGACGCCCTTCGCGGCGCGCCAGTGGAAGCGGCACTCCATGTCCTCCGGCAGGAAGGCGCTGTCCCCCGTCTTGGCGGACTGGAGGTTGGCGAGCCCGATGGGCGTGCCCGGCGTGTTCCGCCACACGGCGACGTGATGGATGACGTCGCCGTTGCAGACGTCGGCCCAGGTCGCGCCGGCGTTGTTCGGGTTCCACTTGAACCAGACCGTGCCGGCACCGTCGCCGATGCCCGGCTCGCCGGCCTGCGACGTCGCGGCCGAGGCCTCGTACGCGATCGGGGCGGGCTTGCTGATCCCGGAGATCGAGATCGCCTGGCCGAAGTTGTCGTTCGGCGGCGGGCTCGTGGCCATCGCGGAGGCGGGGGCGGCGAGGGCGAGGGCTGCGGCGGCGGCGGTGAGGAGGCGTGTGCTCGGCATGGGGAGCACTCTGCGCTCGCCGGGGCGCGGGCTCAAAGGGGTGGCACCCCTGTCTTTTGCCCGGGCACCCCCATGCCTCTCCGCGCGGCCGCAGAACGACGTGTGGCGCGGGACCCGATCGGGCCCCGCGCCGGTGACGCCCCTGCTCGTGCGTGCAGGTCAGACGACCTTGACGACGACCTTCGTCGCTCCCGCGACGACGGTCGCCTTGCCGCGCCGGGCACGGCGCGCCTTCAGCGTGAGGCTGCCGAGCTTGAGCGGCTTGCGGACGAGCGTGCGGCCGCGCTGCTCGAGCATGACCTCGGGCGCGCAGGCCTGGCCGACGGCGGCGATCTTGACCTTCATGCCCTTCCCGCGCAGCGTGGCGCGCGAGATCTTCCTCGGCGCCGTGACGGTGATGCGGCACGCGCCCGAGCCGTTGTCGTCGCCGGTCGTCGTCGTCGTGCCCGAGGTCGTCGTCGTCGTGGACGTGGTCGTCGCCGTGGACGTCGTCGTCGTCGCCGTGCCCGCCTCGGCGGCCGAGCCCGCAGGCGTCGTCGGGGCGGGCTGCGTCGTCTCGGGCTCGTCGCCCGCGCCGGTCGCGGCGGTCACCGGCGCGGCCACGGTCCACTTCGCGGTCGCGGGCGCGCCCACGTTGCCGAAGCCGTCCTTGGACCGGATGGCGACGGTGTGGTTGCCGGCGGCCAGCGCCGGAACGGTGAACGGCGACGCGCACGCCTTGAAGGCGCCGCCGTCGACCGAGCACTCGGACGTCCCCTTCTCGCTCGCGGCGAACGCGACGGTCGTCGAGCCGGCGGGCGTCGTGATCGTGGTGGCCGGGCCCGTGGCGTCGACCTTGAAGTTCTGCGTCAGCGAGTTGCCGAGGTTGCCGTGCCCGTCCATGGCACGGACGCCGAAGGCGTGGAAGCCCTCGCCGAGGCCGCTCAGCTTCTTCGGGCTCGAGCAGGTCTGCCAGCTCGTGCCGTCGAGGTTGCACAGGAACGAGACGTCGCTCTGCGCGCTCTTGAACGCGACGTCGAAGGCCGGGCCCATCAGCCCGGACCACGCCATGTTCCACGACGGCAGCGCCGGCTTCATGGTGTCCTGCGTGAAGAGCATGTTCCAGGCGTCGGTGTTGCCGCCGTGGTCGATCTGCAGCCAGTAGGAGACGTCCTTGACGGCGCGGAAGCGCACCCGGCAGAAGCTGTCCGAGGCCAGCGGGAAGGGATCGCCGGCGCGCGCGGCCTCGAGGCTCGCGAACGCGACGCTCTGGGCGCCGGCCTTCAGCTTGTAGGCCTTGATGTAGTGGCTGTCGGGGGCGCCGCAGACGTCGGCGATGACGCCGCCGCTCGCGGCGGCCTTCCACTTGAACCAGACCGTCTCGCCCTGACCGCTGATCTGCGGCTCGCCAGTCTCTCGATCCGCGCTGGTGAGGACGTAGGCGGCGTCGATGTCGCCGCCCGAGATCGGATAGGCCTTGGCGAGGTCGTTGTTGACCGGCTCGGTCGCGGCCGCGGGACCGGCGACGGCGAGGAACAGGGCGGCGGTGGCGGCGGTGAGGAGGCGTGTGCGGGGCATGGCGGGCACTCTGCTTCCGGCCCGCCGCGCGCACAAAGGGGTGGCACCCCTGTCTTTTGCTCGCGTCCGACCCCCCAGGCCGCTCGTCGCGGGTTAGTGTCCCCCCATGGCAACCACGCCCGAACGCTCCTCTCTCGACGGCGTCCTCGTCACCGAGCGCGAGCACTGGCACGGCGGTCCGCCGCACGAGCTGTTCCGCCAGATGCGCAGCCAGTGCCCGATCCACTGGACCGAGCGCATCACCGAGTACCCCGACGAGGAGGGCTTCTGGTCGGTCACCACGTGGGACGACATCCACGCGGTCAGCCGCGACTGGGAGACGTACTCCTCGGCGAACGGGATCACCTCGCTGCGCCACGCTGTTCTCCCCGTCGAGCTCATCCAGGCGATGTTCATCGGGATGGACCCGCCCAAGCACGACCGGCTCAAGGCGCTGTTCCAGCGGGGCTTCACGCCGAAGCGGATCGCCGAGCACGAGGACGAGATCCGCACCATCGTCGTCGAGGTGCTCGATCGCCTGGAGGGGCGCGAGACCTGCGACCTGGTCGACGACGTCGCGCAGCCGGTGGTCGCGCGCGTGATCGGGAGCTTCATGGGGATCCCGCCCGAGGAGGACGTCGACTGGGCGCGCCTGATGAACACGATCATGGCCGCGGGGGACCCGGACATGAACCCCGAGGGGACGCACTCGCTGGCCGAGCACGAGATCCCCGAGATGTTCGAGCGCTGCGGGGCGATGATCGCGGCGCGGCGCCAGCGTCCGACCGACGACCTGACCTCCGTCCTCGTGCACGCGGAGGTCGACGGCGAGCGGCTCGAGGACCACGAGATCGTCATGGGGTTCTTCCTCCTGATGGCTGCCGGCAACGACTCGACGAAGGCGACGTACTGCTCGGGGATGCGCGCGCTGATGGAGCATCCGGAGGAGCGGGCGAAGCTGCTCGCCGACCCGTCGCTCGTGCCGGGCGCGGTCGAGGAGTCGCTGCGGATGTTCCCGGCGTTCGCGCACTTCGCGCGCACGACGACGCGCGAGACCGAGCTGCACGGGCAGCGGATCCCGGAGGGCGACAAGGTGGTGATGTGGTACGTCTCCTCGAACCGCGACGAGTCGCGCTTCGAGGATCCCGACCGCTTCGACGCCGAGCGCAACCCCGAGCACCAGGCCTTCGGCGCGGGCGGGCGGCACTACTGCCTCGGCACGGCGCTCGCGCGGCTCGAGTTGCAGGTCCTGTTCGAGGAGACGCTCAAGCGCTTCCCGGCGATGGCGCTGTGCGGGGAGGCGCAGTACGTCGAGTCGCCGTTCGTCAACCAGCTGAAGACGTTGCCCGTCCGCCTGAACGCATGAAGCGGATCGGGCTCCTCGGCGGGATGAGCTGGGAGTCGTCGAGCGAGTACTACCGGCTCGTCAACGAGGCCGTGGCCCGCCGCCTGGGCGGGCTGCACTCGGCGGACTGCGTGCTGCGGTCCGTCGACTTCGCGCCGGTCGAGGAGCTGCAGCGCGCGGGGCGCTGGGACGAGGCCGGCGCGCTGCTGGCCCGCGAGGCGCGCGGGCTCGTCGCGGCCGGCGCCGAGCTGCTCGTGCTGTGCACGAACACGATGCACAAGCTCGCGGGCGCGATCGTCGCGGCGCTGGGCGACGTGCCGTTCGTGCACATCGCGGACACGACGGCGGAGGCGGTTCGTTCGGCCGGTCTGCAGCGCGTCGGGCTGCTCGCGACGGCGTACACGATGGAGCAGGACTTCTACGTCGGGCGGCTGCGGGATCGGCACGGCCTCGACGTCCTGGTCCCTGGGGAGGAGGATCGGCGGATCGTGCACGAGGTCATCTACGACGAGCTGTGCCGCGGGCGGGTCGAGGACGCCTCGCGCGAGGAGTACCGGCGGATCATCCGCTCGCTGGTGGACGACGGCGCCGAGGGCGTGCTGCTCGGCTGCACGGAGATCGACCTGCTGATCGGCGCCTCGGACTCGCCGGTCCCCGTCTTCGACACGACGGCGCTGCACGCCGAGCGCGCGGTGGAGCTGGCGCTCGCATGAGCGGCCCGACGCCGGTCGAGGTCGTCGACGCGATCAACGCGGTTTCCGGATCGCATGAGGGTGCTCGGGCGGCGCACGCGAAGGGGACGCTGATGGCGGCGACGTTCACCGCGACGCCGGCCGCGGCGTCGTTGTCGCGCGCGGCGCACCTGACCGGCGAGACGTTCCGGGCCACCGTGCGGTTCTCCAACGGCGGCGGCGACCCCGGGATCCCCGACTACGCGCGCGAGGGGCGCGGCGTCGCGATCAAGGTGTACGTCGACGACGAGGTGCGCACCGACATGGTCGGCCTCTCGCTGCCGCAGTTCTTCGTGCGGACCGTCGAGGACTTCCACGCGTTCACCAAGGCGAGGCGGCCCGATCCGTCGACCGGCCAGCCGGACATGGCCGCGGTGGGTGCGTTCCTGGAGGCCCATCCCGAGGCGCTGCCGGCGATCCAGGCCGCGCTCGGCGCGCCGCCTCCGGCGTCCTACGCCACCGTCATCTACAACAGCATCCACGCCTTCCGCTGGACGAGCGCGGACGGCGAGGTGAGGCACGTGCGCTGGCGGCTCGATCCCGAGGAGGGCGTCCAGGAGCTGAGCGACGAGGACGCCAAGGCGCGCGGCGGCGACTACCTGCAAGAGGAGATCCGCTCGCGGTCCGGAGCCGCGTTCCGGTTGCTCGTCGCGATCGCGTCCGACGAGGACGCGATCGAGGACCCGACCGTGAAGTGGCCGGACGAGCGCGAGACCGTCGAGGTCGGCCGGCTCGAGCTGACGGGCGTCGAGACCGGCCGCGAGCAGTCGCCCGACGACGTTCTCGTCTTCGACCCGACGCGGATGATCGACGGCATCGAGACGACCGACGACGAGATCCTCCTGTTCCGCCCGCGCGCGTACGCGGTGTCGGTGAACCGCCGCGCGGGAGCGCCGATCCCGGACCACTTGGCGTAGACCGTCCTGGTTGAGCGTCACTATGCGACGCCTATCCAGGACAGTGCAGAGGATCTAGACGAGCTCGGGCAGCTCGAGGTGCGCGGGGACGAGCTCGCGCAGCGCCGCATTCTCGCGGGCGAGGTGGGCGCAGCGGTCGCTCAGGCGGTCGAGGCCCTGCTCGATCGCCCTGCGGCGGGCGCGCTCCAGTTCGAGCACGTGCTCCAGCTCCGCGATGCGATTCAGCTCCATCATCGCTCTGCTTTCCCCAGCGTTGATCGCGGCACGCGCGCTGCGTTGTTGAACGACACTCAACTGTCGTAGGTTGCGCGAATCGTGATGGATCTCGGCGCGACCCGGATCTCGCTCTGCGGCCGGCTCAGCGTCGAGCTGGACGGCCGGAAGATCGAGCTGCCCGGGCGCCAGGGGCGCCTGCTGATGGCGTACCTCGTCCTGCATCGCGATCGCCCCGTGCGGCGCGAGGAGCTGGTCGAGGCGGTGTGGCCGGACGGTGACGCGCCCGGCGGGGGAGAGGCGCTCGCGCCGCCGTTGTCCCGGCTGCGCAAGGCGCTCGGGGCCGGCGTCCTGGAGGGGCGCGCCGAGCTGACGCTCGTCCTGCCCGAGGACGCGTGGGTGGACTGGGAGGTCGCGCAGGAGGCGATGCAGCGCGCTTCGTCGGCGCTCGGCGCGTCGGACTGGCGGGGGGCGTGGGGCCCGGCGCAGGCCGCGCTGGCGATCGCCGACCGAGGGTTGCTGCCGGGACTGGAGGCGCCGTGGATCGACGAGCGGCGCGCGGAGCTGTCGGACCTGCGGGTGCAGGCGCTGGAGGCCGTGGCGACGGTCGGCGCGCAGCTGCGCGGGACCGAGCTCGCGCCCGCCGAGCGCGCCGCCCGGGCCGCGGTCGAGGCCGCGCCGTTCCGCGAGTCGTCGCGGGCGGCGCTCATGGAGGTGCTCGCGGCCGGCGGCAACGTCGCCGAGGCACTCCGCGCGTACGAGGACCTCCGGACGCTCCTGCGCGACGAGCTCGGCACGACCCCGGGAGCGGCGCTCGTGGCGCTGCACGAGCGATTGCTCAGAAGCGACGCCGGAGCGGCCGGAGCGGCGGCGCCCTCCGGGACGGCTTCGCCCCAAGCCACTCCCTCATCGACCGGGGAGGCCGCGCCGAGCGGTGCGGCGGCGGCGTCGCCACGGACCGCCGCGGCGCCACCCACCGCCGCCCGCGCCTCCACCGCCCACCTCGTCGAACGCGACCGCGAGGTCGCCGCCCTCTCCTCCCTCGTCTCCGAGGCACTGGAAGGGGAGGGGCGGGTCGTGCTGGTCGAGGGGCCCGCGGGGATCGGGAAGACGCGGCTGCTCGCCGAGGCGCGAAGGCAGGCGACGGCGGCCGGCGCCCTCACCCTGTTCGCCCGCGCCGGGGAGCTCGAGCGCGACTTCCCCTTCGGCGTCGTCCGCCAGCTGTTCGAGGCCGCGGTCGCCGACCCGGCGGTCCGCGAGCGGGCGCTGGCCGGCGCCGCGGCGGGCGCCGCGCAGGTCTTCGGCGCGCCGGACAGTGGCGAGGAGGGGGAGGACGTCTCGTTCGCCGCGCTGCACGGCCTCTTCTGGCTCGCGCTGAACCTCGCCGCCCAGCAGCCGCTCCTGCTCGCGATCGACGACCTGCAGTGGTGCGACCCGCCGTCGCTGCGCTTCGTCGCGTACCTCGTCCGCCGGCTCGAGGGCCAGCCGATCCTCGTTGCCGCGACGGTCCGCTCGGCGGAGGCCCCGACCGACGCCGCCCTGCTCGCCGAGATCACGAACGACCCGGCGACGGCGTCCGTGCGCCCCGGCCCGCTGACCGAGGCGGGGACCCGCGAGCTGGTCCGCGCCCGCCTGAGCCCCGACGCCGACGACGCGTTCTGCGCCTCCTGCCACGAGGCCACGGGCGGCAACCCGCTGCTCCTCCGCCAGCTCCTCACCGCGCTGGAGTCCGACCGCGTCAGCCCGGTCGCGATGCATGCGCGCGTCGTGCGCGAGACGGGCCCGAGGGCGGTCGCCGGGCCCGTCCTGCGGCGGCTCTCGAAGCTGGCGCGCGAGGCGGTCGCGGTCGCGCGCGGCGTGGCGGTCCTCGGCGAGGCGGCGGACCTCGGCGCCGTCGCGAAGCTCGCCGACCTCGACGAGTGGCAGGTCGCGCACGCGACGGGCGCGCTGGTGTCCGCCGAGATCCTGCGCCCCGAGCCGCCGCTCGGGTTCGTCCACCCGCTGGTGCGCGACGCCGTCTACCACGAGCTGTCGCCGGGCGAGCGCGAGCTGCAGCACGCGCGGGCGGCCGAGGTGCTGACGTCGATCGGCGCCTCCGCCGACCAGGTCGCGTCGCAGCTGTTGATGTCGCCGCGCCGGGGCGACGCCCGCGTGGCGGCGATCCTGCGCGACGCGGCCTCCTCCGCCATGCGCCGCGGCGCGCCCGAGAGCGCCGTCGCCTACCTGCGCCGGGCGCTCGAGGAGCCGGCGCCGCAGGACGTGCGGCCCGAGCTGCTGCTCGAGCTCGGGACGGCCGCGGTGCAGGGCCACGCGCCGGACGCGCTCGAGCACCTCCAGGCCGCCTACGACTCTCTGACCGATCCGACCACCCGCGCCCGCGCCGCGCGGCTGCTCGCGCGGACGCTGATCTTCACCGGCGGCGCGGCGCAGGCGGTGGCCGTCGCGCGGCGCGCGGCCACCGAGCTGCCCGACGGCCACGAGGACCTGCGCCTGATGATCGAGACGATGGAGATCGTCGGCGTGATGTTCGGCGGGGGCGACCCCGCGCGGCTCGCGGCGCTGGCCGAGTACCCCGTCCCGCCGCCGGACGCGCCGACCGGGGCGAAGATGCTCGCCGCCATCGCCGCGCTGGTCCAGACGTACGGCGGCGCGCCGGCCGACCACTGCCGCGCGATGGCGCGTTCCGCGCTGAGCGGCGACGACCTCATCGAGGAAGACAACGGCCTCCTGACCATCTCGGCCAACAACGTGCTGACGCTGACCGAGGACCCCGAGGAGATGGCCTCGTGGGCGCGGGCGATCGAGGACGGCGAGCGGCGCGGGTCGCTGTTCATCGTGTCCGGGAACCGGATGTGGGGCGGGTTCGTCGCGGGGCTGCGGGGCGACCTCGTCGAGGCCGAGGACCTGCTGCTGCGCGCGCGCGAGGAGTTCGTCGAGTACCAGTACGGCGGGCCGGCGCTGACGTACTGCGCAGCGTTCCTCGCCGACACCCGTCTCGCCCGCGGCGACCTCGACGGCGCCGCGGAGGCCCTCACGCACCAGGGGGACATCGGCGACGGGTCGGACGGCGTGAGGTTCTGGCTCGTCTCGCGGCTCGCGGTGCTCGTCGCGCAGGGGCGCTACGAGGAGGCGCTCGCGGCGGCGGACGAGCTGGTGACCCGGTATCCCGGCGTCGCCAACCCGGCGATCGGGCCGTGGCGCAGCCTGCGCGCGGTCGCGCTGCACCGCCTGGGCAGGACGGACGAGGCGATCGCGACCGTCGGCGAGGAGGTGGAGGTCGCCCGCGCGTTCGGAGCGCCGCGCCCGATCGGCCACGCGCTGCGGCTGCTCGGCGAGCTGTCGGGGTCCGTCGACACGCTGCGCGAGGCGGTCGACGTGCTGAGCGGATCGCTCGGCCGGTTCGAGTACGCGCGGGCGCTGCTGGCCTACGGCAAGGCCGCGCCGGACGCCGATTCCCTCCGCCGCGCGTTCGAGCTCGCGGCGGCGTGCGGCGGCGACGGGGTCATGCGCGAAGCCGCCGACGCGCTGGCCGCCGCGGGGGAGCCCGTGCCCTCGCTGACGAGCAGCACCGACGCCCTGACCGCGGCCGAGCGCCGCGTCGTCACCCTCGCCGCCGAGGGAAGGACCCCGAGGGACATCGCCCAGGCGCTCTTCCTCACGCCCCGGACTGTCGAGGTCGAGCTGCAGAGCGCCGCGCGCAAGCTCGGCGTCGACTCCGCCGACCAACTCGCCGAGGCCCTGCGAGCGGCGTGACCGGCGCGCCGCTCCGGCGGCCGCCGACACCCTCCACCGCGCCGCACCGCGCGATACCCTTCGCCGACGCACGTGGTGGGCGTAGCTCAGCTGGTAGAGCTCCTGGTTGTGGTCCAGGCGGTCGGGGGTTCGAGTCCCCTCGCTCACCCTCGGTAAGCGCCGACCCTCGATCTTTCGCGTCGTTTGGTTGACGCGCGCTGCTCGGCCTGGGTATTTGCACCAAAAACCGGCTTGACAAGCAGGCGTAGACTGGATCGGTGACCACTCCGAGTCGCTCATCCCTCTTCCGCGCGGCCGTCGTCCTCGCCGCCTCCTCGCTGCTGATGCTGACCGCGGCCACAAGTGCCGGGGCTGCCGAGGGGGACGCCGACCTCCCCGAGGTCGCGACCAACCCCAACAACGGCGACGTCACCTTCGTCTGGAAGCGTCGCGACGGCTCGGCCAACGGCGGCAAGGACATCATCCAGGGCCGCAGGCGCCTCGCGAACGGCACCCTGGGCGGCGTCTTCGATATCTCCGCGGCCGGCCAGAACGCGGACGTGCCCCAGGTGGTCGTCGATCCCAACGGGAAGGCCACCTTCGTCTGGCTCCGCTTCGACGGGTCGGACACCGAGGGCGACACCACCTGCTGCTGGATCGTCCAAGGACGTGCGCGCGCCCCCGATGGCACCTTGGGCGCTGTCTTCAACCTCTCCACCCCGGGGCAGAACGCCGGCTCGGCCGGGCCGCCGCGGTTGGCCGTCGCTCCCGACGGGACCGTCACGTTCGTCTGGCAGAGCGGGAGCACCCCGCCCGTCATCCACGCGCGCCGGCGCACCTCGGGCGGCACCCTGGGCAGCATCTTCACCGTCGCACCGTCCCCGACCGGCGGCGGCGCCTACGCGTTCGCGCCCGAGCTGGCCGTCGCCCCCGACGGGGCTGTCACCTTCGCGTGGGGGAAGGCCGTGGGCGGGCCGCCGACGACCTTCCAGGGCCGCAGGCGCCTTTCGGACGGCACCATGGGCGGGGTCTTCGACGTCTCGCCGGCCGCCAGCTTCCCCGGCGGGCTGCACGTGGCGGTCGATTCGAACGGGAAGGCCACCTTCATCTGGCACCGGGAGGTCAGCGGCTCCCAGCGTGTCGAGGGCCGTGCGCGCGCCGCCGACGCCAGCATCAGTCCGGTCTTCGACGTCTCGAGCTCGGGCGGCACCTCTCCGCAGTTGAGCGTCGCCCCCGACGGAAAGGTCACGTTCATCTGGAGCAACCAGTCGGGCAGCACCAACATCATCCTGGGGCGTGCGCGCACCGCCGGCGGCTTCATGGGCGGGATCTTCGACGTCTCCACCAGCGCGGACACCTCCAGCGGTCCGTCGCACTCGAACCCCCAGGTGGCGGTCGCGCCCAACGACGGGAAGGCAACCTTCGTCTGGGACAACGCCGGCGACGGCATTGGCAACACCCCCGTCAAGGGACGTGCTCGCCTCGGCTCGAGCGTGAGCCCGATCTTCGACGTCAGCCAGACCTCGGGGGCGCATTTCGCCAGCCAGTTGGCGGTCGCCCCCGACGGGAAGGTCACCTTCGTCTTCAAGACCGCCATCAACGGCGCCGGTTCCCAGATCCAGGGGCGTGCGCGCCTGTCCGATGGCACGATGGGCGGCATCTTCGACATCTCGCAGCTCCCCCCGAGCGGGTCGACGTAGCCCGCCGCCGGAGGGCGCGATCCGGCGCTAGCGGGTCTGGGGGTCGTGGAGCTGCAGCTCGGTCACGACGGGCAGCACACGTCGGCGGCTCCTCGGGCGGCGCAGGAGCACCCGCTCGTGCCGCAGCCGCAGTCGGCGGGCCCGGCGTCCGCGTCGTCGACGTCGGCGTGCGTCACGAAGACCTCCCAGGGCGTGCCGTCCGGATCGCGCACCCAGATCTTGTCCTGCCGCGCGTAGCAGCAGGTCGTGTCCATCTCGTCGAACGCGGCGAGGCCGGCGGCCACGAGCCGCTCGCGAGCTGCGAGCACGTCCTCCGTCGTCGCGACCTGGATCCCGCCGTGGTCGAAGGCTCCCAGGGAGCCGCGCTCCCCTGCGTTCAGCGTGAAGTTCAGGGCGGGGGAGGCGACCGAGAACTTCGCGTATCCGTCGCGCACCTTCTCGGGCGGCGTCCCGAACAGCGCTTCGTAGAACCGGATCGACCGGCCGACGTCGGTCACGGTCAGGGCGAGATGCGGCCTCAGGACAGCCATGCGTGCAGGACCTCCAGCGACTTCGGGTTGACGTAGTAGTAGGCCCACAGCCCGCGCCGCTCGACGCCCACGATCCCGGCGTCGCGCAGCTTCTTCAGGTGGTGGGAGAGCGTGGGCTGGGAGATGTCGAACAGCGGCACGAGCTCGCACACGCAGACCTCGCCGGCGTGCTTGCGCAGGACGTCGACGAGCCGGACCCGCACCGGGTCGGCGAGCGCCTTCGCGATCTTCGCGACGTCGGCGGCGTCATCAGGAGTGAGGTCCGGGAACACGACGGGCTCGCAGCACGCCTCGCCGGCCGGGCGCTTCTGCTTCGGCGCGAGAGATAGATCGACGATCATCGATGTAACAGTAGCGCGCCAGGATGCCGGAGTCGCTCCCGTTCGCCCACCGCCTCAGGCGCGCAATCCCGTGCAAGGTCGCGCACCGGCCGGGAATCGCGAGATCGTCACCGACGATCGGAGCGATGGCTTGGGGGATCCCCACGGCCGCTGCCTGCGCGGCCATCGTCACCATGCTCGCGTTCGCGGCGGCTCCGGCCCCCGCGCAGGCCGGCGTCAGCTCGGACACTGCCGCACTGCAGGTCGCGCTGAAGGCGCTGCACCTCTACGGCGGGCCGGTCGACGGGATCAAGGGGCCGGGGACGCGCCGCGCCGTCAAGCGCTTCCAGCGCCGCCACCACCTGCCTGCCGACGGGATCGCCGGTCCGCGCACGCGCCGCGCGCTCGGCCGCCGCGGCCGCCCGCGCCTCGGCTCGCGGCCGCTGCGCGCCGGGCAGCGAGGCTGGGACGTCGCGGCCCTCCAGTTCCTCCTGCGCCGCCGCGGCTGCCTCGCGGGCTCGATCGACGGCGGCTTCGGCGCCGCGACCGCTGCCGCCGTCCGGACGTGTCAGCGCCGCCGCGGCCTGACCGCCGACGGGGTCGCGGGCCCGGCGACCATCCGCGCGCTCCGGCGCGGCCGCTCCGCCCGCCGCCGCGCGCCCCGCACCCCACGCATCTCGCCCGCCAACACCCCCGTCCGCTTCCTCCGCCCGCTCGCGGGCCCGATCACCGACGGCTTCGGGAGGCGCGGCTCGCGCCCGCACCAGGGCGTCGACTTCCCCGCCGCCATGGGAACGCCGGTGGGCGCCGGTGGCGTCGGCATCGTGCGCGACGCCGGCTACAACGCCTTCGGCTACGGCAACCTGGTGATCGTCACGCACCGGCTCGGCTTCGAGTCCTGGTACGCGCACCTGAGCAGCATCAGCGTCGTCCGCGGCCAATCCGTCAGCGGCGGCGTGGTCATCGGCCGCGTCGGCTCGACCGGCCATTCGACCGGGCCGCACCTGCACTTCGAGGTCCGCCACAACGGCACCCCGGTCGACCCGGTGCCGCTGCTCCTCGGCTAGTCCTGCGCCAGCGCGAGCAGCTTCGTCACCGTGTTCCAGTTGCGGTTGGTGACGGTGACGCCGAGCGGTGCGTCGGCGAGGAGCTTCGCGAGCTTCGAGTTCTGCAGTCCGTCGGGATGCCACGAGTACAGCTCGCGCCCGTGCGCGGCGAAGACCTCGGGGGCGACGTCCGCGGACCGCAGCGTGCGCAGCGCCGCGGCGTCCGGCTTGGCGGAGAGGAAGTGGACGAGGCACCGGCGCGGCTCCTCGGCCACCACGTCGCCGAGCGGGTTGCGCTCGACGACGGCGGCGAGCTGGCGAGGCGTGCGCACGACGACGAGCGGATCGACACCGATCGCGCCCGAGATCACCTTCTCGAGCTCACGCGCCAGCGCGTCGCCCGACGCGTCGGCGGAGAGCACCACGTTCCCGCTCTGCCCGAGCGTGCGTACGTCTCCATAGCCCGCCGCCTCCAGCGCGGCCCGCAGATCGGCCATCCCGATCCGCCGCGCCTTGCCGACGTTGATCCCGCGCAGGAGGGCGATCGCACGCGCCATGTCCCGCGGAGACTAGAGGCGCTTGAACCAGGAGAGCCCCTTCGCGAGCCGGACGCTGATGCCCGGCCCGCGGCGCGAGAGCGAACCGCTCACGCGCCTGCCCCGTCGCCCGACGCTCGGCCCGCGCCTGCCGACTCCGACCCAGAATCCGTTGCCCAGCGAGCGGCGGCGATTGAACCGGAACGGCATCAGGTGAGGTGGTAGTTGCCGCGGGCGTCCTGCTTGTGGCAGTGGAAGCCGTAGCGGTGGTAGTCGCGCTCGGCGCCCCGCGCACAGAACTGGCCGCGCCTCAGGCACTTGTGCGCGCCGCGGATGACGCCGTGGGTGTACCCGCCGCCGCACGACTTGGCGAGCGCGGACGCAGGCCCGAAGGCTGACCCGGCGGGAAGGGGCGCGGCCGCGGGGGCGGCGGCGAAGGCAGCGGCGAGAGCGAGTGCGGCGAGGCGACGCCTCATGGGGAACGACCTCTGGTCGACAGCGGACTGAGGCTGTATCGGTACCGGCGGCGCGTCAGTTGAACCGGCCCCACCGCCGCTCAGTGCGCAGGGCGGCTTGCGTATGTGTCGAAGTTCCTCCCCGTGCACGAACGGGCGCGGCGAATCGAGGCGCGGATGGAGGTTCCGCTGCTTGTCGCGGCTCTCCTGACGATTCCGGCGATCGCCCTTGACCAGAGCGACCTCGATCAGCCATGGGACGCAGTCACCGACGTCCTGAACTGGACGATCTGGGGCGCGTTCCTGATCCAGGTCGTCGTGATGGTGCGCGTCGTACCCGAGCCCGTGCGCTGGATCCGCAGCCACCCGCTCGACCTCGCAATCGTGCTGCTGACGCCGCCGTTTCTGCCCGCGAGCCTGCAGGCCGCCCGTGTGTTCCGCCTTCTACGGCTGCTGCGGCTGATGCGCGCGGCCGACCTCGCTCGCCGCCTTCTCTCCACCGAGGGCGTGCGCGACGCGAGCGTCCTTGCGTTGCTCACTGTCCTCGGGGGTGGAGCCGCCTTCGCCGCCGTGGAGAAATCGCAGCACCTCTCGACCTGGGACGGCGTGTGGTGGGCGATGACGACCGTCACGACCGTCGGCTACGGCGACATCCAGCCGGAGTCCGATGGTGGTCGAGTGATTGCCATCATCGTGATGCTGGTCGGCATCGGGTTCGTCGCGATCCTGACCGCCGCCGCAGCCGAGCGGGTTCATCGCCACCCGCCGTGAGGCGGCGGAGGAGCGCGCCGACCTACGCCGGCGGCTCGACGACATCGCGCGTCGGCTCGACGCGCTCGACCGCTAGGGGGGGTCAGAGCCTCACAGGTGCGCGCGCCAGCCGTCGCGCGAGGCGGTAGAAGTGGCCGCCGTCGGTCGCGGGCGTCGTGCAGCCCTCGGCTCCCGCTCCGAAGAGCAGGCCGATGACACCGGCGTCGCGCGCGCGGCGCAGGTTGGGACGAGAGCCGAGGAGCAGGTCGACGCGGTTGTCGCGGTAGCGGCCCCGGGTGTTCGGCAGGCGCCGGTTGCCGAGCGGGATCTGCCAGATCACGATCGGGCGGTCGAGCGCGCGCGAGACGCCGCGCAGGAAGCGCAGGTGGCGCCGGACGTCGCCGCGGCCCCAGTGGTGCGCGACGCGCTGCTCGCGAAGGACGACGCGGCGGAAGCCGTCGTCGCGGTCGGCCACGTCGTTGAAGACGAGGTCGAAGGACGCGCCCAGCGACCGGTAGAAGCGCGCCGCCCGCGCGGCCAGTGCGTCGATCCGCGCGCCCGGCAGGTCGTTCGCCGTCGGGCTGTCGTTCGTGCTCCACGTGCTCAGGTGCCAGGCGAGGAGGACCTTCGGCGCGTAGCGGTCGCGCAGCCGGACGATCGCCCGCGCGAAGCCGGCGGCCGTGTCCGGAAGGCCCGCGAGCTCCGGGTCGCCGGAGGAGGCCACGGCGGCCGGGACGGACGCGGCGTCGTCCTCGCGCGCGCCCTGCTGCTGCATGTAGCCCCAGAGGTCCGGCTCCACGTGCACCACCGCGCGCGCGTCGCCCACCCGCCGCAGCGCCAGGCGCAGGTCGGCGTAGTACGCCTTCATGAGCCGCTCGTCGCGCAGGTTCGCGAAGTCGCGCTGTGCCTCGTCGCCGCCGCCCGACCCGGACTGCAGCAGCATGTAGTAGGTGAGGACGGGCAGCACGCCCGCGCGCTGGGACTCCGCGACGTAGCGCGAGACGAACGTGCCTTCCTCGTTCCACGTCGCCCATCCGTTGCCGGTGTCGACGCCGCCGGCGAGGTACTGGTACCGCGCGTCGAGCCGGCGTGACGCGACCCCCGGCGCGCCGCCGGGGCCGTCGGCCGCGCCGACGACCATGTGCGACGGCCACCCCTCGGGAGCCGTGGCCGCGGCGGCCGGAGCAGAGGGAGCGAGCGCCGCGACCACGGCGACGGCGGCGAGCAGCAGCCCGCGGGCGCTCACCGCTTCTTCGGGAGGATCGACGGCTGGAAGTACGGCACCGCCCGCGCGCGACCGACGCCCGTCAGGTCGACGGGCTCGATCCTGACCGGGCGCGGCGACTCGTAGAAGACGATCCGCCAGTGCTGCTTGTTCAGGCGCCGCACCTCGCGGAACGGCGGCCCGGGCGCCTTCGTGCTGCGGGGCTCGCCGTAGGGCACGAGGCCCTCGTAGGTGAACGTGATGACCTGCCTGACCCGCTTCGGCGTGCCGTAGTCGAACATGATCGGTTGGTGCAGCCGGAGCGGGTCGAGCTGCCACCACGGGTCCATCTCGATGATGCGGTCCTCCAGCGGCAGGCCGATCATCGACGACATCTCCCGCCAGTCCTCGCGCTGAAGACCCTCCTCGCTCACGTCGCGCACGTCGATGTAGGCGAACCACCCGGCGAGCGCCACCGCGACGGCGAGCGCGACCGGCGGCCGTACCGTCGCGAGGGCGACGGCGACCACGGCCACGAGCGGCAGCCACAGGGGCAGGAGGTTGCGGTCCAGGACGAAGTCGCTCCCCACCGCGGCGGCGGCGAGCGGCAGCGCGAGTCCGCCGAGGCCCACGACGAGCAGCGCGACCGTCCGCGTCCGCGCCGGGCCCGCCGTGCGCCGCAGCGCGACGACCGCCGCCACCGCGAGCAGCGCCAGAACGAGCCCCGAGAACCACCACTCGTCGCGGAACGGCGAAGGCACGATCTGGCCGCTGACCGCGAAGGCCGCCGCCGTGCGGAGCCGGTCCGACAGGTCGAGCATCCCGATCCAGTCGGCGCCGCCGTGCTCGCGCTGGTAGAGGACGAGCGGCGCAAGCGCGCCGAGCCCGGCGACGAGCAGCGCGAACGGCGGCCAGTCGCGGCGCCGGTCGACGACGCGCGCCACAAGCCACGCGGCCTCGGGCACCACCACGAACAGCGCGAAGTAGTGCGAGGCGACGGCGATCAGCGACGTCGCCGCCCACAGCCAGAGGTCGCGCCGCCGCGGCTCGCGCAGCATGCGCGCGAAGAACAGCAGCGAGAGCGCCGAGAGGAGGATCACCAGCGCGTAGGCGCGCGCCTCCTGCGAGTACCAGATGAGCGGCGGCGCCAGCGCGGTGAACAGCGCCAGCACGAGGCCCGCGCGCCGGCCGATCACGGCCCTGCCGATCCCCCAGGCCACCGGGATCGTCGCCGTCCCGAACAGCGCCGACATCGACCGCAGGCCGACCTCGTCGGAGCCGAAGACGCGGATCCAGCCCCACGCGAGGATGAAGTACGGCGGCGGCTGCGCCTGCGTGTTGAGGACGTCGTCGACCATCGTCCCGAACGGGCGGCGCAGCGCGTGGATCGTGAACGCCTCGTCGAGCCAGAAGCTCTGCAGGCCCAGCGTCGCGAAGCGCACGACCGCGCCGAGCAGCGTGATCAGCGCGATGCCGAGCCACACGTCGCGCGCGTCGATGACGCGGCGCGGGGAGGGGAGCCACCGCGATCGGACGGGCGAAGCGACGTTCACGCCTGCGCAGGGTAGGCCGCGCCCCGGCGCGCCCGGCCTAGACTCCGCCGCCGTGCCGCGCGTGCTGATCACCGGGGGCGCCGGTTTCGTCGGGGCCAACCTCGCCGTCAGCCTGGCCGAGCTGCACCCCGACTGGGAGGTGCTCGCGTTCGACAACCTCAAGCGCCGCGGCGCCGAGCTGAACCTCGAACGCCTGCGCGCCGCGGGCGTCGGCTTCGTCCACGGCGACGTGCGAGTGCGCGACGACGTGCTGGCGACGACCGGGCTGGACGCCATCGTCGAGTGCTCGGCCGAGCCCTCCGTCCTGGCCGGCGTCGACGGCTCGCCCGACTACCTCGTCCAGACCAACCTCGTCGGCGCCTACCACTGCCTCGAGCTGGCCCGCCGCGAGCGCGCGCAGTTCGTCTTCCTGTCGACCTCGCGCGTGTACCCGGTGCAGACGCTCGAGCGGGCGCGGGTCACCGAGACCGAGACGCGCTTCGAGCTCGCCGCCGAGCAGGACGTCCCCGGCCTCAGCGACCGCGGCGTGGCCGAGGACCTCCCGCTCGAGGGCGCCCGCACCCTCTACGGGACGACGAAGCTCTCGGCCGAGCTGCTCATCGCCGAGTACGCCGAGACCTACGGCGTCAGCGCGGTGATCGACCGCTGCGGCGTGATCGCGGGGCCGTGGCAGATGGGCAAGGTCGACCAGGGCGTCTTCACCTACTGGCTGCTCGCGCACCGCTTCCGCCGGCCGCTCTCCTACATCGGCTACGGCGGACAGGGCAAGCAGGTCCGCGATCTCCTGCACGTCGACGACCTGGTCGACCTCATCGACGAGCAGCTGACCGAGCCCGAGACGTGGGCGGGACGCACGCTGAACGTCGGCGGCGGGCGCGAGGTCAGCCTGTCGCTGGCCGAGGCGACCGCCCTGTGCCGCGAGCTGACCGGCAACGAGATCGAGGTCGGCGCCGCGAACGAGGACCGCCCCGGCGACCTGCGGATCTACGTGTCGGACTGCACGCGCCTGTTCGGCATGACCGACTGGCGCCCGCGCCGCGACGCCCGCACGATCCTCGCCGACACCCTGGACTGGATCGCCGAGCACGAGGACGCGGTCCGGAGCGCGCTGGGCTGAACGCTTCTACAGTGAGGGCGCATGCCCACCGTGATCGTCACGGGCTCGGGCGGGCTCATCGGGTCGGAGGCGGTCGCGCACTTCATCGGGGCCGGCTTCGACGTCGTCGGCATCGAGAACGACATGCGCGCTCGGTTCTTCGGTCCCGAGGGCTCGACGGCCCGCACCACCCAGCGCCTCCTCGACACCTTCCCGTCGTTCCGCTCGGAGGACCTCGATATCCGCGACGGCGAGGGCGTGCGGCGCCTCTTCGAGCAGCACAGGGCCGACCTGGAGCTCGTCATCCACACCGCGGCGCAGCCCTCGCACGACTGGGCGGCGTCCGACCCGCACACCGACTTCGGCGTCAACGCGGTGGGCACGCTGAACCTCCTGGAGGCCGTCCGCCACGTCAAGCCCGAGGTGCCGTTCATCTTCACCTCGACGAACAAGGTCTACGGCGACCGCCCGAACTTCCTGCCGCTGGAGGACACCGGCCTGCGCCTCGAGCTGCCGGAGGACCATCGCTACTTCCGCGGCATCGACACGTCGATGTCGATCGATGGCTGCATGCACTCGATCTTCGGCGTCTCCAAGGCCGCCGCGGACCTCATGGTCCAGGAGTACGGGCGCTACTTCGACATCCCGACGGTCTGCTTCCGCGGCGGCTGCCTCACCGGCCCCTCGCACGCGGGCGCCAAGCTCCACGGCTTCCTCTCCTACCTCATGAAGTGCACGGTCACCGGCGAGCGCTACACCGTCTTCGGCTACGACGGCAAGCAGGTGCGCGACAACATCCACTCAGGCGACGTCGTGAGCGCGTTCGAGGCCTTCTACCGCGCGCCGCGCGCCGCTGCCGTCTACAACCTCGGCGGCGGGCGCGCCTCGAACTGCTCGATGCGCGAGGCCATCGCCGCGTGCGAGCGGATCGCCGGGCGCGAGCTCGACTGGGAGCTCTCCGACCAGGCGCGGATGGGCGACCACCGCTGGTGGATCTCCGACCTGGGGGCGTGGCAGCGCGACTACCCGGACTGGGAGCTGCGCTACGACCTCGAGGCGACGCTGCGCGAGATCCACGACCACAACGTCGAGTTCTGGACGGCCGCGCCCGCGCGATGAAGCTCTCGGTCGTCATCCCGGCCCACAACGAGGCCGAGGTGATCGCCCCGACGGTCGGGGCGGTGGCGGCCGCGCTGGAGTCGGCCGGGCGCGACTACGAGATCGTCGTCGTCGACGACGCGTCGACCGACGGCACGGGGAAGATCGTCGCCTCGCTCGCCGACCAGAACCCGCGGATCCGGCTGCTGCGCTCGCACTACCCGGGCGGCTTCGGGTTCGCGATCCGCGCCGGGCTCGACGTCTTCTCGGGCGACGCGGTGGCGATCGTGATGGGCGACGGCTCGGACGACCCGCGCGACCTGCTGCGCTACGCCGAGCTGCTCGACCAGGGCTACGACTGCGCCTTCGGCTCGCGCTTCACCAAGGGCGGCCAGGTCCGCTCGTACCCGCGCTTCAAGCTCGTCATCAACCGGATCGTCAACTTCGGGATCCGCGTCCTCTTCCGCCACGGGTACGACGACACCACGAACGCCTTCAAGGCCTACCGCCGCGAGGTCATCGAGTCCGTCCAGCCGCTCGTGTCCAACCACTTCAACCTGACGGTGGAGCTGCCGCTGAAGGCCGTCATCCGCGGCCACTCCTACGCGATCGTGCCGATCTCGTGGACCAACCGCGCGGCCGGCGAGTCGAAGCTCGCGCTGCGGGAGATGGGCTCGCGCTACGCGTTCATCGTGCTGCTCGCCTGGCTGGAGCACCACCTGTCGCGCGGCGACTACCGCCGACCCGACTACCAGGACCACCGCCCACGCGCGAGCACCGGCGACGCCCCGGCCGCCAGCCGGCTGCGCCGCCGGCGGCGGGCCGTCGACCGCGCGCGGTGACCATGCAGGCGACCGCCGGGGAGGTCGTCGAGCAGGAGGCGCCCCCGCGCTGGAGGGGCATCGCGGCGGCCGTCATCTCCGTCGTCTCGCTCGCCGCCGTCGTCATCTGGGCGAGCGGGCAGGAGAAGCCGCGCTTCCCGACCGCGGCCGGCGACCTCACGCTGCTGGCGGCGGCGATCGGCCTCTACGCCGTCGCCACCCTCGTGCGCGGCTGGCGCTGGCACGCGATCCTGCGCCACGCGCACGTCGAGCACCAGCCGCTCGACGCCTACGCGCTGGTCCCCGTGGGCTACATGGGGAACGCGGTGCTGCCGGCGCGCGGCGGCGAGCTGCTGCGGATCTTCCTGCTCGCGGGGCGGACCACCGCCCGCCGGCGCGAGGTGCTCGGCTCGATCCTCTCCGAGCGCGTGCTCGACGCGACGACGCTCGCGGTGCTGTTCATCGCGCTGACCTTCGCGGGGATCGCGGGCTCGCCGCTGGGCGAGCGGCCGGCGATCCTCGCCGTCGTCGCGCTGGCCCTCGGGGCCGTCGCGCTCGCGGTCTACCTGTGGCTGCGCCGCCGCGGGCGCTTCGAGCGCTTCGCCGTGACCGTCCGCCCCGTCGTCAAGGCGCTGCGGCCGCTGATCGGCCCGCTCGGCGCGGTGCTCGCGGGGACGACGCTCGTCGTCTGGCTCATCGAGGGCGTCATCTTCTGGCTCGTGGCGCAGTCGCTGTCGCTCGACGTCACGGCCGCCGAGGGCTGCTCGCTGCTCGTGCTGACGTCGTTCATGTCGCTGATCCCCGCCGCCCCCGGCTACGTGGGGACGTTCGACGCCGCGGTGGTGTTCGGGCTCAAGGCGCTGGACGTCACCGGCGGGCAGGCCGTCGCCTACGCGCTGCTCGTCCGCTTCGTCCTGTTCTTCCCGATCACGGTCGCCGGGCTGATCCTGCTCGTCGCCCGCTACGGCGGGCTGCACCAGCTGCGGCGCCGGCGCGAGTAGCGGGCGCTAGCCGCGCTTCGCCGTCCAGGTCAGGGCGGCGCTCTCGCACTTCGTCGCGCCGTCCGCGTCCTGCTGGTTCTGCTCGTTGAACGACGCGAAGATCTTCAGCGTGCCCCGCGCGCGTCGTCCGCGGCCGCGGAAGACGCCGTCGGCGTCCCAGCCGAAGCCGCTGGTCTCGTTGCGCGCCTTGATCCCGAACGCGTTCGCCTTGACCTTGAAGTGCACCCGCGCCGGCGTGACGACCTTCGGCGTGGCGACGGTGTCGCCGTCGCTGCAGGTGAGCGCGACGGCCTCGAAGCGGAAGCGCAGGACGCGCCCCTTGCCGTCGACCCTGAAGCCGATCGGGTCGGCCTCCGAGGTCGTGCCGGCGAACGTTCCGGCCTTGACGACGGCCTGCGCGGGCGCGGCGGTGCCCAGCGTCATCGTCGCCGCGGCGCTCGCCGCGAGCAGGGCGTGCCTGGTCATCGCGAGGCTGATCGTACATCGGCTATTCGTCGAAGCCGCTGCGGCGGTTGCCCCCTTACACGCGCGGGCGCCGATGAACGTGCGACCGCCGCATGGACGCGAACGTCCCGACTCCTCCACGCCGCCGCCCCCGCACGGGACGCATCCTCGCCACCGTCGCCCTGGTGGCGCTGGCGGCTCACGCCGCCCACACCGGCCTGGGCTTCGGCACGCCGGGGCTGGACTGGCTGTTCGACGAGGTGCTCTACAACGCGCTGATGCTGGGTGCCGCGTCCGCCTGCCTGCTGCGGGGCGTCCTGCGGCCGGCCGATCGCGCCGCCTGGCTGCTGCTCGGCGCCGGCGCGCTGGCGTGGTCGGGCGGGGACCTGTACTTCAGCCTCTTCCTCGCCGACGACGCCGAGCCGGCGCTCCCCTCGGTCAGCGACGGGCTCTACCTGGCCTTCTATCCCGCCGCGTACGCCGCGCTGGCGCTGCTCATCCGCCGCAACGTCCGCGAGTTCCAGGCCAGCCTGTGGGTGGACGCGCTGCTCGGCGCGCTCGCCGTCAGCGCGGTCGCCTCCGCGCTGCTCTTCGACGCGGTGACGGTCGGGATCGACGGCGACGCGAAGGGCGTGGCGACGCTCCTGGCCTATCCCGTCGGCGACGTCCTCCTGCTCGCGCTGGTCACCGGCCTGCTCGCGCTGACCGGGTGGCGGCCCGGCGCGACGTGGGGGATCATCGGGGCGGCGCTCGCCCTGGGCGCGGCCGGCGACGCCGTGTACCTGTACGAGGCGTCGACCGGCGGCTACGCCGAGGGGACGATCCTCGACACCGTCTGGCCGGCGTCGCTGCTGCTCCTCGGCGTGGCCGCGTGGCGCGAGCCGCGCTTCAACGAGGCCCCGGCCGGCGGGCTGCGGATCCTGGTGATGCCGTCGCTGTTCGCGGCGATCGCGATGGCCCTGCTCGTCGCCGATCAGGTCCAGCGCCTGAACCCGCTGACGATCGGGCTGGCGTGCGCGACGATCGCGGCGTTGATCGTCCGGCTCGCCGTGACGCTGCGCGAGAACCTGCGGATGGTCGCCGCGAGCCGGGGCGAGGCGCTGACCGACCCGCTCACCGGCCTGGGCAACCGGCGCAAGCTGCTGCGCGACCTCGCGGCCGAGCTCGACGCCGCGACCGAGGCCGCACCGCGCATCGTGATCCTCTTCGACCTCGACGGCTTCAAGCGCTACAACGACAGCTACGGCCACCTCGCCGGGGACGCGCTGCTCGCCCGGCTCGGGCACGAGCTCGGCCGCACCTTCGCCCCCTGCGGCGAGGCCTACCGCCTCGGCGGCGACGAGTTCTGCGCGGTCGTCTCGCGGCTGCCCGAGCGCCTGGAGGACCTGCTCGACGACGCCGCGTCCGCGCTGCGCGAGTCCGGCCAGGGGTTCTCGGTGGAGAGCTCGTACGGGGCGATCGCGGTCCCGCACGAGGCGGACACGGTCGAGGGCGCGCTCCACGCCGCCGACGAGCGCATGTACGCGCGCAAGCGCGGCCGGTCACTGACGCTGGCGTCGGCGCGGCCGAGCTATGCGGACGAGGTCGCCCGGCGGCTGCGCGGGGTGCTCGCGGGCGAGCAGCTGCGGGCGGCATGAGGCGGTGGATCGCCACCGGGCTCGCGGCCGCCGCCGCACTGCTGGTCGTGCCGGCGACGTCATCGGCGGCCGAGTCGGTCGCCATGAGCGCCGACGTCCTGACGTACGTCAGCGGCCCGGGGACGGTCGACGACGTGACGCTCACGGCGGGGGCGACGCCGGGAACCCACGTCCTCGCCGAGGCCGCGAGCCCGTCCGGCTCGGTCGGGTCGGGCTGCGTCGCGGCCGCGGCGTACGCGGCGCAGTGCTCGGGCGCGACGAGCGCGTCGCTCTCGACCCTCGACGGCGACGACACGATCACCGTCACCGACCCGCTGCCGTCGGCGATCGCCGCCGGCGACGGCGACGACACCATCGACGCGCGCAACGGCGTCGCGGACACGGTCGACTGCGGCGCCGGCGCCGACTCGGTCCGGTTCGACGCGATCGACGTCCTGACGGACTGCGACCTGCCGCCGGCCGCCGCTCCGCTGCCCGGCGTCGTCGAGCCGCCGGCGTTCGCGGCGCTCCCGGTGTCCGTCGTCGTTCCGCCCGAGCTCGCCGTCGGCGCGGCCGGCGTCGCCACCTTCGACGTCGCGTGCGCGCCGTCCGAGGCCCGTGGCTGCAAGGGCACCCTCTTCCTGGACCCCCCGCGCCCGAAGCCGCGCGCCTACGCCGCCGTTCGCGGGCGCTATGGCCGCAGCCGGTTCGCGGTCGCCCCGGGCGAGCAGGGGAAGGTCCGCCTGCGCCTGACCGCCTCCGCCCGCCGCGCGCTCGGCCTCCCGCCCGCCGCCAAGGCCCGCGCCGCGCGCCGCGGGCGCCGCGTCAAGGCCATCGTCACGGTCCAGCCGCGCGGGAAGAAGCCCGTCAAGCAGAGCGTCACGCTCAAGCACTGACGGCGGGACTTCTACGCTGAGGGCGATGACGCCCCGCACGCGCTACGCACGGTCCGGCGACGTCAACATCGCCTACCAGGTCCACGGGGACGGCCCGATCGACCTGCTGCTCAACGTCGGGATCATCTCCCACCTCGAGCACCTGTGGGAGGAGCCGGGCGTCGTGCGGCTGTTCGACCGCCTCGCGGAGTTCTCGCGGCTGATCGTCATGGACCGCCGGGGCTCCGGGCTCTCGGACCCGCTGACCGGGCCGCTGTCGCTCGAGGACGAGCTCGACGACATCACGGCGGTGCTCGACGCCGCGGGCTCCGAGCGGACGGCGCTGTACGCCCACACCTCCTCGGGACCCCTCGCCGGGCTCTACGCGGTCCGCCACCCCGAGCGCATCACCGCGCTCGTCCTGTACGCGACGACCGCGGTGCCCACCGCCGACGACGACGCCCCGTGGGCCATCACCGTCGAGGAGCGCGCCGAGCGGCTGGAGGCGATGACCGACACGTGGGGCTCGGGCCTCACGCTCTCGCAAATGGGGCCGCTCGCCGCCGCCGACCCGCGGATCCGCGCGTGGTTCGGCCGCCTCGAGCGCCTCGCGGCGAGCCCGGGCGCGATGAAGCTGCTCATCGGCAACCTCGAGCGCTCGGACCCCCGCCCGTTCATGGACCAGATCCGGGTGCCGACGCTCGTGCTGCACCGCAAGAACGACCGGCTCATGGACGTCCGCCACTCGCTCCTGTGGGCCGAGCGCGTGCCGGGGGCGAAGTACGTCGAGCTGCCGGGGGAGGAGACGCTGGTCTTCCTGGGCGACACCGAGGCGCTCGTCGGCGAGGTCGAGGAGTTCCTCACCGGCAAGCGCCGCGGATCCGCGCCGCAGCGCCAGCTCCTCACCGTGCTCTTCACCGACATCTGCGACGGCACGGCTCGGGCGGCGGAGATCGGCGACCAACGCTGGCGCGACCTGCTGGCGACCCACGACGCCATCATCCGGCGCGAGCTCGCGCGCGGCGACGGGCGCGAGATCAAGACGACGGGCGACGGCTTCCTCGCCGCGTTCGAGGGGCCGCCGAGCGCGGCCGTCCGGGCGGCGCGGGCCATCAGCAGCGCGACCGCGCCGATCGGCGTCGAGGTCCGCGCGGGGCTGCACACCGGCGAGTGCGAGCTGATCGGCGACGACATCGGCGGGATGGCGGTGCACATCGCCGCGCGCGTCGCGGCGCTCGCCGGGCCGCAGGAGGTGCTCGCCTCGGGCACCACGTACGGCACCGTCGTCGGTGCCGGCCTGGAGTGGGACTTCGAGGGCGACCGCGACCTCAAGGGCGTCCCCGGGCGCTGGCCGATCTTCCGCCTGAAGGTCTGAGGGCCTAGGCCAGGGCGCTCAGCGCCGCGCGGACCTCGCCCGCCCGCGCGACCGGTCGCGCGGCCAGCTCGGCGACGTCGCACGTCTCGAGCATCGACTCGACGGCGGCGGCCCCGGCGTAGTAGCCGAAGCGCTCGGGGACGTCCTTGTCCTCGCGCCCCCAGTCGGGCCAGAAGAAGCGGCGCATCGCGCGCAGGTCGCGCCCGTCGCACGCCGCGAGCAGCTCCGGCACCGCGTCGTCCCACGCGGCGCGGCAGTCCGCCTCCCACGCCGCGTAGTCGGCGACGGAGAAGTGCTCCTCCGGCGTCGCCTCGGGCGCGAGCCGGCGTGTCGCCGCGATGGCGAGGCCCTCGGCGACGAGCAGCACGTCGAGGTCGCCGTCCGGGAGCCGCCCGGCGAGGCGCTGGTGGGCGAGGTGGACGAGCTCGTGCATCGCCGTCACGTGGTGCCACGAGTCGAGCGCGTCGACCTCGAGCGCGAAGAACAGGGTGGGGTCGCCCTCGAAGTGGTCCATCCACGCATTCGCGGTGAAGAGCCCGACGAACGCGATCGCGCGCTCCGAGCCGTCGCTCTGAAGCAGCTCGGCGACGTCGCGTGCGGCGCGCTCGAGGTCGAGCGCGGCGAAGCGCTGCTCGAGCTCGCCCGCGATCGCGCCGTAGCGCGGCAGCGCGTCCTCGAGCGACGCGCCACCGGCGAACCAGCCGCGGTAGGCGTCCAGCAGCGGCCGGTGCGGCCCGGCGTAGAGCTCCTCCCACAGCGCCAGCTGCTCGTCCTGCGGCAGCCCCTCCGCGCGCTCCCAGAAGGCGAGGAAGTCGCGGAACGGCGTCTCGATCCTCACCACGGGAACGGCGAGCGACCGCGGGCGCGGGCCCAGAGGTAGCGCGCCATCAGCTCGCTCCAGTCGGCGGCTCCTCCGTACAGGTGCCCGACCGGGCCGGTGTAGATCCACGCGAGCAGGCGCATCGAAGCTCGGACGGTATCGTCGTGCGCCGTATGAAGACGACCGTCACCGAGCTGCCCGAGTCCCGCGTCCGCGTCGAGGCGGAGGTCCCGCCCGACGAGGTGCAGAAGCGGATCAACCAGACCGCGCAGTCGCTCGGCAACGAGCTGAGGATCCCGGGCTTCCGCAAGGGCAAGGTGCCGCCGCCGGTCGTCATCCGCCGCATCGGCCGCGACGCGGTGCTGGACGAGACGATCCGCTCCTCGCTGGGACGCTGGTACGTCGCGGCGATCGACGACGCCGGCATCGCACCGATCGGCGACCCGAAGCTCGACATCGGCGACCCGCCGCCCGAAGGCGAGCCGCTGACCTTCTCGATCGAGATCGGCGTGCGCCCGAAGGCCGAGCTGGGCGAGTACAAGGGGCTCGAGGTCGAGCGCCGTGAGCCGGCGGTCGACGACGCGGCCATCGACGCCGAGGTCGACGCGCTGCGCGAGCGCCTCGCGCGCCTGGACACCGTCGAGGAGCCCGCCGAGAACGGCGACTTCGTCGTCATGGACTACAAGGGCTCGATCGAGGGCGAGGGCGGCGAGCGGGACTTCTTCGAGGGCGGCGAGGGCCGCGACCAGCTCGTCGAGCTCGGCTCCGGCCGGCTGATCCCCGGCTTCGAGGAGCAGCTGACCGGCGCGACCGCGGGCGACGAGCGCACGGTCGAGGTTTCCTTCCCCCCCGACTACCCGGCCGAGAGCCTCGCGGGCAAGGACGCCGTGTTCGAGGTCACGGTCAAGGAGGTCAAGCGCAAGCACCTCCCCGAGCTCGACGACGACTTCGCGGTCGAGGCCGCCGGGTTCGACTCGCTCGAGGAGCTGCGCGCTGACATCCGCAAGCGACTCGAGGAGGGCGCGGCGCAGCAGATCGACAACGAGTTCCGCGAGAAGGCCGTCGACGCCGCGGTCGAGCAGGCGACGCTCGACGTGCCCGACCAGCTCGTGACCGACCGCGCGAGCGAGCTCTTCGAGCAGACGATGCACTCGCTCGGCCACCGCGGCATCTCCAAGGAGCAGTACCTCCAGATCGCGCAGAAGACCGAGGAGGAGCTGCTCGAGGAGGCCAAGCCCGACGCCGAGCAGGCGCTGCGGCGCGAGGCGGTGCTCGCCGCGATCGTCGAGGCCGAGGGCGTCGAGCCCAGCGACGAGGAGGTGCTCGAGGTGGTCGAGCGCAGCGCCGGGGAGGGCCGCACGTCGCCGAAGAAGCTGCTCGAGCGCCTGCGGTCCTCGGGCCGGCTCGATGCCCTCAAGCAGGACATCGCCCAGCGCACGGCGCTCGACCTGATCGTCGACGCGGCGCGCCCGATCTCGGTCGAGCA
>DASVQN010000045.1:0-30248 GCA_036389155.1 Solirubrobacteraceae bacterium
CGCGCGTCTGGTCCAGCGCCTCGCAGATGAAGTCCGCCGGGAAGCGGCGCTCGAAGACCTCCTGGTTCTCGAACGGCGCATGCTCCTGCGCGAAGGGCATCGCGCCCGAGTCGAACCACACGTCGATGACCTCCGGCACGCGCGTCATCCGCGCCGTGCACTGCGGGCACGGGAAGCCGACGTCGTCGACGTACGGCCGGTGCGGGTCCTCGAGCCGCACGCCGCTCAGCTCCTCGAGCTCGCCGAGCGACCCGACGCAGTGGACGTGCCCCTCCTCGCAGCGCCAGATCGGCAGCGGCGTGCCCCAGTAGCGCTCGCGCGACAGCGCCCAGTCGACGTTGTTCTCCAGCCAGTTGCCCATCCGGCCCGTCTTGATGTGCTCGGGGTACCAGTTGATCGACTGGTTGTTGGCGAGCAGACCCTCGCGGACCTCCGACGTCTTGATGTACCACGCCGGCTTGGCGTAGTAGAGGAGCGGGTCGCCCGAGCGCCAGCAGAACGGATAGGCGTGCTCGTACTCCTCGGCCTTGAGCAGCTTGCCGCGCCCGCGCAGGTCCTCGATCAGGTCGGGGTCGGCGTCCTTGACGAAGCGCCCCGCGTACTTGCCGATGCGCTCGTCGTACGTGCCGTCGAGCCGCACCGGGTTGACGACGTTCAGCCCGTAGCGCTGGCCGAGCCGGAAGTCGTCCTCGCCGAAGGCGATCGCGGTGTGGACGAGCCCGGTGCCGTCCTCGGCCGTCACGAAGTCGCCGAGCAGCACCGTGTGCCCGCGCTCGCCGTACTCGCGCGCGGGGATGTACGGGAACGGCGGCTCGTAGCGCACGCCGTCCAGCGCCGCACCCGGGAAGCGCTCGAGGATCTTCACCTCGCCGGAGGCGCCGAGCACCTTGCCCACGAGCTCCTCGGCCAGCACGACCGGCGCCTCCAGCGGCCCCGTCTTGGCCCGCACGTACACGAGCTCGGGGTCGACGGCGACCGCGGCGTTGGACACGAGCGTCCACGGCGTCGTCGTCCACACGAGCAGCTCGTCGCCGCGCTGCAGCGGCCCGCCGTCCTCGACGACCGGGAAGCGCACGTAGACCGACGGGTCGCTGACCGTGCGCCAGCCGAGGGCGACCTCGTGGGAGGAGAGCGCGGTCCCGCAGCCCGGGCAGTACGGGACGACCTTGTGCCCCTCGTAGAGCAGGCCCTTGTCGTAGATCTGGCGCAGCGCCCACCACACCGACTCGATGTAGGTCGTGTCGAGCGTGCGGTACGCGTCATCGAGGTCGACCCAGAACCCGATGCGCTCGGTCAGCGCGTTCCAGTCCTCCAGGTACTCGAAGACCGACTCGCGGCACTGCTGGTTGAACGCCGCGATGCCGTACTCCTCGATCTCCTTCTTGTTCGCGATCCCGAGCTTCTTCTGGACCGCGATCTCGACCGGGAGGCCGTGCGTGTCCCACCCGCCCTTGCGCTCGACGTAGTGGCCGCGCATGGTCTTGAAGCGCGGGTAGATGTCCTTGAAGACGCGCGCGAGGACGTGGTGGGCGCCCGGCCGGCCGTTGGCGGTCGGCGGGCCCTCGTAGAAGACCCACGGCTCGGCCCCCTTGCGCCGCTCCACCGACTGGCGGAAGACGTCGCGCTCGCGCCAGCGCTCGAGCACCTCGCGCTCGAGCGCGGGGAAGGACTGGTTGGGGTCGACGGGCCGGTGCGGCATGGACAAGCGATTGTATGGACCACCTTCCGACTCAAGGATCCGGGCGCGCGGCCGACACGAGACGCATGATCGGCTCCGTCCAGGTCCAGCTCCTGAGCCTTCAGCTCGGCGCGGTGCGCGACGCGATGAGCGACGCCCAGGCCGTCTCGGTGAGCCCCGGCGGCACCACCGTGCAGGCCGAGGTCATCCTGAAGCTCTCGCCGCTCGCGCAGCAGCTGCTGTCGACGCCGCCGACCGACTAGGCGGCGAGCTTGCGGCACAGCTCCGCGAACGAGCGCTTCTCGTGCTCGTCGAGGGCGCTGAACGCCTGGGCGACGCGCTCGGTGTGCTCGGGGAAGAGGCGGTCGACGAGCTCCTGCCCGAGCGGCGTCAGCGTCACGGACGCCGCGCGCCGGTCGTGCGCCAGCCGCGTGCGCTGGACGTAGCCGCGGCCGCACAGCGTCGAGACCACCTCGGTCGCGTTGGCCTTCGACGTGCGCAGGCGGTGGCGCAGCGCGCGCAGCTCGAGCTCGCCGCCCGCCGTCGCCAGCACGACCAGGACGGAGAAGCCGGACGCGGAGAGCCCCTCGCGCTCGAGGTCGGCCGTCAGCCGCCGGCGGACGCTCGCCTCGGCGCGCAGGAGGGAGTCCAGCGCACGGTGGGCCAGCGGGTCGCCGGGCACGAGCATCGCGCACCAAAGTACGTGCTCAGTCGGACGTTTCGCCGGCGGCGCGGCGCCACGCGAGGGGCGCGAGCGCGCCCCGCCTAGAGCGCGGCGGAGTCCGCTGCGGGCGCCGACGCGCGCGACCCGCCGCGGGCCCGCTCGTCGAGGTCGGCCAGCAGCTTCTCGCGCGCCGCCATCGGGCGCTCGCCCAGGCGCGGCACGGTCGTCGCGCCCGTCTCCGGGAGCGCGCCGCGGAAGTCGTAGATCGCTACGCCGTCGGTCGCCCGCCGCGCCGCGTAGACCAGGCGGCCGAAGGTGTCCAGCGACGCATGACGGCCGACGAGCACGACGGCCGACGGGTTGAGCGCGACCAGCGCGCGCCCGATCCGCAGCGGGTCGAGGTCGACCGGCAGCGTGAGGGCGCGCAGCCCCGCGCGCCGCAGGATCATCTCGAGCGCCTGCGCGTGCAGGCCGTCCTGGTCGAGGGCGCGCGTGGCGTCGAAGAGCAGGACGCCCTCGTCGCGGTGGGCCGGCGGCGCCGTCCGCGTCTGCGCGGCGAGCCAGCCGGTCGCCCAGCGCCAGCCGAAGCCGTACTCGGGCGACGTGCGGTCGCGGCCCTCGCCGAGCGCGCCCACGGCGGGCAGCAGGATCTCCTCGACCGTGCGCTCCATCGAGCGCACCGCCAGCGACTCCTCGAGCAGCCGGTCGGCCGCGGCCTCGTCGAACCGCGCGAGCAGCGACTTCAGCCGCATCGGCGACGACGGGCCGGACCCGCGCTCGCGCGCGATCGACACCGCCGAGGACACGTTGTGCGTCTCCTCCAGCGCGGAGCGCAGCGCCTCGATCTCCGCGAGGTCGAACTGCCGGTGGCCCCCCGCGCTGCGGCGCGGCGAGGGGAAGCCGAAGCGGCGCTCCCAGCTGCGCAGGGTGTTCGGGCTGACGCCGAGCATGGCGGCGGCGGCGTTCGTGCGGATCGCGCTCACGGCCACAGGTATCGAGTGTTGGCGAGGTTTGCGCAACCCCCGCAAGCGGTCGTGCAGGACGAGCGCTTTCGTGCAGGTTGCAGGAACTACGCCGTGCGGCGCGACGGATCCTGCTCCAGCGAGGAGAGGAAGTCGTCGAGCTGCTCGACCGTGAAGCGGCGCTGGCCACCCGGCGTGCGATATCCCCGCAAGTGCCCGGCATCCGACCACCGGCGCACCGTCGAGAGGGACACGCCGAGGTGGCGAGCGGCCTCGGAGGTCGAGAGCCCCAGGCGCGAGTTGGAACGGTCGCTGCTCATGGCCCCATGTTCGGCAGGTTGCGGTCGTTCTTCATCCAGACGGACGCTTTTGCGCAGGTTTGGCTGGCGAGAAGCGGCGCGAGACGGGGTACGTTCCCCCGATGGGCCGCCTGGACGAAGTCGATCTCACGCTGAAGCTCAAGCGCAAGGAGTACGACGAGCGGCTCGCGGCGGCTCAGGAGCGCGTCCTGCAGCTGCGCCTGCACTGCGCCGGGCTGACCGGTCCTGGCGACCTCGGCCCGCCGATCTGCTGCGTGTTCGAGGGCTGGGACGCCTCGGGCAAGGGCGGCGCGATCAAGCGCCTGCTCCAGGAGCTCGACGTCCGGCACGTGCGCGTGAAGTCCTACTCCGCCCCGACGCCGGACGAGAAGCGCCACCACTTCCTCTGGCGCTTCTGGCCGAACCTGCCCGGCTGGGGCGGCATGGCCGTCTACGACCGCAGCTGGTACGGCCGCGTGCTCGTCGAGCGCGTGGAGGGGTACGCGACCGAGCAGGAGTGGCGGCGCGGCTACGACGAGATCGTCGAGTTCGAGCGCTCGCTCGCGGCCGAGGGGATGATGCTCGTCAAGTTCTGGATGCACGTCTCGGATGAGGAGCAGCTGAAGCGCTTCGAGAAGCGCCGCGGCGATCCGCTGAAGACGTGGAAGCTGACCGACGAGGACTGGCGCAACCGCGGCAAGCGCGAGGAGTACGCCGACGCGATCGAGGACATGCTCGAGCGCACGCACACCGAGGACGCGCCGTGGCACGTCATCCCGGGCGACAACAAGAAGTACGCGCGGGTCGCCGTCATCGAGACGGTGAACTCGGAGATCGAGCGCGCGCTCGTCAAGCACGGGCTCCCGGTGCCCCCACGACCGCCCACCGACGACTCCTGAACCGCGCGCCGAGCGTCGCCAGGCGCACGGCCATCAGCGCGAGCAGCCCGCACCAGACGCCGGTGATGCCCCACTCGAAGTGCAGCGCGAGCAGGGCGATGGGGACGTAGAAGCCGAAGCCGGCGACGAGCATCGAGACCGCGAGGTAGCGCGTGTCGCCCGCGCCGATGAGGATCCCGTCGAGGGCGAACACCGCCGCGGCGAACGGCTGCATCAGCGCGAACAGCGGCCACACCGCGTGCGCGCGCTCGATCACCGCGTCGTCGCTCGTGAACGCGCGCGGGATGACGTCGGTCAGCGCCAGCAGCACCGCACCGAGGATCAAGCCGGCGATGACCGACAGCTCGATCATGCGGCGCGCCGCGGCGTGCGCCCCGTCGGCGTCGCCCGCGCCGAGCATCCGCCCGACCAGGACCTGCCCCGCGATCGCGATCGCGTCGAGCACGAGCGCGAGGAAGACGAAGAGCTGGAAGGCCACCTGGTGGGCGCCGAGCGAGGCGGTCCCGATGCGCGCCAGGACCGCGCTGGCGACGAGGAACGAGCCGATCAGCGCCGCGGTGCGGACGACGAGGTCGCCGCCCATGCGCAGGAGCGGCGCCATGAGCGACCACACCGGCCGGCGCGTCGCCGCCGGGGCGCGGAGGAGCAGGACGACGAAGGCGAGGCCCATGCCCGCCTGCGCGATCGCGGTGCCGATCGCGCTGCCGTCGAGGCCGAGGCCCGCGCCGTAGACGAGCGCGACGTTGAGCCCGACGTTGGCGACGTTGCCGGCGACGAGGATCACGAGCGGGCGCCGCAGGTCGCCCACGCCGCGCAGGTACCCCTGGCCGGCGAGGATGAGCATGAAGGCGGGCACGCCGAGCACGGCGATGCGCAGGTAGCGCGCGGCGAGGTCCCCGACGCGGCCGTCGCCGCCCAGCACGCCGATCGCCTGCGGGGCGAACGCGGCGAGCGCCGCGCCGAGGACGACGCCGATCCCAAGCCCGAGCCAGAGGGCCTGCGCCGCCAGCGCGCCCGCCCGCTCCTCCTCCCCCGCGCCGTGCAGCCGCGCGACCTGCGCCGTCGTCCCGTACGTCAGGAAGATGCACAGGGAGAAGATCGCGCTCAGCAGCGCCGCCGCCAGCGCGAGCGCCGCGAGCTGCGTCGTCCCGAGGTGGCCGATGATGGCGGTGTCGGCCAGCGCGGGAAGCGGCTCGGCGGCCAGCGCGCCGAGCGCGGGCACCGCGAGGCGCAGGATCTCGCGGTCCAGCTCCGAGCGCCGCACCGCGACGACTCTACGATCCCGGCATGCCCCGCCGGCGCGGCGCCCTCATCGCGATCCTCCTGGCGCCGTGCGCGGGATGCGCCGACGTGGAGACGGCGCCGCTCGCGCCCGCGTGCACCGACGGCCCGCAGCACGTCGAGCGGGCGCTCCGCGCCGCGCCGCGCGCGGTGCGCCTGGCGGACGGGACGCCGCTGAGCGACTGCGTCGGTCACGCGATCACGGACTCCGACCTGCAGAACGTCGGCCTGGTCTTCACCGAGGCCGCCGAGGAGCTCGAGGGACGCGCCCCGCGCGAGCCGCGAGCCGCGCTGCAGCTCGGCTACCTGATCGGCGCGGCACGTCGCGGCGCCCCGGGCGACAGCTCGATCCAGGCCGAGCTGGTGCACCGGCTCGAGCGCAGCGCCGCGGTGGACATGCCGCCCGCGGCCGAGGACGCGCTGGCCGAGGGCATGCGCGCAGGCGAGCGGGGCGGCTGACGTGCCCGCGCCGATGCGGCTGCGCCTCTTCCACGCGCCCGACGGCGCGCGCGTCGCCTACCGCGAGGCCGGCACCGGCCCGCCCCTCGCGCTCCTGCACTCGCTCCTGCTCTCGCATCGCGAGCTCGCCCCCGTCGTCGAGCACCTGACCGATCGCTTCCGCGTCGTCCTCCCCGACCTGCCCGCCCACGGCGACTCGGAGGACCGCCCGCGCCACCCGTACACCCTCGAATGGCTGACCGAGGTCATGGCCGCGTTCTGCCGCGACGTGTGCGGGCCGCGCCCCCTGGTCGGCGGCCACGGCGCGGGCGCCGAGCTGCTCCTGCGCGCGACGGCGACGCAGCAGCTGCGCCCTTCGCGGCTCGTGCTGATGCCGAGCCGGATGCACCGCGTGACGAAGGCGACGGCGCTCGAGCGGCGCTGGCGGCTCGCCGCGCGGCTCGGCGGCGTGCCGGGCCTCGACCGCGGCGCGGCGCACGCCGCCCACCGCCTCGTCTCGCCGTCGCTCGGCCCGCGGCTGACCGCGTCGGGCAGCGCGGCCGCCGGCGACCTCGTGCGCCACGCGTACGCGGACGTCGCCGGCAACCCGAACCTCGTCCGCTCGTGGGCGCGGCTGGCCCGGCGCTGGCCGCGAGCGGCCCAGCGCGACCTGCTCGACGCGTACGCCAAGATCGACGTCCCCGTGCTCCTCCTGTGGGCCGACGCCGACCGCGAGCACCCGCTCGAGGCCGCCGAGGAGGCGCTCGACCTCTTCCCGCGCGCGCAGCTGCGCGTCCTGCCCGGGACCGGCTTCCTCATGGCCTACGACGACCCGGTCGGGCTGGCGCGGGAGATCAAAGCGTTCTGCGGCCAGCCCGGGGTACCGTGAAGGACGACGACTTCGACGTGGAGGCACGCGGTAATGGCGACGGCTGAGCAGCTCTGGGGCGGGGAGACGAACAAGGCGATCGGGAACTTCCCGGTGTCGGGCGAGCGGATCCCGGTCTCGGTCGTGCGCTGGCTCGGCCGGATCAAGGGCGCCGCCGCGCGCGTGAACGCCGAGCTCGACCTGCTCGACGACGACCTCGCGCAGCGCATCGCGTCCGCCGCCGACCAGGTGGCCGAGGGCGAGCACGACGACCAGTTCCCGATCGACGTCTTCCAGACCGGCTCGGGCACCTCGTCGAACATGAACGCGAACGAGGTCATCGCGAACATCGCGGGCGAGGGCGCGCACCCCAACGACCACGTGAACATGGGGCAGTCCTCCAACGACGTCTTCCCCAGCGCCGTCCATCTCGCGGCGCTCGACGAGGCGACGAATCGCCTGGTCCCGGCGCTCGAGCGGCTCGAGAACGCGTTCGCGATGAAGGCCGACGAGTTCAAGGACATCGTCAAGTCCGGCCGCACGCACCTCATGGACGCGGTGCCGGTCACCCTCGGCCAGGAGTTCGGCGGCTACGCCGCGCAGATCCGGCTCGGCCGCGCGCGCGTCGAGCAGGCGCTGCCGCACGTCGCGCAGATCCCGCTCGGCGGGACGGCCACCGGCACCGGGCTGAACACACACCCGCAGTTCGCCGAGCGCGTGCGCGCGCTGCTGAGCGAGGCGACGGGGCTGCAGATCAGCGCGCCCGAGGACCCGTTCGAGGCGCAGGGCAGCCGCGACGCGCTCGTGGAGCTGAGCGGGATGCTCAAGGTCATCGCGGTCTCGCTGACCAAGATCGCCAACGACCTCGCGCTGATGGGCTCGGGCCCGCGCGCGGGCCTCGGCGAGCTGCTGCTGCCCGAGCTGCAGAAGGGCTCCTCGATCATGCCCGGGAAGGTCAACCCGGTCATCCCCGAGGTCGTCCTCCAGGTCGCCTGTCAGGTGATGGGCAACGACATGGCGATCACCGTCGCCGGCTCGCAGGGCAACTTCGAGCTGAACGTCCGCATCCCGCTGATCGCGCGCAACCTGCTGCAGTCGATCAGCCTGCTCACGAACGCGTGCGAGCTGCTCGGGCTGAAGGTCGTCGACGGCGTCGAGGCCAACCTCGAGGGCTGCGAGCGCTCGGCGGAGAGCACCCTCGCCGTGGCGACCGCGCTCAACCCGTACATCGGCTACGACCGCGCGGCGGAGATCGTCAAGGAGGCGGCGGCGAGCGGCGGGACGCTGCGCGAGGTCGCGCGGGCGAAGGGCGTCGACGAGGAGACGCTCGACAAGGCGCTCGACCTGCGCAAGATCGCGGCGGGCTCCAGCGCCGCGGACTAGGGATTCGCCAGCACCGCGAATTCGTCCCGGACGACCTTCGCTGCCGGCTTCGGCCGGCCGGTATAGGTGTGGATTCCCTTCTCGTTGAGTCCGGGGACGAGCGCGATGTCGGGGACGACCTCGGTGATCGAGCCGCCGTTGAAGCTCGGGGCGACGGCGAAGTCGCGCAGGTTCCAGACGAGCATCCCGGCCAGGTCGGGGATCGAGCCGTACGTGCGGATGTGGGTGCGCAGCAGCTCGCCCTGGAAGTGCAGGCCGCCGGGCTCGTCTGGAGAATTTCGCTTGCTGCCCTCGGCGCCGAACTCGGTCACGAGGATCACGCGGTCGGGGAAGACGGTCCGCAGCTCGTCGTGGCCCTCGCGGATGAGGGCGGCGAGCTCGTCGGGCGTCGCGTACGGGTTCTCGTACCAGCCGAGGTAGTTCGTCCACCCGATGGCGTCTATGTGCGCGTACATCGGGCCCTCCTCGTGCGGCGGGTGCGGCCCCCAGACGTCGAGGCCGACGATGCGGCTCGGGTCGCGCTCGTGCAGCTCCTGCGCCGCGGCGTCGATGTACTCCGCCTGCCCGCCGGGATGGCCCTGGCCCGCGACCTCGTTGGCGAGGTTCCAGGCGAAGATCGACGGGTGGGTCTGCAGCTGGGCGACCGAGTCGCGCACGCGCTCGCGCGCGCGGGCCATCAGCTCGGGGCCGACCGAGGTCCAGCCGCCGGGCGCGTCGACCGGGCCGACGCCCATCCAGACGAGGATGCCCGCCGCGTCGAGGCGCTCGAGCAGCGCGGGGTTCAGCGCATGCTGCGCGCGCGTCGCGTTCGCGCCGAGGTCCTCGAGCTCGCCGACGATCTCGTCCATGTCCGCCGGGTGCAGGCCGTCGCCGTGCGGCCACGCGTCCTCGTGCAGCGACGCGCCGCGCAGCTTGACCGGCCGGCCGTTGAGCAGCAGCGTCGGGCCGTTGCGCGCGATCTCCCGCAGGCCGATGCGCCCGTGCCAGCCGGCGATCCCGCCATCGGTCGTGCGCAGCTCGAGGTCGTAGAGGGTCGGCGAGGCGGGCGACCACAGGTCCGCGTCCTTCACGCGCACGCTCGCCGTCACGCGCTCGCTGCGCCCGGCCGGCACCTTCACCTCGGGGAAGTCGACGTCGATCGGGTCGTTGTCGCCGCGGCGCAGCGTCCCCTTCAGGTCGATCGGGTCGTCGGTGCCGGCGAGGTTGCGCACCGCGGCCGTGATCTCCACGCGCGCGTCGTCGCCGGCGACGACGGTGCGGACGGTCGGCGCGACGATGTCCTGGTCGGGGAGCGGGCGGATCGTCACCTCGCGGTTGATGCCGCCGAAGTTGAACCACGCGCGGTGCCAGCCCTCCGCCTTCATCTGCTCCGGGTGGCGCCAGTCCGCGCGCACGACGAGCGTGTGGTCCTTGCCGTCGTCGAGGTCGGCGTCGATCTCGAACGGCAGGTACGTGCCGACGTGCTCGCCGGCCTGGTTGCCGTCGATCCACACGGTCGCCTTGTGGTTGACCGACTCGAAGCGCAGCGAGTAGCGCCCGTCGTCGGGGACGCGGAACGTCGTCCGGTACCAGGCGACGGTCCCCTCGTGCGACTCGATCCCCTTCGCGCCGGTGATCCGCCGCGCGTTGGGGACGAACGGGAGGTGGTGCGGGTTCCCGCCGTAGGTGCCGTTCTGCCAGCCGTGGCCGGTGCCGATCGCGCGCGGGTCCTCGCGGACGAACCACTCGCCGTCGAGCGCGACGCGCGCCGGGTCGCCGGTGCGGACGACCGGCTCGCCGCCGTGGCCGCCCCACTGCTCGCGGACGTCGCGATCGCCGCCCAGCCCGATCCCGTTCCCGGCGAACGCGACCGCGACCGCGGCCGGGATGGCGACGAGGGCCACGAGGATCGTGCGGGGGCGGGCGGTCTGGACGTTCACGGGTCAGGCACGAAGGCGACGACGCGAGCCGGGGCGCCGCTCGCCCCGACGATCGGCAGCGGGAAGCAGGCGACGTGGAACCCGGTTGACGGTAGCGCCTGCAGGCCGGCGAGCCGCTCGATCTGGCAGTACGGCAGGTCGGCCTGGTGGGCGGCCCAGAAGACGCCCGGCTCGTCGCGCTCCTTCGCCCGCTCGGCCTGCAGGTGCAGCGGCTCGTCCCAGCCCCAGGCGTCGATCCCCATGACGCGCACGCCGCGGTCGAACAGCCAGCGGGTGGCCTCGGCGGTCACGCCGCAGCCACGCGCGATGTAGTCCGGCGCGTCGAGGAACGCGTCACGTCCTGTGTGAACGAGCACGATGTCGCCAGGTTGGAGAGCGTGGCCCGCGCGGTCGAGGGCCTGCTCGGCCTCCTGTGCCGTGACCGGGTCGCCGTCCTCCTTGTGCGTGAAGTTCAGGCGGACGCCCGGGCCGTAGAACAGCTCGAGCGGGAGCTGGTCGATGGTCTGCGCGGGCTTGCCGGCGACGGTCGAGTTGTAGTGGTAGGGCGCGTCGACGTGCGTGGAGTTGTGGGTCCCGAAGCGCAGGAACTCCTCGACCGCCCAGCCCTCGCCGTCGCGCAGGAGCCGCCTGGGGACGCCGAACAGCGCCTCGATCCCCTGCGCCCCGGCCTCGTGGTCGTGGAACGCGATCTCGGTGCGCAGCGGCTCCGGCGTCTCCGGCGGGCTGGCGACGATCGGCGCCGAGAGGTCGACGAGCGGCATGGAGCGGGAAGGCTAGAGCGGCGGGCCGACGGGTCGGCCGCGCCTCAGCGGCGGAGCTTGACGCGCGTCCGCGAGCTCGCGGCGCGGCCGCCGCCGTCGACCACCGTCGTGCGGAGCACGAGCGACGTCCGCCGCAGCCTGCGCAGCGCGCGGCGCCCCCGCTTGGTGGCGCGCACGAGGACGTGGGTCGCGCCGTTCGTCGTGACGACCATCCGCCCCCGGGCGACGACCAGCCGGCGCGCCGCCGCGGCGCGCGCGGCGCCGCCGCGGTCGAGGAGCAGGTCGGCGACGATCACGCAGCTCGGGGCGCAGCGGGCGCCGGCGAGGTCGACGGCGACCGGGAGCCCGCGGCGCAGCAGCGTGCGCAGGCGCGCCCCGCGGGCGAGGCTCGCGCTCGGCGCGCCGCGAGGGGGAAGCGGGTTCGTGCCGGGCGGGGGGAGCGGGCCGATCGGGCCGGTGATCGGACCCGAGCCGGGCGGCACGATCGGTGCGACGTCGCCCGGCGCGCGGCCCGTCGCGTCGCCGCCGGTCCCGCCGGTGCCGTCGCCACCCGTGCCGCCCCCGCCGGTGCCGTCTCCGCCCGTGCCGTCTCCGTCGCCGTCCCCGCCCGTGCCGTCTCCGTCGCCGTCCCCGCCCCCGTCGTCCGGCGCCGGGTCGAGCAGCTGCTCCGCGAGCGCGAGCGCCTCCGCGTCCGTCGGGGCACTGCCGATCTCGTGGACGAGCTGGGCCCGGGAGTTCGGCTCGATGTGGACCTCGTAGTAGAGCTCGACGTCCTCGCGCGTCGCGCCGTTGCGCACCCACTCCGGCGCGGCGTGCCAGACGACGAAGTTGTGCCCGGTCGTCGCGGCCCGCGCCGGCTCCTCGCTGCGCACCGCGACGTAGCCGCTGCCCGGCGCGTCCGGCCAGCCGGTCAGCTGGTCGAGCCCGTCGCCCAGCTCCCCGTCGCCCTGCCACGCGTCCCAGCTCGAGAGCCGGTACTCGGACTCCTGCGGGCCGAGCGCGCTGCGCGAGCCGTACAGGACGAACAGGTCCAGGTCGAAGTCCTCGTCGTTGTCGAACGTGTCGGTCACGCGCACGTGCCGGCTGTCGGCGCCGACCTCGTACCGGCGGGTGAGACGGACGCCGTCGAGCGGCGGCGGGTCGAGCGCGTACCGCCGCTCGGCGAACGCGCCGTGCGCGGTGAACCCGCTCACCGGCGGCTCCCCCGTGGGGACGACCTCGAAGTCCTCGATCGCCATCGTGCCCGCCCAGTCGAACGCGCGGTGCAGCCCCGACGGGCCGGACACCCCGACGTCGCCGATGCCCCACGCCGGCTCGCTCGCGTCGCGGAACACGTTCGTCGTCGTGACGAGGTCGTCGTACGTCCAGCCCTCGTAGTGCGAGTCGAACCGGCTCGCGGAGACGACGTCGGTCGCCCTGTAGCGCGACACGTCGCCGTCGACCGGCAGCTCCTCCGGGATGGCGAGGAAGCGCACGTGCGAGCCGCGGAAGAGCTGGACGTCGTGCAGCGACCAGCTGCCGCTCGGCGTCGAGTCGACGTGGCCGAGCGCGATCGGCGGGTCGCCGTAGCCGACCGCGTAGACCGCGACGGACTGATCGGCGTCGGCGATGCCCTGGAGGGTCATCGGCTGGCCACCGTCGATGCGGCCGCCCGGCGCTTCCGTGATGGCGACGGTACGGATGAGCACGTCGAGCGTGCGGGTGGCGGTCGCGCCGCCGCCGGCCGCGGTGACCGTCACGGGCGTGGGGCCGTAGGGCGAGTTGTTGAAGTCGCTGTCGACGGTCACAGTCGCCTGCGCGCAGGCGTCAGCGGCGAGGGTGACGGCCGCGGGCGTGACGTGCACGTGGTCGCCCCCGCCGGTCTCCGTGTCGCTGTCGGTCAGCGTCACGTCGCGCTCCGTCGTGCCGTCGTTGCAGACCTGCACCTCGCGCGTGGCGAGCCGCTGCTCGGCGGTGTGCGGCATCGCGACGAGGCCCAGCTCGCCGACGATCTGCAGCGGCGGCGGCGCCAGGGGGCCGGAGACGGCGAGCGACGCGTGCGCCTCGCCGCCCGCGCCCGTCAGCCGGATGTCGTAGCCGCCCGGCGCGGCGCCGCCCGGCACGTCGAACGTCGCCTGCACGATGCCCTCGCCGCTCGCCGTCGCGCCACCGCTGCTCGCGACGTTGGCGGCGTCGCGGCCCACCATCGTCACCGACGCGTTCGGCGCGAAGCCGACGCCGAGGACGGTCACCTGCGTGCCCGGGGCGACGAGGGTGGCGAGGGCGGCGGCCGTCGGGGGCGTCGTCGTCCCCGGCTGGTGCCATGCCCCGGTCGCGCCGTACGCGCCGCTCTCGACCTCGTCGATCCGAAACCCGTTCGAGAGGTCCTCGTTCGGTCCGCTGTCGTGACGCCCGAGGGCGGTGCCGTCCGGTCCGGCGGTGAGCCCGATGCTGGGGTTCTCGTCCCACGCGGTCTGCGTCAGCGCGGCGCCGGGCGTGTAGCCGTCGCCGAGCAGCAGGATCGGCTTCTGCGCCTCGCCGACCTGCGGCAGCGCGCGCAGGCGGCGGGTCGGCTCCGACCAGGTCGCGTCGCTCGCGCCGGTGAGCGCGTCGGCGGCCAGGACCGGGTCGCCGGCCTGCGGCCCGGAGAGGCCGACCGCGGTGGCGCCGTACTCGTCGTTCGACCACGTGAGCGGCTCGGCGAACGCCCCGTCGCCGCGCGCCCGGCCGAGCGTGACGGCGTGCTCGTCGTGGAGCGCGTCCTGGTAGTGCAGGACGACCGGGGCGAGCGGCGGGAAGTTCACGCCGAGCAGGTCGCCGGCGCGCACCTGCGGGTCCTGGGGGTCGGGCGCGCCCCGCGTGGCGAGCAGCGCCGGCCGCGGGGCGCCGGTCTGCGTGGTGGCGAAGGTGCCCGCCGCGCTGCGGTGCGAGCCGGCGCCGTACAGGAGGATCCGGTGGACGCCGATCGCGTTCGGCGCGGGCGTCGTGTCGGGGATCGGGACGATCGTCGCCGCGTGGCCCGCGGCGTCGGCGGTGGTGCTCGCGGTCCGCCGGCCGTCGACGTAGGCCTGGATCGTCTCGCCCGCCTGCCAGCCCCGCGCGGCGAGGACGGCCGACGAGCCCGACGGGCCCTGGCTCGGGCGCACGTCGAGCGGGACCTGCTCCGTCGACGCCTGGAGGGCGTGCGCCGGCGCGGCGGCGACGAGGACTGCGAACAGCGTCCCTAGTGCTGAGCGAACACCCAAGGTCGCGGGATCGTACGGATCCCGGTGCGTCGCTCCCAGTCGTCCATACGTCCACCCGCTCCCGGTACCTTGCGTGCGCGATGCCGCTGTACGACTTTGCGTGCGAGGCGTGCGAGGAGCGCTTCGAGGCGTGGGCCAAGCCGGGCGAGGCGCCCACGTGCCCGGCCTGCGGCGAGGAGCGGACCCGGCGCCTGTTCACCCCGATCTCGCCCCCGCCGAAGCTCGGGCTGCGGGGGAGCGCCGCCCGCGAGTCCGACGGCCGCCGGGCCGAGCGCGAGTTCCACCGCAAGGAGGCCTTCAAGGCCGAGCGCCGGAAGAAGCGCGAGGAGCGCGGCGGTTCCTGAGCCTCGTCGCCCGCGACGACGCGGGCGACGAGACGATCGGGCGCATCCGCTAGCCGACCCGGACCGACCTCGAGCGCGCGGCCTTCGCGGTCAGCACCGAGTTGCCGAGGAACCGCGCGGTCACCTTCAGCCTCGACCCGAACAGCCGCTGCGGCACCCGGAAGGTCACCCGCGACCGGTAGGTGCACGAGCGCGACAGCTTGACCCGGCGCGTCGAGATCGTGTTCCCCCTCGACTTGACCTGGATCGACACCTTGCCCCGGCACCCCTGCGCGGCCGTGACCGCGGCGGGCCGGGCGACGCGACCGGTCGTCCTGAACCTGAACGGCGCGGAGCGGTCCCGCGACGGCGTCGTGCGCGCGGTCACGCTCCGCGGCGCGAACCGCGACACGCGGACGGCCTTGAACGCCGTCGCCGTCTGCTCGGTCGTGTCGATCGCCACGGCGGCGAGCGTGTTCGACCCCACGTCGTTGCCGGTGGGCGAGTAGTCGCAGCTGTACGGAGCGGTCGTGTCGGTGCACACGACGTTCCCGTCGTCGACGAACAGCACGCGCGCCACGCCGCGGTCGTCGGCGGCCGTCGCCGTCAGCTCGGCCGCGCGCGTGGGCGAGATCCGCGCGCCGTCGGCCGGCGTCGCGAACCGCACCGCCGGCGGCCTGTCCTCCGTGCGGCAGCCGTTCGGCGGGTCGCCCGCGGTGACCGGGCACTGGTCGGGCTTGTCGCCGACCCCGTCGCCGTCGGTGTCGGCCTTGCGCGGGTCGGTCCCGATCGCGGCCTCGAGCTCGTCCGTGTTGCCGTCGGCGTCGTCGTCGAGGTCGCAGACGTCGCCCTGCTTGTCGCCGTCGGTGTCGAGCTGGTCGGCGTTCGCGAGCGTCGCGCAGTTGTCGGCGGAGTTGAGCTTGCCGTCGTGGTCGGCGTCGCCCTCCGCGGGCCAGTTCCGCAGCCGGGCGATCTCGTCCGCGCTGAGCGTCGTCGTGAGGCCCGGGGGTCCGCCGCCGTTCGCGGCGGCGCCGTCGCGCGCCCCCTCAGCGGTCTCGGCCAGCCCCGTCAGCACGATGTACGAGACGGTCGCGCCCGGCTGGATGGTGACGCCGTTGAAGAAGACGCTCAGGCGGTCCGCGTCCGCGCCCGCAGCCCCCGCGGGGTTGGTCGGGGTGACGGCGTCGGCGCGATCGGGCGTCCCCCCGAGGTCCGACTGCCAGTTCGTCCACCCGGCCCCGCTGTCGAAGTCGCCCGCGGTGCCGTTGGTGTCGATCTGCGTGGCCCAGTCGTCGTCGGCGCCGCCGGTGGCGTCGCCGCTCGACGTCGCGCCGACCGCGGCGTCGGCGTCGGAGTAGTGGTCGCTGTAGTACGCGAGGTCGATCGTGATCGCCGCCGCGCCGGTGTTCTGGAAGCTGTCGAAGACGCGCACCCACCCGCCGTCCGGGTCGGCGTACGCCTTCCGCGTCACGGTCAGGTCGGTGACGGTCGTGCTGTCGGAGGGGAAGACGACCTCGCGACCGTCGTCCTCCCGCGTGCATCCGGCCGGGTCCGGGTTCGTGTACTCGGCGTACCCCGGGTCGCCGGCGGTGCGGAAGTACACGTCGGCGGCCAGGTCGAACGTGGCGTTCGCGTGGACGCCGATGTTCGGCTCGAAGAGATAGGCCGTCGCGCCGTCGAACCCGAAGGCTGCCGCGCCGCTGTGGAGGTACTGCGAGTCGCATTGATCCGCGGAGGCCGCGGCGGCGGGGAGCAGCAGGAGCGCCGCGACGAGCACGGGCAGGGCGAGACGGTGCATCCGGGAAGCCTCCGTTGGGGGGACGCGCGCACCAAAGCAGAGCGCGCCCCGGCCGTCAAACGCCAGGCGTCACAGCTTCATCGCGACGTACTTCGTCTCGAGGTACTCCTCGATCCCCTCGCTGCCGCCCTCGCGGCCGAAGCCCGACTGCTTGACGCCGCCGAACGGCGCGCCCGCGTTGGAGACCATCCCCTGGTTGAGGCCGACCATGCCGGTCTCGAGCCCCTCGACCACGCGGAACGCGCGCTTCAGGTTCGACGTGTAGACGTAGGCGACCAGGCCGTACTCGGTGTCGTTGGCCGCGCGGATCGCCTCCTCCTCGTCGCTGAACGAGGTGATCGGCGCGACGGGCCCGAAGATCTCCTCGCGCAGCAGCCGCGCGCCGTCGCCCACGCCCGCGAGCACGGTCGGCTTGTAGAAGTGGCCGGCGCCGTCGAGCGGCTCGCCGCCGGTGAGGACGTCGGCGCCCTTGCCCTTGGCGTCCTGCACGAGCTCGTCGACCTTGGAGCGCTGGTCGTCGTCGATCAGCGGCCCGACCTTGACGTCCGGGTCCGTCCCGCGCCCGACCTTCATCTCGCCCATCCGCGCCGCGAGCTTCTCGGCGAACTCGTCGGCCACCTTCTCGTGCACGTGGAAGCGGTTGGCCGCCGTGCACGCCTCGCCGATGTTGCGCATCTTCGCGACGAGCGCGCCCTCGACGACGTCGTCGATCTCGGCGTCGTCGAAGACGAGGAACGGCGCGTTGCCGCCGAGCTCCATCGACACGCGCAGGACCTGCTCGGCCGACTGCTCGATGAGCTTCTTGCCCACCTCGGTGGAGCCGGTGAAGGAGAGCTTGCGCGTGCGCGGGTCCTTGATGAGCGGCTCCATGATCGAGCCGCTCGACTTCGCGGTCAGGACGTTCAGCACCCCGCCGGGCAGCCCGGCCTCCTCGAGGATCTGCGCCAGCGCCAGCATCGACAGCGGCGTCTGCTTCGCCGGCTTGATGACGGCGGTGCAGCCGGCGGCGATCTGCGGCCCGATCTTCCGCGTCCCCATCGCGAGCGGGAAGTTCCACGGCGTGATGAACACGCACGGGCCGACGGGCTGGCGCATCGTGATGACGCGGAAGCCGCCCTTCTCGGCCGGCTTGTACGTCCCCTCGATCCGCGTCGCCTCGCCGGCGTACCAGTGCAGGAAGTCGGCGGCGTAGAGCACCTCGGCCTTGGACTCGGCGACCGGCTTGCCCATCTCGATCGTCATGAGCGTCGCGAGGTCGTCGGCGCGCTCGACGATCAGCTCGTACGCGCGGCGCAGGATCTCGCCACGCTCGCGCGTCGGCGTGTTCGCCCAGTCGAGCTGCGCGGCCGCGGCGGCGTCGAGCGCCGCGGTGGCGTCCTCGACCTGCGCGTCGGCCACCTCGGCGACGATCTCACCCGTCGCCGGGTCCTCGACGCCGAGCGTGCCGCCGCCCGAGGCGTCGCGCCACTCGCCGCCGATGTAGAGCCCCTTCGGGACGCCGTCGACGATCTGCTGCTCTCCAGTTGTCGCTGTACCGGCCATGACTATGTAACCACCGTTTCGGTTCCGAGCTCCTCTGAGATCGCGACGTCGATCGAGTAGTCGATCGGCAGCACGATGAGCGACGGCACGTCGAGCGTCAGCGCGTGCTGCAGGTGCTTGCCGAAGTCGTCGACGGCCTCGCAGCGCCACGCGGGCATGCCGAAGGACTCCGCGAGCTTGACGAAGTCCGGGTTGGTGAAGTCGACGCCGAAGTGGCGGCCGAACTTCTTGTCCTGCTTCCACACGATCGAGCCGTACTGGCTGTTCTCCCACACGACGTTCACGACCGGCGTGCCGAGACGCGTCGCCGTCTCGAGCTCCTGCACGTTCATGAGGAAGCCCCCGTCGCCGTTGACCGTCACGACGCGCCGGTCGGGATGCACGAGCTTGGCGGCGATCGCGCACGGCACCGCGAACCCCATCCCGGCCAGGCCGTTGGCGATGAGCACGGTGTTCGGCTCGTGCGCGGGGAACATCCGCCCGATCCACAGCTTGTGCAGCCCGACGTCGGACACGAGCACGTCCGTCGGCCCGAGCGCCTTGCGGATCTCCCACAGCGCGCGCGGCGGCTGCATCGGGAAGTGGTCGTCGTCCTTGGCCGCCTCGAAGCGGCCGAGGATCACGTCGCGCAGGCGCTGCGAGCCACCGGAGTGCGGGACGTCGCGGCACTCCTCGGCCAGCCGCGTCAGCACGTGGTAGATGTCGCCGAACAGCTCGACCTCGGGCTGGAAGTTCTCGTCGATCTCGGCGGCGACGGAGTCGATCATCACGATCTTCTTGTCGCGCTTCGGGTTCCAGTGCTTGGGCGCGTGCTCCACGAGGTCGTAGCCGATCGCGATCACGACGTCGGCGTCCTCGAAGCCGGCCATCGCGTAGTCGCGCGACTGCAGGCCGACGGTGCCGAGCGCCTTGGGGTCCTCGTAGTCCATGACGCCCTTGCCCATGAACGTCTCGGCGACGGCGATGCCCGTCGCCCGGCTGAACTCGCGCAGCGCGGGCGCGGCCCCCGCGCGGACGACGCCGTTGCCGGCGAGCGCGACCGGGTTGATCGCGTTGCGGATGAGGTCGGCGGCCTTGAGCAGCTCCCGCGCCCCGGGCTCGGGCTTGACGGGGCGCCGGCGGGGGAGCGGGGAGGCCTCCACGTCCATCGCCATGACGTCCTCGGGCAGCTCGAGGTGCGTGGACCCCGGCTTCTCGGACTCGGCGACCTTGAACGCCTTGCGGACGACCTCCGGGATGATCTCCGGGCTCGTCACCTGGGCGTTCCACTTGGTGATGGGCCGCATGACGTCGACGAGGTCGATGTACTGGTGCGACTCCTTGTGCATCCGCTCGAGGTCGGACTGGCCGGTGATGGCGACGAGCGGGGCGCGGTCGAGGAAGGCGTCGGCGACCGCGGTGACGAGGTTCAGCGCGCCCGGCCCGAGCGTGCCGAGGCAGACGCCCGCGCGGCCGGTCAGGCGCCCGTACATGTCGGCCATGTAGGCGCCGCCCTGCTCGTGGCGGACGGGGATGAACGAGACCGACGAGTTCGCCAGCGACTCGTTGAGATCGAGCGTCTCCTCCCCCGGGATCCCGAAGACGTACTTGACGCCCTCGGCCTCCAGGCACTCGACGAAGACGTCCGACGCACGACGAGCGCTCAACCTGCGACCCCCTGAATCCGATGACCTAAGTTGGAACGTACCACCGCAACTTCCGGGGGCGTTCCCTGGTCCTGTGCTCCTGATGCGCCGTCTGATTCCGCCCACGCTGCTCGTCGCGCTCCTCGCCGCTCCGGCCGGTGCCGGCGCCGCGACCTCGCTCACGATCAAGGGCGCCGGGTTCGGCCACGGGGTCGGGATGAGCCAGTACGGCGCGATGGGCTTCGCCGAGCACGGCAAGGGCTACCGGGAGATCCTCGGGCACTACTACACGCGGACGGCTCTGGGCCGCCTCGACGCCGATCCCACGGTGCGCGTCCTGATCCAGTCCAACCGCGGCACGGTGACGTTCAACGGCGCCTCGCGCGCGGGCTCGAGGAAGCTCGACCCGGGCTCCTCGTACAGCGCCGCCGCGTACGGTGCGTCGCAGGTCGTCCTGCGCGCGGCGGGCGGGAGGAAGCTCGGCACGTTCGACGCGCCGCTGCGCGTCGCGGGGCCGGACGGGCGACCGGTCATCCTCGGCGGCTCGGGCGCCTACCGCGGCGCGATCGAGCTGCGCCCCGCGCAGTTCGGCGGGCTGAACGCGATCGACGCGGTCGGGCTGGAGGACTACGTGCGCGGCGTCGTCGCGCTGGAGTCGCCCGCGTCGTGGCCGGCCGAGGCGCTGAAGGCGCAGGCCGTGGCCGCGCGGACGTACGCGATCACGACGTCGAAGAACGGCGCGGGCTGGCAGCACTACCCGGACACGCGCTCGCAGATGTTCGGCGGCGTGCGCGCCGAGACGACGGCGACCGACCGCGCCGTCGCGGCGACGCGCGGCGAGGTCGTCACCTACGACGGCAAGCCGGTCACCACGTACTTCTTCTCGACCTCCGGCGGGCGCACCGAGAACGTCGAGTTCGGCTTCCCCGGCGGCGACCCGAAGCCGTGGCTCAAGTCGGTCGACGACCCGTACGACGACGTCTCTCCGAAGCACCGCTGGAAGATCCGCATGTCGATGAGCGCGGCGGCGGGCAGGCTCGGCGGCCTGCTCAAGGGCTCGCTGCGCGAGATCCGCGTCGTCAAGCGCGGCGTCTCGCCGCGGATCGTCTCCGCCGAGGTCGTGGGGTCGCGGGGCAGGACGTCCGTGGACGGGCCGACGCTGCGCGCGCGGTTCGGCCTCGACGACAGCTGGGCGTACTTCAACGTCGCGGGCGCGAAGGCCCGCCCGCAGGAGCAGCCGGGCGACGACGTCGACCCCGGGACCGGCGCGACCCCGGCGGCGCGCGCGGCCGCGCGGCACGGCGGCCTCGTCAGCGGCTACTTCCGGCCGGCGCGGCGCGGGGGCACCGTCGTCGTCCTTCGGCGCACGAGCGCCGGCATCTGGCGCGTCGAGACGCGCACGCACGTCGACCGCGCCGGGCGCTACCGCGCGACGGTCGGGCGGCCCGGCGTGTACCGCGCCGTGCTCGGCGACGTCGCCGGGCCCGACGTCCGGTTGCGCTAGCGCGCACCGCGCGCGTAGGGTCGCCGCATGGCGACCGTCGAGACGCAGGTTCCGCGCGCCCTGCAGGCCACGACGCTCTGCGAGGCCTTCCAGATCACCGCCTCCGAGCGGCCGGACCAGGTCGCCGTCAGATCGGTCGGTGGCGCGGGCGAGATGACGTTCGCCGCGCTGGCCGCGCGGGTGGCGCGGATCGCCGCCGGGCTGGCGTCGCTCGGCGTGCAGCGGGGCGACACGGTCGCGCTGATGCTGCTCAACCGGCCCGAGTTCGCGGCGTGCGACCTCGGCGCGCTGCACGCCGGAGCGGTGCCGTTCTCCGTCTACAACACGAGCGCGCCGGAGCAGATCGCCTACCTGTTCGCGAACGCCGGCAACGACGTCGTGATCTGCGAGCGGATGTTCGTGGACGCGATCCGCGGCGCCGGGTTCGACGGGCACGTCGTCCTGATCGACGGCGGCGCGGAAGACGGGGCGACGTCGCTGGAGGAGCTCGAGGCCGGCGCGGATCCCTCGTTCGACGTCGACGCGGCGTGGCGGACGCTCGGTCCCGACGACCTCCTCACGCTCATCTACACGTCCGGCACGACCGGCCCGCCCAAGGGCGTCCAGCTCACGCACCGGAACATGCTCGCGATGATGCGCGGCTTCCGCGCCGCGGTGCCCGCGTCGGCGGGCGGGCGCATCGTCTCGTTCCTCCCCAGCGCGCACGTCGCCGATCGCTGGAGCACGCTGTACCAGGCGCTGTGCTGCGAGGGCTTCACGGTGACGTCGGTCCCGAACCCGCGGGAGGTCGTCGCGGCGCTGCCGGAGGTGCGGCCGACGGTGTGGGGCGCGGTGCCGCGGGTGTGGGAGAAGCTCAAGGCGGCGCTGGAGGCGGGAGGCGTCACGGACCCGGCGACGCTGCCCGAGGAGGCGCGCACGGCCATCCGCGCGAAGCTCGGCCTCGACGCGGTCGAGGTCAGCGTCGTCGGCGCCGCGCCCACCCCCGTCGAGGTGCTCGAGTTCTTCGACGCGCTCGGCCTGCCGATCCTCGAGCTGTGGGGCATGAGCGAGACGTCCGCGGTCTCGACGATCAACCCGCCGCACGCGCCGCGGTTCGGGACGTGCGGCATCGCGCTGCCCGGCGTCGAGCTGAAGCTCGCCGAGGACGGCGAGCTGCTCGTGCGCGGCGACCACGTCATGGCCGGCTACCGCGGCGACCCCGAGCGGACGGCGGAGACGATGACGGATGACGGCTGGCTCATGACCGGCGACATCGGCGAGATCGACGCGGACGGCTACCTGCGGATCGTCGACCGCAAGAAGGAGCTGATCATCAACGCAGCCGGCAAGAACATGTCGCCGGCGAACATCGAGGGGCGGCTGAAGGCGTCGCACCCGTTGATCGGCCAGGCCTGCGTGATCGGCGACGCGCGCCCGTACAACGTCGCGCTGCTCGTGCTCGACCCCGACGTCGCGGCCGGCTTCGAGGGGGACGTCGAGGCCACCGTGGCGGGTGCCGTGGACGAGGCCAACTCCCACTTGTCGCGGGTCGAGCAGGTGAAGCGCTACACCGTGCTCGGCTCCGACTGGCTGCCGGGCGGCGACGAGCTGACGCCGACGATGAAGCTCAAGCGCCGGCCGATCGCCGAGAAGTACGCGGCGGAGATCGAGGCGCTCTACGCCTAGTAGCTGCGCGGCAGGCCGAGCGAGTGCTCGGCGACGTAGTTGAGGATCATCTCCCTCGACACCGGCGCGGTGCGGACGAGGCGGACGCCCCAGTACATGTCGGTCAGGCCGTACTCGAGCGCGAAGCCGTTGCCGCCGTGGGTCTGGATCGCCTGGTCGACGCAGTGGATGGCTGCCTCGGCGGCGGCGTACTTGGCCATGTTCGACGGCTCGCCGGCGGGCGCTCCCGCGTCGTAGAGCGCGGCCGCCTTCTGCGTCATCAGGCGCGCGAGCTCCAGCTCGATCTTCGCCTGGGCGAGCGGGTGCGAGAGGCCCTGGTGCGCGCCGATGGGGACGCCGTTCCAGACCTTGCGCTCCCGCGCGTACTCGCCGGCGATCTGCAGCGCGCGCCGTCCGGCGCCGCACGCGACCGAGGCGCCCATGATCCGCTCCGGGTTCAGGCCGTCGAAGGCGGCCTTGAGCCCGGCCTGCTCGCCTCCGACGATCCGGTCCTCCGGGACGTGCACGTCGTCGAGGAAGAGCTGCCACTGCTTGTCGGCCGCCCTGAGGGCCGTCGGGATGTGCTGGCGCTCGATCCCCTCCGCGTCGCTGTCGACGAGCGCGAGGAGCGGGAGGCCGAGCTGCCCGTCGTCGTGACGCAGGCGCGCGACGACGAGGATCGCCTGGGCGTCCTCGACGCCCGAGATGTAGGTCTTGGTGCCGCGGAGCCGGTAGCCGCCGTTCTCGCGCCTCGCCGCCGTCGAGATCTGGTGGCTGTTCGATCCGGCGTCGGGCTCGGTGATCGCGAAGGCGACCCGCGTCGTCCCCGCCGCGATGCCCGGGAGCCACGCCTCGCGCTGCTCCTCCGTGCCGTGCTTGACGAGGATCGAGCCGACGATCGCCGGCGAAACGATGATGAGCAGCAGCGAGCAGCCGGCGGCGCTGATCTCCTCCGCCACCGCCGCGAGCGCGCTCATCCCGAGGCCACCGCCGCCGTAGCGCTCCGGGAGGTTCACGCCGAGGAAGCCCTTCGACGCGAGCGCCTCCCACAGCTCGCTCGGCGGCTCGCCCGCCTCGCTCTGCCGGCGCATGTAGGCCGGGCCGAAGTCGCCGCAGATCGCGGCGACGGTCCGCCGCATCTCGACCTCCTCGTCGGAGGGGACGAGCGGCAGGATCGGCTGTGTCGTGGCGGCCACGGGCGCGGACGCTACCGGAGCAGGCGCGGAACCTCGCGCATGTCGTGGAAGTCGCGGCCGTAGTGCAGGACGCGCATGCCGGCGGCGTTCGCCGCGGCGACCCCGGTCTCCGTGTCCTCGACGACGACGCAGTCGCCCGGCTCGAACCCGCGCGTGGCCGCCGCGTGCACGAACAGGTCCGGCGCGGGCTTCGGCCGCGGGACCATCGTCGCCGAGAAGATCGCGTCGTCGTCGATCGCTTCGAGCAGGCCGGTGAGGCCGAGCGTGAAGCGCGTCTTCTCGACGCGGCCCTGGGAGGCGACGCAGACATCGTGTCCTTCGCGCCTGACGCCTTCGACCGCCTCCCTCGCCCCGGGGATGGCGCGCAGCTCGTCGCGGAACGCCTGGTCGCGGCGCTGCACGAACTGCTCGACGAAGGAGTCGGGGACCGGCCCGGCCTTGCGCTCCTCCACTCCGCGCCTCACCCCCTCGAGCGTCCCGCCCTTGAACGCGTGCTCGACGTCGGACTGCGTCATCCGGACGCCGAGCTCGTTGATCGCGCGCGTCAGCTCGCGGAGCGAGATCGGCTCGCTGTCGACGAGGACCCCGTCGACGTCGAAGATCACGAGCACAGCGCCGCCTTCAGCGTCCTCGCGACGGTGGCGGGCCGCTCGGTCACCTGCCGATACGAGAACCGGAGGACCCGCCAGCCGCCGGTCGCGAGGACCGCGTCGCGCTCGCGGTCGGTCTCGAACGCATGGCGGGTGCGGTGGTAGCGCCAGCCATCGAGCTCGACCACCACGCCCCGCTCCGGCCACACGAAGTCGACCTCCATGCCCTCGATCTTTGCGTTGTTCTGCGGGCGCTCGATCTCGTGCCGTTCGCAGAGGCGCTTGAAGTCCCGCTCGAGCTCGCTGCGGGAGCGGTCGCGCGGCGCCGCGAGCGTTCCAGCGTGCTTTCTCCCGTGGATCGCGGCGGCGCACAGCTCTCGGCTGGTGAGGGAGTACATGATCTCCGCCTGGTGCAGGGCTCGCTGGAGCTCGTGTGAGGGCACGGCTTCGGCGAGGTCCACGAGGGTCCGTCCGAGCGTGGTGGTCGGGATCCCGCTCCGTTCCGTCGTGTCTCTTGCCTCGAGGCGGCGCGTGCGGTGGACGGCGACGCCCCGGATCGTCCTGCGGCTGTGTGGCGTCGTCACGTCGAGGACGACACTCGTGCGCCGGCTCACGCCCCAGAGGTTCGCCGCACTCCGGTGGCTCAGCACTGCGTCGGGCCCCGCCGCGAGCACCGCTGCCATCCACCGTCCCTCCTGCGACAGGCCGGGATGCCCCACCGCGTAGACGCCGCGGTGCAGGCGGTGCAGCCGCCCCATCCGGCGCCACCGGTCGACGGCGCTCGGCCCGACGCCGAGGTCGAACAACTGCGCCCGCGTGACGACTCCATGCTGCCGAGCCGCCAGCGACGAGAGGGGTGTGGTTCGGGTAGGCGTCGCAGAGCGACGGTCAGGGGACACACATCCCGAGTGTGCCGGGGAGCGTGTGGCGAAAGTGCGACGCCTAGCCCGAGTACACCCGCGACAGCGACTCGGCGACGCAGACCGGCTTGTCGCCGCCGTCGCGCTCGAACGTCAGCTTCATCGTGATCTGCGCGCCGCCCGGGATGTCGTCGACGGACTGGAGCTCCATCCGCATGCGGACCCGGCCGCCGACCGGCATCGGCGCCGGGAAGCGCACCTTGTTCAGCCCGTAGTTCAGGCCGAACGCGACGCCCTCGAGCTTGAAGAGGTCGTAGGAGAAGCGGGGGGCGAGCGAGAGCGTGTAGTAGCCGTGCGCGATCGTCCCGCCGAAGGGGGTCTCCTTCGCGCGCTCGGGATCGATGTGGATCCACTGGTCGTCGCCGGTCACCTCGGCGAAGCGGTTGACGTTCTCCTGCGTGACCTCGTGCCAGTCGCTGACGCCGAGCTCGTCGCCGATGCGTCCCTTGAGGTCGTCGATCCCGTTGACCGTGAGCATGCACTCGACGCTAGCGCACGGCGCGCAGCGTCGCCCGCCCGCCCCGGCCCGCCGTCTTGTCGCGGCGCTGCTCGAGGTCGGCCTGGGCCAGGAGGAGCTCCGCGGACGTCGCGTCGTCCGGGAACGTGGCGCAGCCGGCGCTGGTGCACAGCGGCTCGCCGACGGCGACCAGCGCGCGCAGGCCGTGCTTGATGCGCCCGACGAGCAGGGCCGCCTCTTCGGCGCCCGTCTCCGGGGCGAGGATGCAGAACTCGTCGCCGCCCTGCCGCACGACGGTGTCCGCCTCGCGCACCGTCGTGCGCAGGCTGTCGGCGACCTCGCGCAGCAGCTGGTCGCCGGCGAGGTGCCCGAGGATGTCGTTGACCGCCTTGAAGTTGTCCAGGTCGAGCACGACGATCGACAGCGGGCGGCCGGTGCGCCGGTGGCGGGTCAGCTCGTAGCGCAGGCGCTCGTCGAGCAGGCGGTAGTTGCCGACGCCGGTCAGCGGGTCGAGCCGGGCCTCGGCGCCGACCGCCTCGATCGCGGCGGTCAGGCGCTCGCGCAGGTGCACGACGACGCCCGCGGCGACGAGCAGGATCGGCATCGCGACCAGCGACTCGGCGATGACGTTCTCGAGCTGGTCGCCGGAGGCGGTCAGCAGCGGGACGGCGAGCATCGCCGTGGCGACCCCGACGTGCGCGGCCACCGCCTTGCGCGACTCGAACGCGTAGCCGGCGAACACGACGATGAAGACGAGGAACCACATGTACGCGTTGCCGTGCGGCGCGACGCCCCACATGGTGATCGCGACCTCGACGGCCGCGATCGGCGGCAGCACGTGGAACCAGTGCTCGCCGAGGCGGTCCCACGGCAGGACGAAGCAGAGGAGGCCCGAGGCGACGCCCAGGCCGGTGATCAGATGCGCCCGCCCGTCGACCGCCGGCTCGAAGAGCTGGTTGACGGGGATCGACCCCAACGAGCCCACCAGGAACAGCAGACCCGCGAGCCTGCCGATCAGCAGGCGCTCGTTCGCGCGCGCGGACACTGCCGACATGCCATGTGAGTCGGCACATTCGGCGCCGAGCTTGAGATCTGCTAACGCGTCACCGGCGCTCGATCGGCCCAAAATGCACGGTCTTCCAGTCCAATGTGTGTCGAAGGCGGTGCAGCGGCGGCCCTGCATGCGGCCGAACTTCGCGGTGCGACCGATCCTGGGGATGGGGAGCCTGGGCGTTTCTGATGGGGTACGCGGGGTGACCGCTCCTGGCCCACTGCTCGCCGTCGACGCGCCTTCCCTGCTCTATCGGGCGTTCTTCGCCCTACCCAAGTCCATCACGGACGACCAGGGCAACCCCGTCAACGCGCTCCTGGGCACCGTCAACCTCATCCTGTGGGCGATCGAGAAGCACGCCCCGCGCGTCGTCGTCCTGTGCTTCGGCGCCGAGGCCGCCGTCTACCGCAAGGAGCTCTACCCGCCCTACCACGCCGAGCGCCCCGAGATGCCGGAGGAGCTCGCGACCCAGTGGGCCGACGCCCACGACTTCTTCGGCGCCTTCGGCTGGATCGTCGAGAGCCACGACACGCTGGAGGCCGACGACCTGCTCGGCTCGCTCGCGACCGCGGAGACCGAGGCCGGCGGGAAGGCGCTCCTGTACACGGGCGACCGCGACATGTTCCAGTGCGTCTCCGACGACGTCGCGGTCCTGTTCCCGCGCGGCGCGAAGGACGGGCCGGAGCTGATCGGGCCCGCGGAGGTGCGCAAGCGCTACGGCGTCGACCCCGAGCAGGTGCCCGACTTCATCGCGCTGCGCGGCGACCCGAGCGACGGGCTGCCGGGCGCGAAGGGGATCGGCGAGAAGACCGCGAAGGACCTCCTGCGTGAGCACGGGACCCTCGAAGCCACGATCGCCGCCTCGCTGCGGCTGCGGCCGCGCATCGGCGCCGCGCTGCGCGAGGGAGCCGAGGAGCTCAGGGCCTTCCGCGAGATCGCCACGCTCGTCCACGTGCCGCTCGACCGGCCCCCGGACAGGCCCACGGACTGGCTCTCCGCAGCCGCCGCGGCACGGGGCCGGGGAATGCGCCGACTTGCGGAGCGACTGGAGAAACTCGCCGGTACGTAGGGTCTCTACGTCAGAATGACGCCCGCCGTGCGCCGCCTTCTCGTTCCGCTAGCCCTTGCGCTGCTCGCCTTCGCCCCCGCCACCGCCCGCGCGGAGGTCCGCGGCAGCCTGCTCATGCACGACGGCTGGGAGTTCGCCGACCAGGCCGAGGGGCCGTGGCAGACGATCGAGGTCCCGCACGTCATGGACCCCGAGCCGACGTCCGCGGTGTGGGCCGGGCGCGTCGCCTGGTACCGCCTGCGCTTCCAGGGGCCGAAGACGCAGGACGGCCACGCGTGGTCGATCCGCTTCGACCAGGTCCGCCGCCGCGCCGACGTCTTCCTCAACGGCCGCGAGATCGGGACGAACAGCGACCCGTACACCCCGTTCACGCTCCCTGCCCGCGGCCTGCAGCCGGGCAAGGAGAACGTGCTGGTCGTGCGCGTCGACAACCGCCGCACGCCCGGCTGGCGCGAGGGCTGGTGGAACTGGGGCGGGATCACCCGCGCCGTGCACCTGGTGCCGCGCGGCCGGGTCGAGCTGCGCGACACCGGCCTGCTCAGCGAGGTCAGCTGCGAGGGCGTCTGCCGCGCGCAGGTGCGGCTCGACACGTGGCTCACGAACCGGACGGGCGAGCCGGTCCGCCCGCTCGTCGCGGTGCGCGTGCAGGGGCCGGACGGCACGACGGCGCAGCGCACCATGCGCGTACGGTCCGTCGCGCCGGGCGAGACCGCGCGGGTGCAGTTCGGCGTCCCCGTCGAGCACCCCGAGCTGTGGACGCCGGAGCGCCCCGCGCTGTACGACGCGACGGTGCAGGCGCGGATCGGCAGGCGCGTCGAGCACGCCGAGCAGTCGCGCGTCGGGCTGCGCACGGTCACGGTCGACGACGGGCGCCTCGAGCTCAACGGCCGCGCGCTCGACCTGCGCGGCACGTCGATCCAGGAGGACGTCGCCGGGCGCGGGCCCGCGCTCACCGACGGCGACGTCGAGGAGATCGTCCGCGAGCTGAAGTCCGTCGGGGCGAACGTGACCCGGGCGCACTACCTGCTCGACGATCGCCTGCTCGACCGGCTCGACGAGGAGGGCATCCTCGTCTGGAGCCAGGCGCCGGTCTATCACCGCGACGCCCAGCTGAAGACGCCGGGGCAGCGATCGCACGAGCTCGGCGTCGTGCGCAACACGATCCTCGCCGACCGCAACCACGCGTCGGTCGTCACGCACTCCGTCGCCAACGAGCTCACGGCCCAGCCCGACACGAAGCGCACGAGCCGCGTGTGGCTCGAGAACGCGGCCGCCTTGGCGCACGACCTCGACCCGACCCTCCCGGTGTCGATCGACATCCTCTCCTATCCCCGGATCCCGCGCCAGACGACCTACGACGCCTACGACATGCTCGGGATCAACTCGTACTACGGCTGGTACGAGGGCAAGCTCAACCGCTCGACCGCCGACATCGACGACCTCGCGCCGTACCTGCGCACGATGCGCGCCAAGTACCCGCGCAAGGCGCTGGTCATCACCGAGTACGGGGCCGAGGCGACCGGTCCGGGGCCAGCCGCCGTGAAGCAGACCTACGCCTTCCAGGCCGACTACATCAAGCGCAACCTCGACATCGTCGACCGGCTCGGCTTCATGGGCGGCGCGATCTACTGGACGACCCGCGAGTTCGCCGTCAAGCCGTTCTGGGACGGCGGCGCGCACCCGCCGAGCCGCGACTCGATCCACAACAAGGGCCTCATCTCCTACGGCGGCAAGGTCAAGCCGGCGTTTGCCGTCGTCCAGAAGGAGTTCAAGGCGACGCCGCTGTACCGCGACGACCCGCAGGCCGTCGCCCGCGCGCAGCTCTCCGAGCCGCGCTCGCTCGTGCTGCGGACGCTGCTGCTCGTCGGCGTGCTCGGGGGCGTGCTCGGGCTGCTCGTGCTCGACGCGTGGTGCCTGCGGGCGATCTGGCGCTCCTGGCGCCCGCAGGGCGAGGGGCAGGTCGTGCCGCTACGGCGCGCGGCCTGATCGTCACGCGCTCGTGGATCTGGCCGCAGGGTGCGCTAGGTGCCGAAGAAGAAGAGCCTCCAGGCGTCCCACCAGCGGTCGGCTCGGACGCGGATCGTGCGCCCGTCGAGGCGCTCCACGCCGGGGTGGAAGCGCAGCCGGTCGGCGGGTTCGGTCCGCTTGAACTC
>DASVQN010000046.1:0-9021 GCA_036389155.1 Solirubrobacteraceae bacterium
CGTGGTCTGTCGACGGCGGAACCGTCCCCACGATCGTCTGAGTACGCTTCGCGGGGCTAACGAGAGGGGGTGGGCATGAGCGAGAACGGCACGAACGGAGCGAGTTCACCGAGGCAGTCCGACAAGGTCCGCGTCGCGATCATCGGCGTCGGCAACTGCGCCTCGAGCTTCGTCCAGGGCGTCCAGTTCTACGCCGACGCCGACCCGGCCGAGCGCGTCCCCGGCCTGATGCACGTCGACCTCGGCGGCTACCACGTCTCCGACATCGAGTTCTCGGCCGCCTTCGACATCGACGCCGACAAGGTCGGCAAGGACCTCTCCGAGGCGATCTGGTCGGGCCAGAACAACACGATCAAGTTCGGCGAGGTGCCGAACCTGGGCGTCAAGGTCGAGCGCGGCATGACCCACGACGGCCTCGGCAAGTACCTCAAGCAGCGGATCACGAAGGCGCCCGGCGAGACCGCCGACATCGTCAAGATCCTCAAGGAGACCCAGACCGACGTGGTCGTCTCCTACCTGCCGGTCGGGTCCGAGCAGGCGACGAAGTGGTACGTCGAGCAGATCCTCGAGGCCGGCTGCGGCTTCGTGAACTGCATCCCGGTCTTCATCGCCCGCGAGGACTACTGGGACAAGCGGTTCAAGAAGGCAGGCCTGCCGATCGTCGGCGACGACATCAAGTCCCAGGTCGGCGCGACGATCGTGCACCGCCAGCTGGCGCGCCTCTTCCACGACCGCGGCGTGAAGATGCTGCGCACGTCGCAGCTCAACGTGGGCGGCAACATGGACTTCTACAACATGCTCGAGCGCGAGCGGCTGGAGTCCAAGAAGATCTCCAAGACGAACGCCGTGACGTCGATCATGGGCCACGAGCTGCCCGCCGACGACGTCTACATCGGCCCGTCGGACTACGTGCCATGGCTGACGGACCGCAAGTGGGCGCACATCCGCGTCGAGGGCCAGGCCTTCGGCGACGTGCCGCTCAACGTCGAGATGAAGCTCGAGGTCTGGGACTCGCCGAACTCCGCGGGCATCGTCATCGACGCCGTGCGCTGCTGCAAGCTCGCGCTGAACAACGGCGTCGGCGGCCAGCTCGACGGGCCGAGCTCGTACCTCATGAAGTCGCCGATGAATCAGCGGCCCGACCACCTGGCGCGCGAGGCGACCGAGGCGTTCATCGCCGAGAACTCCCGCACCGCCGAGGCCGCCAAGAAGGCGGAGAAGGCGGCCAAGGAGGTCGCGGCGAGCGGGTCGACGACCGCGCACTAGCAAGAGAACCTCCCACCTCCCGCCCCCAACACCCCACGGGCCGCGTGGCATGATTGCGCGGCCCGTGCCTGCCCTCTCCATCGCGCACGTCACCCCCTACGCGTGGGAGGTGCCGCACGAGGTCAACGTCCTCGTCGACCGCGTCTCGCGCGAGCTGCGCGCGCGTGGGCACCAGGTCGTCGTGGTCGCGCCGTCGCGCGACTCCGGCCGGGTCCGGGCGAGCCGCGCGGCGATCCGCGAGGGTCGCTTCTTCGACGAGGACGTGCTCGCCGTCGGCGAGGTCCTGCCCGAGCTGCCGACCGCCAGCCGGCGGCGGGCGCCGGGGTTGCCGGTCGACGTCGCGCGGACGGTCGAGGAGCTGCTGCAGGACGCGCCGCTGGACGTCGTCCACGTCCACGAGCCGTTCGCCCTGTCGACGGCCGCCGCCGCGCTGCGCCACTCGCGCGCGCTCAACGTCGGCACGTTCCACGCGCCCGCCGAGCGGCTCGTGTCGATGCAGGCCGCGCGCAGGATCGTCGAGCTGCTCTTCGGCCGCCTCGACGCGCGCATCGCCAGCTACCAGTCGACGGCGACGCTCATCGCCCGCTCGTTCCCGGGGGACTACCGCGTGGTCCTACCGGGAGCGGACCCGCTCGAGGCCCGCGACGGCGACGCGAAGGTCCGCATCGTCTTCTCCGACGAGGAGGAGCGCGGCGCGATCCGCGTCTTCCTGCGCGCGCTGCGCCATCTCGACGTCGGCCTGCCCTGGGAGGCGGTCGTCCTCACCAGGCGCGGCGCCATCCCGTCGCTGCGCGTGCCCGAGCGGCTGCGCGAGCGCGTCCGCTTCGAGGAGTCCGGCTCGCTGGCCGGCGCGGACGTCGTCGTCGCGGCGTCGAGCGGCAGCGGGCCGGCGCCCGGGCTGCTGCTGCGCGCCGCGGCCGCGGGCGCGGTGCCCCTGGCGTCGTCGCTCGCGGTCTACGAGGAGCTGCTGGCCGACGGCGAGCGCGGCCTCCTGTTCCCCGCGAGCGAGCCCGAGGCGCTGGCGGCGCAGCTGACGCGGCTCGTGCAGGACGGCGAGCTGCGCGAGCGCCTGCGCGCGGAAGCTCGCGGGATCGTGCGCAGCTGGAGCGACGTCGCCGGCGACTACGAGGCCGTCTACGAGGAGATCGCCGCGCGCCGGCGCGACACGAGCGGCAACCCCGACCTCGCACGGCGGATGCGCGGGCGCGCCCGCATCGACGTCGACCTGCACATGCACACCGACCACTCGGGCGACTGCGCGACGCCGGTCGAGGTCCTGCTCGACACCGCCCGCCAGCAGGGCCTCGGCGCGATCGCCGTCACCGACCACAACGAGGTCTCCGGCGCGTTCGAGGCCGCCGAGAAGGCCGACCGGTTCGGCGTGAAGATCATCATCGGCGAGGAGGTCAAGACCGCGTCGCAGGGCGAGGTCATCGGGCTGTTCCTCAAGGAGAAGATCCCGCGCGGCCTGACGCTCGAGGAGACCGTTGCGGAGATCAAGCGCCAGGGGGGCGTGGTCTACGTCCCGCACCCCTTCGACCGTCTGCATGCCGTGCCCGACTACGAGCACCTGCTGGGGATCCTCGACGACGTCGACGTGCTGGAGATCTACAACCCGCGCGTGGCCATCGGCTCCTTCAACGAGGAGGCCGAGCGGTTCGCGGCCAAGTACCGGATCCTCGCGGCGGCCGGCTCGGACTCGCACGTCGCGCAGGGGCTGGGCTCCGTGCGGGTGCGGATGCCCGACTTCGAGGGGCCGGACGAGTTCCTGGAGGGCCTGCGCGAAGCCGAGATCGTGACCAAGCCGTCCTCCCTGCTGTACGTCCAGGCCCTGAAGTTCCTGGAGACGAAGGCGACCCCGGCGGGCGCGCGGAGGGCCGTGAAGAACCGGCGGGTTCGCAAGGCGACACGCAAAGCCTGATGCAGGGGCAGGGAGAGCGGCGGCCGGAGCCGAACATCGTGGGGTCAATGCCGGCCACCGATGACGAGATCCGCGAGAAGTACCTCGAGCGCGCCATCCGCGAGCTCAACACCCTGACCCGCGAGCTGCAGTCCTGCGACCTGTGCCCGCGCGGGAACCTGATGCCGGTGCTCGGCTCGGGCCACCCGCAGGCCGACGTCATGCTGCTCAAGCACGCGCCGACGACGAGCGAGGTCGAGGAGGGCGTCGCCTTCTACGGCCGCGCCGGCGCCGCGCTGATGAAGTCGCTGACGCGGCTGCAGATCGACCCCCTCGCCGTGTACGGGACGCTCTGCGTCAAGTGCCCGGTCAACGACCCGTCGCTCGCCGACCCCGCGTGCGTCGCGCGCGTCGTCGAGGAGCTGGCGATCGTGCAGCCGAAGATCGTCGTGATCATGGGCCTCGACGCGCTGTACGCGCTGAACGACCTCGACGTGCCGCTGGCGCGGGAGATCGAGCCGCTGCCCGGCGTCGTCCAGCAGCTGACGCCGTCCATCGCCGCGCTCTTCGTGCCTGACATCGACGGGGCGCTCGACGAGGAGCAGGCCAAGCGCGAGTTCTGGTCGGCCTTCCGCGTGCTGGGCCAGTGGTACGCGGAGCTGCCGCCCTACTAGTCGCGGCCGCCTGGTTCCTCGTCGTCGGCGACCTTCCCGTCGTCTCCGGCGAGGCCGGCCGCTACGTCGCGGGCTGCGTGGGCGCGCTGTGCTGCGCGCTGGCCGCGCTCGCCCTGCTGCCCGCGCGCGACGAGCCGCTGGGCGTCGCGATGTTCGGCGCGGGCGCCGCGTTCCTGGCCGCCGTGCTCACCGCGCAGGACGTCGGCGCCGCGGGCAACCCGGTCGAAGCGCTGGCCGGCGCCGCGGCCGGGCTGCTCTTCGCGTGGGCCTTCGCCGCGCCGATCGCGGTGATCGCCGTGCCGCTCGTCGTGGCCGGGGTCGACCTGGCCTCGGTCCTCACCGGCCCGGCGGAGACGCTGCGCGGCTCGGGCCCCGTCGACATCCTCACCCTCGACCTGCCGCCGCTCGGGGGCGGCGACTCCGTCGGCCGCCTCGGCGTGCTCGACATGACGTTCCTCGCGCTGTTTGCCGCGTGGTCGGTGCGCTACGCGCTGCGCCCGCGGCTCGGGATCGCGCTGATGGTCATGGGCCTGTGCGGGTCGGTCGCGCTCGGGCTCGCGCTGGACCGCTCCATGCCGGCCCTGCCCTTCCTCGCCGCGGGCCTGTTGCTTCCCGGGCTCGGGCGCCTGCGCGGGCTGCTCGCGCGGCCCGACGAGCGGTAACGTTCTGGCGCGATGGACCTCGAAGAGCACACGCTCGAGCCCGCGGTTCCCGAGCGCTGCCAGGTGTGCGGCGCCCAGCTCATCCCGAGCGAGCAGAAGGCGATCCTCGAGAGCGGGAGCGCCCCGCTCTGCTCCATCCACGCGGCCGAGGTGCTGCCGCTGGAGGAGGAGGGCGCCGTGGACGAGGCGCCCTAGCCGGCCCGGCCGACGATCACGTCGGCCACCATCTCGGGCGGGAAGAGGCCGTGGTCGACGAGGCCGGGCGTCGCGGAGAGGCGCGCGGCGACGCCCGCCGGATCGGACAGGTCCGCGCGCACGTCGGCGATCACGCCGCCGTCCGGGCTCGGGGGCGCGCCCTCGCGCAGCCGCGCGCCGTCGCCGAGCCGCTCGAGCGTCGCCGGGAGCCCGAACGGCAGCAGCTCGACGGGCACCGGCCACGACAGCGCGTCGACGATCTTGCTCTCGTCGACGATGACGACGAAGCGCTCGGCCGCGGCGGCGACGATCTTCTCGCGCGTGTGCGCCCCGCCACCGCCCTTGATCAGCCAGCGGTCGGGCGCGACCTCGTCGGCGCCGTCGATGGCCAGGTCCAGGCGCGTCAGCGCCTCGAACGGCTCGACGGGGAGGCCGAGGTCGCGCGCGGCGCGCTCGGTCCTCTCGCTCGTCGCGACGCAGCGCAGGTCGCGCAGGCCGCGCGCCGCGAGCACGGGCAGGAGGAGGTCGACGGTGGACCCGGTCCCGAGCCCGAGCCGCATCCCGTCCTCGACGAGCTGCGCGGCCTGCTCGGCGGCGGCGCGCTTGCCGGCGTCGCTCACGGCAGGATCACGACCTTCCCGAGCTTGCCGCCCGCGGTGAACCGCTCGTAGGCGGCCGGCGCCTCGTCGAGCGGGAAGGTGGCCGCGACCGGGACGCGCAGCGCGCCGCTCTGCAGCAGCGGCAGGACGTGCTGCTCCATCAGGCGGGCGGTCTGCGCCTTCTCCTCCAGCGGCCGCGCCCGCAGCGTGGAGGCGCGCAGCATCCCGCGCTTGCCCATCAGCGCCAGCAGGTTGACCTCCGCCTTGAAGCCCGCGCCGACGCCGATCACGACGATCCGCCCGCCCGTGTCCAGCGCCTTGAGGTTGCCGGGCATGTTCGGCGCCCCGACGAGCTCGAGCACGACGTCGAAGGGCCCGGCGTCCACGAACTCCTCCGGGTCGATCGCCTCGGCGGCGCCCAGCTCGCGCACCCTGTCGCGCAGGCGGGCGTTGCGCACGGTCGCCGTGACGCGGGCGCCCGCGGTCGCGCCGAGCTGGACCGCGGCCGACCCGACGCCGCCGGCCGCGCCGTGGACCAGCAGCCGCTCCCCCGCCTTCAGCCCGCACTGCGTGAACAGCGCGTCGTGCGCGGTGGTGAAGACCTCGGGCGTCCCGCCCGCCTCGGACCAGTCGAGCCCGTCCGGCACCGGCATGAGCTGGCGCTCGTGGACGACCGCGAGCTCGGCCTGCCCGCCGCCGCCGACGATGCCCATCACGCGGTCGCCCTCCGCGAACCGCGTCGCGCCCTCGCCGAGCGCCGCGACCTCGCCGGCGAGCTCGAGCCCGGGGATGTCCTTCGGCGACCCGGGCGGCGCCGGGTAGCCGCCCGCGCGCTGGAGGATGTCCGCCCCGTTGACCCCCGCGCCCCGGACGCGGACGAGCACCTCCCCCTTCCCCGGCTGTGGGTCAGGGTGCTCCAAAACGCTGAGAGAGTCGTCTGCAATGGTGGCGGCGCGCATGGCGCCGGAGTATGGTGGCTCGCCCATGGGTCTGCCGGTCGAGGGGTATCGCCTCACGGACATCTCGCCGAAGGCGTACGAGCACCCGGCCGACCGCGCGGCGACGGCTGCGCTCGCGTCCGTGCCGATGCTCGACCAGGTCGTGCGCAAGCTGATCGAGTTCGGCTACGAGCGCGCGCTGCGCCAGGCGTACCTCGGCGCGTCCGTCCGGCTCGGGCCGGACCAGCTTCCGGAGGTGTGGAACGTCTACACGCAGGTGCTGGCGACGCTCGACATGCCGGACGTCTACGACCTCTACATCACGCAGCAGCCGGTGGCCAACGCGATGGCGATCGGGTCCGAGAAGCCGATCATCGTCATGAACTCGGGCCTCGTGAACCTGCTCGACGAGGAGGAGCTGCGGACCGTCCTCGCGCACGAGGTCGCGCACATCCTCTCCGACCACGTCCTGTACCGGACGGGGCTGGAGATCCTGCTGCGCCTGACCGTCGGCCGCCTGCCGCTCCTCGCCGGCCTGCCGCTGATGGCGGTACGCATGGCGCTGCTGGAGTGGTCGCGCGCGGCCGAGCTCTCGTGCGACCGCGCGGCAGCGCTCGTCACCCGCGACCCGCTGATCGTCTGCCGCACGCTCATGCGGCTCACCGGCGGCGCGGCGTCGAGCGGGCTCAACCTCGACGCCTATCTCAAGCAGGCCTCCGAGTACCGCGAGGGCGGCAAGGGGCTGGACCGCGTGCAGCGCCTGTGGCTCGAGCTCGGCGTCACCCACGCGCTGCCCGTCCGCCGCGTGCACGAGGTCATGGAGTGGGTGCGCGGCGGCGACTTCGACCGCGTGGTCGGCGGCGAGTACCCGCGCCGCGGCGACCCGGTCGACGTGCGCGAGCAGGCCGACGAGGCCGTCAACTTCTACCGCGACCGCTTCGCGACGACGTTCCGCGACGCGGGCGAGAACCTCGCCACCGCCAGCGACGCGCTGGCCGACTGGCTGCGCGGCGCGGGCCGCGACGACCCGCCCGACGGCCCTCCGCCCTCGGCCTAGCTGCGGTCGAAGGACTTGATCGTGCGGCCGTCGACCGCACGCCAGGTGATGCGACGCGGCCGCGGGCTCACCCCCGGCCCCAGCTCGACGACCCACGCGTTGACGTTCACCGCCGCCTCGTGGACCTCCTCGCCGCCGCCGTCCCGCGCGAAGGTCACCGCGACCGACGCGACCCCGTCGGGCACGAGGCCCGCGGCGAAGGGCTGCACCGGCTCGTCCGTCACCACGTCTCCCGGCTCCCCCTCGACCACGAGCATGCGGCCGGCGAGGAGGTCGGCGGCCGTGCCGGCGGTGCCGAAGAAGCCCCCGGAGCTGCCTCCCGGCCCGTCGGTGAGCACCGCGAGACGCAGCGGCCGCGCCTTCTGGCGCCGGTACCAGCGCGCCTCGCGGCGGCGGGCGGCGGGCGGCAGCCGTCGCCGGCAGCGGGCGTGCATCCGATCGAGTCCCACCGTCGCGCCCATGACCCAGACGCGCGTCCCGCCGACGTTCGCGATGAGCCGCATCGTCGACGGGCTGACCTTGTGGAAGTCGCCGGCGAAGCGCATGTCGTACCCGCCCGCGTCCTCCGGCGTCGCCGGCCGGCGCAGCACCTCGAGCAGGCGCGTGAGCGTCGGATGGATCGGCTCCTCGACCGCGTACGGCTCGGGGATCTCGCGCGCCGTGCACCGCTTCGCCCCGTCGGCCGACGCGGCGGGGACCGCGATCGCCGCGACGGCGACGAGCGCGATCCGGGCGCGCGCTACTCGTCGCGCTCGAGCAGCGCCACGCATTCGATGTGGTGCGTCTGCGGGAACATGTCGACCGGGCGGACGCGGCGCAGGGCGTAGCCGGCCTCGACGAGCTGGGCCGCGTTCGGGGCGAGCGTCGTCGGGTTGCACGAGACGTAGACGATCCGCTTCGGCGAGGCCTCGATGACGCGGCGCACGATCTTCTGCGAGAGGCCGCTGCGGGGCGGGTCGACGACGACGACGTCGGGGCGCCCGGCCTTCTCGACGAGCTCGCGCAGCGCCAGGCGGACGTCGCCCGCGAAGAACTGCGCGTTCTCGATCTGGTTGCGCCGCGCGGTGGCGAGGGCATCCGAGACCGCCTCCTCGACGACCTCCAGGCCCCACACCTCGCCGGCGCGCGGGGCGAGCGTCAGCCCGATCGTCCCCATCCCGCAGTAGAGATCGTAGACGCGCTCCCAGCCCTTCAGCGCGGCGTACTCGGCGGCGACGCCGTACAGGCGCTCGGCCATCTCGGTGTTCGTCTGGAAGAACGCCTCCGGCGAGATCCCCAGCTCGAGGTCGCCGAGCCGCTCGCGCAGGTGCGTCGCGCCCATGACGAGCTCGGTCTGGCCGCCGGCGGTGACCTCGGCGACCGACTCGATGCGCGTCCAGAAGAGGGCGTCGGCGACGCCGGCGAGCGCCCCGGCGAGCCGCTCCGCTGCGAAGGCCTCGTCGGGCCGCAGCGCGGACGTCACCACGCGCACCTGCACCTCGTCCGTCCGGCGCCCCTCGCGCACGACGAGGTTGCGCAGGACGCCTTCGCCCGTCCGGCGGTCGTACGGCGGCAGCCCGGCCGCGCGGCACCAGGCGACGACCTGTTCGCGCACGGCGTTCCCGCGCTCGGACGCGAGGAGCGAATCCTCGACCGGGAGGACCTCCTCCCAGCGGCCCGGGGCGTGGAAGCCGCACACGAGCTCGTCGCCGGGGCCGCCGCCGAACGAGTACTCGAGCTTGTTGCGGTAG
>DASVQN010000047.1:0-9732 GCA_036389155.1 Solirubrobacteraceae bacterium
GGCCGCCACGAGCGGCTGTGGGACGCCCTCGGCGCGCACGTGCGCAGCTACGACACCCCGAACGGCGCCGTCACCGGCACGAGCTTCGCGGTCTGGGCGCCCACCGCGCAGGGCGTGCGGGTCACGGGCGACTTCGACGGCTGGGCCGGCTGGACCCACCCCATGCGCTCGCTGGGCAGCTCGGGGATCTGGGAGATCTTCGTGCCCGGCGTCGGCGTCGGCACCCGCTACAAGTTCCGCATCCTCGGCCAGGACGGCGTGTGGCGCGAGAAGTCCGACCCGATGGCGTTCGCGACCGAGATCCCGCCGTCGACCGCCTCGGTGGTCACCGCGCTGCACCACGAGTGGGGCGACGGCGAGTGGATGGCGGCCCGGGCGACGCGCGCCGCCTACCGCGAGCCGATGAGCGTCTACGAGGTCCACCTCGGCTCGTGGCGTCAGGGGCTGGGCTACCGGCAGGCCGCGGACCAGCTCGTGGAGTACCTGGGCGAGACCGGCTTCACCCACGTCGAGCTGCTGCCCGTCGCGGAGCACCCGTTCGGCGGGTCGTGGGGCTACCAGGTCAGCGCGTACTACGCGCCCACCGCTCGCTTCGGCACGCCCGACGAGTTCCGCTACCTCGTCGACCGGCTGCACCAGGCCGGCATCGGCGTCCTCGTCGACTGGGTGCCGGCGCACTTCCCGAAGGACGAGTTCGCGCTGGCGCGCTTCGACGGCACGCCGCTCTACGAGCACGCCGACCCGCGCCGGGGCGAGCAGCCCGACTGGGGCACGTACGTGTTCGACTTCGGGCGCCGCGAGGTGCGCAACTTCCTCGTCGCGAACGCCCTGTACTGGCTCGACGCGTTCCACGTCGACGGGCTGCGGGTGGACGCCGTCGCGTCGATGCTCTACCTGGACTACTCCCGCCCGGAGGGCCAGTGGCTGCCCAACATCTACGGCGGCCGGGAGAACCTCGACGCGGTGGACTTCCTCAAGGAGATGAACGCGACGGTCTACCGCCACCACCCGGGGGTGGTGACCATCGCCGAGGAGTCGACGGCCTGGCCCGGCGTCACCCGGCCGACCCACCTCGGCGGCCTGGGCTTCGGGTTCAAGTGGAACATGGGCTGGATGCACGACACGCTCGCGTACTTCCAGCAGGACCCGGTCTACCGGAAGTACCACCACCACTCGCTGTCGTTCTCCCTGGTCTACGCGTTCACCGAGAACTTCGTTCTTCCCTTGTCCCACGACGAGGTCGTGCACGGCAAGGGGTCGCTGCTGACGAAGATGCCGGGCGACCGGTGGCAGCAGCTCGCGAACCTGCGGTCTTTGTATGGGTTCATGTGGGCCCACCCCGGCAAGAAGCTGCTGTTCCAGGGCTGCGAGTTCGCGCAGGAGCAGGAGTGGAAGTTCGACCAGTCCCTGGACTGGCACCTGCTCGAGGATCCCGGTCACGCGGGCGTGCAGTCGCTGGTGCGGGACCTGAACGCCGTGATGCGCTCCCAGCGCGCGCTGTGGGAGCTCGACTTCGACCACGAGGGCTTCTGGTGGCTCGAGCCCAACGACGCCGACAACAACGTCTTCGCGTTCGCGCGGACGACGCGCGGCGGCGACGAGGTCGTAGTCTGCGTGATGAACCTCGCACCGGTCGCCCGCGAGGGCTACCGCCTGGGCCTGCCCCGCGCCGGCCACTGGCGCGAGCTCCTCAACACCGACGCCGAGGTCTACGGAGGGACGAACGTCGGCAACCTCGGCGGAGTCGAGACCGAGGACATTCCGTGGCACAACCAACCCCAGTCCGCCGCGGTCACGCTCCCACCCCTGGGAGTCCTCTACCTCATCCCCGGGTAGGCGTCCGGGCCTACTGCCGGCCGTCGCTCGGCTCCGCCGGCGCCGCGGAGCGGCCCGCCCGCCCACCCGGCCACCGGCGCGCAGACGTCGTGGTTGTGGATTCTCGCATGAAGCGGAAGCCGCGCGTCCGCGCTCGTCGATGGCAGTGCGCGCGTTCGGGGACCGAGCCACTGTGACGCGCGGCCCAACGGAGAGGTGTGGTCGGCGACAATGCCGACATGTCGCTCGTGGTGCGCGAGATGGCCGTCGACGAGGTCGATCTCATCATCGACTACTTCCATTCCGCGACGCCCGAACATCTGGAGCTGCTCGGCGTCGATCCGACGAGGCTGCCCAGGCGCCGGCAGTGGCGGGAGCACTACGGAGCCGAGTACGACAAGCCGCGCGGCGCCCGATCGACGCTGCTGGTCGTCTGGGAGCTCGACGGCGAGGCGGTCGGTTTCTCGACTGCAGACCGGCTCGTGCGCGGCGAGGAGGCGTTCATGCACCTGCACGTCGTCGACGCGCACAGGCGCCGCTCTGGCCTCGGCAACGTGTTCGTGCGCCAGACCGCGGCGCTCTACTTCGAGGTTCTCGAGCTGAAGCGACTGTTCTGCGAACCCAACGCCTTCAACGTGGCCCCCAACCGGACGCTTCAGGCCGCGGGCTTTCACTACGACAAGACGCACATGACGATCCCTGGTCCGCTCAACTACCACCAGGCGGTGACACGCTGGGTGCTCGAGCCGTCTCGGCCGCCGCGGGCGGGTGGTTCAGGGCTCGACCGCTGATTCGTACGTGCGAACCCCAGGCTCGCCGAGTTTCACGACGATCACGCCGGCCACGACGATGGCGCCGCCCACGATCTGAAGCGGACTTGGGACCTGGTCGAGCAACAACCAGGCGAACGTGACTGCCGCGACGACCTCCAGGAGCGCCACGAACGAGCCCAGACGCGATCCGAGTCGCCGCGTGGCGACGATGCCGGCCGCGTACGCGAGGGCGGCGGTGACCACGCCGAGACCGATGAAGGGAAGCCACCAGGCGACAGCCTCGCCCGCGTAGGTCGGCGCGGTCGTGGTGGCGCGCAGCGGAAGAAGCCCGATCGCCGCGACGACGCCCAGCGCGACGGCGCCGACCGCCAACCCGCCGCCCGCCAGGGCGAGCGGCGGCAGGTCGCTCACCCGGGCTGACAAGACGAAGTACGTCGCGGCGCCGAACATCGCCGCCGTCGCCCAGAGGACGCCCTCGAGCGCCAGATCGGCGCCCGACAGCAGATCGAGGACGAGCACGAGGCCCGCTACGGCGATGCCCGCGCCCACGCAGGTCAGCGCCGTCGGTCGCTCGCCGCGCCTCAGCCACAGCCACACGACTATGGCGGCCGGAGCCGTGTACTCGATGAGCAGGGCCGGGCCGACGTCCATCGCCGCGACCGCGGAGAAGAACGCGTACTGCGTTCCGGCCACCGGCACCAAGCCGTACATCAGGACGAGCCGCGCGTTCGGCCGGAGCAGGGTCCAGCGCGCTCGAAGGGCACGGGCTGCGAAGGGAGCGAGCACGAGCGCGGCGATCGACATCCGGGCGAGCACGACCGCGCTGGGACTCCACCCGACATCGATCAGGCCGCGCGCCAACGGCCCCGAGAGCGCGAACGAGGCGGCCGACACGACGGCGAGCGGCAATCCGCTCCGCGCATCGACCGTCACCTCTTCAGAACCGTTCGCGCCACCGCATCGACACTACGCAGATGACGAGAGGTGCTCGGCTCGGGCGATTCACGCCTAGAGGCTGTAGTCGAACGTCCCGCGAGCCGCGGCCTCGGAGCCGCAGTACTGGACGAACGACACGCGGAGTCGCCGGATCTCGTTGGAGAAGCCGTCGTGAACCTCGCGGACGAACTCGAGCGCGTGGATCGTGAACTCGCCGGTGAGCACGTCGCAGCCGCGGCCGTCGCCGCCGAAGTCGAGACCCGCGTGGCCCTCCGGGAACGAGGCTCGCCACGCGTCGCGGTACGTGCGACCGACCTCCAGTCGCTCGCCGGGCGGCGCCGCGAACTCGCCGTACCACGAGTCCAGGCCGTCCGGGAACGGCTTGACGCTGAAGGCGGCATTGTCGCCGTCGCCGTAGGAGTACGCCCTGTAGGCGGGCGGGCCCAGCGTCAGGGTCCTGCCCTGCGTGACGTAGTCACCCGCGTCGCCGCTCACCGCGAGCCGCCATCGCGGGATCCGGCGCGCCTTCCACACGGTGGTCGGCTGATAGCACACGTCGACCTTCCGCCCGTCGCGGTACACGTCGACGTGCGCGCGATACGTGCCCTTCCAGCGCTTGCGGGCGACCCTCGAGCCGCGCATGTGGATGCGGATGTGCAGCCACTCGCCCTCGCGGAGCTTCGACCGGTAGGCGGAGGTGGCGACGAACCGGCGCGGGCTGCTTCGCGCCGGGCGCAGGGTCGACCTGCCGCCGCCGGTGTAGTCGCCGAACCGGTCGTCCTTGGCGTCCCTGCACCGCCCGCCCCAGTCGAAGATGACCCGCTTGACGCGCCCGTCGTCGCCGACGCGCATGTCCATCACGGTGCCCTGAGCGGGGTCGCCCTCGAAGATCTCGGCGGCGCCGGCCGTGGGCCCGCCGGCGCCCAGCGCGGCGAGCGAGAGGAGGGCGGCCGCGACTCGCCTGGCCATCGTACGCGGGCACGGTACCGGCCTGTGTAGCCGCGGACGCCACTGGAAACGCACGATCCTCGTGCCGCGGAAAGGCCCACGGGCTGCTCGACCGGCAGGCGGTCGCCCGAGCGATCAGCGCCCGAACCACCGCGCCCGGCGGGTCGCGCCGAACTCGTGCTTCTCGGCCGCGTGCCCGAGCGTCGCGCCGTACGGCTCGGCCGCCGGGGCGTCGCCCGCCAGGAAGTTCACCTCGACCTTGGAGACGAGGCCGCCGCCGAACTCGGCGTAGCAGATCCCCGACCCGCCGTAGGGCTCCGGTGGGTCTCCGCCCGTGATCGTGGCGGCGATGTCGTCGGCCACGACGCGGGCGGCGGACTCGGCGAAGATGCCGGCCTTCGGGACCGTCCGGGGGCCGGTGCAGACGTCGCCGATCGCGTAGACGCCGGCGTGCTGCGTCCGGAGGTTGGTCTGGTCGACGGGGACCCAGCCGTTGACCGCCAGGCCGGAGGCGACGACCACGTCGGGCGCCCGGTGCTTGGGGATGCCGACGAAGAGGTCGTAGGGCAGCGTCTCGCCGCTCGCCAGCTGAGCCTCCCCCTTCGCCGGGTCGAGGGAGGTGACGACCTGCTGTGGACGTTCCTCGATGCCTCGCTCGGCGAGGCCGTCGCGGAACATCTGCGACACGGGACCGGTCACGGGGACCGGGCGCTGCATCGGGAAGGTCATCGTCATCTGCACCGAGTCGCGGATGTCGCGCTCCACGAAGCGCTCGTGCAGCAGGAACGCGCCCTCGAACGGCGCCGGCGGGCACTTGAACGGCTGCCCGAGCACGGAGAAGAGGACCTTCCCGCCGTCGAACGCGTCCAGCGTCTCGCTCATGCGCCGCGCGCCCGCGAGCGTGTAGTACTCCGACCCGCCCTCGGCGAAGCCCGGAGTGGCGTCCATGTCGTAGTCGGCGCCGAGGGCGATGACGAGGAAGTCCGGGTCGTACGAATCCGCATCGGTGGTCACCCGCCGACTCTCGGGGTCGATGCCGACCACCGTCTCCCGGCGGAACTCGACGCCGGGCTTCGCGACGTCGCGGTAGTACAACCGCACATCGTCGGGCCCCTGCCGGCCGAGCATGACGTCGAGCTTCGAGTAGCCGAAGAAGAACGAGTCGCTGCGGTCGAGCAGGGTGACGCGGACCGCGTCCTCGTAGCTCTCGGAGAGGCGCGTGGCAAGCTCAAGGCCGCCGAAGCCGGCGCCCAGGACCAGGACGTGCTTCTTCACGCCTTTGTCTCGCTGAGATCGGCTTCGGCTGAACGGGGCATGCGGGCGACACTAACCCCTCGGCGCGTGTACCGGTGGGGCGCAGCGGGAAGCTCGGTTCCTCGTGCCCGGGACCGACCGCCTTCCGTTCGAGCAGCCGCTGGGCGCGTTCGCCGACGGGACGTTCCGCGTCTGGGCTCCGCGGGCGGAGAGCGTGGTCGTGCGGGTCGACGGCGCGGAGCATCCGATGGAGGAGGTCGGGCTCGGCGTCTGGGAGACGCGCGCGGACGGCGAGGTCTACGAGTACTTCCTCGACGGCGACGGGCCGTTCCCGGACCCCTGCTCGCGGTGGCAGCCCGAGGGGCTCCGCGGCCCCTCGAAGGTCTGGAGGGGAGGGATCGGGCCTGGTCCCGGCATCGACCTGAAGACCGCCGTCCTCTACGAGCTTCACGTCGGCACGTTCACGCGCGAGGGCACGTTCGACGCCGCGATCGCGCACCTCGCCGAGCTGAAGGAGCTCGGCGTCACGGCCGTCGAGGTCATGCCGGTCGCGGAGTTCCCGGGCAAGCACGGCTGGGGCTACGACGGCGTGTACCTGTCCGCGGCGCACTCCGCGTACGGCGGGCCGGAGGGCTTCCAGAGATTCATCGAGGCGGCCCACGAGACCGGACTCGGCGTGATCCTCGACGTCGTCTACAACCACCTCGGCGCGTCGGGCGTGAAGGCGATCGAGGCCTTCGGTCCCTACTTCACCGACAAGCACGAGACGTTCTGGGGCAAGGCTCTCAACTACGACGACGAGGACTGCGGCGGCGTCCGCGAGTGGGTGCTGCAGAGCGCGGAGTACTGGGTCGGGGAGGTGGGGATCGACGGCCTGCGCGTCGACGCGATCCACGCGATCAAGGACGACGGCGCGCGACACATCCTCAGAGAGCTCGCGGAGCGGGTCCGCGCGAAGAACCCGAAGGCCGTCGTGATCGCCGAGAGCGCGCTCAACGACCCCAAGGTCATCCGCGAACAGGGGTACGCGCACGACGCGCAGTGGGCCGACGACTTCCATCACTGCGTCCGCACGCTCCTCACCGGCGAGAAGGAGGGCTACTACGGCGAGTACGGCGAGGTCGCGCAGCTGGCCAAGGCCTTCCACCGGCCGTTCGTGTTCGACGGCACGTACTCGCCGCTGCGCCGGCGCCGCTACGGCGCGCCCACCGGCGACCGCGACCCCAGCCAGTTCGTCGTCTTCACCCAGAACCACGACCACGTGGGCAATCGCGCGCTCGGCGACCGCCTGCCGCAAGAGGTCCAGGAGCTCGCCGCCTTCTGCGTCCTACTGTCTCCGTTCGTGCCGATGCTCTTCCAGGGCGAGGAGTACGGAGAACCTGCGCCCTTCCAGTTCTTCAGCGACCACATCGACGACGAGATCGCGACCGCGACCCGTGACGGGCGCCTGCGCGAGTTCGCCCAGTTCGAGGCGTTCGCCGGCCAGGTCCCCGACCCGCAGGACCCCGCGACGTTCGAGCGGTCCAAGTTGTCTCGGAAGGAGCGGCCGGGGGTCAAGGACCTCTACAAGCGCCTCATCGCCGAGCGCAGGACGCTCGGCGACGTGAAACGGATCGACTTCGACGAGGCGGCCCGCTGGCTGCGCGTCGAGCGTGACGGCGGGACGCTCCTGATGAACTTCGCCGACGAGCCCGTGGAGCTGGACGGCGAGCGCGTCGCGGCGAAGAGCGGCGTCATCCTCCGATGAGGGAGGTCTGGCCGGGCCGCGCCTTCCCGCTCGGGCCGACGTGGGACGGAAGCGGGACGAACTTCTCGCTCTTCAGCGAGCACGCCGAGCGCGTCGAGCTGTGCCTGTTCGACGACGCGGACGCCGAGGAGCGCATCGAGGTTACGCAGCGCACCGCGTTCAACTGGCACTGCTACCTCCCCGGCGTCGGCCCGGGCACGCGCTACGGCTACCGCGTCCACGGACCCTACGCGCCGAACGAGGGCCACCGCTTCAACCCGCACAAGCTCCTGATCGACCCGTACGCGAAGGCGATCGAGGGGCCGGTCGAGTGGGACCGCGCGAACGTCCTGCCCTACACGCCGTCCGCACAGGGCACCGTCGAGGACGCGGACCTCGAGCCAGACGACGAGGACAGCTCGCCGGCGATCCCCAAGTCCGTCGTCGTCGACCGCCACTTCGACTGGGAGGACGATCGCCTCCCGGCGCGGCCGTGGAGCGAGACCGTCATCTACGAGACGCACGTCAAGGGCTTCACGATGAAGCACCCCGGCGTGCGCGACGACCTGCGCGGCACCTACGCCGGCCTGGCCTCGGACGCGGCGGTCCAGCACCTGCTGCGCCTCGGCGTCACCGCGGTGGAGCTGCTCCCGGTCCACCACATCGCCGACGAGCACTTCCTCGCGGAGAAGGGCCTGACGAACTACTGGGGCTACTCGTCGATCGGCTACTTCGCGCCGCACGCCGGCTACAGCGCGAGCGGCACGCGCGGCGAGCAGGTCCGCGAGTTCAAGGGCATGGTCAAGGCGCTGCACCGCGCGGGGATCGAGGTGATCCTCGACGTCGTCTACAACCACACGGCCGAGGGCAACCACCTCGGCCCGATGCTCAGCTTCAAGGGCGTCGACAACACCAGCTACTACCGCCTGGTCCCCGACGACCTGCGCCACTACATGGACTACACGGGCACGGGCAACACGCTCGACGCGCGCGTGCCGAGCGTCCTGCGCCTGATCATGGACTCGCTGCGCTACTGGGTGACCGAGTGCCACGTCGACGGCTTCCGCTTCGACCTGGCCAGCGCCCTCGCCCGCGAGCTCTACGACGTCGACCGCCTCAGCGCGTTCTTCGACGTCATCCACCAGGACCCGGTCCTCTCGCAGGTCAAGCTGATCGCCGAGCCGTGGGACGTCGGGCCCGGCGGCTACCAGGTGGGCGGCTTCCCGCCGCAGTGGACGGAGTGGAACGGCGCCTACCGCGACGCGGTCCGCGACTTCTGGCGGGGGGAGCGCAACCTCGGCGAGCTCGCGTCGCGCCTGGCGGGATCCTCCGACTTCTACGAGCACTCCGGGCGGCGGCCGTTCGCGTCGATCAACTTCGTGACCGCCCACGACGGGTTCACGATCCGCGACCTGGTGTCCTACAACGAGAAGCACAACGACGCCAACGGCGAGAACAACAACGACGGTGAAAGCGACAACCGCTCGTGGAATTGCGGTGCGGAGGGGTCCACAGACGATCCGGCTGTGAACGCACTTCGCAGTCAGATGCAGCGCAATCACCTCACAACCCTGCTGCTATCCCAGGGGATTCCAATGATCCTTGGCGGCGACGAGATTGGTCGTACGCAGCAGGGCAACAACAACGCGTACTGCCAGGACAACGAGATCTCCTGGATCGACTGGGCCGAGGCCGACGAGACGCTGCTCGAGTTCGCCCGCAAGCTGACCGCCTTCCGCCACCGCCACCAGGTGTTCCAGCGCCGCCGGTTCTTCACCGGCCTGCCGGTGACCGCCCGCGGCGGCGGTGACCCGCTGCCCGACCTGGAGTGGTTCACCCCGGACGGCCGGCAGATGACCGGCGACGACTGGGGCAACGATTTCGGCCGGGCGGTCGCGCTGTTCGTCAACGGCGAGGGCATCCGCGAGCGTGGCCAGTACGGCCAGCGGCACGTGGACAGCTCGTTCCTGCTCTGCTTCAACGCGCACGACGCGCCCATCGAATTCGCCACGCCCCCGGCCGAGTACGGGGAGAAGTGGGAATAGGTGATCGAGACGGCCGACCCGTCGCCGGACCGCCCGGCGGTGGTCGAGGCCGGCTCGAAGATACTGGTGCCCGACCGCTCGCTCATCGTTCTGGACAGGACGGTCTAATGCCACCGACGGGAACCTACCGCGTCCAGGTTCGCCCCGACTTCCCCCTGAAGGCCACCGCCGAGCTCGCCGACTACCTGGCCGACCTCGGCGTCAGCCACCTCTACACAGCGCCGCTGCTGGCGGC
>DASVQN010000048.1:0-20578 GCA_036389155.1 Solirubrobacteraceae bacterium
CGGATCGTGATGTCGGCGATCGAGCCCTCGCCCTGGTGGCCGAGGATCGGGATCCCGTTGATCATCGCGATGTCGACGGCGCTGCCCGCGGAGTGCTCGGACACGTTGCCGCTGGCGGTGAGGTAGCTGTGGCCGCAGTGCAGGGAGCTCACGGTCGGCTTCATGCCGCTGGCGGCGAGGAACTCGAGCGTCGCGAGGACGCGGCGGTCGATCGCGCCGGCCTCGATGTCGCGACGCCCGCAGGAGTAGATCTCGATACGCGGGTTCGACAGGACGCGCTGGGCGAGCGCCTCCTTGCTCATCAGCAGGATCTGGCCGATCGACGGCGTCTCCGCGTCCTCCCCGACGAACGGGTTGCGGCCGGCGGCGCGGTAGATCGCGGTCGACTCGAGCAGCTTCCAGCCGTCGAGGATCGGCTTCGGGTCGATCCGCGGCGCGCCGCGGCCGGCCGGGCGGATCTCGAACAGCGTGTGCGGCGCCTCCTGCTCGCTCATCCGGCCGATCCGGCCGAGGATCGTGCCGGCGATGACCTGCGAGCCGACCTTCAGCTTCTTGAGCTGGACGTCGTCGGGGTCGAGGCCGAAGTCGCGCACGAAGTACTGCTTGAAGGCCTTGGTGCTCGTGACGGTGCCCCCCTGGATCAGCTGCTCCTCGCCGCCGGCCTTGAACGCGGCGGGCCGGCGCGGGGCGGCGAACAGGCGCTCCTTGTGCGACTTGGCGATCGGGTCGTCCTTCACGGCCGGCTTCTCGGCAGCCTTCTTGGCCTTCGGCGTGGCGCTCTTGCGCTTCTGCGACCCGGCGCTGGCGGGCTGCGTGGGCTTCGGGTCGTCCTTCGGGAGCTTGAGCTCGCGCTGGATGTCGGCCTGCGACACCTCGACCTTCTTGGGGACGGGGTGCTTCTGCGCGACGGACCTCAGGCGCGCGTACGTGTAGGTGTTGCCGTAGGCGTCGCGGAGCTTGATGTAGTTGCCGAGGCGCTCGCTGTGGCCGAGCTTGACGATCCGCCCGTCCTGCACGGCGATCACCGGGCTGCCCGCCTTGGCGTAGATGTTGATCCCGCGGCGCTCGACGTTCGACTCGACCGGCACGGCGGCGTTCTCGCCCTTGGCGACGCGGCGGGTCGCCTCCTTCTCGCTGACGTCGTCGGCGTAGCGGGCCTTGGCGTGCACCGGGAACATGCCCTGGGTCAGGCCGGTCAGCGACCCGACGAGGTCGCTCGGCATGCCGCCGATCAGCCGGGCGCGCATGAGGACGGAGTCGACGTACCAGTCGGCGTGGTTGTAGGCGAAGATGGCGCGGGCGAGGTCCTTGTCGGCGCCGGCGGCCTTGAGGTAGCGCGCGGCGGCGAAGATCGCGTCGACCGGGTTGTACGGGTCCTTCTTCCGGTCGCCGTTGGCGTCGACGCCGTACTGCTTCCACGTCGAGGGCATGAACTGCATCCACCCGAGCGCGCCCGCGGACGAGACGTTCAGGTTGCGCCCGTAGTCGGTCTCGATCTCGTTGATCGCGGCCAGGACCTCCCAGCGCACCCCGTACTCGATGCCGGCGGCCTGGTAGATCGAGAGCAGGAACGGCGGGATGCGGAACTTGTCGATGAAGAAGTTCGGGACGCCGATCGGGGCGGCGCCCGGGATCGCGAGGGAGAGGCCCGGGTTGTCGAGCGTGGGCGCGCCGCCCGCGTCGCGCAGGTCGGTGCCGCCACGCGCGTTCTTGTTCTTCTTCTTGTGGCCGTGCGCGTCGCGCTCGGCACCCTCGACCTCGCCTCGAGCGTCGGTGACGGCGCCGTCGCCGGCCTTCTTGCCGTCGCTGGACTTCTGGCGCTTTGCATCGCCTCGGGGGCGCGGCTCGTCGCCGCCGCCCTGCGGCCTCGGCTCGCTCGTGCTGCCGCCTGCTGATGTGCTGCCGCCGCCATCGCCGCCCGAGGTGCCCGGATCGACCTGCACGGACGGGGGCGCCTGCGCGGGCGCGCTCGGGGGCGTGATCTCGGTGACGGAGACCACAACGCCGTTGACGCCGGGGAACTTGATGGCGCTCACCGGCGTGCCCGGGGGCACGTCGACGGTGACCGTGATCGACTGGCCGGTGGCCAGGGTGACGACGAAGGTGCGCTGCTCGGCGGACGCCGGAAGCACGGACGCGCCGAAGCCGGCCGTGGCAACGGCCGCCGTCGTAAGGGCGATCAGCAGCTTGCGCTTCGTCATCTAAGTCCCGAGGCTCCTCCCGAAAAGCCCTGCACAGGCGGGGCGGGGAACGTACCAGTACGGCAGATCCCTAAACGCCAGTAGGGCAAAGGACATGCGGTGTTGTTGCATACGACGTTGGATCGCGCGCAGCATCATGCTCGAGTCGAGGGTGAGGGTCGCCCCTCGTGCGCTCCCGCGGAGGCGAATGCCGTAGCCTCGATGGCCATGGCCGACGACGACGTCAAGGGAATCCGCGAGCGCCTCCAGAGCGGGGGCGAGGAGACGCTGGGCAAGCTCGCGCAGGAGCTGCTCGAGAACCCGCTGGTGAGCGGCACCATCGCCCGCGCCTTCGAGGCGCGCGAGAAGGCGGTCCAGGCACAGGAGGTCGCGTTCAGCGCCCTCAACATCCCGTCGGCGGCCGACATCGAGCGGCTGACCCGCCGCGTCCGGTCGGTCTCCCAGCGCCTCGAGGGCATCGAGGACGGCGTCGACCGCCTCGACGAGCGCCTCGCCGCGGTCTCGCAGACGGGCCGGCTCGAGGAGAGGCTCGCGTCGATCGAGGAGCAGCTCGAAGCGCTCGCGCGCCAGCTCGCCGCGATCGCCGAGGCCCTCCCCGGCTCCGAGGCCCCGCTCCCCCGCGGCCAGGAGCGCCTCAAAGTCTCCTAGCCGTCCTGCCCAACCCGCGTCTACCGCGGGTCAACCAGGACAGCTGTCCTGGATAGGCGTCGCATACCGACGCTCATCCAGGACAGCTCAACCGAGAAGCGCCTCGGCGCCGGCCCGGCCGACCCGCTTCGACGCCTGGACCAACCCCTCGTCGTCGATCCGGACACGAGGCGGGCCCACGACATCGCTCACCGCGAGGACAGAAGCGGCCGAGATCCCGCGCCGGGCCGCGACCGCGAAGACGGTCGCGGTCTCCATGTCGACGACGACCGCGCCGGAAGCGGCCCACGACGACGGACGAGAGGGGTCGGGGTCGTAGAAGAGATCTGACGAGACGACCACCCCCCGAACACCCTCCCTCACCGAGATCGACGACGAACCCACGACGGAGGAAGAGTCCGAAAGAGCGCGGGAAGTCCCATCGGCACAAAGGGCGGAGGTCGCCACCACCAGATCGCCGAGGCCGAGCGAAGGGTCGAGCGCCCCGCACGTCCCGACGCGGACGAGCCGACGAGCCCCCATGTCACACAGCTCCTCCACCACGATCGCCGCGCTCGGCCCGCCCATCCCCGTCGACTGGATCGTCAGCGGCTCCCCGTCGGCCGCCACGCCCGTGTAGCCCCACAGCCCGCGGTTGTGGTTGAACATCTTCGGCTCGGCGAGCAGCTCCTGGGTGAGCAGCAGCGCCCGGCCGGGATCGCCGGGCAGCAGCACGCGCTCGGCGAGCGCGGCGGTGGGGTGCAGGTGGATGCCCATAGAATCGCGGCGCAGTGGCCGAGAAGAACTCTCGCACCGAAGCCGTCCGCAGCGCCGTCGAGCAGGCCTTCCAGACCCAGGCCGCGACGGCGGCGAGCGCCACCCAGGGCGCGCGCGACCGCGCGCAGGACCTCGTCGACGACCTCGCCCAGGCCGCCGGCAAGGTCCGCGAGGCGCTCGACGACCTGCGCCCACCGACCGCCGAGGACCTCCGCGCCCTCCGCACCGAGCTCCGGCAGCTCGAGCAGCGCGTCGCCGCGCTCGAGAAGCGCAGGTCATGACCACGTTCACCGACGCGGACGAGTTCCGCGAGGTGATGGACCGCACCTTCGCGATGATGTCGTCCGACCCCGACATGGGGCCGAAGCTGCGCGACGCCGACACGCCGCAGCGCTTCGAGTTCACCGACCTCGACCTCGTCGTGAACATCCGCGCGGCCCGCGACGACGAGGACGGCAACCTGTACTGGGAGTGGACCGACGAGGTCGACTGGGAGCCGAAGGTGCGGATGACGATGTCCAGCGAGACCTGCAACCGGTACTTCCAGGGCAAGGAGAACGTCGCGATGGCGATCGCCCGGCGCCGGATCCGCACGACCGGCGACCGCCGCGCCGCGCTCGCCCTGATCCCGATCACGAACCCGATCCACGACCGCTATCGGGCGATGGTCTCCGACGAGTACCCGCACCTGCGGGGCTGATGGCGCACGAGCTGACGCTCAGCACGGTCGCGTCGCGCGCGGGCGTGACCCCGGCGACGCTGAGGCGCTGGGCGCAGAGCGGCGTCATCCCCGGCTACGACGGCGAGTGGACCCCGGCGGCCGCCGCCCACGCGCGCATCGTCGCCCGCCTGCGCGAGCGCGGCCACTCGCTGCAGGCCATCCGCCGCGCCGGCGAGGCCGGCCGCCTGGCCTTCTCCTACACCGAGGACCTCTTCCCGCACGAGGAGGGCCCGTACGACCTCAAGGACGCCGTCAAGGAGACGGGCCTCGAGGCCGCGCTGATCGAGCGCATCTACGCCGCGGCGGGGTTCAGCGCCGCCCAGCTCGACAGCCTCAACGACGACGACCTTCAGCTCCTGCGCTACATCGCGGCCGTCCTGGCCGCCGGGTTCCCCCTCGTCGCCTTCCTCCAGCTCGTGCGCGTGTACGGGCAGGCGGTCGCGCAGATCGCGGACGCCGAGGTCCGCCTGTTCCACCTCTACGTCCACGAGCCGCTCATGCGCGACGGCGTCGGCGGGATGGAGATGGCCGAGGAGATGGAGGGGCTCGCGCGCGAGCTGCTCCCGCTGGCCTCGCCGATCATGGACGCGATGCACCAGCGCTTCCTCTCGCACTTCGTCGAGCAGGACGTCGTCGGCCACATGGAGATGGACCTCGAGGGCGCGCTCGACCTCGGGCGCCTGCGCGTGTGCATCGCCTTCGCCGACCTCGCCGGCTACACGCGCCTGACCGAGGAGCTGGGCGACGAGATGGCGGTCGACGCGGTCGAGCGGTTCGTGGAGTCGGTCGAGAACACGCTGCCCGACGACGCGCGGATCGTGAAGACGATCGGCGACGAGGTGATGGTCGTCGCGAGCGACACGGGCGGGCTCGTCGACTGGGCGGTCGGCTTCCAGGACCTCGTGCAGAACGAGCGCCCGCTGCCGCGCATCGGGCTGCACTTCGGCGAGGTCGTCTACCGCGACGGCGACTACTACGGGCGCGAGGTGAACCTCAGCGCGCGCGTAGTCGCGCGCGCGGCGGGCGGCGAGGTGCTGGTGACGAGGCCGGTTGTCGCCGCGGCCGGCCCGCACCTCGAATTCGAGCGGATCGGCGAGGTGAAGCTCAAGGGCTTCTCGGAGACCACGGAGCTGTTCCTGGCGACGATGGGGGAGGAGGAGTGATCCTCGACCGCGTCCGCGCGACCGGACTCGTCGTCGCCGGCGCGCCGCTCGCCGTCCTGCTCAGTGGCGGGCGCGACTCGGTCTGCCTGCTCGACGTCTGCGTCTCCCTCGGTGCCGACGTGACGGCGCTGCACGTCAACTATGGGCTGCGAGAGGACGCGGACCTCGACGAGCGGCTGTGCGCCGCGACCTGCGCGCGGCTCGAGGTGCCGCTGGTCGTCGAGCGGCCGGAGCGGCCCGACGGCGGGAACCTCCAGGCGTGGGCGCGGGACGTCCGGTACGCGGCGGCGCTCGCGCTCGGCGGCGACGTCGCCGCCGGCCACACGGCGACCGACCAGGCCGAGACGATCCTCTACCGGCTCGCCGCCTCGCCGGGCCGCCGCGCGCTGCTCGGCATGTCGCCGCGGGAGGGGCGGGTCGTGCGCCCGCTGCTCGCGGTCACGCGCGACGAGACGGGGGCGCACTGCACCGCGCGCGGCCTGACGTTTCGGGAGGACCCTTCGAACGCGAGCGACGCGTTCGCGCGCAACCGCGTGAGGGCCGGGCTCGTGGAGGAGCTTCGCCGCGTGCACCCCGCCGCCGAGGCCAACGTCGTCCGCACCGCCGCGCTGCTGCGGGAGGAGGCCGCCGTGCTCGACGAGCTGGTCGCGACCGCGCTGGGCGGCGGCGACGGCATCGCCCTCGACCACCTCGCCGCGCTCCCGCGCGCGCTCGCGCGTCTGATCGTGCGCCGGCTCGCAGAGGACGCCACGGGCGCCCTCTGCGCGCGCGCCGCCACCCGGCTCGACGACGTCCTCGCCCTCGACGACGGGGCGCTCGACCTCGGCGACGGCGCGCGGGCCCACGTCGCGGGCGGGATCCTGCGGATCGTCCCCACGCCGCCGCTTCCGGCCCGGACCGGGTAAGGCTTCCGCGATGCGAAGCCCCGAGATCGGCGAGATCCTCGTCCAGGCCGACGACCTCCAGCGCAGGGTCAGGGAGCTGGGTGCCGAGATCTCCGAGGACTACGCGGGCCGGGAGCTGATCCTGATCTGCGTCCTCAAGGGCGCCGTGTTCTTCCTCTCAGACCTCATGCGCAGGATCGACGTCCCCTGCGAGGTCGACTTCATGGCCGTCGCCTCCTACGGCGACGCGACCAGCTCGAGCGGCGTCGTGAGGATCCTCAAGGACCTCGACGCTCCGATCGAGGGTCGGGACGTGTTGATCGTGGAGGACATCGTGGATTCCGGCCTGACCCTCAAGTACCTGTTGCGCAACCTGGCGGCTCGCAAGCCCGCCAGCCTCGAGGTCTGCGCATTGCTCACGAAGCCGGAGCGTCGCAAGGCCCAGATCGACGCCAAGTACATCGGCTTCGAGATCCCGAACAAGTTCGTCATCGGATATGGGCTGGATCACGGCGAGCAGTACCGCAATCTCCCGTACGTCGCGGCCCTGAGCACCGAGTAGACTGCTTCCTTCTGCTATGAGCCGGTTTTTCAAGAGCGCAGCCTTCCCGATCCTGATCGTGGTGGTGCTCGCCTTCTTCGCGCAGAGGCTCATCAGCCCCAACGATGCGCCCAAGACGCCCGACTTCCCGACGTTCCTCTCGCAGGTCGAGGACGGGCAGGCGAAGCGCGTCGAGCTGCGGCAGAAGGACAACACGGCCGAGGTCCAGCTCAAGGACGACACGAAGTACGAGGTCGGCTTCCTCGACCAGTACGGCGAGGCGCTCACCGACCGGATGCTGGCCGCCAAGCGGTCCGGCAAGCTGCCCGAGCTCGACGTCGAGGGCCGCAAGTCCAACGGCTGGCTGTCGCTGCTGACCTACGTCCTGCCGTTCCTGATCTTCATCGGCTTCTGGATCTTCCTGATGAACCAGGTCCAGGGCGGCGGCTCGAAGGTCATGTCGTTCGGCAAGTCGCGCGCCAAGCGGATGAGCGTCGACTCGCCGAAGATCACGTTCCGCGACGTCGCCGGCGCCGACGAGGCGGTGGAGGAGCTCCACGAGATCAAGGAGTTCCTCGAGAACCCCAAGAAGTTCCAGGCGCTGGGCGCGCGGATCCCGAAGGGCGTCCTGCTCTTCGGCCCTCCGGGCACCGGCAAGACGCTCCTCGCGCGCGCCGTCGCCGGCGAGGCGGGCGTGCCGTTCTTCTCGATCTCGGGCTCGGACTTCGTCGAGATGTTCGTCGGGGTGGGCGCGTCCCGCGTGCGCGACCTCTTCGAGCAGGCCAAGCAGAACTCCCCCTGCATCATCTTCATGGACGAGATCGACGCCGTCGGGCGCCACCGCGGCGCCGGCCTGGGCGGCGGTCACGACGAGCGCGAGCAGACGCTGAACCAGCTGCTCGTCGAGATGGACGGCTTCACGATGACGGACAACATCATCCTCATCGCCGCCACGAACCGGCCGGACATCCTCGACCCCGCCCTCCTGCGCCCCGGCCGCTTCGACCGCCAGATCGTCGTCGACCGGCCCGACCGCAAGGGGCGGGCGAAGATCCTCGAGGTCCACACCCGCGGCAAGCCGCTGGCCAAGGACATCGTCATCGACGCGCTCGCCGGGCAGACGCCGGGCTTCACCGGCGCCGACCTGGCGAACCTCGTGAACGAGGCCGCCCTGCTCGCCGCCCGCAACGGCAAGCGCGAGATCGGCCAGATCGAGCTCGAAGAGGGCATCATGCGCGTCGTCGCGGGCCCGGAGAAGAAGACCCGGGTCATGGGCGAGAAGGAGCGCCTGATCACGGCGTACCACGAGATGGGCCACGCGATCGTCGGCCACTTCCTCGAGCACGCCGACCCGGTGCACAAGATCTCCATCGTCGGCCGCGGCCAGGCGCTCGGCTACACGATCTCGATGCCGATGGAGGACAAGTTCCTCACCACGCGCGCCGAGCTGCAGGACACGATGGCGATGACCCTCGGCGGCCGCGCCGCGGAGGAGATCATCTTCGGCGAGATCACCACCGGGGCCTCGAACGACCTCGAGAAGATCACGGCGACGGCCAAGCAGATGGTCATGCGCTTCGGCATGAGCGAGCGCCTCGGCCCGCGCGTGTTCGGCCACGACCACGGCCAGCCCTTCCTCGGCCGCGAGTTCTCCTCCGAGCCCGACTACTCGGACGAGCTGGCCCGCGAGATCGACGACGAGATCCGCCGCATCGTCGAGGCCGCGCACCAGCAGGCCAAGGACATCCTCACCGAGCACCGCGACGACCTCTCGACGATCTCCGAGATCCTCGTCAAGCGCGAGACGATCGAGAAGGCGGAGTTCGAGGCGCTGCTCGCCGGCAAGTCCGAGGAGGACGTGTTCGGCCCCGAGGAGGAGCCGCCGGCCAGCGCGCCGGAGCTTCCCGCCGGCGCGGAGCGCAGCGGAGGCCCCCGGCCGCTCCCGCGGCCGGGCCTGGCCGGCGCGGAGTCCCGCGCGGTCGACCCCGCGGACCTCTAGAGCAGACGCCGCAGCGTCTTGGTCGCCGATCCGTCGGCGACCTGGCTCCAGGTGAACCGGAGCACCGCCACCGGCCTCGGGAGATCCGCTTCGGCGACCGCTTCGAGGAATCGCTCCTCGAGCTCCGAGCCCGTCACCTCCCCGAACGAGGTCGCGGGTTTCTCGCACCATGTGAGAAATCGTGGCGGGCGAGGGGCGCGGGAGAGGGTCGCGCGCGTGAAAGGGAACAGTTCCGTCGCAGACGCGTGACAGGCCGCGCTTCCCTCATCGAGCAGTCGAGCGGTTGTAGCCTCGGCCGGGTGGACCCCTTCCTCGTCATGGGCGTCGTGAACGTCACGCCGGACTCGTTCTCGGACGGCGGGCGGTACCTCGACGCGGAGAAGGCGATCGAGCACGGCAAGCAGCTGATCGCCGAGGGCGCGGACCTTCTCGACGTCGGCGGCGAGTCGACGCGACCGGGCGCCGAGGCGGTGTCCGAGGCCGAGGAGATCGCTCGCGTCGAGCCGGTGATCGAGGCGCTCGCGCGCGAGGGCGCGCGCGTCAGCATCGACACCACGAAGGGCGCGGTGGCGCGCGCTGCGCTCGCCGCCGGGGCGAGCTACGTCAACGACGTCAGCGCGCTCCGGTTCGACCCCGACCTCGCGGGCGTCGTCGCCGATGCGGGCGTCGAGTGCTGCCTCATGCACCTCGGCGGCGACTCCCCGCGGACGATGCAGGACGACCCGCGCTACGACGACGTCGTCGACGACGTCAGGGTCCACCTCGAGGAGCGGATGGCGTACGCGACCGGCGCGGGGATCGCCGAGGAGCGCATCCACCTCGACCCGGGCATCGGCTTCGGCAAGACGCTCGAGCACAACCTCGAGCTGCTGCGCCGGCTCGACGAGATCGTCGCCCTCGGGCGCCCCGTCGTCATCGGCACGAGCCGCAAGTCCTTCCTCGGGAAGCTGACCGGCCGGGAGGTCGGCGAGCGCGTCGCCGCGACGGTCGCGACGAACGTCCTCGCGCTCGAGCGCGGCGCCCGGATCTTCCGCGTTCACGACGTCCAACCGACCCGCGATGCGCTGGTCGTGGCGGCTGCTACTTTGCGCCGATGGCCGACCACGACGACCGCGACGATCTCCACGAGGACGACCTAGACCCGGACGACTCGCCGTACCAGACCGTCGTCACGATCGAGGTCGCCGGCCTGTCGCTCTACACGCGGCTCGGCGTCACCGCTGCGGAGCGCGAGATCGGTCAGCGGCTGCTCATCGACCTCACGCTCGAGGTCGGCGAGCCCGACGCGACGCTGACCGACCTGGTCGAGGACACCGTCGACTACGGCGAGGTCTGCAACGTCGTCGCGCTCACGGCCCAGCAGCGCACCTACCACACCCTCGAGCGCCTGAGCACGGCCATCGCCGACCGCCTGCTGGAGGACTTCGACGTCGAGGCCGTGTCCGTCAAGGCCACCAAGCCCGAGCCGCCGATCCCGCTGCCGGTCGAAGAGGTCTCGGTCACCGTGTGGCGCGAGCGGTAGCCGTGGGGACGCCGACGCGCCGCCGCCTGACCGCGGCCGAGCGGCGGGAGGACCTGCTGGAGGCGGCGATCGCCGAGTTCGGCGTCACCGGCTACCACGGCACGTCGACCGAGGTCATCGCGCAGCGCGCCGGCATCTCGCAGCCCTACATCTTCCGCCTCTACGGCACGAAGAAGGACCTCTTCCTCGCCTGCATCGACCGCTGCTTCGACCGCACGATCGAGGTCTTCCGCGCGGCCGTCGCCGACCCGCCGCCCGACTGCGACACGCCGCGCCAGGCGATGGGCCGCGCGTACGTCGAGATGCTCGGCGACCGCGAGCTCGTGCTCTTCCAGCACCAGACCTACGCCGCCGCCGACGACCCCGACGTGCGCGAGGTCGCGCGCCGGCGCTTCGAGGAGCTGGCCGAGGAGATCGAGCGCCTCGGCGGGCTCGAGGGAACGGAGCGGCTGCAGTTCGTCGCGCAGGGGATGCTGCTCAACGTGATCGCGGCGCTCGGCCTGCCGTCTGAGGAGTGGGTGTTCCTCGGCGCGGACACCTAGGCCTGGGCTCGAACGTCGGCGACCGGCGGGCGAACCTCCAGGCCGCGATCGACGCGCTGCCCGCGCGCGGGGTGACCGTCGTGCGCTCGTCGTCGACCTACGACACCGACCCGGTCGGCGACGTCCTCGACCAGCCGTCGTTCCTCAACGCGTGCGTGGAGATCGAGACCGACCTCGGCCCGGAGGAGCTGCTCGACGCGTGCAAGGCGGTCGAGCGCGAGCTGGGCCGGACGCTCGCGGGGGAGGAGGGCTACGTCCGCCACGGCCCGCGCCCGATCGACGTCGACGTCCTGCTGCTCGGCGACGTCGAGCACGCGTCCGAGCGGCTCACGCTCCCGCACGAGCAGGTGCTCCAGCGGCGCTTCGTCCTGATCCCGCTGCTCGAGCTCGACTTCGAGCTGACGACGCCGGACGGCGAGCGGCTGAGCGATGCGCTGGCGAGGATGCCGCTCGACGAGGGCGTCCGGCGCGAGGGCCCTCAGCTCAGGGTGCCCGGCGGGATCGACCCCGGATAGCCCGGGAACCACCGCGACGCCAGCGCGGCGGCGGGGGAGGCGTCGATCACCGGGGCGACGTCGCCCACGGTGCGCAGCAGCGCGAGCGACGACCCGATCTGGAGGTCGGCGGCGTTCGGAGAGGCGCCGCCCACGACTCCCTCGTCGATCCACCCCGAGACGCGCCCCAAGAGCGACGGGAGGGACGCCACGTCGGAGCGCACCGCCTCCTCGGACACCTCGTTCAGCCGCCACTCCACGACGGACGTCATCGGCCCGCTCATGCGCGCCGCCCACGCCGGCACCGGCAGCTTCGACTGCGCGAGGAACGACGGCATCGCGTCGGGCCGCCTGCGCAGCGACCACCAGATCACACGGCGCACGAGCGGCTGGAGCACCTCGTCGCCCCACGCCTCCGCCTCCTCGACCGCGGCACGCTGCGCCGGATCCGCCGGCCACAGCGCGGGCTCCGGCCGGCGCTCCTCCAGCCACCGCATGATCGCCCGCGAGCCGCTCACCTTCTCCCCGTCCGCCTTGAGCGACGGCACGGTCCGCGCCCCGAAGCGCAGGCGCTGGTGGGCGGCGTGGAGACCGGGCGGCAGCTCGGTCAGCTTGTACTCGAAGCCCTTCAGCCGCAGGGCCGACTGGACGGCCGCGCACGGATGCGAGGCCGGTACGACGTAGAGGCGCAGGCTCATGACATGGGATCATCGCGCCTGTGCTGCTCGTCGTCGACGTCGGGAACACCCAGACCCACTTCGGGGCCTTCAAGGGCGACGAGCTGGTCGAGCACTGGCGCTTCGCGACCGTGCGCACCTCGACGGCCGACGAGCTCGGCGCCGCGCTGCGCAACCTGCTCGAGCTGCGGCGCCTGGAGTTCGCCAACCTCGACGCCTCGATCGTCTCCTCCACGGTCCCCCAGCTCGAGCCCGAGTGGATGTCGATGGCCTCGCGGTACCTGGGCCACGAGATGCTCGCGGTCGGCCCCGGGATCAAGACCGGGATGGCGATCCGCTACGACAATCCCCGTGAAATAGGGGCAGACAGACTCGTGAACTCCGTGGCGATCCGCGAGCGCTTCGGCGGCCCGGCGATCTGCGTCGACTTCGGCACCGCCGTCAACTTCGACGTGATCTCGGGCGCGGGGGAGTACCTCGGCGGCGTCCTCGTGCCGGGCGTCGAGATCTCGCTCGAGGCGCTCACCGAGCGCGGCGCGAAGCTGCCGAAGATCGACCTCGCGGCGCCGAAGGGCGTCATCGGCAAGACGACGATCGAGGCCATCCGCTCGGGCGTCATCTACGGCTACGCCGGCGCGGTCGACGCCATCATCCGCCGGCTGAAGACCGAGGAGCTCGGTCAGGACTGCGACGTGATCGCCACCGGCGGGCTCGCCCAGCACGTCGTCCCCTTCAGCGAGGAGATCGACGAGATCGACGACCTCCTCACGCTCACCGGCCTGCGGATCATCCACGGCCGCAACGTCGCGCACTAGCCTCAATCGGGTGCAGCTCACCGACCCGTGGACGCTCGGCGGCGTCACGATCCCCAACCGCGTCGTGCTCGCGCCGCTGGCGGGCATCGGCAACTGGTTCGTGCGCCTGCAGGCCAAGCGCCACGGCGCGGGCCTCGTCGTCTCGGAGATGGTGTCGAGCTTCGGCATCCACCACCGCAACGAGAAGACGGTCACCGAGATGCTGCGCACGGTGCCGGAGGAGAAGCCGGTCGCGCTGCAGCTCTTCGGGCAGGACCCCGACGTCATGCGCTCGGCCGCCGCGTACGTCGCCGAGCACACCGACGTCGACATCATCGACCTGAACATGGGTTGCCCGGTCCCGAAGGTCACGAAGACCGGCGCGGGGGCCGCGCTGATCAAGGACCAGGACACGGCGGTCGCCGTGGCCGCCGCGGCGCGCGAGGGCTCGGGCCTGCCGGTGACCGTGAAGCTGCGCTCGGGGGAGAAGAAGGGCGACGTCGACGGCTACCACCTCGCGCACCGGCTCGTGGAGGAGGCCGGCGTGGCCGGCATCACCTTCCACCCGCGGTCCGCCCAGGTCCACCACAAGGGCGAGCCGGACCTCGACCTGGCGCGCGCGCTCGTCGAGTCGCTGCCGGTGCCGGTGATCCTCTCCGGGGGGATGCGCGAGCCCGACTGGATCGCCGACGCGTTCCGCTTCACCGGCGCGGAGGCGATCATGCTCGCCCGCGGCGCGCTCGGCAACCCGTGGCTGTTCGCCCGGATGCTGGGCACGCGCGAGGAGGAGCCGACGCCCGCCGAGGTGCTCGCCGAGCTGGACTGGGTGATGGATCGGGCAGTGGAGCATCTGGGCCCCGCGCGGGCCGGCCGCTACCTGCGCAAGTTCTACCCCTGGTACGTCGAGCGGCTCGGCGAGGGGAAGGCCCTGCAGGCGGCGCTCCAGGCCACGGACACCGTGGAAGAGGCGCGCAGCGCGCTGCTAGCCTTACGCGCCTTTCGCACCCCCGGACGGGACGCATCTGCATGCCGAAAGACGTCATCCTCACCCCTGAAGGCCTCGAGCAGCTGAAGGCCGAGCTCGAAGAGCTCACGACGACCAAGCGCCGTGAGGTCGCCGAGCGCATCAAGGACGCGCGCGAGTACGGCGACATCTCGGAGAACTCCGAGTACGACGACGCGAAGAACGAGCAGGCGATGCTCGAGTCGCGCATCGCCGCGCTTGAGGAGAAGCTGCGCTCGGCCACCGTCGTCGACACCAGCGAGCTCTCCAACGACGTCGTGCAGGTCGGCTCGCAGGTCAAGGTCAAGGACGGCGCGTCCGGCAAGAGCGAGACGTACATGATCGTCGGCTCCGCCGAGGCGAACCCGGGCGAGAAGAAGCTCTCGAACGAGTCGCCGGTCGGGCGCGCGCTGCTCGGGCGCAAGGCCAAGGACAAGGTCACCGTCCAGCTGCCCAACGGCAAGAACCGCGAGCTCACGATCCAGAAGATCGAAGTTGCGTAGCGCGCTGGCGGCGGCTGCCGCGGCCGCCGCGCTCATCGCACCGGCCGCCGCCCAGGCGGTCACGCACGTCGAGGTCCCCAAGCCGTGTTACGCCGAGGGCGACTCGATCGGCGTCAACGGCACCGGCTTCACGCCGGACGGCGACGTCCGGGTGCGGCTCGAGCGCGCCGGCGAGGTGCTCGAGGAGTCGACGGACCCCAAAGCCGCCGCCGACGGGACGGTCAGCGGCGGCTACAAGGTCGCGCAGGAGACCGGGTGGTTCGGCGCCACGCAGACGCGCTTCGAGATGACGCTGCGCCTGACCGACCTCGCGCGCCTGCAGACGGGCACGCCCGAGGACTCGGCCGACGTCACCGCGACGACCTCGTTCCTCTTCAGCCGCTGGAACGTCGGGATCGGCGCCGTGGGCGGGAAGATCCACCCCGCGCGCCCGCTGCGGATCCACGCCGTCGGCTACACGAACGCGGTCGGCAAGCCGCTGTACGCGCACTGGCTGCTCGGCTCGAAGCGCGTGTTCACCAAGCGCCTGGGCAAGCTGCGCGGGCCGTGCGGCGACCTGCGCACGCGGCTGTCGCGCGGCTTCCCGTTCCGGCCCGTGAAGCCGGGGGCGTACAAGGTGACGTTCACCTCCTCGCGGAAGAACCCGCGCGCGAAGGACGCGATCGCACACACGACCGCGCGCGTCAAGCGGCGGCTGGGCTGATCCCCTAGGGGTCATTCCGCATTGGCGCCGGGGCGGCGCGGCGCCATGCTCGGCCGATGCAACAGAACCGCCTGCACCGCTCTCGCACCGACCGCATCATCGGCGGGGTCTGTGGCGGCATCGCCCGCGAGTACCGCCTCGACCCGACCCTCGTCCGCATCGGCTTCGTCGTCGGCGTCCTGCTCTGGGGCGCCGGCGCGCTGGTCTACCTCGCCGCCCTCTTCCTCATGCCGGAGGCCGAGCCCGGCACCGAGGACGCGGCCGCGCCGCTGCCGCCGCTCGGCGACCGCAACCGCGTGCTCGCCGTCATCGGCGTCGTCGTCCTCGTCGCCGTCGGCGGGCCGCTGCTGCTCGCGCTCGCCCTCGTCGCCGCGATCGGGCTCGGCTTCGCGTGGCTGGTCACGGGGCGCCGCCCGGCGAGCGTGGACGCGGGCGAGATCCTGCGCCTCACGCTGCTCGGGCTCGGCGTGCTCGCCCTGCTCGTCGTCCTCGCCTTCGGCAGCTTCTGGGGCTCGGCCGCGGGCGGCGACCTGGTCGTCGCCGCGTGCGTGGCCGCGGCGGGCCTGGCGCTCGTCGCCTCCGCGTTCACACGGCCGGCGCGCTGGCTGATCCTGCCCGCGCTGGTGCTGGCGATCCCGGCCGGGTTCGTCGCCGCCGCCGGGATCGACCTCGACGGCGGGATCGGCGACAAGACCTACCGTCCGACGGCGGTGGCCGACATCCGCGAGCACTACGAGGTGGGAGCCGGCTCGCTGACCATCGACCTGCGCGACGTCGAGCTGCCGCAGGGCTCGCGCCGCGTGCACGTCGACGTCGGGATGGGCGAGGCGGTCGTCCTCGTGCCCGACGACGTGTGCGTCTCGACGACGGCCGAGCTCGGGATGGGCGGCGTCGGGGTCTTCGACCGCGACACCGGCGGCATCGACGTCGACTGGGAGGACCTGCGCACGCCGCCGCCCGGCACGCCGCGCCTCGTCGTCGACGCCGACATCGGCGTGGGCGCGCTCGAGGTGGGCCGCCAGGAGATCGGCCACGGCCGCGGCTGGCACGACGGCTCGCGCGGAGCGAACGAGGCGTGCGTTGCGTAGGCCCGACCCGCCGACGCTCGTGGCCGGCGTGGCGGTCCTCGTGCTGGGCGCCGTGCTGCTGGGCCACAGCGCGGACGCCTTCGAGCTGCGCTTCGCGGCGTACGGCCCCCTCGTCCTGGCGACGGTGGGGGCCGTGCTGCTCGCCAGCGGGCTCAGCCGCCGCGACTAGGCTCGCGCCATGGCCAGCGCCACAGCGCCCACGCTTCGCCGCCCCGCCGAGGGCCGCGTGGTCGCCGGCGTCTGCGCCGGCATCGCCGAGCGCCTCGGCGCCGACCCGCTGCTCGTCCGCGTCGCGTTCGTCGCGGCGGCGACGACCGGCCTCGGGTTCGCGGTCTACGCGATCGGCTGGGCGCTCATCCCCAGCGACGCGAGCGGCGGCGTGCGGCTGCGGGTGCCCACCGGCCGCGCGGCCGTCGAGGTCGGGCTCGGGACGGGACTGCTCGTGCTGAGCGCGCTGCTCGCCATGCGCGGCCTCGGGCTGTGGCTCTCCGACGCCCTTGCGTGGCCGCTCGTCCTGGTGGCGTCGGGAGGCGCGCTGCTGTGGCGCCAGTCGCAGGCGCGCGGCGCCGCGACCACGCCGCGCGAGTCGGCCCGGCCGCCGCTCTCGCTCCCGGACGTCAGCCGCACGGGCGTCGGGATCGCGCTCGTCGTCGGCGCCGCGCTCGTCTTCCTCCAGGTCACGGGCGCGCTCGGCGCCGCGCGCGACGTGGCGCTCGCGGCGGTCGCGGTCGCGGTGGTGCTCGGCGTGATCTTCGCGCCCTTCCTCGTCCGGCTGGCGCGCGAGCGAGTGCAGCAGCAGGAGCGCGCGGAGGTCGCCGCGCACCTGCACGACTCCGTCCTGCAGACGCTCGCCCTCGTGCAGAAGCGGGCCGACGACCCCGCGCAGGTCGCCGCGCTCGCCCGCCGCCAGGAGCGCGAGCTGCGCGCGTGGCTCAGCGGCCGCACGGCGACGCGCGGCACGCTGTCGTCGGCCCTCGAGGCCGCGGCCTCGGACGTCGAGCGGGCGCACGGCGTCACGGTCGACGTCGTCGTCTCCGGGGACCGCCCCGCCCACGAGGCCCTCTGCGCCGCGGCGCGAGAGGCGATGACGAACGCCGCCAAGCACAGCGGCGGGGCGGGCGGGCCGATCTCCGTGTTCGTCGAGGCGCGCGACGACTCGGTGCGGGTCTTCGTGCGCGACCGCGGGCCCGGCTTCGCGGTCGAGGAGGTGGCGCCGGACCGCCGCGGCGTCCGTGAGTCGATCATCGGCCGCATGGAGCGCAACGGCGGGGGCGCGCGCATCGGCGACGCCCCCGGCGGCGGCACGGAGGTCGAGCTGTGGCTGTGAAGGTCCTGATCGTCGACGACCACGCGCTCTTCCGCAGCGGGGTCCGCGCGGAGCTCGCCGGACGGGTGGACGTCGTGGGCGAGGCGGGGTCGGTCGAGGAGGCGGTGACGCTCATCGCGTCGAAGAGACCCGATGTCGTGCTGCTCGACGTCCACATGCCAGGCGGTGGAGGGGTCGAGGTCATCCGCAGGTCGGACGGCCCTCGCTTCCTCGCGCTGAGCGTGTCGGACGACCCGAAGGACGTCATCGCCGTCATCCGCGCCGGCGCGCGCGGCTACGTGACGAAGACGATCGACCCCGACGACCTGGTCGACGCGATCGCCCGCGTGGACGAGGGCGACGCCGTGTTCTCCCCGCGTCTGGCGGGTTTCGTCCTCGACGCCTTCAACGCCCCCGCGAAACCGGACGTCGACACCCTGACGCCCCGCGAGCACGAGGTCATCCAGCACATCGCCCGCGGCTACCTCTACAAGGAGATCGCGCAGCGGCTGGGCATCTCGGTGAAGACCGTCGAGGCCCACGTCTCGTCGGTTCTGCGCAAGCTCCAGCTTTCCACGCGCCACGAGTTGACGGCCTGGGCCTTCGAGCGAAAGGCCGGCCTCTGAGACCGTCTAAACTCGTTCGTCCCGACGCAACCTCCAGCTAGCGCCCGCCACGGCCGATTACTGAAGTACCGCCGGATCCCCCGTCCCTTCGAGCCGACTTCGCTTCCCCACCCAGGAAGGACCCAGTAGCACCATGTTCGAGCGATTCACAGAGCGCGCCAGGCAGGTGGTCGTTCTCGCGCAGGAAGAGGCGCGCACGCTCAAGCACAACTACATCGGCACCGAGCACATCCTGCTCGGGCTGCTGCGCGAGGAGGAGGGTCTCGCGGCCCGCGTCCTCGAGTCGCTCGACATCACCGTCGAGCGCGTCCGCGCCCAGGTCGTGCGCATCGTGGGCTCCGGCGAGGAGGTGACGAGCGGCCAGATCCCGTTCACGCCTCGTGCGAAGAAGGTCCTCGAGCTCGCGCTGCGCGAGGCGCTGAGCCTCGGCCACAACTACATCGGCACCGAGCACATCCTGCTCGGCCTGGTGCGGGAGAACGAGGGGGTCGCCGCGCGCATCCTCCTCGACTTCGACGCCGACTCGGAGAAGATCCGCAACGAGGTCATCCGGATGCTGTCCGGCCCGGGCGGCCGCCGCTCGGGCGGCGGTCAGCAGGGCGCCGGCGCCGCCGGCGGCGCAGCGGGCGAGGGGAAGAAGTCCTCGAAGCTGCTCGACCAGTTCGGCCGCAACCTGACCAAGCTCGCCTCCGACGGCAAGCTCGACCCGGTCGTCGGTCGCGAGACCGAGATCGAGCGGATCATGCAGATCCTCTCGCGCCGGACCAAGAACAACCCGGTGCTCATCGGCGAGCCGGGCGTCGGCAAGACCGCCGTCGTCGAGGGCCTGGCCCAGCGCATCACGAACGCCGACGTGCCGGAGCTGCTGAAGGGCAAGCAGATCTACACGCTCGACCTGGCGGCCCTGGTCGCCGGCTCGAAGTACCGAGGCGAGTTCGAGGAGCGCCTCAAGAAGGTGATGAAGGAGATCACCCAGCGCGGCGACATCATCCTGTTCATCGACGAGCTCCACAACCTCGTCGGGGCGGGCGCCGCCGAGGGCGCGATCGACGCCGCGTCGATCCTCAAGCCGGCGCTGGCGCGCGGCGAGCTGCAGACGATCGGCGCGACCACGCTCGACGAGTACCGCAAGTACCTCGAGCGCGACTCGGCGCTGGAGCGTCGCTTCCAGCAGATCCGCGTCGACCAGCCGTCGACCGAGGAGACCGTGCAGATCCTCAAGGGGCTGCGCGACCGCTACGAGGCGCACCACAAGGTCAACATCACCGACGAGGCGCTCGAGGCGGCCGCCGAGCTGGCGGACCGCTACATCTCCGACCGCTTCCTGCCCGACAAGGCCATCGACCTCATCGACGAGGCCGCGTCGCGCATGCGCATCAAGTCGATGACGTCCCCGCCCGTGTACCGCGAGCTCGAGGACGAGATCGAGACGACGCGGCGCGCCAAGGAGGCCGCGATCGAGGCGCAGGAGTTCGAGAAGGCCGCGTCGCTGCGCGACAAGGAGCGGCAGCTCACGAACAAGAAGCGCGAGCTCGAGGAGCGCTGGGAGAGCGGTGAGGGCGGCGAGCGGCCGTCGATCGCCGAGGAGGAGATCGCCGACATCGTCTCGATGTGGACCGGCATCCCCGTCTTCAAGCTCACCGAGGCCGAGACGCAGAAGCTCATGCGCATGGAGGACGAGCTCCACAAGCGCGTCATCGGGCAGCACGCGGCGGTCGAGGTCATCTCGAAGGCCATCCGGCGCTCGCGCGCGGGGCTGAAGGACCCGAAGCGGCCGACCGGCTCCTTCGTGTTCCTCGGGCCGTCCGGCGTCGGCAAGACGGAGCTGGCGCGGACGCTCGCCGAGTTCCTCTTCGGCGACGAGGACTCGATGGTGCGCATCGACATGTCGGAGTACATGGAGAAGCACGCCGTGTCCCGGCTCGTCGGCTCGCCGCCCGGCTACATCGGCTACGACGAGGGCGGCCAGCTCACCGAGGCGGTGCGCCGCAAGCCGTACTCCGTCCTGCTGCTCGACGAGATCGAGAAGGCCCACCCGGACGTCTTCAACATCCTCCTGCAGATCCTGGAGGACGGCCGGCTCACCGACGCGCAGGGCCGGACGGTCGACTTCCGCCACTGCATCGTGATCATGACCTCGAACATCGGGGCCTCGGAGATCGCGCGGAACACCCCGCTCGGCTTCGCGGTCACCGAGGACGAGACCGGCGTGTCGTACGACGACATGAAGGGCCGGATCATGGGCGAGCTGAAGAAGGTCTTCCGCCCCGAGTTCCTCAACCGCATCGACGACGTCATCGTCTTCCACAAGCTGCAGAAGGACGAGATCAAGCAGATCATCGACCTGCTGCTCCTGCGGATCCGCGAGTCCATGGCCGAGCGGGAGCTGCAGCTCGAGCTCTCCGAG
>DASVQN010000049.1:0-70103 GCA_036389155.1 Solirubrobacteraceae bacterium
CGTCCTTCTCGGCTTCCTCGAGGGCGACTACGCGCGCCGCGCCGGGCTCCAGTCCGAGGCCGAGCGCCGCGGGGCCGTGCTCGACGTGTTCGGGCGCCTCTTCGGGGACCGGGCGCGACGGCCCGAGCGCTACATCGAGAAGTCGTGGGCCGAGGAGGAGTTCACCCGCGGCTGCTACGGCTGCTACATGACGCCCGGCGGCTGGACGTCGTTCGGCGAGGCGCTGCGCCGCCCGGTCGGACCGGTCCACTGGGCGGGCGCCGAGACGGCCACGATCTGGAACGGGTACATGGACGGCGCCGTGCGCTCGGGCGAGCGCGCGGCCAAGGAGGTCCTCGAGGCGTGAGGCGGCTGCTCGCCGCCCTGCTCCTCGCGCTGCTCGCCGCCGCGCCGGCCGCCTCCGCGCGCGAGCGTTGGGAGACGTCCGTACTCGCGCTCGTCCCGACGCCCGGCTTCCCCGCGCACGCCTACGTCGCGCCGAACGGGCGCGTCTACGAGGGCACCTACACCAACCCCAACGGCGACACCGTCCCCTCCCGCGTCTTCGAGTACGAGAGCAACGGGACGCTCCTGCGCTCGTGGACCGTGCGGGGCCAGGACCTCGCCGCCGAGCACGGCGTACAGGTCGCGACGAGCGACGGCGACGGCCGCCTCGTGCTCCTCGACAAGGCGCCGCCGCGCGCGCTGCTGCTCGACCCGCGGACCGGCGAGCAGACCGAGTACGCGCGCTTCCCGGCGGGATCGATCCCCAACTACGGCGCGTGGGGCCCGGACGGCTCGCTCTACGTCACCGACTACGCGCAGCCGGTGCTGTGGCGGATCCCGCCGGGCGGCGGGGCGCCGGTGGAGTGGATTCGCGACGCGCGCCTGAACGGCGGCGAGTTCGGAACCACCGGCATCGAGCTGGGGACCGACCAGCACACGCTGCTCGTCGCGGTCCAGTCGCAGGCGGGCGGCGCGGGCGGCAACCTCTCGACGGGCCGGATCTTCACGACGGCGATCCAGGGCGACGGGTCGCCCGGGCCGCTGACGCAGCTGTGGGAGAGCCGGCCCGCGGACGGTCCCGACGGCTTCGGGATCGCGAAGTCCGGCACGATCTACATCGCGCTGCTGGCGACGAACCAGCTCGCGGCGATCGCGCCGGACGGGACGGAGAAGGAGCGGTTCCCGACCGCCCCCGGCGGCGGCGACAACGGCAGCTCGGTGCCCTTCGACTCGCCCTCGAACGTGAGCTTCCTCGGGACGCGCATGATGGTCGCCAACCAGTCGTACTTCGGCGGCGACCGCACGCACTTCGCGATCCTCGACGTCGAGGCCGGCGAGGAGGGCCTGCCGGAGCTCGTCCCGCCGGCGACGCGCGTGGACACGCCGCCGATCGCGAAGCCGAAGCCCAAGGCGAAGAGGCGGCGGTGGTCGTGCCGGCGCTACAGGACGGCGAAGAAGCGCCGTGCGTGCCGGCGGACGCTCGCGCGCCGGCGCGCGGCGGCGAAGAAGCGGGGCTGAGGCCCGCCGGCGGAGGGGCGCGGCCGAGGCGCGGCTCACGCGCGGCTCGGCGCGCGACCCGCGGTGTGACGGCGGGCACGGGTCGGCCTGGGGTTGACCCCAACCACGGCGCGGGGCTGCTCCATGGCGCACCGGCGCTCGCGCCGCGACGCTCCGCCGCATGCCCTTCCGCCCCCTCCTCGTCCTCCTCGCCGTCGCCGCGACGGCCGCGTTCGCCGCGCCGGCGGGCGCCGGCACGTTCTGCGTCCACGTCGCCGGCACGTGCCCGGCCACCTCCGTCGACGAGGACGCCGACCTGCAGAGCGCGCTGAGCGATGCCGTCAAGAGCCCCGGCGAGGACGTCGTCCAGATCGGCGCGGGCACCTACCCCGGCGCGTTCTTCTACCTCTCCGCGCAGCCGCTGAAGATCGTCGGCGCAGGGACCGGCGAGACGATCCTCACGCACCCGCCGTTCGGCGGCGTCGGCGAGGCCCTCTTCACCACGGCGGACGTGTCGCACCTGCGCGTGCGCGTTCCGGCCTTCGCGGGCTGGACCGGCATCAGGGCCGTCGGGGACGCCATCCTCGACGACGTCGCGGTGGACGCCGCCTCCGGCGCGGGACAGCGCATCGGCGTGACGCTCGGGGACACGAGCACGCTGCGCCGCTCGACGGTCGAGCTGAACCGGGCGAGCGATCGTGCCGTGACGACCGCGCCCAACAACGGGACCGTGACGATCGAGGACGTGCGCGCCGAGGCGGCGACGGTCGTCGAGGCGATCTCGTCGAACGGGACGACGCTCCTGAGGCGCGCCACCCTGCTGGGCACGACCGGCCTCGCCGCCAGCGGCGCGAAGCTGGAAGCGCACGACGCCGTGGTGCACGCCGAGGGGCCGGCCGCGCGAGGGGTCGTCGCGCGCTGCGACGACGGCCTCTCCGCCTCGCTGCTCGCCGACCACCTGACGATCCTCGGCGTCGGCGACACCGGCGTCTTCTCCCAGTGCGACGGCGCAGGCCTGAAGGCGCGCGCCGACGTCCGCAACTCGATCATCCGCAGCTTCCAGCACGCGTACCGCCGCAAGAACCCGGGCGGCGGGTCGGCCGGCGTCTCCATCGTGTTCTCCGACCTCGTCGCGGCGACGGGGATCAGCGAGGGCACCGGCTCGACGGTGCTGAGCGACGACGTGGACGTCTCGCCGGACCTCGCCGCCGACGGCGAGCACCTGGCCGTGACGTCGCCGCTCGTGGACGCCGGGGCACCCGGCGACCCGCTCGAGCGGACCGACCGCGACGGCAACCCGCGGCTGGTCGGCGGGCGCCAGGACATCGGCGCGTACGAGCTGCAGCCGCAGCCGCTCGCGTTCAACAAGCCGGGCACGCCGGCGCGGCCGCCGCAGGACGTCGTGGTCGAGCCCGCGTCGACCGGCGGCGCCGTCTCCGGCACGCCCGCTGTCGCGCCGGTCGCGGTGACCGACGGCGCCCTGCTCGCCGGGCTGCGCCGGACGATCGCCCGCCGCGTCGGCCGGCGCGGCGTCCGCTACGCCCACCGCTGGCCGGTCCCCGGGACGCTGGCGATCCGCTGGATCGCCACGCGCGGCGGCCGCAAGGTCGTCGTCGCCCGCGGGCGGATCTCCCGCACGACGCTCGGCGTCGCCTCGCTGAAGGTCAGGACGACCGGGCGGGGACGCACGTTGCTGCGCAGCGGTCACCGCCTGCCGATCGTCGTGCGCGGCTCGTTCGCGCCGAGCGGGCGCAAGCTCGTCCGCGCCTCGCGCCGCGCCGCGATCCGGGGCAGCTGAGCCACCCGACGCGCGCGGCGGCTGAGACACTTCGGCGATGCCGACCCACGCCGTCGAGTACGTCCGCACGCGAACGCCGAGCGGCACGCTCGGCAAGAACCTGGCCGCCGTCGAGGAGGCCCTGCGCCGCCGTGAGGAGGAGGGGTTCCGCCTCGTCTCCGCGATCGGCGAGAGCGACAGCGGCGACCTCACCGGCGTCCTGCTGCTGTTCGCGCGCGACTAGGGTCCTCCCGCTCAGGCCCCCATCGCCGCGTAGACCAGCTCGTACGCGCGCACCGCGTCCTTGTCCTGCTGCGCGGCGCGCAGCGCGGCCTCGTCGATGCGCGACGCGATCCCGTCGATGAAGCGCCACTGCAGCACCGACCGCTTCACGGCCCCGACCTGGTCCTCGGTGTACGGGTACAGGTCGAAGCCGAGGCGCTCCCCGTTGTCCCCGTAGCCCGCGCGGCGCAGCTCCAGCGCCAGCTCCAGCGTCTCCATGAACGCCGTCGCGCCGACCATGTTGTCGTCGTCGAACGTCCCCCAGCCCGAGTTCGCGTGCTGGTGGCCGAGCAGCCCCTCGGCGTTCAGCAGCGCCGCGTACTCGGGCAGGTGCTCGCCGTTCATGATCAGGTGCTGCCAGTCCATGTTGACCTGGACGTTGTCGATCCCGCGCGTGCGCAGCGTGTGGATGACGTGCAGCGTCATCCCGATGTTGCGCATGAAGATCTTCATCGCGGGCTCCGAGTTCTTGTGCTCGAGGAAGAGCTTGATGCCGCGGTCCGCGCAGCGCTGCGCGATCTCGCCGAGGCCGTCGATCAGCCGGGCCCACGAGTCGGCGTACGGCGTCTGGAACGGGTAGTTGTAGCCCTCGACGCCGGGCCAGACGATGAGCTGCGCGCCGACGTCCGCGGCGAAGTCGGCGGCCGCCACGCCGCCCTCCACCGCGGCCGCGCGCGTCGCGTCGTCGGGCGAGGACAGGCCGCCCTTGCCGAACCGCGGGTCCAGGTGCGTGCCGGTGGCGATCGCGTAGATGCCGTGCCCGTCCAGCGCCGCGCGCACCTCGTCGAGGTTCTCCTCGCTCAGCTCCTGCGGGTGGTGGAACTCGTAGTCGTCCATCAGGTCGCCGAGGCCGGCGACCGCGCGCTCGACCTTCTGCGCCGTCGACTCGTGGCCGTGCTCGGGCTGATAGCCGCCCGGCACGAAGCGGGTGACCATCGGGCCCATCGCCCAGATGCCGAGACTGGTCTTCACGATCGACCTTCCTTCGGGTTCGGTGGTTCGAGGGTGACGACGGAGCCCTCCGCGGCGCTCCGCCGCGCGGCCTCCAGGATCTCCAGGCCCGCGACGCTGTCGCGGGGATCGACCGGCGCGGGCGCGTCGCCCGCCAGCCAGTCGCGCACGCCTTCGTAGAACCCGCGGTAGTCGCCGGGCTCCAGCGGCTGCTCGCGCTCGCCGTGCGCGTCGACGACCCGCCCCGGCGGCGACTGGCCGAAGCCGTCGCTGCCGATGCGCATCCCGCCGAGCAGCTGCTCCTCCTGCGGGTCCAGCCCGTCGACGACGAAGCCGCCGGCCGAGCCGTTGACGACGAAGCGCCTGCCGCCCGCCGCGGTGATCGCGCTCATCCACAGGTGCGAGCGCGTGCCGCCCGCGTGCTCGAGCGCGACGAACACGTCGTCGTCGACCTGCGCGCCCTCGCGGCGCCGCTCGATCTCGGCGTACACCCGCAGCGGGTGGCCGAAGAGCACGCGCGCCTGGTCGACGAGGTGCGCGCCGAGGTCGAGCAGCTGCCCGCCGCCCTCGTCCTCGGCGGCCAGCTCGCGCCAGCCGCCCAACACCGCGGGCCTGAAGCGCTCGAAGCGCGACTCCAGGCGCAGGACGTCGCCGAGCGTCCCGTCCTCGATCAGCTGGCGCAGCGTGACGAAGTCGCCGTCCCAGCGCCGGTTCTGGAACACGGTGACGGGGACGCCCGCGGCGTCGGACACGTCGACGACCCGCTGCGCCTCGGCGGCCGTGACGGCGAACGGCTTGTCGACGACGACGGGGACGCCGCGGGCGATCGCCTCGAGCGCGAGCGGGACGTGGAGGCGGTTCGGCGTGCCGATCACCACGGCGTCGGCGTCCCATGCCTCATCGACCGACGCGACGACCTTCGCGGCCGGGAACCGCTCGCGCGCGAGCGCGGCGCGCTCCGGGTTGCGGACGACGATCGTCGCGACCTCGAGGCCGTCGACCGCGTCGATGTACGGCGCGTGGAAGACCTGGCCCGCGAGGCCGAAGCCGACGACGGCGAGCCTCATGCGTGCAGCGCCTCGATCACGCGGGCCTGCGCGACGGCGTCCTCGCGGCCGAGCAGCGGCGGACGCCCGGACAGGATCGCGGCGTTCATGTCCTCGAGCTCGAGCCGGTACGAGCTCGCGCGCTCGACCTCGATCAGCTCGCCGTCGAGCAGGATCCCCGGCGACCGCGCGTGCCACGGGTCGGCGAGGAAGAGCGTCCCGCCGTCCCCGATCACCTCGAGCGAGTCGCGCGGCGGCAGGTCGAAGCCGCAGTCGAACGTCGCGAGCGCGCCGCTCTCGAAGCGCATGACGCCGGCGAAGTTCCGGTCGACGTCGTCGCCGACCGCCAGCCCCCGGACCTCCGACGGCTCGCCGAGCACGAGACGGATCGCGCTCACGCAGTAGCACCCGACGTCCATGAGCGAGCCCCCGTCGAGCGACGCGTCCCAGCGGACGTCGCCGGGACGGTCGAGCGGGAACGAGAAGGCCGCCCGCACGAGCTTCACGGGCGCCACGCGGTCGAGCAGCTCGACGAGCCTCTTCGTCTGCGGGTGGTGGCGCCACATGAACGCCTCGCTCAGCACCAGCCCCTTCGACTCGGCCACGTCGAACGCGCGCTCGACCTCGGCGGGCCGGCGATCGAACGGCTTCTCGCACAGCACGTGCTTGCCGGCCTCCAGCGCGCGGATCGTCCACTCGACGTGCAGCCCGTTCGGCAGCGAGACGTACACCGCGTCGACGTCGGGGTCGGCGAGCAGATCCTCGTAGGAGCCGTGCGCGCGGGCGATGCCCCGCTCGCGCGCGTACGCCTCGGCCCGCGCCGCGTCGCGGCTCCCGACCGCCGTGAACATCTCCGGCGCCGCCCCGAGGAGGGCGTCGTTGATGCGCGCGGTCGAGAGGAGCCCCCAGCTCACCCCCACGACGGCTCGTCCATCGGCCGGTAGGAGACGGTGAGCATCCGCACGCCGCGCGGGCGCGTCACGCAGAAGACGACGACCTCCGCCGCCTCCTCGGCCGACATCATCCCCTCGAGGACCTCCCTCGGCCGCCCGGTGTCGAGCGCGAAGTCGGTCGCCACGCCGCCCGGGCACACGTTCGTGCAGCGCACGCCGTGCTCGCGCATCTCGTGGTCGAGCGACCGGGTGAACCCGACCTGCCCGAACTTCGAGGCGTTGTAGACCGTCTCCCCCGGGAAGGCGCGCAGCCCCGCCACCGACGCGAGCGACACGAAGTCGCCGCCGCCGGCCTCGATGAGGTGCGGCAGCGTCGCGCGCGCCGTGTAGAGCGTCCCCTTCAGGTTCACGTCGATCATCTGCTCGACGTGCTCCATCTCCAGGTCGAGGAAGTTGCCGTACGCGCCCATCCCCGCGTTCGCGACGACGACGTCCAGCCCGCCGAGCTCGGAGACCGCCGACGACACCGCCTCGTCGACCTGCGCGCGGTCCGAGACGTCGCACTTCAGGCCGACGGAGCCCGGCAGCCCGAGGTCGTCGCCGGCCCGCGAGGCGAGCGCCACGCGGGCGCCCTCCTCGCTGAACCGGCGGGCGATCGCCGCGCCGACGCCGCGGCTCGCCCCCGTGACGAAGGCGCGCTTGCCCTCCAGCGCGCCGCTCACGCTCTACCTGCGGACTCGCGCCCGCGCCGGGAGATCGAGTCGACCGTGACCGCCAGCAGCAGCACGCCGCCCGTGATGACGAACTTCTCGCCCGACCCCAGCCCGAGCAGCCCCAGGCCGTTGTCGATCGACGCGATGACGAGCGCGCCGAGCAGCGCGCTCTTGACGTGCCCGCGCCCGCCGAACAGCGACGTGCCGCCGATGACCGCCGCCGCGATCGAGTACAGGAGGATCGAGCCGCCGCCCGCGTTCGTGTCCACCGACCGCAGCCGCGACGCGAGGATGATCCCGCCCAGCGCCGCCATCAGCGAGCAGATCGCGAAGACGATGATCTTGATCCGGTCGACGTTGATGCCGGCGCGCCGCGCGGCCTCCTGGTTGCCGCCGACCGCGTACACGTAGCGGCCGAACTTCGTCCGCCGCGCGACCCACGTCCAGAAGACGAGCAGCGCGCCGACGAGCACGGCGACGTACGGCACGCCGCGGTCGTCGTTGCACACGTAGACGACCGCGGCGAGCGCGAGCGCGAGCGCCACGATGCGCGCGCCGACGATCAGCATCGGGTCGTTCGGCAGCCCGAGCTTCGCGCGCTTGCGCAGCCCGTTGAGCTGGATCGCCGCGAAGCCGGCGACGGCGACCAGCACGAGCAGCCACGACATGCCCTCCGAGAGGAAGTCGTTGGCGAACCCGATGATGAAGTCGTCCTGCAGGATCACGGTGCCGCGACTGCCGATGAGCAGCAGCACGACGCCGTTCCACGCGAGCAGGCCGGCCAGCGTCACGACGAACGACGGGACGCCGACCTTGGTGATGATCACCCCGTGCAGCGTCCCGATCGCCGCGCCCGCGGCCAGGGCGATGAACAGCGCGATCGCCGGCGCGACCTCGTTGCCGTCGGGCAGCAGCAGCAGCGTGCAGATCACGCCGGCCACGCCGGAGACGTAGCCGATCGACAGGTCGATCTCGCCGAGCAGCAGGACGAAGACGATGCCCATCGCGATCGTCGCGAACGCGGCGCCCTGGATCAGCAGGTTGACGAAGTTGCCTGCCGTCAGGAACCGGTCGTTCTGCGACTGGAAGACGATGCAGATGATGAGCAGGCCGACGATGATCGGCAGCGAGCCGAGGTCGCCGGACCGGACGTTGTCCCACCACCGCCGCGCGTAGAGGCTGACCGTCTCGCGCGGGGCGACGGGCTCGTCGACGGGAGGAGTCGCGACAGCCATCAGACCATCCCCTCTTCCTGGCCGGGCACCTTGTCCAGCGCACCGGAGGTGATCGCCTGCACGACCGCCTGCTGCGTCGTGTCGGCGGTGGTGAAGCGCGCGACGTCCTTGCCGAGCCGCAGCACGGTGATGGAGTCGGCGACCTCGAAGACGTCGTGGAGGTTGTGCGAGATGAGCACCACCGCGAGGCCCTGGTCGCCCAGGCGCTTGACCAGGTCGAGCACCTGCCGCGTCTGCGCGACGCCGAGCGCCGCGGTCGGCTCGTCGAGGATGACGAGCTTGGAGTTCCACATGACCGCCTTCGCGACCGCGACCGACTGGCGCTGGCCGCCGGAGAGGCCCGCGACGGTCTGGCGCACCGAGGACAGCGTCGTGACGCTCAGCGACTTCAGCGTCTCGCTCGCGCGGCGCTCCATCGTCGTCTCGTCGAGCTGGCGCAGCGGCCCGTACAGCTCCTCGCGGCCGAGGAACATGTTCTGCACGACGTCGAGGTTGTCGGCCAGCGCGAGGTCCTGGTAGACGACCTCGATCCCGAGGCGCGCGGAGTCCTTCGGCCCGTGGATGTTCACGCGCTCGCCGCCGAACCGGATCTCCCCGCCGTCGATCGGGTGGATGCCGGCGATGCACTTGATCAGCGTGGACTTGCCCGCGCCGTTGTCCCCCACGAGCGCCATGACCTCGCCCGCGTGGACGGAGAAGTCGACGCCCTTGAGGACCTCGACGGCTCCGAAGCTCTTCTGGATCCCCCTGCACTCCAGGAGCGGGGCCTCCCGCTCCGAGGCGGGGGGCCGCCGGCTGACGCCGGCGGCCTCCTGCACGGTGTTCATCGATCTACAGCCCCAGCTCCGAGCACTTGCTCGCCAGCTTGCCTGTGCAGATCTCCTCCTTCTTCGGGAAGTCCGGCTCCCCGAGGTACTCCTTGATGTTGTCCTTCGTGACCGCGACCGGCTCGAGCAGGACGGACGGGACGTCCTTCTTGCCGTTGTTGACCGGCGTGGTCTGGTCGCTCGGCGTCTCGCCCTTGGCGAGCGCGATCGCCAGCTTGGAGGCCGCGTCGGCCTCCTTCTTGATCGCCTTGTAGACGGTCATGCACTGATCGCCGGCGACGATGTTCTGGATGCCCTGCAGCGTCGCGTCCTGGCCGGTGACCGGGATCTGCTTGAGCTTGCGCTGCTTGACCGCCGAGATGGCCGCGTTGCCGAGGCCGTCGTTCGCCGCGAGGACGCCGTCGACCTTGTTGTTGGCCTTCTGCAGCATCTGCTCGAAGATCGTCAGCGCCTTCTGGTTGTCCCAGTCGGGCACGGACTGATCGGCGACCTCGGTCCACTCGCCCGACTTGAACTTCGGGTTGATGACCGAGTCGTAGCCCTTCTTGAACAGCGTCGCGTTGTTGTCCGTCGGCGAGCCGTTGAGGACGGCGACGGCCGGCTTCGACGTGCCCTCCAGGCAGTCGACGAGGCCCTGGCCCTGCAGCTGGCCGACCTTCTCGTTGTCGAACGACACGTAGTAGTCGTTGGCGTCGGTGTCGAGGGTGAGGCGGTCGTAGTCGATGACCTTGACGCCCTGCGACTTGGCGTTCGCCTCGATGGCGGCGCCCGAGCCGGAGTCGAGGTTCACGAGCAGCAGCACCTTCGCGCCGTTCGTGATCGCCTGCTCGGCCTGCTGCTGCTGGGTCGACTTGTCGCCCTCGGCGTTCTGGATCTCGACCGGGACGCCCGCGGCGTCGAAGGCCTTCTTCAGGAACGGCCGGTCGACCGTCTCCCAGCGGACCGACGACTTCGAGTCGGGCAGCAGGACCGCGACCTTGTCGGCCTTGCCGCCGGAGTCGCCGCCGCCGCTCGTCGAGCCGCCGCCGCCGTCGTCGTCGTCACCACAGCCGGCGGCCGCGAAGGCGAGCGCGCACATGACGGCGGTGAGGATGAGGAACGACTTGCGCCACCAGGGGTCATGGCGTTGGGACATAAGGGACTACCTCCTCCTAGGGGACAGCTGGAACGTGGGTGAGAGTCGGGACGTCCGCGCGGTGCGCGGCCAGGATCAGGGCGCCGAGGACCTCCGCGCGGCCGCCGAGCGGGCTCGGCACGACGCGGACGTCCTCGGCGGCGCTCGGGATCGCGAAGCGGGCGATCGCGGCGCGGATGGGGTCGAGGAGCGCGTCGCCCGCGGCGGCGAGCTCGCCGCCGATGACGATGACCTCGGGGTTCAGGACGTTGACGAGGCTGGCCAGGACGCGGCCGACGGCGTGGCCGGCGTCGGCGACCGCGCGCAGCGCGCCGGGGTCGCTCTCGTCGACGAGCGTGATGACGCGCTCGAGGGTCAGGTCGGGGCCGTGCGTGCGCCTGAGCAGGTCGACGATCGCGGGGCCCGCGGCGAGCGTCTCCAGGCAGCCGCGGTTGCCGCAGCGGCAGATCGGGCCGTTGTCGTCGAGCAGGACGTGGCCGAGCTCGCCGGCCGTGCCGCCCTTGCCGTGGATGAGGTGGCCGTCGACGACGACGCCGGCGCCGATGCCCGCCGCGATCATCATGTAGAGCGCGTTGTCGACGCCCTGCGCCGCGCCCATCGCGACCTCCGCGATCGCGCCGAGGTTCGCGTCGTTCTCGATGTACACGGGCAGGCCGAGGCGGCGCTCCATCTCCTCGCCGGGGCGGATGTCGCCCCAGGTCGGGAGGATCGCGCTGCGGTGGACGAGGTCGGCCTCGTGGTCGACGGGCCCGGAGAGGCCCATGCCCGCGGCCAGGACGCGGTCGCGCGGGACGTCGGCCTCGTCGAGCGCCTCGAGGACGAGCTCGGCCGCGGCGTCGAGCGCGGAGAGGCCGGCGTGGTCGACGTCCATGTCGCGCTGGCGCTCGGCGAGGATCGTGCGGCTCAGGTCGGCGACGGCGACGCGCACGTCGGCGTGGCCGAAGTCGATCCCGACGATGGCGCCGGCGCGGCGGTCGAGGCTGAGCAGGACCGGGGGACGGCCCTGCCCATGGGAGCGACCGCCGTCGCCGTCCGGCGCCAGCTCGACCACGAGCCGCGAGCCCTGCAGCTCGCCGACGAGGCTGGAGATGGTGGAGCGGGACAGACCCGTGAACCGCGCCAGGTCGGCGCGGCTCGCCGTGCCGCGTCGCTGAAGCTCCTCGACGACGCGGCGGCGGTTGTGATCGCGAAGCGACCCGAGCGACCCGTACTCGGTCCTTGCCACAAACCGCACCCTCTCCGAAGCCGGAGGGGTTTGTCAAGAGCCCGTCCAAAAGATTTGCTACGGGGCGATCGTTTGTTCGAGTCCCGAACGCCCTACTCGGCGACGACCTGGATGTTGAAGCGGACGTCTGCCGACTCCGCGCCGTGGATCCAGGACTGCACCTTGCCGGGGATGCCGTGCAGCGGGTACAGGTCGCTCGCCGCCCCGGCCACCAGCGCGTCCCGCTCGGCGATGACGGCGTCCCAGCCGTCGGACGGCGCGTTCGCGAGGTCGGTCGCCAGCGCCCAGGCGAAGTCGCGCGCGGCGTCGATGGCGAAGTCGAACAGGAGGTCCTCCAGCCCCGGGGCGATGTCCTCGATGCGCTTCAGGCGCGGCGAGATCAGGCCGAGCTCGTCCTCGACCACCTGCACCAGGCGGGCGAGCACCTCGTTGATGGCCTTGAAGTCGGGCCACAACGCCTCCAGCTCGGCCGGCGTCGGCGCGACGGTCGCCGCGGCGATCCCGAGGTCGAGGTTGATGTGCGCGTTCATCCCCAGCAGCAGGTGCTGCACGACGAGCGGGCCGGGGTCGTCGAGGCGGGCGAACGCCGCCTGCCAGCTGCGGCTGGGCTCGCGGCCGGAGGCGCTGCGGTCCCACGCGTCGAGGAACCGGTTGGCGAACACGACGTCGAGGCGCTCCATCCGCGCGTTGTCCTGGAAGACGTTCCCCGCGACGAGCGCCCGCCGGACGTTCGTCGTGACCCGCTCGTACAGCGCCGCGAAGTAGCCGATGCGCGCGCCGTGGCGCAGCGCGTCGTCGAGGATGCCGTTGAGCCGCTCGATGATCTCGTCGATCGTCTGCGGCTCCGCCATGCCGGGATCCTAGAGTGCGCACGAAGTCCCGACTACGGGGCGTGCCGGGGAGGCGCCGGGACGAAGCCGAACTCGCCGTCGCGCTCGGCGGGCGCGGGCGGTGCCGGCGGGCGCGTGGAGGCCCGCGCCTCCGGGGCGCGCGCGGCTCCGGGCTCGGGCGGCGACGCGGCGGCGGGGACCTCCGGGGCGAACGCGGCATCGGCCGGCGCCTCGCGCTCGTCGTCGCCCTTGTCCCGCTGCGCGCGCGCTTCGTTGATCGCCGAGGCGGCCGCGACCGCCCCCGGCCGCTCGCGCCCGGAGGGATCGGGAACCGCCGAGACGGAGGCGGGCGCCGCGGCCGCCACCGGAGCGCTCGCCGGCTGGACCGCGGCGACCGGAGAACCGGCGTCGGCGCGCGCCGAGTCGTCGCCGAGCTCGTGCTCGACGGGGATGCCGCCGCCCGCGAGCGCCGCGGCGGAAGCGGCGACCGCGGCGAGCTTCCCGGAGACGATGGCGTCCGCCGCGGCCTGGGCCTTGAGGGCGGCCGCCGCGGCGCGCTCCTGCACCGAGGCCCCGACGGACGCCACGACATCCCCCACCCGCCCGAGCATCCCGGGCAGGTCGCCCTCGCCCAGGACGGCGCCGACGGGCGGAAGGAGCGCGGCCACCGCCGTCCCGGCGCGGTGCATCTCCGCGAGGGAGGTGCGGCAGGAGGGGCAGTTGCGCAGATGGGGGCGCGCCTCGAGGACCTGCTCCGGCGTCGCCTCGCCGTCGGCGATGGCAGACAGCGTCGGCGTCCAGCGCTCGCACTCCTCGCCCGCCTCGATCCCGGCGTAGCGGCGCAGGAACGCGCGCCGGCCCTCCGTGATGCAGCGGTTGACCTTGGTGTACGTCCACCCCTGGCGCTCGGCGATCTCGTCGTACGACAGGCCCTCGGCCTTCAGCCACAGCGCCGTGACCTCCTGCGGCTTGAGCCGCTGCAGCGCCTCCGCCGCGCGCGACAGCTCGTCGAAGCGCTCCGAGCGCTCCTCGACCGACGCGACGTGCCGGGCGTCGTCGAGGGCGTCGAGCGTGGACTCGTCCTCGACGCCGACGAGCGACGACCGCGCCCGGCGCACCGCGAGCGCCTCGTGGCGGACGACGACGTGGAGCCACTTGTGCGCGCCGCCCGCGTCGAGCCGGTGCGCGTTCTTGACGAAGACCTCCAGCGCGCGCTGGTAGGCGTCCTCGGCGTCGGCCGCGCACGCGGTGTACCGCCGCGCGACGCGCAGCAGCGACTCCGCGTGCTCCGAGACCACGGAGACCACGAGATCGCGAGCGCCGGGTTGCATGGTGGAGGAAGGCATCGCGGCGCACGTTCTCGCCCCCGGGGGCGGGCTCGCAAGTGGCTGGACGTGGGTTGGAGCGGCCCGCTCGCGGGCCCAGGCCGGCTCGCGGGCCCCGGCGCGCCCCCCGGAGCGGCCTACGCCTGGAGCGCGCGCGGAAGCTCGGCGCGCCCGCGGATGTCGAGCTTGCGGTACGCGCTGCCGAGGTGGCCCTCGACCGTCTTGGTCGTGACGAAGAGCGCCTGCGCGATCTCGGGGTTCGACAGCCCGTCCGCGGCAAGCTCGGCGACGCGGCGCTCGCTGGCGGTCAGCGCGTCGACGCCGGACATCCGCGGCCGCCGCGGCCTCCCGCCCGCCGCGCGGAGCTCCTGCCGCGCGCGCTCGGCGAGCGGCCGGGCCCCGCAGGCGTCGGCGAGGTCGAGCGCGCGGCGCAGCGGCAGGCGTGCGTCGGCGCGGCGGTTCGAGCGGCGCAGCGCGGCGCCGAGGTCGCACAGCGCCCGCGCGTGCTCGAGCGGCGCGGGCGAGTCGTCGAGGACCGCGCAGGCCTCCGTCAGCAGCTCGATCCCCCGGTCGCCGCCCTCGAGCAGCCCCGACGCGTGCAGCGCCATCCCGATCGCCCGCGGCGTCCCCCAGTCGCGCGCCTCGCGCAGCATCGCGTCGGCCTCGGCGCGCTCCTGCTCGGGATCGTCGCCCGCGAGCGCCGGCGCGACCAGGACCCACGGCACGAGCGTGGGGTACGTGTTCCACCGCGCCCGCCGCGGGCCGAGGCGGCCGATCTCCTCCCGCGCGGCGCCGACGTCGCCCTGCGCGGCGAGCAGCCGCGCCCGCGCGTGCATCACCCGCGACAGCGCGAGCGACTGCGACGGGCGCCCGTCCGCGATCCGCGTGTGGCGCGCCACCCACTCGGCGTCCTCGAGCTCGCCGCGGTCGATGAGCACCGCGATGAGCGACCCGAGCCCGTTGGGCTGCGCGAGGAACCACCCCTGCTCGAACGCCGGCTCGGCCCACCCGCGGCCGTCGGCCTCCGCCGAGACGAGGTCGCCCTGCCGTGCCAGCAGCCCGCACCGCATCCCCGACGAGAACGCGAACGACGGGGCCGAGCCGCGGCGCCGCGCGTCCTCGACGGCGCGGTCGAGCACGCGCCGGGCCGGCTCGATCCGGTCGGCGAGCATGAGCACGTCGAGGGCGAAGAGCATCGGCGGCGAGAGCGCGTCGTCGACGAGCCGGTCGTCGGCCAGCGCGCGCTCCGCGACGTCGGCGAGCTCTGACGCCGGAGTACGGCACGAGCGCGAGAACGCGTCGAGGTGCGCCTGCGTCCCGAGCAGGAGCCGTTCCCCGCGGGTCGCGCCGGTGAGCCTCCCGCGATGGCGCTCGAGCCGCTCGCGCGCCCAGCCGATGCGCTCGCGCTGCCCGCGCGCGATCCCGACGAGGTTGCCCTCCAGCACCAGCGCGAGGTCCGGGTCGACGTCCTCGACCTCCGACATCGCCCGCTCCATCAGGCCGAACGCCTCGTCGCCGCGCCCCGCCGCCATCAGCGCGACGGCCCGCTCGCGCGCGTGCAGCGCGCGGGAGCGCGGGTCGCTCGTCACGCGAACCGCCTCCTCGTAGTGCCCGGCGGCCTCGACCGGCGACCCGGCCTCGACCTCGGCCGACGCCAGCTCGAACAGCGCGTCGCCGCGCTCGTCGGCCGCCGGCGGCTCCGCGAGGGCGCGTCGCAGGCACGCGACGGCGGTCGGCGCCGCGCCCCGCGCCAGCGCCCGCGCCGCCGCCTCGCGCAGCGTGGCCACCACGAACGGATCCGCGGACGGCTCGGTGGCGAGGAGGTGGACCGCGACGGCGTCCGCCCCCGCGCCCTCCGCGGCGAGGACCTCGGCCGCGCGGCGGTGCAGCGCGGCGAGGGCGCCCGCCTCGACGTCGGAGTACACGGCTGCGCGCAGGACGGGGTGCGCGAACGCGAGCGGGCGGGCGGGGGCGAGGATGTCGGCGCCGCCGAGCGCCGCCGCGACGTCGGCGCCGGAGGCCGTCAGGCCGGCCACCGCGCACGCCCTGCTGAGCGGCGTCCCGTCCCCCAGCACGGCGACCGCGCGAGCCAGCGCCACCGCGTCGTCGCCCAGCCGCCCGAGCCGCACGAGCACCGCCCGGGCGACGGTCGGCGGAGCGAGCTGCCGCACGACCTCGACCCCGTCGCCCGACGGCGCCACCCCCTCGCTCGCCAGCTCGCGCAGCAGCTCGCGCAGCAGGAACGGGTTGCCGCCCGTCGCCTCGCGGCACGCGTCGGTGAACGACGGCTCCGCGTCGCCGAGGGCCCCGGCGGCGAGCTCGGCGACCGACGCCACGCTCAGGGGCTCGGGCCGCACGACGAGGGTCGCCGGATCGGCCGCGAGCGCGTCGAGCGCCTCGCGGTCGGCACCGGGCTCCCCGGGGCGGGCGGCGACCGCCACGAGCACGGGCAGCTCCTCCAGCCGCGGCAGGAGGAAGCGCAGGAACCGCAGCGACCGCGGGTCGGCCCAGTGCAGGTCGTCGACGACCAGGGCGGCGGGCCCCACCTCGGCCACGTTCGCGACGAGCCAGTACAGGCCGTGGAAGTCCGACAGCGCGTCGCCTCCCGGCGCAGGAGCTCCGCCGACGAGCGGCTCCGCCAGCGCCGCGGCGCCGCGCAGGAGCGCGGGCGAGGAGGAGACCCGGCCCTCGAACAGCTGCCGCACGACGCCGAACGGGAAGTCGCGGTCGAGCTCTGACGCCCGCGCCGACAGCACGTCCACCCCCCGCTCGCGCGCCGCCTCGCGCACGCACTCGAGCAGGCGCGTCTTGCCGATCCCCGCCGCACCCTCGACGAACACCATCCGCCCGCGCCCGGCCGCGGCCTCCTCCACGGCGCCGGTCAGGCGCCGCAGCTCCTCCTCCCGTTCGAGCAACCGCATCGCCCCCTTGCTTACCGCCGGACGTGCGTCCTTGCGCCACACGACGAAAAGAGCCGGGTGCGGGTCCAGGGTGCTCCCGCTTGTGGCGAGCCCTCCGCCGGGGCAGCCTCCCAGCGGATGACAGGGGAACCCACGCGGCTCGGGCTCGAGGTCCGGTTCGACGCGGAGCCGATCGAAGGCCGGCTCGTCGACGACCGCCGCGTGGTGCGCCGCTTCTCGGGCTGGCTCGGCCTGATGGCGGCGATCGAGGCGGCGGCGCCGGGGGCGGCCCGCCGCGGGAACGGGAGGCAGACCGGACATGAGGACCTGGATCGCGGCGATGGCCGCAGCGCTGGCGGTGGCGCCGGCGACGGCGTCCGCTGAGGCCACGCCCACCTGGGCGGTCGGGGACGGCTGCCTGGAGCACGAGTCGTTCGTGCACGGCGACGACGCGGCGGTCGCCGCGCGGCTGCCGGACCGGTACACGGTCGTCCGCGAGTCCGGGCAGCCGCTGCTGTTCGCGCGCGCCGTCCGGTGCGAGCACCTGGGGATCGGCGGGCGCGCCGAGCCGGTGACGTTCGCGATGTACGGCATCGTCGTCGAACAGACCGGCGACGGGCGCGGGTGCTCGTCCGGGACCCCGACCGGCGAGCAGAAGGGCGACTTCCCGCCCGCCTGCAACCTCTACTCGCTGGGCTGGTACGCCACCGACCCGGGCGTGACGGAGTGGCTGCCGTTCGGGGCCAAGCAGACCACCGATCTCGTGTTCGAGCTCGGCGCCGACGACCCGGGGAAGGGCGGCGCCCCGTTCCACTTCGCCTCCCCAGGGTTCCGCATCGACGCGGTCGGGCGCGAGCGCCCCGGCACGATCCCGATCCGCCGCACCTACTACGAGGACACGCCGAACGGGATCGCCATGCTGCGCTTCTCCACCGACGAGCTCGCCGCGGGCGCCGCGGAAGGCACGGTGAGCGCCGATCCGGGCAGCGAGATGGCGGCGCTCATGGGCGCGACGGAGCAGCCGTACGCAGGTCCGTACGGCTCGTTCGCCACCGAGCACTTCGACCACGGCGTCTACCGCCGCCAGCTCAGCACGAACGAGGGCTTCAAGGGCACCTGCGAGCTGAAGGGCGACGTCACGTTCGACCCGCCCGCCACGTACGAGGACCAGCCGCTGCACTACGCGTACGACGCCACCGGCACGTGCGAGGGCTCGTCGAAGGGGCCGATCCACCTCCACCAGGAGGGCATGAGCTACGGCAGCTGCAACGCCGCGCACACCACGACCCCCGGCGACGGCGCGTTCACGTTCGCGAGCGGACAGTCGGTCGGCTACACGCTCGACTTCACGACGAGCGGGACCGAGGTCGACGCCACGTTCTACGGGCTCGGCCAGGGCACGGCGCGCGTGCACGGCACGTTCCTCACCGACCGCACGCCACCCGACGTCCTCGCCAACTGCGCGGGGGCGGGGACGAAGTCCACGCCGCTCGACATCACCATCAAGAACGAGAGCCCGCTCGGGGGCACCCCGCCGCGCGGCGAGGCGCCGTCGCCGCCGCCCGCAGCCGCCGGCGGAGGCGGAAACGACGGATCGACCGGCCGCACGACGACGCCACGCCCCAGGCTGCGCGTCCGCGTCACCCCGCGCCGCGCGCGCGCCGGCCGGCGCACGCGGTTCACGTTCCGCGTCACGACGAGCGACGGGCGGCCCGCCGTGGGAGCGCTCGTGCGGTTCGCGGGGCGGCGCGCTCGCACGGGCCGGCGCGGCATCGCGCGGATCACGACGACGCTCCGCTTCCGCGGGACGAGGACCGTAAGCGCGACGCTCGCAGGCGCCGCCCCCGTCCGGAAGTCGATCCGCGTCCGCTAAGAGTGCGCCCGCACGCGATCCCGCGGCCTCGACGCCGCGGGATCGTGTGGAGAGCGGGCGTCAGCCGCAGTTGAGGCCGACGTGCGCCCGGGCGAGAGATCCGTCGCCCGTTACGATGCTCTCGGCGACGTCACTGAGCCGGTGCGCGTAGTCCTGTCCCCGGAAGCCCGGCCAGGTCGGGATCGAGTTGAGCACCGCCGCCACCTGCGGGGTGACCTCGTGCCCGAGGGCGTACCGGTACCACTCGCACGAGGCCTGATAGAGGATCACGCCCCGCATACCGGTTTCGTTGTCGCCGCCCTGCGCTGCGGCGGCCTCCCAGTTGACGTCGATGCCGCCACCCGGAGGCAGCGGAACCCCGCGTTGCAGGCGCGCGCCCGCGGCGCGGAGGTCGGCGACCTCGCTGTGCCGCGCGTTCACGAGCGCCGCCGGCATCTCGGCGGTCTGACCCAGTGCCGCGGCCGCGGCCACGGACTCCGCCGGCACGTCGCCCGGCGGGGCCGCCGAGGCCGAGCCGGCACCGCCGCCGCCGGTCGACGCGATGAAGGCCGCGGCGAGCGCCGCAGCGAGGACTGCGAGCGCAGTCGTCCAGAGCTTGTGCGTAGTGGTCATATCAGTAGATGAGGTTGCCGTAGCGGTTGTACTGGGTCCCGTACAGCGACCGCGCGCGCAGCACGATGCACAGGCCATTCTCCCACGGCGGGCCGAGGGTCTTGTAGTCGGTGAAGTGCGCCGCGAAGTCGTTCGCGTAGTACACGTCGTAGTTCCAGCAGTAGTTCGTGCTGGCGCGCGACGAGTGCGGGTTGTCGGTGATCCAGCGATACCGCTGGCCGCCGGTGGACGCGGTGTACCGGCTCGGCGCACCCCACGTCGAGACGGTCTCGTAGATGTCCCACGGCCCCGCGGTCACAGAACCCGCTGACGCGCTCGAGGGCAGGGCTCCGACCGCGGTGAGAGAGGCGACGGCAGCTCCCAGCGCCGCGACCCGTCGTAGTGAGCGTGGCATGACGCCTAGTCTCACTTCTCAGGAGTTGCTGCGTCAAGAACATTTGTAGAACATATGTCCAGACGCACTAGCTCAGGACCCCTGCTGCGATCGGGCGCGATGTCGGCGCGCCGAGAGGCGCTAGCGGCGGGGCCGCTTGGCCTGCCAGAACGCGATCTCGCCGCCGGCCGGGGAGGCGACCACCGTGCGCCATCCCGCCGGCCCCTCGCGCGGCTCGAGCAGGACCGACGCCCCGGCGCCGCGCGCCCGCTCAGCCGCCGCGGCGACGTCGTCCACCTGCACGTAGGGCAGCCACAGCGCGCGGCGCGTGGGGCACTCGACGATCCCCCCGTCCACCCCGCCCATGCCGCCCAGCGCCAGGTAGGACCCGTGGCCGGTCTCGATCCGCTCCGCTCGCCAGCCGCACAGGCCCGCGTACAGCGACCGCGCGGACGCGAGGTCGCCCGTGTGCAGCTCGAGGTGGACAACAGGTCTGCTTGCAGGGGGCATTCCTCTCTCTAAGACCCATCGACGGCGGCAGACTCATCGCATAGATTCCCCGGCCGATGGCAGCGACCACGATCGAGGCGGCGAAGGGCGGCGACGAGCGGGCGTTCGCGCAGCTCGTCGAGCCCCACCGGCGCGAGCTGCACGCCCACTGCTACCGGATGCTCGGGTCGGTCTACGACGCCGAGGACGCGCTTCAGGAGGCGCTCCTGAAGGCGTGGAAGGCGCTCGCGCGCTTCGAGGGGCGCAGCTCGCTGCGGTCGTGGCTCTACACGATCGCCACCAACACGTGCCTGAACCACATCGCGCGCCGGCCCAAGGCGCGCGTCCTGCCGCTCGACTACGGGCCGGCGACCGATCCGCACGCCGGCCCAGGCGAGCCGCTGATCGAGTCGGTGTGGGTGGAGCCGTATCCCGACGAGCAGCTCGGCCTCGGCGACGGGCTCGCCGGCCCGGAGGCGCGCTACGAGCTGCGCGAGAGCGTCGAGCTGGCCTTCATCGTCGCCCTCCAGCACCTCCCCGCGACGCAGCGCGCGACGCTGATCCTGCGCGAGGTGCTCGGCTTCTCGGCCGCCGAGGTCGCCGAGGTCCTCGACACCTCCGTGGCCTCGGTCAACAGCCTCATGCAGCGGGCGCGCAAGTCGGTCGAGGAGCGCGTCCCCGAGCAGACCCAGCAGGCCACGCTGCGCGCGCTGGGCGACGACAAGCTCCGCGAGCTCGTCGACGCCTACGTCGACGCGTGGGAGCGCAACGACGTCGACGCCGTCGTCTCGATGCTCACCGAGGACGCCGCGATCTCGATGCCGCCGCTGGCCAGCTGGTTCGGCCCGCGCGACGTCTTCGCCGAGTTCCTCGCCCTGTGGCCGCTGTCGGGCGCGTGGCGCTGGAAGACGCTGGTCACCCGCGCCAACGGGCAGCCCGCGATCGGCTTCTACGCGTGGGACGACGAGGCGCAGGCCCACCTGCCGTTCGCGCTGAACGTCCTCACCCTCCGCGGCGACAAGGTCAGCGACGTCGTCGCGTTCGCGGTCCGCTCGATCGAGCCGGAGGAGCGGGAGGCCTACCACCGCTGGGTCGACCAGCCGGCCGACGAGAAGCGCCTCGCCGGCACGTTCGAGCGCTTCGGCCTGCCCGACCGCCTGCCGTAGGACCGCGCCCGGCGCGCCGGACCCCGTCTTACACTGGCGGGCCGTATGCGCAGCCGCAGCCGACAGCGCCTGATCGCGGCCATGGTGGCCGCGGCCGCCGCCACGGGGGCCGTGATGGCCTCCGGCGTCGTCGCGACCTCCTCGGGCCAGGACGCCACGACGTCCGCCGCGCAGGTCCAGGGCGAACGCTGCTTCGGCGCCGCCTCGCGCGACCCCGAGCGCCGCTGCGTCAACAAGGAGCTGCGCTACACCGTCGTCCCCACGCCGGAGGAGGCGAAGGCCGGCCAGAACTCCCCCTGCACGCCGATCGGCCGGACCGAGGAGCTCTACCCCTGCGCCTTCGGCACGCGCTGGGACGAGGCGACGAGGACGATCGCGCTGGTGGGCGACAGCCACGCCGGCCACTGGCGCGCGGCGCTCGACGTGGCCGCCCAGAGGCGCCGCTGGTACGGCGTCTCCCTCACCCAGACCGGCTGCCCGATGACGCAGGCCATCCCGATCCTCAAGGGCCGCCAGCGCGACGACTGCCTGGAGTACAACAAGGCCATCGGGCCGTGGCTCGAGCGCCACCCCGAGGTCAAGACCGTCTTCACGTCCCAGCACGGCGGCACCGTCGTCACCGCGCCGGGCGAGACGCAGTTCGAGGCCCAGGTGCACGGGTTCGCGCAGGCCTTCGACGACCTCCCGCCGTCGGTCGAGCAGATCGTCGTCATCCGCGACACGCCGTGGAGCACGAGCACGGCCACCACGTGCATCGAGGAGGCGCTCGCCGACCACAAGCGCCCGGACACGACGTGCGCGATCCGCCGCAGCCGGGCGCTGCGGCCCGACCTCGCCGTCGTCGCCGCGCAGCTCATGCAGGACCCGCGCGTGAAGATCGTCGACATGTCGGACTTCATGTGCGGCCCCAACCGCTGCTTCCCCGTCGTCGGCGGCGCGCTCGTCCACAAGGACGGCGGCCACCTGACGCAGGTCTTCTCGCGGACGATGGGCCCGTACCTGGGCCGCTACGTCGACCGCGCGCTCGCCTCGCGCTGACGCGGGCCCGCGCGCTAGCGGTAGCGCAGGCGGTGCTTGGTCGCCGGGCTGTGGCCCGTGCGAACGGACTCGCAGTGGCGGATCCTGTAGCGGTGCGCACGCAGGTTGCGCCGCGTCGTCCACAGCGTGTCGCGGCCCGGGCCGCAGTCGACGATGCCGCGCCCGTAGTGGGTCTTGACGAAGTCGTCGCCGCGGCCGGCCTTGATCGTGTTCCACCCGTGCGAGGCGTAGATGTGGTCGCGGCCGCCGTGCCCGAAGAGCCGGTCGAACTGGCCGAGCGGCTGGCCGGAGGGCTTGTAGTCGCCCCACAGGACGTCGCGCCACGGCCCGCCGTGGACGGTGTCGTTGCCGTGGCCGCCGAGCAGCTCGTTGTTGGCCCGGTCCGGGCGCACGCAGCGGCCGTGGCCGACGGTGCAGTGGTAGAGGCGGTGCGCGCAGGCGCGGTCGCTGCGCTCGCCGTCGCAGCTGTAGCGCGCGTCCTGGCCGCCGAACGGATCGTGGCCGGGCCGGGCGTCGAGCGGCCGGTCGAGGTCGTTGCGGTTGAGGAGGAGCATCCCGTCGATGACGGGCCAGCCGTCCTCGGCCTGGTTGACGGCGCCGGGCGGAGCGGCGCTCGTGACCGAGGCGACGGCGGTCGCGAGGAGGGCGGCGAGGATCAGGGTGCAGAGCAGGCGGGGCACGAACATACGACCACCGATATCGGCCGATGTCACGGACAACGTGAGCCGAGGGCTACTGTCAGTGACCGGTGTCTGACTTGCGATCAGGTCTCGCCGCCGGCGTCGGCGCCTACCTGCTGTGGGGCCTCTTCCCGCTGTACTGGCCGCTGCTCGAGCCCGCCGCGCCGGTCGAGATCCTGGCGCATCGGATCGTCTGGTCGCTGGTCTTCCTCGGCGGCCTGTTGACGTTCACCGCGGGCTTTCGCTGGATCCGCCGGCTCGACCGCCGGCAGGTGCGCCTCCTCGCCGTCGCCGCGGTCCTCATCACGGTCAACTGGGGGACCTTCATCTACGGCGTCAACAGCGAGCAGGTGGTGGAGACGTCGCTGGGCTACTTCATCAACCCGCTCGTGACGGTCGGCCTCGCGGTCGCCGTGCTCGGCGAGCGCCTGCGCCGCGAGCAGATCGTCGCCGTGGCCATCGCGGCGGTCGCGGTGATCGTGCTGACCGTCGACTACGGGCGCCCGCCGTGGCTGGCGCTGACGCTCGCGTTCTCGTTCGGGACCTACGGCCTCGTCAAGAAGCGCGCGAACGTCGACGGCTCGCAGAGCCTCGCCGTCGAGACCGCGCTGCTGATGCCCGCCGCGCTCGCCTACCTCGTCTGGCTCGAGGCGGCCGGCCGCGGGACGCTGTTCGACGAGGGCGCCGGGCACGCGGCCCTGCTGGCCACCGGCGGGGTCGTCACCGCGATCCCGCTGATCCTGTTCGGCGCGGCGGCGGTCCGGATCCCGCTGACGACCGTCGGCCTGCTGCAGTACATGACGCCGACGCTGCACTTCCTCATCGGCGTCGTCGTCTACTCCGAGCCGATGCCGCTCTCCCGCCTGGCCGGGTTCGTGCTCGTGTGGATCGCGCTCGCGGTCTTCAGCGTCGGGGCGGTGCAGACGGCGCGCCGCGAGCGCCGTCGTACTCTCGGCGGGTGCCCGTCGCCCGCCGCGAGGATCTCCGCAACGTCGCCATAGTCGCGCACGTCGACCACGGCAAGACCACCCTGGTCGACGCGATGCTGTGGCAGTCCGGCGCGTTCCGCGCAAACCAGGACGTCAACGAGCGCGTCATGGACTCGATGGACCTCGAGCGCGAGAAGGGCATCACGATCCTCGCCAAGAACACCGCGGTGCGCTACGAGGGCGTGAAGCTGAACATCGTCGACACGCCCGGCCACGCGGACTTCGGCGGCGAGGTCGAGCGCGGCCTGACGATGGTCGACGGCGTCCTGCTGCTGGTCGACGCCAGCGAGGGCCCGCTGCCGCAGACGCGCTTCGTCCTGCGCAAGGCGCTCGAGTCGCGCCTGCCGGTGATCCTCGTCGTCAACAAGGTCGACCGGCCCGACGCGCGCATCGCCGAGGTCCTCGACGAGGTCTACGAGCTCTTCCTCGACCTCGGCGCCGACGAGGAGCAGATCGAGTTCCCGATCGTCTACTGCAACGCCCGCGCCGGCAAGGCGTCGCTCGAGCCGGACACGTGGGAGGAGAGCGAGTCGCTCAAGCCGCTCATGGACCTCCTCGTCGAGCACATCCCCTGCCCCGAGCACGAGGAGGGCCACCCGCTCCAGGCGCACGTCACGAACCTCGACGCCTCGCTCTACGTCGGGCGCCTCGCGCTGTGCCGCGTGCGCAACGGCGTCATCCGCCGCGGGCAGCGCATCGCCTGGTGCCGCGCCGACGGGACGGTCACCAACGCCACCGTCGGCGAGCTGTACGTGACCGAGGCGCTGGACCGCGTCGAGGCCGAGGAGGCGGGACCGGGCGAGATCATCGCCGTCGCGGGCATCCCGGAGGTGACGATCGGAGAGACGCTCGCCGACCCGGAGGACCCGCGCCCGCTGCCGGTCATCACCGTCGACGAGCCGTCGCTGTCGATCACGATCGGCATCAACACCTCGCCTCTGGCCGGACGCGACGGGACGAAGCTGACGGCGCGCATGGTCCGCAGCCGCCTCGACCAGGAGCTGATCGGCAACGTCTCGCTGCGCGTCTTCGACACCGAGCGGCCGGACGCGTGGGAGGTCCAGGGCCGCGGCGAGCTGCAGCTGGCGATCCTCGTCGAGCTGATGCGCCGCGAGGGCTTCGAGCTGACCGTCGGGCAGCCGCGGGTCGTCACCCGCGAGATCGACGGCCGCGTGCACGAGCCGGTCGAGCGCCTGACGATCGACATCCCGGACGACTACGTCGGCGTCGTCACGCAGCTGCTCGCGCTGCGCAAGGGCCGCATGGAGCACATGGTCAACCACGGCACGGGCTGGGTCCGGATGGAGTACCTCGTCCCCGCGCGCGGGCTGATCGGGTTCCGCACGGAGTTCCTCACCGAGACGCGCGGGACGGGGATGCTCCACCACGTCTTCGAGCGCTGGGAGCCGTGGGCGGGCGAGCTGATGCTGCGCCCCACGGGCTCGCTCGTCTCCGACCGCCGCGGCACGACCGCGCAGTTCGCGCTCATGAACCTGCAGGAGCGCGGGACGCTGTTCGTCGGCCCCGGCGAGGAGGTCTACGAGGGGATGATCGTCGGCGAGAACGCGCGCAACGACGACCTCGACGTCAACGCCTGCCGCGAGAAGCACCTCACCAACGTGCGCGCCGCGAGCGCCGACGTGCTCGTGCGGCTCGTCCCGCACCGCAACCTCTCGCTCGACCAGGCGCTCGAGTTCCTGCGCGAGGACGAGGCGGTCGAGGTCACCCCGGCGGCCGTGCGCCTGCGCAAGGCGATCCTCGACAAGAACGAGCGGACGAAGGCCGCGCGCCGGGCGCGCGCGAACGCGGCGCCCGTGGCGTGAAGCCGCGCTGGACGATGGACGGCGTCAGCGAGTTCCTCGGCTTTCAGTACGAGGACCGCGGGAGGATCCGGCTCACCGTCCGCCCCGAGCTGCTCAACCGCGGCGGGCTGCTGTCGGGCGTCGTGGCGTTCGGCATGATCGACTACGCGATGGGCTCCGCGCTGTGGGCGGAGACGACCGAGGACGAGCGGATCGCGACCATGAACATCGCCATCAACTACGTCAAGACGGCGCTGGAGGGCGACATCGTGTGCGTCGCCTCCGTCGACCGCCGGACGCGCTCGGGCGCGCAGCTGCGGGCGGAGGTCCGCACCGACGACGACGTCCTCGTGGCCACGGCCGTCGGGTCGTACGCGATCTTCCCGGCGAAGCGGTGATCGTCTCCACCCCCATCGGCGACCTCCTCGCCACGGCGGACGAGGACGGCGCGCTGACGGGGCTGTGGTGGGGCCGGACGGGCGCGGCCCGGGCGGACGAGGGGCGCTTCGCCTACCTGCGCGCACAGCTCGACAGCTGGTTCGCCGGCGAGATCACCTCGTTCGAGGTCCCGCTCGCGCCGCGCGGAACGCCGTGGCAGCAGGCCGTCTGGTCGGCGCTGCGCGAGGTGCCCTACGGCGAGACCATCACGTACGCGGAGCTCGCCGCGCAGGCGGGCCGGCCGGGCTCCGCGCGGGCCGCGGGCGCCGCCAACGCGCGCAACCCGATCTCCATCCTCATCCCGTGCCACCGCGTGGTCGGGACGAGCGGCGCGCTCACGGGCTACGCGGGAGGCGTCGATGCCAAGGCCTGGCTGCTCGCGCACGAGCGAGCCGTGCGTAGCCGAGCGCCATCGCCAGGTTCGACGCCCCCGCGAACCACAGCCCGGCCCGCGCGCCCGGCCGCGTGAAGGCGGGCGAGGCCGACCAGAGCACGTCGGTCGCGATCTCGGTCCCGCGCAGCCACGCGAGCGCCCACCAGTCGCGCTCCTCGCCGCGGCGGGCGGCCATCAGGTGCGCGGCGGAGAACGTGAGCCAGACCGGGCCGAGGCGCTGGAAGAGGCGCTCGGCGTCGAAGCTCGGCTCCTCGTGCCCGAGCGCGGCGAGGGTCTTGCGCGGCGCGAGCAGCGCGCCCGAGCCGAGCGCGAGGTCGAACGCGATCATCGACCGGTTCTGCAGCTCGAGGTAGCGCTCGAGGGTCACGCGCGCAGCGCCTCGAGCATCGTGCGCAGCTCGGCGAGGACCTGCTTCGTCGCCGTCCGCTGGTCCTCCGCGCGGGCGACCATCATCGCGGCCTCGCACATGGCGCCGAAGAGCAGGTTGGCGAGCGGCTCGACCGGCCGGGGCCGCAGGTGACCGTCGTGGATCAGCGCCTCGAGGCCCTGGTGCAGCTGGACGAGCGCGTAGCGCCCCTCGACCTCGCGCATCGTCTCCCAGCCCAGGACAGACGGCGCGTCGAGCAGCGTGATCCGCTGGACGCCGGGGTCGAGCGAGGCCTCGAAGAACGCCTGCGAGGCCGCGAGGAACCCGTCCCACGCGCCCTTCTTGCGCGCGAAGGCGGCGAACTGCGTCTGGGCGAGCTTCTGCTGCTCGCGCTCGTAGACGGCGAGGAAGAGGTCGCGCTTGCCGCCGAAGTGATGGTAGAGCGCACCCTTGGTGACGCCTGCGCCGCGGACGACGTCCTCGAGCGAGGTCGCCGCGTAGCCGTCGGCGGCGAACAGGCGGCGCGCGACGTCGAGCAGCTCGGCGGTCGTCGCCTCCGAGCGCTCCCTCTGGGTCCGCACCGCCATGTGCCGCAAGATATCCGGCCGATGACGCGCACCACCCTCGGCCTGCTCGCCGCCGACGCCCTCATCTGGCTCGTCTCCGCGCTGCCCGTCGGCCTGCTCGGCGCGGCGATCGCCGGCGACACCGGCGGGCTGGTGGCGGTCGGCGCGTGGACGCTCAGCGCCGTGCTCGTGTTCCTGCGCCCGGTCGAGCTGTGGCTCGCGCGCTTCCTCTTCGGCGCGCGCGAACCGACGGCGGCCGAGCGCGCGCGGCTGGAGCCCGTGTGGCAGGGCGTGTGCTCGGCGGCGCAGGAGGACCTCGGCGACTACCTGCTGCGGATCGAGGATCGCGAGGAGGTCAACGCCACCGCGGGCGGCGCCCGGATCGTGTCGGTCACGACGCTCGCGCTCTCGCTCCCCGACGACGAGCTGGCGGCGATCCTCGCCCACGAGCTCGGCCACCACCTCGACGAGCACCCGATCGCCGCGCTGCTCGGCTGGTGGTTCGCGCTGCCGTCCGCGGTCTTCGACGCGATCCTGCGCGTGGTCGGCCGGGTCGCGTGGGCGCTCGCGCTCGTGCGGCTCGTGCTCATCGTCCCGCTCCTGCTCGCCCGCCTGGCCTCCGCGGTGCTCAACCGCTCCGCCGAGTTCGCGGCCGACCGGCACGCGGCGCGGCTCGGGTACGCGCCGGCGCTGCTGCGCGTCTTCGAGCGGCTGGCGGCGGCGGGCCACGACGAGGCGGGCGCGGCCGACCCGGGCCCGGCGCGGCTGTGGGCGACGCACCCGCCGCTGCCCGAGCGGATCGCGCGGCTGCGGGCGCTGCCGGCCGGCGGCTAGGCCGCGGCGGGCGCGACGGCGGGGGCGATCTCGCGCTGCGCGGCGGACCGGCGCATCCCGGCGAGGGCGAAGCTGCCGAGGACGGCGGGCAGCCACAGGGCGATCGCGCGGTAGGCGAGGACCGCGGGGACCGCGACCTCGGCGTCGACGCCGAACGCGACGAGCGCGCCGATCGTGCCGCCGGCGACGAGGCCCGGCAGCGGGATCGTGTTGCCGATCATGCCCGTGAAGTAGGAGAGCACGAGGACCGCCGCCGCCGGCGGCGCGCCGAGCGCGTGGAACGTCGTCGCGAGGACCGCCATGTCGAAGCCCCACCACGCCAGCGCGCCGAGCAGGCGCGGGTCGGCGGCGCGGGCCAGCGCGAGGGCGTCGCGTACGGCGTGGGCGAAGAGGTTCTCGCGGCGGCTGATGAGCAGGGCCGCGACGATGACGGCGCTGCCGAACGCGGCGGGGGCGAGCATCAGCGCGACGGGGCCGTCGCCGGCGACGACGCCGGTGGCGAGGGCGAGGCCGGTGACGGCGAGGGCGCCCATGAAGACCGTGTAGACCAGGATCAGGAACGTGAGGAGCGTGCGGACGGCGACCGTCGGGTGCAGGCCGCGGCGGGCGAGGGCGAACAGTGTCAGCGCGATGCCGCCGAGGCCGGCCGTGGGGAGCACGCGGGTCGCGGCGGCGCCGGCGAGGCTGATCTCCGTGCTGCCGCGCAGGCCGAGGTCGGGAGCGCTGCGGCCGGCGACGTGCCAGAAGAGCGTCGCGTAGCCCGCGAAGGCGAGCGCCTCGAAGACGATGCCGAGGGCGGCCCAGCGCCAGTCGGCGCTGGCGGCGCGGTCGAAGGCGGACGCGAGCTCCGCGCCGGGGCCGCTCGTGAGGACGAACACGAGGGCCCCGGCCAGCAGGACGCCGAGCGCCGCAGCCTTGCGCCCCTCGATGCGGGGCAGCCACTGCGGCCGCTCGGCCAGCGCGTCGGCGGTCTCGCCCTGGGGCTGGGCCGCGGCGAGGAGCGCCTCGAGGGCGGAGTGGCCGCGGGCGGCGAGCGAGGAGCGCAGGCGGGCGAGGCGGCCACCCTCGGCGCCCACCGCGTGCGCCTCGGGGCGCGCGAAGCGCCCGCGCTCGCCGCTCTCGCGGGCGATGCTCGGGGCTGTGGGGTGGGCGAAGGTGGCCATGGTTGCAGTGTCGGGCGCCCGCGGGGGCTTTTCATCGGGGAAACCCCCCGTCTTCTGCGAAGGGGGGTTCGTTTCGGATCAGGGGTCCGTCTTTAGGCTTCGACCCGTGCGCGCCCTCAAATCCATCGCTCTTACGGGCGCGATCGCGATCGCCGCGGCGTTCGCCGGCTGCGGCGGGGACGAGGAGCGCCCGGTGACGCCGAGCGGGACGGCGGCGGCGACCGCGACAACGCCGCGCGCAACCGCGGCGGCGCCGCCCGCCGAATCGCCGTCGGACAGGGGCGGCGGGGACTCCGTGGACGACCTGCGGCTCGGGCTCGGCGAGGCTCTCGGCCAGACGATCGTCGCCCGCTACTCCGGCCCCTCCCCCTCGCGGTCGCTCCTGCGCCGCATCCGCCGCGGCGAGGTCGGCGGCGTCATCCTCTTCGCCGACAACGTCGCCCAGCCGCGCGCCGGCGTCCGGCGTGCGATCGCGAGCCTCCACCGCGCCGCCCGCGCGGGTGGCCGGCCGAAGGTGCTGGTGATGGCCGACCAGGAGGGCGGGATCGTGAAGCGGCTGCCCGGCCCGCCGAGCACGTCGGCGGCGGCGATGCGGTCGCCCGGCGCCGAGGGGCGCGCCACCGGCCGCTCCCTCCGCGCGCTCGGCATCACCGTCGACCTCGCCCCCGTCGCCGACGTCGCGCACCGCGGCACCTTCCTCGGCTCGCGCGCGTTCGGCACGACGCCGGCCCGCGTCGCCTCCCGCGCGTGCGCGTTCGCCGGCGGCCTGCGCGGCGCCCGCGTCGCCGCCGCCCTGAAGCACTTCCCCGGCCTCGGCTACGCGCGCGTCAACACCGACGACGCACCCGCGACCGTCACGGCCTCGGCCGCCGCGCTGCGCCGCGACCACGCCCCGTACCGGGCGTGCGGCACGCAGCCGGGAACGCTCGCGATGCTCTCCAGCGCCGTCTACCCGCACCTGACCGGCGGCGGGCCCGCGGTCCTCAGCCCCGCCGCGTACAGGGTGCTCCCCCGCCGCGGCGACTGGCCGGTCACGATCTCCGACGCGCTGGAGACGCCCGCCCTCGCCCGGCAGGCCAGGCCCGCGCGCCGCGCGCTGACGGCAGGGCTCGACCTCCTCCTGTACGCGAACACCGAGCAGGGCTCGGCGACCGCATACCGGCTCCTGCTGCAGGACGCGCGCGCCGGCCGCATCCCGCGCGAGCGCATCGAGGAGGCGGCCAAGCGCGTCCTGCGCCTCAAGGCGTGGGTGGCGCAGCGGGGCTGAGGACCATCCGGACGAACGGGTGGACGCCGCCGTTCGTCTCGTGGTCGTAGCGCTCGACCTCGCGGAACCCGAGCCGCTCGTACACCTTGATCGCCCGCGCGTTGAACGCGGCCACGGCGAGGGTGAACGACGCCGCGCCGAGCGTCGACGTCGCATAGCGCAGCCCCTCCGCGACGAACGCCGCCCCGATGCCCGCTCCGGCGAGGTCGGGCCGCAGCCCGAGGCCGAGCTCGACCACGCCGTCGCCGGCGCGCTTGAACACGAAGAACCCCGCCAGTCGTCCGTCGGCGCCGTCGGCCGCGAAGTACCGCGTCCCCCACTCGCCCGGGTCGAGCAGCTCCGCGAGGTCGGCCGGGTCCGCGTCGGCGTCGTAGAAGTCGTACGCTCCGGGTAGCGCCACGCGGCGATCGCCCGCGCATCGCGCTCGGCCATCGGCCGGACGGCGAAGTCAGACGTCGGGGAGCGCGTCCCAGTCCTCCCACGAGATGTCGCGCCCCGGCCACCGCACGGTCCCGAACGGCCAGTCGGACGCGATCCACGAGCGCACGACCTGCTCGAGCTCCTCCTCCAGCCCGGTCCCCTCCTCGTCGGCGCGCACCCAGAGCGCGACGTCCGCGTCGGCGCCCCGCTTCTCCGGCGGGTCGACGTACACGCAGCCGAGCAGGCGCGCCTCGTCCGGCGCGCTCATGACCGCGTAGTTGAACGAGCGCCGCAGCTGCGCCTCCTTCTGGTGCCAGCCGAGGTCGACCAGGTCCTCCGTCAACGTCATGCCCTCGGCGGGCGGCCACCCCCAGAGCGGGAAGCGCTCGCGCAGCCGGTCCGCGCTCGTCATCACCGCGTCGTAGTCCTTGACGAGGTCGTCCACGGTCAGCAGGCGCAGGTGGAACCGCGAGCCGCGCGGGCCCTCGGGGATCGGGTGCTCGTAGGGGATCAGCCGCATGGACCGGAACGTATAGCGTTGGCCAATGCGGGTCAGGATCGCCCTCGCAACCACCCTCGCGCTCCTCGCGGCGGCCCCCGCCGCCCGCGCCCAGGACTCCGCCGCGCCCCCGGGCGCGCTGCCCCACTGGCTCCCGACCGAGCAGTGGGTCTACCAGCACTGGCTGCCCTTCGACGAGGAGCGCCTCTACGCGCTGCTCGACGCCGACCGCGGCGCGATCTGGCGCCACCTGCGCGACGACGCCCAGCACGACCTGGCGCAGCTCGCGCGCGAGCGGGGCCTGCGCCCGCGGGCGCTGGCGAGGCGGCTCGTCGCCACGCGCGACGTGAGCCCGCGCAAGCGGGCGGAGCTCGAGCGGCGCGCCTTCCGCGTCCTGACGCAGGGCCACATGAGCCAGCACATCCTCTTCCACTCCCTGCACCAGACGGCCGTCCCGAAGGCGTCGCGCTACATCTTCGCCACCCCCAACCGCGAGTTCCTCGCGCTGCGGCGCGCGGACACCAGCCCGCTGCAGATCGGCCGCCTCCACGGTCGCACGACCGCGCAGATGCACCGTCGCGCGATCGCCGTGCTGCGCCGGCGCGCGGCGAAGGGCGTCCGGCGCGGCGCGCTCAGCGCCCACCAGGCGCGGCTCCTGCTCGACCGCCAGGTCCGCCAGATCCCGCGCTGGCTCGGCCAGAGCCGCTACAACGGACCGCCGCAGACGATCGGGCCGCAGAAGGCGCTGCTGCCGCCCGCCGACTACGCGAACGACCCGTCGATCTCCGACGACGGGAAGGTCGTGGTGTGGGACGCCTACCGCGCGAAGATCCCCGAGGCGCGCACGCGGGGAGAGATCGTCGTGCGCGGCGCCCACGTCGACGAGGGGACGACGTTCTCGGTCTCCGGCCGCTCGTCCCCCGGCGCGCCCGGCTCGGCGTACAACGCCGCGCTCAGCGGCGACGGGACGGCCGTGGCCTACGAGCAGGCGGACGGCAACCTCAACTTCGCCAAGCGCTACGGCGAGATGCGCGTGAACCTGCGCCGCCTGCCGGCGGCGTTCGCGCTGCGGATCAGCCACCCCGCCGGCGTCGCGGGCCCGTCGCGCACCGCGTACAACCCGTCGATCTCCGCGGACGGCGGGCGCGTCGCGTTCGAGGCGACCGACGTCGCCGCGCGCTCGAGCAACGCGCTGTGGGTCGCCGACCGCGCGTCGGGCGCCGCGCGGCGCGTGACGCGGGAGGCCGTCTACGAGCCGCGCATCACCGGCGACGGGCGCGCGGTCGTCTTCACCACCCGCGACGGCCGGATCCGCCTGCGACCGCTCGACGGCGGCCGGACGCGCCTCGTCAGCCGCGGGCCTGCCGGCCCCGCGAACGCCGAGGCCGCCGAGCCGGCGCCGTCCGCCGACGGCCGCGTCGTCGCGTTCACCAGCCGCGCGACCAACCTCGGCGCGCCCGGCGGCCAGACCCGCGTCTACGTGCGCGCCGGCGACCGCACCGAGGTCGTCAGCCGCCCCGGCGCCTTCGCCTTCGATCCCGCGGTCTCCGCCGACGGGCGCTTCGTCGTCTACGCGGCCCGGCCACACGCCCGCGCCGGCCGCCGGTCGCGCATCCTGCTGTACGACCGCCGGACGGCGCGCACCACGCGCATCAGCCGCGGCGGCTACGCCTCCGAGCCGGCGGTGTCGGGCGACGGACGGCGAGTCGTCTTCACCTCGACCGCCCCGGCGGCGACGAAACCCGCGGGCCTGCCGGGTATCTTCCTCCACGACGTGGAGTCGCGCACGACCCGCCTCCTCAGCACCCACGCCGCGGTCAAGGCGCTCGGCGCGCCCCGCCCCGACTCGCACCCGCTCCTCTGCCCGCTCGCACGGGGAGCCGCCCTCGCGCTGTGATGGTCCGCGCCGCGCTCCTCGCCCTCCTCACGCTGGCGAGCGCCGCACCCGCCGCCGCCGAGCCGCGCGCGTTCATCCTGAGCGGCGTCGACTCGCGCGAGGCGGCGCGCGACCTCTACGGGATCAGCGACACCCAGCTGCTCCCGAACGGCGACGTGGTCATCCTCAAGGGCGGCACGGTCCAGCGCCTCGGCCCGGGCGGCCGCGTCCGGCGGCTCGTCAAGCTGCGAGCGAGCTCCGGCGAGGACATCGACCTCCTGCCCGACCGCAGCGGCCTGCTCGTCGTCGCCGACGGCCACCTCTTCCGCGTCGGGCTCGACGGCGCCGCTGCCGAGCTGACCAAGCTCTCGTCCGACGATCGCAAGCAGGTCCAGGCCGCCGCGCCGCTGCCGGACGGCTCGATCCTCATCGCGCATCCGAACCGGATCACCCGCCGCGCGCCCGACGGCACGGAGACCAAGCTCGCCGGCAACGGCAAGCTGGAGGACGAGGGCCGCCCCGGGCCGGCGGTGCGCTCCGGCATCGAGTACGCCGACGAGGTCGCGCCGGTCGCCTCCGGCGGGTTCCTCTACAGCGACCTGGGCGACCTGTGGTTCGTCGACCCCGCCGGCAACCAGCGCCGGATCGCGCCGCGCGTGAGCTTCGGCGGCGTCAGCACCATCTACGGCGATCCCTCCGGCGAGATCGTCGTCGTCGGTCAGGAGCACGGGATCAGCATCGTCGCCGGCGGCACGGTCCGCACGGTGCTGCGCAGCCTGAGGAGCGCCGAGAGCTTCGCGCCGCTGTGGGCCGGCGGCCTCGCCGCGAGGGCCGCGCCGGACGTCACCGGCGGCGCGTTCCGCCTGGCCGACGGCGGGTGGATCTTCGGCACGTACGGCGGCGTCGGGCTGATCACCGGCCCGAGCGGCGCGGCCGAGCGCCTCGCGCTGGCCATCGAGACGGAGACGCTCGTCACCGCCGCGCAGGGCGCGGTGCGCGTGGCGGCGACGAAGCCGGCGACGGTCCGGGTGCGCGCGACGGCCGGCGACCGCACGCTGGCCGACGTCACCGCGCCCGTGCAGGTCGGCAGCAACGTCGTCCGCCTGCCCGCGTCGCTGCCGCAGGGCGTCGTCCAGCTCAGCGTCCGCGCGGTGGGCGCGGGCGTTCGCGCGCGCCACGCGCTGCGGGTGCTCGGCACGCGCTACCTCCCCACCGACGTCGCCAGGCGCGCGCTGCGCGAGTACGCCGACCAGTTCGGCGACGCCTCGGCGCTCGGCCGCTGCCGCCGTCAGGGGGCGACGAAGCTCGCCTGCCCCGTGCAGGTCATCGACGACGAGCCCGAGCCGCGCCGCACGTTCACGGCGACGCTGCGCCCCGACGGCTGGGTCTGGGTGTCCGGGCACCCGGTCGGCAAGGCGCAGCGCGTCGAGCTGTAGCTACGCGCCCGCCTTCTCGCGGTCGCGCAGCACGCGGCGCAGGATCTTCCCCGACGCCGACTTCGGGATCTCGTCGACCACCTCGACCGCGCGGATCTGCTTGTAGGTCGACACCCGCTCGGCGACGAACTGCTGCACCTCCTCGGGGGTCGTCGAGTCGTCCTTGAGCACGAGGAACGCCTTCGGGATCTCCCCCGCCTCCTCGTCGGGAACCGGGATGACCGCGGCGTCCGAGACGCACGGGTGCTGCACGAGCAGCGCCTCGAGCTCGGCCGGCGCCACCTGGAAGCCCTTGTACTTGATGAGCTCCTTGACGCGGTCGACGATCGAGAAGTAGCCGTCCTCGTCGACGATCGCGACGTCGCCGGTGTGCAGCCAGCCCTCCTCGTCGATCGTCTCCTTCGTGGCCTCCTCGTTGTTGAGGTAGCCCTGCATCACGTTCGGGCCCTTGACCCACAGCTCGCCGCGGCCGCCCTCCTCGGCGTCCTCGCCCGTCTCCGGGTCGACGATGCGGCACTCCACCTTGGGCACGGCCGGGCCGATCGTCCCCGGCCGCTGCGCGCCCTCCTCGTGCGGCACCGCGTGCGTGACCGGCGAGGTCTCGGTCATGCCGTAGCCCTGCGACACGCGGCAGCCCAGGCGCTCGGCGACCGCCTTCTCCAGCTCGGGCCCGAGCGGCGCGGCGCCGCTGAAGACGCCCTGCAGCGAGGAGAGGTCGTACTGGTCGACGAGCGGGTGCTTGGCGAGCGCGAGCGCGATCGGGGGCACGACGTACGCCCGCGTGACCTTGTGCTCCTGGATGTGGCCGAGGAAGCCCTCGAGGTCGAAGCGCGGCATCGTCACGATCTTCATGCCGGTGCGCAGGCCGAGGTTCATGAGCACCGTCATGCCGTAGATGTGGAAGAACGGCAGGACCGCGATGACGACGTCGTCCTGCGTCAGGTGGAACGGCGTCGACGCCTGGAGCATGTTCGCCACGAGGTTGCGGTGCGAGAGCATGACGCCCTTCGGCAGCCCCGTCGTGCCGCTCGAGTACGGCAGCGCGACGGTGTCCTGCGGGTCGACCGCGACCTGCTCGTCGAGCTGCGCGTCGGTGATGATCTCCGCCACGGAGGTCGCGCCGCCCTCGCTCTCCCCCAGCACGAAGACCTCCTCCACCCCGGTGCGCTCGGCCGCCTGCACCGCGTTCTCGACGCCGCCGGGGTGGGTGAGCAGGAACTTGGCGCCCGCGTCCTTGAGCTGGTGCTCGATCTCGTCCACGTTGTAGACCGGGTTGATCGTCGTGACGATCCCGCCCGCGAACGCCGCGCCGTGGAACGCCACCGCGTACTCGGGGCAGTTCGGCAGGAAGATCGCGTACGTGTCGCCCTTCTCGAAGCCGCGCGACTGCAGCGCGGCTGCGACCCGCTTGACGGACCGCTCGAGCTGCTCGTAGGTCAGCGCGCGCCCGCTCGACCCGTCGATCAGCGCCGGCTTGTCGCCGAGCTCGCGCGCCTGCTCGAGCACGAACGGCGTGAGCGCGGTGTCGGGGACGGTGACGTCGGGGAAGGGGCTCCGGATCGGCATACCTGGGACGCTACCCCTATGGACCAGATCCCCACCGACATGATCCTGTCCGAGCAGAGCGTTCGCGCCGGCCTCGCCGCCATGGAGCAGATCCACGGCCGGCACCTCGGCGACATGAGCGCGCAGGAGCAGGAGCAGGCTCGGATGCACTGGCGCGAGCAGGTCGAGCAGGTGCTCGCCGCGGTGCGCGACGTCTACGTCGCCCCGCCGTCGGACGAGCGCGGCTACGCCGTGATCACGCTGTCCGACGCGGGCGACGACCGCATCGACGTCGGCGTCGTCTTCCAGCCCGACCTGCACGAGCTCGACGACGGCGACGTCGAGGGGACGCCCGCGCAGGTGCTCGCCCTCGCCGCGCTCGAGGCGATCGCCGCCGAGGGCGAAGCGGAAGAAGAGGGCTAGGCGGCCGCAGGCACGCGCGCGAACTCGTCGATCAGCGCGGCCAGCCGGTCGGGCTGGTCCTCGGGGACGAACGAGTAGCTGTCGTCCAGCTCGACGACCTTCGCCCCGAGCAGCTCGCCCAGGCGCCGGGCGTGCTCGACCGGGAACACCTTGTCCTCGCGCGCCCACACCACGAGCGCCGGCTTGCCGAACTCCGGCAGGCGCGCGGCCGCATCGACCGTGTAGCGCTTCGAGATGCCGGCCAGCAGCTTGCGCAGGTCGCGCCGCACGCCGGCGTGGTCGTAGAACGGCTGCAGGTAGGCGTCGGAGACCTCGTCCTCGATCGGCTTCTTGCGCAGCCAGCCGAACGCGAGCGGCAGCCGGCGGGCGGCGCGCACGCGCAGCGGCGCGATGAACGCGCTGAGCGCGCCCGGGACGCGCGCCGCCACCTGCAGGCCCTTGAACATCGGCGGCAGGAAGTTCTCGAACGCGTCGCACGGCGTGAGGACGAGTGCGCCGACGCGGTCGGGGTGGCTGGTGACGACGAGCTGGGCGATCGCGCCGCCGGTGTCGTTGGCCACCAGGACGACGTCCTCCAGGTCCAGCGCCTCGAGGAAGTCGGCCACGATGCGCGCGACGCCGGGCGGCGTGAGGTCGGCCTTCGGGCTCATCGGAACCTCGTGCGACCCGAGCGGCCAGTCCGGGACGATCCGGCGGAAGCCGTCGAGCTGCGGCGTTACGCGGCGCCACAGCAGTCCGTTGACCAGGATCCCGTGCAGGAAGACGATCGGCCGTCCCTCGCCTTCGTCGCGGTAGCGCACCGTGCCGTGCGCGAGCTCGATCGAGTTCATGCGGGCGACCATACCCGCGGTATGTCCTCGTTGTGTGAGCTACAGCTCGCGGCGGTTGGCCCACTCGCGCAGCTCGGCCCGGCCGTTGAGCACGATCGGGTCGCCGTGCGCGACCAGCAGGTGCTCGAAGTCGACCTTGTCCGCGAGGCGCTCGTAGCGGTCGTAGAGCCCGCGCTTGGTGTGCTCGGGCTCGTCGAGGTACTGGTCGGGGACGAAGCCGAGCCGCTCGTAGTCGATGACGCCGTCGGCCACGGCGAGCGCCTTGACCTCGGGGATCTCGAGCGCCGTCTCGTCCGGGCAGATGACGCCGACCTCGTGCGCCACGATGCCGCCCGGCAGCGTCGCGCCGAAGTCGAACGGCTCGACCGGCTGGTCCGGGCCGAACTCGTGCAGGCCGGGGCGGCTCGCGTACACCGGGCAGCCGTAGCGCGCGACGAGCTCGCCGCTGCTGCGCCAGTGGTGGCGGTTGGAGAGCACGATCGCCGCGGGCGCCAGCTCCTTCTCGTCGAACCAGTCGATCCCCTCGGGCGGCATGATCGGGTCGAGGAGGACGCGCGACTCCGTCAGCATGTAGGAGCTGACGTCGGCGCCGATGTTCGGGTGCCTGGCCTTCCAGTGCAGGATGCCGGGGGCGAGCTCGCGGATCGGCTCAGGCATGGGCGCGCCCCGTCGCCGCGATCCGCCACGGGGCGGGCCCCGTGCCGTCCAGCTGCATCGTCCAGCGCTCGGTGAACGTCGTCTCGCTGTCGCGGCTGCCCGAGACGAGCTCGAGCGTGTCGCGGTTCTCGACGTAGCGCCGGCCGCTGACCTCGGCCTCGACGGTGAGCGTCGCGGGCTCGGCGTCGGGGTCCAGCCCGGCGATCCGCAGCGCCCGCAGCTGCGGCCCGCGGACGACGAGCCGCGTCCGCGCCTGCGCGTCGGCGCCGTAGAGGAGCTCGTGCACCGCCTCGTCGCCGGCGATCGCCTTCAGGCGCGTGTCGTGGCCGTCCACCGCCTCGGCCCACGCGCTCATCGCCGTGCGCGCGGCCGCCTCGAGGACCTGCGGGGCGAAGCGCTCGTCGACCAGGGACAGGTCGAGCGCCTGCTTGCGCGCGTCGCCCGCGTAGTCGACGTCCGCCAGCTCGGCGGTCGTGACGCCCGCGGGCGCGTCGTCGCGGGCGCGCTCGATGACCGTCTCGTCGCGCAGGCCCTGCTCGTCGCTCCACGGCGACGGGATCAGCGGGGCGTCGAGGTTGTGCGCGCCCTCGGCGTCCTGCTCGATCGAGACGACGATCCAGCGGTCGCCCTCGCGCTCCAGCGTCCAGTACTCCGCCACCGACACGATCTGCGACGACGCGCCCTCCTTGTTGACGATCGCGCCCGTCTTCTGGCGGACGCAGTCGCGCATCGTGGCCTCGAGCCGGACGGTGACGCGGTCCTGCTCGTCGTCCTCGCGGTTGGTCATGCCGACGTACTCGACCTGGGGCCCGCTCTTGACCTCGACGATGTTGTGCCAGCCCTTCTTGTCGAAGTCGTCCAGCCGTCGCTCCCACTCCACCATGAGGTCGCCGCCGACGAGGGTGCGCAGCGTGTCGCGATCGCGGTCGTGCCACGCCTTCTGGGTCGTGCGGAACAGGTCGGCCGCGGCGCTCTCGACGGCGCTGGCCTCGAACCATGCGTCGTCGCCGGCGGCCTCGGCGCTCGCCGCGACCGTACGGCGGACGCGCTCGCGACGCTTCTTGCGCAGCCGCACGGTCGTGTACGCGCCGTACGCGAAGAACAGCAGGACGCCGACCCCGATGAGGACCCACAGCCACCACGGGCCGGCGTCGCCCGAGCCGGTGCCCGACGACCCGCCGCCGCCGAAGCCGCCACCGCCGCCTCCCCCGCCGCCGTAGCCGGAGCTGCCGCCGCCGGCGCCTGCGAGCGCCCGGGGGGCGAGAAGCAGCGAGAGCAGGCCTGAGAGGACTGTGAGTCGTGTCACGAAAAGGTTCATCGCAGAAACCATCTTGGTCGCAGGTGCGTAGTTCAGTCAACCACTCCGGTCGGCTGCCGATCACCCGGAGTGGCCCCGCGCCGCCGATGCCCGACGACGTCATCACACCCGAGACCCTCTACGCCCCGGCCCTGCGGCCCGGCGTGCTCGCGCTGCGCCTCATCGAGCGCCGCCTCGACGACCGCCTCGCCGAGCTCGACGCCCGTATCGACATGCTGCTCTTCGAGCCCGGCCCGTACACGGACGACGAGGTCACGCAGGTCGACGTCCTGTGCGCCGCGGTCGCCGAGGTGACCGAGCTGCGCGAGGCCGCGCGGATCGACATCGTGCGCGAGCGCGCGGCGCGCAAGGCCCGCCGCTCCGGCGTCCGCCGCTGGGGCTAGCCGCCGCGACCCGCCCTACGGGGAACGCCGGCCCGGCCGCGAGAGCCACAGCAGCCAGCCCATCAGCGCGACGTACGCGACCGCACTGAGCGCCCGCGCGAGGCGATCGTCGAAGACCAGGAGCGACAGCACGAGGCACAGGCTCGCCGCGACCCACAGCCCCGCCCGGGCCCGCCAGTCACTCACGCCGGCGAGCCCGCCCGCTCGGGAGGCACCTCAGAACGCATCCTCGAGCGCGTTCTTCGAGCACCAGACGAAGGTTCCGGCGCCGATGACCCAGACCTTCAGGCCGATCGCGCCGCCGACCACGCAGTTGACGACCTCGCGCTGGGTCTTGTTCCAGGGCGCGACATGGCACTTGAGCTCGATGAAGTGCCGCGCGCCGCCGCCCAGCTTGTTGACGAACTCGGTCGCGGTCTCGCCGCACACCTGGCTCAGGCTGCCACCCATGGCGAGGCGCTGGCCCTCGGGGTCGCTGTTGTTGACCGGATCCGCGCCCGCGTAGAGGTACCGGTTGCCTTCGCGCAGGTCACCGGTCTGATCGAGCGGGTCGGGCTGCGTCCACCGCATCAGGGAACGATCGTAGTACCGCTGCCCGAACTGGTAGAGCTCACTCGTGGACTTCAGGCCGCCCGCGAAGCCGAACTGCCCCGGGCTGACGAGCCCGGCGACCGGCCCGGCCGCCCACTGGCCCGCGCCGGAGGGAGCCGGCGCGCCGTACGGGTCGTAGTCCTTGCGCGAGATGAGGTTGCCGCTGGGGTCGGTCTGCCCGACGACCGATCCGAGCGCGTCGGACACGTAGTAGACGCGCGTGGCCGCGTCGCGGCGCGAGAGGATCTGCCCCATGTCGTCGCGCGTGAAGTAGTGCGTCGCGCCGTCGACGTTGTCGTAGCCGACGCCGAGCACGTTGTGCTGGAGCGTTCCCGTGTTCTCGCCCGTCCGGCGGGCCTGCCCGGCGCCGAGATAGGTCATCCCGATGCCGCCGATCGACGTCGCGCGGTCGGCGAGGTCCCAGACGGACGACCTTCCGGGCGCCGTCAGCTCGTTGCCGTTCTTGTCGTAGGTGAACGCCGGCGACGTCGTCGGGCACGCGGGCGGCACGCTCGTGCTGGTGCCCGCAGCGGTCGCGCACAGCTCGTTGGACGAGTTGTAGCCGTAGTCGGTGATCGAGTTCGGCGCCTGGCTGCCGCTGACGGTGCGCTTGAGGATGTTCCCGGCGGCGTCGAGGTTGTAGTCATAGCCCGCGAGCGTCGTGCCCGTGGACGTCGCCTTGATCGTCGCGGTGTCGAGCCGGTCGAGGCCGTCGTACGAGTACGTCGTCGTCTGGCCGAGCGGCCCGTCGGCCTTCGTGAAGATCATCGGCGTCTCGCGGCTCGTCGACGGATCGAGGTACGTGTAGTCGAACTTCTCGAGCGTCGCCGACGAGGCGTTGCGGGCGTGGATCTGGGTGGGTCGGAACGCGGCGTCGTACGCCTCGTCGATCGTAACGCCGTTCGGATAGCTCGTCTTCGTTCGCAGCCCGTCCTGCGAATGCACGAACTTCGTCGGCTTCGCGACGCCCGGCTCGTAGACGGCGCGGATCTGGTTCAGCGCGTCGTAGGCGTACTCGACCTTGCCGCCGGCGTCGGTGAGCGAGCGCAGGTTCCCGATCAGGTCGTAGGTGTACGTGTTCGACAGGCCGCCGGGCAGGCTCTCGAACGTGACCCGGTTGAGCTTGTCGTAGGTCATCGAGCGCGTCTGCGCCGTCGTCGCGCCCGCGGGGCGGGTGTCCTCCTGGGTCTGGTTGCCGTCGCGGTCGTACGTGTACTGCACGTACGGCTCGGTCGAGCCCAGCACCTGGTCGGCGCCGGTGAACTCGATCTTCGTGAGCCGGTCGAGGTTGTCGTAGAACAGCTTGCGGTAGTTGTCCTTGCCGTCCTGGACGACGTCGACGCGGGCCAGGCTCTGGTTGTAGGTGATCCGGGTCGGCCCGGTCGGGTTGGGGGCGCCCGGGTTCGGCGGCGTGACGAGGTTCACGTTCCCCTTGCTGTCGTAGCCGTAGGACGTCGCGTTCCCTCGCGGGTCGGTGATGCCGCTCAGCTGCCCCTTCTTGCCGTCGACGGACGACGTCGTCGGCGCGTAGCTCATGCTCACGCCGGCGACCAGCGTGCCTCCGTTCGTGGTCTGCCGGACGCTGTACGGATTGCCGTTCAGATCGGTGGCACCGGTGTCCTGCCAGCTGAAGTCGGTCCGCCCGCCTTCGGCGTTCGTCGCACGGCCCGGCAGGTACTTCGAGCCGGCGATGCCCGACGGGACGCCTGCGTACCCGGTGGGCGCGGTATCGCACGGCTGGCCGTCCACCGCTCCGAAGTCCGCGCACGACCGGATCGTTCCGGCGCCGACCGGCGTGTCGCTGCTCTTCCCGTTGTCGTCGGAGTCGTACGTGATGCTCGTGTTGGGCGTGCTGCCGTTGCTCGAAGCCGCCGTGTAGCTCTGGACGTTCGAGTTGGTCGTCAGCTTCCGTGACGTCTGGTGCCCGAGGGCGTCGACGGTCGTCGTCACGCGCTCGAGGTCGTCGTAGACGTAGCGCGTGATGCGGTCGTTCGCGTCCGTGCTGTTCTTCCCGATCGGGTCCGTGACCTCGGTCTCGCCGGAGCCGTCGCGCCTGATGCGGTAGTCGAACTCCCAGGTCGCGCCCGTCATCGTCGTCGCGTCGGTGACGCGGGTGACCGTCTCGACGCGGCCCGCGTTGTCGTCGCCGACGGGGTAGTAGGTGATGAGGGTGATCCGGCCGCCCGGCGTCGTGATCTTCGACATGCGGCCGCTCGGGCCGTTGTACTCGAAGGTGGTGGGGAAGCTCGTGCCGTTCTCGGCGTCGGCGTAGCTCGTCAGGTGGTTGTTGGTGTCGTACGTGTACGTCGAGACGCGCCCCGCCGGGTCCGTCATCTGGCTGATCCGCCCGTTCGCGTACGTGAACCGGACGTCGTCGGCGTTGTCGGGCGTCGCGTCGTTGTTGGAGTCGGAGATCGACGTGACGTTGTTCGAGCCCGCGGTCGTGTAGTTGAACGTCACGCGGCGGCCGTTGCGGTCCTCGATGTACTTGATGCGGCCGCTCTGGCTGTTGTCGGCGAAGACGCGCTTGGTCTGCGACGCGTTGTCGGTCAGCACCCACTCGGTCCCGCTCTTGACGAGCTTGTCGTTGCGCCCCGGAGGCGTCGCGTACGTGCCGTCCGCGTTGCGGGTGTAGGTGAAGTTCGCGCCGGTCGCGTCCCGCATCTCCATGTAGTTCGAGCCCGCCTGCTGGGCGAGGTTGAGGTCCTGGCCGAGGGTGGTGTCCCAGCCGGCCCCGGTGCCGCTCGTCGTCGTGGGGTCGGCGCTGTTGAACGAGCGCGCGAAGGACACGGCCGGCCCGAGACCGCCGGGCATGCTGAAGTCGGTCTGGTCGAGGCGGAGGTTGCCGTTGGCCACGTTGACACCGAGGCCGATGCGATCAGAGAGCCTCTGCCGCTCGTACACGTGGCCGCGCACCTCGCCCATTCGCTCGCTGTACTCCACGTGCAGCAGCGGCCGGTTGGCAGAGCTGGGGTCGTCGGCGGAGGCGAACGTCGCGGCGTTGAGGCCGTCGGCGGCCTTGAGCAGGATGCCGTGGTTCGCCCGCCTGCCGGACGCCCAGTCGCGGGCGAGCGAGAAGAACGTCCAGTAGCGCATCCCGGGCGCGCTGCCCATGCCGGTCGGGTACTCGATGGCCGTGGTGGTGTCGGCCTCGCCGCCGGGCTCGGCCCACCGCGTCGTCCCGTCGTTGCTGTTCCACGTCGCCCCGGCCGTCCATTCCTGCGTCAGCGGGTACATGTCCATCCGCGTGTCCGCCGTCCCGGTGAGCGCCGTCAGCTTCATCTCGAGGGTGGCTCCCTGCACCTCCGCGCCGCGGGGGATCGAGCTGAGGTCGAAGCGCAGCGCCGCCTGCCTGACGGCGGTGCCGACCGTCCCGACCTGCAGCGTCGCGTCGCCGCAGTAGCTCGTCGTCGGCTGGCCGCCGTCGAGCGTGCAGTCGGTGTCGGGGTTCGGGTTCACGCCCGGGTCGACGACGACGGGCCACGCGCGCCCCGGCGCGTCCAGCCACTGGTCGGGCAGGCGGTAGGTCAGTCGCCAGTGGCCGGCGGCCCGGGTGACGCGGACGTCGACGCCGCGGCGAGCGCCCTTGCGGTCGATCACGAACGGCGCCGCGATCGACAGCCGCGGAGCGCCGTGGCTGTCGCGAAGCACGAGCGCCCGGCTGCTGAGGAGGTCGGGGTGCAGGCCGGCGGCCATGTCGAGGTCGAAGACGAACCGGCGCTGCGCCTCGCGGGAGTGCAGCGTCAGGGACTCCTTGACGCTGTCGTTGTGCGGGCGGTATGCGACGTCGACACCGTCGAGCGCGCCCGGGTACTGCGCCAGGTTGCCGACGGTGTGCACGTGGCCGTGGGCGCCCAGCAGCCGGAACGCGACCCACCGGCGCCCCTTGCGCACCCGCACCGTGTCGGCGCCGATGTCGAGCGGCAGGCTCGTCGAGTAGCTGTTCGCCCGGTTGCGCAGGCGGCCGTCGGTCTTGACCAACCGCGAGTCGATGTTCGCCCAGCGGCCGCGCGCGTCGCGGTAGTGCAGCGAGCCCAGCGCGATCTCCGCGAACTGGTGGCCGCGCGAATCGACGTACGTCTTGGACGTCCGCGTCCGCAGCGCGACGATCTCGCGGCGGGTGCGCCGGGACGCCGCCAGCCCGCGCGCCGTCGCGGCGGTCGCCCTGACCTGCGCCGCCGACAGGTGCGCCGACGCGCGATGCGTGCGGGCGCTGCCGATGCCGGGAAGCACCGCGGAGACGACCAGCGCCACCAGGACGACCAGGATCGCCGTGGGACGGACGAGCGAGCTCGGGCAATGATGGCGCACAGGGTTCCTTCCTCAGACCGCGGCTCGCAAGCGAGCACAGCGCGGAGGTCTTCTTGACGACTGCGAGCCTCTCCGGCCGCGAGCGCCGGCGATAGTCGCCCGATGAGGCCGGATCTCACGGCCGAAAGGACGACAGCTGCGTCGCCCGAACGGACGACACGCGCCGTGCGCTCAGAGCAGCTGCTGCTGGATCGCGACGGCGACCGCAGCCGTCCGGCCGCTCGTCCCGAGCTTCAGGCTCGCCCGTGCCAGGTACGTCTTCACGGTGCGCTCTCCGAGGAACAGCGTCGCGGCGATCTGCGGCGTGCTCTGGCCCTGGGCGGCCAGGCGCAGCACCTCGAGCTCGCGCTTGGCCAGCGCGGCGCGGGGCACCGGGGTCGCCAGCACGGACGTCGTCAGCGAGTCCTGCGCCAGCCCGTCCAGGGCGCAGTGCCCGTCGGCCACGCGGCGCACCGCGTCGCCGATGGCCTCAGCGGAGGCCGCGCGCGTCATCCACCCGCCCGCACCCGCGCGCAGGGCCGCGACGACATCCTCGGGCCCGGCCGGGTCGCCGAACACCACGACCCGCGTGGCCGAGGGCGTCACGACCCCGACGAGGGCGTGGAGATCGCCGGCCAGCCGGACGTCGCAGAGGGCGACGTCGGGCGCGGCCGCCGAGCAGATCGCGGCGAGCGCCTCCTCCGTGGCCGCCATGTGGCGCACGCGTACGCCGGCCGCGGTCACCGCGGCACGCAGCCCGAGGCACGTCACCGGTTCCGGGGATGCGACCACCGCGGATGGAGTGGTCTCCGGGCGGGCCATCGCACGGCACCGTAGACCGGCAGCGCCGAACGGGCAACGTTCGTTCACTACCCTCCGCCGCGATGGTGCGCCTGGGGCTCAGCGCCAGATCCGGCGACGCTGCGTCTGGAGGCCTCCGGCCGCGGCCGCGAGCGCGGCGAGCTCGGTTCCCCTCGCGCCTTCGTGCGCGTAGACGAGCTCCGAGGGGCCGCACCAGCGCCGCCAGGCCGCGTGGAACGCGTCGGCTCGTTCGCGGCGGCGTGCGAGGTCGGACGGGACGGGACTCCATAGCGTGGTGACGCGGACGCTCTCGCCGCGCGCGCGCCGGGACACGACGTAGCGGCGCCACTCGCCCGCGAACCGCCAGGCGGCGAGGGTCAAGGGGTGGGGCGGCGCCTCACGCGGGCGCCTCGGCGGCGTCGTCGTCCTCGACGGGCGGGAAGCGCTCCGCGAGCGCGCCGCAGAGGTCGCGCGGGTCGTCGAAGAGGGCGTCGGCGCCGAGCGCGTCGCGGCGCTCGGCCGGCAGCGCGCCCCACGCCCGCCCGCCGACCGCGACGAACGGCGGCTCGGCCAGCTCGCGCAGCTGGCGGACCGTCTCGGCGGCGCCCTCCAGGTTGTTCGCCACCGACGTCGACAGCGCGACGAGGTCGGGGCGCTCGTCGTCGACCAGCGCGGCGAGGTCGGGCGCCGGCGTCGCCGCGCCCAGCGCGAGCACCTCCCACCCCTCGCCCTCGAGGAAGTCCGCGACCATCTGCGCGCCCAGCGCGTGCAGCTCGCCGGGCGTGCAGGCCACGACCGCGAGCCGCCCGCTCGAGGGCGCGACGCGCATCCGCGGCGCGAGCACGCCGAGGATCCCCTGCGTCACCGCGGTCGCGTAGTGCTCGTGCGCGACCGTCAGCTCCCCGGCCGCCCACCGATCGCCGATCTCCTCCAGCGCGGGCTCCAGCACCTCGAGGTACAGCGCGCGGACCTCGATCCCGCCGGAGAGCGCCTCGTCGATCAGCCACCGAGCACGCGTCGCGTCGCCGGCCAGCAGGGCCGCGAGGTAGTCGTCTCTGAGGTTGGAGGTCGCGGACACGAGGCCTGAAGGGTGCTACAGCCCGAGCGCCCTTTCCACACGGTGCTGCAGGTCGGGGTCGGGCTCGGCGCGCGACCCCATCGTCGCGCGCGCCGTCTCCGCCTGGCCGAAGTTGAACAGCGCGAGGTCGAACGCGTCGAGCGGGACGTCGGCCTCCTCCGCGAGGTCGGCCGCGCGCCGCTCCATCAGGAACCGCTCGCCGATGCCGAACACGCGCTTGGCGGCGATCACCGCAGGATCGGTCGCCTCGCCGAGCTGCAGGTCGGGCGGCGCGACGTCGACGAGCCCCAGCCGCCCGAGCGACACGAGCAGCTCGTAGCGCCCGGCCCGGTGGAAGCCGGGCAGCGAGAGCCGCTCGAAGATCCGCTGGAAGCGCCGCTCGGCCGACCAGCTGTCGTCGCCGCTCAGCGCGGCGGTCTGCGATCCCCCATGGCGAGGCGCCCAGCTGCGATACGCGCTCAGGGTCCGCGTCGGCTGCTTCGGATCGACCGTCGTGCGCGGGCCGAGCACCGTGCCGTCGCCGAGTGAAGGGATCTCCCCGGTCTCCCACGGGACCCGCACCGCGCGGATGGTCGCGAAGGGGTCCGGTCCCGCGCCCGCGTCGCCGCCGGAGGCGCCGCCGCCGTCGCTGCTGAGCGGCGAGAGGTGCGCGATCAGGAACGCGAGCCACAGCGACTCCTCCAGATCGTCGGCGAGCGCCGCCTCGGCGTACAACCCGGGAGGATCGACCGCGAGCTCGGCGAGCCGCGCGGTCGCGAAGGCGAGCTCGGCGGCGAGCCGCCGCGCGTCCTCCGACGACTTCAGGCCGGGGACGAGCTCGCTCTCGTAGCCGTCCTCCACCGCACGCGCGAGCCGCTTGACGACGACGCCGGAGGTGCGCCCGCCCGACGACCCTCGCGAGCGCGTCGCGCCGCTCGTCGTGCGCGGCGCCGCCGTCCGCGCCGCCGCCTTCGGCTCGGGCTTGTTGCAGATCCGGCAGTTCTGGAGGAAGCGGCCGTGGCGACAGAACTCGGGCATCGCGCCCTAGCTTCGCACGCGGTCGAGCCCGCCGAGGAACAGCCGCGTCGCGAAGTCGGCGGCCAACTCCGGATCGACCGGCTCGCGGGCCACCATCCGCACCCCGACCTCGAACCCGACGCCGACCATCGCGGCGGCCGTGTACTCCACGTCGACCGCGGGCATCAGCCCCGCCGCGATGGCCGCCTCGAGGTCCGCGCGCAGCTCCTCGATCCCCGCCCCGATGCCCGGGGTGTTGAACAGCGTCCGGATCGTGCCCGCGTTGCGGCGGGTCAGCTCGAAGGTCATCGGGTCCTCGGCGACGGCCTGGTAGTACGCCCGGTAGCCGCCGCGCACGAAGGCCTCGAGCGTCGTCGCGCCGACGCGCCCCTCGCGCGTGCGCTCGCGCACCCGCTCGGCCGACTCCTCCAGCAGCGCCCGGAACACCGCCTCCTTGTCCGGGAAGTAGTTGTAGAACGTGCCCGCCGCGAGATCGGTCGCGCGCACGATGTCGCGCACCGTCGCCGCGCCGAAGCCCATCTCCGCGAACACACGCCGGCCCGCCTCCAGGATCGCGGTGCGGTTGGCCTGCTTGGTCTGCTCGCGCTTGCCGACGGCGGGCGGGCGGCTCACGCGGCGACGCCCTCGGCCACCCGGCCGGCGACCTGCGGGACGAAGCCCGCCTGCGCCGCCCGCGCGGCGCCCTCGCGCCGCTCGCCCGCGAGCTTGAACAGGTACTCGTCGAAGTCCACCTGGATCGTGTGCCGCTTGGAGGAGACGTACCGCTTGCGCATCGCCTCCATGTCCTTCGCGATGTGCTCGCGCATCGCCTGCGGCGACGGCAGGTGGTACTCGCCGCGCGCGTACTCGGCGACCCACTGCCCCTGCGCCTCGGCCAGCGGCATGATCGCCCCGAGCGGCTGCAAGAGCCCGATGAACGCGAGGTTCGGGATCGACGGCTCGAAGACCCGCCAGAAGAGCTCGATGTGGTTGTCGGGCGCGGAGATGAACGTCTCGTCGAAGAACGGGAACGTGATCTTGTAGCCCGTGCAGTAGACGACGACGTCGGCGTGCACGCGCGTCCCGTCGGCGAACTCGACCTCGTCGCGGTGCAGCCGCGCGATGTTCGGCTTCGGCGTCACCTTGCCGTGTTGGATGCGGTCGTGGATGCGCCCGGAGACCGTCGGATGCGCCTGGCCCATCCGGTGATCGGGCTTGGGCAGGCCGAACTTCTCGGGCCTGCCGACGTGCAGCGTCACGATCTTCTCGAGCATCCGTGCCCCGATCGCCATCGGCACGCGCGGGCTCGTCGCCAGCGTGTCGAGCGGCTTGCCGAACAGGTACTTGGGGACGATCCACGCCCCGCGGCGCGCGGCGAGGTACGTGTTGGCGGCGACCTCGGACGCCTCGACGGAGATGTCCATCGCGCTGTTGCCCATGCCGAGCACGACGACGTCGAGGTCCTTCATCGACTCGTTGTCGACGTAGTCGTGCGCGTGCATCTGCACGCCCTCGAACTCGTCCGAGCCGGGGAACGCGGGCTCGGGCCAGCGCTTGTCCCAGTGGTGGCCGTTGGCGACGAGCAGCATGTCGTAACGGCCCGTGTCGCCCGTGTCGGTCGAGACCTCCCACGTCCCGTCGGGCAGGCGCTCGGCGCGCTCGACGCCCGTCTCGAACCGGATGCGGTCGCGGAAGCCGAAGTGCTCGACGTAGTCGTCGAAGTACTTCGCGATCTGGTCGTGCCGCGGGAAGTCGGGATACGACTCCGGCATCGGGAAGTCGGAGTACTGCATCCGCTCGCGCGAGGTGTTGATGTGCAGGTAGCGGTACGCCGCCGACATGCCGTTCTTGTTGCCGAAGACCCAGTTGCCGCCGACGCGGTCGGACTTCTCGAAGACGTCGAAGTCGAGGCTGCGCTCGTGCAGCGCCTTCGCCGCGGCGATCCCGGACGAGCCGGCTCCGACGAGTGCGACCTTCGGCGTGGCTGTCATCCGATCCCTCTCCTCCTCGGCACAAAAATGACGCAGGCGTCATGTTAGCGGCCAGCTAGCCTGCCCGCATGCCCCGTACCGCCCCCCGCGCGGCACTGCTCGCCCTTGCGGCGCTGCTCTGCTTCGCCGCCCCCGCCCTCGCCGCTCGCGACTACGCCGAGACCGCGCTCAACATCGTGCCCTCCAACCAGCCGGGCGCCGTTCCGGTCCCCGCCGGCGCGGACCTGCAGACGCAGATGTACGACGGCCTCACGCCGCTGTTCGACAACGTCACGAGCGACGATCTCACCCGCTTCTTCAAGTCGTCGAAGTTCGGCGTCGGCCCGGACGGCCCCGCGCGCAAGGAGACGGTCCCGCTGCGGGGCGTGTCGATCACGCGCGACCGCTTCGACGTCCCGCACATCAAGGGCCTCACGCGCGACGACGTGGTGTGGGCGATGGGCTGGGTCCTCCAGGAGGACCGCGGGCTGCTGCTCCAGCAGGGCCGCAACCCGGGCCGGCTCGCCGCGCTGGACGCGCCGAACATCGACGCGTTCGACCTCGTCGTCAAGCTCAAGCAGTACGCCCCCACCAAGCAGGCGGACGCGATCATCAACCGCACCCAGACGCGCGCGCTGAGGCGCATGGGCAAGGAGGGCAAGGGCATCCTGCACGACATCGACGTCTACGTCGCCGGCATCAACGCGCGGCTGAAGTTCGAGAAGTCGCAGGTCCCGAAGTACACGCGCGTCGACATCTACGGCTTCATCGCGCTCGCCGGCCAGATCTTCGGCGAGGGCGGCGGCCGCGAGGCGCAGAACGCGAGCTTCTTCGACGCCCTGCGCAACCGCATGGGCGACGCGCCTGCGCAGGCGCTCTTCGACGACGTCACGCACCAGAACGACCCGGACTCGCCGACGACGATCTCCAAGTCTTTCCCGCAGAACCCGGTCCCGGCGACCCACGAGGGCAGCGCGGTGATCGACGCCGGCAGCCTCCAGCTGATCCGGCCCGCGCCGGGCATGCGCGCCGCGCAGCGGCTGCAGCCGCCGACCGCGTCGAACTTCCTCATCCTCGACGGCAGCCGGTCGACGAACGGCCACCCGTTGTTCGTGGGCGGCCCGCAGATCGGCTACTACTACCCCGGCCTGACGCTCGAGGCGGACATCTCCTGGCCCGGCCGGCAGGTGCGCGGGATCTACTCCCCCGCCCATCCGGGCGTCATCTTCATCGGCCGCGACCAGGACTTCGCGTGGTCGCTGACCTCCGCCGGCACCGACAACACGGACACGTTCGTGGAGTTGCTGTGCGGGTCGGACACGAAGTACAGGTACAAGGGCAAGTGCCGCACGATGGGCTCGGTCAACGCGGGCGTGATCACCGGTGAGGGCACCGTGCGCTACCCGACGACGGTGCACGGCCCGGTCATCGGCTACGCGACGGTCGACGGCACCCGCGTCGCGCTGTCGACCAAGCGCTCGAGCTACGGCCGCGACGCGCAGTGGATGCTCGGGTTCCGCCGCGCGAACCTCGGCAAGGTGCGCTCGGCCAAGGGACTCTTCAAGGCGTTCCGCGACTCGCCGTACACCTTCAACGTCGGGTACGCGGACGATCGGAACATCGCCATGTACTCGGCCGGGCGCCTGCCCGTGCGCGACCCCCGCGTCGACCCGCGGCTGCCCACCAAGGGCACGGGCCAGTACGAGTGGAAGGGCTTCCTCTCCCCCGCCGAGCACGCGCAGGAGATCGGCAACCCGACCGGCGCGCTCGTCAACTGGAACAACCGCCCCGCGCCGAACTGGGGCGCGTCGGACGAGAACTGGAACTACGGCTCCGTCCAGCGCAGCGACATGCTCGCCCAGAACCTCGGCAAGCGGCCCAAGCACGACCTGGCGTCGGTCGTCGGCGCGATGAACGCGGCCGCGACGCAGGACCTGCGCAGCTACGACCTGACGCCGAAGCTGTCCGCGCTGCTGCGCGGCGGCCCGGCTCCGTCGCCGCGGGCGATGCGGATGCTCGAGCTGCTCGAGGGCTGGCAGGCCGCCGGCTCGTCGAACCTCGACCGCGACGAGGACGGGTTCGTCGACGCGGGCCCCGGCCCGGCGATCATGTACGCGCTGTACCCGCGGCTGGTCGAGGCGGTCCTCGGCGGGGCGCTCGGGCCGCAGCTCGACGAGTTCAAGCGGCTGGTCGGCAGCACCGACTCGAACTTCCAGGGGTTCAGCGGCGCCGCGATCACCCACCTGGACAAGGTGCTCGGGTCGCTCACCGGGCGGCAGTACCGCGCGCCGTACAAGACGCAGTTCTGCGGGGACGCCGCGGCGTGCCGCGACCGCGTGTGGGCGGCGCTCGACGCGACGGGCGCCGCGCTCGAGACGCGCCTGGGCACGCCCGACCCGGACGCGTGGCGCGTCGAGTCGGGCCGGATCAAGTTCGCGCCGGGCGTGCTGCCCCGGACGATCCGGTTCACGAACCGCCCGAGCGGCATCCAGGTCGTCACCTCGTTCACCGGCCACCGGCCGGCGCGCTAGCGGCTACTTCGACGTCCGGAGGCCATCGCCGGAGTTCGAGTTCCCGTCGAGGAACTCGGCTTCGGCGACCTCGCGGGCGTGCGGGCCGTGGTAGCGCAGCACGTACAGGCCGTTGCGGATGTCGACGACGTAGACGAGGCCGTCCTTGACGATGGGGAAGCTCCACATCACGACCTTGTCGCGGCCGCTCGACAGCGCCGGGTCCTCGGTCTGGACGTAGGGCAGCGGGTCCGGCACGAACTGCGCCGCCGGCCGCGGCTTCGCCGGCTTGCTGATGTCGATCGCCTGCATGCCCGCCCCGTGCCACGTCACGAGCGCGACGTGCCTGGTCAGCGTGGGGTTGTGGGCGCTGAAGCTGGAGGCGTGCTCGCGGTCGGGCGGGACGCCCGCGCAGTTGGACTCCTCGTTGACCGGCAGCTTGTACTCGGCGGCGATGCGCGGCTTGGTCTCGTCGCGCACGTCGATCATCCGCACCCAGCCCCAGGGGCAGCCGTGGTCCTCGAGGATCGCGGGGAGCTGGCCGTAGACCTCGTCGGTCACGAGCGCGTACGGCTTGCCCGGCACCTTCGCGGCACTGTGCGCGCCGGGGTTCGTCCAGAACACGCGGTCCTCCACCGGCGTGACCAGGCGCACCTGCGGGTTCGGCCTGGCGTCGGCGAAGTCGCTCGTGTCGGCGACGAGGAAGCCGCCGCCGAGGTACGCGAGGTACGCGCGGCGCCCGTCGATCGACAGCGTGAGGCTGTGCAGGCGGTTGTCCCGGTCGGGGTTGTCGATCACCGGCGTCCACTTGGCGATCTCCGGGAAGATCCCCTCGCGCGCCCGCGAGATGTCGGTGACGATCATGTTCTCGCGCTTGTTCGCCGGGCTCGAGGTCGTGGGCGTCGTCTGGTACATGAGCACCCGCCCGCGGCGGAGCGGGTCGTTCCAGATGAAGAACTCGTGCGGCTGCTGCGGCGCGTTGCGGCTCGGCAGGTACGTCGAGACGAGCTTCGGAGCGGCCGCGTTGGCGCCGCGGATGTCGTAGAACTTGACCGTCGAGCGGGCGTACGACGCCCCGAGGAGCGACGGGCTCAGGCAGTGGTGCAGCAGCTCCGAGCACGCGTGGTTGAGGACCATGAGCAGGCCCTGCTCGGGGAGGATGCGCAGCTCGCGCGAGCTCTCGCCCGGCCGGCCCTCGTCGGGCGGGCCGATCTGGCCGACGACCTGCGGCTTGCTCGGGTCGCTGACGTCGACGACCATCACGCCGGCGTTCGGCGACTGCGACGCGTCGCTGCGGTTGCCGACGTAGGCGTAGTCGCCGTACACCGCCAGCGCGGCGTTCATGCCGCGGTTGTTCAGGGGGCTGTGGCCGACGAGCTCGAACGAGCCGGGGGCGTCGCGCCGCGTCGCGGCACGGATCTCGGCCGCCGTGCGCGGCGCCTGCCGGGGGAAGACGGGCAGCATGTGCCGCGCGAGGCCGGGCAGCGGAAGGTCCGGCGAGCTCTCGTCGTGGGCGGCGGCGGTGGCGGGCGCGGCGAGCACGGCGAAGGCGGCGGCGACCGCTGACAAGGGGCGCATGCCACCTGCAACGCACCGCTTCGCCGGCTCTTGCGGTGCGGCTCAGCGCGCGGTCGCCAGTCGCGACCCCCTCGTCGCGGCGCTCAGTGGTCGCGGACCCGGCGGTTCGTCGTCAGGCGATGCACAACGCTGCCGACGAGCACGCCCACCGCCGCCCCAGGCGACGCGATCAACAGGGCGCCGAGAGGCGAGAACTCGAGCGACCCGCCGCTGGGAGGACTCGGGACCTCGTGCAGGCCGCTCGAAATCGCGATCTCGAGCGGCACGACGAGGAGACCGGCGAGGGGTATGCCCCATAGCGCCCGCAGCCCGCCGGCAGCGCCGGCGAGAACACAGCACGCGCCGACCCCGGCGAGGGAGCCGGCGGCACCCAGATCTCGCTGCTCGAAGAGCGCGCCGAACCCGTTGTACAGCCACAGCGCGAGCGCTCCGCCAACAAGCACGATGACGAGCACGAACACGCTCCGGGGACGCGCGGGTTGATCAGCGCGCGGCGTCACTCCCCGCGCTTGCACCCGTCCAACCGCATGTCGCCGCCCTGCTGCTGGTGGATCGTGGCCTCCCGGTCCGTTGCTCGCGACGGGACGGGTCAGGCGACTGCTCACACAGAGTCATCGCGCGCAAATCCGTTCCCGCCGCTGGGGAAGAGCGGATCATACGCTCGGCCGCAGGGCGGTCAACGCGTCAGTCGGGCGAGCGGGGGGTACGGTCCGGATCAGCCGCCGTTCGTCGCGGCGACGTAGCGGCGGCTCGGCTGGCCGCGCAGCGCCGTCGCGCCCGGCAGCGGCGTCCCCCGCGCGTCGGCCCCCTCAACGATCGGCAGCACGAGCTTCGACGCGTAGGCGCCGCCGAAGCCGATCGTGTCCCGGATCGTCCCGTCCTCGAGCGTCTCGAAACGCCAGCGGGCACGCTCGCCGCCCGGCGCCTGGATGGTCAGGCGGATCCGCGACCCCGCGCGGAACGCGTGCGCGACCGGGAACACCGGCACGCGCACGATCGTGTACCCCTCCTGCGGCACCGGCCGCGCGTCGCGCGCGAGGTGCGTCGGGCGCGGGTCGATGGCGGTGGAGCGCTCGCGGTCGAGCTTGCGCTGCGACGCACGCAGCCACCCCGACTGCACGTACGTCTCGGCGCCGTCCGGCCGGACCTCGCTGAGCGTCGCCTGCAGGTCGGTGTCGCGCGCCGACGAGCGCAGGTAGAGGTCGACGCTGGAGGGGCCGGCGATGACGACGTCGCGGTCGAGCGGCGCCGTCACGAAGCCGAGGCCCTTGCCCGCGGCGACCGGCGCCCAGGTGTACGGCGGCTGGGCCTTCCAGGCGTCCGCGTCCCCGGTACCCGGCAGCGTCTGCGCCGGCCGCGCCGCCGGGTCGCCGACGTAGGACTCCTCGCCCGCGGCGGCGGGCGGATGGCGATCGAGCGCGCCGCCCGGCCCGAAGTAGAACGTCGTCGCCCCGACCTGGCGGATGGGCCACGCGTCGTAGTCGAGCTCCCACGCGTTCCCCAGCGCTCCCGGGCCGGCGGGGCCGGCGCCCGCGTCCATGAGCAACCGGACGCGCGCGTCGCGCTCGAAGGTCGCGCGGGCCTCGGCGACGCTCGTCGTGCCGCTGAAGCGCGTCTGCTGCAGCTCGGCCGCCGGCGCATCGGCGAGCAGCTGGTACAGCGAGTCGCTCAGGCCGCGGATCGGGTCGGGGATCGACGGCACCTCATCTGCGACGTACAGCTCGAGGAACTCCACCCAGCGCGTCAGCGTCGACGGCCCGAGCGAGTCGACGTGCACGCCGTTCTGCAGCGAGATCCACACGCGCGGGTTGCTCTCGAGCAGCCCGAGGCTGTCGGCGAAGTGCCCGCTCGTCTGCTCGTCCTGCCACTGGCCGACGAGGAACGTGGGGACGTCGATGTCCGCCATCCACGCCTTCGGCGAGCGCTGGTCGTACAGCCGCGGCGTGCGGAACGGATTGCGGCGGATGATCGCGTTGGCGTGCTGGGTCTGCAGCCGCAGCCGCTGGTTGGCCCGGCAGTGACGGTCGCCCGCCCGCACGAGCACCTTCGCCCACTCCTGGCCGCCCTCGGGCGCGGGCCGCGCATCGGACTGGCGGTCGTCGAGCCACTGCTTGATGAAGCCGATGTTCCGCAGCCCGCCGGGGCGGTTGAGGTAGAAGGTGTCGTCGGTGACCGACAGCGGCGCGACGGCCGCCAGGTGCGGCGGGCGCGTGCCGGCGACGAACAGCTGCGTGATGCCGGAGAACGAGATGCCGACCATCCCGACTTTCCCGCCCCTGACCCACGGCTGCGCGCCCACCGTCTCGATCGCGTCGTAGCCGTCGTAGGTCGTCGGCGCGTCGAAGAGGTCGAAGTCGCCCCCCGAGCAGCCCGAGCCGCGCATCTGCACGCTGACCGTCGCGAACCCCAGCAGCGGCGCGATGACCGAGCCGACGATCGTGCTCGTCGCGGGCGCGAGCGGATCGGCCTTCGGGCTGCCGCCGGACAGGCCCGCGGCGACGATGGCCAGGAGGTCGTGCGGCGGCGCGCCGGCGTAGCCGGTGTACTCGACGACCGTCGGGAACGGCCCGTCGGCGAGCGTCTTGCCGGGCGGGAGGCGGACGGTCATCGCCAGCTCGATCCCGTCGCGCACCTTCACGTAGTTCAGCCCCTGCTTCAGGCGCTTGCGACGGAAGAACGCGGCGGGCGGGTTCTGGCCGGGCCGCAGGACGGTGAAGCGGGCCGACCGGCGCCCGTTCACACGGCGCACGCGGTAGCCGCGCCCCGGCGCGAGCTCGCGGAACATCCGGCTGCCGAAGCGGTCGGCGCGGCGCGTGACGAGCGCGCGGCCGCCGGGGGCGACGAGCGTCAGGCGCTCCCCTTGGCGCGCGCCGAGCACGTACGCCTGCTCGGTGCTGCCCCGTGCGGTGAAGGCGGGCGCGCTCGCCGGCACGAGCAGCAGGACGACGACGGCCGTGGCGAGCACGGCGGGGCGGGAGGCGCGCATCGCGTGGACCGTACAGGGCGCGGGCGTGGGCGTAGCGCCATAACCGCGGGGGTACCTGATCACTGGATGAGCTACCACGGCTACGACCAGCAGGCGCCGCGGCACCGGCTCGAGCCGGGGCGCGAGGGGCGGATCGACCGTTCGTGGCGCCTGATCGGCGAGAGCTGGCGCTACCTGCGCGCGGCCGCGGCTGATGGCGCTGCCCGCCCTGTCTGCGCTGTTCACGACGCTGGCGGCGGTGGCGATCGCCATCGCCGTCCTCCTTCCGCAGCAGGACGGCGTCGACGTCGTCTCCCTCGTCGTCCTCGCGGCCGTGCTCGGCGTGGTGCTCACGTGCGTGGGTACCTACTTCAACGTCGGCTTCCTGTCGATGGTCCTCGCGAGCCGACGCAGCGACGAGCCGACCGTCCGCGACGGCCTGCGCGCGGCGACGCATCGCCTGCCGCAGATCGTCGTGTGGAGCGTGCTGTCGACGGTCGTCGGCGGGGCGCTGCAGGGGCTGTCGCAGCTCCCCGGCGGCGACTTCATCGGTCGCGCGCTCGGGTGGCTCGGCGGCGTGGCGTGGTCGCTCGCCACGTTCTTCGTCGTCCCGATCCTCGCGATCGAGGGCACCGGCGCGCTGGCCTCGATCCGACGCTCGGCGAGCACGTTCAGATCGCGCTGGGGCGAGTCCGTCACGGGCGACGTCACGATCGGGTTCATCTTCGGGCTGCTCACGATCCCGGGAGCGATCCTCGTCGCGATCGGCGTCGCGAGCCTCGACGGCGGGTCGTCCGTCGTCTGCGGCGCGCTCATCGCTGCCGGCGTCGCGGGCGTCGTCGTCCCGATGGTCGCCGCGTCCGCGCTGACGCAGCTCTTCACGATGGAGCTCTACCTGTTCGACCAGGACCGCCCGGCGAGCGCGCCCTTCGCGACGGAGGACCTGAAGGCCGCGATGAAGCAGCGCAAGCGCGGCTGGCTGCGCCGCTAGGTGGTGAGCAGCCCGCCGTCGACCGGCAGCAGCGCGCCGGTGACGTACGACGACGCGTCGCTGGCGAGGAACAGCGCCGCGGCGACAAGTTCGCGCGCCTCGCCCTTACGCGCCATCGGGACGCGGAACATCATCTGCTCGAGGTAGCCCTCGGGGTACTGGTCGGTCATCTCGGACTCGAAGAAGCCGGGCGCGAGCGCGTTGACGCGGATGCCCTTGCGCCCCGTCCACTGCTGGGCGAGGTCGCGCGTGAGGCCGATGATCGCCGCCTTCGACGCCGCGTAGGCGGCCTGCGGCAGGAACGCGGTCGTCGACCCGAGGACGCTGCCGATGTTGACGATGCTCCCGCCGTCCTTCATGGCGCGACCGCACGCCTGGGCCATGAAGTACGAGCCGTTGAGGTTGATGTCGATGACGCGGCGGAACTCGTCGGGGGACTCGCGCGTGGCGGGCACCGCGGTGCCGATCCCGGCGTTGTTGATCAGGACGTCGACCCGGCCGAGCTGGGCGACGGTCTCCTCGACGACGCGGGTGCAGTCGTCGGGGTTCGCGACGTCGGCCGGCACGGCGACGCAGCGCCGGCCGAGCGCCTCGACCTGCCGCCTGGTCTCCTCGAGCTTCTCGACGCGCCGCGCGCAGATCGCCACGTCCGCGCCCGCCTCCGCGAGGCCGGTCGCGAACGCGACGCCGAGGCCGGAGGAGGCGCCGGTGACGATCGCGACCTTGCCGTCCAGCCTGAAGAGGTCCAGCAGCTCCGCCATGGGTGCCGGACCCTACCGCCGTCGCCGCCCTCGGCGCCGCGGGTCCTGCCCACGCCGCCAAGACCGGGGTGCGAACGGCCTCGTCGGCGGCGGCGAGCAGACGCTCACGGTCGAGGACCAGTCGAGCGCGCTCGGCTACTTCAACGCGATGGGCTACCTCGACGGCAACACGTTCATCTGCCAGGCGGAAGGGACGTTCAGCGCCAGGCCCGTCAGGAAGAAGCGGCGCGGCTAGGCGCCGCCGGGCGGTACGCGCAGATGAGCACGCCCGTCTTGGCCTGGGTCACCGAGACCAACTCGAGCGGGCGTGCCGTCCCGTCCTGCGGGAAGATCGACTTGCCGCCGCCGAGCAGGATCGGCTCGATCATCAGCCGGTACTCGTCGACCAGGTCGTTGGCCACGAGGTCGCGGGCCAGCGAGGCGCTGCCCATCACCTGGATGCCCCCGTCGCCGCCCTGCTCGCGCAGCCTGCGGACCTGATCGAGGGCGTCGTCGCCGCCGAGCAGCGTCGTGTTGGTCCAGGTCGAGGACGCCTCGTCCGCGGTCAGGGTCCGCGAGACGACGTACTTCGGGATCGCGTTCATCTGGTCGGCGAACGGGTCGCCGGCCCGCTCCGGCCAGGCGGACGCCATGACCGCCCAGGTGCGGCGGCCGAACAGCAGCGCCTCGGTCTGGTTCATGACGTCGTCGACCGCCCCGCCCATGGCCTCGACGTCGAAGTACGGATGGGACCAGCCGCCGTGCTCGAAGCCGCCGTCGGTGTCCTCCTCGCGGCCGCCGGGAGCCTGCACGACGCCGTCGAGGCTGATGAAGTCACTCAGGATGATTCGCATGCGGTCTATGACCGTATGACGCGCCCGAAGTCATCGCAACCGGCGCGGGACGGCCGCGACGACCGGCGCGCACATGGGCGCCGCCCCGACGCGGACCCGCAGCGCGCCGCGCCTGCGCGGCAGGCGGAGCCGGAAGCGGCCGTCGCCCGACGCGCGCTGGCTCGCGGCGCGGGCCCAGCCGCGGCGGGTGCGCCGCTCGAGGACGACGGGCGCCCCTGCGACGCAGAGGGGCGCGGTCGACGTGACGCGCCCGCGGACCCAGCGTCGCGTGCGGGTGAGGACGAGGGCGCGCCCGGCCGGACGGAACCCGCCGCCGGAGGAGGGCGGGCCGCCGCCGGTGCCGGCGGAGCCGCCCCCTCCGGTGCCGCCGGAGTCGCCGCCCGCCGTGCCGCCGGAATCGCCGCCCACCGTGCCGCCGGAAGTGCCGCCCGCCGTGCCGCCGGAGTCGCCGCCCGCCGTGCCGCCGGAATCGCCGCTCCCCGTGCCGCCGGAGCCGCCGCTCCCGGTGCCGCCGGTGTCGCCCCCGCCGGTGCCGGGATCGTCCCCGCCGGGCGGCGGATCGTCGGGCGGCGGGTCGTCGTCCGGCGGCGGCGGCGCGGGCGGCTTCGCCTCGTCGATCCGCGCGAGGAAGCCGTCCGAGCACGCGGGGAACTGGAGGTCGTCGCGGATGATCTGGCAGTTGCCGCCGGCCCATCCGGCGGCGGTGTGCGCCAGGTCGTCGGAGTGCGTGAAGCCGGCGATCCACGCGTCGCCGCCGCTGAGCGCGACGCCCATGGCCACGTCCTGCGAGCGCCCGCCGTACAGCGTCCCGTACTCGGCGTGCGTCTTGCCGGCGTCGAGGCGGACGAGGAAGGCGTCCGCACAGTCCGACCGCGCGGCGCACCAGTCGTGCGAGTAGCGCACCGACGACTGGAACGGGTCGACGAGGGGGAAGCCGAGCCCGCCCGACGCCGAGCCGGCGACGTAGGCGCGGCCGGCGCCGTCGAGCGCGATCGCGTTCGCCTGGTCGTAGCCGTAGCCGCCGACGAACGTCGACGAGCGCAGCGTCGACCCGTCCGCCGACAGCTCCAGCGCGAACCCGTCCGGGTCGCCGTAGCACTCCCACTCCTCGTCGCTGCCGCCGTTGCACGCCCGGTCAAGCGCGCCGTCGGTGGTGGGGAAGTCCTGGGAGCGCGTCGTCCCCGCGACGTGCACGTCGCCGTGGCCGTCGAGCGCGACGTCCTCGGCGCGGTCGCCGTGGCGCCCGCCGAACGCGGTCGCCCACTGCACGGCCGAGCCGTCGGCGGCCAGCCGCGCCGCGAACATGTCGATCGACCCCGGCTCGGGCTCGGGGTCGTAGCTGCCGGGCGTCGCCGGGAAGTCGGTGCTCGACCACGCCGCCGTCTCCCCCACGATCACCGGCCGGCCGGCGCCGTCGAGCGCCATCGCGGTCACGTACTCGTCCGACGCGTCGCCGCCGAACAGCGTCGACCACTCCAGCGACGCGCCGTCGGGCGCGAGGCGCGCGACGAAGCTGTCCTGGCAGAAGCCGCCGCTCTCGGCGCAGCGCCGGTCGGCCGCGCCCGTGGTCGTCGGGAAGTCGAACGCGTCGGTCTCGCCCGCGACGACCGCCCTCCCCTGCGCGTCGACGGCGATCGCGCGGCCCGCGTCGCCGAAGGTGTCGCACCCGCCGAGGAAGGTCGAGTAGACGAGCGTGCCGCCGTCGGGCGAGAGCTTGGTGACGAAGGCGTCGCCGTAGGGGTCGCCGCAGTTCCACTCGCTCTGCGCGGCCGAGCGGACCGGGAAGTTCGGCGAGGTGGTGAAGCCGGTCGCGAAGAGGTTGCCCGCGGCGTCCGTCGCCAGCGCCTCCACCTGCTCGTTGCGCAGGCCCGACAGGTAGGTGATGTGGACGAGCTGACCGGTGGGCGAGTACTTGGCGACGAACGCGTCGCCGCACGGTCCCGCGATGTCGCCGCAGACCGCGTTGCGCTCGTCCCACCCGTCGAGGGCGCCCGCCGGCGCGAGGTCGCGTGAGAACGACATGCCGGCGACGTAGACGTTCCCGTCGCCGTCGGCGATCACGTCGGTGACCGCGTCGTCCATCCCGCCCCCGATGTGGGTGGCCCACTCCAGCACCGGGTCGATGACGAGCGTCCGACGCGGATCGTGGCGCCCGACCTCGTAGCCCACGCCGCCGTCGGCCGTCAGCCGGAAGCGCGCGGCGACGCGCACCCTCCTGCCGTCGATGCGCTGGTAGGCGATCGGCGGCGGCTGGCGGAGCGGGCCGGCCGGCGTGTCGAGCAGCAGCCGGCCGCCTGCGTCGAGACGCGGGCGCCCGGCGCCGCGGAACTCGACGACGACGTCGTCGGGGTCCGCGCCGGGCGCGAGCACGAAGTCGTAGGAGAACCGGCGCCCCTGCCCGTCGCGGAGCACGAGGTCGACGCCCGGCCGCACGCCCGCGAGCGTCACGCGGCGGTAGCGGCGCACGCCGGTCCGCCAGCGCCGGGGGTCCGAGCCCGCGAACTCGTTGACGACGCCGGGCATCGCGCCCGTCGCGCGCACCTCCCGCGCCGCCCGCGCGCCGCGCACGCGCAGGTCGATCGAGACTCCGGGGTCGAGCGGCGAGCGACGCGGGGCGGGCAGCGTGAGCGTCGCGCCCGCGCGGCGCACGAGCAGCGCGTGCTCGCGCCGCCGCGCGCTGAACAGGACCGACCGCGCCCCTCCCGGCGGCGTCGCGACGAAGCCGCCCGGCTCCTCCGGGGCCCGGCGGCTCGCGGCGCGCGCGGTCGCGTCCTCGCCGATGGGGTCCGCGTAGCCGGGGACCTCGAGCTGGTGGAAGCGGCACCCGGCCGTTCCACCGGGCTCGAGCGCGACGAGCTCGCCGCCGACCGGCAGCAGCAGGACGCCGTCGCCGATCGCCATGCCGAACGGGTGGCCGCCGTAGTTGACCGTGTTGGTCTGCGCGCACCACGTCGGCCGACCGGTGGTGCGATCGAGCGCATAGAGCACGCCGCCGGCGCCCACCTCGTACACCGTCGAGCCGGAGACGAGCGGGTAGCTCGACACTCCACGCCAGGCGCCCCACTCCCACGCCGTCGATCCGCTCGTCACCGAGTCGGCCTCGAGCACGGCGCCGTCGTACATCGGCTGCCCGGACAGCGCGTACGTCCGCGCGCCGTCGACGGCGAACAGCGACGCGGCCGACGTCTTCCGTACGAGGTCGCCGGTCGTCGCGTCGTAGACGCCGCCGTTGAAGGAGGGGACGTACACGCGGCCGCCGGCGACCGCGGGGTGGCCGGCGCTGAACGCCCAGCCGTCCGGCGTCGGCGAGTGCCACGCGATCACGCCGTCCGCGCGCCGCACCGCGACGAGCTCGCTGCCGGCGTTCACGTAGACGCGCGTCGCGTCCACCGCGACGCCCTGCGTCGTGCCGATCATGCGATGCCACTTCTCGGCGCCGGTGGCGGCGTCGACCGCCCACAGGCTCGCGCCGTCGCCGTAGTACGCGACGCCGTCGATCGCCACCGCGCCCTGGTCGATGTGGCCGGGCCGCGACCACGCGGTCTGCCCCGTCGCCGCGTACAGCGCGTGGAGCTTCTCGTCGGTGCCGACGAGCACCCGGCCCGAGCCGTAGCCGAGCGAGCGGATGAAGCTGCCCAGGTCGTCGCGCTTCCACAGCGACGCGCCCGTCGCCGACGAGAGCGCGTGCACCTCGTTGACGTCGCCGTCGCGCGTGCGCGAGACGAAGGCGCGGCCGTCGGCCACCAGCGGCGTGCGGATCGTGTGCGAGATCGGGACGTCGCCGTCGAACGTGCGCCGCCACTTCTCGCGCAGCGGCGGCGCCAGCGCCACGTCGGCCACGCCGGTGTGCGCGGGGTTGGCCTGCTCGGTGACGCCGGTGGCGCCCGCCGGGGCGGCCCCGGCGAGGAGGAGCAGCGAGACGGTCAGACCGGTGAAAGCGCCCCACAGCGCACGCATGATGTGGTGATACAGCAAGCGCGCTGGCGCTGCGCCGCCTCGGTGGCCGCGTAGGCTTGCGCGCCGTGGCGCACGGCACGCACGACTTCGAGGACGACCCGCGCAACGAGCGGATCCTCGTCTGGGTGAACGGCGAGCTCCTGCCGCGCGAGCGGGCGGTCGTCTCGGTCTTCGACTCGGGCTTCGTCCTCGGCGACGGCGTGTGGGAGGGGCTGCGCGTGCGGTCCGGCCATCCCGCCTTCCTCGAGCGCCACCTGGACCGCCTGTTCGAGGGGGCGAAGGCGATCATGCTCGACGTCGGCCGCAGCCGCGACGAGCTGACCGAGGCCATCTACGCGACGCTGCGCGCGAACGAGATGACCGACGGCGTGCACGTGCGGCTGATGGTCACCCGCGGCGTCAAGCGCACGCCGTACCAGGACCCGCGCGTGACGATCGGCCCGGCGACGGTCGTGATCATCGCCGAGCACAAGGAGCCGCTGCCGGCGACGGTCACGGACGGCATCACGCTGTTCACGACCCACGTGCGCCGCGCGACGCCCGACACGCTGGACCCCAAGCTCAACGCCCACTCCAAGCTCAACGACATCACGGCCTGCATCCAGGCCTACACGGCGGGTGCCGACGAGGCGCTGATGCTCGACCCGCACGGCTTCGTCGCGACGTGCAACTCGACGCACTTCTTCGTCGTGGTCGGCGACGAGGTGTGGACGTCGGACGGGCGGTTCACGCTGCAGGGGATCACGCGCGCGAACGTGCTGGAGATCTGCCGCTCCAGCGGCATCCCCGCCCGCGAGACGACGTTCAGCCTCACCGACGTCTACTCCGCGCGCGAGGCGTTCGTGACGGGCACGTTCGCCGGCGTGGTGCCGGTGCGCAGCATCGACGGGCGCACCATCGGCGACGGGCGCCGCGGGCCGACGGTCGAGCGCCTGCAGACGCTCTACCGCGAGCTCGTCGACGCGGACGTCGCCGCGCGCGCCGCGCCATGACCGACGACGTGGTCCGCGTCGGGATGTGGTCGGGCCCGCGGAACATCTCCACGGCGATGATGCGCTCGTTCGAGAACCGGCCCGACACCGTCGTCTCCGACGAGCCGCTCTACGCCGCGTATCTGTCGCGAACGGGCCTCGAGCATCCGATGCGCGACGAGGTCGTCGCCTCGCAGCCGACGGATCTCGGCAGCGCGGTCGCGACGCTCTCCGAGCCGCTGCCACCCGGCCGCCGCGTCCACTACGCCAAGCACATGGCCCACCACGTCTCGCGCGACATGGACCTGAGCTGGACGCTGCGCTTCCGCAACGTGCTGCTCATCCGCGACCCGGTCGAGGTCGTCGCCTCGTACGTGCGCGCCCGCGAGAGCTGCGAGCCGGAGGACATCGCGATCCCGCAGCAGGGCTGGCTGCTCGAGCTGTGGGACGAGCACGGCCTCGACGTCCCGATCCTCGACGCGAAGGAGTTCCTGCTCGCGCCCGAGGCGCACCTGCGCTGGCTGTGCGACTGGCTCGGCATCCCGTTCACCGAGCGGATGCTGTCGTGGCCGCCGGGTCCCCGGGAGTCCGACGGCGTGTGGGCGCCGCACTGGTACGCCGCGGTCATGGCCTCCACCGGCTTCGAGCCGTGGCGGCCGCGAGAGATCGCGCTCTCCGACCGCGACGCCGCGGTCGCCGAGGCGTGCCGCCCCATCTACGAGGGGCTGCACGCCCGGCGAGTCCGCGTCTAGCGGGCCAGCCTGATCCGGCCCGCGAGGGCGGCGCCGTCGAACGCGCCCGACAGCGTCAGCGGCACCGACCTGGCCCGCTTCAGGCGCTTCTTCGCGGCCGCCGTGAACTTCAGCGTCACGGCCGCCTCGCCGGCGCGGGCCACGGTGGTGGTGCCGCTCGCGACGACGACCGGCTTCTTCGCCTTGCCGCGCGCGAGGTGCAGCTTCCGCGCCAAGGCCGGCGCGATCTGCGCGCGCATCGTGAGCTTGCCCGCCCTGCTCGCGACGAACGGGACCTTGAGGCCGCTGCGCAGCACGCTGGCGAGCTTCACCTTCGCCGGCGCCTTGAGGTCCAGCGCGAGCGCGGGCACGGTGTTGGCCGGCACCTTCGCCGGGGGCGCGGGCATGCCGCCCTTCGGCGTGGCCGGGCCGGGCGCGGGGGTCTGGTTGCCGCCGCGCGTGTCGCTCGGCTGCTCGACCAGCGGGTCGGGAATGCTCTGCGAGGTCCACGCGATCGCGTCCACGCCCGGCGCAGTGGCGAGCGTCTGCGCGTCGTCCACCGAGCAGGAGTCGCACGACGTCGCGAGCCTGCGGATCGTGTCGCCGTGGATGAACGCGACCTCGTCGTCGCCGACGAACGTCGGGTTCGTGGAGAACGGCCGGTGGTCGCTGTCCCACGTGATCGCGGCGATGCGATGCGGGAGCGTCGACCCGTCGCGCGGGTACAGCCACAGGCCGGGGTCGTTGCCGTCCTCGGCCCCGACCAGCACCTGGCCGTCGCCGCGGAACGCGGGGTTGGCGAACTCGGCGTCGTCGTACCCGAGCGTCTCCTCGGCGCCGCCGGCCATGTCGCGGATCTGCAGGGCGTACGAGCCGCCGGTGCAGTAGACGCTCGACGAGAACTCGCCGTCGACGGCGGGGTTCGGCGTCACGTAGTTGCCCTTGCCGCAGGAGGTCTCGGGCACCTCGACCTCGTCGCCGCCGCCCGGCGTCAGCGTCCGGTAGTAGTTCTTGGAGATGGTCTGCGGCGTGCCGTAGCTGCCACCCGGCTCGCCGTAGATCATCTGGTAGAAGAGGTGCGACCCGCCGCCGGTGATGCGCGGGTCGGTGTCGAGCCCGAGGCAGAGGTCGCCCGGCGGGCAGTCGGTCGGGTCCTGCGAGATGCGGGTGATCGTCCCGCCGCTGTAGGCGTAGATGCCCGAGCAGCGGAACCCGCAGAAGACGCCGTAGCCGCCGGGCGACGGCGTGCGCGCCTGGAAGACGACGGTGTCGCCGTTCGGGCTGACGTAGGGGTTGTAGACGGCCTCGGCGCCCGGGATGTCGTCCTCGTGGACGAGCAGGCGGTCGTTCGAGCCGTCGTCGTTCATGACGCGGATCTGCGCGTCGCCGTCGGCGGGCTCGGTGCTGTAGACGATCTGCCCGGCGAGCGCGGGCGTGGCGGTGGCGGCGAGCGCCGCGACGGTCGTGACCAGGAGGAGGATCCGATGCATGGCGGCCACTCTGGCCGCGCGCGCCCCGGAGTACATCGGGGGTCTCCCCAATTCGTCCCCGCGGTCAGGCGCTCACCAGTTCGGGCGGTCGGGGTCCTTGTCGCCGAGCGCGCGCTGCACGCCGTCCGACATCTCCTCGTACGTGATCTCGCCCGCGGCGAAGCGGGCGTTCAGGGCGGCGATCTGCTCCTGCCAGTCCTCGTCGGGCTTCTCGTCGGGCTCGGTCGCCGTGCCGCGGGAGAGCGGGATGTCGAGGCCGATGCCGCTCAGGGCGACCTCCGCGACGTAGCCGGCGGCGCCGCCGCGCATCTCGCCGAACACCGAGTCCCAGTGCGGGTCGACGCGGTCGGGGTGATCGCGGTCGACGGTGACCGCGACGCGCATCCCCACCTCGGGCCAGCGGTTCGGGATGACGGCCTTCTCGTGGTGCTTGACGACCTGCGGCTCGACGCCCGGGACGTCGACGAGGTTCAGCTTCATCTTGCAGTTGCTGACCGCGCCGTGGTTGTTCTGGTCGCTCCAGCACTCCACGACCTCGGCGAAGCCCTCCACCGGCGTCTTGATCCGCTTGAAGATGCCCATGGCGCACCCTATCCGCGGGTGCTGCTCCCCGCATATGCTCGCGCTGGGATGGAGCTGCGATCCGACCCCGACGCGCTCGGTGTCCGCCGGGCGGTGCTCGTCCTCTCGGCCAAGATCATGGCCAGCCTCGCGTGCGTCTGGGTCGCGACGTACGCGTTGCTGGGGCTCTGGCTCTCCGCCGCCATCCCGTTCGCCTACCAGCTCGCGTCGCTGGTCAGCATCCGCGTGTTCACGCGGACGCAGCGCTACGCGCTGTTCCGCGAGAGCCAGCTCCTGCTGAGCCTCGTCCTGCCGTTCGCGCTGCAGTGGAGCCTGGGCGGGTTCGAGGCGTCGTCCGCCGTCTGCGTCTGGGCGCTCACCTCGCCGCTGGGCGCGCTGCTGTTCGCGGACGCGCGCCGGTCGCTGCCCTGGTTCGCCGCGTTCGGCGCTCTGGTCGCGCTCTCCGCCGCGATCGACCCCGCCCTGGCCGACCACGCCGCCGACGTGCCGCACGGGCTCGTCCTGGCCTTCTTCGCGCTGAACATCCTCGGCGTCTCGACGACCGCGTACGCGCTGCTGCGGTACTTCGTGCGCGCACGGGAGGAGGCGCTCGCCGCGCTGGCGAGCAAGCACCGTGCGCTGGAGGGCGAGCAGGCCAAGTCCGAGCGGCTGCTGCTGAACGTCCTGCCGAAGCCGGTCGCGGAGCGGCTGAAGGAGCGCGAGGGGATCATCGCCGACGACTTCGAGTGCGCGACGGTGCTGTTCGCCGACATCGTCGGCTTCACCCCGCTCTCCGAGCGCCTGTCGGCGGCGGAGATCGTCACGCTGCTCGACCGCGTCTTCGCGCGGTGGGACGCGCTCGCCGCCGCGCACGGCGTGGAGAAGATCAAGACGATCGGCGACGCGTACATGGTCGCCGCCGGCGTCCCCGTCCCGCGCGACGACCACGCCGAGGCGATCGCGAGGATGGCGCTCCAGATGCGGCCGCAGCTGACGTCGTGCTGCGAGGAGCTCGACCTGCCGCTCGAGGTCCGCATCGGGATCGACAGCGGCCCGGTCGTCGCGGGCGTCATCGGCAGCGCGAAGTTCATCTACGACCTGTGGGGCGACACGGTCAACACCGCCAGCCGCATGGAGTCGCACGCCGAGCCGGGGACGATCCAGGTGACCGCGCGCGCGTACGACGCGCTGCGCCACGGCTTCGAGCTCTCCGAGCGCGGGTCGATCGACGTCAAGGGCAAGGGCGCGATGACGTCGTACGTCCTGGTCGGCCCGCGCGCCGGAGCGGCGGTCGCGCGCTAGGTCTCCAGGCCGCGCGGATCCGCGGGCACGTCGACCGCGTGCTCCCTCAGCGCGGTCAGAGGGACGACGTCCAACGCGCGCTCGCTGGTCGACGCGAGGACGACGAACGACGCCGCGCCGTCCTCGTACGCGCGCACCCAGTTCGCGACGGTGACGCACCACCGGTCGCCCGGCGTGAGGCCCGGGAACCCGTACTGCGGCATCGGCGTCGTGAGGTCGTTGCCGATGCTCTGCTGGTGCTCGAGGAACTCCGCGGTCACGACCGCGCACACGACGTGCGACCCGACGCCGCCCGGGTCCGGGCGGCAGCAGCCGTCCCGGAAGAACCCAGTGATGGGGTCCATGCCACAGGGCTCCAGCGGCCCGCCCAGGACGTTGCGCTCGCTCACGCTGCCGGCTCGTCTGCGAAGAGCGCGCAGACGTCGAGGGTCTCGCAGTCGCACGTGGTGGCGGCCTGCAGCCACCGGCGCATCGTCTGTGCGCGGGCGACCAGCGCCTCGACCTCGGGAAGCTTCGCCTGTGCGAGCGCCTGCAGCGCTGCGTGGGCGGGCTGGGTCGCGTCCATCGTGCCGAGGAGGACCTTGGCCTCGTCGAGGCTGAACCCCGCGCGCTTGGCGACGTCGAGCACGCGGAGGCGGTCGACGGTGGTCTGCGTGTAGCGCCGCTGCCCGCTCACCCGGTCCGGCTCGGGGAGCACGCCGTTGCGCTCGTAGTAGCGGATCGCGGACGCGTTGATCCCGACGCGCCGTGCGACCTCGCCGATGGTGAGAGATGCGTCTTCCACGATGCCCTTGACTTCAACCCGGGTTCAAGGTCCATGGTAGGGCGCATGTCGCTGCCCATCGCCTGCTCCCTCACCGCCGCCGAGCTGCCGGACCGCCTGCGCGAGATCGCGTCGATCGGCCGCGACGCGCTCCTCGACGCGCGCGTCGCGCCCGGCCGCGCGACGCTGCGCTTCGCGGCGCGTCCCGGGATCCGCGACCGCCTCGACGCGCTCGTCGCCGCCGAGTCGGCATGCTGCGCCTTCCTCACGTTCGAGGTCCGGGAGGACGACGCGCAGATCGTCCTCGACATCCGCGGGCCGGAGGAGGGCCAGCTCGTCCTCGGCGAGCTTGCCGGGGCGTTTCTTCCCGGGGCGCTTCGACGCGCGGCATGATGACGCCTGCCCATGCAGATCACGCGCAGCAGCATCGACACCCAGAAGGGCCCCGCCGACTGGTTCACCGGTGACGTCTACATCGACGCGGTCGCGGCGCCCGCCGGCACGTCCACGTTCGCGGCCGCCGCCGTGCACTTCACGCCCGGCGCGCGCACCGCGTGGCACACCCATCCCCACGGCCAGACGATCTTCGTGACGGAGGGCGTAGGCCTCTGCCAGCACGAGGGCGGCCCGGTCGAGGTCATCCGCCCCGGCGACCGCGTCTTCTTCGAGCCCGGCGAGGAGCACTGGCACGGCGCCGCCCCGGACCGCTTCATGACCCACCTGGCGATGCAGGAAGCAGACGACTCCGGCAGCCCCGTGACCTGGGGCGAGCACGTCACCGATGAGGAGTACGGACAGCGGCCCGGGTAACCACGTCTGCCACGGCTGAGTGCGCACATGTGTCATGCATGTCGTGGCGAGGCGTCCGGCGAACTCGGCGAACCGCGCGAGGACCGCGGCCGGGA
>DASVQN010000050.1:0-190978 GCA_036389155.1 Solirubrobacteraceae bacterium
CGACCCTCACGCCTCTCGCGAACAACCCGGTCGCCAAGGCGAACGCGAAGGCCAAGAAGAAGCGCTGCTCCGTCAAGAAGGCCAAGCGCGGCCGGAAGGCGAAGCGGACGTGCAGGCCCTCGAAGCGCAAGCCGGCCGCGAAGCGGGTAGGGCGCCGGTCATGACCCATTCCCACGGAGGCGCCGACCGCGTCGGGCACGGCGAGGCCTCGCTCGGCGACGCCCAGGCGGCCAACCCGCCCGACGACCCGGACATGATCTTCGACGACGCCGAGCCGCTCGACACCGACGTCGAGTTCGAGGGCGAGGCCGCGCCCCCGCCGGAGGAGCGCGGCAACGAGGACCCGGCGCCGAACGCGCCCTAGTCCGCGCGGACGAGCCTGACGAAGCGGTGCCCGCCGGCGAGCGGGCGCCGCCACGGCCCGTCGCCCTCGGGCGCCTCCGCCGCGTCGAGCAGGAGCGCGACGAGGCGGCGGGCGTCCTCGAGCGACTGCGGCGGCGAGGTGTACGACGCGCCGACTCGCCGGCTCAGCGCCGTCGACAGGTGCTCGGAGACCTCGACGACGTACGACGGGCCGATCGTCATCTCGAGCTGGCGGTCCATGATGACCGACAGGATGCACGACGCGATCGCGGGCTCGCTGCTCGGCCTCTTCTGCGGCGACGCGCTGGGGATGCCGTACGAGGCGCAGCCGCCCGAGGCCATCCCCGAGCGGGTGGAGATGGAGGAGGCCCGCCTCGGGCGCGGGACGTACACCGACGACACCCAGATGGCGATCGCGGTCTGCGAGTCGCTGCTGCGCTGCGGCGGCGTCGACGAGGACGATCTCGCGCGAGCGATCGCCGACGCCTTCGACCCCGACCGCGGCTACGGCCCCGGCACCACGACGGTCGTCCGGCTATGGGCGGAGGGCGTCCCGCGCGACGAGGCCGCGCTCCGGCTGTTCGACGGTGAGGGATCGGCGGGGAACGGCGCGGCGATGCGCGTCGCGCCCGTCGGCCTGCTCTTCGCGCACGACCCCGAGCGCTGCGTCGCCGAAGCGAGGCGCCAGGCCCGCCTCACGCACGCCCACCCGCTCGGCGTGGACGGAGCGGGCGTGCAGGCGGCGGCCGTCGCGGCAGCGGTGCGCGGCGAGGACCACCTCGTCGCGGCGCGCGCGGCGGCGCGGACGCGCGAGCTCCGCGCGAAGCTCGACGCCGCCGCGGACGCGGCGCGACGCGTGGCCTTCGGGGCCGGGACCCCAGAGCGGATCGCTTCGGCGCCCCCGCAGGAGAACAGCCTGTCGCCGGCCCACGTCGCGCGCCTCCTCGGCTCCACCGTCGCCGCGCACGAGTCGGTCCCCGCCGCGCTCGTCGCCGCGTGCGCCCCCACCTTCGAGGCCGCGCTCACCTTCGCCGTCCGCTGCGGCGGCGACACGGACACCGTCGCGGCGATGGCGGGCGCCGTCGCGGGCGCGCGGCACGGCGCCGGCGCGATCCCGCCGCGCTGGCTCGACGCGCTCGAGGACGGGCCGAAGGGTCGCACGCACGTCGCGCACCTTGCCGCGCAACTCGCGGACCGCATCGCGTGAGTCGCCGTCCGCGGTGAGCGACGATCGCTGGTAGTGTCGCGCCAGTTTTCGGTCGAGCGTTGGAGACCAGGATGACCCGTCGGAGCGTGCTTGCTGTTCTTCCCGTAGCGGTCGGTCTGGCGCTCGCCGCGCCCGCGGCGGCTCTGGCCGGTGGCAACGTCGACGTCTCGGACTCCGGCAGCCAGCTGCGCGTGATCGGCGACGGCGGCGACAACACGTCGCTGTTCGTGCGGGATCACCTTGCCACCGAGTATCCGAACAACTGGGACGGCTACTCGATCGCCGTGAACAAGTCCGAGGGCACGCTCTCCTCGAACGACGGCACGTGCACCGACATCACGAAGCCCAACCTCTCCAAGTACGAGTACTACTGCGCCGCGGCCGTGACGTCGTTCGTGGTCGACCTCGGGGACGGAAACGACCAGATCGCCGGCATCACCCTCGGACAGGAGTCCTCGTCACCGGGCAAGCCGAACGGAACCGTCACCGGCGGCGCCGGCAACGACGACCTCGGCGACGGCCTCGGCAACGACAGCGTCGACGGCGGGCCCGGTAACGACCTGATCGACGCGCACGCCGGCAACGACTTCCAGGACGGCGACGGCGACGACACGATGAACGGCGGCCCCGGCGACGACAAGGTCCACGGCGGCAACGGCAAGGACGCGCTGACGGACACCGACGGTACCGACGAGCTGGTCGGCGACTTCGACGACGACAACATCAACGTCGGAGACGGCGCCGGCGGCGACATCGCGATCTGCGGCGGCGGCGTCAACGACGTCGCCACGGCTGACACCGGCGACACCGCGCAGGACTGCGAAACGGTCAACCGGCCGAGCAGCAGCCCGCCGCCGGGCGGCAGCCCCCCGCCAGGCGGTCAGCCGCCGCCGGGCGGCGGCGCGTCGGTCGCCGCGAACATCTCCGCGGCCCGAACCCAGTCCGTGGGCAAGCAGCACGGTCTGGTCGTGAGCGGCACCTGCGCGAGCGACTGCATCCTCGTCGCGCGCGCCACGGTCAGCGTGCCCAAGCTCGCGAAGGTCTACCGCTTCAGGAGCGGCGCGGTGCAGGCGCCCGCCGGCGCGAAGAAGAAGCTGAAGGTGAAGATGCGCGGCAGGGCCCTCAAGGCCATCAGGAAGGCCCTGCACAAGCGCAGGAAGCTGACGGCAAACGTCACGATCGTCGCCACCGACGCGGCCGGCAACTCAACCCGCTACAAGACGAAGATCAAGCTCAAAGCCTGAACGGGTGAGCGCGCGGCGCCGGCCGCGCGCACCGCTTGTCAGGACGCTGACGCGCTCCCGCTCGTCCGGCCCCGCCGGGACCTGAAGATCGAGCGCGTCCGGTACTTCATCCCGTGGAACGCGTGGGCGCGCGCGGACGAGATGGTCAAGGCCGAGGCCTACGTCCGCGCGGTCAAGCCGCTCATCCGGCACTTCCGCAAGCTGGGCATCCGCGAGTGGGGCTCGCGCAACGAGGCCAACCACGACTCGCAGGCGACGTGGAGGTCGCCGAGCCGCGCGGCGTGGGAGTTACCGGCGCTACGTGCGCGCCGTCGGGGTCCACAACTACTCGGACATCAACCGCCGGCGCACGACGGGGACCCGCACGATCATCCGCTCCGTCCGCCGCTACAACAGGCGCGCGAAGTTCTGGCTGACCGAGACCGGCGGGCTCGTCAAGCTCAGCAGCTCGTGGCCGTTCAGCACCGGGCGGGCGGCGTCGCGCCTGGGCTACATGTTCAAGAGGTAGCGCACCGGCGCGGCACCGTGGCGCGCAGCCTCACGCGCCTGCCGCCGCGCAGGACCGCCACCGCCCGGACCCGTCGCGACCGGCCCCCATGGAGCGCGACGCGGAACGGGCGGCGGCGGTCCGTGCGCCGCTTCATCCCGCGGCGCGACACGACCACCCGCCGCACCTTGCGCACGTCCCGGCCCGTCAACCGCGCGGTGCGGCAGCCGGCGACGAGGCGCAGCCGCGTCCGCGCCCGCTTCAGCCCCTTCCGACCCGGCTTGACCGGCGTCGTCCGCACGCCCGGCGCCGCGGTCTGCCCGGCAGGGAGCGGGAGCGGCTGCGGCCTCCCGATCGGCTCGGCTGTCGGCAGGCGCAGCTCGAGGTTCGACACCGTGATCTGGAACTGGCCGTTCGACGCGCGCACGTACGGGGCGTCGCGCCCGAGCAGCTGGAGCTTCGGCACGTGCTCCGGCGCGAAGTGCCACGCGCCGGGGTGCAGCTGGAAGACCTGGCGCCCGCTGGGGTCGGGGCGGTAGACCGTCCGCGCCACCAGCGTCTGCTTGCCGTCGGGTCCGACGTCGAGCAGCCGCGCCGCGATCTCCGGAAACTCCCCGCTGACCGTGATGTCCGCCTGCACGAGCGGCGAGCCCATCAGCGTGAAGCCCGCCCCCGCCGCCGGCGGCAGCCGGTAGTTCGCGGTGTCGGGCTCGTCGTCGCCCGGCGTCGTCGCGCACGCGCCCGGGCCGGCGATCGGGTCGAACGCCTGCGCCACCGACGGGTCGCCGCCGCCCGACGTGAACGTCTGCTCGTCCGGCGAGGTGAAGCGGACCTCGCCGGGATGGATCAGGTCCCACGTGGGCGCGTCGTACGGGCCGCCCGACGGCGCCTCCTTCGGGCACGTCTGCGTCAGCGTCTCGACGCCCTCGAGCACCCGCACCGACGCGTCGCCCTTGACATAGCGGTCCATCCAGTCGGCGACGTGCGCCTGCCAGCGGGCCTCGTCGGCGTCCTTCCCCTGGCCCCGCTGGTGGCCGAAGTCGAAGTGCATCATCGCGAACGGCACGGCCGCGAACTCGCTGCGGAAGACGTTGTACATCCGCAGCGCCTCGTCGACCGGGAACAGGTCGTCCGTCCATCCGTTGGCGACGATCGTCGGCGCCGGCTCGCGGTCGCGCGGGATCGCGATCGAGGTCTTGAAGTCGTAGATCGTGTTCGCGATCTGCGTGACGACCGGCTCGCCGTCGTACGGCTCCCCCGCGTTGATGCGGTTGTACCAGGTGGTCAGATCGGCCTGGTCGTCGGCCCCGGGCGGCGCGTAGAAGCCGGTCGTCTGGCCGAGCGCGAACAGCCCGGAGACGAACGACTGCTTCATGACGCCCGCCGGCTTGCGGCTCGCGTCGGCGGCGGGCAGGACGTAGTCGAGCTCGCGCCCGTTCGGCTGCAGCGCGTAGACGAGGTCGGTCCAGGGGATCGTCGGCGCCGCCGCGGCCAGCTTCAGCGGCGTGCCCTTCGGCGAGGTCCACGGCGCGTAGCTGCCGTCCTCCTTCATGATCCGGTCGCGCAGGATCGACAGCGCGAACGACACGCCGCCGCCGTACGAGCCGCCGTGCACGCCGACGCGCTGCGGGTCGGCGAGGCCGTCGTCCACGAGCCGTCCCGCCAGGTCCTGCACGTCGCGGATCTCCCACCGCGTGTCGTCCATCTTGATCCAGCCGCCCGCGCACCGCGGGTCGAGCCGGCTCTGCGGCGTCCCGCACGACTCGTTGAAGCCGCGCGAGGTGATCGACAGCACGGCGTAGCCGCGGTCGGCCCACGGCTTGGAGGAGTTGGAGACGTTCGGGCTGCCGGCCTTCAGCGGGAACTTGCGCCCGCCCCAGCCGTGGCTGAGGATCATCAGCGGGAACGGCCCGTCGCCGGACGCCGGGAGCGTGACGTTGACGTCGACCATGTGCGCGTCCCACGTGTCGACGAGGCCCGAGCACAGGCGCACCCCCTCCTGGTCCGAGCACGCGAGCGAGCCGAACGGCTTCGGCGCCGCGGCGGTGGCGGACGCGGGCAGCGCGCAGCACAGCAGGACCGCGAGGGACAGGGCGCGTCGCATCGCGACGCATGGTGCCACCGGGAGGGGTGCCGCGCGCCGCTAGGCGGAGGCGGGAGGCGCGCCCGGCGGGCCGCTTCCGACGCGGCCCGTCTCGCCCTCGGGGAGCTTCCCGTCGCGCCCGACGTAGCCGTCCGCGCCGCCCGCGATGACGAAGACGACGTCCTCGTCGCCGGCGTTCCCCATCCGCCGCACCGTCGCCGCGTCGACGCGCACCACGCCGCCCGGACCGAGCTTCAGGCGCTCGCCGTCGCCGAACTCGAACTCGAGCGTCCCGCGGTGGACGAAGTACGTCTCCTCCTGGCGCTCGTGGTAGTGGCGGCCGGTCGACACGCCCGGCGGCAGGACGATCGCGTTGATCCCGAACGCGGTGACGCCCAGCTCCCGGCGGATCTTGCGGAAGCCGGGCCCGTCGCCGAGGTCGTCGAGGTCGGCGGCCGCCCAGCCCTGGCCTTCGGCGCGGGCCATCAGCGCTCGTCGTCCCCGCCGCTCCTGGGGGGCGCCTGGACGCCGTCGCCGAAGTCCTGGTCGCCGGGCTCCTTGGTGTCGGGGCCGGCGGCGATGCCGCCGCGCGCGGCGTCCGTCTCCTTGCCGTCGGCGCCCGAGCCGTCGGCGCCGCCGAGCTCGTAGGGCAGGCCGCTCGTCACGGCCGGAGCGCCGCCGCTGGAGGGCTCGGGGTCCTTCTTGCCGCAGCCGCCGGCGAGGAGCGCGAGGCAGAGCACGGCGGCGGCGGCGAGCAGGTGACGCGGCATGCAGTCGGGCAGCCTACACTCGCGCAGGCGATGCCGGTGAACCGGAACGTGGTGCTGTCGGCCGTGCTCGCGGTGCTCGCGTGGGCCGCGCCCGCCGCCGCGCAGGAGCCCTACCTCGAGCTGCGCGGCGCGCTGCACGAGCACAGCGCCTACTCCGACGGCTGGCCCGGGACGCGCCCCGCGGACTTCTACGCGTCCGGCACCCGCTACGGCCTGGACTTCGTCGGCGGCGCGGACCACTCGACGAACATGGGGCTGCCGAGCACGTTCAGCGAGGCGTGCTACGGCGACGGGCGCGGCGGCGGTGGTGAGGTATTGCTGGCCGACTGCGTCGCGGCGGACGGCCCGAACGCGCTGCGCAAGTGGGACGCCACGCAGGAGCAGGCCGACGCGGCCACGACCGGCTCCTTCGTCGGCTTCCGCGGCTTCGAGTGGAGCTCGGACCGCTTCGGCCATATCAGCGTCTACCTCTCCAGCAACTGGACGAACGAGGCGACCGCCGCCGGCTACGCCTCGATGGAGCCCTTCTGGCGCTGGCTGACGACGGCGCCCGCGCTCGGCGGCGGCGCCGACGGCCTGGCGACGTTCAACCACCCGGGCGCGAAGAAGCTCGACGGCGGCGCGGTCCTCAACTGGAACCGCTTCCAGTACGTCCCGGCCGCCGACAGCCGCATGGTGGGCCTCGAGGTCTTCAACGACCGCGGCGAGTACGGCAGCGACGGCGGGCATGCAGCCGAGGGCGGGGCGTACGCGTTCGCGCTGGACCGCGGCTGGCACGTCGGCGCCGTGGGCGCAGAGGACCTCGGCCACCGCAAGCCGCCGCTCGACGACTGGGGCGGGCCGACCTGGCCGAAGACCGTGCTCCTGGCGAGCGCGCGCACGCGCGACGCGATCCGCGAGGCGCTCGTCGCGCGGCGCTTCTACGCGGTCGGCCCCGACGAGAACGCGCTGCGGCTGACGTTCTCGGTCGACGGCAGCGGCATGGGCAGCCGGCTCGAGCGCGCCGCGGGCCGTCCGCTGGAGGTCGAGGCGACGGTGAGCGACCCGGCGCTGACGCTGGAGCTCGTCACGAGCGGCGGGAAGGTCGTCAAGAGCGCGGCCGGCGGCACGCTCAGCGCCACCCGCCGCGCGGCCGCGAGCGAGCCCTGGTACTTCGTCCGCGCGCGCCGCGGCACGCGGCCGGTCGCCTACTCGAGCCCGGTCTGGATCGAGCCCGCGGCGGTCTCGGGCGAGTGGCTGGCGGGCGACGGCCACGTCCACACGTGCTACTCGCACGACGCGTACTGCCCGCCCGACGACGACAACACGGGGCCCGACACCTTCTACTCGTCGATGGGCACCGTCGCGCAGCGCTTCGCCGAGGGCGCGGCGAAGGGCCTCGACTACCTCGTGATCTCCGACCACGACGACCGCCGGGCGTGGACGGACCCGGACTTCGGCTCGCAGGGCGTCCTCGGCGTCAAGGCGTACGAGTGGTCGGTCAGCGGCGGGCGGGGCCACGCGCAGATGCTCGGCGCGACGCGCGACTACGGCAAGGGCGCGGACCCGCTCGCGGCCGCGCAGGCGCTGAACGCCGACGGCGGCCTCTTCCAGGCCAACCACCCGAGCTACCGCGCCGGCGCGACCGTGACCGACTGCGCGCAGGCGACCGCGGCCGACACGCCGCTGCACTGGAAGCTCGGCTTCAGCGTCCGGCCGGACGCGATCGAGGTGTGGAACCCGACCGCGCTCATCCCGCCGGCCGAGGTGTTCTGGGAGTGCTGGCTGCAGCGCGGGGCGCACGTCCCCGTCACCGCGGGCTCGGACTCGCACGGCGCGACGCAGCCGAACCTCGGCATGCCGACGACGTGGGTGCTCGCGCGCGACCGCCGGCAGGCCTCGATCCTGCGCGCGCTGCGCCTCGGGCGCACGACGCTCTCGCGCCTGCCGCCCGCGCTGGGCGGCGCGCGCCTGCTGCTCGAGGCCGACGGCGACCGCGACGGGACGTACGAGGCGACGATGGGCGACACTGTCCGGCCGGGGACGCCGATGCGCGTGCGCGCCGACGGGCTGTCGGCGCCCGGCCGGGTCCGCGTGCGGGCCGGCGGCGCGACGCTGCTCGACGGCGCAGCCCTGGCGCCCGGCGGCGAGGTGCGGTTCGCCGCGCCCGACCGGCCCGGCTGGGTGCGCGCGATCCTCTACCAGGAGCAGCAGTCCGCCGACGTCGACCCGTTCTGCCGCCCGCCGGCGAGCGCCGAGTCGCCGATCGTGCTGTGCAGCGCGGATCTCGCGACCTCGGCGATGACCTCCCCGATCTACCTCGAGCGGCCCGGCGCGCCGCGGCCGGCCCGCACGGCGCCGCCGCCCGCGGTGCCGGCTCCGGGAGCGGCCGAGGCCGGCGAGCCCGACGACGACCCGGCCCTGCCGCCGGCGCCGCAGTCCGGCGGCGGCGCCCCGCTTCCCGTCCTCGCGCGCAGCGCGCCGCTCGCGCGGGACCGGACGGCGCCGCTCGGCCCGGTCACGGTCCGCCTGCGCGGGCGCCTCGCGACCTGGTCCTCGCCCGCTCCGCGCCACGACGTCCAGGTCCGGCGCCGCGGCGGACGGTGGCGCAGCGTCCTGCTCGCGACGACCGCGCGCTCGCTGCGCGTCGGGCAGCGGGTGGTGGCCGTGCGCGTCCGCGCGCGCGCCGCCGACGGGCGCGCCGGCCCGTGGACCGGCGCGAGACGGCGCCGCGCGCTCTAGCTTCCCGGCCGTGAACCGAGCCCTCATCGCGGCCGTCGCCGCCCTCCTCCTCGTCCCCACCACCGCGGCCGCGGAGGACTTCGACGCGACCATCCAGCGCACCGACCACGGCATCCCGCACGTCAGCGCCAAGGACTACGCCGGGCTCGGCTACGGCTACGGCTACGCGCTGGCCCAGGACAACATCTGCGTCATCGCCGACCAGTACGTCACGGTGCGCGGCGAGCGCTCGAAGTACTTCGGCCCGGAGGCGTCGTGGTCGATGCGCTCCAACGGCAGCACGCAGAACAACCTGAACTCGGACTTCTTCTACAAGAAGATCATCAAGCAGCAGACGATCGAGAAGCTGCTCGCGCAGGCGCCGCCGAACGGCCCGCGTCCGGAGGTCAAGGAGGCGGTGCGCGGCTACGTCGAGGGCTACAACCGCTACCTGCGCGAGACGGGCGTGGCGAACCTCTCCGACCCGGCCTGCAAGGGGCAGGAGTGGGTCAAGCCGATCGAGGAGATCGACGCCTACCGGCGCTTCTACCAGCTGGCCCTGCTGGCCTCGAGCGGCGTCGCGATCGACGGCATCGGGGGCGCGCAGCCGCCGACACCCGCGGCGTCGGGCAGCGTGCGCGACGGCGACGTCCCGCCGCCGACGGCCGAGGAGCTGAACACGCTGAAGGAGCGCCTGCCGCTCGGCGGCATCGGCTCGAACGCGTACGGCATCGGCAAGGACAAGACCGACAACGGCAAGGGGATGCTGCTCGGCAACCCGCACTTCCCGTGGGACGGCAGCGAGCGCTTCTACCAGGCGCACCTCACGATCCCCGGCAAGATGGACGTCTCCGGCGGCAGCCTCTTCGGCGTCCCGGTCGTGCTCATCGGCCACACGCGCGGGCTGGCGTGGAGCCACACCGTCTCGACGGCGTTCCGCTTCACGCCGTTCGAGCTCACGCTCGTTCCCGGCTCCCCCACCACGTACCTCGTCGACGGCGAGCCGCGGCAGATGACGCCGACCGAGGTGAGCGTCGAGGTCAAGAACGCCGACGGCTCGGTCACCGAGCAGAAGCGCGTGCTGTGGGACACCGAGTACGGCCCGGTGTTCACCTCGCTGCTCGGGCTGCCGCTGTTCCCGTGGACGCCCGCGAAGGCGTTCGCGATGGGCGACGCCAACGCCGCGAACTTCCGCTACCTCAACCACTTCTTCGAGACGAACCTGGCGCAGGACGTGCACGAGTACGACCAGGTGCTGCGGCGCAACCAGGGCATCCCGTGGGTCAACTCGATCGCGGCGGACTCCAAGGGCGAGGCGTACTACGCCGACATCTCGGTCGTCCCGCACGTCACGAACGAGCAGGCCGACGCGTGCAACACGGCCGTCGGGCGCGCGACGTACGCGGCGCTGCGACTGCCGACGCTCGACGGCTCGCGCAAGGCGTGCAACTGGGGGAAGGACCCCAGCGCGATCCAGCCGGGCACGTTCGGGCCCGAGGAGCACCTGCCGTCGATGTTCCGCAGCGACTACGCGGGCAACTCGAACGACTCGTACTGGCTCGGCAACCTGCACCAGCGCCTGGAGGGCTTCCCGCTGATCGTCGGCGACGAGAAGACCGAGCGGACGCTGCGCACGCGCATCGGGCTGCTCATGGTCGACGGGGAGAAGCAGTTCACGCTGCGCAAGCTCCAGGACATGGTCTTCAACAACCGCCAGTACGCGGGCGAGCTGTGGATGCCGGACGTCAAGACGCTGTGCGACAGCGACCCGTCGCTGGCCGAGCCGTGCGCGGCGCTGGCCAAGTGGGACGTGCACGACGACCTCGGCTCGCAGGGCGCGATGCTCTTCCGCCGCTTCGCCCAGAAGCTCGGCGTGGCCGGCGGCACGACCGACACGCCGCCGCCGTGGGAGGTGCCGTTCGACGTCGACGACCCGGCCAACACGCCGCGCGGGCTCAACGAGCAGGACCCGCGCGTGAAGAAGGCGCTGCAGGACGCCGCGGACGAGCTCAACGGCCTCGGCCTCAAGCTCGACGCGCCGCTCGGCGACGTGCAGGCCGAGGTGCGCGAGAACGAGCGCATCCCGATCAGCGGCGGCCCGGGGACCGCGGGCGTGTTCAACGCGATCAACGTCGGCGCGCCGGGCAAGGACGGCGTGACGACGGTGCCGCACGGCTCGAGCTTCGTGCAGGCGGTGCAGTTCGTCGACGGCCCGTGCCCGGTGGTGCCGCGGACGATCCTCACCTACTCGCAGTCGACCGACAAGACGTCGCCGTGGTACTCCGACCAGACGCGGATGTTCTCGCGCAAGGACTGGAACGAGGTCCCGTTCTGCGGCGCCGACGTGAAGCGCGAGACGATCGCGACGACCGAGCTGCACTCCTCCGACGCGCCCGGCAAGCCGGCCGAGAGCTGCAAGTCGCCCGCGGGCTTCCGCCGGCTGTCGGGGACGCCGCGCGGTCGCGGGATCCGCTTCCGGTGGGAGACGCGCGCCGGCGGGCCCGTGCGCGTCGACGTCTTCCGCGTCGCGCGTGGGTCGAAGCTCGTCAAGAGCCGGCGCGTGGCGCGCTTCGTGGCGAAGGCCTCGCTCAACGGCGCGAACCTGCGCGGCCGCGGGCTGCGCGGCGCGGGGGTGTTCGTCGCGCGGCTGCGGGCGAAGGGCGTCTTCGGCGCCACCGACACGCGCCGTCTCGCCTTCCGCCGGACGGCGAGCGGGCGCTTCCGCAAGCTGCCGAAGTTCGAGACGAACTCCGGCTGCGGCGCGATCCGCTCGGCCCGCCTGGCGTCGCCGGTCTTCGGCCGGCGCGGCGTGGCCCTCTCGCTGCGTTTCGCCGAGGCCGTCGACTACACGGTGCGCGACGGGGCGCACGTCGTCGGCGGCGGGCACGCCGCTCGCGCGAAGGTCCTCGTGGGGTCGGCGCGCCGCGGGCGCCACCGCGTCGTGGTGACGGTGCGCAGCGGCGGGCGGACCGTGCGCGCGACGGTGAGCGCGACCCGGCTTTAGGCGGCCGCGCCGGCGAAGACGGGCGGGCGGCGGTCGACCCAGGGCGCGGCCTCCTCGACCTGCGCGGCCACGCGCAGCAGGACGTCCTCGCGGCCGTAGGGCGCCGCGAGCTGGACGCCGATCGGCAGCCCGTCGCCGTTCGTGCCCAGCGGCAGCGAGATCCCCGGCTGCCCGGTCATGTTCAGCCCGCTCGTGAACGCGGCCATCGGCGTCGCGACGACGATCGGCAGCAGCGGGTTGTCCGGCGGGTGCTCGAACGAGCCGATCGGCGGCGGCGGCACGGCCATCGTCGGGGTCAGCAGCAGGTCGAAGCCGTCCTCGTACCAGCGCGCGAGCTGCATCCCGAGCACCTGATGGCGCTCGACGGCGGACAGGTACTTCCCCGCGCCGTGGCCGCGGCCGATCTCCGCCAGCGCCCAGGTCGACGGCTCGACGTCGTCGGCCGTGCACGTCCTGCCGAGCTTGCGCTCCCAGTACGCGATGTTCCACGCGATGCCGCCGGTCCAGCGGACGAGGAAGTTCTCGATCAGGTCGTCGGCGTCGAGGAACGGCAGGTCGGCGGGCTCGACGCTGTGGCCGAGCGACTCGAGCAGCCGGCCGGCGCCCTCGGCGGCGGCGACGCAGTCCGGGTGGCACTCGAACTGGCGGCTGGGCGGCGCGGTGCGGATGCCGATGCGCAGCCTGCCGGGGTCGGCTCCCACTTCCTGCGCGAACGGGCGCAGCGGGTCGGGCGCGACGTACGGGTCGCCGGGCGCGTAGCCGTGGACCGCGTCGAGCACCGCCGCGCAGTCGCGCACCGAGCGGGTGAGGACGTGCTCGCCGACGAGCCCGGTCATGATGTCGCCGACGTCCGGCCCGAGTGGCGTGCGGCCGCGGGAGGGCTTCAGCCCGACGAGCCCGCACGCGCTGGCGGGGATGCGGATCGACCCGCCGCCGTCGTTGCCGTGGGCGAGCGGGACCATCCCCGCGGCCACGGCCGCGGCGCTGCCACCGCTCGACCCGCCCGTCGAGTGCCCCGGGTTCCACGGGTTCCGCGACGGTCCGAACGCGAGCGGCTCCGTCGTCGACAGGATCCCGAACTCGGGCGTGTTCGTCTTGCCGCAGAAGACGAAGCCGGCGCGCCGGAAGCGCGAGGCGAGAACGGTGTCCTCCTCCTCGACCCACCCGCTGTCCTTCAGGAACTTCGACCCCTCGTACATCGGGTCGCCGGCGGAGTGGCACGCGAGGTCCTTCAGCAGCACAGGGACGCCGCGGAACGGCCCGTCCGGCAGCTCGCCCGCCGCCGCCTCGCGCGCCTTGTCGAACAGCGGCGTGATGACGGCGTTCAGCTGCGGGTTCAGCGCCTCGATCCGGTCGATGGCGGCATCCACGAGCTCGGCGGGGGACGCCTCCCCGCTCCTCACGAGCTCGGCCTGTGCGGTGGCGTCGAGAAGCGCGAGGTCGGTCATGGCTACAGCCTCCCAAATCCGAACCTGCCCGGCACCGCACCCGGCACCGTGCCTGGCACGGTGCCTGGCACCACGCCTGGCACGGTGCCTGGCACCGATCTCAGTCGGACCCGCTAAGATTGTCCGCGCAACCTTCTACCTCGCCAAAGGTATTTCGCATGGACCAGACGGACCAGACGCTCCTCCTCGTACCGCTCGACGACACCGTCGTCTTCCCGACCATGGACGTCACCCTTCCCGTGGATGTCGCGGGCGAGGATCGCGTCCTGCTCGTGCCCAGACGGGCACCCCAGGGCGGAGCCCGCGGGTCGGGGCAGTTCGCCTCCGTCGGCACCATCGCCAAGGTCGTCGAGACCGTCCGCCTCCCCGGCGGCGCGCGCGGCGCGGCGCTCGAGGGCCAGGGCCGCGGCGTCATCGTCGGGGCCGCCCAGCCCGACGGCCAGGGCCGCCTGCGCGTCGCCGTCACCGAGCACACCGACGTCGACCCCGCCGACGGCCGCACGCGCGAGCTCGAGCGCGACTACCGCGCCGTCGTGGAGGAGATCCTCGAGGAGCGCGGCGCCGACGAGCGCGTCGCCGCGTTCCTGCGCGCCGTCGTCGAGCCCGGCGCGCTCGCCGACACGTCCGGCTACGCGCCCGACCTCACCTTCGAGCAGAAGGTCGAGCTGCTCGAGACGGTCGACGTGACCGAGCGGCTGGCCAAGGCGCTCGAGATGCAGCGCGAGCGGCTGACCGCCCTCCAGGTCCGCCGCAAGATCCGCGACGACGTCGAGTCCGGCGCGCAGAAGCAGCAGCGCGAGTACTTCCTGCGCAAGCAGATGGAGTCGATCCGCCGCGAGCTGGGCGAGGACGAGGGCTCGGTCACCGAGGATCTGCGTCGCAAGATCGACGAGGCCGGCATGCCCGACGACGTGCGCGAGCAGGCCGAGCGCGAGCTGTCGCGCCTGGAGCGCATGGGCGAGGGCGGCGGCGGCGAGGGCCAGATGCTGCGCACCTACCTCGAGTGGCTGGTCAGCCTGCCGTGGAGCGAGCGCTCCGAGGAGGTCCTCGACCCGATCAAGGCGCGCGAGGTGCTCGACGCCGACCACGCCGGGCTGGAGGACGTCAAGGACCGCATCGTCGAGTACATCGCCGTGCGCAAGCTGCGCGTCGAGCGCGGGATCGAGGCCGACAAGAAGGCCGGCGCGATCCTCACCCTCATCGGCCCGCCCGGCACCGGCAAGACGTCGATCGGCGAGTCGATCGCCCGCGCGACCGGCCGCAAGTTCGTCCGCATGTCGCTCGGCGGCGTGCGCGACGAGGCGGAGATCCGCGGCCACCGGCGCACGTACATCGGCGCGCTCCCCGGCCGCCTGGTCCGCGCGCTGCGCGACGCCGGGACGATGAACCCGGTGATCATGCTCGACGAGGTCGACAAGGTCGGCGCCGACTGGCGCGGCGATCCGAGCTCGGCGCTGCTCGAGGTCCTCGACCCCGCGCAGAACCACTCGTTCCGCGACCACTACCTCGACGTGGAGCTCGACCTGTCCGAGGTCATGTTCATCGCCACGGCGAACATGGCCGAGACGATCCCGGGGCCGCTGCTCGACCGCATGGAGGTCATCCGCTTCGACGGCTACACCGTCGACGAGAAGGTGGCCATCGCGCGGGACTACCTCGTGCCGCGCCAGCGCGAGCGCAACGGGCTGCGCGAGGACGAGGTCTCGGTCGCCGACGACGTGCTGCAGACGGTGGTGCGCGAGTACACCCGCGAGGCGGGCGTGCGCAACCTCGAGCGCGAGCTCGGCACGATCCTGCGGAAGGTCGCGACGTCGATCGCCTCGGCCAAGCGGACGGCTCCGGTCGCCGTGGACGTCGAGATCGTGCGCGACGCGCTCGGCCGGCAGAGGTTCTTCCAGGAGGCCGCGATCCGCACCGCGGTGCCGGGCGTCGCGACGGGGCTGGCGTTCACGCCGGTCGGCGGCGACGTCCTGTTCATCGAAGCCAATGGGATGAAGGGGAAGTCAGGCCTGACGCTCACCGGCCAGCTCGGCGACGTGATGAAGGAGTCCGCGCGGATCGCGCTCACCTACGTGCAGGCGCACGCCGGCGAGCTGGGCATCGACGAGGACGCCTTCGAGGACCGCGAGTTCCACGTGCACGTCCCCGCGGGCGCGATCCCGAAGGACGGGCCGAGCGCCGGCGTCACGATGACCACCGCGCTCGCGTCGCTGCTGACGGGGCGGCCGGTGAAGCACACGGTGGGCATGACCGGCGAGGTCACGCTGCAGGGCCGCGTGCTGCCGATCGGCGGCCTCAAGCAGAAGGTGCTCGCGGCGCACGCCTCCGGGCTGACCGACGTGATCATCCCCGAGCGCAACCGCGCGGACCTCGACGACGTCCCCGCGGACGTGCGCGAGCAGATGACCTTCCACCCGGTCATGACGGTGGGCGAGGTCCTCGGCATCGCGCTGGAGCCGGCGCCCGCCCACGTGTAGATCGGAGCCGGCCCCCGCCGTCGCGGGGGCCGGCCCCAGCCCACCCGGAGAGGTGGAGGCACGCTGGATGATGACCCCTTCGCCCGGGAGCGAAATCGGACATCCGGCCATGGACGGCGCGCGCGCTCAAGCCGCGCCGTCCAGCTACGCGCCCGCGTCCTCCAGCGCGTCGATCAGCGCCTCGACGTCGTAGAACCCGCGGTGGCGCTCGCCCGCGACGAAGAACGCGGGCGTCCCCGTGACGCCGGCGGCCTCGCCGCGCGCGCGGTCCTCCGCGACGGCGCCGGCGTGCGCGCCCGAGCGCAGCTCCTCCACGAACCGCGCGACGTCGAGGCCCAGCCGCTCGGCGAGCGCCACCGGCTCGGGCTCGGGCTCGGCGAACAGCAGGTCGTGCATCTCCCAGAAGCGGCCCTGCGCGCCGGCTGCCTCGGCCGCCTCGGCGTACTCCTGCGCACGCGGGTGCTTCGCCGTCACCGGGAAGTGGCGGAAGACGAACCGGATGCGGCCGTCGAGGCGCGCCCGCACCCGCTCGAGCGAGCGCACCGCGTCGCGGCAGTAGGGGCACTGGAAGTCGCCGTACTCGAGCAGCTCGACGTCGCCCGTCCCGCGGACGTGCTCGGTCATGCCGGCGTCAGCCTGCGCTTGAGGCGCTCGCTCTCGAGGTCGAGGTCGCGCTGCACCGCGTTCAGCTGCGGCGTCGTGATCTCGCCCTCGTCGCGCATCTGCGCGAGGCGGGAGCGCTCGACGGCGAGCAGGCCGATGCGCAGCCGCAGCCACGACCCGGTGTCGGACTCCGGCAGCGGCACGCCGTCCGCGCACTCCCCCGCGAGCTGGTTGGCGCGCTGGGCGTAGAGCGACCGCGCGCGCTCCACCGTCGCCGCGTCGAGCCCGTGCTCGGCGAGCGAGAGGCGGCTGATGTGGTCGAGCGCCGCCTCGATGGTGCGGAAGCGGACCATCGCCTGGCGCCGCTCGTCCGGCTCGTCCTGGCTGAACCGCATGGCGCGGATGAGGGCGGGCAGCGTCAGCCCCTGGAGGGTGAGCGTCACGACGATGACGATCAGCGTCAGGAAGATGATCTCGTCGCGCGCGCCGACGTCGAGCGGGACGGCGAGCGCGACGGCCAGCGAGATGGCCCCGCGCATGCCCGACCAGCCGACGACGACGCGCTCGCGCCACCCGATCGGCTCGCGGCCCCCGAGGCGCTCGTCGAGCTCGACCACGGTGAACTGGTGGAGCATCCGCACGACGATCACCACGAGCGCGAGCACGAGCCCGCTGAGCACGAGGCTGCCGCCGAGCTCGTCGACCAGGTCGGGGAACTGCAGGCCGACGAGCACGAACAGCAGCGACTCGAGCAGGAAGGTCAGGACCTCCCAGAAGCTGAACGCCTGCAGGCGGGTGGCCGAGTCGGTGAGGTCGGGGTCGCGCGCGCCGAGGTACAGGCCGCTGACGACCGCGGCGAGGATGCCCGACAGCCCCAGCTGCTCGGCGGCGCTGTAGAGCACGTACGGCGTGAGCAGCGTGACCGTGATCTCGACGAGCGCGTCGTCGAGCCGGCGGCGCAGCTGCGCGACGGCCCAGCCTCCCGCCAGGCCGACGAGCGTGCCGCCGGCGGCGACGAGGAGCAGCTCGACGACCGCATCGCCGAGGCTGAACGTCCCCGCCATCGCGACCGCGATCGCGATGCGCCAGGCGGTCAGCGCCGTCGCGTCGTTGACGAGGTTCTCGCCCTCGACGAGGTTCACCACGCGTTCGGGCGCGCCGAGGCGGCGGAAGACGGCGGTCGCCGCCACGAGGTCGGTCGGCGCGAGCACGGCGGCCAGCACGAACGCCGCCGGCCAGCTCAGCTCGTCGACGAGCGCGTGGGCGACGACCGCCACCGCGCCGATCGTGACCGCGACGAGGACGCCGGCGGCCAGCGCGATCGGCCGCGCGTCGCGCAGCAGTCGCCGCGGCGACGCCTGGTAGCCGGCCGCGTGCACGAGGGGCGGGATGAAGACGAGCAGGACGACGTCGGGCTCGAGGTCGATCTCCGGCAGGCCAGGCAGCGCGCCGAGCCCGAGCCCGCCGAGCACGAGGAAGATCGGGTACGGGAGGTCGAGCCGCCGCGCAAGCGAGACGAGGAGGGCGACGGCGACGAGGAGCGCGAAGAGGAACTCGATCTCGCCCACGCATCGACTCTACGAACCCACGCCGCGCGCGGCGGTGCGGGGCCGGGCGCGCTGCTACGCGGCGGCGGGGAGGGACCGCGAGTGCGCCCACTCGGCGAGCGCTGGTCCCTCGAGCGGGCGGCTGAAGTAGTAGCCCTGGCCGAGGTCGCAGCCGAGCGCGGCGAGCTGCTCGCACACGCCGCGGTCCTCGACGCCCTCGGCCACGACGCGCAGCCCGAGGTTGCGCGCGAGGTCGATCGTCGAGCGGACGATCGTCGCGTCGCTGTGGTCCTTCGCCATCCCGACGACGAACGAGCGGTCGATCTTGATCTCGTCGACCGGCAGCTGCTTGAGCTTGCCGAGCGACGAGTAGCCGGTGCCGAAGTCGTCGATCGACAGGCCGACGCCGAGCCCGTGCAGGGCGGCGAGGATCTCGAGCGCGCGCTGCGGGTCGGCCATGATCGTCGACTCCGTCAGCTCCAGCTCGAGCGCCTGCGCCGGCACGCTCCACTTGCTGAGCAGCGCCTCGACGTCCTCGATCAGCGCGCGGTCGAGCAGGCTGCGCATCGACAAATTCACGGCGACCGTCATGTCGAGCCCGGCGCTGCGCCACTGGCCGACCTGCGAGAGGGCGGCGTCGAGGACGTGCAGGGTGAGCGGCCGGATCAGGCCGGTGTGCTCGGCGTGCCCGACGAAGCTGCCGGGCATCACGAGGCCGCGCAGCGGGTGCTCCCAGCGCACGAGCGCCTCGGCACCGCGCACCTCGCCGGTGAGCAGGTCCACCTTCGGCTGGTAGAGGACGCCGAGCTCGCCGTCGGACATGCCGCGGCGCAGGTCGCCGACGATGGCGAGCGGGTCGGCCCGGCCGCTGACGACGTCGAAGAGCTCCTGGCCCGAGCGCGTCCCCTTGGCGACGTACATGGCCATGTCGGCGCGCTGCATGAGCGTGTCGACGTCCTCCCCGTGCTCGGGGAAGCAGGCGATGCCGAGCGAGGCGCCGATCTCGAGGTCGGCGTCGTCGACGCGGAACGGCTCCTCGAGCGTCTGGAGGATCTTCTGGCCGACCTCGGCGCCGGCCTCGGCGTCGGGCGCGGTCGGCAGCAGGACCGCGAACTCGTCGCCGCCCAGGCGGGCGACGGTGTCGCTGGAGCGCAGGACCGCAGCGATCCGCGGGCCGACGAGCTTGAGCAGCTCGTCGCCGCGGTGGTGGCCGAGCGTGTCGTTGACCTCCTTGAACTTGTCGAGGTCGAGGAGCATCACGACCGGCCGCGTGCCGTTGCGCTGCGCCGCGGACAGGGCGCGGTCGACGCGGTCCTGGAAGAGGGCGCGGTTCGGCAGGCCGGTGAGGACGTCGTGCAGGGCGCGGTTCTCGCTGAGGACGGCGTGGCGCCCCGCGACGTGCAGCGCGGCCAGCGGCAGGACGAGCATCGGCAGCAGCGCGGCGGAGAAGTCGCCGACGAGCACAGCGATCGGGGCGAGCCCGAGCGTGCCCGCGCCCGCGACGAGCGTGAAGGCGACGTCGTCGTTGCGCGCGCCCGCGACGCGGACCGCGAGCAGCGCCGCCGCCGCGAGGAAGATGCCGGGCAGGTCGGCGGGCAGGAACGCCTCGCCCGACGTGCGCGGAACGGAGGTGAGCGCGCCGAGGACGAGCGCGGCGGCTCCGACGGCGACGAGGTTGCCGACGGTTCCCGCGATGAACCCCTTGACGCTCGGGCGCGTGCGCGCGCCGTGCACGACGCAGGCGCCGGCCTGCGCGCCCGCCGCGACCCAGGGGCCGGCGAACAGCAGCACGGCGAACACGACCGCGGCGGCCACGGGCGCCTCGCGCTCGTCGCCGCGACGGGGCACGCGCACAGGCCATGCGGCGGCCAGCGGCGCGGTGACCGCGAGCGCAAGCTGCGCGGCCAGGCTCATGCCGTCCCGTCCTTGGGGTGCTGCGTGCGTCCGTGCATCGCGGCGGCCATCATGAGGACCCTTCGGGTGTCCGGCGGCCCCAGACCGGCCGTTTCAACGCATGTGCGGCCCGGCCCTCCCCAGAACTGGGGATGCCGGGACCTCCGGCTCGACGTCTGTACGACGACGGGCCGGTGCGCGCGCCGGGCTCAGCCGGCCCGCCGCGGCGACCGCGAACAGCAGCGCGAGCCATGCGCCGGTCGCGACCAGGATGTGCAGCCAGACGATCTCCGTCGGCAGCTCGAGCTCGTACTGCGCGAACCCGATCACGCCCTGCGCGGCGACCAGGAGACACAGCGCGGTGAGCGCGCGGCGCAGCTCGGCGCCGCCTCCCCAGCGGCGCGCGAGCAGCCAGACCGCGACGGCGGAGAGGCCGAGCAGCGTGCCCGTGCGCCCGTGCCAGTGGATCGCGTTGTCGAGCGTCCCGAAGAGGTCGAGCCGCGAGACGGGCTCGTTCTCCTCGTTCTCGCCCGCGTGCGGGCCGGCGGCGGTGGCGACGGTGCCCGCGACGATGGCCAGAGCGCCGATCGGCAGCAGGGCGCGCGTGGCCCAGACGAGGCGTCGGTCGTGGGTCGGCCTGGCCAGCTGCTCGGGTTCGTGGCGCGCGCGCCAGTAGAGCGCCACGGCGGCGCAGAGGATGAGCATGGAGAGCGCGAAGTGGCCCATGACGAAGCCGGGCTTCAGCTCGAAAAGCACGGTGAGGCCGCCGAGGACGCCCTGCATGAGGACGCCGAGGGGCAGCAGCGCGCCGAGCACCGCGAGGTCGCGGCGGAACGGGCGCCGGCGCCAGGCGGCGAAGCCCGCCACGAGCGAGACGATGCCGACGAGGCCCGAGGCCAGCCGGTTGCCGTACTCGATCCACGCGTGCGTCTCGAGCGGCGCGACGACGCCCCGGCCGCACTTCGGCCAGTTCGGGCAGCCCAGGCCCGAGCCGCTGAGGCGCACGGCGGCGCCGGTGAGGACGATGAGGCCGAGCGTGCCGAGGGCGAAGAGCGCGAGGTGCTCGACGCGGCGCGGCGTGAACGTGGGCAGGCGGCGGCGCACGGGTGGGAAGGGTAGGGCGAGCCGCCCTCGGTTCCTTCGCGGGGACCGGTCGTGCGTCTAGAGTGCGCGCGTGCGCTCGCCCACGCCGACCCGGTTGTCGGTCGTCGTCCCGGCCTCCAACCGGCCGCCGACGCTCGAGCGCTGCGCCGCGGCCGTCCGCTCCGCGCTGCGCGACGGGGATGAGCTGCTCGTCGTGACCGAGCCGTCGGGCACGTCGCCCGCGCGGCTGCGCAACGCGGGCGCGACGCGCGCGAGCGGCGACGTCGTCGTGTTCCTCGACGCCGACATCGTCGTGCACGACGACGCGCTGGAGCGCCTGCGGGCCGCCTTCGACGCCGACGCCGAGCTGGCGGCGGCGTTCGGGTCCTACGACGACGACCCGCCGGGCGGCACCGTCGCCATGTTCCGCAACCTGCTGCACCACCACGTCCACCAGTCCGCCGCCGGGCCGGCGAAGACGTTCTGGGCCGGGCTCGGCGCCGTGCGGCGCGACCTCTTCCTCGCCGCCGGCGGGTTCGACGACCGCCGCTACCCGCGGCCGATGCTCGAGGACGTCGAGCTGGGGCTGCGGCTGGTCGACGACGGGCGGCGGATCCTCCTCATGCCGGACGTGGCCGGCACGCACCTGAAGACGTGGAGCCTGCGCCAGATGGTGCGCACGGACATCCGCGACCGGGGCGTCCCGTGGACGCGCCTGCTGCTCGAGCGCCGCCGCGCCCCCGCCGTGCTGAACCTCGGCTGGCGGCACCGGCTGTCGGCGCTGTGCGTCGCCGCGCTGCCCGTGCTCGCGGTGCTCGGCGTCTTTCTCGGCGTCGCGGCGTGCGCGGCGCTGTTCGTCGCGCTGAACGTGCGGTTCTACGCGCTGCTCGTCCGCCGGATGGGCGCGCCGCGCGCGGTCCTCGGCGTCGGCCTGCACGCGCTGCACCACGCGCTCGCGCTCGCCGCGCTGGGCGTGGGCGTGCTCGCGCACGTGCGCCGCAGCCACGCGCTGCCGCGCCCGCAGCCGCTCGAGCCCACGCCGATCCGCGAACGCGCCTGACGGGCCCCACCGCGCCCCTCCGGCGGCGATCGAGGTTCCTCTACGCCACGCCCGGGTGCGCCCGGTAGCCCGCGACGACCTCGTCGAACGGGCCGTCGGCGACGACGCGGCCCGCCTCCAGGTGGACGGCGCGGTCGCAGAAGGTGGCGAGGAGGCCGTGGTCGTGGCCGGCGGCGACGACGACGCCTCCCGCGGCGGTCAGCGCGCGGGCGCGCTCGGCGACCAGCGTGCGGAACTCGTGGTCGAGGGCCTCGTGGACCTCGTCGAGGACGACGACCTTCGCGCCGGCCGCCTGGCCGACGGCGAAGCCGAGGCGGGCGCGCATCCCCTGCGAGTAGGTGGTCACCGGGCGCTCGAACGCGCTGCCGAGCGCGGCGAGGTCGCGGACGTCGTCGAGCCGCGCGCGCATCGCGCTGCGGCTGAGACCGGCCAGCACGCCGAGCAGCTCGGCGTTCTCGCGCCCGCTCAGGATGCTGATGAGGCCCGCCTCGATCGACAGCAGGGCGCCGACGCGACCGCGCACCTCGATCTCGCCCTCGTCGGCGACCACGACCCCGGCGATCGCGCGCAGCAGGGTCGTCTTCCCCGACCCGCTGCGGCCGACGAGCGCGACGGACTCGCCGGGCAGGAGCGTCAGGTCGACGCCGCGCAGCGCCCACACGCGATCGGCCGAGCGCCGCAGCCGCGCCAGCGCCGGCGTGACCGGCCGCTGGTGGCGGTCGAGGACGAACTCGACGCCGAGGCCCCGCGCCGCGACGAGCCCTCCGCCGGGCGGGACGTGGACGTCGGGTCGGCTGTCGGTGGCGTGGGCCACGAGAGCCGCACAGCCTATGCTGGCCGCCGCCGTGTCGCGGACCCTGCCCCCAGCCGCGCGGCCGCTCGCCGCGGTGGTGCTCCTCGCCGGGACGGCGGCTCTGACACGCGCCTCGAGCTGGCGCAAGCCGCTCGGGACCGACACCGGCCAGTACCTCTACATCGGCGACCTCGTCCTGCACGGCGGGACGCCGTACACCGACGCCGTCACCAACAAGGGCCCGCTGACGTACCTGCTGTTCGCGGTCATCCGCCTCGGGGCGGGGACGTCGATGACCGCGGTGCGGCTCGCGCTGCTCGCGTTCGCGGTCGTGGCGGCGGTGGCGCTCGGAGCCTACGTCGCGCACTTCGCCGGCCGCGCCGCGGGCGCGCTCGCCGCGGTCGCCTTCGCCCTGTTCGCCGGCCTGCCCGCCCTGCAGGGCGCCGACCCCAACACCGAGCAGTTCGGGATCGCGCTCATCGTGGGGTCGTGGTGGCTCGCGACGCAGTCGGCGCGCGGAGCGGGGTGGTCGCTCGCAGCGGGAGCGTCGATCGCGGCGGCGGTCGCGATGAACCCCGCGTTCGGGCTCGCGCTGCCGTTCGTCGCGTTCGAGGTCGTACGCGCTTCTCGGCGGAGGGCCGATCTCCCGCCGCCCAGACGCTCGGGACCTGAGGGCGGAGCCCGATGTCCGTCTGGGCGGTGGGATGGTCGGACCTCCGCCCGCCGCGTGGCCCTTGCGACCGCCGGCGGGCTCGCCGTCGCGCTCCCCCTCCTCGTCTGGCTCCTCGCGAGCGGCGCGCTCGACGACATGTGGCACCAGGTCGTCGACTACGCGCTGAACCGCGCCGACGGCTCGGTCACCGAGGGCGCGGTCCCCGACGACGGCACGTCGACCGGCAGCGACGGCGAGGGCACGCTCGGCCTCCCCGCGCGCGGCCTCTGGCTGCTCGGCGTGCTCGGCCTGCTCGTCGCGTGCACCGAGGCGCGGCTGCGGCGCGTGGCCCTCCCCCTCCTCGCCTGGGTCGTCGTCTGCTGGGCGCGGGTGAAGGTCGCCACGTACGAGTTCCCGCACCACTACTACCCCGTCGTGCCCGCGCTCGCGGCCGGCCTGGCCCTCGGCGGGCTGCGCTTCGCCGAGCTGGTCCCGCGGCCGCGCGTCCGGTGGGCGCTCGCCGCCGTCGTCCTCGCGATCCCGCTCTGGCAGTGGGTCGCGGTGCCCGAGCGCGACGCGCTCGACGTCCCGCCGGGCCTGCGCTGGGGCAAGGAGTTCCGCTCGTTCTCGCTCGCGTACCCGGTCGCCTCCTTCGTCCGGGCGCACACGCGCGAGGACGACCGGATCCTCGTCGCCGGCACCGATGCCGAGGTGTACTGGCTCGCCGACCGCCACGCGAGCTCGCCGTACTTCGACGTCTTCCCGATCCTCGCCGACGGCCGCCGCGCCGGCCAGCGGGCGAACGACGTCGCGTACGACCCGCCCGCGGCGATCGTCGCGATGCCCGGGGCCGAGGACGCCGACCCGTTCTTCGTCGACCTGCTCGCACTGCACGAGTTCCCGCCCGCGTACGAGGTCGACGGCGCGCGCGTGTGGCTGCTGAAGCGCTGACCGTCCTACCCTCTCCGCGTGACGACGGCCTCAACGGAGATGCCCGCCGGCCGGCGGCTCGCGGGCCCGACGGCCCTCGGCGGCGACCCGCGGCGGTTCTGGCGGCTCACGTGGACGCTCGCCGTCACGCAGTTCAAGCTGCGCTTCTACGGCAGCGCGCTGGGCTACGTCTGGCAGCTCATGCGGCCGCTGCTGCTGTTCGGCGTCCTCTACGTGGTCTTCACGCAGTTCGTCCGGCTGGGGAACGACATCGAGTTCTACCCCGTCGTCCTGCTGATGGGGATCGTCCTCTTCACGTTCGTGAGCGAGTCGACCAGCGGCGGCGTCCTGTCGCTCGTGCAGAGCGAGGCGCTGATCCGCAAGGTCGAGTTCCCGCGGATGGCGATCCCCTGCTCCGTCGTGCTGACGTCGTTGTTCAACCTCGGGCTGAACATGCTGGCGGTCGTCCTGTTCGCGGCGATCAGCGGCGTGAGGCTGCACGCCTCGCTCGTCGAGCTGCCGCTCATCGTCCTCGCGCTCGCGGCGTTCGCGCTGGGGATCGTGCTGCTCACGTCCTCGCTCTACGTGAAGTACCGCGACGTGCAGCCGATCTGGGACGTCGCGCTGCAGATGCTGTTCTACGGGACGCCGGTGCTCTACCCCGTCGAGATCGTGCAGGACAAGAGCCCGACGGCCGCCGAGTGGATCGTGACGCTCAACCCGTTCGCGGCGATCGTGCAGCAGACGCGCCACGCGGTGCTCGACCCGACGGCGGACTCGGCGCCGGCCGCGGCCGGCGGCTGGAGCCACCTGGCGATCACGGGCGCGATCCTGCTGGCGATCGTCGTCGGCGGGTTCCTCGTGTTCCGCCGCCGGGCGCCGTACGTCGCCGAAGAGCTCTAGGCGAGCGCGGCGGTCACGCGAGGTCGCGCAGGAAGTCGTGGAGGACGCGCGACCAGACGTGCGATGCGCGGAAGCGCTCGGCCTTGAGGCGGCCGCGGATCCGCGTGCGGCGGTGGAGGTCCGGCGCGGTGCGCACCGCCTCCAGTATGCGGCCGAGCGCGTCGGGCGTGGCCGCCTCGACGAGGTCGAGCCCGGGCTCGAGGCCGTGCAGCGGGCGGAGCGACTCGGTGACGAGGAGGTGGCCCGCGGCGAGGTGGAGCGCGGCACGGTGGTCGAACGTCGGCCGCTCCGTCGGCGCCGCGACGAGCCCCACGTCGATCTCGTCGAGCAGCCCGGGGAGGCGGTCGGGCGTGATCCCGTGCGCGACGTGGCGGACGTCGTGGAGGTGCTTCGCCTCGGCGAGCCACTCCTCGCGGTGCTCGGTCGACGGCGCGAGGCAGGCGATGCGCGGCGGGCGGTGCGCCCTGCCGACGGGGGCGAAGAGGGGGTCGTCGACCGGCGGGGCGATCGTGCGCCACAGCCGAGCGCCGACGGCGTCGAGGGGATCGATCGCGACCAGGCGGTCGCACGCCGCGCCCGGCGACCCCGGGCCCCAGAGCCGCCCGCGCTCCTCGGCCGCGGCGGCGTCGAGGATGGGCTGAGGCGGCCGCTCGCCGGGCGCGCCAGCCTTGAGGGCCCAGACCGGAGGCCGCTCCGCGGGGAGGATCACGCCGAGGACGGGAGCGCCCGCGCCCGCGAGCGCCTCGGCATCGTGCTCCGCGACCCCGAGCGCGACGACGACGTCCGGCCGCACCGCGCGAAGCGAGGCCGCGACGGCGTCGGGCTCGGCGTCGCGGGTGTCGACGAACGTCGCGGCGATGCGGGAGGCCGCGCCGTCGGCGGGCCGAGCCGTCCCGCCGCTCGGCCGAGCCGCGCCGGTCACCGCTGCAATGCCACCCGGCGCCCAGGCCGCGAAGCGCGCCGCGTCCCCGGCGAACGCCACGCGCAGGCGGCGACCGGCGGTCACCGCTGCAGGCGCGCCTTCGCCCGCCGCTTGAGCCCGTCGACCGCGCGGCGGAGCCGGCTGGGCGGGCCGGCGTGCAGCCGGTGGACCTCTGCCGTCAGCGTCGCGTGCTCCTGCTTGAAGACGGCGGCGCCCGCGATCGCGTCGCCCATGAGGCGGACCGGCCAGCGCGCCTGGTCGGGCGGGTCCTCGGCGATCAACCGCTCGAGCGCGGCGCGCATCGCTTCGGCGGCGTCGTCCCACGTCGGCCACGCGTCCGCGGTCGCCCGCGCGCGGTGCTGCAGGCGCGCGAGGAGGTCGCGGTCGCGCGCCAGGAGGTCGAGCGAGCGCGCGGCGCCGCGAGCGTCGTCCGCGTCCTCGACGAAGCCGTTCTCGCCGTCGCGGACGAGGTCCGCGGCGTCCTGCGCCGGCCCGACGACCGCCGTCGCGCCCGCGCGGAAGCCGGCGAGCGGCGCGCCGAGCACGCCGTCGACCGTCGACAACATCACCACCACGTCCGCCCGCTCCAACGCGACCTCCTCGGCAGGCTCCGTCATGGCGGCGAAGGCGGCGGCGGCCTCGTCGCCGGCGAGGTGGACGCGAAGGGGCGCGGCGGAGGTGCCCCCGGAGGGAGCGGCGGAGGTGCCCCCGGAGCGAGCGGCGGAGGTGCCTGCGGAGGGAGCGGCGGAGGCGCCGCCGGGGGAGGACGCGCGCGGCTCGGCGGCGACGCCCGCCGGCGGGCCGCTCGTCACCAGCTCGCACCGCGCCTCCGGCCGCAGGTCGGCGAGCGTGTCGCGCACCCACGGCGCCGCGGCGATGAAGTCGACGGGGAGGTCGTAGGCGAGCTGGGCGGCGAAGCGCTCGGCCTGCCAGGTCCCCATCCGGCGGTGCGCGAAGTGGTCGACCCAGAACGCGTGGCGCTTCGCCCGGACCTCGAAGAGGTGCGCGGTCGTCGTCCAGTCCGTCGCGACCGCGACGTCGAACGCGTCGTCCGGCGCGGCGGTCGCGACGACGGCGTCAAGACGACGCGCGTACTCGGCGACCGCGGCGGGCGCGGGGAGCGACGGGATGAGGAAGCAGACGCGCACGGCGCGCAGATCCTAGGCTGACGGCGATGAGACTCGCCTTCGTGGGCCAGCGCGAGTACTTCAACTACACGTCGCTGCAGACCGCGGCGGGCGGCGTCGAGCCCAGCTTCGTGCACTTCTTCCCCGAGGCGCCGGCCGAGCCGCTGCTCGCGGCGCTCGACGAGATCGAGCCCGACGTGGTGTTCGTGTGGCGGCCGGAGCTGATCCCGCCGGGCGCCTTCGCCGACCTCGACGCGATCACCGTCGGCTACCTCACCGAGCCGCTGCCGCGGCCGGGAGGAGCGCGCCACCCCGACCTCGAGATGCGGTGGAGCACCCTCCGGAAGACCGACCCGAGCAACTTCGACCGCATCGTCTCGTTCGATCCCCTCGTGGCCCCCACCGTCGACGCGCACATGCGCGTGTGGCGCTCCTTCCCGATCCCCGTCGGCGATTCCTACTACGCGCCCGTCAGCCCGCCGAACCCGCAGCCGCGCGTGCTCTTCACGGGCCGCAGCACGAAGCACCGCGAGCGCTTCCTCGGCCCGGTCAAGAAGGACTTCCACACCGTCCACCTGGCGCACGGCGTCACCGACGAGCAGCTCCTCCCCTTCCTGCGCGAGACGGACATCGGCGTGAACCTCCACAACGAGCCGTACCCGACGTTCGAGAACCGCGTCCCCGCGTACCTCGCCGCGGGGCTGCTCGTGATCAGCGAGCCGCTGTCGCCGCACCACGGCCTCCAGCCCGGCCGCGACCTGCTCGAGGTGCGCGAGCCGTACCACCTCTACGAGCTCGTGCAGCAGGCCGCGCGCACGCCCCACGCGTTCGACACCATCCGCCTCGGCGGCCGCCGCGCCGCCGAGCGCTGGCGCGCTTCCCACGTCTATCCCCGCTTCGTGCGCGAACTGATTCGCGACGTCCGTGCCTTCGGCCGAGGACGGGCCGCCGGAGAGCTCCCCGCTACCCTCGGAGCCGCATGAACGAGCCCTTCCAGCCTGAAGAAGGTCGCCAGAACGGCCTGTCCCCACAGGCGCCGAATCCCGACCAGACGATCCTCGTCGCGGGGGGCGGCGGCTACATCGGCTGCGTCCTGATCCCGCGGCTGCTCGCGCGCGGCTACCGGGTGCGCCTCCTCGACCGCCTGTACTTCGGCGAGGACGCGCTCGCGTCGTTCCGCGACCAGGTCGAGCTGGTCGTCGCCGACGTGCGCGACATCCCCGACACCGCCTTCGACGGCGTCGACGGCGTCATCAACCTCAGCGGCCTCTCGAACGACCCGACCGCCGAGTTCGACCCGGACGCGAACTGGCAGATGAACGCCATCGCGACCGAGACGCTCGGCCAGAAGTGCGTCGAGCGCGGGATCGAGCGGTACGTGTTCGCGTCCTCGTGCTCGCTGTACGACGGGCTCCCGCCCGGGATGCACGACGAGACGGCGGAGATCCAGCCCCGCGCCGCATACGCGACGTCGAAGCGCTACGGCGAGGAGGCGCTCCTGCGCCTCGCGGACGAGGGGCTCACGCCGGTCCTCCTGCGCAACGGCACCGTGTACGGCTGGTCGCCGCGGATGCGCTTCGACCTCGTCGTCAACACCTTCGTCAAGGACGCCCTGCTCAACGGCAAGCTCATGCTCCACGGCGGCGGGTGGATGTGGCGCCCGCTGGTGGACGTCCGCGACGTCTCGGACGCCATGATCGCCGCCTACGAGGCGCCCGCCGAGAAGGTCAAGGGCGAGATCTTCAACGTCCTGCACTCGAACTACCAGATCCGCGAGCTGGCGATGCTCGTAGCAGGGACGGTCCAGCTCACGGGCCGGACGGTCACGCTCGCCGAGACCCCCGCTCCCCGGCTGACGCGCGACTACGAGTGCTCGAACGCGAAGCTCTCGACGACGCTCGGCTTCATCCCCCGCCATTCGGTGCTCGAGGCGGCGAGCGACCTCGTCGCGCGGCTCGAGGACGCCGACAAGAGCTCGCTCACCGACCCGCGCCACTACAACATCCGGTGGCTCGAGCTGATGAACGAGCTCAAGCCGTCGCTCGAGCGGTTCGAGTCCGTCCTGTGAGAGCCCTCGTCACGGGCGGGGGCGGCCAGCTCGCCTCCGACCTCGTCACGCTGCTCTCAGGCGACGCCGTCGCGCTCTCGCACGCCGAGCTGGACATCGACGACCCGGCGGCGATCGACCGCGCCTTCGAGGAGCACCGCCCGGACGTCGTCTTCAACTGCGCCGCCTTCCACAACGTCGACCAGTGCGAGCGCGAGCCCGACCAGTCGTGGGCGACGAACGTCCGCGCGGTCGCCGAGCTCGCGAAGCGCCCGGCCAAGCTCGTCCACCTGTCGACGAACTACGTGTTCGACGGCCGGCGCTCCGAGCCGTACGCCGAGGACGACCTCCCGTCGCCGCGATCCGTGTACGCGCTGACCAAGCTCGCCGGGGAGTACGCCGCGCTCGGCTACGCCGAGGACTCGCTCGTCGTACGCAGCGGCGGCCTGTACGGCTTCGCGGGGAACGCCTCGAAGGGCGGCAACTTCGTGCAGCGCATGATCGGCCGCGCCCGGGAGACAGACCCGCCCACCCCGCTGAAGATGGTCGCCGACCAGCGGCTGCAGCCGACGTTCACCGAGGACCTCGCGCGCGCCCTGATCGACGCGGTCGAGCGGGACGCCACCGGCGTCCTGCACCTCGTCAACGAGGGCGCGATGTCCTGGCACGACTTCACCGTCGCGATCATGGAGAACGCGGGCATCGACGTCCCGATCGAGGCCGGCACCACGACGATCCCGCCCGGCGGCGTGGACCGCCCGCTCAACGGCGTCCTCGCCCGGCCGCGCGCCGACGCGCTCGGGATCCCGAAGCTGCGCCCCGTCGCCGACGCGCTGCAGGACTACATGTCGCGCGCGGGCCTCTCCGCCGGCGCGACCGCCTGAGCGCGGCCGTGCGCCGGCGCGCGTACGCGCAGCTGCTCCGCCACCGGCGCCTGCACCAGCTCGTCCGCCGCGGCGCGCTCGTCGGCCGGCACGTGCTCCGCCGTCCCCACGAGCCCGACTTCGCGGTCTTCGGCCTGTGGCCGAAGCGCACCGGCCTGTTCCTCGACGTGGGCGGCAACGCCGGGATGAGCGCCCTCGCGTTCCGCCTCTACAACAAGCGGTCCCCCATCCTCTCGATCGAGCCCAACCCGCTCCACGAGCCCGACCTCAGGCTCGTCCGCCGCCTCATCGACGGCTTCGACTACCTGCTGTGCGGCGCGAGCGACGAGCCGGGCTCGCTGACCCTCTACACGCCGACCCTCAACGGCATCCCGCTCACCGGCGAGGCCTCGCTGTCCCGCGAGCAGGTGCGCGAGCGCGAGGAGCCGGTCATGCGCGACCTCGGCGCCTCCGGCACCTGGGAGGTCCTCGAGACGACCGTCCCCGTCCGCCCCCTGGACGAGCTGCGGCTCGCCCCCGACTTCGTCAAGCTCGACGTCCAGGGCTGGGAGCTACACGTGCTGGAGGGGCTGAAGGACACGCTGGCGACCCACCAGCCGGTCGTCTTCATGGAGAACGGCCCGTACATGCCCGCGGCGATCGACGTCCTGCGCGGCCACGGCTACGAGCCGCACCACTACGACGGCGACCTCCTGCCGTACACCGGGCAGGAGGTCCTCAACGTCGTGTTCGTCGCTACTCGTCCTGGAGCAGCAGCCGCGCGTTGATCGTCGGGTCGCCCGCCTGCGCGAGCGGGAACGTCTTGCCCATCTCGTCGTGCCCGAGGACCTCGATCTCGACGGAGAGCGTCTTGTCGACCAGCTGCTCCTGGTCCAGCAGGAAGTCGATGTTCACGAGCGGGATGCCCGCGCAGGTGGGGCACTCGGTCGGGATGCGCGGCTGGAAGAACGCGCGCTTGGCGATCACCTCGCCGTCCGCCAGCAGGTTGACGTCGAACGACCCCGGGATGTTCAGCCGCGCGATGTCCTTCACCCGAACCGAGACGGGCGCCGAGCTCTTGATCGAGAAGCGGCGGCGCGCGTCGAGACTGCCGACCTGGCTCTGGAGCACGTTCGCGTCGCTGGGCACCGGCTCCAGCCTGTCATACGCGATGCCGTAGGCGATCGTCTGCTGCGCCTTCATCGAGACGGGCGGGGCCGAGTAGGGCGGCAGGGTGTCGAACGGATCGCGGGTCAGCCAGTACGGGGTCTGCGGCGCGGGAGGCGGCGGCGGGGGCGGCAGGGTCGACATGAAGCCCTGGAGGTCCGTCGCGCCGGCGTTGGTCTGCCAGGAGAGCCAGAGCCGGTCGATGTTGCAGTGGTAGAACCAGAACACCGGGTCGTACGACGCGACGTCCTGATCGGCCATCGTGGGCCCGGTCGAGAGGTGGGCGCCGTCATGGGCCTGGATCGAGAACTTCTGGTAGCCGCTCACGCGGTACGCGCCCCACTGGTGCGTCTGGAGCGACCACTTGACGTCGTCGAAGACCCCGCGCGACTGCATCTGCCGCGTGATCGCGGCCGCATCGTTGCGCTGCGTCGTGTAGGGGTAGGTCGGCGAGCCGTCCGGCTGCGGCGTGGTCGGCAGTCCGGGGTTGGCGGGCAGCGCGTACTGGTCGAACGGCGGCTCGCTGAACACGCCGGGCAGCGGCGTCGTGAAGTCCCAGTACGGCATCGTCACGTCCTCGCACCCCTCGACGCTGCGCAGCGCGTCCTCGAAGACCTTCAGGTAGACGCGGTGCCACGGGTTGAAGCGGTCCTCGTGATGGAGGCAGTGCGACTGGCCGGGGCCGCCCGGGAGGCCGTGGACGCCCGCGATGACGTAGTAGCTGTCGGGCTGGTCGGGGTCGCGGGCCATCATGCCCTGGAACGCCTTCTTGAGCGTGGCGAGCTGGTCGTCGCTGAGCGTCGTGACCTCCTGGCGGGTCCGCTCCGCCGCTGGTGCGGCCACGACCCCCGCGGTCGTCGACGGCGCCGTCGTGGTGCCCTTCGGGCACCCGTTGACGATCCAGTTCATGAACGTCTGGACCTTGTCGGAGTCCCACGGCCCGCCGGCGTCCGGCGGCGGCATCAGGCCGCCGCTGACCTGGGTGTAGATCGTCGAGGCGTTCACCATCACGCCCGTGTAGGTCGAGAGGTCGATCTTCTTCGCGGCCATGTGCGCGATGTCGGTCGCCGTGAAGAAGTTGCGGATGTCCCCCATGTACGTCGGGTTCGGATTCGGCCCGTTACCGGCCATGTGCGCCCTCTCTCGGTTGTGCAGGTGGTGCCGTCATCGCCTGCGACCCACCGAGACGCGCGACATCATCCCGCCGTCCTCGTGGTCCAGGATGTGGCAGTGGAAGACGAAGTTGCCGCGGAAGTCGGTGAACGGCATGTCGATGACGACCTTCGACGGGTGCTCGGGCGACCCCGGCGGCAGCGGGACGATGTCCTGGTCGCCCGGCAGCGACGCGGGGCCTCCGCCCGCGTCGATCACCCTGAAGTCGTCCTGGTGGATGTGGAACGGGTGGTACTCGTCCGACTTGTTGTAGATGACCCAGCGCTCGGTCGTCCCGAGCCGCGGCGTGGCGTCCGCGATGTCGGGGTCGAACACCGCGTTGTCGATCGTGAAGAGCGGGACGTCCGGCGGGCGCCCGTCGATGTCGAACGTGAACCGGCGGGTCGGGCCGCGCCGCGTCGGGAACCGCTGCGTGTCCCCACGCAGCCGCCGTGGCGGGGCGATCGACGGGGCCGGTGCGCCGTCGACGCGGACGGTGGCGAGCGTGTCCTCCTTGAAGACGAGCCGGCCCTGGTCGAAGTCGAGCGCCTTGAGGACGCGCGTGCCGGCCTCCGGGCCGCGGACGAGCACGTCGAAGCGCCGGCCGGGCGGCACCACGAGCGACGTGCGGCGCACGGCGCGCCGCAGCGTGTTGCCGTCCTGCGCGACGACGGTGAGGCCGTCGCGCGCGCTGGTGCTGGGGTCGACGAGCGCGACCTCGTACCAGACGGCGGAGGAGACGTTCGCGAGCCGCCAGAGCTGGGTCTCCCCGGGGCGGATGGCGATGTTCGGGTCGACGAGCCCGTTGACGGTCCGGTGCGTGGGGTTGGCCCAGTCGTGGTCGCCCGCGATCTCCACGTCGCCCGCGGCCGGCTCTTCGACCTGCACGTCCTTGAGCGCCAGGCTGCGGGTGCGGACCCTGCGCAGGCGCCTGGGCAGGTCGCGACGGGAGTCGCCCACGAGCAGCATCCCCGCGAGCCCGCGGAAGACCTGGTCGTCCGTGCAGCCGTGGAGGTGGGCGTGGTACCAGAACGTGCCGCGGTCGTGGTTGCGCGGGATGCGGAAGCGGAAGCGGGACGGCCCGTTCGGCAGCTCGATGAGCACGTTGTCGCCGAACGGCTTCGTCTCGCGCGGCGTCACGTGCAGGCCGTGGAAGTGGAGGTTCGTCGCCTGGTCCGTCCCTGGCGCGGCGGGCGGAGCGGTGGACCCGTGGTCGTGCGCCGCGCCGTCCGCGGAGGCAGGGCAGTTGGCCCCGGTCGCGCGCTCGGGGATGCTGAGCGCGTTGTCGAGCGTGATCTCGACCAGGTCGCCGCGCTGGACGTGCAGGGTCGGGCCGACGATGCCGCGCTCGGTCGGGCCGTTCGGGCGCGACGCCGAGTAGGTCTGCGCGCCGCCGACGGTGACGCCGCTGATATCGACGCTGCCGTTCTGCGCCGTGAGCGTCGTCTCGAGCCGCCCCCCGCGGCTGCGCACCACCGGCGGCTCGGTGAACGGATGCCGGGGCACGAAGGGGGCCGGCGGGATGGGCCGCACCGAGGGCTCCTGCGACGCCTGCGCGTGCGCCTTCGTGTCGTCGTCGCGGCTGCGCGTCGTCAGGACGATCGCGAGCACGAGCACGAGGGTGGCGCCGAGACCGATGCGAACCAGCCGACTGGACTTCAGGAGATCGCGGATGGCACGAACCTAGACCGGGGACGTGCCGTCAGTCAAGTTTTCCCTATCGAACTGCTCTACCTCATTCGGTTGCCGTCCGTTCGAATGGTCACCGATCCCCTGAAGTGGCCGTGAGCGCCGCGAAGCCGTCGCGCCACGTCGGCCACTTCGGCTGCCAGCGGAGCGCGGTCTTCGCCTTCGCGTTCGACGCCCCGCGGATCTCGCACATCATCGCGACCATGTGCTCGCCGAGCGGGCGCGCGAGCCAGCGCGGGATGCGACGGGGCGGCTTCGCGCCGACCGCCTCGGCGAGGACCGGGAGCCACTCGCGCACCGGCGCCGGCTCGTCGTCGCACACGTTGTAGATCTCGCCCGGCGTCCAGCGCTCGAGGGCGGCGAGGGTCGCGCCCGCCGCGTCCTCGACGTGGCAGAACGACCACACGCCGCCGCCGTCCCCCACCACCGGGAACTTCCGGCGCCGGACCATCTCCCACTGGTCGCCTCCCGGCGCCAGGCCCGTGCCGGGGCCGTAGAAGCCGCCGTACCGCAGCGCCACGCCGCCGTGCGCGGTCACCGCGGCCTCGAGGTGGAGGATCGCGGCGAGCGTCGTGCGGACCTGCTTCGGCGGGTCGGGGTCGAGCGGGTCGTCCTCCGTCTTGACCGGGCCGCCGGTGCGGGCGGCGGGCCAGCCGGCGTAGCTCTGGGCGATGACCCGCTCCACGCCGCTGCGGCGCGCGGCCTCGAGGAGGTGGTCGGTGCCCTCCGTCCTCAGCCGGTTGGTCTGGGCAAACGACTTCTCGAACCTCCGGAGGTCGAGGTCTCCGGCGAGCGCCGTCATCTGGTGGACGATGGCGTCGGGCGCGGCGGCGGCGACCGCGGCGATCACCGCGTCGCGGTCCAGGCCGTCGAGGACGACCGGCTCGGCGCCGAGGGCGCGCAGGTCGCCGGCCTTGGCGGGCGAGCGCGTGGTCCCGACGACGGTGTGGCCGCGCTCGATCAGCAGGGGAGTCAACGTGCGGCCGACGGCGCCGGTCGCACCTGCGAGGAAGATCTTCATGACCCTCCGACGAGACGGCCTGCCAGCCTGTGACAGGTGACGACCGACGACGCCCTCCGACGCCTCGCGTTCGCCGTCGCCTACCGGATGCTGGGCGCCGTCGGCGACGCGGAGGACGTCGCGCAGGAGGCGCTCATCCGCCTGCATCGCGAGGCCGAGGACGTCGAGAACCCCGAGGCGTTCGTGACCACCGTCGCGACGCGGCTGGCGATCGACGTCCTGCGGTCGGCGCGCGCGCGCCGCGAGACGTACACGGGCTCGTGGCTCCCCGAGCCGCTGGTCGAGGATCCCGCCCTCCGGCGCGTCGAGGACGACGACACGATCTCGCTCGCCTTCCTCCTCCTGCTCGAGCGCCTGACGCCGGAGGAGCGCGCCGTGCTCGTGCTCCGCGAGGCGTTCGACTACCCGTTCGCCGAGATCGCGCGGATCGTCGACAAGAGCGAGCAGAACTGCCGCCAGATCCTGACCCGCGCGCGTCGGCGGATCGACGACGAGCGCCCGCGCTTCGACCCGGACCCCGAGCAGCGCCACGAGCTCGCCGCGCGGTTCCTCCGGGCCGCGCGCGACGGCGACATGGACGGGCTGATCGCGCTCCTCTCCCCGCAGGTCGTCCTCACCGGCGACGGCGGCGGCAAGGCGCGCGCGCTGCCGAGGCCGCTGGTCGGCGCGGCCGGGGCCGCCCGCGCCCTCGCCGCGTTCTACGAGCTCGGCGAGCGGTGGGGCATCACGTTCGAGCCCGTCATCGTCAACGGCCAGCCGGGCTTCCGGTCGCTGGACCCGGAGGGACGGCTGGCGAACGTCGTCGGGATCGACGTCGACGGCGGGCGCATCGTCCGCGTCCACTCGATCCTCAACCCGGACAAGCTCGCCCACCTCGGCCCGCTGTCCACCGCGGCGCTGCGCCCGAGCGCGCGTCAGCCGGAGTAGCGGAAGGGCAGGTCGCCCTCGATCTCCTTGAGCGTCGGCGCGGTCTTGTCGCGCTCGGACGGGATCAGCTCGTCGACCGGGACCGGCCACTCGATCCCGATGTCGGGGTCGTCGTACTTGATCCCGCGCTCGTTCTCGTCGGAGTAGTAGTTCGACTGCTTGTAGAAGACGTCGGCGAGGTCGGAGACGACGCAGAAGCCGTGCGCGAAGCCGATCGGGCAGTAGACCATCCGGCCGTTGTCCTCGGTCAAGTCGAAGGCCTCCCACTCGCCGTAGGTCGGCGAGCCGCGGCGCAGGTCGACGACGACGTCGACGATGTGGCCGCGCCCGGCGCGAATCAGCTTGGCCGCGCCGTCGCCGATCTGGAAGTGCATGCCGCGGACGATGCCGCGCTTGGAGCGCGAGTGGTTGTCCTGCACCATCTCCTCGGCGATCCCGAGGTCCGCGAACTCGTTGCGGCGGTAGGTCTCGACGAAGAAGCCGCGCTCGTCGCCCAGGACCTTCGCCTGGATGAGGCCGACCCCCTGGATCCGGGTCTCAAGTCGTTCGAATCGGGCCATAGTGGCCGGTCACCCTAGCGGCGCGCTGCGTCCCGAAGGCGGCGATGTCGGCCTGCAGGTCGTGCACCAGCCGCGGCCACACGCGCGAGGCCCGGAACTGCTCGGCCTTCAGCCGCCCGCGCACGCGCACGCGGTGCCACGTCCGCGGAAAGCGCTCGACCTGCCCGAGGAGGAACGACAGCGCGCCGCCGTGGCTGACCTCGAGGTAGTCGATCCCCCGCTCGAGCCCGTGCTGCGGCGACAGCGGCTCGCTGAGCACGAGGTGCCCGGCGGCCAGGTGCAGGCACACGCGGTTCTCGAACGACCAGTACGTGTCGTTGTGCAGGTTGATCCCGACGTCGTGGCCGGCCATCAGCGACTCGAGCTCGGCGGCGCCGACGCCGAAGGCCTCGTGCAGGAGGTCCGGATGCTCGGCCTTCGCCGCCGCGAGCATCTGCTCGCGGTGCGGCGTCGAGCGCCCCACGAACAGGACGCGCGGCTTGCCGGTCAGCGGGCGGACGTCGCGGTACAGGCGGTCGCTCACGGGCAGCGGGACGCTGCGCCACACCGGCAGGATGGCCTCCGCGGTCGGCGCGATGAGCGGGTCGAACGACACGACGCGGTCGAACGACGACGCGTCGACCTGCTCGAGCTCCCACCGGCGGCGGTCCAGGTCGTGGTGCCCGCCGGCGGCGTCGCGGGGGATCGGCTCGGTGAGGAAGCCCAGCGTCGTGGTACGCAGCCCCTCGAACGTGCCCGCCGGGATGATCTCGGGGCGGAACACGACGACGACGTCCGGCGCGAAGGCGTCGAGGTCCGACCGCAGCGCGGTCGCGTCGCCGTGGCGGCGGAACTCGTAGAAGCGGGTGGTGAAGCGCGGGTGCTCGTCGCCAAGCGCGCACACCTCGAAGAACGTCTTCTGACCGACGAAGGCGAGCCGCATGGGCGCGAGTACGATAGCCGCGCGATGCCCGACTGGCAGGAGCGCATCACGCGCGAGACCAACCCCGCGGTGCGGGTGGAGCACGATCTCCGCTACCGCCTGGCCGAGCCACTGATCCTCGGCGCCCGCACCTGGGCGGACCTCGGCTGCGGCAACGGCGTCGCCGCCGCGGACGCCGTCGGCGGCATGTACCCGGGCCGCGCGGTGCTCGTCGACGCCGAGGAGCGCGCGGTCGAGACGGCCGCGTCCGAGCTGCGCGCCGGCGAGACGGTCCCCGTCGTCGCGGACCTGACCGACCGCGACGCGCTCGCGCGTCTGCGCGAGACGATCCTCGAGGGCGAGGGGCCGCGTGCGGTGACCTGCTTCGAGGTCATCGAGCACCTGCAGACCTTCGTGCCGCTCGTCGAGCTGCTCTCCGAGCTGGCCGAGGCGGGCGAGGCGACCGTCCTGCTCAGCGTCCCGAACGACGACTTCTGGGCGATCGACAACCCGTTCCACGAGACGACGTGGGGCGAGGGCTCGTTCGCGGAGCTGCGCAGCCTGCTGCCCGGCGGCACCGTCGTCGCGCGCCAGCTCGCGCTGCAGGGGTCGGCGGTCGTGCCCGAGGGCCACGACGGCGAGAAGGTCACCGTCGCCATCCAGCCCGCCGCCGAGGGCGCGGTCCCGACGCACTTCCTGGCCGCGATGGGGCCGCAGGCGGCGGCGCTCGGCGTGCACGCCGGCGTCGCGCAGACCGACCTCGACGAGACGCGCGCGTGGGAGCGCCAGCGCGAGTCCGACCTCGCGCACATGGAGGCGCTGCATCGCCAGATCGCGAGGCTCCAGGGCGAGAACGACGGCTTCCGCACCGAGCTGCAGGCCAACCACAGGGAGTTCGAGGACTGGCGCCGGTACATCCACGAGCTCGAGGGCAAGCTCGGGCTGCCGCTGTCCGGCCACAAGTGAAGGTCTGCTTCCTCGTCAACGACCTCCAGCTCTCCGGCGGGGTGGGCGTGGTCGTCGAGCACGCGCGGCGCCTCGCCCACGACCACGGCTTCGACACCGCGCTCGTCCTGGTGCGCGAGCAGGAGCTGCCGAGCTGGCGCTACGAGGCGCTCGCCGACGTGCGCGTCCTGCCGCTCGAGGAGGCGCGGCGCGAGCGCTTCGACGTCGCGGTCGCGACGTGGTGGGAGACGACGTTCACGCTCTTCGACGTCCCCGCCGAGCGCCACGCGTACTTCGTCCAGTCGCTCGAGGACCGCTTCTACCGCCACGACCAGGCCGAGCGCGTCGGCGCGGCGCTGACCCTCGACCTTCCCGTCGCGTTCATCACCGAGGCGCGGTGGATCCAGCGCACGCTGCAGGAGCTGCGCCCCGGCGCGCCCGTGCACCTCGTGCGCAACGGGATCGACAAGCGCGCGTTCGCGTCGCCGGACGCGATCGAGACCCGCCTCGACGGGCCGCTGCGCGTGCTCGTCGAGGGCCACCCGGGCGTGTGGTTCAAGGGCGTCCCGGACGCGGTCGCGAGCGTGCGCGCGATGCGCGAGCCGCACCACCTGACGATCGTGACCGGCTGGCCCGAGGAGCTGGGGGAGCTGGCCGACGCGGCCGACCGCGTGGAATCGCAGCTGACGCACCGCGAGATGGCAGCCGTGTACGCGGAGAGCGACGTCGTGCTGAAGCTGTCGCACGTGGAAGGCATGTACGGGCCGCCACTGGAGGGCTTCCACATGGGCGCCACGACCGTGACGACCGAGGTGACCGGCCACGACGAGTACGTCCGCCACGGGTGGAACGGGATGGTCGTCGACTGGGACGATGTGCGCGGGACGGCGCGCACGCTCGACCTCCTGGCCCGCGACCGGCGCTACCTGCACTTCCTCAAGCACAACGCGCTGGCGACGGCGCGCGGGTGGCCGACGTGGGAGCAGGCGGCGCAGTTCATGGCGCTCGCGCTGCTGCGGGTCCGCCGCGAGGCGCCGCCGACCGCCGACGACAGCGCGGCCGCGCTGATGAGCGACCTGCGCGGGGGGATCGAGGCCTACCGCGAGCACCTCGTCGAGCGGGGCGACTTCGCGCGGCAGGTCGAGCGCGTGGAGCGCCTGAAGCGCATCGGGCCGGTGGGCAAGGCGCGGGCGGTGTGGCGGTCGCCCGCGGTGCAGCGGACGGTCGGGCCGCACGTGCTCCGCGCGGCCAAGCGCGTCCTCGGGCGATGAGGCTCCCGGGCCGCGGGCGGCCGGCGCCTCTGCGGATCGACGCGCCGCGCGCGCTTGCGACGCTTCTCCGCGACGGCCCGGCGCCCCTCGACCCCCGGCCCGTCCCCGACCGCCTGCACGCCGCGTTCGTGGTCCCCTGGTTCTTTGAGGGCAGCGGCGGCCACTCCACGATCGCGAACCTCGTCCGCGGCCTGGAGGCGCGGGGGCACGACGTGTCGGTCTGGCTCGAGGAGGGGACGGCCGGCGACTTCGGCGCGTTCTTCGGGCCGGGCGGCCGGGTGATGGAGGGGTTCGACGCGTGGGACGGCGCGGACGTCGTCGTGGCCACCGGCTGGCAGACCGTCCACCGGGCGCTGCTGCTGCCCGGCTGCGGCGCCCGCGCGTACCTCGTGCAGGACCACGAGCCCGAGTTCTACGGGACGTCGGCCGAGCGCACGTGGGCCGAGCAGACGTACGCGCTCGGCCTGCACTGCGTCTGCGCGTCGCCGTGGCTCGCGGACCTGGTGCGCGAGCGGTACGGCGCGGCCGCGTCGTCCTTCGACCTCGGGGTGCGGCACGACGTCTACCAGCCGCTGGCCCTTCCGCGGCGCGACGATCTTGTGGTGTTCTACGCGCGCGCGGTGACCGCGCGCCGGGCCGTGCCGCTCGGGGTCCTCGCGCTGGAGGAGCTCGAGCGGCGGGGCAGCTGCCTGAAGCCGCTGCTGTTCGGCGAGCCGCGCCCGCTGGCGACGCGGTTCGAGCAGGCGGGGGTCCTCGAGCCGGCCGACCTCGCCCGCCTCTACAACGAGGCGACGGTCGGCCTCGTCCTGTCGATGACGAACCCCTCGCTCGTTCCCACGGAGATGCTCGCCTGCGGGCTGCCCGTCGTCGACATCGCCAGCGACGCGATGGTCGCGACGTTCGGCCGCGAGGGCCCGGTCACGCTCGCCGACTTCGATCCGATCGCGATCGCCGACGCGCTGGAGGCCGGGGGCCGCGGCGGCGGCGAGGCGTTCGTCGCACAGCGGACGTGGGAGAACGCCGCCGCTCAGGTCGAGGCCGGGCTGCGCGCCGCCTTCTCGTAGATCTCCCACACGCCCTGCGCGCAGCGCTCCCACGTGAACGCCTTCACGCGCTCGCGCCCGCGCGCGACGAGCTCGTCGGCGCGGGCGCGGTCGGCCAGCAGGCGCTCGACGGCCGCGCGCATCGCGTCGAGGTCCGTCGGGTCGAACAGTTCGGCCGCGTCGCCCGTGACCTCCGGCAGCGACGTCGCGGTCGAGCAGGCCAGCGGCACGTCGCGCGCCATCGCCTCGAGCGCGGGCATCCCGAACCCCTCGAACAGCGACGGGTACACCGCGCACGCGGCGAGGCGGTACAGGCCCTCGAGGTCGGCGTCGTCGAGCCAGCCGGTGAAGGTGACGCCGGCGACGTCGCCGAAGCGCTCGCGCCCCGAGTGCCCGGCGATGACGAGCCGTGCGTCGATGCCGCGGGTCGCCTCGATCAGCCGCGCGAGGTTCTTGTGCTCCAGCGCGGCGGACACGCACAGCACCACTCGCTCGTCGCCGAGGCCGTAGCGATCGCGCAGCTCGCCCGGTGGCGTCGGGGACGCGCTCGGCTCGATCCCGAAGCCGTTGAGGACGACGTCGATGCGGTCGGGCGGGACGCGCAGGTGCGCGACGACGTCCTGCTTCGTGAACTCGGAGATCGCGTGCACGCGGGTGGCGCGGCGGGCTCCCGGCCCGACGAGCGCTCTGAGGCCGGCGCGCGCGGCGGGAGGGAACGTCGCGGGGAAGTGCTCGTAGATCAGGTCGTGGATCGTCACGACGCTCGGGCGCCCCGTGACGATCGGGGCCGTCGTCCCCACGCTGTGCAGGACGTCCACGCGCGCCCGCGCGGCGGCCGCGGGCAGCAGCGACAGCTCGGCGGCGATGCGCAGCGGCTTGACCGTCGCGCGGACGGGCAGCCGCCGGATCGCGACGTTCGACGGCCATCCGGCCAGCGCCGGAGCGGCCTCCTCCCCCGCGAACGCGACGAACTCGTCGTCCGGCCGCAGGCGCGCGAGCGCGCCCACGAGATGGCGCGCGTAGATCTCCGTTCCCCCCACCCGGCCGGGCACGAGATAGAGCAGGTTCAGGCCGATCCGCACGGCGCAGACCGTACCCAGCCCGCTGCTACGGTCCCCGACCGTCATGGTCCACCGTGCCAAGGCGCCGCTGCGCGTGAGCTTCGCCGGCGGCGGCACCGATGTGCCGCCGTTCCCCGAGCGCGAGGGCGGCCTCGTGCTCAGCGCGACGATCAACCGGTACGCCTACGGCTCCCTCGCCCCGCGCGAGGACGACAACATCCGGGTGGAGAGCGTCGACTTCGGCGTGGAGGTCACCTACGACTCCGACGACCCGCTCCTGTTCGACGGCAAGCTCGACCTCGTCAAGGCGGCGATCCGCAAGATCGGGCAGGGCTCCGGGCAGGCGGGCTACGACCTCTTCCTGCACGCGAACGCGCCGCCGGGCTCGGGGCTCGGGTCCTCGTCGGCGGTCATGGTCACGCTGATCGGGCTGCTGACCGGCCACCACGGCCTCGCGCTGACCGACTACGAGATCGCCGAGCTCGCGTACACGCTCGAGCGCGAGGACCTCGGGATCAAGGGCGGCCACCAGGACCAGTACGCGGCGACGTTCGGCGGCTTCAACTTCATGGAGTTCGAGGCCGAGCACGTCATCGTCAACCCGCTGCGGATCCCCGGCGACGTGATCCACGAGCTCGAGCACAACATGCTGCTCGCGTACACCGGCCGCACCCGGCAGGGCGACCACATCATCGACGACCAGACCAAGCGCTTCGAGGGCGGCGAGGCCGGCGCGCTGGAGGGGCTGCGCAAGCAGAAGGAGCTCGCGATCGAGATGAAGAACGCGCTGCTGCGCCGGCGCGTGGAGGACTTCGGCGAGCTGCTCGGCGCGGCCTGGCAGTTCAAGAAGCAGATGTCGCCGCGGATCTCGACGGACTTCATCGACGAGGCCTACGACGAGGCGATGAAGCACGGCGCGCTCGGCGGCAAGGTCACGGGCGCGGGCGGCGGCGGCTACATGCTGTTCTTCTGCCCGTTCCACCTCAAGCACCGCGTCGCCGACCGGCTGATCGCGATGGGCGCCTCGGTGGACGAGTTCGAGTTCACGTTCGACGGGCTGACGACGTGGGGGTTCGAGTGAGCATCCGGGACACCCTCGCGGACAGCATCGCCGTCAAGCAGAGGCTGCTCGAGAGCGACGCGCTCGCCGCCGCCCAGCGCGCCGCGGAGGTCATGACGGCGTCGCTGCGCGACGGCGGCAAGGTCCTCTTTTGCGGCAACGGCGGCAGCGCGGCGGACTCGACGCATCTGGCCGCGGAGCTGGTGGGCCGCTTTCAGATGGAGCGCTCGCCGCTGCCCGCGCTCTCGCTCGCCGACAACGTCTCGTCGCTGACCGCCATCGGCAACGACTACGCCTTCGACCAGGTCTTCGCGCGGCAGGTCCGGGCGCTCGCCGCGCCGGGCGACACGCTCGTCGCGCTGTCCACGAGCGGCGCGTCGCCGAACGTGCTCGAGGCCGTGCGCGCGGCCTCCGAGCGGGACGTGCGGACAATCGCCTACACGGGCGCGGGCGGCGGCGAGCTCGCGGGGCTCGCCGAGGTGTGCGTGCGGATCCCCTCCGACGACACGGCGCGGATCCAGGAGGCGTACATGCTGCTCTGTCACGGGGCCTGCGAGGTCGTGGAGCGCGCGCTCTTCGGATGACGCTCTCGGCCGCGTTCCTCGACCGCGACGGGACGATCAACGTGAAGGCCCCGGAGGGGCAGTACGTCGAGCGGCCCGAGCAGGTCGTGCTCCTGCCGGGCGCAGCGGAGGGGATCGCCGCGCTGAACGCGGCGGAGGTGCCGGTGTTCGTCGTCACGAACCAGCGCGGGATCGCTCTGGGGCGGATGACGGAGGAGGACCTCGCGCGGGTGCACGAGCGGTTGTCGGCGCTCCTCGCCGAGGAGGGCGCGCACGTCGACGCGTTCTACTGGTGCCCCCACGGTCGCGGGGAGTGCGACTGCCGCAAGCCAGGGGCCGCGATGCTCGAGCAGGCCGCGCGTGAACACGGGATCGATCCGGCGAGCGGCGTGATGATCGGCGACAGCGAGAGCGACGTCGAGGCCGGGAGGCGCGTGGGTGCGCGGACGGTGCTGCTCGGGCGCGACGCGGAGTCGCTTGCGGCCGCCGTGCGGGCGGTCCTGGCGTGAGGGTCCTGTGGCTGACGCCGGAGCTCCCCTCCCCGCTCGGCGCCGGCGGCGGGATCCGCCAGTGGCACATGCTCGACCGGCTCCTGGCGGCGGGGCACGAGGCGGTCGTCGTCGCCCCCGTGCATCCCGACGAGCAGGAGGGCGCGGCGCGGCTGCGCGAGCGCGGCGTCGACCTGCGGGCCTACGAGCGGCCGCCGTCGCGCGTGCGCGAGACGCTGGACCTCCTGCGGCGCCGGCCGTCGCTGGGGGTCGCGACGCTGCGCGAGCCGGTGACGGCGTGGCAGGTCGACGTGTTCTGGACCGCGCTCGCGCCGCTGGTCCCGGACGGGCCGTTCGACGTCGTCAACGTCAACCACGACTGGGCCGCGGACTGGGTGCGCCGCATCGACGCGGGCGGCGCGAAGCGCGTCCTGACGCTCGAGAACCTGACGTACGCGTACTACGAGAATCGGGCGAAGGTCGAAGGTGGGGTTCGCCGCGCCGCGTTCGCGGCGGAGGCGCGCCGCTGGCGGCGCTTCGACCTCGACCGCTTCCGCTCCTACGACGCGCTCGTCACGGTGAGCGAGCACGACGCGGCGTCGCTCGAGCGCGTCACGCCGACGCGCGTCGAGGCGATCCCCTCGGGCGTCGACACCGCCGCGATCCACCCGGGGCCCGTGCCGCCGGGGGCGCCCCCGGCGCTGATCTTCACCGGGACGATGTCGTGGCCGCCGAACGCGGAAGGGCTGCGGTGGCTGCTGCGCGAGGTATGGCCGAAGGTCCGGGACGAGGTGCCCGACGCGCGGCTGCTCGCGGTCGGCGGCGGCCCGCCCGAGGACGTGCAGCGGCTCGCGGCCGCGGACGACCGCGTCGAGCTCCCCGGGCGCGTGCCCGAGCTCGAGCCGTGGTTCGAGCGTGCGTCGGTCGTCGTGATCCCGATCCTCAGCGGCGCGGGGATCCGGCTGAAGGTGCTCGACGCGCTGGCGTCCGGACGCGCCATCGTCTCGACGACGATGGGCGCCGAGGGCGCTGTCGTCGAGGACGGCGTGCACCTCGCGATCGCCGACGACGCCGACGCGTTCGCGCGCGCGGTCGTCGCGAAGCTCCGCGACCCGGGCGACATGGGCGCGCGAGCCCGCGCGCTCGCGGAGGAGCGCTACGACTGGCGCGTCCTCGGCGACCGCTTCGAGGCGCTGCTCCACACGCTCTGAAGCCACGCGCCCACGGCGGCGCCGATCGCCGGCTGGTCCTTCTTCAGCCCGTGGTCGCCGGCGACCCGGACGACCTCGCGGTTCGGGCCGGGCTCGGGCATCCCGAAGCGGTCGGTCGTGCCCTGCACGACGAGAACGGGCGCCTCGACCGCGTCGAGCTCGTCCTGGCGCGACGCGCCGCTCGGGCTGACGAGCGGGAAGGCCAGGCAGAGGACGCCCGCGGCGCCCGTCGCCGCGGCGGTGCGGCACGCGACCCGCGCGCCGCTCGAGCGCCCGCCGGTGACGAGCGGGACTCCGGGCGGGCGGAGACGATCGCAGACGGCGATCCACGCCGCGTCGAGCTGCGTCGCGGGCGCCGGCGAGCGGCGCCCGGCGACGCGGTAGGGCTGCTCGACGAGCGCGACGCTCCATCCCGCCGCCGACGCCGCGTCGCGAGCCGTGGCGAGGTCCGGCGCTCCCACGCCCCCGCCGGCGCCATGCCCGAGCACGAGCAGCCCGCGCGGGTCCGCGACCTCGTGCACGTGCGCGCGGGCGGCGCCGTGCGGGGTCTCGATCTCCATGCATGGCAGCATGGCGGGATGCGCGTCGACAAGTGGCTCTGGGTCGCGCGGCTCATGAAGACGCGGTCGGACGCCGCCGAGGCGGTGACCGGCGGGAAGGTGCACCTCAACGGGCGCGCGGTGAAGCCGAGCCGCGAGGTCGGCCCCGGCGACGAGCTGGAGATCACGCGCGGCCCGGCGCGCCAGAGGGTCGTCGTGCGCGGGCTCGCGCCGCGGCGCGGGCCCGCGAGCGAGGCCGCGCTGCTGTACGAGGAGACGCCGGAGAGCGTCGCCGCGCGCGAGCGCCACCGCGAGCAGCGGCGCTTGGCCGCCGACGCGGTGCCCGACTACGGCGGGCGGCCTACGAAGCGGGACCGGCGGCGGCTGGATCGCTCGCGCGGTCGCTGACCGGCTTCAGCGAGGGGGCCCAGCTCGGCGGCAGCTTCTCGACGATCTCGATCTCGCCCGGGAAGTCGATCGGCGGCTTGGAGCCGTGCTCCTTCACCCACGCCGCCATCCGCTCGATGCCGGTGCGCAGGTCGATCGGCGGCGGGGGATCGAACACGCGCGCGACCTTGGTGTGGTCGCTGAACGCATGGACGACCTCGTTGCGCGCCGGCAGGTGCTCGACGTCCGGCTCGACGCCGAACGCCCTCCCGATCTCCTGAGCCAGCTCGATGATCGTGTACGGCGTGTCCGCGCCGACGTTGAACACCTCGTTGCGCGCGGCCGGCACGAGCGGGCTGCGCGCGATGATCGGCGCGACGTCGTCGATGTGCGAGAACGCCCGCGTCTGCAGCCCGTCGCCGAAGACCGGCATCGCGGCGCCCTGCATGACGTTGTTCATGAAGATGCCGATGACGTTGCGGTAGCGGTCCGCGATGTTCTGGCGCTCGCCGTAGACGTTGTGCGGGCGGAAGACGACGAAGTCCAGGCCGTACATCTCGTGCGCCGCGGCGAGGTCGAGCTCGACCGCGTACTTCGAGATGCCGTACGGGTCCTCGGGCTGCGGCGTCAGCTCCTCGGTCATCGGCGTCTGCCCCGCGCCGTAGACGGCGATCGACGACGTGAACACGAACGTCGACGCCTTGTGGAGGATCGCCTCGTTGATGAGGTTGATGCTCGCGACGAGGTTCGTCTCGTAGTTGAAGCGCCGCACGAAGTGCGACAGACCCTCGGCCGCGTACGCGGCGAGGTGGTAGACGTGCTCGAACGGGCCGTCGTCCCACAGCGAGCTGACGAACGCCGGGTCGCGCAGGTCGCCCTGGACCCAGGTCGCGTCGCCCGGGACGTTCTCGGCGAAGCCGCCGGAGAGGTCGTCGGTCGCGACGAGGTCCATGCCGAGGGCGAGGCAGTGATCGGCGACGTGGGAGCCGATGAAGCCGGCCGCGCCGGTCACCAGCACGCGGGGGCGGGCGGCAGTGCTCACGCGTCCAAAATAGCGGGAGGCCGCTGCTAGCCTCGCCGCCCGCGTGACCGAGGATCCTCTCAGCGCCGTCCGCGTGGTCGTGCTCACGCACGGGTCGGGCGCCCCGGCCGCCGCGCTGGCCGACCGCCTGCTCGCCGACGGCGTCGACCCCGGGCGGATCATCGTCGTGCACAACCCGACGGCGCCCGGGACGCCTGCGCCCGCGCTGCCGCACCCGGACGTCGAAGTGGTGCAGACGCCCCGCAACCTCGGCTACACCGGCGGGATGAACCTCGGCATCCGCCGGCAGCTCGAGCGCGATCCGCGCTGGGTGCTGCTCCTGACGCACGACGTGCGGTTCGAGCCGGGAGCGCTGCGGGCGCTCGTCGAGGCCGGCGAGCGCCATCCCGAGTACGGAATCCTCGGGCCCGAGCTGTACGACCCCGAGCGGCGGACGATGTTCTCCTATGGCGCGCGCATGAGCGCGACGGGCGGGATGGCCCACGTGACGTCGCCGCCGCCCGACGAGCAGGACGGGATCGTCCCGGCCGACTCGATCGACGGCGCGTTCATGCTCATCCGCGCGGAGGTGCTGCGCAGCGTCGGCCTCTTCGACGAGAAGCTCTTCATCTACGCGGAGGAGTCCGAACTGTCGCTGCGCGCCCGGCGCGCCGGCTTTCGCGTCGGCGTCGTGCGGGCCGCGCGCGGCGAGCAGTCGGTGGGCGCGCCGAGCCGCCCCGGCGCGTACGGCTACCTGATGACGCGCAACGGCCTGAACCTCGCGCGGGCGGCGGTCGGCTGGAAGGGCGTCGTCGGGAGCCTCGGCCGCGCGCTGATCCAGGTCGCCGTGCACGGGCGGCGCGTCGTCGACCCGCGCCGCGGCGACGAGGAGCGGCGCGCGGCGCGCGCGGCGGTGGCGGGCGTGGTGCGCGGCGCCGTCGACTTCTTCCGCGGCCGCTGGGGCCCGCCGCCGGACACGCTGTCCGGGCTCGGCGACACGCAGGGGACCTGATGGCCGCGCCGGCGATCGCCGTCGTCATGGTCGCGCACGACAGCGCGGCCGACCTGCCGCGGACGCTCGCCGCCCTGCGCGCGCAGCTGCGCGAGGGGGACGAGGTGGTCGTCGTCGACAACGCGTCGTCCGACGACTCGGTCCGCGCCGCGCGCGAGGCGCTCGGCGTCGCCGCCGAAGCGGCGGACGGCGTCGGCGCCGTCGGCGCCGCGGAGGCCACGGACGGCGCGGGCGCCGTCGGCGCCGCGGAGGCGACGCGCGGTGACGGCGGACGGCGCGTCATCGCGACCGGCGCCAACCTCGGCTTCGCCGCCGGTTGCCACGTCGGCGTCCGCGCGACGCGCGCGCCGCTGGTCTTCCTCCTCAACCCCGACTGCGAGGTCGCGGAGGGGTGCCTCGACGCGCTGCGGGCGGTGGCGGAGGAGCGCCCGGGGTGGGGCGCGTGGCAGGCGCTCGTGACGCTGCCCGGCGGCGACGTCGTCAACACCGCCGGCAACCTCGTCCACTTCCTCGGCTTCGGGTGGGCGGGCCGCCTCGACGAGCCCGTCGCTTCGGTCCCGAACGACCCGCACGAGGTCGGCTTCGTATCGGGGGCGGCGCTCGCCATCCGCCGCGCCGCCTGGGACGAGGCGGGCGGCTTCGACGAGCGGTACTTCATGTACGGCGAGGACCTCGACCTCTCGCTGCGCCTGCGCCTCGCCGGCCACGGCGTGGGCGTCGCGCCCGCGGCGCGCGTCGCCCACGAGTACGCGTTCACCAAGGGCGACTACAAGTGGTTCTACCTCGAGCGCAACCGCTGGTGGACCGTCCTCTCCGGCTACCCGGCGCCGCTGCTCGCGCTGCTCGCGCCGGCGCTGCTCGCGTTCGAGCTCATCCTGCTGGTCGCGAGCTGGCGGGGCGGCTGGCTGCGGGCCAAGCTCCGCTCGCAGGCCGCCGTGGTGCGCGAGCTGCCGCGGATCCTGGAGCGCCGGCGCGCGGTGCAGGCGACGCGGCGGATCGGCCCGCGAGCGTTCGCCGACGCGTTCGTCGCGTCGCTCGACTCGCCGCACCTCGCGGCGGGGCGGTCGATCCCGGGAGCGGAGACGGTCCTCGCGCTGTACTGGCGCGTCGTCCGCGCGCTGCTGCGCTAGGCCGCGGCGGGCGGGCCGCCGGCCGGCGACTGGCCGGTGCGGCGCTCGATCACGGTCGCCGCCTCGAGCGCTCCCTCCGCGGTCCAGCCGAGGACGAGGGCCTCGGGCGAGCGCTCGCCCTCGATCTCACGGTCGAGGTACGCGTTGATCTCCGGGAAGCGCTGCGACACGTCGAGCCAGTAGGCGGCGAGGTCCTCCGTCGCCGCGGCCTCCTGCCGCTGTTCGCGCTCGTCCTCGTCGCCGCTCGCCCAGGTGCGGATCGTCGGTGCGAGCTCGCGCAGTTCCTCGGGCAGCCGCTCGAGGTCGACCTCGAGCCCACCGATCTGTTCGGTCGCCATGTGACAACGATGGCAAACGGACCGGCGGGAACGTCAGAGGAGGTCGCCGTCGGGTACCTGGCGCACGACGCGCGCCGGGACGCCCATGACGACGGCCCGCGGCGGGACGTCCCGCGTGACGACCGCGCCGGCGGCCACGTAGGCCTCCTCGCCGACCTCGACGCCGGGGACGAGGACCGCGCCGCCGCCGATGCGGCACGCCCTGCGCAGCGTGGGAGGGGCGAGGAGCGCGCCGGGCGGGAGCCGGTTCATCGTGTCGTCGTTCGTGGTCATCGCGCGCGGGCCGAGGAAGACGTCGTCCTCCACCACCGTCCCCGCCGTGACGTAGACGTCGGTCTGGATCCGCACGCGCTCGCCGATCGTCACGTCGTTGTCGATCGCGCTGCCGCGGCCGACGACGGTGCCCGCGCCGATCCGCGCGCGCTCGCGCACGTAGGACTGGTCGCCGACGATCGCCTCGTCGCCGATCCGCGCGCCGGCGAACACGATGCAGCCGGCACAGAGCGTGACCCGCGCGCCGACCACGAGCGGCTCGATTCCGCGCCCCGCGGCCGCGGACGTCCGCGCGAGCTTCGGCACCTTGCCGAGCACGACGCCGTCCTCGATCACGCAGCCGTCGCCGATCACGGTTCCGTCGTGGATCGTCACGTGCGCACCGATCGTGACGCCCTCGCCGACCTGCACGCCCTCCCCGAGGACGAGGCCCGGCGCGAGGTCCGGCCGCTCACCCACGCGCGACGCCGCGCAGCACGTACTGCCCGTAGAGGAACGGCTCGAGCGGCGTCCGGGCGAGCAGCCGGGCGACGCTGCGCTGGCGGCCCTCGAACCACAGCTGGCCCTCGACCGCGTCGACGCGCAGCCCCGCCTGCTCGAGCAGCTCGCGCGCGTCGGCGAGCGCGAACCAGCGCAGGTGGGTCGCGTCGAAGAGGCCCGCCGGCCGCCGCGGCCAGCGCCCGCGCCAGCCCAGCTCGCGGAAGGTCTCCCAGGAGCGGACGTTCGGCACGCTCACGACCGCGACCCCGCCCGGGCGCAGCAGCGCCGTCGCGCGCCGCAGCGCGTCCCACGGATCGACGAGGTGCTCGAGGACGTCGGCCGCGACGACGCAGTCGAACGTCCCGAGGTCCTCCTCCAGGCCCGCTACCACGTCGGCGCACACCACGCGGTCGAGCCGGTCCTCCGCGTCGCGCGCGTAGCCGGGGTCGAGCTCGATGCCGACGACCTCCGCGCCCTGGCGCGCCTTCAGCGCCGCCCCGAGGGCGCCCGAGGCGCACCCGAGGTCGAGGATCCGCTCCGCGGCGCGCGGAACGAGCGCCTGCACGTCCGGGCGCGCGGTCTCGTAGCCGCCGCGCCGGGCGTCGCGGATGGTCGCGTCCATGGCGAGAAGGTAGCTACGATGGCCCGCGCTCGTGCGCATCGCCTACGTCCGCGGCCCGAACCTCAACGCGTGGGAGCTGCAGAACGTCGACGGGCTGGCGCACGAGGTCGTCGCCTTCGCCTCCTTCGCTGGGCGGTACGAGCTCGGCGGCGGCATCGAGGTCCGGCGGCTCCCCTGCCTGCGCGATCCGATCGTGCGCGCGCCGGCGATCGTCGGCGCCGCCGTCCACCGCTTCGCGGGCAACGCCGACTACGTCTTCGGCCTGGAGCGCGCGCTGCGCGGCTTCGACGTCGCCCACGTCGCCGACCTCTCGTTCCCGTACTCGCTGCAGGCGGTCCGCGCGCGCGACGCCGGGGCGTGCGGCCGCGTGATCGCGACCGTGTGGGAGAACATCGCGTTCCCGCCGTGGGAGAACGGCCTCGTCGCGCGGCGCGTGCAGAAGGTCGCGGCCGGAGTCGACCACTGCATCGCGATCAGCGAGGACGCGCGCCTGCACCTCGAGGTCAACGGCGTCCCCGAGGACCGGATCACCGTGCTGCCGCCGGGGATCGACGTGGAGCGCTTCCGGCCGGCCGCCGAGGGGCCCGCTTCCGAGCCGGCGGGCGGCGACGGTCGCCACCCCCTCCGCATCCTCTGCGTCTCGCGCCTCGTCGAGGAGAAGGGGGTCGACGACGTCGTCGTCGCCGCCGGGCTGCTGCGGCGGCGGGGGATCGAGGTCCGCGTCAAGCTCGTCGGCGCCGGTCCGCTCGCGCCGCGGCTGCCGGAGATGGCGCGCCGGATGGGCGTCGAGGACGCGGTCGAGCTGGCGGGCTCGGTGTCCTACGCCGACCTCCCGGACACGTACCGCGCCGCCGACGTCTTCGTCCTGGCCAGCGGACCGCGGACGACGTGGCGCGAGCAGTTCGGCTTCGCCGTCGTCGAGGCGATGGCCTCCGGGCTTCCCGTCGTCGCCGGCCACTCGGGCTCGCTGGCCGAGGTCGTCGGCGACCCCGACAGCCTCGTCGTCCCGCACGAGCCCGCGCTGCTCGCCGACAAGCTCGCACGGCTCGCGGCCGGCCCCGACCTCCGCCGCCGCCAGGGCGAGCGCAACCGCCGCTGGGCCGAGGAGCGCTACGACCGCCGCGACGTCGCCCGCCGGCTCGGCGAGCTGTACGAGGCCGTGGCCGCCCGGCCGGCGCGCTGATGATTGTCGAGACCCCGACCCCGGAGGGGGACGGCGCCGCCGCGCTGACCGCCCGCAGCGCCGGCGTCACCGTCGCCGCGCAGTCGGTCGCACGGGCGATCACGCTCGCGGTCGTCGTCCTGAGCACCGCGCTCGTCGCGCGCGAGCTCACGCTCGACCGGTACGCGGACTGGGTCACGATCCTGTCGCTGGTCACGCTCGCCGCGGTCCTGCTCGACCCGGCGATCAGCCCGGCGGTCGTCCGCCGCCTGACCCAGAGCCGCGATCAGGCGCCGGCGCCCGCGACGCTGCGCGCGGTCCGCATCGGGCTGGGCGTGCTGACCCTGGCCATCGTCACCGGCCTGTCCGTCGCGCTGCGCGGGACCGGCGCCTTCGTCCTCGCCCTCGCGCTCGGCGGGCAGATCGTCGCGCGCGCGGACGTCCTCAACGCGACGCCGTTCCTGCAGACCGACCACCGCCTGCACCGCCAGACGGCGCTGGAGGCCGTGGTCGCCGCGATCGGCCTGAGCGCGCTCGCCGTCGCGGTCGCCACCGAGGCGTCGGCGCCCGTCATGGCGCTCGTGGGCTTCACCGTCCCGGCGTTCCTGCTCGCGGTCCTCGTGCGGCGGGAGCTCGCGCGCACGCCGTCGGCCCGCGCGCTCGCCGCCGAGCGCGGCGGCGCGAGCACGGACGGCGAGCGCGCGCTCGTCCGCTCGCTGGCGCGCGAGGTCGCGCCGCTCGCCGCCGCCCTGGCGCTGACCACCGCCTACACCCGCGTCTACACGGTCTTCCTCAACGCGGCCGAGGACGCCGCGGACGTCGCCCGCTACCTCTTCGCGTTCCAGTTCGTCGAGCAGATCATCGTCGTGGCCGGGATCGTCGGCGGCGCCCTGCTGCCGATCATCGCCGCGCGCGGGCGCAGCGTCCGCCTGACCCACGACCACGTCGTCCACGAGCTCGCGACCGCGATGACCGCGCTCGGCGCGATCGCCGCGGCCGCGCTCATCGGCTTCGCGCCGCTCGTCTGCCGGCTCATCGGGGGACCGAAGCTCGCTCCCGCCGACCGCTACCTCCAGCTCGTCGCGCCGCTCAGCGCGCTGATCTTCGTCGCCTTCGTCCTCGGCTACGTCTACATCGCGATGGAGCGCGGCGGCGCGTACCTGCGCTTCAACGCCGCGGCGCTCGCGTTCAACCTGGCCGCCAACGCCGCGCTGACGCTGACCGTGGGTGCGTCGGCCACCGCCCGGATCTCGTGGGCGACGGAGCTGCTCGTCGTGACGCTCGCGTTCGCGCCGCTCGCGCGCGGGTCGCGGACCGGCCGCACGGCCGCGGCCCGGATCGCCGCGATCGTGGCGGTGACGGTCGCCGGCGCCGAGCTAGCGGGCGGCGACGTGCTGCCGCCGGCGGTCGCGGGTGTGGGGGTGGCGCTCATCGCGGCGGCGCTCGCGGCCGGGCCGCTGCGGCGCTTCGCGGAGGCCGTCCTCAGGCCGGATCGATCCTGAGCACGCGCACCGTCCCGTCGTTGCCGCCCGCGAGCTTCAGCGCGGGCAGCTCGATCGTGACGCGCGAGCCGTGGACGACGACCTTGCGCTTGCCGCCCGACGCGAGCTTTCCCTCCCGCAGCCCGTCGTCGTCGCGGACCGACCACGAGAACCGCACGTCCTCGGGGTTCTCCGGCCCCGCGGTGTCGGCCACCAGCGTCACCGCCGCCTTGCGCGACGGGCGGAAGATGCTCAGGCGCAGTCGCCGGTCGGCCGACCCCGGCGCGCCGTCGAAGGTCGACCCCGTCATCAGCCACTCGGCGTGCAGCGGCTTCGCCGGCTTCAGCAGCGCCGCCCCGTAGGGCACCGTCGAGAGGATCTCGCCGCTCAGCCGCAGCGTCGGGTCGCCCGGGCCGATGACGAGCACGTCCGGCACCTCGTCGGTCGCCACGTTGCCGGTCGCGGGATCGACCACGAGCTTGTGTCCCGGCCAGCCGGTGAACGGCCCGGTGCCCGCCAGCGTGTACTCGCGCGTGATCCGCTTGTTCCAGAACTCCGTCCACATCCAGTGGTTGCCGTCGTCGGGCTGGCCGATCCGCCCGGGCTGCATCCCCACGCGCGCGCCGTCGGGCGCCCGCTGGTCGACCCAGTCGCGCGGCACCTGGTCGACGCCCTGCAGGATCGCCGGATAGCTCTCCGCGATGCCGGTGATGACCTTCGGGAACAGCCAGCGCGTCTGCGCGACCGACCCGACGAGGGCGAGCACGCACACTGCCGCGACCAGCAGCCGCGCCCGGCGGCCCACGGAGAACGCGATCGTCACCAGCAGTCCCGCCAGCAGGACGAACAGGGCGGCCAGCTCGGCGATGCTGCGGTCGCGCCCGGGGACGATGCTGTTCGCGTCGGGCTGCAGCTCGGTGAACTTCTCGTTCAGGCCCGCGCCCGCGGACGCGACCCGCCCGAACGCGCCCGCCGCCTCGCCGATCCCGAACTGGCTGCCGGCGATCGCCACCGCCGCCGCGAACGTCGCGACGAGCAGCGTCACGCGCGGCGCCGGTCCGGGCCGCGACCCGAGCACCGCGAGGCCGACCGCGAACAGCGCGGCGACGTAGATCGTGTAGCGCTCCTGGAAGACGCCGCCGCCGATCGTGCGCGCGAACCACCCGGCCTGGTAGATCGTCGCCGCGAACGCCAGGCCGGAGACGATCGCTCCCGCGCGCTCGGCCTCGCTGAGCGGCCGCATCCCGGCGATCAGCATCCACGCGCCCCACATCACCGCGGGCACGACGGTCACGCCGATGATCATGTGCGAGACGTGGACCATCATCGAGTCCCACAGGCCGCCGGGCAGCAGCGTCGTGGTCGTGGTGATCTCGTAGGAGCCGAGCAGGTTCCCGCCGGCGATCTGCACGAGCGCGACGAGCGCCGCGCCGAGCAGCGCGGCGATCACCAGCGCGATCCGCGAGCGCAGCCGCTCGCGCAGCGGCGGACCCGCCTCCCGGGACAGCTCCCACAACACGACGGCGAGCGGGAAGACGACGACGAGGAACACCAGCTGCGTGCGGGCGAGCACCGCGAGGGCGATGACGACGAGGGCGAGCACCTCGTTGCGCGGGCGCGGGTCGACGATCGCCACCGTGCTCGCGAACACCGCCCACGCGAACAGGGGGTACGCGGTCGCCTCGGTCATCAGCACAAGCGACGCGACCGACCACGGCACCCACACGGCGACGAGGCCGCCGAACAGCGACCACGACCACGACGCGCCGATCCGGCGGCACGTCAGGTACACGGGGAACATCGTGCTCGCGAAGAGCCCTCCGTTGACGATGTGCGCCGCCTTGAAGGCGTCCGGCGTCGACAGCACCCAGAACAGCGGCGAGATGAGCACGGGGTAGAGCAGGTTCGGCGCGCCGTACGCCTGCCCGTGCACGGCCGGCATCAGCCCGACGAAGTCGCTGTAGGAGACCGCGTACTTCATGTACAGCAGCTCGTCGATCAGCCAGATGAACGAGTTGACGTGCGACGCCTGCCAGGCGAGCCACGCGGCGCTCAGCACGAAGGCGACGGGCAGCGCGACCCGCGGCGTCCACACGCGCGCGACCACCCCGCCGAACGTGCCCCGCGCCGGGGCGGGCGCCGCGACCGCCATCTACCGGCGGGCGACGAGGTGCGGCCGCTCTTCGGCGACGGCGGGCGCCTCGGCGCCCCGCCGCGCCTCCAGCTCGTCGACGCGCGCCTGCAGCAGGCTCACCCGCTGGGCGAGCACCTTCGTCTGGTCGGCGAGGCGCGAGATGACGAGCGAGAAGTGCAGCAGCAGCATCGAGATGAACCCGAGCGCGATCGCGAACAGCGCCGACGGCGCGTAGTAGATGCCGACGGCCGACGCGAACTCCTCGAGCGCGTCCTTCCAGACGGCGAGGCCGAGCAAGACCGCGGCGCTGAACAGCCACAGCAGTGCGTAGCGCTCCATCAGCCGGCGCCGGCGGACCGCCTCGAACACGACGACGAACAGGATCGCGGTGGCGAGGATCGCGACGATCTGGATCCGCGACTCCATCAGACCGCCTGCTGCGCGCGGACGGGCGCCTCGTCGCCGGGCTCCACCGTCGGGCGCGAGCGCAGCAGCCCGACGAAGATCGCCAGCAGCACCTTGATCATGTAGTAGATCGAGCGCGACGCGTTGATCGACGACACGCCGCTCTGGCGCTCGCGCATCCGCACCGGCAGCTCCTCGGCGGCCAGGCGGTGGTGGTGGAGCAGCAGGACGGCCTCGACCTCGGGGTAGTCGTGCGGGTAGTCGCGGGCGAACAGCTCGATGCCGCGCCGGTCGGTCATCCGCAGCCCGGAGGTCGGGTCGGTCACCGGCCGTCCGACGACGGCGGAGAGGATGCGGCCGAAGATCCGGATGCCGAGGCGCCGCGAGGCGGAGGAGCGGTAGCCGTGGCCGTCGGCCGACATGAACCGCGACCCGGTGACCATGTTCAGGTCGGGCCGCGAGCGCAGGCGCTCGAGCAGCACCGGCAGGCAGCGCGGGTCGTGCTGGCCGTCGCCGTCGACCTGCACGGCGACCTGGTAGCCGTTCTCGGCCGCGTAGACGTAGCCGGCCTGCACCGCGCCGCCGATGCCGACGTTGAAGGGCAGCTGGAGGACGCGCGCGCCGGCCTGGCGGGCGATGTCGCCGGTGCCGTCGGTCGAGCCGTCGTCCACGACCACGACGTCGAAGCCGGGCGCGTGGCGACGCAGCTCGGCGATCGTGCCGGCGATGGCGCCGGCCTCGTTGTAGGCGGGGACTATGGCTAGGAGGTCGCTCATGGACTCCTGCACGGAACGGCGCGCGCACGCTGAAGTTGCGCGCGCTCCGGGCGCCCAGAGGGTAGACGACGGCGCGGGCGTGGCCGCTCACTAGTCTGCCGCGCGATGCCGTGGCGCGAGCTTCCCGGTCGTGCGTGGCGCCGCGTCCGGTCGACGCCGGCGCCGCTCGCCGTCCTGCTCGTCCTCGCCGCCGCCAACGGCATCGCCTGGGCCGCGGTCACCCCTCCCCTCCAGGGCCCCGACGAGCTCACGCACATCGCGTACGTCCAGGCGCTCGTCGAGACCGGGCACGGCCCGGAGCGCGACTCGGGCAGCGGCCAGTACTCGCGCGAGCTGGAGATCCTCGGCGAGGGCCTGTACCTCCTGCCGATCACCCAGCACTTCGAGGGCCGCCCCGCCTGGCACCGCGTCGACGAGGTCGAGGCCGAGCTCGATCGCGAGGGCGACCGGGCGCGCAACGCGGCGACGGGCCCGAACGCCGCCGCCGCCAACCCGCCCGTCTACTACCTCTACGCCGCGGCGGTGTGGGAGCTGACGCCGGACCGGTCGCTGCTCGGGCGGCTGATGTCGGTGCGCCTGGCGACCGTCGCGCTCTTCGTCCTGACCGTCGGCCTGGCGTGGATGATCGCGGCGGAGCTGTTCGCCGCCGGCTGGGCGCGCCCGCTCGTCGCGGGGATCGTCGCGCTGAACCCGAAGCTCGCGTCGATCGCCGGGAACGTGAACCCGGACGCGATGCTCGTCCTGCTCAGCACCGCCGTCCTGCTCGCGGCGCTGCGTCTGGTCAGCCGCGGGCTGAGCACGCGACGCGTGGTCGCGCTGGCCCTCCTCGCGCTGCTCGGCGTCCTCACCCACGGCCGCGGCTACTTCCTCGCCCCGCTCGCGGGCGTCGCCATCGCCATCGCGCTCGTCCGGGCGCGGCCGCCGCGGCGCACCGCGCTGATCCTCGGCGGCGGCGCGGGCGTCGCACTCCTGCTCTCGATCGTGCTCGGCGCGGCGTGGACGCGCAGCCACGCCGGCGGCGCGGGCTTCGGCGGCGCGGCGCCGGCGGCCGGGTCGTTCGTGCCGATGGAGTTCCTCTCCTACGTCTGGCAGTTCTACTTCCCGAAGTTCGACTTCCTCGAGGCGTCCGTCGGCCAGGGCTACGGCTACCGCCAGATGTTCATCAGCCGCTTCTTCGGCGGCGCGGTCAACCTCGAGCTCGACTTCCCCAACGGCGTCTACGACGCGATCCAGATCGGCGCGTGGCTCGGGCTGCTGACGCTGTGGACCACGGCCGCGCTGCGGTGGCGCTCGATCCGCCGGCGGTGGCCCGCGGTCGTGATCTGCGCGCTCATGTTCGTGGGGATGATCGGCCTGCTGCACCTCGTCAGCTACACGTCGATCAAGGCCGGCGGCGGCGTGGTCATCACCGGCCGCTACCTGCTGCCCGGGATCGCGCTGATGGGCGCCGCCGTCGCCTTCGTGGCCACGTCGCTGCCCCGCTGGCTCGGCGTGCCGTTCGCGGGCGCGGCGCTCGCGCTCGCCTCCCTGCACTCGATGGCCATGCTCGGCCTGGGCGTGGAGCGGTTCCTTGCCTAGCCGCCGCGTCCTGCTCGTCGTGCTCGCCGTCGCGTCGGTCCTCGTCGTGACCGTCTGGCACGGCCGCGGGACGTGGAACAGCGCCGCCGAGCTGCGCGACGCGACGACCTCCTCGCCCACCCTCGGCGCCCTCTTCTCGCGCGCCGTCGTCCGCCTCGAGACGCCGGGCGACACCGCGTGCGTCGCGCCCGTCACGTTCTACGCCGACACCGCCCGCGCGCACTTCCGCGTCCAGTCGCCGCGCAAGCCCGGCCCGAAGGTCACGATCGAGGCCACGGCCCCCGGCTACCGCGCGACCGCCACGACCGCGCAGCTGCCGCCCAAGACCGAGGGCCTCGTCGACATCGAGTTCAAGGCCCCGGGCCGCGAGGTCACCGGCCGCTTCTGCTGGCGCAACCGCGGCCCGACGCCGGTGCAGCTCATCGGGACGAACGAGGGGCGCTCGCTGACGATCGTCGACACGACCCTGAACGGCAGGCCGCGCCGGGGCGAGGAGATCGAGCTCGTCCTCTTCGAGCGCGGCGGCCACTCGCTGCGCTCGCGCCGCGGCGAGCTCGTCCAGCGCGCGTCCTCGATGACCGGGGGCCTGGCCCCGACGTGGGTCCTGTGGCCGGTGGTGCTGCTCGTCTTCGGCGCGCCGCTCTTCGTCGCGGTCGCCTTCGGGCTGAGCGTGTGGCGCTCGACCGCGGCTAGCAGGGCTCGAGACGCACCGAGAGCAGACGCGCCCCGCTGAAGCGGTTGTCGCCGATGCTCGCGGCGTTCCTCAGGTCGATCCGGCCGTCCACGACGCCCGTGCGGCCGCACGCGTCGAACGACGCCTTCTGCTCGCCCGGGCGGCCGGACCCGAACGCGACCTCCTGCGTGCGCCCGGCGAGCGAGATCGAAACCTTGCCCTCCTGCCCGTCGTCGATCGGCGCGCGCAGGTCCATCGTCACGCGGTGCCCGCCCGCCATCCGCAGGTCGAGGCTGCGCACGATCTGACCGTCGGTGTCGATCGCCGTCGCGATCCACGTCAGCCGCCACGGCTTGGCCGGACGGATCAGGGCCAGCCCACCGTCGGGCGAGCGCCGCACCTCCTGGCCGGCGACCTGGAACAGCGGCGAGTCCACGGCGGCCACGGCCATCTCGGGCAGCGGGACGCTGAGGCGCAGGTCGGGCGCGACGTCGGTCGTCGTCGTCGGCAGCGTGAAGACCGGGAACCCGGGCGAGGCGAGGTGCATCGGGCCGACGGAGTAGATGTCGGCCACCTCGTCGTTCCAGAACACCGTGTTGCGCTGGTAGCCCTCGCGGCCGTTGGACTGGTTGTCGACGAGGAACACGCGCGGCTTGCCCGGGGTCGCGCGGTCGACCCAGCCGAGGTCGGAGAACGCGATGTCCGGCGTCAGCCCGCCGATGTCGGTCAGCTTCCCGTAGACGCCGCGGAACGCGTACGACCCGACGAAGAGCTGCAGCGCGATCGCCGGGACGATCGCCAGCCAGCGCGCGCGCGGCCCGCGCCGCCACGCGAAGGCGGCCAACCCGACGAGCAGCAGGCAGACGAGGCCGAGCAGGTCGCGGCCGCCCATCGCGCCCTGCAGCCCGAGGAAGTCGTCGACGTCGCGCTGGATGCGCGGCAGCGCGTGCCCGGCGGACATGCTCACCGGGCCGAGGAAGGCCTGCTCGCCCGTCGCCTGCACCGCGATGGGGACCGTGAGCAGGACGAACGAGAGCGCGATGCCGCCGACGACCAGCGCGCGCCGCGGGATCTCCAGGCGCTCGAGCGCGGCGACCGCGCCGATCCACAGCAGCGGGATGGCGTAGATGAAGTAGCGCTCCTCCGACCGGTAGTCGAGGAAGCCGCCCTGCGCCCACAGCGTGCCCGCGAAGAGCACGGCGATGAGCGTCAGCGACAGCGCCGCGAAGCGGAAGGACGCCGGGCCGTCGCGGCGGCCGAGCGCGTGCCGGTACCACGCGGCCCCGAGCACGGCCGGCAGCAGCCCGATGCCGAGCGCGAGCATCTCGACCTCCCACAGCAGCCCGAGGCCGAAGTTGCCCGGCACCGCGTCGCGATTGGCGATGTCGTAGTACGGGCCGGCGAGGTCGCGCAGGCGCCCGCTCAGCACGCCGACGACGAGCAGCAGCAGCGCGCCGCCCGCGGCGGCGATCGTGCAGCCCGCGGTGACGGGGAACGCCCGCCAGCGGTGGCGCTCCCAGATCGCGAGGTAGCCGACCCACGCGACGACGAGCACCACGAACTGCACGCGCGTGAAGACCACCGCGGCGATCAGCCCGAGCACGAGCAGGTCGCGCCGCCAGCTCGGCGCCTCGAGCGCGCGCACCATCGCCAGCACGGTGCACGCGAAGAGCAGGTACGCAAGCGACTCGGAGAACATGATCGTCGCGAGCGTCAGCCACGGGACCGCGATGGCCAGCACGCCCGCGGCCGAGGCGGCGAGCCGCGACGTCGTCACCCGGCGGGCGAGCAGCGCGACGGGGATCGCGGTGAAGGAGAAGAACAGCCCGTTGAGCGCCCGCGCCAGGCGCACCGCCACGTCGCCGTCGAACAGCCAGAACAGCGGCGAGGCGACGAACGAGTACAGGCGCGCGGCGCCGCGCGAGGTGTGCTCGTGCAGCACGCCGAGGGGGAAGTCGTTGGCGTGCTGGACGGCGGCGAACTTGTAGACGCTCTCGTCGAGCGCGGCGATCGTGACCTGCAGGCCGGTGACGACGGCGACGAGCGCCACGGCCAGGACCCCGGCGGCGAGCAGGCCGATCGGGGCCGCGGTCTCGCGATCCAGGCGCGGCCGCACCCGGCTGCGCTCGGCTACGAGCATTCAGCGCGCCCGGCGGAGCCCGAGGATGCTCAGCAGGAAGGACGAGAAGAAGATCTGCACGCCGACGATGATCAGCGTGGCGGCGGCGACCATCAGCCGCTCCTCCGACAGCTCGCCGAACCCGCGGTCGATCCACTTCAGGACGATCCAGCCGGCGGCGGCCAGCCCGACGAGCGTGATCGCGCCGCCCAGCATCAGCCCGTGCTCGAGCCGGAAGCGCGCGCGCATCCGGTCGAACCACTGGTCCTTCTCGCCCAGGAAGTACATCCCGTAGGCGTGCGCGGCCAGGCCGAGCGCGAGCACCTGCGTGGCGACGATCATCGCCAGCGCCGCCGCGACCATCGCGTGCAGCTGCCACTCGCGCCCGAACAGCTCGATTCCGGTCAGCGAGATCGTCGCCGCGACGAGGCCGACGAGGAAGAGCAGCGCGCCCGGCACCACGAACAGGTGCGTCGGCGAGTGCACGAGCAGGAAGCGCAGGTGGCGCCAGCCGTCGCTGAAGCTCGACAGCTTGGACTCGCCGCCCCGCGGGTGGTACTCGATCGGGAACTGGCGGATGTCCAGCCCCTCCTTCGCGGCGCGGATGACCATCTCCGACGCGAACTCCATCCCGGTCGTGCGCAGGTCGAGCTGCGGCAGCACCTCGCGGCGCACCGCGCGCATCCCGCAGTGCGCGTCGTTGACGCCGGTGCGGAAGAAGAGGTTGAGGATGCCGGTGAGGACCGGGTTGCCGACGTAGCGGTGCAGCCACGGCATCGCGCCCGGCTGGATGTTGTCCATCCGGTCGCCGATCACGAGCTCGCCGCCGTCCTCGAGCGCCTCGACGAAGCGCGGGATCTCCGCCCAGTCGTACGTGAGGTCCGCGTCGGCCATGACGATGTAGCGCCCGCGGGCCACCGACAGGCCCGCGAGGTAGGCCGACCCGTACCCGCGGCGGGGCTCGGTGACGACCCGCGCGCCGGCCGCCTCGGCAAGCTCGGCGCTGCGGTCCTCCGACGCGTTGTCGGCCACGACGACCTCGCCGTCGAGGTCGTGCTCGGCCAGCACCGCGAGCGCCCGCCGCACGCACGTCTCGATGTTCTCCGCCTCGTTGAGGCAGGGGATCACGACCGACACGAGCGGCTCGGAGGCGGCGCCGGAGTGGGCCAGCGCGGCGGGTGTGGCCTGCGTGGTGCTCACAGCAGAGGGAAACGGTCACTCGCGCGGGAAGTCGCGGGATCGCGCTCGGCGTTGGATGGTAGCCAGCGTCGCGGAACTCCTCGTGGCTACCCTCGTTGACCGACCCGATGGGCAACGACTTCAACACCCTCGTCGTCGGTGCGGGCTACGCGGGCTCGATCATGGCCGAGCGCCTGGCCACCGAGCTCGACCAGCGCGTGCTCGTCATCGACCGCCGCGACCACGTCGCGGGCAACGCGTACGACTACCGCGACGAGCACGGCATCCTGGTCCACAAGTACGGGCCGCACATCTTCCACACGAACCACATGCCGGTGGTCGACTACCTGTCGCGGTTCACCGAGTGGCGCCCGTACGAGCACCGCGTCCTCGCCCGCGCGCGTGAGGACCTCCTGGTGCCGATGCCGATCAACCGCACGACGATCAACGCGCTCTACGGCCTGGACCTGCAGACCGACGAGGAGGTCGAGGCCTTCTACGCCGAGCGCCGCGAGCCGGTCGAGCTGATGAAGACGTCGGAGGACGCGGTCGTCGCCAAGGTCGGCCGCGAGCTCTACGAGCTCTTCTTCCGCGGCTACACGCGCAAGCAGTGGCAGCGCGACCCGAGCGAGCTGCACGCGTCGGTCTGCGCGCGGATCCCGATCCGCACGAACACCGACGACCGCTACTTCACCGACAGCTTCCAGCAGATGCCGGCCGAGGGCTACACGCGCATGTTCGAGCGGATGCTCGACCACCCGAACATCGAGGTCCGGACGTCGACGGAGTTCGACGACGTGCGCGACGAGATCGCCTACGACCACCTCGTCTACACCGGCCCGGTGGACGCGTTCTTCGACCACCGCTTCGGCAAGCTGCCCTACCGCTCGCTGGAGTTCGAGCTGCGCAACGAGCCGACGCCCGGCGGCGGGCTGCTCCAGCCGACCGCGTCGATCAACGAGCCGAGCGTCGACGTCCCCTACACGCGCACGACCGAGTACCGCCACATGACCGGCCAGGTCGCCGAGTCGTCGAGCTACCACGTCGAGTACCCGCGGGCCGAGGGCGACCCCTACTACCCGATCCCGAACGACGAGACGAGGGCGCTCTACAAGCGCTACGAGCAGCTCGCCGAGGCCCAGCCGGACGTCACCTTCGTCGGGCGCCTCGCCCGCTACCAGTACCTGGACATGCACCAGGTCGTCGCGCAGGCGCTCACGACGTTCGACAAGCTCGCGACCCGGCTGGCCGCGGCGGCGTGACACCGCGGGTCACGCTCCTCATACCCAACCGCAACAACGAGCCGGCCCTGGACCTGGTCCTCGAGCGGCTCGCGGAGCACACGACGTACCCGGACTTCGAGATCGTCGTCGTCGACGACGGCTCCGACGACCGGTCGCTGGAGATCCTGCGCGGCTGGCGCGACTCCGGCCGCTTCGCGCGCTTCGTCCTGCACGAGCAGCCGCCGTCGGGCGTCGTCGTGGCGCTGAACAAGGGGCTCGAGCTGGCGAGCGGCGACGTCGTCGTGCAGCTCGACGCCGACGCGACGGTCGAGACGCCGGGCTGGCTCGAGCGGATGCTGGAGGTGCTGCTCGCCGACGAGCGCGTCGGCGTCGTCTCCCCGCGCGTCGTCTTCGACTCCGGCTACGTGCACGCCTACGGGGTGAACATCGTCGGCGCGGAGGGGCTGCACGACGGCAGCACGCGCATCACCGAGCGGGTGGGCGAGCGGACCCTGCACCAGAACGTCGAGCGCTTCCGCGAGAAGGACGTCCCGTACGGGTCCGAGCCGGTCGAGGTCGACAGCGGCATCGGCTGCTGCATGATGTACCGCCGCGCCGACGCGCTGGTCGTCGGCGGCTACGACATGGGCTTCCAGCCCGTCTGGTTCGACGACCTCGACCTCGCGCTCTCCATCCGCCACAAGCTCTCCAAGCGCAACCTCTTCCTCCCGACGGTGCACGTCGTGCATCGCGTCGGCCTGCGCCACACGCGCGAGGACGCGCCGGCGCCGTCGGCGCGCGAGCGCATCGAGGCGCGCGTGGGGCGGATGCTCCCGGCGGGCGTGAAGCGGCGGGTCAAGGAGCGCACGGGCGCCGGCGGCGGCCCGAGCCCCGAGCACCTCGAGCGCCTGCGCCACCACTACGCCTACTGGCGCGAGAAGTGGGGCTGGGACCTGCTCAACCCCGACATGGACGAGATCCGCCGGCGGTACGCCGGGTCGGCGCTGCTGTGGAGGGACGCCGCGTGAGCGACGAGACCGTCTGCGCCGTCGTCGTGACCTACAACCGCAAGGAGCTGCTGCGCGAGTGCCTGCAGGCGGTGACCGGGCAGACCCGCCCCGCCGACACGGTGCTCGTCGTCGACAACGCGTCGACCGACGGCACGCTCGACATGGTGCGCGAGGAGTTCCCGTCCGCGGAGGTGCTCGAGCTGCCGACGAACGAGGGGTCCTCCGGCGGCTTTCACGAGGGCATGAAGGCGGCGTCCGCCCGCGGCTTCGGCTGGTTGTGGGTCATGGACGACGACACGATCCCCAACCCGGACGCCCTCGAGATCCTGCTCGACGCCCGCCGCCCGCTCGGCGAGCCGGCGCTGCTGGCCTCGAAGGTGCTGTGGACGGACGGCTCGATGCACCCGATGAACTGGCCGGGCCTGAGGGTCGACGACATGGACCGCTTCGTCGGCGGGATCGAGCAGTCGGTGCTGAAGATCCGCGCGAACACCTTCCCCTCGCTGCTCGTCAAGCGCGAGGCGGTCGAGCGCTACGGCCCGCCGCGCAAGGGCTTCTTCATCTGGGCCGACGACATCGACTTCACCCAGCGCATCCTCCGCTACGAGGACGGCTACATGGTCCCGCGCAGCATCGCCGTCCACAAGACGAAGACCGCGCACAAGCCGTGGGAGGGCAAGGAGCGCTTCTACTACGCGGTGCGCAACGGGCTCTTCATCCTGCGCGGCGACACGCTGACGGCGAAGGAGAAGGTCGGCTGGTTCATCGTCCTGGGCTCGCAGCTGCAGCAGTTCTTCGCCACCGAGGGCGTGAAGTGGTGGGCGGTCAAGGTCGTCGCCCGGGGCCTGCGCGACGGCCTGGTCAAGCCGCGGCCCTAGCCGATGCGCCGCACGGTGACCGGCTTCGTCGCGCTCGGCGCGGCGACCCTGCTCGCCCAGGTCATCGGGTTCTTCGTCCTCGCCGTGATCGCGCGGCGCCTCGGGCCGCAGGACGTCGGCTCCTACTCGTTCGCCCTGAACCTCATGGGCTACTTCGCGATCCCCGCGAACTTCGGCGTGACCGCGCTCGCCACGCGCGAGCTCGCGCAGAACCCCGAGCGCGTCAGGCCGCTGCTCGGCGAGATCGTCGCCCTGCAGGGCGTGCTGTGCGTGATCCCGTACGCGCTGCTCGTCGCGCTGGCGCCCGTGCTCGCGGCCGACGAGACGTCGGAGGGGCTCATCCCGATCGTCGGGCTGACGTTCACGATCGAGGCGGCGTCGCTCGTCTTCGTGCTGTTCGGCTACCAGCGCTTCACGGTGATGGCGATGGCGCGCGCGGTGGGAGCGATCACCTTCGCGGTGCTCGCGGTGCTGTTCGTGCACGCCGGCGACACGACGCCGCTCGCGTGGATCCACCTCGCGGGCGTGGCGGCGACGAGCGTCATCACCGGCGTCGCCGTGCTGCGGCTGAGCGGGCGCCCGGAGCTGCGGGCCGGCGCGCGGGACCTCGCGCGGCGCTTCCGCGCGGGCGTGCCGCTCGGCATCGCCGCGGTGATGATCTCCATCTACTACACCGTCGACGCGCTGCTGATCGGCTACCTGCGCAGTACCGAGGAGGTCGGGCAGTACGCGGTCGCCTACCGGATCCCGCTGGGCGTGCTCGCCTTCGCGGCGCTGTGGGGCTCGGTCCTCTTCCCGCACTTCAGCGCGCTGGCGAAGCGCTCGCGGCAGGAGGTGCGCGAGCAGATCGGCTACTTCGCGTCGCTCGCGCTCGTCGCGTCGCTGCCGATGCTCGCGGGTGCGCTCGTCGTCGGCGAGCAGCTCATCCCGGGGCTGTTCGGCGACGAGTTCCAGCGGGCGGGGACGCCGTTCATCGTGCTCATGTTCGCGGCGGCGCTGGTGCCGTTCTCGATCAACTGGGGGACGAGCTCGGTCGCGCTGGGCGACGAGCGCCACCAGGCGATCGCGGTGTCGATCGGCGCCGTCGTGAACCTCGTCGCGAACCTGTTCGTCGTGCCCGCCTACGGGATGACGGGCGCCGCGGTCACGACCGTGTGCGCGGAGGTCGTCGTGTTCGCGTACCTGATCTGGCGGATCAAGGTCCTCGTCGGGCACCCGCCGCTGGACCTCGGGCGGATCGCGCGGGCGGCGGGCGCGACCGCGGTCATGGTCCTCGTGCTCGTGCTCGCGGTGCCGGACTCGTGGACGGCCGGGTCGAAGGTCGCGGTCGGGCTGGTTGTGTTCGCGGCGTGCGCGGCGCCGCTGCGGCTCGTGCGCCCCGACGAGATCCGCGCGCTCTGGCGCCGCGAGCCGGAGGTCGTGGCCGACGTCGACCCGTCGGTGGAGGGCGCGCCGTGACGTGGTCCTTCGTCGTCGCTCCGGGCGTCGAGCCCGCCGACGGCTGCCTCGCCGCGCTCGAGGCCGCGCGGGAGGCGATGCCCGAGGGCGCGCTCTTCGCCGCGGTCGTCGCGGGCGACGAGGCGTGGCCGCGGATCCTCGACAAGGAGGACGCGATCGAGGCGTGCCGCCACGGGCTCGTCGCGCTGCGCGCGGTCCAGCCCGGCGCGCTGCTCGTCCGCGGCGAGCCGCCGCGCAGCTTCGGCGCGACCGGCCGGCTGCTCGCCGGCGAGCGCGGCTACCTCGTCCCGGGGGCGCGGGCGACGCGGGCCGGTGATCCGCCGCGCGTCCCGCGCGTGCGCCTGCTCGCCGCGCCGTACTGGACGCGCGAGGAGCGGCTGTGGCAGCTGTTCCGGCTGGCCACCCGCTAGCGCAGCGGCTGGCCGTCCTCGTTGCTGAGCAGCCAGTGGACGACGGCCGCGCGGGCGGAGAAGTCGAACACCGCCGCCTGCCGGGCGGTCGTCGCGCCGCGGCGCACGCCCGCGCGGTTGCGCGCGCGCAGGGCCGCCAGGGTCGCCGTCTCGACGTGCTCGCGCGAGCGGCCGTAGCGCCGGCCGAGGCTCAGCGGGCACACGAGCTTGGTCCGCATCGTCCCCAGGTACGCGCCCGAGCTTATGCCGAAGATCGCGGGCGCCGCGCGGGTGATCGCCGAGTTGTGGAAGTTGTGGGTGAACACGTGGTCGGCGAGGTGCTGCTGGGTGAGCACCTTGATCGTGCGCCGGCGCAGCTCGCGCAGCCGCGTGCGCGTCGGGCGGCGCCCGGCGAGCAGCCGGGTGGCCAGCGCCGAGACGGTCAGCCCGCGGCGACGGGCGGCGGCCGCGATCGGCGCCTCCGTCCGCAGGACGTCGTCGCGGAAGTCGTCGTAGCGCATGCCGAGCGCGTCGAGCAGGCGCTGCTGGTCGAACGGCAGCCAGCGCGCGTCGACCCAGTCCTCGTCGGGCAGCCAGTTCCACTGCGCGCCGGCCGGCGCGTCGGGGTCGGGGACGCGCGCGTCGGCACCCGCGGACGGGCACGCGGTGAGGAGCACGGCGAACGCGAGCAGGACCAGGAGCGGGCGCACGTCCTCTTGATCGGCGGTGACTCGCGGTCATTGAGCGCGGCGCACGCCGTCGCGCAGCCCGCGCAGGACGACCCGCGCCGACCCGCCGCCGCGCACGTACTGCAGCGACGTGAGCGCGAGCACGTACAGCAGCGACGCCTTCTCCAGCGCGCTCCACGACCGCCCCCGCACCATGTAGAGCGTGTTGCGGGCGTGGAAGTAGAAGCGGTCGCCCGCGCTCGTGACCGCCGTGTACGGCTCGGCGGTCCGGTGCTCGACGACGCTGTCGGTCACCAGCGCCATCCGCCCCCCGCCGCGCGTCACGCGCGCCGTGTACTCGATGTCGTCGCTCCAGATGAAGTAGCGCGCCTCGGGCAGGCCGAAGCGGTCGACCGCGGCGCGGTGCACGAGCAGCGAGACGAAGGTCGACGTGCGCAGCGGCAGCAGGCGCGCGGGCGCGGCCTCGACGAGCGGCTCGATGCGCTCGCGCTCGAGCCCCGGGACGTTCATCGGGTGCAGTCGCCCGTCCTTCCAGACGGCGACGCTGGCGCGCAGGAGCAGCTCCGGGTCCTCCGGCCGCAGGAGGGCGGCGAGCGCGTCCGGGCGCGGGATCGTGTCGTCGTCCATCAGCCACATCCACTCCGCGCCGCCGGCGTGCGCCCGCTCGAGCCCCGCGTGGAAGCCGCCCGCGCCGCCGACGTTCTCCTCCAGCCGCAGCGTCTCGACGTCCTCCTGCGCCGCGAGCCACGCGGCGGTGCCGTCGCCACTCGCGTTGTCGACGACGAGGATGCGGTCGGGCGGGCGCGTCTGCGTGCGGAGGGCGGCCAGGCACTGCTGCAGCAGCGCGAGCCGGTCGCGGGTGACGATGACCGCCCAGATCACGCGCCGCTACGTTAGCCCGCGCCGTGATCTCGATCGTGATCCCCGTCAAGAACGGCGGCGACGACCTGCGTCGCTGCCTCGACGCGATCGCGGAGCAGCGCGTGGAGGACGAGGTGGAGGTGGTCGTGGTCGACTCCGGCTCGACCGACGGGAGCGACAGGCTCGCCGAGGCCGCGGGGGCCCGCGTGCACCGCATCCCGCCCGAGGAGTTCAACCACGGCGGCACGCGCAACCTCGGCGTCTCGCTCGCCCGCGGCGAGGTGCTCGTCTTCGTCTCGCAGGACGCGGTGCCGGCGACGCCGGACTGGCTCGCGCTGCTCACCGCGCCGGTGCGCGACCCGCAGGTGGCCGGCGCCTACGGCCGCCAGGTCGCCAACGAGGACGCCAAGCCGCCCGAGCGCTTCTTCCTGGACTTCCTCTACGGCGAGCGCGCCCGCGTGCAGCGCGCCGCCTCCGCGGCCGAGCTCTCGATGGAGACGACGCTCTTCTCCAACGCCAACAGCGCGATCCGACGCGACGTCTTCGAGCGCTTCCGCTTCGTGGACGACATCAACATGAGCGAGGACCAGGAGTGGTCTCAGCGCGTCCTGCTCGCCGGGTACGCGATCGCCTACGAGCCGCGCGCGGTCGTCCGCCACTCGCACCCGTACACGCTGCGCACCGCGTTCCGCCGGTTCTACGAGAGCGGGCTCAGCTCGCGCCGCGCGTACGCGCCCGGCGGGGGCTCGCTGCTCGTCGTCGCGCGCACCGCGCTCGCGTACGCGCGCGCCGAGCTGCGCTGGCTGCGCCGCCACCGGCTCCTGCGCTGGCTGCCGTACGCGGCCCTCTACGAGGGCGCGAAGGGCGCGGGCCTCGTCGCCGGCGTCGTGCACGACAGGGCGCGGCGATGAGCTCGGTGTGCGCGTTCGTGCTGACGCGCAACCGCAAGGCCCTCCTCGCCGAGTGCGTGCGCGCGCTGCTCGCGCAGACGCACCCGGTCGACGAGGTGATCGTCCTCGACAACGCGTCGACCGACGGGACCGAGGAGCACCTGCGCGGCGCCGGCCTGCTCGACGACCCGCGCGTGCGCTTCGAGCGCCGCGAGGAGAACACGGGCGGCGCCGGTGGCTACCGCGAGGGCGTGCGCCTCGGCGTTCAGGCCGGCCGCGACTGGGTGTGGCTGATGGACGACGACGCCGAGCCGCGCGAGGACGCGCTGGCCGAGCTGATCGCGGCGGCCAACCCCGGAGATGCGGCCGTGTGCTCCGCGGTCGTCCACCCGGACGGGTCCATCGACCTCCAGCACCGCTGCCGGATGGGCCGGTTCATCGTCCCGCTGCCCGAGTCGGCGTACGCCGCCGGCCGGCGGGAGGAGGTCCAGTGCGCGTCGTTCGTCGGGCTCCTGATGCGGACGGGCGCGGCGCGCGCGGCGGGCCTCCCCATCGCCGAGTTCTTCATCGGCTACGACGACGCCGAGTACTCGCTGCGGCTGCGCGAGCACGGGCGGATCCGGCTCGTGCCGGAGTCCGAGATCCTGCACAAGGTCCCGATCGGCGGCGGCGGCGCGGTGACCCGCCGCGCGCGGTTCTTCAACGAGCGCTTCGGCCTGACGTACGCGCCGGTGCCGTGGGAGGCGTTCTGGCGCGACCTCTACCGGATCCGCAACTTCATGTGGATCAAGCGCCGGTCGGGCCCGCTCGAGTTCCTCGTCCTGACCGCCGGCTACCTCGTCAAGTCGCTCATGTACGACCCGCAGCCGCTGCGTCGTCTCCCCTGGCTCGTGCGCTTCGCGCGCAAGGGACGGCGGGGCGACTGGAGCGCGCCGTCGCCCGAGGAATGGGCCCGGGCCGCGGGATAAGGTCCGGCGATGGACGTCACTCCCGAGCAGCTCCCAGTCCGCATCGACAAGCCGTGGGGCTACGAGATCTGGTGGGCCTGGACCGACCAGTACGTCGGCAAGATCCTGCACGTTGACGCGGGCCACAAGCTGTCGGTGCAGTACCACGAGCACAAGGACGAGACGAGCTACGTCCTGCGCGGGCGCCTGACCCTGTTCAAGGGCGAGTCGGCCGACGCGCTGACCGAGACCGAGGTCGGCGAGGGGTCCCAGTGGCGCAACCGGCCCGGCGAGATCCACACGATCGAGGCGATCGAGGACGCCGACGTGCTCGAGGTCTCGACGCCGCACCTCGACGACGTCGTGCGGCTGTCGGACAGCTACGGGCGCGAGGGCACGAACGCTCCCTAGACTGCGCGCGCCTTGCCACCGCGCGCGCTCATCACCGGGATCACCGGGCAGGACGGGTCGTACCTCGCCGAGCTGCTGCTCGACAAGGGCTACGACGTGCACGGCATGGTGCGGCGGGCCTCGACCGAGAAGTTCGACCGCATCGAGCACCTGCGCGAGCGGATCACGCTGCACCAGGGCGACCTGCTCGACCAGCGCTCGCTCGGCGACGCGATGCGCGCGTCGCAGCCCGACGAGATCTACAACCTCGCCGCGATGTCGTTCGTGGCCGTGTCGTGGATCCAGCCGACGCTGACGGCGGAGTTCACCGGCGTCGGGGTGACGCGGATGCTCGAGGCGATGCGCGAGACGGCGCCCGAGGCGCGCTTCTACCAGGCCTCCTCGTCGGAGATGTTCGGGAAGGTGCGCCAGGTCCCGCAGAACGAGGCGACGCCGTTCTACCCGCGCTCGCCGTACGGGGTGGCCAAGGCGTACGGCCACCACATCACCGTCAACTACCGCGAGTCGTACGGCCTGCACGCGACGTCGGGGATCCTCTTCAACCACGAGAGCGAGCGGCGCGGGCTGGAGTTCGTCACGCGCAAGATCACGTGGCACGCGGCGGCGATCAAGCTCGGGCTGCGCTCCGGGCTGCGGCTCGGCAACCTCGACGCGCGGCGCGACTGGGGCTACGCGAAGGACTACGTCGAGGCGATGTGGCTGATGCTCCAGCAGGACGCGGCCGACGACTACGTCATCGCGACCGGCAAGTCGCACTCCGTGCGCGACTGCGTCGAGATCGCCTTCGACCAGGCGGGCGTCGCCGGATGGGAGGACTACGTCACGCTCGATCCCGGGCTCGTGCGGCCCGCGGAGGTCGACCACCTGATCGGCGACTCGCGCAAGGCGGAGGAGGCGCTGGGGTGGCGGCCGCGGACGAGCTTCGAGCAGCTGATCCGGCTGATGGTCGACGCGGACCTCGCGCTGCTCGCGGGCTGAGGCGCCGCTCCGCTCCTTTGCCGCCGCACGCGGGTTTCGGCCCACGATGATGCACCGCCCTCTCCCGCTCGCGCTGCTGCTCGCGCTCCTGGCCGCCGCGCCGGCCGGCGCCGCCACCGTCTCCGTCGAGGGCACGACCGTCACCATCGCCGCGCCCGGCCGCGAGCGCAACGCGATCACCGTCACCGGCCGCTCAGGCGGCGGCGTCACCGTCCGCGACTCGGGCACGCCGGTGACCGCCGGGCCCGGGTGCACGCAGGCGCGGCCGGACCGGGTCGCGTGCGGCACGGGGATCACCGACGTCGCGGCCGACCTCGGCCCGCTGAGCGACAGCATCTCGATCGGCTCCTCGGTGAGCGCCCGCGCGACGCTCCGCGGCGGCAGCGACAACGACACGCTCCGCGGCGGGCCGCGCAACGACCTGCTGATCGGCGGCACCGGCGCCGACACCGTGACCTACTCGGGCCGGCGCGGCGACGTGACGGTGACGCTCGCCGGCGGCGCCGACGACGGGCTGGCCGGCGAGGGCGACGAGGTGCTCGAGGTCGAGCGCGCCGTCGGCGGCAACGGGTTCGACACGCTGATCGGCACCGAGGGCGGCAACCGGCTGTACGGCGGGCCGGGCGACGACCGGCTCGACGCGCTCGGCGGCGCCGACCTGCTGAGCGGCGCGCGCGGCAACGACCTGCTGCAGGGCGGGGCGGGCGACGACGTCTTCCGCGCGGACGGCTTCGTCGACGGCTCCGACGCGATGCAGGGCGGGCCCGACAGCGACGTCGCCGACTACGGGCGGCGGCCAGGGAACGTCGTCGCCGATCCGGACGGCTTCGCCGACGACGGCGACCGCCCGGGCGAGACGCTGACCTTCGACGGCGCGATGCCGACGTTCCTGCTGCTCGCGTCGCCAGAGCGCGACAACGTCCTGCCGGACGTCGAGGGCGTGCGCGCCGGCGCGGGCGCCGACGTCCTCGCGCCGGCGAACGCGGGCGGCGTCGCGCTCGGCGGGCCGGGGACCGACGTGATCTACGGCCGGCCGGGGCTCGACAGCCTGCAGGGCGACGCGGGGTTCGACCGGATCGTCGCGCGCGACGGCAGGCGCGACGAGGTGCGCTGCGGGAGCGAGACCGACCGCGTGTGGATGGACCTCGTCGACGCGGTCGACGCCGACTGCGAGCAGCGGCTGATGTCGTTCTCGCCGCGGGTCGTCGCGCTGGCGCGGACGCTCGACACGGACGGGCTGAAGGTGCGGGTCGAGTGCCCGCCGCAGGCGTTCCAGCGCTGCTCGGGGACGCTGCGGGTGACGACGGTGCGCCGCGTCGACCGCCGGCGCGTCGCACGGCTCGGGCTCGCCGGCTACGGCGTCGTGTCGGGCGGGACGCAGGACGTGGCGATCGGGTTCGACGAGGCCGCGCGCTCGGTCGTGCGGAAGTTCGCGCCGCTGCGCGTGCGGGTGGCGATCAGGGGTCGCGACGACGCGGGCCCGGCGCGCCCCTCCGCCACGCGGCTCGTGCTGCGGCCGTAGCGATCAGCGCGTGGTAGAGCGGCGCGGGGACGCGCTGCGACCGTTTGAAGACCGGCCAGCCGAGCGTGACGCCGGGGCCGCTCGCGGCGTCGCGGACGAGGTGCGTCGCGATGCCGATCGCGGCGCCTCGTCCCGCGGGCGCCGCGGCCGCCGCGATGCCGACCGCGGTGTGCGCGTACGGGCGCGCGGCGCCGCGGCGCAGGACGTCCCACCCTAGCTCGCTGGGGACGTGGTCGGCGTCGAGCAGGACGCTCGCGATCAACGCCTCGCGGTACGTCTTCGGCGACGGACGGACGGGGGAGGCGTCGAGGAGGAGCGCGGTGGTCGCGGCGTGCGCGGGCTCGTCGAGGAGCGCGATGAGCGGGCGCGGGAGGCGGCGGCGTTGCAGCACGACGTCGGCCGCGGCGATGACCGCAACCAATGCGAGCGCGCGCCGTTTGGGAGGAGGTCCGCCCACTGTGCGTGACGCTACATTCACCGCTATGCCCACCTCCCTCGTCACCGGCGGCGCCGGCTTCCTCGGCTCGCATCTCTGCGATGCGCTGCTGGAGCGCGGGCACCGCGTCATCTGCGTCGACAACCTCGAGACCGGCTCGCTGCACAACATCGAGCACATCCGCCGGCCCGAGTTCGTCCACCTCAACGTCGACATCATCCACCCGTACTTCGTGGACGAGCAGGTCGACTTCGTCTACCACCTCGCCTCGCCCGCGTCGCCGATCGACTACCTGCGCATCCCGCTGCACACGCTGAAGGTCGGCTCGTACGGGACGCACCACACGCTCGGCCTGGCGAAGCAGCACCGCGCGCGCTTCTTGATCGCGTCGACGAGCGAGGTCTACGGCGACCCGCAGGTCCATCCGCAGCCCGAGTCCTACTGGGGCAACGTGAACCCGATCGGGCCGCGCGGCGTGTACGACGAGGCGAAGCGGTACGCCGAGGCGCTGACGATGGCCTACCACCGCGCGCAGGGCGTGGACACCGCGATCATGCGGATCTTCAACACCTACGGCCCGCGGATGCGCTCGCACGACGGCCGCGCCATCCCGACCTTCATGCGCCAGGCGCTGACCGACCGCCCGATCACGGTCTTCGGCGAGGGCAAGCAGACGCGCTCCTTCTGCTACGTCAGCGACCTGATCGAGGGGATGATCGGGCTCGCCGAGTCCGGCCACCACCTGCCGGTGAACATCGGAAACCCCGACGAGTTCACCCTCCTCGAGCTGGCCGAGACGGTCATCGAGGTCACGGGCTCGAAGTCGGAGATCGTCTTCGAGGCGCTTCCGACCGACGACCCCCAGGTCCGCCAGCCCGACATCTCCCTCGCGAAAGCGATCCTCGGCTGGGAGCCGAAGGTCAAGCTCCGCGAAGGCCTCCAGCGAACGCTGGACCAGGCGGGCGTCGAGGCGCTCGTCGGCGGCGGCGTCTAGCCGCGCCCGGCGCCGCGCGGCGCCGTCCACGAATTTCTCGCTTTTTGCATCGAATTCACGTCGAGAGACGCGTGCCCGCGGCTTCGTCTGCTCGCTCTGCGATATCTGTGTATTACACATCCTCGACTTGGAGCCGTACGTTCGATGCATCGACCTCCTCCCCCCTCCCGCCCGATGAGCCTCGCGCAGAAGCGCTCCCTCGTCGCTCTCGTGCGGCTGTGTCCCGAGATGGGAAACGAGGCCGACGTGGGCAGCGTGTCGCGGATCAGCGGCGTGAAGCCGAACGCAGCCGCGCTCGCGCTGCAGGGCCTCGTCCGTCGCCGGCTCGCCGTGGGACACGCCGAGCCGGAGGCGTGGTCGCCGACGATGAGCGGCCGCGGGATGGCGAAGTACGTCCGCGCCCGCGACCCGCGGACCGCTCCGGTCATCGACCGGCGGCACTCCGACCAGGAGGGTTGAGCGGCCGGCGCCGCACGAGAACTCGCATGCTGCGAGAAGGCCGCGTATGACGCGGGTTTCTCGCATGTTGCGAGAAACGTCGGACTATCAGACGTGTCTCGCACTGTGCGCGAAGCGGGCGTGGTCGGCGGCCTGTAGTCGCTGTGCTCGCGGAGCGTCGCCAGGCTGACCCACGCCGTTTTGCGAAGCGTCGGTGGTGGGGATGCTCCGAGAGCGTCGGATGTCCCATGTCTTCGTCCCCACCCCTTCGCCCGACCGCGGGCTCACCACCGCTCAGAAGCGTGCGTTGCTCGCGCTGCGGCGGGAGGCCGAGGCCGACGCCGCCGCGGTGGCCGAGGCCGCCGGGATGAAGCCGAACGGAGCCGGTCTCGCGCTCCGCGGGCTCGAGCGCCGCGGGCTCGTCGCGCGGCAGGATGGCGAGCCGGCGGTGTGGACCGTGACGTTCGCGGGACACGCCCTCGTCGAGCGCCTCGCGGGCTCAGGTTCGGCGCGCCGCTAGACGCACCCTGCGGCGCGTCTACGGCGCACGCCGCCCGACCTCGCTGACGAAGAGGCCGAGCAGGAACACGGCAGTGATGGCCACCGCTTCGGTGCCGAGCGAGCGCGCGGAGAGCACCGTCCCGAGGGTGGCGATGATGAGGGCGAGGCCGTTGTTGGTCACGTCGCACCGGGCGCGACCCGGCGGAGCGTCCGGCAGCGACTGGACGAAAGGCCGAGAGTCAGGTTCCGCGCGCGGTTAGCTCGGCGTGGCGGCGGCCCGCCGCCTCGTACGCCGCGATCTGGGCGAGCGTGGTCTCGCGCATGTCGGCCTCGCGGGCGTAGGCCCGGTACCAGTCGACGATCGCCCGCAGGCCCTCGTCCAGGTCCCAGAGCGGCTGCCAGCCGAGCCGGACGCGGGCGCGGGTCGCGTCGAGGCGGAGCGTCGCGGTCTCCGGCGGGTGGTCTCCGGGCTGCGTCTCCACGGGCAGGTCGGTGCCCCAGAGCGTCCCGAGGCGCTCGACGATCGCGCGGACGGGGAGCGCGTCGGAAACCTCTGGGCCGAAGTTCCAGCCGTCGCGGAACGACGCGTCTCCGCCCGCCAGCGCCTGCGCGAGTACGAGGTAGCCGCCCAGCGGGTTCAGGACGTGCTGCCACGGGCGCACGGCCTCGGGGGAGCGCAGAGCGACCGGCGTCCCCTCCATCGCCGCGCGCATCACGTCGGGGAGCAGCCGGTCCGCACCCCAGTCTCCGCCGCCGACCACGTTCCCGGCCCGCGCGGTCGCGAGCGGCAGCCCGTACGACTCGCGGTAGGCCGCGCTGACGATCTCCGCGGCCGCCTTCGACGCGGAGTACGGATCGCGCCCGCCGAGGGGGTCCGTCTCGCGGTGCCCCCACTCCGCCGCCGACGCGAACGGCGCGTAGCACTTGTCCGACGTGACCACGACGACGGCCTCGACCGGGGCGCCGAGGTCGCGCACCGCGTCGAGCACGTGCGCCGTGCCCTGCACGTTCACCGCGAACGTCTCGGCGGGGTCCACATATGACCGGCGGACGAGCGGCTGCGCGGCGAGGTGGAACACGACCGACGGCTCCGCGGCCGCCACCGCCGCCCGCACGGCGGACGCGTCGCGCACGTCGCAGGGGGCGGAAGACGGAGCGCGCACGAGCTCGTGCAGCGACGGCGACGTCGGCGGCTTGAGCGACAGCCCCGAGACGGACGCCCCGAGCGACTCCAGCCACAGTGACAGCCAGGCCCCCTTGAACCCGGTGTGCCCGGTCACGAGCACCCTGCACCCCGCCCAGAAGGCGCCATCGACGAACCCCATAGGCGGCGGATCCTACGATCCGCCCCGCAAATTGCAGGTTCTGGTGCGTTTCGCCGCGACCTTGTGCGGCTATGCTACGAAGTGAGCGTGACTCCTGGAGGTGTCCCGCGCGCTCCGACGAACGTCGCTCTGAAGCAAGGACGCGACTTTTCCGCCTGCGGCCCGTTGGAGTCGGCGGTCAAAGCCATGAATCAGCCGCTCATCGACATCACGCGTGCAGACCAGGCCGTCGCGCCTGACGCCTCCGACGCCCCGGAGAGCAAGCCTGAGACCGCCGAGATCCTGGGCGTCCCGCTCGCGCTCTCCGACTACGAGCGGACGATGGACTGGATCGACGCCACGGTCGCCGCGAACGGCCGCGCGACGCTCAGCGCCGCCGCCGTCCACCTCGTCATGGTCGCCCAGGAGGACGAGGCGACCCGCGAGGCGGTCACCGACGTCAGCCTCGTCGTCCCCGACGGCCAGCCGCTGGTCTGGGCGCTCAAGGCACTCGGCCACGACCAGGCCACCCGCGTCTACGGCCCCGACCTCATGGCCAAGTACTGCGAGCGCTCGGCCAGGACCGGCACGCGCATGTACCTCTACGGCGGCCGCAACCAGGGCGCGCTCGTCGAGCTGGCCCTCAAGCTGCGCCGCCGCTACCCGGGCCTGAAGATCGTCGGCGGCTACTCGCCGCCCTTCCGCCCGCTGACCGACGACGAGCGCGAGTGGGTCGTCGAGGACATCAACCGCTCCAAGGCGGACGTCGTCTGGGTCGGCACGGGCCAGCCCAAGCAGGAGATCTGGATGAGCGAGATGCGCCCGCTGCTGGACGCGCCCATGCTCATCGGCGTCGGCGCCGCGTTCGACTTCCACGCCGGCCTCGTCCCGCAGGCGCCCAGCTGGATGCAGAACGTCGGCCTCGAGTGGGTCTACCGGCTCTCCAAGGAGCCGCGGCGCCTCTGGCGGCGCTACGCCCGGTACAATCCGCGCTTCGTCGCGGGGTTCGCCCGGCAGTACACGGCCTCGCGCCGCTAGCCTGACGGGGCGTGGACCTCGACGTCTCCGTCATCGGGCTGGGCCGCGTCGGCCTGCCTCTCGCGCTGTCCCTCGCCGATCGCGGGCTCAACGTCGTCGGCGTCGACCGCGACCCCGACCGCCTCGCCGCGGTCCGCGACGGCGTCATGCCGTTCGAGGAGACCGGCGGCGCGGAGGTCATGGCCCGCGTCCACGCGTCCGGCCGCCTGGAGGTCTCCGATCGCGTCGTCGACGCGGCCCGCGCGCGGCACATCATCCTCACCATCGGGACCCCGTCGTTCTCGCACATCGAGATCGACATGCGCGACATCCGCAGCGCCCTCGACGACCTGCTGCCGGTCCTCGAGCCCGGCCACAGCGTCGTCCTGCGCTCGACGATCGCCCCCGGCACCACCGAGTTCGTCGCCGGCTACCTGGAGAGCAAGCGCGGCTTCACCGTCGGCGAGGACCTCTTCGTCAGCCACGCGCCCGAGCGCATCGCCGCCGGCCAGTTCTTCCAGGAGATCGACTCGCTGCCGCAGATCGTCGGCGGCGTGGGCGAGCGCTCGACCGCCGTCTGCCGCGAGCTGTTCGAGGTCTACGAGTCGCAGGTCATCGAGACGACGCCCGTCCAGGCGGAGCTCGCGAAGATCTGGACCAACATCCTGCGCTACGCGACGTTCGCCCTGCCCAACCTCCTGATGATGGACTGCGAGCAGCACGACGCGAACGTCTTCGAGGTCATCGACCTCATCAACCGCGACTACCCCCGCGGCGGGATCAAGATGCCGGGCTTCACCGCCGGCACCTGCCTGCGCAAGGACTTCACGTTCAGCGAGGAGCGCTCGCACGCGCCCGGCATGCTCCTCGCGGTCAGCCGCGTCAACGAGAGCGTGCCGCTGTTCCTGGTCGAGGGGATGAAGCGCCGGCTCGCGTCACTGCGGGGCCGCAAGGTCGCCGTCCTCGGCCTCGCGTTCAAGGCCGACACCGACGACGAGCGCGACTCGCTGGCCCACAAGCTCGTGCGCCTGCTCGAGCGCGAGCTGGTCGAGGTCGCGGTGCACGACCCGCACGTCCCCACGCCGACGCAGACGTTCGACGAGGCGGTGCGCGGCGCGGAGGCCGTCGTCGTCGCGACGAACCACAGCGAGTTCTGCGGCCCGGACGCCCTGAAGGCGATCGCCCGCCTCTCGAGCCCCGAGGCGCTGGTCGTCGACCCGTGGAACTGCTTCGGCGCCGCGCAGGTGTTCGGGTACGCCGCGGAGATCGCGGCGCTGGCGCCCCCGGCGGAGCGCACCCAGCCCGCGTGAGCCGCGTCCTGGTCACGGGCGGCGCCGGCACGATCGGCGCGGCCGTCGTCCGCCGGCTGCTGCGCGACCCCGCGTTCGAGGTGCGCGTCAGCGACCAGCGGGACGCGCCGCAGTGGATCCGCGAGGGCTGCGAGGTGCACCGCGGCGACCTGCGCGAGCTCGCGCAGGCGCGCGAGGCGGTGCAGGGCTGCACCCACGTCATCCACCTCGCCGCGATCGTCGGCGGGATCGCGAACTTCCACCGGCTGCCGCACACCCTCACCGAGGTGAACAACGCGCTCTACAACGCCGTCGTCCGCGCGGCGCTCGACCACGACGTCGAGCGGTTCACCTACGTCTCCTCGTCGATGGTCTTCGAGCGGGCGACCGAGTTCCCGACGACGGAGGAGCACGTCCGCGACACGCCGATCCCGCAGTCGGCCTACGGCTTCAGCAAGCTCACCGGCGAGGTCTACTGCCGCGCGGCGCACGACGAGCACGGCCTCCCGTACACGATCTGCCGGCCGTTCAACGCCTACGGCCCGGGCGAGCTGCCCGACCCCGAGCCGGGCATCGCCCACATGGTCCCCGACGTCATCAAGAAGGTGCTGAGCGGCCAGCGGCCGCTGCAGCTCTTCGGCGACGGGACCCAGACGCGCACGCTCACCCACGTCGACGACATCGCCGACGGCATCGTGACCGCCACGTCGTCGCCGAAGGGGCTGAACGAGGACTTCAACGTCAGCGCGTCGGACGAGCGCACCGTGCTCGACATCGCGAAGGTGATCTGGGAGGCGTGCGGCGAGGACCCCGAGGCGTTCGAGGTCGAGCACCTGCCGACGTTCGAGGTCGACGTCGTGCGGCGCTGGCCGAGCGTCGACAAGGCGAAGCGACTGCTCGGGTGGGAGGCGCAGATCAGCCTGCAGGACGGGATCGCGCAGACGGTCGAGTGGCTGAGACGTCAGCCGCAGTCAACCGACTGACCGCTTTCGCGCCGCGCGGCGCCGTGCGGGGCCGCTTGCGGCACTTGAGAACCGCACAGCTTGCAAGTTATGCTCGTTTCGCCACATTGCGGGTCAACGACCGACGCCGCCGTGGTCTCCGCCCGCATGCGCTTCGACAGCCAGTCCTTCCTGCACCTCCGCCACTCCAAGGCGGCGCTGTCGCACGCCTGGCAGCAGGGTGGCCTGATCATGCTCACGTCCGAGCTCCTGCTGCAGCGCCGCACCATCCTGAGCTCGGCCCGCGCGCTGCGCGGCGCGCCGTCGGTGCACCTCGCGATCGGGACCGGTCCCACCGCCGACGAGATCTGGGAGCGCACCGGCCCGTGGTTCTGCATGCACCGCGCCCGCCGCCCCGCCCGCGCGGTCCTCGTGCTGCCGAGCGATCCGGACGAGTACCTGCGCGGGAAGGCGCGTCAGGCGCTGCGCACGAACGTGTCGCGCGCGAAGAAGGTCGGCATCGAGTGCCGGGAGCTCCGCGACGCCGGCGAGAAGCGCGCGGCGCTCACGCGGCACATGGCGACCCGCGGCGAGGGCGGCGACGTCGTGGCCGAGTTCGAGCGCATCTACCGGCTCCAGCTCGAGGCGGCGGAGGTGCACGTCGCCGAGCGCGACGGCGACGTCGAGGCCTTCTCCGCGGTGTTCACCTCCGGCGAGGCCGCGTACCTCGTGTACCTGCGGGCCGGCGTCGACCGCGAGCGCTCGAGCGCGGCGCGCTACGCGCTCTCCACGCACGTCACGCAGCATCTGATCCGCCGCGGCGTCCGCGGCCTGATCTCGGGCTCGGCGCTCGGCGTCGACAGCGGCACCGCGTACTTCCAGCAGCGGCTCGGCTACATCGCCGGGAACGTCGTGCTGCATCGCCACCCGGCGCGGGCGCGGCTGCGCTCGCCGGGACGTGACAGGATCAGGCCCGCCCAGCGCCCCCTCCACGAGCTCGTCGGGGGCACGGCAGACTGACGTCCCGCGAGGCGGCAGCGCCCGCCTCGCCCGCACCACGATGACCCGCAGCCTCAGCCATCGATTCCGTCGATCCTCGTCCCTGGAGCGCGCCGTCTACGCGGTCCTCGTCCTGGTCCTCGTGATCGACGTCGCCCTGATCGCGTTCGGCCGTGCCGACGGCAGCGTCCCGGGGCCGGTGCCGACCACCGGCACGTCGGCCTCGGCGCCGTCGAGCCAGCCCGCCGACCCGGTCGCCGACGCAGGCGACGCCGGCCCGCCGTGCGCGGACGTCACGCCGCCCACCGGCGCCGGGGACCCCGTGACGTGCCGCGCGCGGACCGCGACCTTGACGATCGCCGGCGCCGAGCGGCCGGTCATCCTCGGCGCCACGCAGGTGCGCCTGCTGCGCAGCTCGCTCCGCGGCCGCGTCCTGTCGGCCGACGTCCGCGTCCGGAACGAGACCGACAGCGCGCAGAGCCTGCTCGCCGGCGGGCAGGAGATCTACCTCAACCTGCGGGGCGTACGGGTCGACGCCAAGCCCGTCGGCGACCTGGTCGTCCAGCCGATGGAGGGCCGGACCGTCACCCTGAACTTCGCGCTGACGACAGCCGGGCTCGAGCGGCTCACGCGCGTCGCGGGTCAGGCGGAGATGGGCGTCAAGCCGTGGACCGAGGCGGGCGAGGCGCCGGCTCGGGTCGGCGTCATCCGGTTCACCGTGCCGGTGACCGGCCGCGCCCGTTGATCGACATCCACTGCCACATCCTCCCCGGCCTCGACGACGGCCCGGGTGACCTCGACGGCAGCCTCGCGCTCGCCGAGCGCGCCGCGGCCGCCGGCATCGAGACGATCGTCGCCACGCCGCACATCCGCGAGGACCATCCCTTCCCGCCCGCCGTGGTCGGCGATCGCGTGGCCTCGCTCAACGCGGAGCTGCGCGCGGCCGGCTCGCCCGTGAGCGTGGTGCCGGGCGGCGAGCTGGCGATCACGCGCGTCGCCGAGCTGGACGACGCGACGCTGCACGACCTGTGCCTCGGCGCCGGTCGCTACGGCCTGGTCGAGAGCCCGTACACGGACGTCGGCGGGCTGCTCGAGCAGTCGCTCTTCGACCTGCAGACCCGCGACGTGCGCCCCGTGCTCGCCCACCCGGAGCGCTCGCCCTCGTTCATCGGCGAGGCCGGCCGCGTCGAGGAGCTCGTCGAGCGGGGCGTGCTCATGTCGGTGACCGCGGCCTCCCTCGCCGGCCGCTTCGGGTCCACGGTCCGGGACTTCTCGCTCGAGCTCTTCGAGCGGGGCCTGATCCACAACGTGGCGACCGACGCGCACGACGCGCGCCGGCGCCCGCCCGAGCTGCGGCCGGCGTTCGAGAGCCTGCAGGAGGACTTCCCGGGCGCGCTCGAGCAGGCCGCGTGGTACACCGAGGACGCGCCGCGGGCGATGCTGGCCGGCGAGGCGCTGCCGCCGCGGCCGGATCCGCCGAAGCGGCGCGGCAGGCGCGGGCTGCTGAGGCGCGCGCGGCGCGGCTGAGCTAGTCGCCGCGCGCGTCGTGCGCCGCGACGAGCTGGGGCCGGCGCTCGTCGCCGCCCATCGTCATCGAGTCGTCGACGGCGTCCGGGTCGGCCTGATAGCCGTAGCCGTAGCCGTACGCGTACCCGGCCGTCTTCAGCGTGACGTCGTTGACGACGACGCCCAGCGTGGGCGCGTCGAGGTGGTCGAGCTGGCGGCGCAGCTGGCTGAGCGACTCGCGCGTGCTCTTGCCGAGACGGCCGACGACCACGACGCCGTCGACCTGCGTGACGAGCGGGATCGCGTCCGGCACCACCGCGGTCGGCGGCGTGTCGACGACGACGAACTCGTAGTCGCGCGCGGCCTCGCGCAGGATCTCGCGCATGCGCTCGGACTCGATGAGGTCGGTCGGGTTCGGCGGCAGCGGACCGGCGACGATCACGTCGAGCGTGCGGCCGCTCGCGGCGTCGGCCGCGCCCGAGGTGGCGGGCACCGTCTGCACGACGGAGTCCAGCTGCGCGTCGCGTGCGAGCACGTGCGTGAGACCCGGGCTCGCCGCGACGCCGAGCCCGCGGGCCAGCGTCGGGTGGCGGAGGTCGACCTCGATCAGGAGGGTGCGCGCGCCGTTCGCGGCGGACGCGGCGGCGAGGTTCGCGGCCACCGTGCTCTTGCCGTCGCCCGGCGCGGCCGACGTGATGAGCACGACGTGCAGCCCGCGGTCGACGTTGAAGTAGCGCAGGTTCGCGCGCAGCATCCGGAAGGCCTCGGCGGTCGCGGCCTCGGAGGCGAGGAGCGTGGCGCCCGACTTGAGCATCCGCGTGCTGTGCGGGATCGCGGCGAGCACCGGCTTGTCGAACTCCTCCTGCATCTCGTCCGGGTCCTGGATGCGCCGGTCGAGCCGGTCGACGAGCATCGCGAGGATCAGGCCGAGGATCGCGCCGAAGAACAGGCCGAGGACGCCGTTGCGGAACGGCCGCGGATACGACGGCGCGGTCGGCACGTCCGCGCGCTGGACGAGCTCGGCGCCGCCGGTCTGCAGCGACGCGAGGATCTCGAGCTGCTGCGAGCGGTCGCGCAGCTGGCGGCCCTGCGGGGTCAGCTTCGCGGCCGGCGTCAGCGCCTGGTACTGGCGCTTGGTGATCTCGCGGGCGTCCGCCAGGCGGCGGCGATCGGCCTCCCGCCGGAAGCGGATGAACTCCTCGGCGAACGTCGTGGCCAGCGCCGCGGCGCGCTCGGGCACCCGGTCGGTGGCGTCGATCTGCACGAGGCTCGACAGCCCCTGCTGCGTGACCGCGACCTTCGCGCGCACGGAGGCGCGGGTCTCGCCGGCGACGCGGCGCGCGGTGCGGTCGGCGATGACGTCGAGGCTCGTCAGGCGGAGGTTCGTCGCGGCGTCGCGCGCGGCGTCGCCGGTGGAGCGGAAGGTCGGCGTGCCCAGGATGGCCTGGTCGAGGCCCGAGTCGCGGAAGAGCAGCGCGGCGCCCGCGGTGTACTCCTTCTCGCGCGTGAGCGACCACGCGACGGACGTCAGCGGAACGAGCGCGGTGACGAGCAGGAAGATCGGCAGCCGGCGGCGCAGCGCGCGGAGAGCCCTGCGGCGGCTCGGGGTTCCTTCGGGTGACCGGGGTTCAGGCAAGGTGGGTCCTCGTGCGGGGTTCGCTCACGGGCAGAGCGCTCCGCGGAGACGCGGGCGAGCATAGCGGCGCACCTGAGGGCGAATGAGCATTCTGGACACCTGTTCGGCTATGGGACCGAATTCTTGACGTGCAGAGCGCCAGGACGCTCCACGGCAGCGGCGTTCCCGGCTAGCGTAGTCGTCCCGATGCAGCGTACGTCCATCAGACGCGCCGGATTCGAGACCGTCGTCGCGGGCGTGGCCACCCAGGCGATCCTGATGGCCAGCGGGATCGTGGTCGCGCGCCTGCTCGGCGTGGAGAACCGCGGCCATCTCGCGCTGATGACGCTGTTCCCGCTCATCCTCACGATGACGGGGACCCTCGGGCTGCACACCGCGACGACCTACTACGTCGCCCAGGGCCACAGCACGCGCGCGATCCTGCGCGTCGTCCGCGGCACGGCGATCCGGCAGGCCGTGCTCCTGCTCGCGATCGAGGCCGTGATCCTCGTCGCGGTCTTCTGGAACGAGACGCCGGGCATCCACCTCGCCGCCGCGTTCTCCGCGCTCGGCGTGCCTGCCCTGGTCATGCTGCTGTGGGCGCAGGCGATCCTCCAGGGCGAGCACCGCTACCGCGCGTGGAACATGGCCAGGCTGTCGGGGCCGCTGCTCTACAGCGCGATCCTCGTGCTGGTCTTCGTCGCCGACTCCGAGCACATCGCGCTCGTCGCCGGCGTCTGGAGCGTCACGCTGTTCGTCGCGAGCCTCCTCACGCTCATGTACGCGCTGCGCCACGCGCACCGCGAGGGCAAGCCCGCGCCGCCCCTCGACGAGATGAAGCGCTTCGGCGTGAAGGGCATGGTCGGGTGGATCTCGCCGCTGGAGACGTTCCAGCTCGACCAGCTGTTCATCGGCCTCGCGCTGACCGCGTCCGACCTCGGCCTCTACGTCGTCGGCGCGGCGTTCACGAACCTCACGCGGCTCTTCGTGCCGCAGAGCCTCGGGATGATCGCCTACCCGCACGTCGCCGCGAAGCGGACGCGCGCGGAGGCGCGCGCGGCGGTGTGGCGGTTCTTCCTGCTGTCGCTCGTCGTGTGCGGCGTCGCGGTGGCGGCGCTGGAGCTCGTCATCGGCGACCTCATCCCGTTCTTCTTCGGCGACGAGTTCGCGGACGCCGTCCCGCTGGCGCGGATCCTGCTCATCGGCTCGCTCTTCCTGGGGCTGCGCCGCGTCCTCACCGACGGCACCCGCGGCGCGGGCGAGCCGACGCTCGGGACCGTGGCGGAGGGGATCACCGCCGCCGCGGCGATCCCGGCCGTCATCCTGGTCGGCACGCACGCGGGCGCCGAGGGCGTCGCGTGGGCGCTGACCGCGAGCTACGCGGTCGGGCTCGCCGCGATGATCGCGATGACCGTCGTGGTCCTCGCGCGGCCCGCGCGGCAGGACGACGACCCTCCGGCTGCGGAGGTGGAGGTCGCCCCCGCGGCGCCGACGCCCGACGCCCAGGGCGCCGTCGCCTGACGGCCTAGCTCTGCGTGCGGGCCGACAGCGGCCTGCCGACGCGCGGCAGCGACACCCGGCCCGTGCGCTCGGGCGAGACGAAGAAGTAGAAGATCACGAGCACCGGGAACGCGACCATGCCGACGCGCTGCAGCGTGTCGACCGGCGTGTCGCGCACGCCGCTGACGATGAACGGCAGCGCCGAGGCGAAGATGGCGCGGGCCCCGACGCTCGCGGCGTTGCGCAGGTACCACCAGTACAGCGCGGCGGAGAGGACGCCGTAGAGCAGCATCCCGAGGACGGCGCCCGGATAGCCGCCGTCGATGAAGAACGAGAGCAGGACCGAGAACTCCGGGTTGGCGGCGCCCACCTCGTAGGCGTCGGGCCAGATCGCGGCGATGACCCGCTCCTTGGGCTGCTTGGGCTTGCCCGCCCACAGCTGGTGCGGGATCGGCCGGGCGAGCACGTCGCGCAGCGTTCCGCGACCCCACTCGTGCGGGACCTCCTCGGGCACGACCGCGACCGCGGCCGCGAGGGCGGGAAGCTCGGCCGCGTCGGCGTCGCGCGTGAGCGGCACGAACATCCGCAGCGGGTCGCGGACGTTCTGCTTGACCGCCGCCACGGCGCCGACCTGCTGGCGCGTCGCGCTGCTGCGCACGTCGAGCAGCACCGACGAGACGAAGAGCGCCAGGAGCGTGACCACCACGAGCGACAGCGCCCGGGGGCGCCGGCCGCGGGTCGTGTAGTAGATGACCCCGAGACCGAGGACGAGCGGGAAGAGCACGGTGCGGCTGCCGGTCGGGCCGAGCAGGCCGCACAGCAGGATCGTCGACAGGACGCTGCCGGCGAGCACGCGCCGGTTGCGCGTGCTGAGCGCCGCCGCGAAGAGGATCAGCGTCGCCGCCACCATCAGGAACGGCGACGAGTACAGGTAGGCGCTCGAGTTCTTGTAGGCCTGGGTCAGCTCGAGGCTGCGGCCGGACAGGAGCAGCTTGATCACCGAGCCGCCCGCGGAGGACTGCACGAGGAAGAGGCCGTACATCGCGGCGCCGAGGAACCACAGCGCGGTGGCTCCCACCACGACGCGCCGCATGTCCGGCTGCGGGGGCGCCGGGATCCGCTCGGCGGCGCGCTCGCCCGCGCGCAGGAAGTAGCCGCCGACGAAGCCCACGGCGCCGAGCAGGCCGAGGACGACCGCGGGCCGGAACGTCGCCTGCAGGTCGACGCTGCGGTCGGCGATCATGAAGCCCATGTCGTTGTTGATGAGCATCGCGGCCGGCCGCACCACGAACATCACGCCGTAGGCCATCACGAAGATGAAGATCGGCTCGAAGGGGTCGAACCGCCCCTGGACCGCGCGCACCACGACGGGGACGAGCAGGATCAGGGCGGTGGCCGCGATCAGGAGCGCGTCCGTCGTCGGGTTCAGCGCGGCGATCCCCGGGCCCGCGACGAGCGCGAGCGCGCCGAGCAGGCACGTGACCAGGCGGAGGCGATCCTGGCCCGCTTCGTCCAGGCGGGGTGGGGCTTGCGTGGCGGCGCTCATCAGGGGCTTCGGGCGAAGCTACTAAAGGATCGGTGGGGTCACGGCCGATCTTGAGGCGGAGGGGGTCGAACATCCGCCGATTTCGTGCGGACGCTCTTCAACCTCGGTTAGTCTCGTCGTGCCGCCCGTCCGGGCTCTCCGGACAGAACAACCCCACATTCACCGGAGACCATGACCAGCGATTCGATTCGTCGGCCGAGCGCGCGCGCGCTCGGCATCGCCGCAGTGCTCGCCGTGACCATCATCACCGCGATGGTGGCCGCACCCCGCGCATCGGCGCTGCCGGCCGGCTTTCAGAACTCGCGCTTCGCGCTGGTGACGGGCTACCCGACGTCGATCTCCTTCCTGCCCGACGGCCGCGCGCTGGTCAGCTCCCTCTTCGGCCAGGTCTACGTGGTGGACGCCAACGGCACCTTCAACTCGACGCCGCTGCTGACCGTGCCGGTCTGCACCGACCGCGAGCAGGGCATGCAGAGCGTCGCGGTCAGCCCGACGTTCGCCTCGGACCACTACATCTACGTCTACTACACGAGCCCGCGCAACGGCACGTGCGGGACGACGCTCGCCGACGGCGCGATCAACCGGTTCGTCCGCTATCAGCTCGACCCGGTCACGACGACGGTCGACCCGTCGACGGCGACGCCGCTGCTCGACAACCTGCCCGCCCACCACGGCTTCCACAACGGGGGTGCCGTCGACTTCGCCAAGGACGGGAACGTCCTGGTCACGGTCGGCGACGGCGGCTGCCACTACATCACCGGCGACTGCGGCCTGGGCAACCCGGTCGCGCAGCAGCTGAACTCGCTGCAGGGCAAGGTGCTGAAGATCACGCCGTCGGGCGGCATCCCGAGCACGAACCCGTACACGGGGGCCGGCACCGCGCCCTGCGCCCAGACCGGGTACGTCGCGGCCGGCACCAAGTGCCAGGAGATCTACGCCAACGGCCTGCGCAACCCGTTCCGGATCGCGGTCGACGAGGGCCCGCAGGATCGCTTCTTCATCGACGACGTCGGTGGCGAGTACTGGGAGGAGGTCAACGCCGGCGCCAAGGGCGCGAACTACGGCTGGCCCACGCGCGAGGGCGCCTGCAACGCCTCCTCGTACACGGACTGCCCGCCGCCGCCGGCCGCGCTCACCGACCCGATCTACGCCTACCCGCACACGAGCGGCTGCAAGTCGGTCACCGGCGGCGCCTTCGTCCCCGCCGGCCTGTGGCCCAGCAGCTACGACGGCGCCTACCTCTACGGCGACTTCGTCTGCGGCTCGGTGTTCCTCAAGGCCGCGCCGGCCGAGACGGGCGCGGTCTCCGAGTTCGAGACCGGCATCTGGAACAACACCGACATGACCTTCGGCCCGGTCCAGGGCGGCGGCAGGGCGCTGTACGTCGTCAAGCCGACCACGCCGGAGATCCGCAAGATCACGTACATCGCCGCGGGCAACCGCGCCCCGGTGGCCAGCGCGACCGCGACGCCGACGCAGGGCGCCGCGCCGCTCACCGTGCAGTTCAACGGCACGGGCAGCACCGACGCCGACGGCAACGCGCTGACCTACGCGTGGGACTTCGGCGACGGCGCGACGGCGACCGGGTCGACGGCGTCCCACACCTACGCCGCCAACGGCACCTACACGGCCAAGCTCACCGTGACCGACACGCTCGGCGCCAAGGACACGACGACGGTGAAGATCGAGGTCGGCAACAAGCCCGTCCCGGTCATCGACGCGCCGACGACGTCGGGCCGCTTCGTCGTCGGCCAGCACTACACGCTGACCGGCCACGCGACCGACGCCGAGGACGGCCAGCTGGCCGACGCCAAGCTGACGTGGGAGGTGCGCCTGCACCACAACGAGCACTTCCACCCCTACGTCCAGCCGGTCGCGGGCAACAACGTCGACTTCACGGCCCCGGCGCCCGAGGACTTCATCGCGGCCACGAACTCGAACCTCGAGGTCCGGCTGACCGCGACGGACTCCGACGGGCTCAGCACGAGCGTCGTCCAGGACTTCGACCCGAAGAAGGTCACGCTGACGTTCGAGACGGCGCCGAGCGGGCTCAAGCTCAAGGTCGGCGAGCTGAACGTCACCGGGCCGCAGAACGTCGTCTCGTGGCAGGGCTTCTCGTTCGCCGTCGACGCGCCGCTGCAGCTGCGCGCGGGCCGCGTGTACGGGTTCGGCTCGTGGTCCGACGGCGGCGCCAGGCAGCACACCATCACCACGCCCGCAAGTGACACGACGTACCGCGCCACGTTCGCCCAGCGCCGCACGGCGTCGGACACCGCGGACTTCAACGGCGACGGCTACGCCGACCTGGCGGTCGGCGCCCCGGGCGAGGACCTCGACGGCGCCAACGACGCCGGCGTCGTGAACGTCAAGTACGGCGCGGCCAACGGCCTGGTGGTGAACGGCCCGGACCGGCAGATCAGCCAGTCGGCCGCCTCCGGCCTGGCCGAGGACGGCGACCGGTTCGGCGCGTCGCTCGCCACCGGCGACTTCAACAACGACGGCTACAGCGACCTGGCGGTCGGCGCGCCGGGCGAGGACCTCGACGCCAGCGTCGACGCGGGCATCATCAACGTGATGTACGGCTCGAGCGCCGGCCTGAACACCGGCGGCTCCCCGCGCCAGTTCAGCCAGTCGCAGGACGCCGGCCTCGCCGAGACGAACGACCGGTTCGGCACGGCGCTGGCGGGCGGCGACTTCGACGGCGACGGCTACGACGACCTCGTCGCGAGCGCCCCGGACGAGGACTTCAACGGCGCCGCCGCGGCCGGCGTGATCAACGTGCAGTACGGGTCATCGACCGGCCTCACGGGGAACACCCGCGCGCAGCAGTGGACGCAGAACTCCGCCGCGGGCGCGGTGGCGGCCGGTGACCGCTACGGCGCCGCGCTCGCCGCCGGCGACTTCGACGCCGACGGCCGCGCCGACCTCGCCGCGGGCACGCCGGGCGAGGACTTCAAGGGCACCGACAGCGGCCTGCTCAACGTCACCTACGGCACGGCGACCGGCCTGGCCGGCAACACCCGCGCTCGGCAGATCTCGCAGTCGCAGATGGCGGGCCTCTCCGAGCAGGGCGACCACTTCGCCGCATCGCTGACGACCGGCGACTTCGACGGCGACGGCCGCTCGGACCTCGCCGTCGGCGCGCCGGACGAGGACTTCAACTCGAACCGCGCCGCCGGCGTGGTCAACACGGTCTACGGCAGCGCGACCGGGCTCGGCACCACCGTCCAGCAGTTCACGCAGTCGCAGTCGGCCGGTCTCGCGGAGGTCGACGACCGCTTCGGCGCGTCGCTCGCCGCCGGCGACTTCGACGGCGACGGGCGCGGGGACCTCGCGATCGGCGCGCCCGACGAGGCGCTCGGCGCCGGCCCGTCCTCGGGCGTCGTCAACGTGCAGTACGGCTCGGCCGCCGGGCTCACCGGCACCCGTGTCCAGCAGTGGCTGCAGAACGCCGCTGCCGGCCTCACCGAGGGCGGCGACCGCTTCGGCGCGTCGCTCGCGGGAGCCGACTTCGACACGGACGGCCGGACCGACCTCGCGATGGGCGCGCCCGGCCAGGACCTGGACGGCTCGGTCGACGCCGGGATCATCAACCTGATGTACGGCACGTCGAGCGGCCTGGCCGGCAACACGCGCGCGGCGCAGTTCAGCCAGTCGCAGACGTCGGGCCTGACCGAGGCGGGCGACGCGTTCGGCGGGGCCATGGGCACGACGACCTGGGTCGCGCCGGCGAGCTCCGCCACCGCGACGACGCTGTCGGCGCCGCTCACGGGAGCCGCATCGGCCTGAGCGGGCTGCGCGGCTTGGTGGGGCGGCTCAGAGCCGGGGCGCGCTGACCGTCGCGGCGAGCCGCTCGGCGATCGATCCCGACGCGCTCGGGCGGAGCGCCAGGCCGTCGATCGTCTCGAGGTCGACGTAGGCGTCGGCGATGCGCGCGGCCTGCTCCGGCAGGTGCCGGTACGCGACGATCTCGCCGGTCTCGTGGCCGCTGCTGAGGTCGTCGACGACGATCAGCCGGCCGCCGCGCCCGAGCCGGCGCCACACCGGCGGCTTGTCGTACGGGCTGGAGACGAGCGCGACGGCGCTCTCCGGGACGTCCGCGACGTGGCGCGCGAGCCACGCCAGCGTGTCGTCGCGCATGGTCGCGGGGCGGACGCTGAGCACGAAGTGCGCGGCGCCGGGGAGCTCCGCCCGCAGTGCGTCGCGCAGCGCGAGGATGCCGGCGATCGGCTCGGCGGCGACCGCCGCCTCGTGCAGCGGCATCCCCCGGCGCAGCAGCGCGCCGGAGTCGACGAGCGTGTTGTCGAGGTCCCAGCACACGCGGACCGCGCCGCGGTGCGCCGCGTCGAAGTCGCGGGCCTGACGGATCGCCCGCCGGCGCGCCGGCGCGTGGCGGACCCGGCGCGTGCTCGCTGCGACGACGCGCCGCGGCGTCAGCCGTCGGTGCGGCACGCGGCCACGACGTCCTCGAACGCCGCGACGATCTGGTCGTTCTCGAAGCCCTTGCGGCTCGCGACGCGGATGTACTGCCCGTCCTCCAGGCCGATCTTGTCGCGGCAGTCGCGCACGTAGACGCCGTTGCGGATCAGCAGCAGCGGCGCGACGAGCTCGATCGGCACCGTGCGGTCGAGCTCGACGAGGACGAAGTTCGCCTTGCTCGGGTACGCCTTCAGCCCGTCGACGGCGCCCAGCGCGCCGAAGAACGGCTCGGCCTCCGCGAGGTAGCGCAGCCGCGCCCAGGCGTAGTCGGCCTGGAAGCGCGGGTCGGTGAAGAGGCGGAAGAAGTACTCGGTCAGCCCGCTGATGTTCCAGAGGAAGCCGTTGCCGACGAGCGCCTCGACGCGCTCGGGGGCCATGACCGCGTAGCCCGCGCGCAGCCCGGCGACGCCGAAGTCCTTCGACATGCTCTTGACGAGCATCACGTTGCCCTGCGCGGCGGCGTCGGTCGTCAGGCTCGTGCGGTTGCGCTCGGCGTCCTCCCACGCAAAGTCGACGAAGCTCTCGTCCAGGACGACCAGCTCGAGGTGCGCGAGGGCCTCGAGCAGCCCCCGCATCAGCTTCGCGGGGACGTAGCCGCCGTTCGGGTTGTTCGGGTTGATCAGGCAGACCGTGTCGAGGTCGTTGCGCAGCACCCACTCGCGGAAGTCGTTGACGTCGAGCGCGAAGTCGTTCGCGCGGTCGAGCTTGTAGTAGAAGACCTCCTGGTCGGCGCGCAGGTACTCGTAGTAGGGCGAGAAGGTCGGCAGGATCACGCCGACGCGCGTCCCGGCGAAGCGGTGCATCGCCGCCTGGATCGCCTCGATCGCGCCGTTGCAGACGAAGATCTGCGCCGGGTCGACGCCGAGCGTCGGCGCGAGCAGCGAGGCGACGTGGTTGTTGGGCGACGGGTAGGCCTCGAGCACCTTGCGCATCGCGCCCGTCTCGACGAGCTCGGACGTCATCCGCTCGATGAACAGGTCGGTTGCGTACGGGTTGGAGAGGAAGCAGGCGTCGATGTTGACCTGCAGGTCCGGGATGCGGTCGCTGAGCGTGAAGAGGCTCGGCGAATGCGAGCCGGACGCGGCCTTGATCTCCTTCAGCGTGGCGAGGATCTCCCGCTCGCGCTCGGTGACCTTCGCCGCCGTCGTGTCGACGTTCATGGTCAGATCATCCCCTGGTCTAGGACCTGTCCCGCGATGTCGCGGAACACGCGGTGCTGTTGTGCGAAGTATCCGTCGGCAACGAACGGGTTCGCCTTGAAGCGCTTGTACGACCAGTCGTCGTACCGGCGCGGCTTCGGCGGGTTGGGCTCGTAGAGCGGGCTGAACTCGAGCACCACCGGCGGCGCCGACACGTCGTCGTCGACCCACATCAGGTCGAACCCCGCCGTGCGGACCCCGAGGGTGCGCAGGACGTGCGCGGCGGCGGCCACCCCGGTCTCCGGGATGTCGGCGTGCACGACGGTCGAGCCGTTCGAGGTGGCGGTCGTCGTCCACTCCCCGCCCGCGAGCTTCTCCGGGCTCTTGACGCGCCAGTAGGAGGCGGACTCGACGACCTGGTCGCCGACCATCGTCAGGCGCAGGTCCTTCGTCGCGCCGCGCACGACCTCCTGGAGGATCACGCTCTCGCCCGGGCGGAACGCGTACTGCTCGAGGAAGCGGCGCGCCTCGGCCGCCGTCGGGAAGTGCCAGAGGCCCTTGCTGCTCGCGGAGTGCTCCTGCTTGACCAGCAGCGGCTCACCCGAGAAGTCGGCGTCGCGCCACGTCTCGGCGGTGAGGATCTGCGTGCGCGGCGTCGGCGTCCCGATCTCGTCGAGGCGGCGGTGCATGAACGCCTTGTTCTCCCAGAACAGCACCTCGGCGGCCGAGTTGAACGCCTCGTTGCCCTGCTCCTCCAGTCCCGCGATGAGCTGATGCATCTGCTTGGAGTAGTTCCACAGGCGCGGCTTGACGACGTCGTCGCGGTGGTACCACATGACCGTCTTGCCGAAGACCTCGCCGGGATCGTCGCTGACGCCGAACTGGCGGCCGCGGGCGGCCATCTCCTCGGCGAACGCGACCTCCTTGGACCACAGCTGCGGCTGGAACTCGTGCAGCCGGCGGCTGAAGCGCAGCAGGACGTGCGACGCCGTGTCGAGCGGCACGACGGCGTCGTCGGGGAACGGCAGGAGCCGGCGCCCGAACAGCCTTCCGTATGCACCCCGCTTCAGCCGGGTGAGATCCATCGTTCCTGCTTCCTCCGGGAAAACTCGACGAGGGAAAGGTAGGCCGTCGCCACCCCCGGGCGCACTCGGATATGCGTCCAAGCCCTGGCACCGCGCCTCAGCCCCGGCTACCGTGCTCCCCGCCATGAGAGCCCTCGTCACCGGCTGCGCCGGCTTCATCGGATCGCACCTCACCGAGTCCCTCCTGTCGGACGGACACGAAGTCGTCGGCGTCGACTGCTTCAACGACAACTACCAGCGCCCGCAGAAGCGGCGCAACCTCGAGACCGCGATGGACTGGGACGGGTTCGACTTCGTCCCGCTCGACCTCGCGCGCGGCGACCTCGTCGACCTCGTCGACGACTGCGACGTCGTCTTCCACCTCGCCGCCGAGCCGGGGGTGCGCAAGAGCTGGGGCCAGCGCTTCGAGCAGTACTCGCGCAACAACGTGATGGCGACCCAGCACCTGCTGGACGCCGCGACCCGCTGGCCGGAGAAGCGCTTCGTCTACGCCTCCTCCTCGTCGGTCTACGGCCAGGCGGTCGAGTTCCCGACGGCGGAGACCGCGGCCACGCGGCCGCTCTCGCCGTACGGCGTGACCAAGCTCGCGGCCGAGAACCTCTGCCACCTGTACCACGTGAACTACGGCGTCTCGACGGTCTCGCTGCGCTACTTCACCGTCTTCGGCCCGCGCCAGCGCCCGGACATGGCGTTCCACATCTTCTGCCGCGCCGCCCTCGAGGGCCAGCCGGTCACCGTCTTCGACGACGGGACGCAGACGCGCGACTTCTCCTACGTCGAGGACGTCGTCGCCGCCACGCGCGCGGCCGGCGAGTCCGAGACGGCCGAGCTGGGCCAGCCGTACAACATCGGCGGCGGGTCGCCCGCGACGCTGCGCCACGCGCTGGACATCATCTCCGAACTCGCCGGCGGGGTCGAGGTGCAGTACACGAGCCGCGAGCGCGGCGACGTGCGCGACACGGCCGCGGAGACCTCGCGGGCGCGCCGCGACCTCGGCTTCGCGCCGAAGACCACGCTCGAGGACGGCCTGCGCGCGGAGTTCGAGTGGGTCCGCGAGCTGCTCGCCGCGCACGCGTGAGCGCGACCGCGCCGCGCCGGCGGCTGCTCGTGGTCAACCACATCCCCGTGTGGTGCGGGCCGCACAACCGGCTGGCGCGGCTCAACGCGCCGCTGGCCGAGGCCGGGTGGGACCAGGTCGTCGCGCTGCCGGAGGAGGAGGGCAGCGCCGCCGAGCGCCTGCGCGAGGAGGGCGTCCGCGTCGTGCAGCTGCCGCTGCACCGCCTGCGCGCGCGCGCCGACCCGCGGCTGCACCTCGAGCTGCTGTCGACGTTCGCGCCCGAGGTCAAGGCGCTGCGCTCGCTCATCCGCAGCGAGCGCTCCGACGTCGTCCTCGTCCAGGCGCTCGAGAACCCGCACGGGATCCTCGCCGGCCACCTCGAGGGCGCCGGCGTCATCTGGCAGATCATCGGGACCAAGACGCCGATGGCGCTGCGCCGGGCGCTGCTGCCGATGATGCGCAACTGGGCCGACGTCGTCATGACCACGGGCGTCACCGTGGGCCGTCAGCACCCCGGCGTCGTCGAGCTCGGCGAGCGGTTCGTCCCGTTCGTCGCGCCCGTCGACACCGACCTCTTCCGCCCCGACCCGGCCCGGCGCGCGTCCGCCCGCGCCGAGCTCGGCCTGGGCCCCGACGACGTCGTCGTCGGCAACGTCGGCAACCTCAACCCGCAGAAGGGCCACCGCACGTTCATCCGCGCGGCGGCCCAGCTGCGCCGGACCCACCCGCACGTGCGGTTCGTGATCCTCGGCGCGACCTACGACACGCACCCCGGCTACGCCGCGTCGCTCTGGCAGGAGGCCGAGGACCTCGGGCTGCGCCTCGGCCACGAGCTGATCTGGCGCGACGGCGGGCGGCGCGTCCCCGACCTGATGCCCGCGCTCGACGTCTTCTGGATGGCCTCCGAGCCGAACTCCGAGGGCGTGCCGACCGTGGTGATGGAGGCCGAGGCGACCGGGATCCCGGTGGGCTCGACCCTGTGCGGCGGCGTCGCCGACGTCGTCGACGACGAGTGGGGCTTCGTCGTCGGCGAGAACGACGCCGACGGCCTCGCGTCCAGGACCGTGCCGCTGGTGGAGGACGCCGCACTGCGCGCGCGCCTGGGGACGGCCGGCCGGCGGTTCGCGGTCGAGCACTGCGGCGTCGACTCGTGCCTTGCCGCGCACCTGCGCGCCTTCGACGTCGCCCTGGCACGGAGCGGCGCCCTGGCCGCGGCCGCGTGATGAGATGTCCTCGATCTCGGCGCCCCGACCCGATCCCGAGCAGCACCAGAAGCCCTCGGCGGGCGCGGCGACCGGCGGGCCGCGTCGCGTGCTCGTGGTCAACCACATCCCGGTCTGGTGTGGCCCGCACAACCACATCGCTCGCCTGCACGCGCCGCTCGCGGAGGCGGGCTGGGAGCAGCTCGTAGCGCTGCCGCAGGAGCCGGGGTCGGCGGCCGGGCGCCTGCGCGACGCCGGCGTCCGCGTCGTCCAGCTCCCGCTCCACCGCCTGCGCGCGCGGGCCGATCCGCGCCTGCACCTCGAGCTGGTCTCGACGTTCGCGCCGGAGGTCAGGGCGCTGCGCGCGCTCATCCGCGAGTCGCGCGCCGAGCTCGTGCTCGTGCAGGCGCTCGAGAACCCGCACGGCGTGCTCGCCGCGCGGCTGGAGGGCGCCGCCGTCATCTGGCAGATCATCGGCACCCGCACGCCGATGATGCTCCGGCGGGCCCTGCTGCCGATGATGCGCAACTGGGCCGACGTCGTGATGTGCACGGGGATGACCGTCGCCCGCGAGCACCCCGGCGTCACCGACCTCGGCGAGCGCTTCGTGCCGTTCTTCGCCCCCGTCGACACCGACGCCTTCCGGCCCGACCCCGCCCGGCGGGAGGCCGCGCGCGCGGAGCTCGGGCTGGGGCCGGACGACCTGGTCATCGGGAACGTGGGCAACATCAACCCGCAGAAGGGCCACCGGACGTTCATCCGCGCGGCCGCGGAGGTGCGCCGCCGCCACCCGTCCGCGCGGTTCGTGCTCCTGGGGGCGACCTACCAGACGCACCCCGGGTACGCCGAGCGCCTGTGGGCCGAGGCGGAGAGCCGCGGGCTGCGGCTGGGGAAGGAGCTCGTGTGGCGGGACGGCGGCGACCGCGTCGCGGAGCTGCTTCCCGCGTTCGACGTGTTCTGGATGACGTCCGAGCCGAACTCCGAGGGCGTGCCGACCGCGTTGATGGAGGCCGAGGCGACGGGCATCCCGGTCGTCTCCACGCTCGCCGGCGGCGTCGCCGACGTCCTCGACGACGAGTGGGGGCGCCTCGTGGGCGAGAACGACGTGGACGGCCTGGTGGCCGCGACCGAGCCGCTCGTGCAGGACGCCGCACTGCGCGCCCGCATGGGCGCCGCCGGCAGGCGCTTCGCGGTCGCCAACTGCGGGATCGACTCGTGTCTGGACGCCTACTGGCGCGCGTTCGACGTCGCGCTGGCGCGCCGGGATGCCCGCGCGGGCGTCGCCGCCGCGTAAAAGGTCGAACATCTGCCGATTTTCGGCATGAGGGGTCAGGCGGCAGCTAAAGTCGCTGCTCGGCGCTGCCGCCCCCACGTTTTCGCGCCGCCGCAGAACAACCACCGGAGATCATCCAATGAGTAGCGATCTGATCGTCGTCGCCGGCGGCGGCGGCTTCATCGGCGGGCACCTTTCCCGCACCCTTCTGGACCAGGGCTTCCGCGTCCGCGCGGTCGACGTCAAGCCGCAGGACGAGTGGTACCAGGTGCACGAGGACGCCGAGAACCTCGTCCTGGACCTGCGCCTGGCCGACAGCTGCGACAAGGCGCTCGCCGGCGCCGACGAGGTCTACCAGCTGGCCGCGGACATGGGCGGCATGGGCTTCATCGAGAACAACAAGGCTCTGTGCATGCTGTCGGTGCTCGTCAACACGCACATGCTGCAGGCCGCGGTCAAGCACGACCTCGAGAAGTTCTTCTACTCCTCCTCGGCGTGCGTCTACGCCGGCGACAAGCAGACCGACCCGAACAACCCGGGCCTCAAGGAGGCCGACGCCTACCCGGCCATGCCGGAGGACGGCTACGGCTGGGAGAAGCTCTTCAGCGAGCGCATGTGCCGCCACTTCCGCGAGGACTTCGGCCTGTACACCCGCGTCGCCCGCTACCACAACGTCTACGGCCCGGAGGGCACGTGGACCGGCGGCCGCGAGAAGGCGCCCGCCGCGATCTGCCGCAAGGTCGCCGAGGCCAAGCTCACCGGCAACCACGAGATCGAGATCTGGGGCGACGGCGAGCAGACGCGCAGCTTCATGTACATCGACGACTGCACGTACGGCTCGCAGGCGATCCTCAACTCGGACATCACCGAGCCGCTCAACCTGGGCAGCGACGAGATGGTCTCGATCAACCAGCTCGTCGACATCGTCGAGGGCATCGCCGGCATCAAGCTCGAGCGCCGCTACGACCTCGACGCGCCGAAGGGCGTCCGGGGCCGCAACAGCGACAACACGCTCATCAAGGAGCTGCTGGGCTGGGCGCCGAGCATCACGCTCCAGGAGGGTCTCGAGAAGACCTACGCCTGGATCTACGACCAGGTCGCGGCCTCGGTCGCGCCGGCTCGCTAGCCGCACGGAGCGTCGGCCGTGCGGATCCAGCTCTGGAGCTACAACTACGACCCCGAGCCCACCGGCATCGGTCCGGTGAGCAAGGTGTGGGCCGAGGGGCTGCGGGATCGCGGCCACGTCGTCGACGTGGTCGCGGCCCATCCGCACTACCCCGAGCCGCGCTGGGGCACGAAGGTCGTGCCCTACCGCGAGACGCGCAACGGGATCCCCGTGCTGCGCCTGCCGCTGTGGATCGGCCGCGACTCCGCGGCCGAGCGCTACCGCCAGGAGCTCTCGTTCATGGCGGCGCAGTTCGCCGCGATCCCCGCGCTGGGGCGCCCGGACGTCGTCGTCTCGGCGTCGCCGTCGTTCCCGGCGCTGCTGCCGGCGATCGTCAACTCGCGCGTGCGCCGCACGCCGTGGGTCGTCTGGCTCCACGACATCCTCCCCGACGGCGCGGCCTCCACCGGCCTCGTCGACGAGAGCTCGCCGGTCATCAAGGCGGCGCGCAGGCTCGAGCAGGCCGCGTACCGCGAGGCCGACAAGGTCGTCGTGCTGTCGAGCGCGTTCACGCGCAACCTCGTCGGCAAGGGCGTCCCGGAGGAGAAGATCGAGTTGATCTACGACCCGGCGACGCGCACGCCGCGCGCCGAGCCGTCGGCGACCGTCAAGGCCAAGCCCACGCGGCTGCTCAGCATGGGCAACATCGGGTTCTCGCAGGGCCTGACGCCGCTGGTCTCCGCCTTCGAGGCGTCGGACGCGCTGCGCGGCGCCGAGGTCGACTTCGTCATCACCGGCAACGGCATGGCCGCCGACGAGGTCCGCGCCGAGATCCGCAGCGACCGCGTCCGCATGCTGGGCGTGGTCGACGACGACGAGCTCGAGCGCCAGCTGCAGGAGTCGTCCATCGCCTTCGTGAGCCAGAGCTACGAGGGGGCGGAGTTCAACATCCCCTCGAAGATCATGAACTTCATGGCCTACGGCCTGCCGGTCCTCGCCGCGGTCAACCCCGCGGGCGAGGTCGCGAAGATCGTCGAGGAGGCCGGCGCCGGCTGGGTCGTCGACAGCTCCAGGCCGGAGACGTTCCCGCAGAAGCTCGCCGACCTGCTGCGCGACCCCGACGAGGTCGAGCGCCGCGGGCGCGCCTCGTACGAGTACGCGCAGCGCCACTTCACGCAGGGCGGCTTCGCCGAGCGCTTCGAGGAGTCGCTCGAGCGCGTCGTCGCGGACGCGTCCGCCGGTCCCGCCGTCCGCGCCGCCGCCTAGGCGCCCGGCCCACGCATGCCGTCCGCCGACGCCGTCGACGCGCGCCTGCTCATCACGGGCGGGTCCGGGTTCATCGGGACCAACCTCGTCCAGCACTACCTCGAGCGCGGGTCGCAGGTCGTCAGCACCGACCCCGCGCCGCCGCGCAACCCGGACCCCGCGCACCGCGCCGTGTGGAGGAAGCTCGACCCGCTCGACGCCGAGGGGCTGCGCGCGGTCATCGCCGAGCTGCAGCCGACGGCCGTCCTGCACATGGGCGCGCGGACCGATCTCGACGGCGCGGACCTCGCCGCGTACGCCTCGAACACGGAGGGCGTCCGGGTCATGGTCGACGCGCTGCGCGACGCGCCGTCGGTGCAGCGCGTGATCTTCGCGTCGAGCCGCATGGTGTGCGACATCGCCTACAAGCCGACCGGCGAGACCGACTGGTGCCCGCCGAACCCGTACGGCGAGAGCAAGGTCGTCGGCGAGCAGATCGTCCGCGCGGCCGACCTCTCCGTCCCGTGGACGCTGGTGCGGCCGACGTCGATCTGGGGCGAGTGGTTCGACATCCCCTACAAGACGTTCTTCCTCCAGGTCGCCGCGGGCCGCTACGTCAACGTGCGCGGGCACGTCGTCGACAAGTCGTTCGGCTACGTCGGCAACACCGTGCACGAGATCGACCGGATGCTGCACGCGCCCGCCGAGCAGGTCCACCGCCGGATGCTCTACCTCGCCGACTACCCGCCGATCAACGTCGGCGAGATGGCCGAGCGCATCCGCGCGGAGATCGGCGCGCGGCCGATCCGCACCCTGCCGTTCGCGGCGCTCAAGCCGCCCGCGCTCGTCGGCGACGCCCTCAAGCGCGCCGGCTGGCGCAACCCGCCGCTGACGTCGTTTCGCCTCGACAACCTCATCACCGAGATGGTCTTCGACCTGTCGGCGACGGAGGCGATCGCCGGCGAGCTGCCGTACACGATGGAGGAGGGCGTGCGCAGGACCGTGACGTGGATGCGCGAGCACGGCGAGCTGCCGTCCTCCGCGCCCGCAGCCGCTAGCCCAGCTCCTGCTTGAGCTTGCGCAGCGCGCGGTAGAGGCGGCCCTGCGTCGTCGTGTCCGACTCGCCGATGGCGAGCGCGATGTCCTTGAGCGCGAGGTCGCCGCCGAAGCGCAGCGCGACGACGTCGCGCTCCTCCGGCGCGAGCGTCTCCATCGCGCGGCGCAGCGCGTCGCGCTCGTCGAGCGCCTCGTGCGCCGACAGGCCGTCGTCGCCGCCGACGGTGACGCGCTCGAGCGCGCGCTCCTCCGTCTGCCGGCGCCGGGCGGCGTCGCGCAGCAGGTTCATCGCGATCGTGTAGATCCACGCCTTCTGGCGCCCGCGCCTGGGGTCGAACCGCGTCCGCGACCGCAGGACGCGCTCGAAGGTGTCGGCCACGAGGTCCTCGGCGAGCCCGCGATCGCCCGTCCGGTACGCCAGAAAGCCGAACAGGCCCTCGGCATGCTCGGCGTACAGGCGCTCGAAGTCGGAGTCGCGCACGGCCCGTCATGATTCCCGAACTCGGCGTGCTGCGTAAACCGTCCATCAGTCCAGCGTTCCTGGTTCTTCCTGCAGTCCTCGCCGGCATCGCCGGCACGGTCGTCGCCGTCGCGGGCCGCGAGCCCGGCGACACGTTCGTGCTGCGCCAGAAGCGCCTGCAGCCGGTGAAGGCGGCCGAGCTGGAGGCCGCGGTCAAGCAGGCGCCGAACGCGCTGCCGGGATCCGGCGGCGGCCGCGGCGTGTCCGCCCGCTGCACGTCGCGCGGCGAGGGGACGCTGGGCAACCCGTGGCGGTGCGTCGTCGTCTACCCCTCCGGCGACCGGATCCGCTACCGCGTCACCGTGACGCCGGACCGGCGGTTCCACGGCACGGCGCCCGCGCTCGACATCCGCGGGTGCTGCGCCGGCGAGCCGGGCTAGAGGTTCTGCACCGTCAGCCGGTAGGAGTAGAAGGTCTCGTCGTACACGCGGCGTGCCGCGCGGCGCCGCGCGGCGGGCGAGCGTGCCGCCAGCAGCTGGCGCGCGGCGGACTGGACCAGCGGGTCGTGCGGGTTGTTGCGCAGCGCCTCGCGGATCTGCGGCCCCGGGTCGGCGCCCGTCGCCGCGATCGCCGTCGCCAGGCCGAGCTGGTACTCCCAGCTCTTCGGGTCGCGGTCGTGCGCCTTGCGCAGCGCGTCGACGGCGGCCTCCGGGAAGTCGGAGGCCAGGGCGCAGAAGCCGACGATCGCGTACGGCTCCGGCCGCGCGGCGAGGTAGTCGATCGCGTCGAGGGACTTCGCGCGGGCCTGCTGGCAGTCGCCCTTCGCGAACGCGCCGCCGGCCACGGCGATCCGCGTCCCGGACGTCATGACGAGCAGCGGCGCGATCGCGGCGACGAGCCAGCCGATCGCGAGCGTCGCGCGGCCCGTGCTGCCCATCGTCGGCCGCGCCGTCGCCGCCGCCGTGGCCAGCGGCCTCGCGGCCGCCACGCCGCCGAGCGCGAAGAGCCACACGGTCACGACGGGCATCTCCCAGTGCCAGTCGATCCCGGCGGCGAGGATCCACGCCACGACGGCGCTGAGCACCGCGGCCGCCTGGGAGCGGCGCTGCGTGGGCAGCCCGCGCGCGGCGGCCGCGACGATCGCGATCAGCGCGGCGAGCAGGAGCACGAGCCCGACGAGGCCGAGCTCGTCGAGGGTCTCGAGGTAGAGGGAGTGGCCGTCGGTGACGATGAGGTCCGCGTCCTCGCGGTCGCGGTAGAAGTCGAGCTGGAACATCCCCGCGCCGCTGCCGGCCAGCGGCGCGTCCTTCCATCCGTCCAGCGCCACGTTCCACTGCTCGATCCGGCCGGTGCTCGAGGCGTCCGTCAGCCGGTCGCGCGTCGACCCGGTCGGCTGGGAGCCCTCGACGAACCGGTCGTACTGGCGGCTGATCGCCGACGGCGTCCCGGTCGCGACGATCACGACGACGGCGACCACGGCCGCGCCGCCGAAGAGGACGCGGCGCGGGACGGGCACCCGGCTGAGGATCTCGATCCGGCTGCGGACCAGCCGCGGGTCGAGGAAGGCCGTGAGCACGGCGCGGACCACCGCGGCGGCGAGCATGCAGCCGATCACCACGCTCGCCACGTCATGCCCCTCCGAGACCCCGGCCGTGACGTAGTCGTCGCGGCCCAGCTGGTCGGCGCCGTAGGTGACCACCGCCGTGAGGGCGGTGAACGGGACGACCGCGACCAGCCCGCTCAGCAGCGTCCTCGGCCGGCCGAGGACGGCGTAGGCGACCAGGCCGAGGAGCGCGACCACGATCCCGCCGCGCGAGTACGTGAGGATGAGCGTCGCGGCGAGCACGGGGAAGGCCGCCGCCGCGAGCGCGCGGACGACGCGCGGCTCGCGCCCGCTGCACGTCAGGTGCAGGCACAGGATCATCGCGATCGCGGCGAGCAGGCCCTCGGCGTTCCAGTAGGTGATCGGATAGCTGAGCCGGTCCGGGCTCAGGTCGTTCTCGACGGTCAGGACGTCCGGCAGCACGCGGGAGACCAGGCCGATGCCGCAGATCACGACCATGGCCGCGGCCAGGCCCCGGATCAGCCATGCCGTGCGCGCGAAGGAGCGCCCGAGCGACGCGAACAGCACGAACGTCGTGAGGTAGAGGAGCGTCCGGTCGAACTCCACCAGCGCGCGTGCCGAGCTGTCCGACCACGTGGCCGACAGCAGCTGCCAGACCGCCAGCCCCGCGAGCCCGGCGGCCGCGATGCCCGCCGCGGCGCCGATGCCCTCGAACGGCCGGTCGGCGAGGAGCGTGCGCAGGACGAGCAGCTGCAGCGTCACGATCGCCAGGAAGGCGGGCGTCGCCGGGAAGAACCCGCCCTCGTTGAAGGCCAGGTACACCGTCGCCGCCGCCGGCGCGGCCAGCAGCAGCGCCACGCCGGTGCCGGTCAGCCAGCGCGGGAGGTGCGACTCGACGGGCTGCTCGTCGGTCGCGGCGGTCGCGCCCGAGGGTTCCGGGGCTTCCGAGGTTGGGACGGGCGGGGCGTCGATGGCTGCGCAGTGTAGGCGCGGGCGCCGTCACCCCGCAGAACGACGAAGGGCGGCCCGGAGGCCGCCCTTCATCAGACGTCAAACGTCCGTGCGACTACTTCGTCGCGCAGCTGTTGCCGTTGCCCGGCGCGCCCGTGTGGGTGCCCGACGGGTTGACGCCGCCGGTCTTGCACGGGCCGACGCCCGGCTTGTACTGCGAGCTGGCAGCACCGTTGTTGCTGCCGGGCGTGCCGCCCGTCGCCGCGATGACGCCGCCGGTGCCGGCGGTCATCAGGCCCAGCGAGAGAAGCGCCACAGTAAGTCGAGACTTCAAGAGATTCCCCTTCGTCCGTGAGGTACGCAACGCTTGCGAACGCGCCCTCTGCTTCATCCGATCGAGCTCCAAGGCCGAGGCCTCGGACCGTTGATCGCGGAGCAGACGGGCGACATCCGTGATGTCGTCCGGCAAGCGATCTTCGTCCCAGTGGATGCTCATGTCACACCCCTATACGAACGGCGGCGGCGCTTTCTGACTGCCCGGGCGGAAATCTTTTTCGGCGCGATCCTCGCCGCGCTCGTCCTCGCGGCCGGCACGGCGGTGCCCGCCGCCGCCCAGTCGGCCGGCTCGAACGCTTCGACGCTGCCATCGGGCCGCCTGTCGGGCGAGGACCTGCGGGCGTTCGAGGCGGCGCGCCGGATCGCCGACCGGGCGCCCGAGGTCGTCGAGCAGCGTCGCAGCCACGCCGACCTGACCGCGACCACGTTCTCCCGCGCGGGGTCCCTGCTCGAGCTGACCTACGCCTCGCGCGGGCGCGCGCTCGTGGGCGTGAAGGTGGACCTCGACCGGCGGCGCATCCTCGGCGCGTGGACCGGGTGGGCGGCGACGTGGGGGATGGCGCGCGGCGAGCCGGGCGCCTTCGGGCGCGTGTGGAACTCGCCGTGGGTCCTCGTCCCGCTGGGCCTGCTCTTCCTGCTCCCGTTCGTCGACCCGCGCCGGCCGTGGCGCCTGCTGCACCTCGACCTGCTCGTGCTGCTCGCCCTCGGCGTCTCGCACGTCTTCTTCAACCGCGGCGACATCGACGCGTCGGTCCCGCTCGTCTACCCGGTCCTCCTGTACTTCGTGGTGCGGCTGATCGCCGGCGTCGCGTGGCCGCGCCCGGACCGCGGGCCGCTGGTCCCGTACGTCCCCGTCCGCTGGCTGGGCGCGGGCGCGGTCGCGCTCCTCGTCGCGCGGATCGTCCTGAACGTCGTCGACTCGAACGTCATCGACGTCGGCTTCGCGAGCGTGATCGGGGCCGACCACATCCTCGACGGCGAGGGGCTCTACGGGCCGGGGTTCGCGGAGGACCCGCCCAACGGCGACACCTACGGCCCGGTCAACTACCTCGCCTACGTGCCGTTCGTCGCGATCTTCGGGTGGAGCGGCGAGTGGGACGCGCTGCCCGCGGCCCATGCGGCGGCGATCGCGTTCGACGCGCTGACCGCGGGCGCGCTGGTGCTGCTCGGCCGGCGGCTGCGGGAGGGCCCGCAGGGGACGGCGCTGGGGGTCGCGCTCGCGTGGGCGTGGCTCGCGTACCCGTGGACGGCGTTCGTGCTGATGACGAACGCCAACGACGGCCTCGTCGCGCTTCTGCTGACGTTCGCGCTGCTCGCCTTCACGTCCGCTCCCGCGCGCGGCGCGCTGCTCGGGCTGGCCGCGGCGGCGAAGTTCGGCCCGATCGCCCTCGCCCCGCTGCTGGCCACGCGCGACCGCGAGCGCGAGCCGCTGGGGGCCTGGCTCGCCTACGCAGGCGCGCTCGCGCTCGTCGTCGCCGCCGCGACGCTGCCGTTCGTGCCCGACGGGGGCCTGTCGGAGCTCTACGACCGCACGATCGGGTTCCAGCTGGGGCGCGAGTCGCCGTTCAGCCTCTGGGGCCTGCACCCGTCGCTCGACGTCGTGCAGGTCCTCGTGCAGGTCGCCGCGGTCAACCTGGCGCTGCTCCTGCTGCCCGTGCCGGCGCGCCGCGGCCCCGAGCAGGTGGCCGCGCTCGGCGCCACCGTGCTCATCGCGGCCCAGATCGCCGCCGAGCACTGGTTCTACCTGTACGTCGTGTGGTGGCTGCCGCTCGCGCTCGTGGCAGTGATGGCGAGGTTTGGCGCCAGCCCTTCGGCAGGAACCAGCGCACCCTAAACTGGTCTGGACGAACATCCGATGTGAATGAGCAGGAAATCGGTGGACATCACGCATCGATCCGGTTAGGTTCGTCGCCAACCTCGGCGTGCCGCCCGTCCACGGAAGGACGTCGCCGAAACCCACACAGCACGGAGCATTCGTTGGAAGCCAGCAGTAGACCCATGCCTGCACCTGCGCCGGCCCCCGCCCGGCGCCGCAGGGGACTCATCGTCCCCCGGTCGCGCCGTGCCCACGGGGACCTCGCGTCCCAGCAGCCGGGGCTCATCGTCGAGGCGACCCCGACCTCCGAGGTCGAGGCCCGCGACCGCCTGTACCGGCGCATGCTGGCGTACTCGGACGTCGCCTCGGCCGCGCTCGCGCTGATCCTGTGCGTCTCGGTGCTCGGCGACGACAGGCTGCGCCTCATGACCTTCCTGGCCCTGCCGCTGATCGTGGCCGCGGGCAAGGTGCAGGGGCTCTACGACCGCGACGAGCTGCTCATCCGCAAGACGACGATCGACGAGGCGCCGCAGCTCTTCCAGCTCGCGACCCTCTACACGCTGTCGCTGTGGATCCTCGACGACCAGATCATCCACGGCGCGCTCGGCAAGGGGCAGATCCTCGTGCTGTGGGCCGCGCTGTTCGGGCTCGCGCTGCTCGGCCGCCGGCTGGCCCGCTCCATCGTCCGCCGCATCGCGCCGACCGAGCGCTGCCTGTTCGTCGGCGACGCCGCGGCGTACGACCGCCTGCGCGCCAAGCTCGACGGCGACGAGCTGAACGCCGAGCTCGTCGGGCGCATGTCGCTCCAGCGCGCCTCGGGCCGCGGGAGCACCCGCGGCGCCCAGGCCGAGGAGCTGCGCGAGCTGATCGCCTGGACCGGGGCGCACCGCGTGATCATCGAGCCGCACGCGCTCCCCCAGGACGAGATGCTCGACTTCGTGCGCGCGGCCAAGAGCGTCGGCGTGCGCGTCAGCCTCCTCCCGCGGGTGCTCGACGTCGTCGGCAGCTCGGTCGTCTTCGACCACATCCAGGGCGTCACGCTGCTCGGCGTCCGCCGCTTCGGCCTGACGCGCTCGTCGCGGCTGATCAAGCGCGGCTTCGACCTCTGCGGCGCCGGGTTCGGCCTCCTCGTCGCGGCGCCGGTGATGCTCGCGATCGCGGCGCTCATCAAGCTCGACACGCGTGGGCCGGTCCTCTTCCGCCAGACGCGCGTGGGCCGCGACGGCAAGCACTTCAAGATCTGCAAGTTCCGCACCATGTGCACCGACGCCGAGCAGCGCAAGTCGGAGCTGCGCGCGATCAACGAGGCCGAGGGCGGCCTGTTCAAGATCGCCGACGACCCGCGCGTCACGCGCGTGGGCCGGATCCTGCGCAAGACGTCGCTGGACGAGCTGCCCCAGCTCTTCAACGTGCTGCTCGGCGACATGAGCCTCGTCGGCCCGCGCCCGCTGGTGCTCGACGAGGACGCGCAGATCAAGGGCTGGGACCGGCGCCGGCTGCAGCTGACGCCGGGCATGACCGGCCACTGGCAGATCCTCGGCTCGGCCCGCGTGCCGCTGCACGAGATGGTGAAGATCGACTACCTCTACGTGGCCGGCTGGTCGCTGTGGTCCGACATGAAGATCCTCCTGCGGACCGTGCCGTACATGCTCAGCCGCCGCGGCATGTAGCACCCGTCACGTTCCGTCCGCGTCGGGCGGAAACATTGCTCGCGTAGGTGTTCGCCCTTCGGGGCAGAAACACGGACGGAGCGCGATGGCCGTCGACGTCGTCATCGGAGCAGGACTGCTCGCCTGGGCCGCGGCCTTCGCGGTGATCGCCGCCGCGTGTCGTGCGGCCGCCTCCGGCGACGCGGCTACCATCGGCCGCCCATGCGCGCCCTCGTCACCGGCGGAGCCGGCTTCATCGGATCGAACCTCGTCGACGCTCTCGTCGAGCGCGGCGACGACGTGGCGGTCGTCGACGACCTCTCCTCCGGCCGCGAGTCCAACCTGGCCGCGGCGCTCGAGCGTGGGGTGCGCCTCCACCGAGCGGACATCCGCGACGCCGAGGCGACTGCCGAGATCGCCGGGCGCGAGCGCCCCGAGCTGATCTTCCACCTCGCGGCGCAGATCGACGTCCGCGTGTCGGTGGCGCGGCCGGCGTACGACGCGCGCACGAACATCGAGGGCACGATCAACATGCTCGAGGCCGCCCGGACTTCGGGCGCCCGGCGGTTCGTGTTCTCGTCCACCGGCGGGGCGATCTACGGCGAGACGGACGTCGTGCCGACGCCGGAGGGGGCCGAGCCGCGGCCGATGGCCGGATACGGGCAGTCGAAGTTCTGCGCCGAGGCGTACCTCGGGCTGTACGAGCGGCTGCACGGGCTGTCGACGGTCGCGCTGCGGTTCGGCAACGTGTACGGCCCGCGGCAGGACCCGCACGGCGAGGCCGGCGTCATCGCGATCTTCACCGGCAAGGTGCTGACCGGCGGGCGGCCGAAGGTCTTCGGCGACGGGCGCCAGACGCGCGACTACATCTACGTCGGCGACCTCGTGCAGGCGCTGCTCGCCGCGGGCGACACCGACGTCGTCGGGCCGGTCAACATCGGCACCGAGGAGGAGACCACGGTCCTCGAGCTCATCGACGCGTTGCGCGAGGCGGCCGGGAAGGCCGACGGCGACTTCGAGCCCGAGTTCGCCGACGCGCGGCTCGGCGAGGTCGAGCGGTCGTGCCTGGCGGTCGGCCGGGCGCGCGAGGTGCTCGGCTGGGAGAGCCGCGTCGACGTGCGCGAGGGCGTGCGGCGGACCCTCGCCGCCGCGTCCGCCGAGGCGTGAGCCCGGGCGGCGCGCCGAGCCTCGTCACCGGGATCACCGGCCAGGACGGGTCGTACCTGGCCGAGCTGCTCGTCGCCGAGGGGCGCGAGGTGGTCGGGGTCGTACGGCCCCGCCCCCGTCCCTCCGCGGCCCCTCCACCGGACCTCTTGCCGCCCGGTGTGCGCCTCCTCGAGGCGGACCTCCTCGACCCCCCGGCGCTCCGCGCCGCGATCCTCGACGCCGCACCGGCCGAGGTCTTCCACCTCGCCGCGCCGACGTTCGTCCCGGACTCCTGGGAGGACCCGGCGGGGACGCTGGCGGCGATCGCGGCGGCGACGGGCGTCGTGCTCGCCGCCGCGCGGGACGTCGGGGCGCGCGTGCTCGTCGCCTCCTCGTCGGAGATCTTCCGCGCCTCGCCGGTCTCGCCGCAGCGCGAGGACACGCCGCCGGCGCCCGCCAGCCCCTACGGCGTCGCGAAGCTGGCGGCGCACCAGCTCGTGGGCGTGCTGCGCGAGCGCGGGCTGTTCGCCTGCTCGGCGATCGCCTACAACCACGAGTCGCCGCGCCGGCCCGAGCGGTTCGTGACGCGCAAGCTCACGCGGGCCGCGGCGTCCGTCAGCCTCGGGCTCGAGGAGAGCGTCGACGTCGGCGACCTCGACGCGCAGCGCGACTGGCTGCACGCGCGCGACGTCGTGCGGGGGATGGTGCTCGCGCTGCGCCACGACGAGCCCGGCGACTACGTGCTCGCGTCCGGGACGGCGCGGAGCGTGCGCGCACTTGCCGACGCGGCGTTCGCCGCCGTGGGGCTGGAGGCCGGTCCGCACCTGCACGTCGACCCGTCCCTGGTCCGCCCGCCGGAGGGCACCGTGCTGTGCGGGGACGCATCACGCGCCGCCTCCGTCCTCGGGTGGGAGCCGGAGATCGGCTTCGAGGCCATAATCGCCGAGATGGTGCAGGCCGACGTGCGTCGTCTTTCCGGCCAGCCAGAGGGCTGATCGCGCGATCGCTCGTGTGCGCGCGTCGATGCGCGCGACGTGGGCCGACTGCCGCTCGACCGCAACGCGTACGCCGCCGCGCTCCTCTGCGCGCTCGCTCTGGCGTGCGCCTGCCTGGGCAGCGGCGGCTCCTCGGTGAGCGGCGCGGCCGTCTCCGCCTCGCCGCGAGCGGACTTCGAGGAGGCGGTGCAGCCGAGCGACCTCCTCTTTCCCGCCGACGGGCCGTCGATGACGCTCGCCCGCGACCTCGCGGTGGCGCACTGGGGCGGCGCGGCGTGCGGCGGGCAGGTCGCGATCGGCTGGTCGCTGCTCGAGGACGGCACGAACGCGACGGCCTCCTGGCGCAACCCGACGGACGCCTGGAACAACGCCGCCGCCAACTTCGACTGCCGCATCGACTTCAACGTCCGCGCCGAGTTCGACTGGACGAAGCTGTGCTCGGTCATGGCGCACGAGGTCGGCCACCTGCTGGGCAGGCAGCACGTCGCCGATCCCCGCGACCTGATGGCGCCGTTCTACAGCGGCCCGACAGCGGAGTGCGAGCAGAGCGCCGATCCCGCCCACCCCGTCGCCGCGCCGCGCGCCGACGTCGTCGCCGCGGACGAGGTCGTCGAGACCGTCGCGTCCGCCGCGCGGCCGGCCGCCACGCACCGCCGGACGCAGGCCCGCCACCGCAGCGCGCGCTGCCGCACCGGGCGCCGCGCGCTCGCGCGGCGTCACGGCAAGGTCAAGCGCCTGCGCTGCCACGTCCCGCACGCCGCCCGGCGCGCGGCGCGCTAGCCCGGCCTCGCGCAGCCGCGGCCTCGCTCGTCGACGAGGTTGCGCCACGCCGAAATCCAGCGATCAAGGGTCGTCGTAGACGGCCGCGAGCGCCGGTGCGACGACCTCGGGTGCGGCGATCCGGGCGACCGCGTCGAGACCGGCGCGGGCCGCCGCCTCGTCGCCGCGCAGCCGCCGCGCCAGCTCGCCGAGCGCGGCGGCGTCCCCCGGCGGCGCGAGCTGGCCCGCCGGCACGAGCTCCGGCAGCGCGCCGATGCGCGTCGCGGCGACGGGAAGGCCCGCCGCCATCGCCTCGGCGGCGGCCAGGCCGAACGTCTCGCCCGACCGCGACGGGACGATGGCCACGCCCGCCCCGGCGCGCAGCTGCTCGAGCTCCTCCTGCGGGACGCGCCCGGCGAACCGCACGTCGTGCCCGGCGGCCCGCGCTCGCAGCTCCGCCTCCAGCGGCCCGTCGCCGGCGACGACGAGCGGCAGCCCGGCGGCGCGGCACGCGTCGATCGCGACGTCGATCCCCTTCTCGGGCGCCAGGCGGGACGTGACGATGGCGGGACCGTTCGGATCGAAACCGGGCGCCGCCGCGACCCCGCGCACGAGGTGCGGCACGACCGTGACGCGGTCCCCGAGCGGCGCGCCGAGCGCGCGCAGCCGCTCGCGGGCGAACGCGCTCGGCACCACGAACGCGTCCGCCTGCGCGGCCATCCGCGGCTGCCAGAGCGCGAGCGACGTCGCGTACGCCACCGACTCCGCGCGGTTGCCGCGACAGTTCAGCCGCGCGCCCGGCCACGTCCGCCGACCCTGGCAGCGCGTGCACTCCTCCCCCCGCGTGAAGCAGACGGCGACCGAGCAGACGAGCCGGTAGTTGTGGAGGTGGATCACCACGCGCGCGCCCGCCTCGCGCGCCGCCGCCAGCGCCCGCCACCCGAACTGGGGCAGCAGGTTGTGGGCATGGACGACCCGGGCGCCCGTCCGGCGGACGGCGGCCGCGACGTCGTCCGGGTCGAGCCCGCCGCGCAGCAGGCCGGCGGCGGCGCGGCGCCGCCCGAGCGCGGCCGAGTCCCGCGTCAGGACCTCGGCGTCCTCCCCCAGGTGCTCGCGGACGAGCCAGACGAGGTCGTCCACGGCGCGCTCCTCGCCGCCCGTCGTGCGGTATCGGTTGTGGAGGAAGAGGATCACGGACGTTCTCAGCCTGACAGCGCCGCGAAGACCGGGGTGCCCGGCGGCGCTCCCCGCGGACGAGATCGACGACCTCGTCCGAGCCGCCAAGCAGGCGGACGTCGGGGTCGGCCTGCTACCCCTTCCCGCGTGGAAGCGGCCATCGTGGTGCCGACGAAGGACCGTGCGTCGTACCTCGACGTGGCGCTGCGCGGGCTCGCGGAGCAGGCGCGCGAGGCTGGCGCCGACCTGCTCGTGGTCGACGACGGACCCGGCGCCGACGCGCGCGCCGTCGCGGAGCGCCACGGGGCGCGGTACGTCGCGCACGCGGCGTCGCGCGGGCTCAACGCGGCACGGAACACCGGGCTGGACTCCACGTCCGCGGAGCTCGTGTGCTTCGTCGACGACGACGTGGCCGTGCGGCCGGGCTGGCTGCGCGCGCTGGTGGACGGCGCGTCGCGCAACCCCGGGCACGGCTGCCTGACCGGGCCGATCCGCGCGGTGTTCGAGGGCTACGCGCCGCGGTTCTGCGGGCGCGAGGGCCCGCCGATCACGGCGCTCGACCTCGGGCCGGAGGAGTGCGACGCGCAGCACGCGTGGGGCGCGAACCTCGCCGTGCGGCGGTCGGCGGTGGAGGAGGTCGGGCGCTTCGACGAGTCGCTCGGGCTCTACGGCGACGAGCAGGAGTGGGAGGCGCGCCTGCACGCCGCGGGCGGGCGGATCCGCTGGCTGCCGGACGCGGCGCTCGACCACCGTCGCGCCGGCGAGGACGCACGGGTGTCGTCGCTCGCTCGCGCCGCTCGCCTGCGGGGCCGCGCGGCGCGCCGCGAGGACGTCGCGAAGGGGACGACGCCGTCGCTCGCGCGCGAGCTGCGGGTGCTCGGCGGCTCGGTGCTCCACGGCCCGCGCCTGCGCTGCGCGAACGGGCCGATCTTCACCGCGCACAGCATCGGGCGGATCGAGGAGGCGCTGCGCCCGTCGCCCGCTCCGGGCGCGGACGACTTCCTCTCCGGCGTGAGCGGGCACGTCGCGGGGCGCAGCGCGGCCGCGCGCGCCGCCGCGGACGCGGTGCTCGACGTCGCCTGGCGGCGCGGCCCGTCGCGGTCGCCGCGGCGGCACGTGCTCGTCCTGTCCGTCGCGCGCGACGGAAGCCGGTGGTGGCCCGCCGCCGAGAGGATCCTGCGGTCCTCGTCGCACGACGTCGAGATCCGCACGACGGACGCCGAGGGGCGCGGGAAGTTCGAGAACCTCAATCGTCTCCTGGCCGCCGACCCCGACGGGGCGGGCCGGTTCGACTGGCTCCTCGTCGTCGACGACGACGTCGCGCTCCCGCCCGGCTTCCTCGATCGCTTCCTCGCGATCGCGGAGCGGCTCGACCTCAAGCTCGCGCAGCCGGCGCACCGCCTCGCCTCCCACGCGGCGTGGCCGGTCACCCGCCGGCGGCCGGCGTCGGTTGCGCGCGAGACGGCGTTCGTCGAGATCGGCCCGGTCACCGCGTTCCACCGCGACACGTTCGACGCGCTCCTCCCCTTCCCGCCGCTGCGGATGGGCTGGGGCCTCGACGCGCACTGGTCGGCGATCGCGCGCGACCGCGGGTGGCGGATGGGCGTCCTCGACGCGACGCCGATCCGGCACGCCGTCCCGGTCGCCGAGGCGTACCCGCGCGAGGAGGCGATCGCCGAGGCGCGCGCGTTCCTCGACGGCCGCCCCTACGTGACGCGCGCCGAGGCGCGGACCCTGCGGACGCACCGGTGAGGGTCGCGGTCGTCGCCGAGTTCTACCCCCGGGCCGAGGACCCTGTCCTCGGCGTGTGGGCGCACCGCCAGGCGCTGGCGGCGCGCGACGCGGGCGCCGACGTCCGCGTGTTCGTGCTCCACCGGCTCGTCCCGCCGAGGTCGGACTTCACGCCGCGCTCGCTCGTGCGCAAGCTGCGCCAGCCGCGCGAGGCGCAGCTCGACGGGCTGCCGGTCGAGTACGTCCCATTCGTCTCGCCGCCGCGCGAGCGCTCCTACGGCTCGTGGGGCAGATGGGCCGCGCGGCCGCTGGCGCGTGCGCTGCGCCGCCACCAGTTCGACCTCGTGCACGCCCACAACGCGGTGCCGGCGGGCGACGCGGTGCTGCGCGCCGGGTTCGGCGGACCGCTCGTCGTCTCGGTGCACGGCGGCGACGTGTTCTTCACGGTCAGGCGCTGGCGCGAGCCGGTCGAGCGCACGTTCGCCGCCGCGCGGATCGTGCTGGCCAACAGCGCCGGCGTCGGGGCGATGGTGCGGGGCGCGCGGGACGTCCGCGTGGTCCACCTCGGGACCGACGTGCCGGCCGAGGTCGTGGCCGGGACGGGCGTCGTGACGGTCGCACACCTCGACCCGCGCAAGCGCCACGCCGACGTCATCCGCGCGCTCCCCGACGGCGTGACGTACGACGTCGTGGGCGACGGGCCCGAGCGGGCGCGGCTCGAGGCGCTGGCCGACGAGCGCGTCACGTTCCACGGCCAGCTCGACCACGCGCGGGCGATGGAGGTCGCCCGGCGCTGCGGCGTGTTCGCGATGCCGTCGACCGACGAGGCGTTCGGCGTCGCCTACGTCGAGGCGATGGCGGCGGGGCTGCCCGCCATCGGGTGCGCGGGCGAGCCGGGGCCCGAGGAGATCGCGTCCGCCGGCGAGGGGATGCGGCTGGTGCCCGCCGGCGACGTCGACGCGCTGCGGGCGGCGATCGTCGAGTGCCTGGCGGCGCCGAACCTCGGGGCGAAGGCGCGCCAGACGGTGCTGCGCGAGTTCACGTGGGAGCGGTGCGGCGCGGCGACGGTCGCCGCGTACGAGGACGCGCTGCCGTGAAGCCGATCGTCCTCGTGCACGGCGAGGTCCCGCCGGACCGGGTCGCCTCGTTCCGCGCGCTGCACGAGCGCGAGGGGCTGCTGATCGCGCGCTTCGCGGGCGCGCGGCTGCACGCGATGCGCGGGGTCGAGGACCCGGGCGTGCCGGTGGTCGACGTCGAGGAGCGGGAGGTCGCGCGGGTCGCGCGCGGGGCTCGGGCCGTGATCGCGGGGACGAGCGGGCGCGTCGCGCTGCCCGCCGCGTACCTCGGCGCGCGGCGGGCGGGCGTGCCCTTCGTCCTGTGGACCGCGCTGTGGGCGCACCCGCGCACGCCCGCGCACCTCGCCCTCGGGACGCCGCTCCTGCGCCATCTCTACGCCCGGGCGGACGCGGTCGCGACGTACGGCGAGCACGTCAGCGCGTTCGTCGCGCGGAGGGGCGCGCGGAACGTGCACGTCGCGCCGCAGGCGGTCGACGCCGCGTTCTGGTCGCGCGAAGCGGCCGCGGTGGGAGGCGCCGCCGCGGGCCCTGCGCCGTTCCACGCGCTCTTCGTCGGCCGCGTCACGCCGGAGAAGGGGATCCTCGTCCTCCTCGACGCGTGGCGCCGGGCGGGGGTCGACGGCGAGCTGGTCGTCGTGGGACCCGGCGACGCGCCCGAGGAGCGGTCGCGGGCGGCCCCGGCGCGGCCCGGGAGCCCGCCCGCGCGCCGCGCGCGCACGAGGTTCACCCGCGGGAGCCCGCCGGCGCGCCACGCGCGCACGACGTTCACCGGGCCGCTTCCCGCCGAGGACGTGCGCAACTTCCTCGCGGGCGCGAGCGTTCTCGTCATGCCCTCGATCGCGACCCGGGCGTTCCGGGAGCCGTGGGGGCTCGTCGCCAACGAGGCCATGCACATGAACGTCCCCGTCATCGCCACCGACGCCGTCGGCGCCGCCGCCGGCGGGCTCGTCCGCCATGAGCGCAACGGCCTGATCGTCCCTGCAAACGACGCGAAAGCGCTCGCCGCGGCGCTCCGCCGCGCGGCCGAGGACGATACCCTTCGCCGGACGCTCGGCACGAACGCCGGGCGCGACGTGGCCGCGTTCACGCCCGAGGCGTGGGCGGCCGGGATCGCCGGCGCGGTGGAGAGCGCCGAGCTCCGGAAGGACCGTTCATGAGACGACTCGTGCTGACAGCGCTGATCGCCCTGCTCGCCGTGCCGGCCGCCGCCGGTGCGAGCGTCGACGGCATCTACGAGGACTGCCAGGACGGCCGCCTCGACCAGCGGTGGCCGAAGCCCGAGCTGCGCGAGGCGCTCAAGGACATGCCGGCCGACCTCGACGAGTACACGAACTGCCGCGAGCTGATCCGCGCCGGGCGCGACAACCAGCGCGGCGGCGGCGGGTCCGGCCCAGGCTCGACGCTGACGCCGGGCCAGGACTACGGCGCGCTGCCCGCGGGCGAGGGCGGCCTGCCGCTCGGCCCCGACAGCAAGCCGATCGACCCGCGCGGGATCGCCCAGCCGAAGGAGCGCGCCGAGCTCGACAAGGCGCGCGCCGGCGTCGGCCGGCCGAAGCAGGTCGCGGGCGTCAGCCCCGGGGCGCACGACGCCGACCTCCCGACCCCCCTGATCGCCCTCCTCGTCCTGACGGCGGCAGCGGCGCTCGCCCTCGTCGCCCCCCGTGTCAGAGACCTTGTCCGCCGTCGACTCGGCTAGGGAGCCGGTGGAGGGGGAGCCCGCGAAGGGGTCGCCGCCGGCCGCGCGCGAAGCGGCCGCGCCGGTGGAGCCGCCGCCGGTCGCGCGCGAAGCGGCCGCGCCGGTGGAGCCGCCGCCGGTCGCGCCTCCTCCACCCGCGCCCGCTCCGGGGCCCCCCGCCGCGACGGCTGTCCTGCCTGACCCGCGGTATCCGCGGCCTATCCAGGACAGCCGACGCGGTGAGGTCGCGCTCACGACCCTCGCCGTCGCCGCGGTCCTCTCCGCGATCGCCTTCGTCGCCGGCGGCGGGCAGTCGCTCGCCTCGACGACGCGCGTGGAGATGGCGCTGCTGCTCGTCGGCGGCCTTGCCGTCGCCGCGACGATCCTCCTCGCGCCGGAGGGGACGCGGGTCAGGGGCGGGGTCGCCCTCGGCCTCCTCGTCGCGCTCGCCGCGCTGGCCGCCCTGTCGATCTCGTGGGCCGTCCAGCCGTCGAACGCGTGGCTCGAGGCGAACCGGCTCTTCGCGTACGCCGCCGCGTTCGCGGCCGCGCTCGCGCTCGCGCGGATCGCCCCGCACCGCTGGCCGAGCGTCATCGGCGGCGTCGTGCTCGCGACCACCGTCGTCTCCGGCTACGCCCTGGCGACGAAGCTCTTCCCCGAGTGGCTGAACGAGTTCGAGCTGTTCGCGCGCCTGCGCGAGCCGTTCGGCTACTGGAACGCGGTCGGGCTGATGGGCGCGCTCGCCGTCCCCGGCTGCCTGTGGCTCGGCGCGCGCCGCGAGGGCGACCCGCTCGTCAGCGCCCTCGCCTTCCCCGCGCTCGGGATCTGCCTCAGCGCGACGCTCATGGCCTACTCCCGCGGGGCGCTGCTCGCCGCCGGCGCCGGCGCGATCGTCTGGTTCGTCCTCGTCCCGCTGCGGCTGCGCGGCGCGACCGTGCTCATCGCGGGCGCGGCCGGCGCGGCGATGATCGCCGCGTGGTCGTTCGGCCAGGACGCCCTCTCCACCGACCGCGCCGCGCTCGACGACCGCTCGGTCGCGGGCCACGAGCTGCTGGTCCTCGTGCTCTTCGTCGTGGCGATCCTCTACGTCGTCGGCCTCGCCGCCGGCTTCATCGCCGACGCCCGCCCGATGCGGCGAGGCGGGCGCAAGCGCGCCGGGATCGTCCTGGTCGTCGCGCTCGCGCTCACGCCCGTCGCCGCGGCGGGCGCGCTCGCCACCACCGACGAGGGCCTCGGGGGCAGCCTCGACAACGCCTGGACCTCGCTCACCGACACGAGCGCCGTCGGCCCCGCCAACGACCCGAGCCGCCTGACCGCCACCGGCAGCGTGCGCTCGCGCTACTGGGCCGAGGCGCTGGAGATGTGGCGGGACGAGCCGATCGCCGGCCTCGGCGCCGGCGGCTACGCCACGGCCCGGCCGCTGTACCGCGAGGACCTCCTCGACGTCCAGCACGCGCACGGCTACGTCCCCGAGACCATGGCCGAGCTAGGCCTGCTCGGCCTGGCCATCAGCATCGCCCTGCTCGTCGCGTGGATCGTCGCGGCGCGCACCGCGATCCTCGCCGCGCGGGAGCCGGAGCGAGCCGGCCTCGTCACGCTGGCCGCGACCGCCGTCGTCCTCGGCGCGCACGCGTCGATCGACTGGACCTGGTCGATTCCGGCGACCGCCGTGACGGGGCTCCTCTGCGCGGGTTGGGTCGCCGGCCGCGGCCCGGAGCTCGCGCGCACCGCTCCCCGCCGCGCCCTCGCCGCCAGGGACCCGCGTCGTGTCGTCCCCGCCCTCCTCGTGACCGCCCTCGCGCTCTTCGCCGCCTGGACCGCGTGGCAGCCGCTGCGCTCCAGCGACGCGTCCGACGAGGCGATCACCGCACTCGACCGCGGCGACGTCGCCGCGGCCCGCGAGCACGCGCAGACCGCGCGCGACCGCAACCCGCTCAGCGTCGAGCCGCTCTTCGACCTCGCGACGATCGCCCACACGAGCGGCGACAAGGACGGCGCCGAGCGCGCGCTCGAGGAGGCGGCGCGGCTGCAGCCCGCCAACTGGGTCCCGTGGATGCGGCTGACGGACTACCGGCTGTTCGAGCAGCAGGACCCGCGCGGCGCGCTGGACGCGGTCAAGGTCGCCGTCTACCTCAACCCGCGCTCGTGGGACGTCGCGCAGCGCTACTTCGACGTCACCCGCAAGTTGGGTGGAGGGTGAGCCGCACCCTCGTCGCCGCCGTCCTCGTCCTCCTGACCCTCGCCGCCCCCGCGGCCGCGAGCACGAGCCAGGAGTCGATGTTCCAGGACGACGACCACCTGATCTACCCGAAGGACGACGCGGTCGTCGAGCGCACCCTGGACGAGCTGAAGCGCCTCGGCGTCGACCGCCTGCGCATCACCGTCGCCTGGCGCGCGATCGCGCCCGGCAACGAGCGGGACGAGAAGCCCGCGTTCGACGCGACCGACCCGGGCGCCTATCCCGAGACGGCGTGGGCCAACTACGACCGCGTGATCCGGCTGGCGTCCGAGCGCGCGATCGGCGTGAACCTCAACGTCACCGCCCCGGCTCCGGACTGGGCGACGGGGACTCCGGGCCGCGAGGACATCGACGCCGTCTACGCGCCCGACGCCGGCGAGTTCGGCAACTTCGTCAAGGCCGTGGCGACGCGCTACCGCGACGTCGACTTCTGGTCGCTGTACAACGAGCCCAACCAGGCGGCGTGGCTGAGCCCGCAGTGGGTCAAGGACGCGGGCGGCGAGTGGGAGGAGGCGTCGCCGCGCCACTACCGCGCGCTGGTCGACGCCGCGTGGAACGCGCTGCAGGCCACCGGCCACGGCGGCGACACGATCCTCGTCGGCGAGACCGCGCCGAAGGGCCTGCGCACCAACCGCGGCGAGACGCGCTCGATCGACGCGCTGCGCTTCCTGCGCCGCCTGTACTGCGTCGACGACAACCTGCTCCTGCTGCGCGGCAAGGAGGCGACCCAGCACGGCTGCCCGACGAGCGACGCGCAGGACGCCTTCCCCCGCGACCACCCCGCCCTCTTTCAGGCGACCGGCTACGCGCACCATCCGTACGAGCTGATCTTCGCGCCGAGCACGAAGCCGTCGTGGAAGGACTGGGCGACGACGGGGAACCTGCCGGTGCTCCAGGACTACCTGCGCAGGCTGCGCGCGCGCTACGGCCAGCGGGGCGGGATGCCGCTCTACCTGACCGAGTACGGCTACCAGACCAACCCGCCCGACCGCTTCGGCGTGACGTGGGCCCGGCAGGCGGCGTACCTCGCGCAGGCCGAGCACATCGCGGCGCGCAACAGCGGCGTGCGCGCGCTCTCGCAGTTCCTGCTCTTCGACGGCGGCAGCCCGGTCTCGCGCACGTTCCAGACGGGGCTGAGGACCGTGGCCGGGAAGGCGAAGCCGTCGCTGCGCGGCTACCGCTTCCCGATCGACGTGACCCGGCGCGGCTCGCGGCTGACCGTGTGGGGGCTGGCCCGCCCCGCCGCGCCCGGCTCGCGGCCGCAGTACGCGATCGAGTTCCGCCGCCGGGGGTCCACGCGCTGGCGGCGCATCGCGACCGCGCGCGGCGGCGCCGGCGCCGGCTACGTCACCAAGCGTCTGCGCGCGCCCGGCCGCGGGGCGGTCAGGCTGCGGTGGGAGCGGCTGACGAGTCGCGCCGCGGCGGTGCCGGGGCGTCGATGAGCTCCAGCGGCAGCGCGCCGTGGCCCTGCAGGTCGCACACGCGCGTGAGCAGCGCCTCGTACTGGTCGGTCACCGCGTCCCACGAGTAGCGGCGGGCTCGCTCGCGCGCCCGCCGGCGGTACTCGGCGACGAGCGAGGGATCGTCGAAGAGCCGCTCGAGCTGGGCGGTGAGCGAGGGCACGCCCTCCGCGCCGCGGAACAGCACCCCGGCGTCGCCGACCGTCTCGACGTTCGGCGCGTGGTCGTTGACGAGCACGCAGTTGCCGGCGGCCAGCGCCTCGAGGATCACCGGGTGCGTGCCCCCCACCTCGGTCGGCGCGCAGAACACGTACGCGTGGCGCTGCAGCTCCCAGTAGCCGCGCCCGAACACGTACCCGGGGAACACGACGCGCGGATCGCCCTTGCGGTGGACCTGCTTGATGTACTCGCCGGCGTACGGCGCGCCGCCGACGACGACGAGCTTCATCCCGCGCGCGCGGTCGGCGGGGATGCGCGCGAACGCCTCGACGAGCAGGTGCGGGTTGTTCTCGGGCTCCAGCCGCCCGACGAAGAGGACGTACTTGCGCGGCTCGAGCCCGAGGCGCTCGAGCGTGCCCGTCCCGCCGGGGGTGGGCGGGGACTCCATCTCCACGCCGTAGGGGATCACGCCGATCCGCCGGCCGTAGCGGCGCTCGAAGACGTCGGCGACGACGTGCGAGTCGGTGAGCGCCTCGTCCGCCCACCGCGGCGCGCCCGCCTCGGCGAAGCGCAGGTACGCCTTCGCGGGACCGGGCCACTTCGAGCGGTCCGAGTCGAGCCCGTCGACGTTGATCACCGTCGGGATCCCCGCCGCGCGGGTGATGAGGCACAGCGGGCTGTTGCCGGCGATGAAGAACAGGGCGACGTCCGGCTTCTCTGCGCGCGCGGTGTGCACCGCGCTGAGCAGCGTGTGCGTGAACGTGTCGAGGTACTTGTTGCGGATCGTCGGGAGGTGGACCAGCCGCGCGCCGCGGTACTGCTTGAGCGAGCGGTCGACGACGTGCGGGCGGCAGTAGACGACGACTTCGTGACCGCGCGCGCTCAGGCGGCTGGCCAGTTGCTCGGCCGCCGTCTCGAAACCGCTGTACGAGGCGGGGATGCCCCGTGTTCCCAGGATCGCGACCTTCACGTGCTCATGGCGAGGCTATACGCCTCGATGTGGGCCCGGGCGCACGCGGCCCACGAGTGGCGCCGGTCCCGGACGGGTCGGGGAGGGTTGGCCAGCGCGTCGGCGAGGGCGTCGATGTCGCCGGCCGGCACGACGAGCGCGTGGCCGCCGACGACCTCCTCGATCGCGTCGTTGCGCACGGCGATCACCGGCGTGCCCGCGTGGAGGGCCTCGGCGACGGTGAAGCCGAAGCCCTCGTGCCGGCTGGGGTGGACGAGGGCCGCGGCGTGCGCATGGAGCGCGGCGAGCTCGTCGGTCGTGACCCGGCCGGCGAGCCGCACGAGCGGCTGGTGGGCGGTGACGCTGCCCACGAGGACGAGCGGGAGCGGCTCGGCGGTGCGGCTCGCGTAGCGGGCGTGGGCGGCGAGCAGCGCCGCGACGTCCTTGCGCGGCTCGGCGTCGCCGACGTAGAGGAAGTGGCGCGGATCGCCGCGTGTCTCGACTTCGACCTGCTGCCCGGGGCCGTAGGGCGCGACGACGATGCGCTTCAGCCCCCAGCGCCGCTCGAGATCGCGCCTCGTCACGTCCGTGCCGCAGATGACGACGTCCGCGCGCTGGGCGGCGCGACGAAGGGCGCGGGTGGCGAACGAGCGGTAGCGCGCGTCGAACCAGGAGGGCTCCACCTCGTAGGCGACGTCGTGCACGGTGACGACCTGCGGCCGGCGCCCGTGCCGGATGTGCGCGGGCATCGGATGGTGGACGAGGTCGGCGCCGTGGCGCCGCAGCCGCCCCTGGGTCCAGGCGACGTCGCTCGCGAGGTTGCGCAGGCTCCCGAGGCCGCCACCGGCGGGAGGGCGGCGGCGGTCGTTCTGGGCCTCGACGACGTCGACGCCCTCCGCCCTGAGGGCGGGGACCAGCCGCTCGACGTACACGCCGCCGCCGGTCGGGCCGCGACGGACGAAGGTGGTGTCGATCAGAACGCGCACGCGAGCAGGTGGCCGCCGCCGCGCGTCAGCGCGATCGTCTCGAAGCCGGCGTCCGTCAGGACGGTGCGCAGCGTGGTCGCCGTGAAGAAGCGCAGGTGGTCGGCGTAGGGCGAGAAGTGCTCGGCAAATCTGCGCTCGCTTAGAGCGAGCTGGATTCGCTGGCGGCGGCGGTGGTCGGGCGTCGTGAGCAGGAGCGGCCCGCCGGGCCTCAGCACGCGCCGGAGCTCCGAGCAGAACGCGCCGACGTCGACGACGTGCTCGATCACCTCGCCGGCCCACACCGCCTCGACCTCGTCGCCCGCGAGCGGGAGCGGCTCGCCGGCGTTCGCACGGCGCACGTCCGTCAGCTCGGGGAAGCGCGCGCGCAGGCGGCGGAGCGGCTCGTCGGCGACGTCGACCGCGATCGGCCGCGCGCCGGCCCCGGCCATCGCGGCGCTGAACGCCCCCTCGCCGCAGCCCACGTCGAGGACGTGCGCGCCGTCCGGCAGGTGCGCGAGCAGGAAGTCGCGCCGCAGCGCGAAGAGCTCGGGCTCGGCGCCCTCGGGGACGGCCGCCCAGACGTCGTCGACGTAGGTCACCGCGCGCGCCCGCCCGCGGCGGACGGCGGCCCGGCCGGCGCGACCTGGTCGAGGAGGAGCGGCATCGGGGAGGATTGTCCGCGATGCCGCGCCTGCTCGCCGTCTGCGCCGTCCCCTTCCCCGGTGGGGCGGAGATCGTCGCGGTCCGTCTGCTGCGGTCCCTGGCGCGCCGCGGGTGGTCGGTCACGCTCGCCGCGCCCGGTGCGGGGCCGCTGCTCGACACCGCCGTGCGCGAGGGCTGGAGAGCGGAGGAGCTGCACGTCGGCGGGCTCCGGCGCGGCGCCGGAGCGCGGGCCGTCACGTCCTTCCCGAAGGCCCGGCGCCTGGCTGCCGCCCACGACGTCGTCCTGCTCAACGGCGGCGTCCCCGCGCGGCTCCTCCCCGCCGTCGGCGGCGTCGCGAGGACCGCGCTCTTCGTCCACGACCTGGTGCGGCGCGTGCCGTCGCACTGGCGCGGCGCGGACGTCGTCCTGGCGAACTCGCGCGCGGTGGCGGAGCGGCTCGCGCCGCTCGAGGCGCGCGCGGTGGGCGTGCCGGTGGAGGCGGCGCCGCGGGCGGTCGCGCCGCCGTGGGAGCGCGACGCCGCGCCGGTGATCGGCTTCGTCGGGCGGCTCGAGCCGCGCAAGGCGCCGCTCGACCTGATCCGCGCCGCTCCGGCCATCCGTCGCGCGCGGCCGGACGCGCGCATCGTCGTCGTCGGCGGCGACCCCTTCGGCTCGCGCGGCTACGCCGAGGCGGTCCGCCAGGCGCGCGGGGTCGAGCACTTCGGGTGGGTCGACGACGCGGCCGGCCTGATGCGGCACCTCGACGTCCTCGTCGTGCCGAGCCGCGAGGAGCCGTTCGGCGCCGTCGCGGCGGAGGCGATGGTGGCGGGAACGCCCGTCGTCGCGACGCGGGTCGACGGGCTGCGGGAGGTCGTCGAGGACGGGGTCACGGGTGCGCTCGTCCGGCCGAACCGGCCGAGCGAGCTCGCGGCGGCGACGGTGCGCGTCCTCGCGCGCCGCGACGAGCTGGGCGCCGCGGCGAGGCGCCGCGCGGGACGCTTCGCCGCCGAGGCGTTCGCCGACCGCGTCGAGCCGCTGCTCACGCCATGAGGGTCGCCTTCGACTCGCGCCCCGCGCGTGACCCGCGCGGCATCGGCCGCTACGTGCGCTGCCTGCTGCCCGCGCTGCGCGAGACCGCGCCGGCCGGCGCCGAGATCGTCGAGACGAACCGCCCGGGCCACGCCGACGTCTTCCACTCGCCGTGGATCGACGGGGCGCTGCTGCGCTCGCCCGTCCGGCAGGTGGTCACCCTGCACGACCTCATCCCGCTGCGCCGCCGCGCCGAGTACCTGCGCACCGGCCTGCGCTTCCGCCTGCGCTACCTCGCGGTGCAGCGCGCCACGCTCGTCATCGTCCCCACGCAGGCCGTCGCGCGCGACGCGATCGAGCACCTGGGCCTCGACCCGGCGCGCGTGCGCACGATCGGCGAGGCGCCGGCGCCGGCGTTCGTCCCGCGCCGCTCGGAGGACGTCGCCGCCGCGCGCCGCGCGCACGGCGTTCCGGACGAGTACCTCCTCTGGGTCGGCGGCCTCGAGCACCCCGAGCCGCGCAAGCGCGTCGCCGCGCTCGCCGCTGCGCCGCGCTCACTCCCCCTCGTCCTCGCCGGTCCCGCCAGCCGCTGGGCGCGCGAGCTCGACGACGTCATCGTGACCGGCCACGTCCCGGACGACGAGCTGGCCGCGCTCTACACCGGCGCCCGCGCGCTGGTCTTCGCTTCCGACGACGAGGGCTTCGGCCTGCCGCCCGTCGAGGCGCTCGCGTGCGGTACGCCCGTGGTGGCATGCGACGTCCCGGCGCTGCGCGAGGTCCTCGGCGACCGCGCCACCTTCGTAGATCGCGACGACCTTTCCGGCCTCATCCTCGCCGCGGAGGGCGCACGGCGGCCGGCGCCGGAGCCTCCGCCGCTGACGTGGCAGGACGCGGCGCGCGCGACGTGGCGCGCGTACGAGGCCGCGCTGGCCTAGCCGAGCTGCGCGAGGACCTCGTCGTCCGTCGGGCGCAGCGAGCGCAGGGCGCGGACGCCCGCGATCCATTCGGCGACGGCGGCGGAGACGAGCAGGTCGGCCTGCTCGGCGCTGATGTGAACCGTGGTGCGACGGAGGTGCAGCGGAATCATCGGGAGTCCCTTCCTTCAGCGACCGCGAAGTTGCTGTGCGCAAGCCTCCCTCGGCTGAACCCCGAAGGCAAGGGATTCGACGGATGTTGGAGCGATCGCTACGAAGGCGGGGAGCGCAGCCGGAGCAGGCGCTGCAGCCCGCCGTACCGCGTCGCGCCGACGACGAGCCCGGCGACCCCGATCGGGACCATGAGCACGAACCGCAGCAGGATCAGGTAGCTCACCGCCGCCGAGCCGCTCGTCTTGAGCGCGCGCGCCCCGATCACGACGGCGGCGTCGAGCGTCCCCGCGTAGCCCGGGCCCGCCGGGATGAGCACGATCATCGACGAGAGCGCCAGCAGGTACAGGGCCTCGACGAAGCCGAGCCCGAGGCCGGCCGCCTCCGACGTCAGCCACCACACGAGCCCCTCGAGCGCCCACACCACGACGGTCAACACGAGGACCTCGGCGCCGTGGGCGCCGCGCAGGTTCCGCGTGGCGGCGGCCATCGGCGCGAGGAAGCGCAGGAGCGGGCGCAGGTGGCCGCGGACGTGCAGCACCGCCGCGGCCAGCGCGCCGAGCGCGACGGCGGCCGCGATGACGAGCGCGACGACCTCGAACCGCCCGCCGAGGTCCGCGCCGGACCCGCTGAACACGCCGTAGGCGAGGAAGGCGAACAGCGCGCCGAGCACGAGGACGTCGCACAGGCGCTCGGCAACGAGCGTCCCGATGACCGTCCGTGCGTCGGTCTGCGCGCGCGGCGCGAGCAGGAGCACGCGCAGCGCGTCCCCCGCCCGCGCCGGGAGCACGTTGTTGCCCATGTACCCGACGGCGATCAGCCCGTACGTGTCGGCGCGCTGCGGCTTCGCCCCGTTCTCCACGAGCAGCACCTGCCAGCGCTCGCCGCGCACCGCGCACGCGGCGAAGTACAGGACGATCGCGCCGACGAGCTCCGCGAGGTCATCGGCCGACGTGGGGAACGTCGGCGCCTCCTGCCGGCTCGCCCACCAGACGACGGCCGCGAGGACGGCGACCGACACGATCGCGCCGGCGACCCCGGCGGCGCGCCGCCCGCGCTGCGGGTCGGCCGCCATCAGCGCGGCGGCTCCAGGCCGAACGGCGGGGTCGCGCGGCGTCGCGGCTGGATGGCGCGGCGACGGCGGAGCGCGGGCCGCAGCGCGCGCGCCGCGTCGAGGTAGCCGCCGAGGAGCTCGCGCTCGACGACGAGCGCGTAGGCGAGCGCGGCGGCCTCGTAGAGCGCGACGCTCGGCAGGTCGCGCAGGAGGTCGCGCGGGCGGTCGTTCTTGACCATCATCAGCAGGCGGTTGCGGAACTGCAGGCGGCGGTGGTGCGGCTCGACGCGGGCGCGCGTCGACGGGCTGAAGAAGCGGACGTGGCGGCCGCGCGCCGCCGGCTCGTAGCGCGCCCCCCAGCCGAGCAGCCGCGCGCGCCAGGCGAGGTCGGCGTCGGAGGCCCACAGCGCGAGGTCCTCGTCGAAGACCTCGCCGTCGGGCGCGCAGTCGTCGAGCGCCGCGCCACGCCACAGCCCGCACGCGCCGTCGGGGCCGAAGACGGGCGCGGCGCGGTCGTACGCGGTCGCCGGATCGTTGTGGCCGACCACGTTGTTCTTGCGGCGGCGGTCGAGGAGCATCCCGGCGGCGTCGATCCGGGTCGGGTCGGCGTCGCGGACGAGCTTGGGCGCGACCGCCCCGAGGCGGTCGTCTGCGGCGAGCGCGCTCGCCAGCGCCTCGACCGCGCCCGGCTCGAGGACGCAGTCGGCGTTGACGAGGAGGACCGCGTCGGCGCCGCGCGTCGCGGCGAGGCCCGCGTTCATCGCAGCGGCGTAGGAGCGTCGCTCGGCGAGGGAGACGACGCGCGCGCCGCGGCGCTCCGCCACCTCCGCGGTCGCGTCCGTGCATGCGTTGTCGACCACGACGACCTCGTCGGCGGACGCGAGCGGCGGGAGGCACGACTCGAGGCGGTGCGCCTCGTCGACCGACAGCACCACCGCGGCGACGCGCGGCGGGGTCCTCACACGAGCTCCTCGTACACCGCGCGCGTCAGCGCGGCGGTCCGCTCCCACGAGAGCTCGGCGGCGCGGGCGCGGCCCAGCGCCGCGAGCTCCGCCCGCCGCGCCATCGCCCGCTCGATCGAACCGGCGACGTCGCTCGCGTCGTGCGGGTCGAAGAGCTCGGCGGCGCCCGCGGCGGTCTCGGGCAGCGCGGTCGCGTTCGCGCACGCGACGGGCACGCCGCGCGCCATCGCCTCGACCACGACGAGCCCGAACCCCTCGTACAGCGAGGGATGCACGACGACCGCGGCGCCGCGCATCAGCGCGTCGAGGCGTGCGTCGTCGACCCAGCCGGTCAGCTCCACGCCGGGCCCGCGCAGGGACCCCGCGGCGCCGGCGTCCCCGCCGGCGATGACCGCGCGCGCGCCAAGCTTGCGCGCCGCCTCCACGAGCACGCCGAGGTTCTTCTTCGCCCGCACGTCGCCGACGGCGAGCAGGTAGTCGCCCTCCGGCGCCGGCGCGTCGCCGATCGGCAGCGCGGGCGCCTCCGGCACGATCCGCACCTTCGACGGCCGCACGCCGTAGCGCTCGATCACGTCGCGGCCGGTGAACGGCGAGGGCACGACGACGCGCTCCGCGGACCGGGCGGCGCGCGGCGCGAACCAGCGGTACTTGCGCAGCGTGAGCGGCTCGAAGTCGCCGGGGAAGGCCTCGAACGCGAGGTCGTGGATCGTCACGACGCCCGGGCACGGACGGCGCAGCGGCAGAAAGCAGTTCGGCGCGTGCACGAGCGACGCACCGCGACGGCGCAGCGCGCGCGGCAGGCCGACCTGCTCCCACAGCAGCTCGGGCCCGGCGACCCGGCCGACGACCGGCGTCACGGCGTCGCCGAGCGCGACGGCCAGCTCGCGCACGTAGCGCGACCAGCCGCGAAGGTGGGTTCCCATGCCCTCGGTGACGTCCAGGACGACCATGCGTGGCCGCGAACGCTACGAGGCCGTACGATCAGCGCGATGGCCGCCGCCCTGGAGCTCCTCGAGCGCGACGTTCGCGCGCAGGCACGCGAGCTCTCGCTCATCTTCGACATCCCGATCGACCTCGGCCGCCCGGACGAGCTCCTGCGGCGCATCACGGGCTGGGCAGGAAGCCGCAACGGCCACGTGCCGCGTCGCGTGATGTACGCGAACGCGCACGTGCTCAACCAGTCCGCCGAGGACCCGGAGCTGCGCGCCGCGCTCGAGTCCGCCGACCTCGTGTACTGCGACGGCTACGGGGTGCGCCTCGCGGCGAAGGCGCTCGAGCGGCCGGTCCCGCACCGCATGACCGGTGCGGACTGGATCTGGGGCCTCGCGGCGCTGTGCGAGCAGACCGGCGAGTCGGTGTACCTGCTCGGGTCGGAGCCCGGCGTCGCGCGGGGCGCGGCCGAACGGCTGAGGTCGACGTACCCGGGGCTCGACGTGGTCGGCGCCCACCACGGCTACTTCGACGCGGGCTCCGCGCACGACGACCGCGTGGTCGAGGACATCAACGAGCGCCGGCCGAGCATCCTGCTGGTCGGGATGGGGACGCCGAAGCAGGAGCTCTGGGTGCAGCGCAACGCGCACCGGCTCGACGTCGACGTCCTCTGGACCGTGGGGGCGCTCTTCGACGTCGTGTCGGGCAAGGTCCCGCGGGCGCCGGGGTGGTTGTCCGACAATGGGCTCGAATGGATCTTCAGGCTGGCGATCGAGCCCGGCCGGATGTGGCGCCGCTACCTCCTGGGCAACCCGGTGTTCATCCACCGCGTCCATCAGGCGCGGGGCCGCGGCGCGGGCTGAGCGGGGCGGCGCGACCCTTCCGCAGCCTGGCGGTTGCGGCGGCGCTCGTCGCGGCGACCGCTGCGGCGGCGCTGTGGCTCGCCGACGACGCCGGCGTGGAGGGCGTGTCGGCGGTCGACGACGCGCTGCGGCCGGGTCTGGCCGCGGTCGCGCTGTTCGCGATCGCCGGCTTCGGGCTCGTGCGACTCTGGCTGCCCACCGAGCTGCGGCGGCACGAGCTGCTGTGGATCCTCCCCGTCGGAGCGTGTGCGTCGGGGATCGAGCTCGCCCTGCTCGGCTATGCGCACGTGCCGTTCGTCGCGAACCTCGTGGTGACGATCGCTCTCGGAGTGGTGGTCGGCGTCATCGCCGTGCGGAGGGGGCGGGAAGGCGCGCGCGCGGCCGTGGATGCGGGGCCCCCTTCCCCCGGGGCCAGCATCGCCGAGATCGCGTGGCCGGTGTGGATCGCCCTGCTCCTGATCTGCATCGCGCTCGTGCCGATGTTCCGCAGCGGCTTCGCGGCCGTCGTGGGCGACGGGTCGGACGCGCACCTCGCCGCCGGCACGGCCCACTTCCTTCAGCACCACCCGCCGACCGCGGTCGCGCCGGAGGAGCCGGTCGACCGGGTCCCCCTCGTCTGGCGCTCCAAGCCGCCGATCTACTACCCCCTCGCCGCGGTCGCGTCGCTCAGCGGCGTCGAGACCTGGGAGGCGTTCCCGGTCGTCGCGGCGATCCTCATGGCCCTCGCGGCCGCGGGGTTCTTCCTGCTCGCGCGCGACGCGCTGGGCGCCGGCCTGACCGGGGCGGCGGCGGGCATGGCCGTCGTCGGGCTCGACCGCGTCGTCCTCCACACCGCCGACCACCCGTACTTCAACCAGACGTGGGGCTTCTTCACGCTGCCGTTCGCGCTCGTGCTCGCGTGGTGGGCGGTCAGGGCGCGCAGGCGCGGCGCGATCGCGCTGCTCGCCCTCTTCCTCGCCGTAGGCGCGTTCGCGTACCCGCTCGCGGTGCCGATCCCGCTCGTCGCCCTCGCCGCGCTGCTGTGGCCGGAGCGCGCGCGCCTCACCGGCAACCTCCGCCGCCTGTGGCGCGGGCCGAGGTCGCTCGCCTGGCTCGTCCCCCTTGTCGCGCTGCTCGCCTACCCGGCGTACGGCGTCGGCGAGAAGGCCGTGACCGCGGTCGCGCCGGTCGTCGACCCGGGCCACTCGTTGCGGACGTGGGGCGGGGACCTCCTGGCGTTCATCCCCGAGCACCAGTTCGTCGCGCTCCCCTCCACCGCCCTCCTCGTCGTCCTCGGCCCGCTCCTCGCGATCGCGATCGCGCTCGAGCTGCGCCGCCAGCCGCGCCCGCTCGCGCTCGCGCTCGCCGGCGTCCTGCTCTTCGGCGCGCTCGCCGCGCTGTGGTTCCGACCGCGCGACTTCGGCTGGTACTTCCACTTCAAGGCGCTCGCGTTCACCGGCCCGCTCGCGGTCCTGCTCGCCGCCGTCGCGCTGTCACGACTGCCGCGAGCCGCGGCTGCCGGCGCCCTCGCGCTCCTCGTCGTCCTCGCGCTCCTCGGGGCCCGCGACGAGATGCGGGAGACATCGATCCAGACGCTCCCCGAGCTGACCGAGCTGCGGACGCTCGACGCGCGCCTGCCGCCGGGCGCGTCCGTCCGCCTCGACGTCGACCCCGGCGCGCAGCTGTGGGTGGCCTACTTCCTCAGCGGCCAGCCGCTGTGCTCCCAGCGGCCGCTGCTCGAGACCAGCTACCCCTCGGTCCCGATCTCGCGCAAGGCCGACTACGTCCTCGGCGACGTCAGGCTCGCGAAGCCGTTCGACGCCGCCGGCGCGCCGGTGTGGCGCGGCCGGCGCTACGTGCTCTACCGGCAGGTCGCCGGCGTCCCCGGCGTGGACTTCTGCTCGCGCCGGATGCACCAGACCGTCACCGGCCTGCTGTAGGCACGGCCTCCGCGTGCTGGAGCTGCGCGGTCGGCACCACGCCCGACGTGAGCGAGTCTTGCGCGAAGCGCTCGTTGAAGCCGGCGAAGAACGCCACGACCCCGTAGAGCGCGACCTTCTCGCCCGTCATCGCGCCGATCGACAGCAGGTCCGCCTCGAGAAGCCCGACGACCACGTACGCGAAGATCACGCCGACGAACGGGCGCAGCATCCCGAACACCGTGAGGTTCGCCGCAGATTCGATGCTCATCTCGAAGCGGTTCGACGTCATCCGCTGGAGCACGCTCATGACCGCCCCGAGCCCGCCCGCCGGGACCGCGATCCCGTAGGCCGCCGGCAGATCGAACGCCGCGAACGCCACGCCGACCCCGATGCTCAGCACGAGCAGGACCACCGTTCCGAGGAACATCCCGCGCCCATACCGCCGCTGCGCGGTGCGCCTCGCGGCCTGCTCGAGCAGTGCCTCCGCGCGCTCGGTGTTGCGCGCGACGTTCGCGAGCGCCGCGGCGTACCGCGGCGCGGGATCGTGCTCCATCGTGAGCGATGGGTCCTCGCGGCGGCGTTCCGACTCGTTGACCACGGCGCCGATGACGGACGTGATGGTGTCGTACGCACGCGCCATGTGCGGGGCGCGCTCGGTCGCGGGCGACTCGCCGCCCCGGCCCAGGCGCTGCCACATCCGCCGCAGCCGGCCCTGTCCCCCCGTGGCGCCCGGCGGATCGGGCCAGCGCTCGAGCGCGGACTCGCCGATCGCGTCGAGGCGGGCGCCGAGCGCTCGCGCGGCGGAGGCGTCGAAGGTGATCGTGGCCGCGTTCCACATCGTGCGCGGGGCCTCGCCCTCCTTGAGGTAGACGCCCGCGTTCGGGAACACGCCGAGCCGGCCGTCGTGGCCGAGGTCGCCCCGGACGACCTGCCACACGTCGTCGTAGACCTCGTTCGCCAGATCCCGCTTCGGCGCGTCCCACTCCTGCGTGAGCGTCCGCCACTCGGCGAGCTTGATGAGCATCTGGAAGAGGATCTGGCGGACCCCGGGATCGAGCTCCGCGACGGCGCCGTCGCCGGCGGGAAGCCGCTTCTCGATGCGCGCGCGCATGACCTGCGCCGCGCGCTCGGCCGCCTGCCGCCGCCGCTCAGCCTCGTCGACGGGGTTGGCAACCGTCGTGGCCATGTCCTGAGTATCGCGAAAGCGCGAGCTGTGGTGGGCAAAACCGTGCCGCCGAGACGTCCACCGCCCGGAGCGCAGGCCTCAGTCGGCGGTCGGACCTGCCGATCACGGGTAGTACAATGTCGCGTATGGGCGTCGACTTCTTCTAGGCCGAACCGGCTCCGGGCGCGACCCGGTGCACGTCGACCTCGCGTTGACTGCGGTCCTGGGCAACGGCTACTGTGCGCCCATGAGCACCGTCGACTTCTTCTGATCTTCGGACCCCGCGCCGCCCGCCGGGGCCGCGAAAGCGCTACTTTGCCGCGGCTCGCCGGTTCAGGGCGTCGGGAATCACAACCGCAGGGGTGCTTCATGAAGGTCGTCGAAGTTTCGCTTCGCAGCGTGCTCGTCGCGCTGCTCGCATCGTTCGCGTTCACCGCGACCGCCACGGCGGCCGCGCCCGCGGTCACCACCGGCGGCGCCGGCGGTATCGAGGCCGGCGCGGCGACGCTGAACGGCACCGTCGATCCCAACGGGGAGACGACGACGTACTACTGGGAGTACGGCACGACCCGCACCTACGGCTCGCGCACCGGCGACGGCGACGCCGGGAAGGGCACGAGCGCAAAGAAGGTCAGCCTGCGCGTCGAGGGCCTCGCGGCGAACACCGTCTACCACTACCGGCTCGTGGCCAGCAACCCGAGCGGGGTGCGCAGCGGCGCCGACCGGACGTTCAAGACCAAGCGCCAGCCGCTGGGCCTGCAGATCACGGCGGCGCCCAACCCGGTCGTCTTCGGATCCGCCTCGACGGTGACCGGCGCCCTGACCGGCACCGGCAACGCGAACCGGCAGGTCGTCCTCCAGCAGCTCGCCTTCCCGTTCACCGGCGCGTTCGCCGACACGGGCAACCCGATCGTCACCGACGCGAACGGCGCGTTCTCGTTCCCGATCCTGCCGCTGCCCGGCACGACGCAGTTCCGCGTCCGGACGGTGAACCCCGACAAAGTGTTCAGCCCCGTGCTGACGCTCGGCGTCGCCGCCCGCGTGAGCACGCAGACGAGCGCGAAGAGCGTGCGGCGCTTCCGCCGCGTGCGGTTCTTCGGCACGGTCACGCCGGCCGCCGTCGGGCAGCCGTTCGAGATCCAGCGCGCCACCGGCAGCGGCCGCTGGCTCCCCGTCGCGCGCGGCTTCACGACGAAGGGCGGCGACCAGTCGTCGAAGTGGTCCAAGCGCGTGCGGATCACGCGGACCGCGAAGTACCGCGTCCTCGTGCACATGCTCGAGGGCCCGATCGTCTCGGGCTTCGGCCGCGAGGTCGCGGTCGCCGTCAAGAAGCGTCGATGAGCCGCCGGTCGGCCTCGAGTGCTCGCGCACTCGAGGCCGACCGCCTCACAAGGCTGAGAGGTCGACGCCGTTGAGCGCCGCCCACTTGATCACGGTCCTGTCCGTCTTGAGCTTCGAGCCGGCATAGGAGGCGGTCGCCGCCTCCTTCAGGTCGGCGACTATCTCGGCCTTGACGTTCTCGGACGACGGACGATCAGCGCCGAAGTCCGGATCGAGGTTGATCCGGCACAGGGCGCGGTTGTACTCGTACATCCGCGAGCCGCGACCCTTGCGGGGTCGATCGCGGATCGCGATCGCATCCGTCAGGGCAGCCTCGGCGGCCGCCCAGTCGGGTGACGGCTTGTCCTTGAGGGCGTAGCCGAGCTCGCCCCGGTTCCGGTGGAAGCTCTTCTCCGGATCGGACGCGACGAGGGCACGGAAGACAGGGATCGTGCGCTCCACAGCCGACTTGTCGTTCGCCCAATTCTCACGCCGCTGTTTCTGAGCCTCCTTGAAGATCGCGATCTTCGCGCTGCTCGGGGCGGCCTCGACGAGAGCGTCGAGTTCCCGTTGACTCATGGCAGGCTCATCGCCAGCCAGCTGAGCAGTGACCGCGGCGAGCGCCTCGGCCCCCACGTCGTCGAGTCGCGCGAACTCCCTCCGCACGAGGTGCACGACCCGTCCCTCCGCTGTCGCGAGCTCCCGTTGCAGGACGAGCCGCGTGACGAGGTACGACGCCAGGAACCCGGCCGTGGCGGCGTAGGCGAGCGCGCACAGAGCGAACACGTCCGCCACGTCATCGTTTCCGAGTCCCGGGCGCAGGAACTCGATCAGGTCACGGGCCGAGTCGCGCATGGCACCGAACTGCACGAGCCCGACGCCGACGAGGATCTTGGTGAGCCAATCGGAGATCTGCTCGAGGTTTGTGTTCGGGTGGTAGTTGAGCGGCTGGGCGACCGTACCGGCGCCGTCCGCGGGTGTCGTGTCCGCAGTCAGCGTTCGTGGGATGCCGAACAGGAAGCCAACGAGCGCGCCGACGAGGAACCCGGCACAGACCATGATGGCGGCCATCGCGGTGATCGACCAGGATCGGTTGGCGGCGCCGTACGCCGCCGCGAGCAGGAGGCCGAGCGCCGGCAAGATCCAGAGGCGCGGGGCGATGACCTCCGAGTCGTCGTCCGCGGCCTTGCGAGCCGCCGCGTTGCGAGCAGGAGGGTTTCCGAACCACAGCCATCGCAAGCCGGCTATGACGCGGGCGAAGCTGTTGCGCAGCAGGCCACGCACTCAAGACAGGCTAATCGACATCCGGCTCCCACGGCAAGACTCGATGAGCCGCCGCATCGCGGCCTCGGTCGCCTCTGGCGCGTAGGCCGCAAGGCGGGCGCGGCCGCGAGCGCGCAACGCCTGCGCCAGCTCGTCGTCCTCGACCGCGAGGGCGACGAGCTCGGCGAGGACAGCGAGGTCGCGGTCCTCGGACAGCAGCGCCGCGTCGCCGGCGACCTCCGGCACCGCGCCGCTCGGGCGCGCGACGACCGGGACGCCGAAGTGGAACGCCTCGAGCAGCGGGATGCAGAACCCCTCGTGCTCGGAGAGCGAGACGAAGGCGTGCGCGGCGCGGTAGCGGGCAGCGAGCTCCTCGCGCGACAGCGAGCGCTCGAACGTCACCGCGCCCGGCGCGAGCGCGTCGGCCAGCTCGCGCAGCGCCGCCCCGTAGCGCTCGTTGAGCGGCTCGCCCACGAGGACGAGCCGCGCGTCGGGCAGCCGGTGGCGGCGCAGGAGCGCGACGAGGCGGATCAGCTCGTCCTGGCGCTTGTGCGGGGCCAGCCGGCCGACGAAGAGGAGCGTGGGAGGGCCGACGCGCGGGGGCGGCGCCGCGGGCGGGAGCGACGCCGGGTCGAACAGGATCGGCACGACGACGTCGGAGCCCAGCTCGGCGGCGTTGTACGCGCTCACGCCCGCGACGGCGTCCGCGCGCGCCGCGAACTCCGGCAGCTGCCGGCGGCCGAGCGCGCACTGGATCGCGATCTGGGGCTCGTGGTCCCACAGCCACCGAGCGGGCGTCACGTTGTGCGACAGCACGATCTTCCTGCTCGGCAGGTCGAGCAGCGCCCGCAGCCTCGGCGCGTACGCGGAGTAGTGGATGAGCAGCACGTCACGGGCACCGGCCTCCAGCGCGCCCAGCGGCGCGATCGCGCCGTTGGACCGCGGGTCGATGTGCACGGCGACATCCGTCCCGCCCCAGCCCCACGCTGAGAAGCGCGACCGCCACGCCAGCGCCTGCGCCGTGACGGCGTCGACCGGCCCGGCCCCGCTGAGCACCTGGTGGACGACCGTCACCGCTTCTCCAGCCGCTCCAGCCGCTCCTCCAGCTCGGCGATCCGCACCGCCGCGTGCAGGTTGAAGCGCGTCTGCTGGGCATGCGCCTGCGCGTGGTACTGGCGCAGCAGCCTCAGCAGCGCGCGCTTGACGAGCGTGATCGCCCCGCCGCGACGCCGGGTGGAGCGGACCATCTCGACGTCCGGCTCGACGACCGCCCACTCGAGCAGCTGCTCGGTCGACACGCGGTCGGTGGGCTCGATGGTGAAGCCGTCGAGCTCGTCGGCGTACGCGCCGCGCGCCCGTGCCGCCGCCGCGGCCCGCCGCGCCGCCTCCAGCGCCTCCTCGGGCGTCACGCGATCAGCGCCTCGCGCCGGTACACCGCGAGCCCCTCGTCGGTCGGGCCGTCGAACAGCACCCGCCCGCGGTCCAGGACGACGACGCGCTCGCACGTGCGCTCGACGAGCGACGCGTCGTGCGAGACGAGCACGAGCGTCGCGCCGCCCTCGATCTGCTCGGCGATCCGCGCCTCGCAGCGGCGCTGGAACGCCTCGTCGCCGACGGCCAGCACCTCGTCGATGAGCAGGACGTCGGGATCCATGTGCGCCGCGATCGCGAACCCGAGCCGCAGGAACATCCCCTGCGAGTACGTCGAGACCGGCAGGTCGATGAAGTCCCCCAGCTCCGCGAACGCGACGATCGCGTCGAGGCGCTCGTCGACCTCCGCCTTCGTCAGCCCGTGCAGGGCCGCGTTGAGGTAGACGTTCTCGCGGCCGGTGAACGCGCGGCCGAAGCCGGCCCCCAGCTCGAGCTGCGCGACCACGCGGCCGCCCGCCTCCACGCGCCCGGAGTCGAGCGGAACGATCCCCGCCAGCACGCGCAGCGTCGACGTCTTCCCCGCCCCGTTCCGCCCGACGACCGCCACCGTCTCGCCGGGCTCGACGTGGAACGAGACGTCGTCGAGCGCCTGCACGGGCGGCGGGCCGCCGCGGTGGCGGCCGAACACGAGCTCCTTCAGCGAGCGGCCCGGATCGGCGCGCACCGCGAACGCCCGCGACGCGTGCTCGAGCAGCAGCTCGCCCGGCCTCACACCACCACCGCCAGCTCCGGCTCGAGGCGGCGGAAGAGCGCGCGCCCGGCGACCACCGCGAGCACGCCGGCCCCGACGCAGTAGGCGAGCACGTCGAAGCCCGGCACATCGCCCGCGTACAGGACGTCGCGCACCGCGGTGATGAACGGCGCGACCGGGTTCAGCCACTCCAGCGCGAACCGCTTCGCGCCGCCGTCGACGATCCGGTCGACCCCGAAGAAGATCGGCGACAGGAAGAACCACGGCAGCAGCGCGGCCCCGAGGATCGGCGCGACGTCCCGGTAGTACGCGTGCAGCACGGCGACGATCAGGCCGAGGCCGAGCGTGAACGCCGCCAGCGCGGCGAGGACGAGCGGCAGCGTCAGGAGCGCCACGTCGAGCGTCCCGCGGACGGCGACGCACACGATCCCGACGAGCGCGAGCACCGCCAGGAACGTGACGACCTGCACCGCAACGACCGACGCCGGGATGGTCTCCCTCGGGAAGCGCGCCTTGCGGATGAGCGCGCCCTGGTCGAGGAGCGAGGTCGACGCCGCGGTCAGCGACTGGGAGAAGAAGATCCAGACGACCAGCCCGCACAGCAGGAACAACGGATAATCCTCCACCTCGAAGACCGGCAGCACCACGCCGAACAGGAACCAGTACGCGGCCATCAAAACGAGCGGGTTGATGAGGTACCACGCCACCCCGAGCGCCGAGCCCTGGTACTTCTGGCGCAGCTCGCGCCGGACGAGCTGCTCGAACAGGAAGCGAGAGGACCGCACGCGGCGGATTATGGTCGTCGCCGCGCTGGCGCTGCTGTGGCCGGCGGCCGCCGCGGGCGCGGCAACCGTCGAGCTGGTGCCGATGGGGTCGCAGAACGGGGTCGCGCTCCCGCCGTGGCTGCGCATCGCCGGCGGCGAGGGGAGCGACGACCTGCGGCTGCACGGCGCGCGCGTGACCGCCACGACGGAGCTGCACGCCGGCCCCGGCTGCCACACGGACGCGCCGGGCTCGGTCGCGTGCGACCCCGGCGGCGGCGGTGCCCTCGCGTTCACGCGCGTCGACCTGCGCGGGGGCGACGATCGCTTCGAGGTCGTCGCGGCCCCGCCGGGCGATCACGCCATCGACGTCAAGGGAGGCCCCGGCGACGACACGCTCGTCGCGTACACGGGATCGGGGACGTGGGACGGGGAGAGCGGCGCGGACCGGATCCTCGGCGGCCGCGGCTGGACCATCTCGTACCGCTACTACTACGGCCGCGTCGACATCTCGCTCGACGGCGTCGCGAACGACGGCGAGCCCGGTGAGCGCGACGACGTCGGCTCCAGCGCCTCCCTCGTGATCGGCGGGGGCGGCCCCGACCGCCTGCGCGGCGGGGACCTGCCCGTCGAGCTCGAGGGCAAGTTCGGCGACGACGTGCTGGAGGCCGGCTCGGCGCGGGCCGAGCTCTACGGCGACGAGGGACGCGACCTCCTGCTCGGGGGCGCCGTCGGCGACCGGCTCGAGGGCGGCGAGGACAACGACGTCCTCGTCGGCGGCGGGGGCAACGACGCGCTCAACGGCGCGCGCGGCGCCGATCGCTCCGACGGCGGCGACGGCAACGACGTCATCGCGCTCGACCCGTTCGGCGACCGGCGCCCGGACGTGGCGGTCGGCGGTCCCGGCCGCGACCTCGTGGCATGGGACGAGACGCCCGCCAAGCTGCTGACGGTCGACCTCAGCGACGACCGCGGCCCCGACGGCCTCGCGGGCGAGCAGGACGCGATCGCCGGCGGCATCGAGGACGTGCGGGCGACGGCGGCGACCTTCGCCATCGTCGGCAGCGACGGGCCGAACGTCCTGGTGCTGGCGGGGGAAGGCGCCGTCGACGGCCGCGGCGGCGACGACGTGCTGTTCGCGAACGTGGCCCTCGAGGGGGACGTCGGCGTCATCGGCGGCGCCGGCGCCGACCGGATCGAGACGGGCCGCGGTGCGCGCGTCGACGCCCGCGACGGCGGCGCGGACGTCGTGCGCTGTCACGGCCAGAGCACGCGGGACCTGCGACTCGACGCGGGCGTGGACCGCACCAGCGCGTGCGCGCCGGCCGTCGTGGTCAACGGCGGCGAGGTCGTCTCCGCGGGTCGCAGGCGTCCCGGCGCGCGGGTGCGGTTCGACCTGATCTGCACGGACTGGTTCAACGCCTGCCGCGCCTCGATCGTCCCGCGGCTCGTCCGTCCCGGCACCGGCCGCGGGCCCGCGCTCGCGCCGCTCGCCCTGACCATCCCCGCGTCGGGCGCGCGGACCGGCAGCGTCCGGCTGCCCGTGGGCACGTCGCCCGGTCGCCGGCTGCTGCGCCTCGACGTGACGACCACCCCGCCGTGGCTGGGCGTCCCCCGTACCGCGGCCGCGCGATCGTCCGGCTGACCGTCGCGCGCGGGCGGGGCCGCCGCTAGAAGAACGACATCGCGTGCCCGATGACGGCGTCGGGCTTGTCCTCGGGAAGGAAGTGGCCCGCGCCGCGGATCAGCTCGACCCCGCCGTTGAAGCGGACGACCGGGTCGGCCGCGCCGCCGAGGTAACGCATCGGGACGTCCGGCTTCCCTCCGGGGATGCCGCGCCGGAAGTCGTGCAGCACGAAACGGCGGTAGTAGCCGACCGTCGCCTTGCGTCGCTCGGCGTGGTCGAAGCGCTCGGTGTAGACGCGGATCTCGTCGTCGGTGAGGTCGGCGTTGCGCAGCGCGAGCCGGGCGATGATCGGCGCGGCGCGGTCGGTGACCGAGAGGAACGGGATGTGGGCGCCGCCGAGCGCGCGGCGCGGGTCGGGGCGGTGGTCCCAGGGCGGCGGGAACGACATCGGGATCATCCGCTCGACGCGCTCGCGCGCCGTCGCGGCGATGAGGAGCGAGACGTAGCCGCCCCAGTCGTGGCCCATCAGCCGGAAGCGCCCGACGCCGAGCTCGTCGAGCACGGCGAGGACGTCCTCGGCGAGCGTGAGCTTGTCGTACGGCCCGTCCTCCGGCGCGTCGCTCCAGCCCAGCCCGCGCAGGTCGGGCGCGATCAGCCGGAAGCGCGTGGCGAGCGTCGGCATGACGAGGCGCCACATCCACCAGTGCTGCGGCCAGCCGTGCAGCAGGACGAGCGGCAGGCCCTCGCCCGCCTGGGCGACGTGGAACCGCTGTCCCCGCGCCTCGACGAAGCTGTGCTCGACGTCGAGGCCGGCGACGTCCGGGATCGTCTCCGCCGCGGCGGGCGTCGTCGTGCTCACGGCTCCACCTTCCCGGCGGGGACGTCGACGTCGCGGCCGATGTCCGGCCGCTCCTCGGCGAGCCGCTTGAGCCGCTGCAGCGACTCGGTGTTGCGCCCGCGCACCAGCAGGTGCGTGAGCGGGTTGAAGACGAACGCCGTCGCCGTGTCGCCCGGGTCCTCGCGCATGTAGACACGGGTACCCCCGGCCTCGCGTTTCATCTCCAGGTGCACGACCGCAGTGCCCAGCGGTCGTGCCTTCGCCTTGAGGACCAGCTTGCGCGGCTGGTCGACCTCGAGGACGGACGTGTGGTCGTTGAGGGTCAGCGGACCCCACCCGACCTGGTGGTGGAACCGCGTGCCCGCCGCCGGGAAGCCGGGGTCGACGCCGCGCATCTTGCGCGAGCCGACGACCCAGTCGCCGTAGGAGCGCCAGTCGGCCAGGACGGCGAACACGCGCTCGGGCGGGGCGTCGATGTGAATCTCGTTCAGTGCCATGCGGGGTAGGGCCTACCCAATGCCCGACGCGATCGTCATCGGTGCCGGCCCGAACGGGCTCACGGGCGCCAACATCCTCGCCGACGCCGGCTGGGACGTCCTCGTCCTCGAGGCGCAGCCCGCGCCCGGGGGCGCCGTCCGCAGCGCCGAGCTGACCGAGCCCGGCTTCGTGTCGGACTGCTTCAGCGCCTTCTATCCGCTCGGCGTCGCGTCACCGCACCTGCGCGACCTCGATCTGCACGCCCACGGGCTGGAGTGGCTCAACGCGCCCGCGGTCGTCTCGCACCCGCACAGCGACGGCAGCTGCGTGACGCTCTACCGCGACGTCGAGCGCACGGCGGAGTCGGTGGGCGCGTTCGCCTCCGGGGACGCGGAGGCGTGGCGGCGCATCAGCGAGGCGTGGGCGAAGGTGCAGCCGGCGTTCATCGCGTCGCTCATGCGCCCGTTCCCGCCCGTCCGGCCCGCGCTGCGGATGCTGCGCGCGCTCGGAGGGGCGAAGGAGGTCCTCGACTTCGCCCGGCTCGGCGTCATGCCGCTGCGCCGCCACGCCGCGGAGGAGTTCCGCGGCGACGGTGCCGCCCGGTTGCTGGCGGGCAACGCCCTGCACGCCGACGTCACGCCCGACTCCGCCGGCAGCGCTCTCTACGGCTGGGTGCTCGTCGGGATCGGCCAGTGGCTCGGCTGGCCCGTGGCGCGCGGCGGCGCGCAGCGGATCACCGACGCGCTCGTGTCGCGGCTGCGCGCCGCCGGGGGCGAGCTGCGCTGCGGCGAGGAGGTCGTGGAGGTCGTCGTGCGCGGCGACCGCGCCGTGGGGGTGCGGACGGCGGGCGGCGAGGAGATCCTCGGGGCGCGCGCGATCCTCGCCGACACCGGCGCTCCGGCCCTGTACGAGCGGATGCTCCCGGAGTCGCACCGGATCGCGCTCAAGCGCTTCCACTACGACAACTCGACCGTGAAGCTCGACTGGTCGCTGGACGGGCCGATCCCGTGGCGCAACGAGGAGGCGCGGACCGCCGGCACCGTCCACGTCACCGACGGCCTCGACGCGCTGAGCGAGCATGCGGCCGAGCTGAGTGCCGGCGTCCTGCCGTCCAAGCCGTTCCTCCTCCTCGGCCAGTACTCGCACTACGACCCCTCGCGCGCGCCGGCGGGCAAGGAGGCGGCGTGGGCGTACACGCACGTCGCGCAGGGGTCGTGGGACGAGGCGAGGGCAGACGCGTTCGCCGACGCGATGGAGGAGCAGGTCGAGGCGCGCGCGCCCGGCTTCCGCAAGCTCATCCGCAAGCGCCACCTGTTCACGCCGGTCTCGCTCGAGGCGGCGAACCAGAACCTCGTCGGCGGGTCGGTCAACGGCGGGACGGCGCAGATCCACCAGCAGCTGGTCTTCCGGCCGACGCCGGGGCTCGCGCGGCCCGAGACGCCGGTGGACGGGCTCTACCTCGCGTCCGCGTCGGCGCACCCGGGCGGCGGCGTGCACGGCGCGTGCGGCGCGAACGCGGCGCGCGCCGCGCTCAGCGCGCCGGCACGGGCTCTGTGGCCGCGGCTGATCCGGTCCTTGTAGCCAGCCACGAGCCGGCGAGGATGAGGACCAGGCCGACCCCGGCGCCGAGCGTGAGCGACTCGTCGAGCAGCGTCACGCCCAGCGCGACGGCGACGACCGGGTTGACGTAGGTGATCACCATCGCCCGGCTCGCCCCCACCTCCGCGATGAGCACGAACTGCAGGACGAACGCCGCGGCGGTGGAGAGGACCGCGAGGGCGACGATCGACCAGAGGGCGCTCGCCTCCGGCGTGCTCGCGGGGGCGTCGAGGATCGCGAACGGGATCAGCATCACCGTGCTGACGGCCAGGGCGACGGTCACGGGCCCGAGCGGGTCGATGTCCGACAGCGCCCGCTTGACGATGAGCGGCCCGGCCGAGTAGCCGAGCACGGAGACGAGGATCGCCGCGGCGCCCAGCAGCTCGTCTGCGTCGCCGGCGACGTCGATCCCGAACAGGAGCACCACGCCGAGCAGCCCGACGAGCAGGCCGCCGAAGCGGCGGCGGTCGACGCGCTCGGACGGGTCGAAGCGCAGGGCGAGCGCGGCGACCGTCAGCGGCACGGTGGCGATGAGGATCGCGGTGAGCGAAGAGGAGACGTGCTGCTCGCCGAACGCGATCAGCGGGAAGGGGATCGTGATCTCGACGAGCGCGAAGCCGACGAGCGCCTTCCACCGCGCGCGCAGGCCGCGCAGGGCGCCGGTGCGGGCGGCGAGCGGGAGCAGCAGCGCAGCCGCGAGGACGACGCGGCCGAAGGCGACGAACGACGGCGTCGCGCCGTGGTCGACCGCGATCTTGATGAAGAGGTACGGGATCCCCCAGAGGAACGACACTGCCGCGAACGCGGCCCACCCCTTCGGGGTCAATACGCGCCCTTGCGGCTGATCACCGCAGGGATCGTCTTCGCCAGGATCGCCAGGTCGAGGAAGGGCGACCAGCGCTCGAGGTAGAGGAAGTCGAGGCGGACGAGGTCGTCGAAGTCGAGGTCCGACCGGCCGGAGACCTGCCACAGGCCGGTGATCCCCGGCAGGACGAGGTAGCGCTTCTTGTGCCAGCCGTTGAGGCGGTCGAAGTCGCGCATGGGCAGCGGGCGCGGGCCGACGAGCGACATCTCGCCGCGCAGGACGTTGACCAGCTGCGGCAGCTCGTCCATCGAGAAGCGGCGCAGGATGCGGCCGATCGGCGTCAGGCGCGGGTCGTCGCGGATCTTGAAGATCGCGCCGCCGGCCTCGTTGAGCGACTCGAGGTCCGCCTGCCGCTGGTCGGCGTCGTGGTACATCGTGCGGAACTTCAGGCAGGCGAACGGCACGCCGCCGATGCCCGGGCGCAGCGAGCGGTAGATGATCGGGCCGCGCGAGGAGAGCTTCACCGCGAGCGCGATGGCGATGAGCGCGGGGCTGAGCAGGAGGAGCAGGAGCGTCGCGCCGACGATGTCGAACGCCCGCTTCATGACGTAGTCGAAGCCCTCGAACACCGGCGGCTTGAGCTCGAACAGCGGCACCGACTGGCCGGGGATGAACTCCGCGCGGTGGATGAGGATCTCCATCGTCGACGGCGCGACGTGGACGCGGACGCCGCGCTGGTGGCAGGCATCGACGAGCTCGAGCGCCGACTGCTCGGGGAACGCGGGGTCGGCGATGATCACCTCGTCGACGCGGTTGCGCTCCACGACGCCGCCGATGTCCTCGAGCGCGCCCAGCGACCGCAGCCCGTTGTCGGGGCGCGGGGTGAGCGAGATGAAGCCGACGACGTTGATCGGGGACTGCTCGCCGTCGAGGGCGTGCGCGACGGCCTCGATGTGCTCGCCGGTGCCGACGAGGATCGCGCGCCGCTGGTAGCCGGCGGCGCGGAGGATGAGCCCGGTCGCGCGGTCGTAGAGGAAGCGCAGGCCGGCGACGTAGGCGACCGCGAAGACCAGCGAGCCGTAGAAGATGTAGTAGCTGCTGAAGCGCTCGCCGTTGACGAGGGCGAACACGAGCGCCACGGCGGTGACCTGGAAGAGCGAGGCGACGATGCGCGTCAGCCCGGGGCGGGCCGAGCGGCGCGCGTAGAGGTCCGAGCGCGCGAACAGCAGGATCGTCACCAGGTAGGCGAAGGCGATGATGTCGAGCGTGTGCTCGAGCGACTCCCGCACGTCGACGTTGCCGAGCACCGCGTCCTTCAGGACGAGCGCGGTGAAGATCGCGGCGAAGACGCCCGCGAAGTCGACCGCGAGGAGCGAGACGGCCCGCGCGGCGCTGCGCAGGGTGTCCATCCGCAGCAGGAAGGAGAGCAGCGGCGGCTTCTTGCGCCGGACGTCGTACTCGGGCAGCCGTAGGTTCGCCGAGGTGCCCGGGGTCGCCGGGGCGCCCGGCGCGGGGGCCGGCTTCGGCTGTGCGCGCTGGATGGGCGCGGACGGTCGGGTAGGGGTCTCGGGGTTCAGGGCCTGCCGGGTCGGGGGCATTCCGCTGGTCCTAACGGCGGAGCGTGGCAGATGATGCGGTCTTATCGCGCGCGGGCGGCTTTCATGTGCTTCTTGCGCAGCTCCGCCGCCAGGAGGTAGCGCTTTCCGTCGCGTTGGGCCAGGCCCTGCTGGGCCAGGCGCTGCATGACGACGGGACACCGCTTGCAGCGCGGATCGCTCTTGCAGCAGCCCTTCTTCGGCTTGACCGCCGTCGCTGTGGCCCCACCCGCCATGGCTTAGGACACCCTAACACCAACCTTCGTGGTAGGTAATGTGGCCGCAATGCCCTCCGAAGCCTTCGTCGCGCGCCTGACCGAGCAGGTCGGAAACGAGCTCGCCGCCTCCCAGCAGTACGTCCAGATCGCGCTCCACTACGACGCCGAGACGCTGCCGCGGCTCGCGGCCTTCTTCTACGCGCAGGCGCTCGAGGAGCGCAACCACGCGATGATGATGGTGCAGTACCTGCTCGACGCGGGGGTGACGCCGGCGCTGCCGGCCACGCCCGCGCCGGTCGCCGACTTCGCCGATGTCGTCGCGCCGGTCCAGCTCGCACTCGACCAGGAGAAGCGGGTCACCGAGCAGATCAACGCGCTGGCCGGGCAGGCGCGGCAGGACGGCGACTACTCCTCCGAGCAGTTCCTCCAGTGGTTCCTGAAGGAGCAGGTGGAGGAGGTCGCCTCGATGAACGACCTGCTGACGGTGGTCTCGCGGGCCCGCGAGAACCCGCTGCTCGCCGAGGAGTACCTGGCCCGCGAGGGAACGGGCGGCGACGGAGCCGACCCGACCGCCCCGCCGGCCGCGGGCGGCGCGCTCTAGCCGCGGCGGCGCAGCACGCGGGAGTCGTCGGGCCGGCGCAGCGTCACGCGCGCGGCGTCGAGGTGCTCGAGGTGGGCCTGGGCGAACTTGCGCGAGGTCTCCAGCTCGTCGCGCAGGCGGGCGAGGGTGACCTGCCCCTCCGCGGCGACGATGCTCTCGACCCGCTCGCGGACGCGATCGAGCGCGTCGACATGGGCGTGCATCGTCTTGCCGAGGCGCACGACGCGACCCGCGCGTCTCAGCGCCTCGAGATGCTCCGCGTCGTCGCCGAGCTCGGCGTCGAGCGGAGGCTCGTGGCCGGCCGCGCGAAGCCGAGCCTCGAGCGCGAGCGCCGCGTCCGGAAGCGGCCGCTCGCCACCCCCCGAACCCCCCTCCGGTGCCTGCGAATCCCCCTCCGGTGCCTGGCACGGTGCCTGGCACCGCAATATTAACGTGCCTGGCACCGCAATATTAAGGTGCCTGGCACCGGGGTCCTTCGCGAGCCTCGTCAGCGTCGCCAGCGTGTCCCGCGACGGGCCGTGCTTGCGGGCGTTCGGGTCGAGGATCACCCCTCCGCCGAGGGTGTCGGGCGGGGCTATGGCGCGGATGACGACGCGGTCTCCGGCGCGGGCGAGGAGCGGCTGCTCGAGGCGCAGCTGCCAGAACCGGCCGCCCAGCTCCGCGAGCCGCGCGGGGGCCTCGCGCGTGCCGTGGTGGACCTGGACGCGCGCGCCATGCTCGAGGTCCCGGGCGTCCAGGGCGACGTCGAGGAAGTAGGACGGCTCGATCGACGCCGTCGTGAGGACGTCGCCGCGGGCGACCACGTCGCGGTCGACGCCGACGAGGTTGACCGCCACCCGCTGGCCCGCCTCCGCGCGGTCGACCGGCTCGTCGTGGACCTGCACGCCGCGGACGCGCACCTCGCGCCCGGCGGGCAGCAGGCGCAACCGATCGCCGCGACCGATCGCGCCCGACCAGAGCGTCCCGGTCACGACCGTCCCCGCGCCGCGGATCGTGAAGGCGCGGTCGACGTGCAGCACGGCGTCGTCGTCGCCGCCGGCCCGGCCGGGCAGCGCCGCCGCGACCTCGTCGAGCGCGGCCGCGACCTCGGCGACGCCGTCGCCCGTGCGCGCCGAGCACGGCACGATCCGGGCGGACGGGAAGAGCGGCGCCAGGTCGGGCGGCGGCGCGAGGTCGGTCTTCGTGATCGCGACCACCCCGTCCCGCACCTCCAGCGCCCGCAGGACCGCCGCGTGCTCGCGCGTCTGCGGCATGACCCCGTCGTCGGCCGCCACGACCATCAGGAACAGGTCGATGCCGGTTGCCCCCGCCACCATCGTCCGCACGAACCGCTCGTGGCCCGGCACGTCGATCAGCGAGAGCCGCCGCCCCGACGGCAGCGTCAGCGACGCGTAGCCGAGCTCGATCGAGATCCCGCGCTCGCGCTCCTGCGGCAGGCGATCGGTGTCGACGCCGGTGAGCGCGCGGACGAGCGCCGTCTTGCCGTGGTCGATGTGGCCGGCGGTGCCGACGGTCAGCGGCGTCAAGAGGCGCGGACGGCTTCGCCCACCAGCTCCACCTCGTCGTCGGCGAGCGTGCGCGGGTCGAGGAGGAGGCGGCCGTCGGCGATCCGTCCGAGCACGGGCGGGTCGGCGGCGCGCAGGCGCGCGGCCAGGTCGTCCGCACGGCCCTCCAGCGCCACGACCGGCCCCGGCAGCTCGAGCAGCGGCAGCGCGCCGCCGCCCACCTTCCCCGCGGCCTCGACCAAGTCCCCGCCGGTGAGCTCCGCGAGCCGCTGCGCCCGCGCGGCGACCGCGTCGTCGTCGAGCAGCATCCGCAGGACCGGGATCTCGCGCAGCGCGCGCTCGGGCTCGCGGTACAGCGCGAGCGTCGCGTGCAGCGCCGCGAGGCAGAGCTTGTCGATGCGCACCGCGCGCGCGAGCGGGTGGCGCCGGCACGCGGCGATCGCCTCGAGCGTCCCAACCATCACGCCCGCCTGCGGCCCGCCGAGCAGCTTGTCGCCGCTGAAGCACACGACCGCCGCGCCGGCGCGCACCGATCGCCGGACGGAGGGCTCCTCGGCGAGCAGCGCCACGTCGTCGGCGAGGACGCCGGACCCGACGTCGTCGATCACCGGCAGCCCGAGCCCGCAGAGCGCCTCGATCTCGACCTCCTCGGTGAACCCGAGGACGCGGAAGTTCGAGGGGTGCGCGCGCAGGATCACGTCGCCGGACGCCGCCGCGTAGTCGCGCAGGCGCGTCCGGTTGGTCGTCCCGACCTCGACGAGCTTCGCGCCCGCCTGCTCGATCACCTCGGGCACGCGGAACGACCCGCCGATCTCGACGAGCTGGCCGCGCGAGACGATGACCTCGCGGCCGAGCGCGGCGACCGACAGCAGGACGGCGGCGGCGCAGTTGTTCACGGCCATCGCCGCCTCGGCGCCCGTCAGCTCGCGCAGGATCGCCTCGACATGGTCGTGGCGCGACCCGCGCCCGCCGTCCTCCAACGACAGCTCGAGGTCGCTGTAGCCCTCCGCGGCGCGCGCAACCGCGTCGCGCGCGGCGGCGGCGAGCGGCGCGCGCCCGAGGTTCGTGTGGACGATGACGCCGGTCGCGTTGAGCACGCGTCGCGGGGACTGCCGCAGCCGCGAGCGCGCGCGGGCGGCCAGGTCCACCTCCACGTCGTCGGAGGCCCCGGCGAGCAGCTCCGCGCGTCGCTCCTCGATCGTGGCGCGCGCGGCGGAGACCGAGCCCACCTCCGCGCCGAGCCGCTCGACGGAGGGCAGCGCACGAAGGGTGCTCAGGCGGTCGGCCGGCTTCCTTCCACCCACTCGCCCTCCTCGCGCTTCCAGATCGGCGCGTTGGCCTTGAGCTCGTCGATGATCTCCCGCGCGCCGGCGAACGCCTCCCCGCGGTGGGGCGCGGACGCCGCCACGACCACCGACGGCTCGCTCAGCGGGACCGTCCCGACGCGGTGCTCGACGGCCGCCGCGCACAGGCCGTGCCGCTCGACGGCGGCCTCGGCGATCGCCCTCATCCGTTCCAGCGCCATCTCCTCGTAGGCCTCGTACTCGAGCTCGGGGACCTCGCGCGTCACACCGCTGAACACGACGACGGCACCGGCGCGCGCGTCGCGGACGAGCGGCGTCAGGTCGCCGAGCGGCTCGGAGCGCATCGCGACGTGGACGACGGCTCCGCCCCCGGAGACCGGCGGGATCAGCGCGAGCTCGTCGCCGGCCGACAGCGGCGCGCTCTCGTCCGCGTACTCGCGGTTGACGGCCATCACGACCGGGAGGCCGTCGACGAGCGAGCCGAGCGCGGAGAGCGCGTCGCGGACCCGCGCGTCCTCGGGCAGCTCGACCGACACCTCGGCCGCGCCGGCGCGCTGGCGCAGCTGGGCGAACAACCTGACGCGGACCTGCATCGCGCTCAGGCTAGGGCCGCGGGTGCATGACGTCCATCCCCGCTCGCAGCGCGGAGAGCGAGAACTCGGCGGGATCGAGCGGTACGACGCGGTAGGACAGATCGCCCGACGGCAGCGTGACGCGCCACCGCGGTGCGCCGTCGTCGTCGTACTCGCCGTATGTCGAGGCGCCGCCCCAGGACACCAGCCAGCCGTCCGCGAGGCGCCGCCCGCTGCCGCAGCAGAACGAGCTCGGGGCCCGGCCCGGGTCGGTCACCTCGTCGATCAGCGTGGCCGTCCCGGCCGCGGGGTCGATCGCGAACCGCGCGACGCGCGGGACGGGGTCGTCCTGCGCCGTTCGGTTGTCGTGCACCGTCACCGTCCCGTCGGGCAGCACCCGCGCGTCGTGCTGCCCCCCGAAGGTCGCGTCCGCCGCGTGCGCGCTGTCGCCCACGACGTCGAGGCGCTCCGGCGTGTCGGTGCCGCCGAGCTTCCACTCGACGTCGCCCGTCGCGCCGTCCACGCGGTAGAGCGCGTCGGTGTGGCGCAGCGAGACCAGGATGTCGTCGCCGACCGGCTCGACCGAGTTGATGTGGACGATGTCGTAGAGGGTCTCGCTCCCCTGCGGCGTCGGCCACGTGGCCTTCCACCGCGCCGCCTCCTCGAGGGCGACGTGGTCGGCCGTGCTCCACCTCCACACGAGCGAGCCGTCCGGGGCGACCCGGCGCACCTCGCCGTCGACGACGGTCGCGTCGTTGGGATAGCCGTACGCGGACAGATCGACGTGCTCCCGCGTGCGGTAGGCCAGCAGCAGGCGGTCGCCGCCGGGGAGCAGCTGCATGTCGTGGTCGTCCGCCCCGACGTCGTCGCCGGCGTCCCACGAGGCCGCGACGGTCCCGTCGAGCTTGACGTCGTCGTAGGAGCCCGCGGCGAAGTTCGCGTGCGGCCAGAGCGACCACGCGAGGAGCCCGCCGGGCAGGCCCTTGGCGTCGATGAAGTTCCCGTGCTTCCACCAGATCGGCGTCGCGTGCTCGTCCGAGACGACGACGCCGAGGTCGACGCCGGCGAGCGACATCGGCGTGGCGATCGTCAGCGGGCTGCGGCCGGGCGCGAAGCGCTCGATCGTCGCGTCCGGGAACCACGCCGGCAGGCAGCGGACGTGGAAGTCCCCCGTCGCGGCACGAGAGGCCACGTTGATCGTGGTCGCCTGGCTCTCGCCGAGCGGGACCTCGCGCGAGAACGTCCCCGCGGCGGGGGCGCCGCCGTCGACGGTCACGGTCGTGCCGGCCGGCGCGGCGACGTCGACCGTGACGGGAACGGAGGGGTCGCAGCGCACGACGTAGTCGTGGATCGCCGGGTCGAACGGCGGATCGAGGCCCGGGTCGGTCGTGACGTCCGGCCAGCCGCCGGCCGGGCCCTGCTCCTCGCCCGGTGGCGGCTCGGGCTGCGGCGCGTCCGGCGGCGGCGACTGCGCGGGCGGGGGCAGGAGGAGCGGGGTCGGCGTGACGACCGGCGTCAGGCCCCACGACCAGCGCGCCGGGCGCCCGCGGAAGCAGCCGACGGTGAACGGCGCGCGGCGGGTCCAGTGGTAGTGGTAGACCCGCCGTCCGGCGACGACGTGCGTGTGGCCGTGACAGCGATCGAGGCGGCGCGCCCGGCGCGGCCCGTAGATCGCGAACCCGTCGCGGGCGCGGGCGAGGACCTGGCGGTGATCGCCGGGCCGGGCCAGACAGGCCGCCGACTCCCGCCGGTAGCGCGGCCCGCGGCCGTTGGCGAGCACGCGGACCCCGCAGAGGTCGGCCGGGCCGTCGGGCGAGAAGGTCGCGGGCAGGACGGCGGTCCCGTCGCGCGCGACGGCGACCGGGGTCGTCGTCGGGACGCACCGCGCGCCGGGAAGCCGCCTCGGCGTGGGGGGCACCATCGCGATCGGGCCTTCCGCGAGCGGTGCGCCCGGCGGCCCGCACGACAGGACGCCGCCGGCCCACCGCGGGGCCGCCTGAGCGGGCGCGGCGGCGAAGAGCACGAGCAGGCCCACGGAAATCAGGCGCGACACCGGCGGCACGGTAGCTCAGGCCGCTTGCGTACCCTTCAGGGCCATGGCGACCGAGCCCAAGCCCGCCGAGGAGCGCCTCACCGTCGCGCCCATCGTCGGCCCCGAAGACCCCCGCCGGTTCACCGACTCGGGCATCGAGATCGAGAAGCTGTACACCGAGGAGGACGTCCCCGACGACCTCCCCGAGCGGCTCGGCGAGCCGGGCGAGCATCCGTACACGCGCGGCGTCCACCGCGAGATGTACCGCAAGCAGACGTGGACGATGCGCCAGTACGCGGGCTACGCGTCGGCGAAGGAGTCGAACGAGCGCTACCGCTACCTGCTCTCCCAGGGCGGCACGGGCCTCTCGATGGCCTTCGACCTCCCCACGCAGCTCGGCCTGGACTCCGACGACCCGCGCTGCCTCGGCGAGGTCGGCCGCACCGGCGTCGCCATCGACACGATCGAGGACATGCGGATCGCCTTCGACGGCATCCCGCTCGACCAGGTCTCCACGTCGATGACGATCAACGCGCCGGCGACCGTGCTCCTCCTCCTCTACGAGCTCGTCGGCGAGGAGCAGGGCGTGCCCGCCGAGAAGCTCCGCGGCACGACGCAGAACGACATCCTCAAGGAGTACATCGCCCGCGGGAACTTCATCTACCCGCCCGAGGGCGCGATGCGGCTCACGACAGACCTCTTCGCCTACTGCAAGGACCGCATCCCGCGCTGGAACACGATCTCGATCTCCGGCTACCACTTCCGCGAGAAGGGGTGCAGCGCGGTCCAGGAGGTCGCGTTCACGCTGGCCAACGGCATCTCGTACGTGCAGGCGGCGATCGACGCCGGCCTCGCCGTCGACGACTTCGCCCCGCGCCTGGCCTTCTTCTTCAACGGCCACAACAACGTCTTCCAGGAGGTCGCGAAGTTCCGCGCCGCCCGGAGGATGTGGGCGACGATCATGCGCGACCGCTTCGGGGCCTCCAGCCCGAAGTCGATGATGCTGCGCTTCCACACGCAGACCGGCGGCGTGACGCTCACCGCGCAGCAGCCGATCAACAACATCATCCGCGTCGCGCTGCAGGGCTTCGCCGCGACGGCGGGCGGGACGCAGTCGCTGCACACCAACGGCTACGACGAGGCGCTCGCGCTGCCGACCGAGCGCGCGGCGAAGATCGCGCTGCGCACGCAGCAGATCCTCGCGCACGAGTCCGGCATCACCGACACCGTCGACCCGTTCGCCGGCTCGTACTTCGTCGAGGGGCTGACCGACGAGATCGAGTCGCGCGCGTACGAGCTGATCGGGAAGATCGACGAGATGGGCGGCTCGGTGAACGCGGTCGAGTTCGTGATGAAGGAGATCGACGAGTCGGCCTGGGGCTACGCCGAGCGCTACCGCACCGGCCAGGACGTCGTCGTCGGCGTCAACAAGTACGTCGAGGACGACATCGAGATCGAGGACATCCTGCGCGTCGACCCCGAGAGCGAGCGCCAGCAGGTCGAGCGGCTCAAGGCGTTCAAGGAGTCGCGCGACGCGGGCGCCATCGACAAGCGGCTCGACGAGATCCGCGAGGCGGCGCGCGGCACCGAGAACATGCTGCCGGTCCTGCGCGCGGCCTTGAAGGACGGGTGCTCGATCGGCGAGGTCTGCGGCGCGATGAAGGACGTCTTCGGCGCCTACCAGCAGCCGGCGAGCTTCTAGCGCTTCAGCGTCAGCGGCGCGCTCAGCGTCGCGGGCGAGCCCGACGTGGGCGCGAACCGCACGCGGACGGTGAGCCGCGCGCGGCGGGCCCGCTTGAGCATCCTGCGGCCCTGCGCCGTCGCGCGCAGCGAGATCGTGGTGCGGCCGGCCGCGTCGGTGGCGCGGCGCCCGCGGGCGACCACCCGCCGCGCGGCGGCCCGCCCGCCGGCGGTCGTCTGGAGCAGCTCGACCGTGGCGACGCCCGGGCGGCCTGCGTCGACGACGATCTTCGCGCCGCGGCGCAGGAGGCCGCGGATCGCCGTCCGGCGCAGCGTGCGCAGCGCCGCCTGCCGCAGCGCCGTCGCCGCCGTCTCGGAGGAGACGGTCGGGAGGACGGAGGGCGGCGGCGGGGGCGGTCCGGTCGGCTCGGCGGGCCCCGGAGGAGGCGGCGGCGGCGGGACGATCCGCAGCGGCCGGACGACGACGCTCGCGTTCATCGCCTGGTCGAGGTGGGTGACGCGCAGCTTGTAGTCGTCGCGCGGCTCGACCGCCGGCGACAGCTCGGCGGCCCAGCGCCCGTCGGGCCCGACCTCCGGCTCGGCGGTCGCGACGCCGACCTCGCCGTGGCCGTCGGGATTCGGCTTGGTCAGGACGACGTGGACCTGCGGCATGTCGCCGGGATCGCGCGAGGACGTGCCGGAGATCGCGGGGGTGTCGTCGGTCGTCTGCTCGGGCGTGGGGTCGACCGCGAGCTTCGGGGCGACGCCGTCGACGACGAAGCTGGTCGCGACCGTCGTCGTGTTGCCGGCCTCGTCCTCGGCGACGACGTCGGCGTCGTAGCGGACGCCGTGGGTCAACGGCGGGTCGTCGGCCTGCTGGAAGTTGAAGGACCATGAGCCGCTCTGCGGGCCGATCGCCTCCTCGGCGGCGACGGCGCCCTCCGGGTCGCGGATCGTGATCGTGATCGTCGGCTCGGCCGTGGTGTCGTCCGAGACGCCGCCGCTGAAGTACGGGCGCGGCTGCTGGTAGTACGTGAAGTTCCCGGAGTCGGGCTGGGAGACCGAGAGCGTCGGCGGCGTCGTGTCGCCGGCGGCGAGCGCGGGCGGCGCGGCCGCCGCGACCGCCGCGACCGCCGCGAGCGCGGCGAGGAGCGCTCCTCGGAACACCGCGGCGGACCTCATCGCGGCCGGCGCCCCACGGTCACCGCTGACGCGCGGCGCGCGACGGTCCCGTCCGCGGACGTGAACGACAGGCGGAGGCGCAGGCGCGCGCTGCGGGCGCGGCGCGCCGCGGTCCGGCGGCCGCGGCGGGTGGGGCGCACCCGCACGGTCGCGCGGCCGCTGAGCACCCGTCGCTTCCCTGCCGCGAGCCGCCGGCCGGCGGCGTCGAGGAGGGCGACGGAGGCCGTGCCGGGCTCGCTCGCCTGGAACGCGACGGTGGCACCGCGCCGCAGCAGCGTCGCGAGACGCCGCTCGGCGAAGCTCTTCACCGCGGCGGCGCGCAGCTCGTCGACCGGGCTCGAGGCGGGGAACGCCGGGGGTGGTGGCGGCGGCTGGGCGTCCGGCGTCGGCAGGATGTCGATGACCCGCCTGACCCTCGTCTCGTGCTCGTAGTGGTCCCACCGCGTGACGTCGAGGAAGTACCTCCCCGGCGGCACCGCCGGCAGCTCGCCCGCGAACCGGTCGTCCTCCATCGCCCAGAACTCGTGGACGGGTCGCACGGGGCCCTGGTAGTTCTCGCTCTCGAGGAAGATCTCCACCGTGTCGCCGTCGCCCTCGTCGATCCGGCCGGTGCCCGCGACGTTCAGGGTGGCGTCGGTCGTCTGGATGTCGGTCGCCGGCTGCGTCAGGACGAGGTCGGGCGCCTCGGAGTCGGCGCGGAAGCGGCGGACCGCCGAGGTTCCCGTATTCCCTGCCCCATCCGTCGCGCTCGCCACGGCCTCGTACCACCGGCCGTGCCTGAGCGGCGGGTAGCCCTCCCACTGGGGGCTGGCGTTCCATCCCTCGTGGGCGGTGAGGTGCGCCACCTCCGGCCCGCCGTCGGCCTCCCGGATCGTGACGTGGACCTGGGTCGGCGCGTAGCTGCGGCGGCTCGCCCGGGCGCCGCCCGTCTCCTCGTCGCTCATCGTCCCGCTGATCAGCGCGTTGAAGCCGTTGACGGTGCCGCCCTCGGCGGGCCGGGTGATCTCGAGCGTCGGCGGCGTCGTGTCCTCCGCCGCGGCGGGCGAGGCCGGCGCCACGCACGCGGCCGTCAGGAGCGCGAGGAGGCCTAGGATCCGCCCTCTGAACACTGTGGGTGACCTTAGCTTGCGGTGGGTGCAAAAGAAAGGAATCGGGACACCGCCGGTCGAAACGATCCGCGATGCCCGAAGCACGCCGAACCCTCGTGAAGTCCCCGCCCGAGCTGTGGGCGGAGATCTCCGACCCCGACTGCCTGGCCAGGCACCTCGAGCCCTTCGGGGAGATCCGGATCACCCGGGTCGAGCCGGAGACCACCGTCGCCTGGGAGGGCGACCGCGCGCGCGGCACGGTGGAGCTCTCGGCGTCGGGCTGGGGCACGAAGGTGACGCTCCGGGCGGACCCGGTCGAGGACGAGGCGGCGCTCCAGCAACCGCTCGCGGCGGAGGAGCCCCCGGCCGAGGACCCCCCACCCGCGCCCGCGGCGGCGGAGGAGCCTCCGGCCGCGCCCGCTCCGGCCGCGGAGGAGGCCCAGGCGGAGGCGCCTCCGGCCGCGCCCGCTCCGGCCGCGGAGGAGGCCCAGGCGGAGGAGCCTCCGGCCGCGTCGGCTCCGGCGGCGGAGGAGCCCTGGAAGCGGCGCGGCTTCTTCGCGCGGCTGTTCGGGCGGCGTCGGGAGGAGGGCGGCGAGGAAATCGCTCCGCCGGTCGTTGAGGAAGAGGTCGTCGAGGAGGTCGCGCCCCCGGTCGTCGCGGAGGAGGCCGCTCCGCCGGTCGCGGAGGAGGTGGCTCCCCCGGCCGTCGAGGAGGGCGCCGCGGAGGCGGTCGTCGAGGACGAGGTCGCCTGCGTCGAGGAGCCTTCCGTCGAGGGGGAGATCGCCGTCACCCGCATCGGCGACGACGAGGCCGCGGCCGTTCTGGACGGGGTGCTCGACGCGCTCGGGTCGGCGCACCACCGCCCGTTCTCGCGCTAGCCGGCGCTCCGGCCGAGGACGCCCGACCAGTACCCTCGGGCGCCGAATGAGCCCACGCCAGAAGAACCCCGAGACCTTCGAGGAGCGGCTCGCGCACCTGAACGAGCTGCGCGAGGCCGCGGTCCACTCCAGCCCCGAGGCCGAGCAGAAGCAGCACGACCGCGGCAAGTACACCGCCCGCGAGCGCATCGAGAAGCTGCTCGACCCCGGCTCGTTCCAGGAGCTGGACACGTTCGTGCGCCACCGCACCTACGAGTTCGACATGCACAAGAACCGGCCGTGGGGCGACGCCGTCGTCACCGGCCACGGCACCATCGACGGCCGCCGCGTCTGTGTCTTCAGCCAGGACTTCACGGTCTTCGGCGGCTCGCTCGGCGAGGTCATGGGCGAGAAGATGTGCAAGGTCATGGACCTGGCGGCGAAGATCGGCTGCCCGGTCATCGGCATCAACGACTCGGGCGGCGCGCGCATCCAGGAGGGCGTCGTCAGCCTGGGCGCGTACGGCGACGTCTTCGTCCGCAACGTCCGCTCCTCCGGCGTCATCCCGCAGATCAGCCTGATCATGGGGCCGTGCGCCGGCGGCGCCGTCTACTCCCCCGCGATGACCGACTTCATCATGATGGTGAAGGAGACCTCGCACATGTTCATCACCGGCCCCGACGTCATCAAGACGGTCACGGGCGAGGAGGTGGACTTCGAGTCGCTCGGCGGCGCGATGGCCCACAGCACGAAGTCGGGCGTCGCGCACTTCGCCGCCGACGACGAGGACCAGGCGCTCGAGGACACCCGCTACCTCCTCAGCTTCCTGCCCCAGAACAACCTCGAGACCGCGCCGCGCGTCCTGCCGACGGACGACCCCGAGCGCCGCGACGAGGAGCTCAACCACGTCGTCCCCGCGCAGCCGAACAAGCCGTACGACATGCGCGACGTGATCCGCCTCGTGGTCGACGACGGGGAGTTCCTCGAGGTCCACGAGCACTACGCGAAGAACATCGTGTGCGGCTTCGCGCGCCTGGACGGCTACAGCGTCGGCGTGGTCGGCAACCAGCCCGCGCACATCGCCGGCGTGCTCGACATCGACTCCAGCCGCAAGGCCGCCCGCTTCGTCCGCACCTGCGACGCCTACAACATCCCGCTGCTGACGTTCTGCGACGTCCCCGGCTTCCTCCCCGGCACGAGCCAGGAGTGGGGCGGGATCATCATGCACGGCGCCAAGCTGCTGTACGCGTACACGGAGGCGACCGTCCCGAAGATCACGGTCATCACGCGCAAGGCGTACGGCGGCGCGTACGACGTCATGGCCTCGAAGCACATGCTCGCCGACTTCAACTTCGCCTGGCCGCAGGCGGAGGTCGCGGTGATGGGGCCGGAGGGCGCGGTCAACATCATCTACCGCCGCGACATCGCGAAGTCGCCGACGCCGGACGAGCGGCGCGAGAAGCTCATCGACGACTACAAGGCGCGCTTCGCCAACCCGTACACGGCAGCCGAGCGCGGCTACGTCGACGACGTCATCACGCCGAGCGAGACGCGGCCGAAGGTGATCACCGCGCTTCACACGCTCCTAACCAAGCGCGAGCCGGGGCCCAAGCGCAAGCATGGGAACATCCCCCTCTGATGCGCCGACTCCTCCTCCTCACCACCGCGGCCGCGCTCGTCGCCGCGGCGCCCGCCGCCGCCTTCGAGGTCGCCGTCCCGACGGCCGCGCCCGCTGACGTCAAGGCCGGCCAGCACAGCGACGTCAAGCTCCGGATCGAGCCGAAGGGCGGCCAGGTCAAGGACATCGACATCCACTTCCCGGCCGGGCTCGTCGGCGACCCCAACGCGACCGAGCGTTGCACGATCCAGCAGTTCGAGTCCAACTCGTGCCCGCCGGAGACGCAGGTCGGGACGAGCAAGACCGAGGCGACCGTCCTGGGCGTCCCGCAGACGCTCGACGGCACGATCTTCAACATGCAGCCGCGCGGCACCGAGCCCGCGCGCCTCGGGATCCTCATCAAGCCGCCGATGGGCGACCCGATCCGCCTGGAGTCCCCGGTGACCTCGCGCACGACCGACGGCGGGCTGGACTCCACGCTGCGCGACATCCCGAACAAGTTCTCGGGCCTCGACATCACGATCACCGCGATCGAGACGACGCTGCTCGGCAAGGCCGCGACCGGCAAGCCGTTCATGCAGAACCCGACGAGCTGCGGCGACGAGGTCACCACGATCGACGCGACCGCCTACGACGGCTCCAAGGCGCAGGGCAGCGCGAAGTTCATCTCGACGGACTGCGAGGCGCTGCCGTTCCACCCGACGTTCGAGGCCGTCGCCGGCGCCGCAGGCAAGACCGCCGCGAAGACGAACCCGCCGTTCACCACCGTCGTCGGCCAGGTGCCCGGCGAGGCCAACGCCAAGCGCGTCAGCGTCACGCTGCCCACGGCGCTCGCCGTGGCGGCCGACCGCCTCAGCCGCGCGTGCCCGACGTCGAGCTTCCAGGCGGGCACCTGCGACAAGCTCGCGACCGTCGGCCAGGCGACGGCGATCACCCCGCTGCTCACCGCCCCGCTGCAGGGCCCTGTCCTCTTCGTCGAGGGTGCGGGCCTGCCGGACATCGTCCTCTCGCTCACCGGCCCGCTCAGCCTGACGCTGCGCGGGACGAACGAGTTCAAGCCGAACGGCCAGGTCACCACGTTCGAGGGCATCCCGGACGTTCCGCTCAGCCGCTTCGAGCTGCGCTTCAACGGCGGCTTCGAGGGCCTGCTCGTCGCGTCGCGCGACCTGTGCGCCGCGCCGCTCGAGGTCAACGCGTCGTTCGTCTCGCACGCGAACACGTCGTACACGACGACGGTCCCCGCGAAGGTCGAGGGCTGCGGCGCCGTCGACACGCCGCCGGTCCCGCGCCTCGCGCGGCCGAAGGCGACGATCCGCGTCGCCGGCCTGCGCAAGGGGCGGCCGTCGCTGCGCCTGAAGGTCACCGCCGACGCGGGCGCGCGCCTGCGCCGCGTGCGCCTGAACCTGCCGAAGGGGATGACGCTGAGCAAGCGGACGCGGCTGCAGGGCGCGAAGGTGCGCTCCAAGCGGCGCGCGATCGAGATCCCCGGCCGCTCGGGCGGCACGCGGTCGATCGCGCTGACGCTGCGCGGCGGGACGCTCACGGTGACGAAGAGGCTGCGCCGCGCCAAGCGGCTGCGCTTCGGCGTCGTCGCGACCGAGACGAGCGGGCGGAAGACCACGCGCCGCGTCAGCGTGAAGCCGCGCCGGTAGCCTGGCCCGCGTGAGCGGCAAGGAGGCGCAGGACGACGTCCCGGACCTCGTCCGGAAGATGCGCGCCTACAAGGAGCGCCACCTGCGCCGGCCGAAGCCGGTCCGGTGGCTGTTCGTCGCCGCCGGCTTCACCGTCCTGCTCGCCGGCCTGGCGATGCTCGTCCTCCCCGGGCCGGCGCTCGCCGTCATCCCGATCGGGCTGTTCCTCCTCGCGCTGGAGTTCCAGTGGGCCGAGACGTGGCTCGAGCGCTCCATCCACCAGGCCGACCGCGCGAAGCAGAGGGCCGCGGAGACGTCGACGCTGACGCGGGTCATCACGGTCGGCGGCACGGTGCTGGCCGTCGCCGGCTTCGCCGCGTGGGCGCTGGTCGGCGACATCCCCATCCTGCCGGTCTAGTCCCGGTACGCTCGGCGCATGTCCCACTCCCCCCTTCGGCGGGTGGCCGCGCTCACGGTCGCCGCCGCCTCCCTCCTCGCCGTCCTCCCGGCGTCCGCGCTCGCCAAGAAGCAGGACCTCAAGGTCATGACGCGCAACGTGTACCTCGGCGCCGACCTGATCCCGCTCGCGGCGGCCACGAACCAGGAGGACTTCCAGCAGGCCGCCGCGGCTCGCTACCAGACGGTGCTGCGCAACGACTTCGCCTCCCGCGGCAAGGTCATCGCGAAGGAGATCGCTTCCGCCAAGCCCGACGTCGTCGCCATCCAGGAGGGCGCGATCTGGCGGACCGGGCCGAAGGACGGCACCGCGACGAAGGCCAACGACGTCGCCTACGACTCGACGGAGGTCCTCCTCAAGGCGCTCTCGAGCCTCGGGCAGCGCTACCGCCTGGTGCGCGGCCGCGACTGGTTCGACTTCGAGGCGTCCACGACCGACCAGGACGTCCGGCTGACGCAGCGCGACGTGATCCTCGCGCGGGTGGGCTCGAGGGTGAAGTTCGGCAAGACGTTCGCCGGCGGGTACACGAACCACTTCGATCCGCCCACCGTCAACGGCCCGGCGCCACAGCTGCGCGGCTGGGTCGGCGTCGACGGCACGCTCGCCAAGCGCAAGTTCCGGTTCGTGACGACGCACCTCGAGGCCTACAGCCCCGCGATCGCCGACCAGCAGATGAACCAGCTGCTCAACCCGGGCGGCCCGCTCGCGTCGAAGAAGCGCCAGTCGATCCTCGTCGGCGACTTCAACTCGGCGCCGTCCGACAACGAGGACGACCGCGGGACCGAGCGCGAGGACAACGCGTACGACTCGGCGATCGCGGCCGGGTTCGTCAACCCGCTCCCCAGGCGCGCGACGTGCTGCTTCGCGGAGGACCTGCACAGCACGGCCGACAAGCTCGACACGTGGATCGATCACATCGTCGTGCGGCCGAAGATCAGCGCCGTGCGGTCGGGCATCGTCGGGACCAAGCAGGTCGGCGGCCTGTTCCCCTCCGACCATGCCGGGATCTTCGCGACGCTGCGCCTGAAGTGATCCGCGCGGCCGTCGCGGCGCTCGCGGCGCTCGGCCTGGTGCCGGGCGCCGCGGCGGCCGCCCCGCTCGTCCACGCCCACCGCGGCGGGACGTTCGTCGACGGCGAGGCGACGTACGCGGAGAACACGCTGCCCGCGTTCCAGGCGGCGAAGGCGCGCGGGTTCATCGTCGAGCTCGACACGCGCGTGACGCAGGATGGCGGCGCGATCGCGCTGCACGACGACACGCTCGACCGGACGACGACCTGCACCGGCAAAGCGCGGGAGATGACGCTCGCGCAGGTCGCGCAGTGCCCGTCGGACACCGTCGGCAGCGAGGGCGGCTCGCTGGGCTCCGAGCCGCGCCCGGGCGGCCCGCCGCCGCCGGACCTCGTCGACGTGCTGACGTGGGCGCGCGACTCGGGGGCCCGGCTGAACCTCGAGCTCAACGACCACGACGCCGACGGCGCCGCGGCGCGGCAGGTCGCGGGCATGATCAAGGCCTCCGGCTACCCGCTGCGCAGGCTGATCGTGCAGAGCTTCTACGCCGGCGACCTGAAGGTCGCGCGGGAGATCCTGCCCGGCGTCGAGCTGTCGGCGCTCGCCCTGGAGGGCTTCAACGTCGGCGCGCTCAACGCGGCGAAGGAGCTCAAGGCGACGTGGGTCTCGCCACAGTGGCCGGTGCCGAAGGCGTTCGTGCGCGGCGTGCACCGCGCGAAGCGCAAGATCATCCCCTTCACGCTGAACAAGGCCGCCGACGTGCGGCGGGCGAGGAAGCTGAAGGTCGACGCGGTCATCACCGACGACCCGGTGATGGCGCGCAAGGCGCTGCGTCGGCGCTAGAGCTCGACGACCTGCGCCTCGACCTCGCCGCCGCGGTACGCCTCGAGCGCCGCGGCGGCGACGGCCAGGTCCTGGATCGCGAGGCCGGTCGAGTCGAAGAGCGTCACCGCCGCCGGCCCCGGCCGTCCCGGCGCCGCGCCGGTGAGAACGGCGCCGAGGTCGGTGACGTCCTCGCGCGCGACCACGCCGGCCTCGATCGCGCCGGTCAGCTCGCCGCCGTGGGACGCCTGCTCCCACTCGTCGCAGAACAGCGCGCACGAGGCGACCGCGCCGACGGACGCCTCGGCCTTCCCCGGCCCGTCGGCGCCGAGCATGTTCAGGTGCAGCCCCGCGTGCAGGTCGCCCGCCTCGACCACGATCTCGTGGCCGGGGGTGACGCAGCAGACGACGTCCTGGGCCAGCGCCTCGCCGTGCGAGCCGGCCGACCAGCCCAGCTCGGCGGCCAGCGGCTGCGCCCGCTCGGCGTCGGGGTCGAAGCACACGCCGGGGCCGTAGCCCGCCGCGGCGAGGCACCGCGCCGACCACGCGCCGTGCAGCCCGCTGCCCACGATCCCCACCCGCCGGCCGGCCGCCAGCGCGTCGGCGGCGACCGCCGCGACCGCGCCCGTCCGCAGCGCGGTGATCGCGCCGGCGTCCATCAGCGCGAGCGGCTCGGACGTCGTGGCGTCGGACACCGCGAGCAGCCCGATCACCGTCGGCAGCCCGCGCGCGGGGTTCGACGGGAACGACGAGATCCACTTGAGGATCGCGAGGTCGCCGCCGCGGGCGGGCATGGCCCGGAAGTCGCCGTAGGGCGGGCTCTCCAGGTAGACCTTCGAGGGCATCACCCACTCGCCGCGGTGGTGGCGCACGAACGCGTCGCGGGTGGCGTCGATCGCCGCGCGCGGCGAGACGGCGGCAAGGACGGCGTCGCGATCCAGGACGGGGAGGGCGGGCACGGCCGGGGAAGGCTACGCTGCCGCCGATGCCGAACCGCCGTCCGCAGCTCGAGATCGTCGCTCCCGGCGCGTCGCCGGCCGAGGCGGCCGCGATCGTCGCCGCGCTCGAGCAGTTCATGCGCCAGACGGCGCCGGTGCCCGCACCCGTCGACGACGCGCCGAACCCCTGGTTCCGCCAGGGTCTGCTCGACGCGATCGAGCGCGAGCCGCCGCAGCTCTGGTAGGCGCGCCGCCGCTTCGGGTAGCGACCTCCTCGGCAGCGTCCCCGAGCAGAGGAGTGGTCATGGCGGAGCACGTCACCGACGGCGTCATCAAGGTCATCGACATCATCGGCGTCTCGTCCGAGTCGTTCTCGGCGGCCGTCCGCAACGCGGTGGCGGAGGCGTCCAAGACGATCCGCGGCATCACCGGCGTCGACGTGATCCAGAGCTCGGCGAAGGTCAGCGACGGCGCCATCACCGAGTACCACGTGCACGTCAAGATCGCGTTCGCGCTGGAGCGGTAGAGCAGGGGCGCGTAGCCTTCGGCGGCGTGGAGCGCGACGTCTCACCCCGCGCCGCCGAGGCGCTCGTCCGCGAGGGCGCGCGCCTGATCGACGTCCGCGAGCCGGAGGAGCTCGTCGAGGACGGGCGGATCCCGGGCGCCGAGCACATCCCCCTCGGGCAGCTCTCCGAGCGCGCCGAGGGACTCGCCGGCGACCGCGTCCTGGTCGTCTGCCGCTCCGGCGCACGGTCGGGGATGGCCGTGGACGCGCTGCGCGCATCGGGGTTCGACGCGGCCAACGTGGACGGCGGGATCCTGCGCTGGGAGCGCGACGGCTTGCCCGTCGAGAGAAATCCCTGAATCCGGGTCGGACTTCACTCTGTATAGTGCCCCCGCATGGCGACCGACACCAGCGGCCGCAGGGGCACGCTTGCGAACCCCGAGGTCTACGAGAACGTCCCCGGGCACATCATCCCGATCCTCGAGCGCGAGTTCGACGACTTCGACACCGAGGCGCGCCAGTTCCTCGACGGACAGGCCGACGAGACGGAGTTCATCAAGTTCCGCCTGAAGCAGGGCGTGTACGGCCAGCGCCAGCCCGACGTGCAGATGATCCGCGTCAAGCTGCCGTTCGGCGGCGTCACGCCGGAGCAGATGGAGGCGTTCGCCGAGGCGATCGAGCGCTACGTGCCGCTGAAGAAGGGGCACATCACCACGCGCCAGAACATCCAGGTGCACCACGTGCCGCTGGCCGACGCCGCCGAGTACATCCGGCTGGTCGGCGAGGCCAACCTGTCGAGCCGCGAGGGCTGCGGCAACACGATGCGCAACGTCACGGGCGACCCGTGGGCCGGGATCAGCGAGGGCGAGCTCTTCGACCCGACGCCCTACGCCGGCGCGTACGTCCGCTACTTCGTCCGCCACCCCACCACCCAGGGGATGCCGCGGAAGGTGAAGACCGCCTTCACCGCGACCGACGAGGACCGCGCGATCAACGGCATCCACGACGTGGCGTTCATGCCGCGCATCAAGGACGGCAGGCGCGGCTTTGAGATGGTCGTCGGCGGCGGCACCGCGATCATGCCGCGCGAGGCCCAGGTCCTGTACGAGTTCGTCGGCGCCGACGACGGCGAGTACCTGCGCGTCACCGAGGCCGTCATGCGGATCTTCGACCGCCAGGAGTGGCTGCGCGTCAACCGCGCCCGCGCCCGGATCAAGGTCTTCGTCGACAAGTACGGCATCGACGAGCTGCGCCGCCAGACCGAGGAGGAGCTCGAGGGCGACTGGACGGGCGAGCGCGACTTCAGCGTGTCGACCCGCTCGTTCGACCACGACGAGGAGGCAGGCGCGCCCGTTCCCGCCGCCTCGTACGCGAGCCCCAACGGCGACGTGAGCGACTTCGAGCGCTTCCGCCGCTCCAACGTGCGCGCGCAGCGCCAGGCCGGCTACTCCGCGGTCGAGATCGCCGTCACCCGCGGCGACCTGACGGTCGAGCAGTTCCGCGGCCTCGCCACGATCATGCGCGAGTACTCCGGCGGCTACGCCCGCACCACCGTCGGCCAGAACCTGGTCCTGCGCTGGGTGCCGGACGAGGCGGTCTACGAGGTGTGGCAGCGCCTGAAGGCGCTCGACCTCGGCGAGCCGGGCGCGCAGCAGATCACCGACGTCGTCAGCTGCCCGGGGACGGACTCGTGCAAGCTGGGCATCACCAGCTCGATGGGCCTCAACCTGGCGCTGCGCGAGAAGCTCGCGGAGATGCAGATCACGGACGAGCTGACCAAGCAGATCCAGATCAAGATGAGCGGCTGCCCGAACGGGTGCGGCCAGCACCACATCGGCCACATCGGGTTCTACGGCGCATCGATCAAGGTCGGCGACCACACGATCCCCGCGTACGTCGCGCACGTCGGCGGCAAGCACGGCGGCGAGGGCCTGCGCTTCGGCACCCGGCTGAAGGTCCGCCTGCCCGCCAAGCGCGTGCCCGAGGCCGTCGAGCGCTGGATCAGGATGTACGAGGGCGAGCGCAACGACGGCGAGACGTTCAACCAGTACGTCGAGCGCATCGGCGAGGACCGCTTCACCCAGGAGGTCAAGGACCTCTCGCTGCCGGTGGAGTTCAGCGTCGAGACGATGAACACGTTCATCGACTGGAGCAAGAACGTGCCGTTCCAGGTCGTTCGCGGCGAAGGCGAGTGCGCGGTGTAATGCGCTCGCCCGAAGAGATCCTGCTCGAGGCGGCAGAGCGGTTCGACCGCATCGCCATCGCGTGCTCGTTCCAGAAGGAGGCGAGCGTCGTGCTCGACTTCGCCTCGCGGATCGCGGGTGGGCGGGCCGATCTTTTCGACGTGTTCACGCTCGACACGGGCGTGCTCTTCGCCGAGACGCACGAGGCCTGGGCGGCCTTCGAGCGCCACTACGGGATGCCGATCGCGGGCCTGCGCGGCGAGCAGCCCGAGCGGCTGTGGGAGACCGACCCGGACGGCTGCTGCGAGGCACGCAAGGTGGTTCCGCTGCGCGAGCGCCTCGTCGGCGCCGACGCGTGGGTGACCGGCGTGCGCCGCGACCAGGCGGCCACGCGCGCGAACACCGAGGAGATCAGCTGGGACGAGAAGTACGGCCTGTTCAAGGTCGCGCCCCTCGCCAGCTGGACCGAGAAGGACGTCTGGCGCCACATCCACGAGCGCGGCCTGCCGTACCACGAGCTGCACGACCGCGGCTACGCGTCGATCGGGTGCGTGCCGTGCACGCAGCCCGGCGAGGGCCGGGAGGGCCGGTGGGCGGGCAGGGACAAGCTCGAGTGCGGTCTGCACGCGGCGTGACGTGGATCCGCTCGTTGTCCTCTTCGGCCTAGGCGTCGGGCTGCTCGTCGGCCTGACGGGCATCGGCGGCGGCTCGCTCATGACCCCGCTGCTGATCCTCGTCGCCGGCTACAGCCCGCTGGTCGCGATCGGGACCGACCTGGCGTACGGCGCGGTGACGAAGACCGTGGGCGGCTACCGGGTGTGGCGGCAGGGCCTCGTCGACATGAGGCTCTCGATGTGGATGGCCGGGGGCTCGGTTCCGGGCTCGCTGCTCGGGGTGTGGTCGGTCGACCGCCTGCACGCCAGCTACGGCGACGATTTCCAGCCGGCGCTGCTCGGCGCCCTCGCCGTGGCCCTGCTGCTGGTCGCGGCGGCGGTGCTCTTCCGGGCGTTCTTCATGCCCGAGCACGTCGCGCAGGAGCGCGAGAGCGCTGACCTCGAGGGCCGGCGCCGGGCCGCGACGGTGGCCATCGGGTTCGTGCTCGGGTTCATCCTCGGCCTGACCTCCGTCGGCAGCGGCGCGCTCATCGGCCTGGCCCTCATCCTCTTCTTCAAGCTCTCCCCGCGGCGCGTCGTCGGCACCGACGTCTTCCACGCCGCGGTCCTGCTGTGGACCGCGGGCATCGCGCACTGGGTCGGCGGCAACGTCGACTTCGGGCTGATGGGGACGATCCTGCTCGGCTCCATCCCGGGCGTGTGGATCGGGACGGGCCTGCTCGGCAAGGTCCCGGTCGACGGCCTGCGGCCCGCGCTGGGGGTCGTACTCTTCGCGGCGGCGCTCGGCGTGCTCTCCAAGGCCGGCGTCGACCTCCCGATCGGGGCGCTCGTCGGGCTTCCCCTCTGTCTCGGGATCGGCGTGTGGGTGCTGCACCGCTCCCGCGCCGGCGACAAGGCGCTGCTCACATGAACTACGAACTCAGCCACCTCGACGTCCTGGAGTCCGAGGCGATCCACGTCATGCGCGAGGTCGCCGCCGAGTTCGAGCGCCCCGTGCTGCTGTTCAGCGGCGGCAAGGACTCGATCGTCCTCACGCGCCTCGCCGAGAAGGCGTTCCGCCCCGCGCGGTTCCCGTTCCCGCTGCTCCAGGTCGCGACCGGGCACGAGTTCCCCGAGGTCACCGACTTCATCCACCGCCGCACCGCGGAGCTGGGCGAGCGGCTGATCGTGGCGAAGGTGGAGGACTCGATCGCGGCGGGCCGCGTCGTGGAGGAGAAGGGGCCGGGCGCGTCGCGCAACCGCCTGCAGACGACGACCCTGCTCGACGCCATCGCCGAGCACCGCTTCGACGCCGCGTTCGGCGGCGCGCGCCGCGACGAAGAGCGCGCGCGGGCGAAGGAGCGCATCCTCTCCTTCCGCGACGACATGGGCCAGTGGGACCCCAAGGCCCAGCGGCCCGAGCTGTGGAACATCTACAACGGGCGCATCCGCCGCGGCGAGCACGTCCGCGTGTTCCCGATCTCGAACTGGACCGAGCTCGACGTCTGGGAGTACATCGAGCGCGAGAGCCTCGACCTGCCGTCGATCTACCTGGCCCACGAGCGCGAGGTGTTCCGCCGCGACGGGATGCTCTACGCGGTCTCGCCGTACGTCGAGCAGGCGGAGGAGAGCTTCACGACGTCGGTCCGGTACCGCACCGTCGGCGACATGGTCGTGACCGGCGCCGTCGAGTCGACGGCGACGACGCTGCAGGACGTCGTGGCCGAGATCGCCGCGACCCGCATCACCGAGAGAGGCGAGACGCGCGCGGACGACCGCGTCACGGAAGCCGCGATGGAGGATCGCAAGCGGGAGGGCTACTTCTGATGGCGCCGCCGGCCGCGAGCCGCGCGGCGAGCAGCGAGCTCCTCCGGTTCGCCACGGCCGGCTCCGTCGACGACGGCAAGTCCACCCTCATCGGGCGGCTGCTCTACGACACCAAGGCGATCTTCGAGGACCAGCTCGAGCAGGTCGCGCGCGCGTCCGAGCGCCGGCACGGGGGCAACGGCTCGAGCGGCAACGGCGGCGTCGACCTCGCGCTGCTGACCGACGGCCTGCGCGCCGAGCGCGAGCAGGGCATCACCATCGACGTCGCCTACCGGTACTTCACGACGCCGCGGCGCAGCTTCATCATCGCCGACACCCCGGGCCACGTCCGCTACACGCGCAACATGGTCACCGGCGCGTCGACCGCGGACCTCGCCCTCGTCCTCGTCGACGCGCGCAACGGCGTCGTCGAGCAGTCGCGCCGGCACGCGTTCATCGCGTCGCTGCTGCGCATCCCCCACCTCGTCGTCTGCGTCAACAAGATGGACCTCGTCGACTTCGACCAGCGCGCGTTCGAGCGCGTCGTCGACGAGTTCACGCACTTCGCCGCCAAGCTGGAGATCGCCGACGTCACGTTCATCCCGATCAGCGCGCTGGAGGGCGACAACGTCGTCGAGCGCTCCGAGCGGATGCCCTGGTACGACGGGCCGCCGCTGCTCTACCACCTCGAGCACGTCCACATCGCGTCGGACCGCAACCTGATCGACCCGCGCTTCCCCGTGCAGTGGGTCGTCCGCCCCGGCGACGCCGCGTCGCAGGACCTGCACGACTACCGCGGCTACGCGGGCCAGCTCGCCGGCGGCGTCCTGCGCCCCGGCGACGAGGTCGTCGTGCTGCCCTCCGGCGAGCACACGCGCGTCAAGGCGATCGACACGTTCAGCGGGCCGATCGAGGAGGCGTTTGCGCCGATGTCGGTGACGGTGCGCCTGGAGGACGACGTCGACGTCTCGCGCGGCGACATGATCGCCCGCCCGCAGAACCGGCCGCTGGTCGAGCGCGACCTCGACGCGATGGTCTGCTGGATGAGCGAGACGCCCTCGAAGGTCAACGGCCGCTACGTCATCAAGCACACGACGCGCGCCACGCGCGCGGTCCTCACGTCGCTGCTGCACCGCATCGACGTCGACACGCTGCACCGCGAGGAGGGGATCTCCCACCTCGAGCTCAACGAGATCGGGCGCATGCAGCTGCGCACCGCCGTGCCGCTCGCCTTCGACACGTACCGCCGCAACCGCATGACGGGCAGCTTCATCCTCGTCGACGAGGCGACGAACGACACGGTCGCCGCGGGGATGATCCTCGGGCCTGCCGAGGTCGAGGACGCCCGCTCGCCGAACGTGGTGTGGGACCGCTCCGGCGTCTCGACCGAGCGACGCGAGGCGGCGCTCGGCCGCCGCGGCGCGACGCTGTGGTTCACCGGCCTGCCCTCGTCCGGGAAGTCGACGATCGCCGCCGCGCTCGAGGAGCGGCTGGTCGCGGCGGGCGTCCCCGCCTACCGGCTCGACGGCGACAACCTGCGCCACGGGCTCAACGCCGACCTCGGCTTCTCGGCCGAGGATCGGGCCGAGAACGTCCGCCGCACCGCCCATGCCGCGCGCCTGCTCGCCGACGCCGGCGTGGTGGCCATCCCCTCGCTCGTCAGCCCCTACGCCGCCGACCGCGAGCTGGCCCGGCGCGTGCACGAGGACGCCGGGATCGCGTTCCTCGAGGTCTTCGTCGACACGCCGCTGGAGGAGTGCGAGCGGCGCGACCCCAAGGGCCTCTACGCCCGCGCCCGGGCCGGCGAGATCAAGGGCTTCACCGGCATCGACGACCCGTACGAGGCGCCGCAGGACCCCGACATCCGCCTCGAGCCGGCCGAGACCGACGCGGCCGTCGAGGCGGTCTGGTCGGCGCTCGTCGCGCGCGGCCTCGTCGACGCGTAGCGGCGCGGCGCCGCGCGGGTGGCGCGGCCCGGGCCGCGGCAGGGCAAGATTCCGCCCTCCCGCGCGTTGAAAGAGACGATGACCAGAGCATTCCTCCTCGCCGCCGCCACCGCCGCGGCACTCGCCCTGCCGGCCGCCGCGCCGGCCGTCGTGCCGCCGAAGGACTGCGGCAACCTCACGGTCAAGGGCAAGCGCTACAACATCAAGGCCGACCAGATCCGCTGCAGCGCCGGCCGCAAGTACGCCAAGCGCAAGCTCGAGGGCCACGGCGCGCCCCGTGGCTACACCTGCAAGAAGCCCTCGAGCGGCAGCGCGCTGAAGGTGTACTGCCAGAACGGCAAGAAGGTCTTCTTCGCGATCCGGCGCTAGCCACGTGGGCTTCGTTCCCCTCGCACACGGGCTCGTCCAGCGGGCCGACCTGCCGATCCCGGAGGAGTGGTTCATCCGCGCCGCCGCGATCGTGCTGGCGGTGTCGTTCCTCGGGCTCGCCGTGCTGTGGCCGCAGCCCAAGCTCGAGAAGCCGCGCTGGCGGGCGCTGCCGCGCCCCCTCGACCGCGCCCTGTGCTCGCGCGGCCTGCGGATCGCGTGCGGCACCGTCGGCGTCCTGCTGCTGGCCCTCACGATCGCCGCGGGCTTCGACGGGCCGCCCGGGCCGCAGGACAACTTCGCGCCCACGTTCGTCTACGTCGTGTGCTGGGTCGGGATCGCGCTGGTCAGCGTGGTGTTCGGGAACGTCTTCCGCTTCTTCAACCCGTGGCTCGCGCTCGGCCGCGCGTACGAGCGGATCCGCGGGCGCGAGGGAGCCCCGCGGCCGTTCCCCGAGCGGCTCGGCTACTGGCCCGCCGTCGCGGGCCTCGCGTGCTTCGCGTGGATGGAGCTCGCCTCCGAGAGCGGCGAGGACCCGCGCAACATCGCGACCGCGGTGTCGGTTTACACCGTCGTCACGCTCGTCGCGATGGCCCAGTACGGCGCGGAGGCGTGGGCCGACCGCGGCGAGGCGTTCGGCGTCTACTTCGGGCTGCTCTCGCGGATCTCGCCGTTCGAGGCGCGCGAGGGCCGCGCCGGCGTGCGCCCGCTGCTCTCCGGCCTGACCCACGTGACCCCGCGGCCCGGGCTCGTCGCGCTGCTGGCGGTGATGATCGGCTCGACGACGTTCGACGGCTTCAGCCAGGGCCAGACGTGGCGCGACGTCGACGCCGAGCTCTCGCCGTTCTTCGAGTCGCTCGGCGCGTCGCTCGACTGGGCCGCGCGGCTCAGCGCGACCACCGGCCTGATCGTCGCGATGCTGGCCGTCGGAACCTTCTACGTGGTGGGGATCGCCGGCGCGCGGACGGTGAAGGGCAGCCCGGCGGGCGAGCGCCTGCGCGGCGGGTTCGTCCACTCGCTCGTGCCGATCGCCGTCGTCTACGTCGTCGCCCACTACCTGACGTTCCTCATCTTCCAGGGCCAGGCGATGGCCTACCTGGCGTCCGACCCGCTGGGCCAGGGGTGGGACCTCTTCGGCACCGCCGACGACGCGATCGACTTCTCGGTCATCAGCCAGAACGCGACGTGGTACGCGCAGGTCGGCGCGGTCGTCCTCGGCCACGTCGCGGCACTGACCCTCGCGCACGACCGCGCGCTCACGCTCTACAAGGACGGCCGGGCCGCGGTGCGCTCGCAGGTGTGGATGCTGCTGATCATGATCGGGTTCACGACGCTGGCCCTGTGGCTGCTCAAGTCGGCGAACGGATGAGCGCGCGGCGGCTCCTCGCGGCGGTCGCGCTCCTCGCCGTGGGGATCGCGGGCTGCGGCGCCGACAGCGGCGCGGCGGGCAAGGGCCGCTCCTCGCGGCTGGTCGACTTCCACAAGAAGCCGCCGTACGTCAACGCGCTGGAGATCGATCCCAGCGACGACTCGTTCCTGCTGACCACGAACCGCGGCTTCTACCGGATCCCGAAGGACGGGAGCAAGGTCACGCGGATCCGCGGCAAGATCACGGCGAAGGAGGGCTCGTCGCCGGTGGGGACGTTCCTCGAGGTCGACGCGATCGGCCCCGGGCAGTACGTCGGCTCCGGCCATCCCGACAAGGCGCGCCCGCTGCCGCCGTACCTCGGCTACATCCGCTCCGACGACGCCGGGAAGACGTGGCGCGTCGTCTCGCGCCTCGGCGAGGCCGACCTGCACCAGATCCGGCGCCTGCACGACCGGATGTACGCATTCGACGCGGTCGTCGGGGCGATCCTCGTCTCGTTCGACGACGGCAGGACGTGGACGGAGCACTTCACGCCGCGCCAGCTCGTCCTCGACTTCGTCGTCGACCCGGAGGACCCCGACCACCTGATCGCCTCCACCGCCGAGCAGATGTACCGCTCGGAGGACAGCGGTGACAAATGGCGCCCGAGCGAGCAGGCGCAGGCCGCGCGGCTGGACTGGCCCGCGCCGGACGCGCTCATGCGCGCCGACAAGGACGGGCTGTTCCAGGTCTCCAAGGACGGCGGGCAGACCTGGGAGCGCCGCGGGCGCATCGAGGGCGAGCCGTGGAAGGTCGTCGCGACCGACGCGGAGCACGCCTTCGTCGCCCTCAGCGACGGGTCGATCCTGGAGACCAAGGACGGCGGGCGCTCGTTCGAGGACCGGTTCCGCCCGTGAGGCGCTCGGCGCTCTCGCTCCTCGCCGTCGGCGCCCTCGCCGCCGGCGCTACGGCCTCGCTGCCCTCCGCCGTCATCGCGCACCCGGCCGACAGCGCCGTCGACCAGGACCACGACGCCGTCCGGGACCCGCCGTTCGGCAACGACAACTGCGCGGGCGAGGACGGCGCCTACAACCCGCGCCAGGAGGACCTCGACGGCGACGGGCTCGGCGACGCGTGCGACACCGACGACGACGGCGACACGATCGACGACGCCGTCGACAACTGCCCGCAGAGCTTCAACGCCCAGCAGGGCGATCTCGACGGCGACGCGATCGGCGACGTCTGCGACACCGACGACGACGGCGACGGCTTCGCCGACGGGCGCGACAACTGCCGCTTCGTCGCCAACCCCGGCCAGACGGACGGCGACCGCGACGGCCTCGGCGACGCGTGCGACACGTCGACCCCGGGAGGCGCGTCGAACCCGCCGCCGACCTTCACCGGCGACACGACCGTCCCCGGGCCGCCCGACACGACCGCGCCGAACGTCGCGGTGACGCTCGGCTCGCGGCATCGCGCGGGGGAGCTCGGCGCCGGGCTCGCGGTGCCGGTCTCCTGCTCGGAGCGGTGCACGATCGCCTCCGCGCTGACGATCTCCGCGCGCGACGCCCGGCGGCTGAAGCTGCGCAGCCGGACGCTCGGCAGCGGCGGGGCCGAGCTCGAGGACGCGGGCGCCACGTTCGTCTTCGTCGACCTTCCGACCGGCGCGCTGCGGCGCGTGCGGGGCAGCGTCCGCGCCGTGCTGAAGCTCGACGTCACCGACGCCGCCGGCAACCGGCGGACGATCAGCAAGCGGATCGCGATCAGGCGCTGATGCGGGCGACGACGAAGACCATCCTCGCCACGTTCCCGACCCTGCTCGCGCTGGCCCCACCGGCCGCCGCGCACTCGGTCATGAAGGTGGACTCCGGCACGATCCAGTACACCGCCAACGACGACGTCTCGCTCAACGACGTCGTCGTCACCGAGCAGGGGTCGAACCTGCGCTTCGTCGACCGCGGCGCGAACGGCGGCATCACGCCCGCGTCGGAGTGCACCCCCGGCGAGACCGACTCCAACGGCTGGATCATCGAGGTCACCTGCCCGCGCGCGGGGATCACGACGCTGCGGATCGACGTCGGCGAGGCCCAGGACAAGATCACCGCCCAGCTCCCGCTCACCGTCATCGCCGTCGGGGGCGGTGGCGCCGACACCATCAGCAGCGGCGACGGCGCGGACATCCTCAACGGCGGCGGCGCGAACGACACGGTCCACGCCGGCGGCGGCAACGACCAGCTCGTCGGCGAGCTCGGCGACGACCTGCTCTACGGCGAGGGGGGCGACGACGTCATCCAGGGCGCCCTCGGCGCCGACACCGCCGACGGCGGCGCGGGCAACGACGACCTCCGCGTCCGCGACGGGGTCGGCGACCGCGCGGTGTGCGGCGACGGCGCCGACAAGGTGCAGGCCGACGACCTCGACCAGCTCGACGCCTGCGAGACCGTCGACCGCCAGGGCAGCGCCGCCCCCGCGCCGGGAAGCGATCCGGGGCAGCCGGGCCCGGGCGGCGGGAGCGCCCCGCCGCCGCCGGACAACGCGCCGCCGCGCGTGCGCGCCGGCGGCTCGACCCTGCAGCGCGTCGGCCGCTCGGCGCGCATCGTCGTCCTCGCGACGTCGAGCGAGCCGGCCGAGCTCGTCGCCGGCGGCTACGTGACGATCGGCGAGGACCGCCTCCTGCTCAGGTCGGGCCGCGCGCCGGTGAAGGTCGGCGGCGCAGGAGCGCGCCTCACCCTCACGCTCCCCGCCCGCGACGCGCGCAGGCTCCGTCGCTACGTCGCCCGCCGCAAGGCGAGCGCCACGATCACGGTCGTGGCGACCGACACGGCCGGGAACTCCTCGGCCACCCGCCTGCCGCGCATCACGCTCAAGCGCTAGCGGCGCGGACCGGGCCGGGCCTCCGGAAACGCCGAGGGGCGGCGGCCTGCCGGCCGCCGCCCCTCGGGCTCCTCCCCGGAACTTCTCGCCGCGCGCTAGAGGCGGCGGCTGTACAGCGAGCTTCGCGTCGACCTGCCCGCCGCGGTCACCGTCGCGGTGACCTTGTAGACGCCCCGCTTCAGCCCGCGCGGACGCAGGGAGCCGCGGTGGACGACGTTGCCGACGACGGTCCGCGCCTTGAAGCGCTTGACGACCTTCGTGCCGCGGCGGATGACGACGCTCACCTTCGCCTCGCCGGCGAGCCGGTACGCGAAGCCGAGCTTCTTGCGGTTCGAGCCGCCGAACGCGGGCGACGACAGCTTGAACATGCGCAGGAGCCCGCAGGTCGAGCGGCGGTAGTGCGGCTTGAGGACGCGGAAGCGGCCCTTCGCGCGCAGCAGCGTGACCCGGCGGGTCTCGATGCCGTTGGCCTGGGTGCCCGTCGTGAAGCGGACGAAGTACGTCCCGCCCTTGACCTTCCCGCGGCGGCTCTTGCCCTTCCACGTGAAGCCCTTCGTGCGGTTCACGAACCGGGCGACGCGCCGGGCCTTGAACACCTTCTTGCCGCGCGACGCCTGGAAGACGTCGATCGTCGTCGGCTCGCCGTTCAGCGTCGCGAAGCTGAGCTTCAGCCCCTTCTTCGACGCCTTGGCCCGCGCGAAGCGGAACTTCGGCTTGAACGGGCAGGTCTCCACGGCCGGCGGTCCGGGCGGGTTCGTGCCGGGCGGGTTCGACGACGGCGGCTGCTGCGGGTTGGCGCCCTTCGTCACCTCGACGACCTCGATGTTCGAGGCCGGGCCCTCGTATTCGCCGTTCGGCGGATAGAGGCCGGCCACGCGGTAGGCGTACGTTCCCTTCTCGCGGTCGCGGCGCGTGTACGTGCCGTCGAAGAACTGGCCGGCGTTGCCGATCTGGTTGCTGCGGTCGACGGGCTTGAACGTGCCGGACGCGATCTCGATGTCATCGATCCACCAGCCGCACGGCTGGGAGGCGATCCGGTTCGAGTCGCCGAGCCGGTAGACGAAGCGGACGTACAGCTTCTTCCCCGCGTAGGACGTGAGATCGGCGTTGCGCGGCGCGACGTTCGCGAGCAGCGCGTTGGCCGGGTCCTGCGGATCGCAGATGTCGTTGGGACCGCCGCCGATGTGGTCGACGGTCTCCCACGACAGGTCGCCGTCGCGCGCCTCGGCGACCTGGACGATGCCCTCGTCGTCGCCCTCGTTCATGAAGAGCGAGTTGTAGGACAGCGCGGCGCCCGCCTCCTGGGGGACCTGGAACGGCTCCTTGAGCGTCAGGATCTCCTCGCCCTGCGAGACGTCCGGGCCGCCGGGCTGGCCGCTTCCGGGCTTGAAGTTCGGCGGCGAGACGCCCGTCCAGTAGCTCCGCGCGCCGCTGCCGTGGACGTCGTCGCGGAACTTGGGCGTGGAGGAGTCGCTCTCCTGCCACGGCTCGATGTCCGAGTGCGTCGGCTCGCTGACGTTCCACTTGTCGGCGAGCGGCTTCTCCGTGTCGTCGGCCAGCAGGCGCCGGTAGTCCGCCGCCTCCAGGATCTGCCACCCGGCCAGGTTGCTCGGGCTGTTGCGGATCGAGTACTTCAGGTCGAACGTGCCGTCCTCGTCGGTCTCCGGCGCCTCGAGCGCGGGGATCGGCGGCGCGAGGACCGGCGTCGACTGCACGACGACCGGCACCTCCATCGTGGCCGTCTCGCCGTTCGCCGTGTTCCTGACCGTCAGCTTGGTCGGGTACGTGCCCTCGGCGCCGTAGGCGTGGTACGGGTCCTTGCCCGTGCCGTGCGCGCCGTCACCGAAGTCCCACTCGTACTCCAGGCCGTCGGTCGTCGTGGCGTCCGCCGTCTGGATGTGCGAGCCGGCCGCGTCGAAGTGCACGGGCTCGTTGACGCCGGCCTCGTTCGGCAGCGCCTCGTAGTAGGCGGTGAGCTTGCCGGGGTTCTTCTCGGTCGCGCCGCCCTGCTCCGGCTGGAGCATGCCCCAGGCCAGCAGGTGCGAGCACATCTCCATGCCCTTGACCCAGCCCTCGGCGATCTGGCCCTGCGGGGCGCCCGCGTAGCGGTTCATCACGTCGAGGTTGTCGAACGGCGAGTGGAGGATGACCAGGGCGTCCGGGTTGCCCGGGTCGCCGAACGAGCCCGGGCCGGTGATCTCCGGGCCGGGATTGAAGAACGGGATGCCCCGGTCCTCGAAGTTCCGCCAGTCCGAGCTGAACAGGAACGGGCGGCCCTTGCCCACGGTGACCGGCTTCGTCGATCCCGGGTTGCCCGAGGAGTCGATGTCCCCGCCCAGCGGCAGCGTGCCCTCGGCCGTCGAGACGAAGATCTCCGGCTGGTCGGGCGGCTGGGACTCCAGGTTGTCGTCGAGGTGGTCGAAGACCTGCTCGACGAGGGTCGGCGCCTTCGCGTTGAACGAGTTGATCCGCGCGTGGTACTTCGGCGGCAGGTCCTCGGGGACGACGAGAATGGTGCCCGCGGGGCCGTTCAGCGTGTCCTGCGAGCGGAACGGGTTCGCCAGCTGGATGCCGAGCTGCGTCCGGTTGGCGCGGTTGCCGAACCGGAAGGCCGGATAGCCGCCCGCGCACGGGTCGGTGTTCCAGTAGCCGCGGACCTTGAACTCCTCGTCACCCGGCGGGATGACGTTGTTGACGTAGTACTCGGAGCCGAGCGTGCCGGACTCCTCGCCGTCCCACGGGATGAACTTGACGGTGGCCGTCGGGCGCGCGTTCTGCGCGTCCCAGTAGTCGGCCATCAGCTTCGCGACCCGGATCATCTGCGCGTGGCCCTCCTGCGAGTCCCACGCGGCGGCCGGCCCGTCGTTCGTCTTGTCGAAGTGCGCGCCGATGACGATCGACTCGTCCGACTCGCCGGTGCCCGGCACGATGACCGCCGGGTCCATCGCGCGGCCGCCCATCGTGTTGTTGCTGAGCAGCGGCGGCTGGAACGGGTCGCCGCCCGGGTCGGACGGGTTCCAGAACTCGTAGTTGCGCGTGAAGGCCCCGTACTTGCCGAGGATGCTCATCATCGTGCGCTGGTAGTAGTCCACGTACTCGAGCTGGTGGTTGATGCACTCGCCCGCGATCTCCGAGTAGCCGCTGCTGCCACCGCGCGGGCGGTCGCTGCGGGGGTCGCCGGAGCAGTGCCCGTGCTGCGGGTCGCCGCCGTCGGCGCCGTTGCCGAGCGGATCGTCGGCGTGCTCGTCGCCGGCGGCGCGCCACGGCATGGCGAGGACCTCGAAGACGTTGTTGTCGAAGGCGTTGAAGTTGCCGGACGGGTTGAAGATCCCGTCGGCGAACTCCTGGCGCAGGAACTGCCCGGTCTCGTCGTCGGCCTGGTAGGCGTTGGCCGCCGGGATCGGGTCGCCCGGCTTGAAGTGGCCGACCGGCTGGTACTGGAGCTTGTTGATGTCGGGCGTGACCTCGAGGGCCAGCGCGGGGGCCGCTGCCGTGGCGATGCAGGCGGCCGTGACCGCGGCCACGAGCAGGCGAAGTGTCTTCATACGAAGAGCCAACGAAGTCCCGCGGGACAACTTGCGCTTTCGATCCACCGGAAAAAGCCATTCCAGCGGCGGCCCCATCTAGGCTGCCCGCGTTTCCACCCCACCACGAGCCGCTTCACGACGAGGCGGAGAAGGAATCCCCACAGAGCATGAAGCGCATCACCCTGTCGCTGGCCGCGATCGCTGCCGTGGCCGCAACCGCCGTCCCGATGGCCGCTCAGGCCCAGGAGCAGACGGACCCGAACGCCAAGGCGACGTTCCTCGGCTCGATCAAGCCGAAGGGCGAGAAGGCGACCCTCCGCGTCCGCTACAACTGCGCCGAGGGCGAGACCCTGTGGATCTCGGCCAAGCAGATGAAGAACGGCAAGAAGAGCGCGAAGCTCAAGGCCGAGGGGTCCAGCAAGGTCGCCGCGGCGTGGTGGCAGAGCCACCGCAACCCCGTCACCTGCGACGGCGCGAAGCACACCGCGACGTTCACGATCGACAAGGTCGAGGACGGCAGCAAGGGCACGCTCAGGAAGGGCCAGGCGTGGGTCCAGTTCTGCGTGACCAAGGGCGATGCCCTCGTCCTGTCCGCGAGCAAGTTCGTCCGCGTCAAGTAGCCGCGGGGGGCGGGCCCGGGCGGTCGCCCGGGCCCGCGCCGCGAAGGCGCGGCCACTAGGATCCCCGCCCGTGTTCACGAAGGTCCTGGTCGCCAACCGTGGCGAGATCGCCATCCGCATCATCCGCGCGCTCGACGAGCTGGGCATCACGTCCGTCGCGGTCTACTCCGAGCTCGACCGCGACGCGCTGCACGTCAAGCGGGCCGACGAGGCCTACCTGCTGGGCGGGCCGACGGCGGCCGAGAGCTACCTGAACGTCGACAAGCTCATCGAGGTCGTGCGGGAGTCGGGCGCCGAGGCCGTCCACCCCGGCTACGGGTTCCTCGCCGAGAACGCGCCGTTCGTGCAGCGCCTGCAGGACGAGGGCGTCACGTTCATCGGCCCGCCGGCCAGCGCGATCGAGGCCATGGGGTCCAAGACGCGCGCGCGCGAGCTGATGAAGGCGGCGGGCGTGCCGATCGTGCCGGGAACGACCGAGCCGGTGCCGGACGTCGAGGCCGCGATGAAGATCGCCAAGGACGAGATCGGGTTCCCGGTCGCGGTCAAGGCGGCGGGCGGCGGCGGCGGCAAGGGCATCCGCGTGGCCCTGTCGGAGGACGAGCTGCAGGCCGCCTTCGAGGGCGCCGCGCGCGAGGGCGAGAAGTTCTTCTCCGACGCGACGGTCTACCTCGAGCGCTACCTGCCCGATCCACGGCATGTGGAAGTCCAGGTGCTTGCGGATTCCCACGGCAACGTCATCCACCTCGGCGAGCGCGACTGCTCCATCCAGCGCCGCCACCAGAAGCTGATCGAGGAGGCGCCGGCGCCGGCGGTCGACGAGGAGCTGCGCGAGCGCATCGGCAAGGTCGCCACCGACGCCGCGAAGGCGGTCGACTACCGCGGCGCCGGGACGATCGAGGGCCTGCTGCAGGACGGCGAGTACTTCTTCCTCGAGATGAACACCCGCGTCCAGGTCGAGCACCCGGTCACCGAGCTGGTGACCGGCATCGACATCGTGCGCGAGGGCATCCTCGCAGCGGCGGGCGAGCCGCTCTCCGTCGCGCAGGAGGACGTCGTGCTGCGCGGTCACGCGATCGAGTGCCGCATCAACGCCGAGGACGCCTCGAAGAACTTCGCTCCCGCCCCCGGGAAGATCGGCGGCTACCTCGAGCCGACGGGGCCGGGCGTGCGCGTCGACTCGGGCGTCGGCGCGGGCGGCGAGGTCTCGCCGATGTACGACCCGATGGTCGCCAAGCTCATCGTGTGGGACTCCGACCGCGAGCGCGCGACCGCGCGCATGCTGCGGGCGCTCGACGAGTACCACATCGAGGGGCTCAAGACGCTCATCCCGTTCCACAAGGCGATGCTGTCGACCGAGCAGTGGGCCAAGGGCGAGACCGGGCGCGACCTGATCGAGGACAAGGGCTGGCTCAAGCAGCTCGCCTTCCCCAAGGCCGAGAAGAAGGCCGACGACGGCGCGGCCGAGAAGGTCGAGCACGAGTACCTCGTCGAGGTCAGCGGCAAGCGGTTCGACGTCAAGGTCATCGGTCCGCCGTTCGAGGGCGGCGCGGTGGCGGCGCCCGCCGCGGGCGCAGCGGCGGCGCGGCCTCGCCCGAGCCGCGGCGAGCGCAAGGCCGGAGGCGGCGGAGGCGGCGGGGACGCGCTGGAGTCGCCGCTGCAGGGCAACGTCTGGAAGGTCCTCGTCGCGCAGGGGCAGAAGGTCGAGGAGGGCCAGATCGTCACGATCATCGAGGCGATGAAGATGGAGAACGAGATCACGGCGCACAAGGCGGGCGTGATCAAGGAGCTGCCCATCAAGGAGGGCGGCTCGGTGGCGGCGGGCGACACGCTCGCGGTCATCACGAGCGACGGCGCCTCGGCCGACTCGAACGGCGCGGGCTGAGCCGGACCCGATGGGCGACGCGCGCCGGATCGCCGCCGCGTCCCTCGTCCTCGGCCCGCTGCTCTTCCTCGTCTCGAACCTGATCCACCCGAAGGAGTACGCGACGGGTCACGAGCGCGAGCAGCTCGCGAAGATCGCCGACGCGTACACGCGCTGGCAGGTCGCGCACCTGATCACGTGGGTCGCGATCGCCTTCTTCGCCTTCGGCGTCGTCGCGCTCGCGTCGCTCGTGCGCGCGCGCGACAAGCGCTCCGGTACGTGGGGAGCGCTGCTCGGGATCGGCGGGCTGATGGCGCTGATGGGCGTGCTCGCGCTCGACGGCTTCTCGTGGGGCATCACCGGCGAGGTCTGGGCGCGCTCGGACGCCGCCGGGAAGAAGACGGCCGAGCTCATGCTCCACGACCTCCAGAGCTCGGAGTGGAACCTGATGTTCTACGTGCCCGGGCTGGCCTGGCTGCTGGGGATGCTCGTGCTCTCGCTCGGCGCGATCCGCACCGGCCTCGTGCCGGCGTGGGCGGGAGCGATGCTCGCGATCGGCTCCTTCCTCGTCGGGCTCGAGGGGGCCGCGCACTCGAACGTCTACTTCGTGATCGCCTCCGTCGCGCTGCTCGCCGGCGGGGTGGCCATGGCCGTCGCCCTCGCGAAGCCGAACGCCGGCGCGGCCGACGACGACAGCTCGCGCCCGTCGGCGATCGCGTAGAGCTCGGCCAGCGTCGCGGGCGCGCCGACCTCGCGGTCGACGCCGGCGCGCGCGAGCCAGGCGGCGGCCTCGTGCGGCGGGAACGCGGGGAACTCGACCTCCGCCCAGCAGCGGCCGGGACGGCGCACGGCGGGGTGCAGCCGGCCGATCGGCTCGTTCGTCGTGATGAGCACGACGCAGGGGAGGCCCTGGCCGAGCAGGCCGTCGGCCAGGTTGAGGACCCGCGAGAGGCCTTGACCGACCTCGGTGCGCGCGGCCGCGGACATCAGCTCGCCCGCGTCCTCGAGGACGATCAGGCGCACGGGAGCCTCGTCCTCCTCGCGCGAGGTGGCGACCTGCATGAGGTAGCCGGGCTTGGTGAGGAACGCCTCGGCGTCGCTGACGTAGTGGACGGCCGCCCACTCCTGCCACTCGCGGGCGAGCGCGCGCAGCGCGTGCGTCTTGCCCGTGCCGGGCGGACCGTGCCAGAGGAGCAGCGAGCCGGGGCCCGGGCCGTCGGCGGCGGCGAGCCGCGTGATCGCGGCGCGCGTCGCGGACGGGTAGTTGCGCTCGATCTCGTCGAGGCCGGGCGCGTCGACCTGGCGGCGGCGCGCGTAGCCGTCGTCGTAGGACCAGAAGTTGACGGGGATGGCGGTGTCGGGCGCGGCCTCGTCGCGCACGCGATCGCCGAGCTCGGCGACGTGGCGGGCGGCGGCGTCGTCGTCGCGCGCCGCGACGATGATCTCGCAGCTGCCGCGGTGGCTCGTGAGCATCGCGACCGCGTCGCGGCCGCGCGTGAGGACCACGTCGTGGTACTCCTCGCCGCGCCACGACAGGGCGACGCCGTCGAGGTCGCGCAGCGCCACCCCCTCCCGAGGCACCTCGCGCGCGCGCACGTGCGTGAGCGCCTCGCGCTGCATGACGTCGACGAACAGCGCGGCGCAGGGCTCGACGATCCCGTGCGCGGAGACGCGCGCGGGGAAGATGCTCAGCGCGAGCGAGGCGGCGGGAAGGCGTGGGCCATCGCGCCGCTTCGCCAGCGGCTTGGTCGTAGTGGTGTGGATGTCGATTGCGCGGGACATGCAGTGCGTCCTCGCGCGAGGCGGTGATGTCGAGCGGTCGTCAGCCGCGGCCCGTGCTGCCGCGCGCGACGGCCGCCCCCCGCGAGGAGGCGTCCGGTGTCTCGGTGAGTTGCTGCGCGTGCATGACGGTCGATCAACGGTAGCGCGCTACGCAAGCCGCCAGAAGCCTCCGCGCAGGCCGACCGCGTCGAGGATGGATTGGGACTGCTCGAGCGTGCGCGGGCGCCAGTCCGGGTCGAGGCGGTCGCCGTACCAGCGCTGCGCCAGCGCGCGCAGCTGCGCGATCTCCACCAGCGCGCCTCCTCGCGGCGGCTCCTCGCCCGACCGGACGAGCGTCATGGTCCGTCAGGTGTGGCCGATGTCGTCCCACCACTGGCGGGCGGGCACGCCGACGTGGAAGAACGCGGCCTCGTCGGTCGTGATGCCGCCGCTCTCGACCACCGCGCCGTCGAGGCCGAGCGCGGCCGCGATCCCGAGGCCGTCCCACGCGCAGTTGCCGTGCCAGACGCCCGGAGCGGGGCCGCTCCGGGCCACTACCCGCGTCAGCTCGGCGGCGGCGCGGTGCGGCGGCGGCGCCGCGAACGGGTGCGCCATCACCACGCGGGCCGCTTCGTCGAGCACGACGACGTGCTGCTCGGCCAGCGCGCGGAGGTCCGGCGCGTCGGGGAGGTCGGGCGGCCCGCCGGTGCTCGCGAAGGCTTCGAAGATGCGCGCGCGGAGGGCGAGCTGCTCGGGCGTCACGGCTCGAGGAGGACCGCGATCCCGTCCGGGTCGGTCGACTCGTGGGCGTCGCCGTCGGTTGCGAAGACGACGCGGTCGAGGCCCGCGGCGTCCGCCGGCGCGAGCGGCGCGCCGAGCGACATCCACGTGTTCAGCCCGACGTGGTGGTGGTAGCCGCCGGTCGCGACGAAGGTGGCCTGGTCGCCGTAGCGGTGCATGACGTCGAAGCCGAGCGTGCCGACCCAGAACTCCTCCGCGCGGCCGAGGTCGGAGACCTTGAGGTGCACGTGGCCGATGCGCGTCCCCTCGGGCGCGCGCGGCGATCCCGACGACTGCGCCGCGAGGTCCTGCAGGTCGAGCGGCGCCGTGAACATGTCCTCCGGCCACACCTCGCGCGGGCGATCCCAGTACAGCTCGACGCCGTTGCCGGCGGGGTCGTCGAGGTAGAGCGCCTCGCTCACGCCGTGGTCGGACGCTCCGGTGAGGTGGGGAGCCGCGCGGCGCAGCGCGTCGGCCAGGTCGGCGCGGGTGGGGAAGAGAAAGGCGGTGTGGAAGAGGCCCGCGGCGCGGCGGGGCGCGCGCGACGTCACGCCGTCGGCCGTCAGCCCGACCAGGGCGGAGGGGTCCTCGAGCCCGACGACGTCGCGGTAGAACGCCGCGGCGGCCTCGAGGTCGTCGACGCGCAGGTCGACCCGCTTGACGGCGGTGATCACGACGTCCCCCTACCCCGCAGCGCGTCCAGCCCACGTGCCATCGCGTCGCCGGCGAGCGACCCGATCCGCACGCGGGCCTCGGCGACGGCGACCTCGGCCGCGCTCGGCTCGAACCGCCGGCGCAGCCGCTCGGCCAGCTCCTCGACCAGCTCCTCGGTCCCCACCAGGCGCTCGCGCGCGGGGAGCCGGTCCTCCCAGAACAGGCCGTGGACCCGCTCGGAGGCCTCCAGCCGCGCATGCCAGCGCGGCGGCACCTTCACGCGCACGTCCGTCGCCACCCCGACGCTCTTGTGCACGAAGACGAGCTCACCGTGGTCGAGGTCGCACAGCCAGCGCGCGTCGCCGCCCGCCAGCTCGGCCTCGATGGCCGGGACCTCGACGTACCCCGCGCGCGCGACCCGCGACAGCTCGACGCACACGCCCACCGGATCGCGCAGCGAGCCCAGCGTCGTGCACACCGCGAACGCGAACCGGTCGTCCTCGAACGGCCACGGCTCCCGCGCGCACGCGTCGCGCACGAGCCATGAGCGGCGCGTGAAGCGCTCGCGCCCCTCGGGCACGCCGCGCTCGTCGTACGGCCCGGCGTCGATGACCCAGTCCGCGCGGCCGAACGGCGACGCGAGGCCCCCGACCTGCAGCACCTCCTCGTCGCCGGAGAGGACGGTCCTGATGCGCTCGACGGCCTGCGGAAGCACGCCCGAAGGGTACGCGCGGGAAACACACGCGAGATCGGCGCAAGAAAACGGACGCGTTCACGTTTGGAGCCACATGCGACGGATCGCCCTCCCCACCCTCATCGCCCTCCTGCTCGTCCCGGCCACCGCCCAGGCGGCGGTCGACGTGACCGTTCCCGCCGCCCGCGACACCGAGCCCGTCGTCCTCACGGGCAAGGACCTCGCCGGCTGGGCCGCGCCCGCCAACCAGACGGCCAAGCTGCCGCTGATGGACGCCGTCGAGTGCCCCGCCGAGGTGCACCCCGAGAACATCGACCCCGACCCGAGCGAGGGCGCCGACGCCGTCACCTCCGGCGTCAGCCCGAACCAGACCTGCCACAACAGCTACACGAAGCCCGAGGTCGACACCGGCGACGCCGCCGGCGCGGGCACGCCGACCGACCGCCTGCTCGCGTTCTCCTGGTCGCAGGGCCGCTGGCACGAGATCCCCGTCCAGGTCGACGAGCAGTTCACGCGCTACCTCGACAACAGCGCCTCCGGCTTCTCCCCCTACTCGGGCCAGGACCAGCACACGACGTACGCCTTCGACCGCGAGGGCTTCCGCTGGCGCGCCGAGGATCCCGACAACCCGTGCCTGGCGCGGCCCGACTCGCCGGTCGCCACCGACCCCGTCCCCGGCCTGGACGCCAACGACGAGGTCGCCTTCATGGCCGACGACGCCGGCGACGCCGCCCCGGTCGGCGCGCCGAAGCCGAGCGGCGTGAGCGAGCTGCGCGCCGTGGCGCTCGGCGACCCCGTGCTCACCGGGGCCAAGCCGCGGTACGTCTACCTCGGCAAGTCCGACGGGACCCGCAAGCCGGCGTTCAACGGCCGCAACGGCTACGTCCAGTACAAGCGCGACGCCAACGCCGACTTCTTCGAGTTCTCGCAGTCCTCCTACAAGGACTACGGCAACGCGCCGACCGGCATGACGTGCGACGCCGACGGCAAGCCGACCGGCGTCATCGGCCGCCGCCGCCCGCGCGACTACGCGACCATCAGCACCGACCGCTACCGCTTCCGCTACGACGGCCGCTGGCTGATGACGAAGATCACCGTCGCGGAGAAGGCCAAGAGCAGGAAGAGCAGGAGCCGGGCGACGAAGTACGGGCCCGACCTCGTCGACCGCTGGAAGGCCCGCGCGTTCGCGCAGGACCCCGGGTCGGAGACGCCGTGCTGCGGCTTCGAGGAGGAGGACACCAACTGGGGCGGCTCGTCGACCCTGCTCGGCGAGAAGGTCGGCCCGGTGCGGGCGATCCGCGAGACCTGGGGCGCCGACTCGGGCACGAACGTCATCCGCCGCGAGACGTTCTACCGCCGCGAGGTCCGCCAGAAGACGTGGCTGCGCGTGCACGTCATCCCGCCGGCCGACGGCATCTACGCCCAGTGGGACTTCAACGCGGGCCGGATGACCAAGTTCTTCACGTCGCAGAAGCTCAAGGGCGTGAAGGTCGACGGCCGCAACGACGAGGTCTACGGCAACCTCGACGACCCGTGCCAGGACAAGTACGACGCGGCCAAGAACCCGAACGACACGAGCGCGTACGACCAGCAGTACCGGTCGCTCTACGAGATGTTCCAGCTCTGCCGCTTCCCGTACCACCTGTCCGCCGACCTGCCCGACCTGACCCAGTCCGAGCCGGGCGCGACGCTCGGGTGGAACATGGTCTCCGGCCCCTACGGGACGATCGTCGACCGCTACGACGCGCAGCTCGCCAGCCAGTCGCCGGGCGGCGCCGTCCAGGGCGCGTTCGCGATGCCGTACTACCGCGACGACTCGTGCTTCGACGACGGCACCGGAACCGACCCCGGCCCCAAGCTGCACCTGCGCTCGGGCGACGAGCCGGCGACGTCCTCGACGGGCGAGCCGCGGCGCTGCTGGCACCCGGAGGACGGGCTCCCCGACGGGTCGGACCGCTTCTACCAGGGGTCGATCGCGACCCACGGCCTGCACATCCTCATGGTCGCCGACTCCGACAACGCGCGGCAGACCGTCCCGGTCACGGAGATGGTCGCCGAGCAGCGGATGGTCCTGCTGCCCGGCCAGCGCACGGGCAGGACCGGCGAGCAGTACGGCCGCACGATGGAGAAGCCGCTGGTGCCGGTGGTGACGCCGGCTCCGTAGCGGGGCGGCGGTATCGTCGGCCCCATGGACTACGACGCGATCCGGGCGGGCCTGCAGGCCGCGATCCCGTACAACGTGCACCTCGGGCTGGAGGTCGCCGAGGTCGCGCCCGGCCGCGGCGTCGTCCGCCTGCCCGACCGGGCGGAGATCCGCAACCACGTCGGCTCGCAGCACGCCGGCGCGCTGTTCAGCGCCGGCGAGGCCGCCTCCGGCGCCGCATTCGTGGGGGCGTTCGCCGAGCGCCTCGGCGACCTGACCCCGCTCGCCGAGAGCGCGGAGATCGCCTACCGCAAGGTCGCGCAGGGCGTCATCACCGCGACCGGCCGGCTCGACACCCCGGCCGAGGAGCTGCTGGCCAAGCTCGACGACGAGGGCGTCGTGCGGTTCGTCGTGGGCGTCGAGCTGACGAACGCGACCGGCGACAGCGTCGCGGAGATGACGGTGCGCTGGCACGTGCGCGCCAACACGGACTCGTGATCGCCGTCTGGCGCGCCGAGCCGCACGAGGCCGAGGCGGTCGCGCGGCTGATCGTCGAGTTCCGCGACCACCTGGGCGTCGACTGGCCGTCGGCGAACGCGTTCCTCGCCGGCGTGGAGCGCCTCATCGAGCAGCCCGACACCGCCTTCCTCCTCGCCTCCCCGAACGAGGACGCGCCGCCCAGCGGCGTCGCGCAGGTGCGCTTCCGCTACGGGCTGTGGTGGGCGGCCGACGACTGCCTGCTCGAGGACCTCTACGTGCGCGCCGACGCGCGTGGCCAGGGCGTCGGTCGCGCGCTCGTCCAGGCCGTGGTCGACCTCGCGCGGGAGCGCGGCTGCCGCCGCGTCGAGCTCGACGTCAACGAGGCCAACGCCCCGGCCCTGAAGGTCTACGAGTCGTTCGGCTTCTCCGCGCAGGACGACCGCTACGGCGAGCGCAACCTGCTCATGCGGCTGCGGCTCGACCAGTAGCGGATCCCACATCGCACCGCTTTCATGAGGTACGGTCGCGCGCATGCCCGACCTCTCGGACTTCCCGCCGCTCGACGTCGCGATCGGGCTGGCCTTCATGTACTTCCTGCTGAGCGTCGTCTGCTCGTCGATCAGCGAGGCCATCGCGTCGGTCCTGAAGCTCCGCGCGAAGAACCTCGAGCAGGGCATCCGCGTGCTCGTCGGCGACAAGGCGAAGGCGCAGTCCCTCTACGACAGCTGGCGGATCCGCGGGCTGCACACGCCGAAGTGGTTCGGCCGGAGCACGAAGAAGGAGGCGGACGCGACCGCGAAGGGCCGCAAGCCCTCGTACATCCCGTCGCGCACCTTCGCCCTGGCGTTCCTCGACACCTTCGCGCCCGACGCCGCACTCGCGGCCAAGACGGCCGACCCGAAGCAACCGGACTCGGCGAACGTGCTCGCGAACCTGGAGAAGGACGTCAAGGCCGAGCTGCCCGCGGGGGCCATCGGCACCGAGTTGATCCTCGACGCGATCCACACGTCGGAGGGCAGGATCGACGTCCTTCGCGGCAAGATCGAGGACGCGTTCAACGAGACCATGGACCGCGCGACCGGCTGGTACAAGCGCAAGGTCCAGATCATCCTGTTCCTCATCGCGGTGGCGGTCGCGGGCGGCCTGAACGCCGACACCTTCAACGTCGCGCAGCGCCTCTATCAGGACAACACGGTGCGGGCCGCCGTCGTCGGTCAGGCGGTCACCGCGTCGCAGCAGGCCGCGCCCGACACCGACGCCTCGACCCCGGCGCAGGTCGAGCAGCGCATCAAGGAGGCCAAGGCGACGGCGCTGCCGCTCGGCTGGCGCGCCGAGAACGTGCAGTACCACGCGAAGTACCGGGAGTCCCTCCCCGCGTGGCTGCCGGCCCTGGGTCTGAAGATCGGCGGCATCCTCCTCACGGCGTTCGCCCTGCTGCTGGGCGGGCCGTTCTGGTTCGACCTCCTCGGCCGGTTCGCGCGCCTGCGCTCCAGCGGCAACAGGATCGGCACCCCGAAGGACGACGAGACGGCGCCGATCGACCGCGACGAGCGCAAGGTCACCCCGGGCGGGGGCGCCGGCGGGGCGCCGCCGCCGCCGATCGCCGAGGCCGAGCGCGAGAAGGCGGCCGAGCGCGAGCAGGACGCGGCCGGGGGCGGCGCCGCCAAGCCGCACGAGGTCGTGGTGCGCGTGCAGGTCGACCAGCCGCCGCGGCGCGGCCTGCTCGGCCGCCGCGACTAGCGCGCCGGCGGGAAGGCCATGACCTCGACGCGCTGCCCGGCCGGGCAGCGCACGAAGCACCGCGGCGACCCCCAGTGCTCGGCTCGCGGGTCGGGCTCGTACCCGGCCCCGCGCAGCCGCTCGAGCGTCGCGTCGTAGTCGGGTGCGACGACCGCGACGTGCCCCGACGGCGGCGCGACGGGCTCGTCGGCGTACATCAGGTGGACCTGCGTCCCCTCGCGCTCGAGCCAGAGCGCGCGGCCGTCGAGCGACGGCGGAGGGGCGACGCGGGCGAATCCGAGCAGATCCCAGAAGCGCTCGGATTCGCCTGCGTCGGCGCGCCGGACCTCCAGCGCGACGTGGTGGATCACGAGCCGGGCGGGCGCTCCGGGCTCGGGGACTCCGGCGAGCTGCTGACCGGGTCGGTCAGGGGGTCGCCGCTCGTGCCGCTCGGCGCGCTCGGGGCCGCGGCCGTGTCGGCGCTCGAGCTCGACGTCGACATCGCCGAGCCGCTCGGCCCCGTGTCGAGCTGCTGCGGCATGTTGTCCGCGTTCGGGACCGGGCCGCCCTCGGCCGCCCAGGCCTTGTTGAGCTCGCTCTGCGTGTAGCCGTTGGCCACGAAGCTCAGGCCGACGAGCGTCATGATCACCCACAGCCAGCCGTTCAGCTGCTCGGAGCTGCCCGAGAGGCGCTGCGCCTGCTGCACGCGCTTGACGAAGCGGTACAGCGCGATGATCGTCGGGATCAGGAGGAGGACCCACCCGAAGAGGACCGCGAGCAGCGTCATCATCGGGTTCTGACCGAGGTCGTAGCCCTTCGCCTTGCCGTACTCGCTCAGGTCCTTGACCGTGTAGTAGAACCAGAAGATCGAGTAGGGCGTGAGGCTCCATAGCGCGACCCAGACGGGCCCGCGAACCTTGATGTCCCGCGAGGTGCCCGCAGGATGGAATGTGTCTCCGTAAGCCATGGCGCCGACCCTAACCCACTGAGGGGACGGCGTGGTGTACGTATTTTCGGCGTATAGCGCGGTTGACGCGGCCGCGCCGTTTCGAGGAGGGTGGTCGGATGGCAAGGATCGCCGCCGCGGCTTTTCTCGCGCTGCTCGCCTGCGCGGCGCCGGCACAGGGCTTCGACTCGTGCACCTTCAGCGGAGGGACGGTCACCGCCACGCTCGGGAGCGAAGACAGCGGGATCCTCGTGCGCAGCGGCAACGCGATCAACAGCGACAAGGGCCTCTGCGGCGCCGCGACCGTCACGAACACGGACACGATCGTCATCAACGGGGACGCCGACGCTGAGCTCGTCGTGATCGACCTCGGGGGTGGGCCATTCGCGCCCGGCGCGTCGGCCGGCGGGGAGGACGGGTCACCGGAGATCGAGTTCGACGTCAACCTCGCGGGCGGTTCCGCGGACGTGGACCTGGAGGTGCGCGGGACCGCCGGGGCCGACCACATCACCGCCGGGCTCCAGGGGACGTTCCCCCTCGAGACCTCCGCCATCAACCTGAACGCGGACGAGCCCGACGACGGCGGGCGCGACGTGGACGTCATCAACGACGAGATCAGGCAGGTCAGGGTCAACGCTCGCGGGGGCGCGGACGTCCTCTCGGCGCGCGCCGCGGACGGCGTCCCGGCCAGCGACTTCCTGGCCCAGCTCGACGGCGAGGACGGGCCCGACGACATCACCTCCGGCCAGGCCGAGGGCGGGCCGGGGAACGACACGCTCCGGAGCTTTCCCGGCGACGACCTCGCCTCGTTCGTCTACAGCTCGCCCGGCCCGGTCACGGTGACGCTGGGGGACGGTACGGGCGGCAACTGGGGCGGTGCCTCGAACGACGGCGAGACGCCGGCGGGTGTCGACACCTTCGTCGGGCGCCCGTTCTTGGTCGTGGGGTCGATCTTCGCCGACGTCCTCACCGCGTCGAGTCTCTACTCGCGCCTCAACGGCCGCAGCGGCGCCGACACCCTGAACGGCGGCCCGAACACCGACGAGCTCACCGGCGCGGGCGGCGTCGACACCCTCCACGGGGCCGGCGGCGACGACATCCTGCAGGGCGGCACGCAGGGTGACTTCCTCTACGGCGAGGGCGACGACGACGTGCTCGACGGCGGCTACGACGCCGACACCGAGGCGGGCGGAGAGGGCGACGACACGTTCCGGGAGGTCAGCAGGGTTGCGGGAGAGTCGAACCTCCCGACCGGGGCCGACGACCTCAGCGGTGGGCCGGGGATCGACGGCGTGGCGTACGGGTCGGACTTCCTCTCACGCAGCTCGCCGGTCACCGTCGACCTCGACGACGCGGCCGACGACGGCGCGGCGCTCGAGGGCGACAACGTCCACTCGGACATCGAGAACATCGCGGGCGGCCTCGGCGGCGACACGCTCACCGGCGACGGGGACGCGAACGTCTTCACCGGGCTCGACGGCGACGACCGGTTCGAGGCGCGCGACGGCGTCGCCGACACGCTCGACTGCGGCGACGGCAACGACACCGGCCAGGGCGACAAGGTCGACACGATCAACGCGAACTGCGAGGGCATCGCGCTGCCTGTCGAGATGCCGCCCGACCCGCCGATCGCTCCGCCGCCCGATCCGCCGTCGACCCCTCCGGTCACCCCTCCCGTCGTCACGCCGCCGCCCGTCATCACGCCACCGGTCGCCGCGCCGCCGAAGGTCGCCGCGATCCTCTCCCTCCCCTCCTCGCGCAGGTGCGCGTCGCGGCGGAAGTTCACCGTCCGCGTGCGCCGCGAGATCCGCGGGACGGTGAAGCGCGTGCAGATCTTCGTCAACGGCAGGCGCGTCAAGTCCGTGACCGGGCGGCGGATCGCGCTGCCGATCGACCTGCGCGGGCTGCCCAAGGGGAAGATCAAGGTGCGCCTGCGCGTCGAGCTGACCGACGGG
>DASVQN010000051.1:0-20500 GCA_036389155.1 Solirubrobacteraceae bacterium
AGCGATCCGCCGCCGCGACCGCGCTTCAGAAGAGGCCCTTGATCGCGTCGAGGGCGGCGCTGCCGAGCACGATCGCGACGAGCACGCCGGCCGCCCCGACGACCACGCCGAGGACGGCGAGCACGAGGTCCTCCAGCAGCACGCCGAGCGAGAGCAGCACGACGCCCAGCGCCGGCAGCGTGTCGAGGCCCGTGAACGGCGGCGCGAGGAAGGCGGCGACCGACCCGCCCGCGACGAGGACGCCGAACACGACGTTGCTGAGCCGGTGCCCGAAGACGAAGGTGAAGCGCGGGCGCGAGAAGCGCTCCATCCGGCGGATCGTGCGCAGCAGGCTGCGGACGAAGCGGCCCTCGGTGTCGAGCGTGCGCTCGCGCCAGCGCCGCGGCAGCCAGATCTCGTCGCGGCCGACGATCAGCTCGAGGGCCAGGAGCACGGCGATCACCTCGAACATGTGCGTCGCGCCGCCTGTCGGGATCGGCAGCGCCGGGACGCCGAGCAGCATCACGAAGACGATGGCGAAGGCGCGCTTCTCGAAGACGTCGATCAGGCCGCCGAGCGTCTTCTTCCCGTCGCCCTCGATCCACGTCTCGAGCTCGTCGCTGACGCGCGCCGCCATCGCGCGACGATACCGGCGGGCAGCGGGGTGGGGAGGGGGGCGGGCCGAGTCAGCGCCCGCCCCGCGCACGATGATGGCGAGCGGCGATTCACGCGGACAGCGCGAGGTTGCGCGTCAACGTCAGCGGTCGTACACGCGCGGGCCGGCGCGAGTGGCGGGGGCTACTTGTCGAGGCTCGTGAGGAGCGGCAGCGGGTCGATCGCCTCGCCGCCCTCGTACCAGCCCGGGGCGGTCCACTGCTCGAAGTGCAGGTGGCAGCCCTCGGCGTGGCCGGTGTCGCCGACCTTGCCGACCGGATCGCCGGCGCGGACGAGCGCGCCGACCTTCAGCGTCGACGGCGCCTGGAGGTGCATGTAGGCGAAGCTCGCGCCGTCGGAGGTCTGCAGGACGACGTAGTTGCCCGCGCGGCGCTGGAACGCCTTGTGCTGGACGGTCGCGTCGAACACCGCGACGAGCGGGGTCCCGCACCTGGCGAAGACGTCCTGACCCTGGTGGCCGCGGCCGCCGCCGAACCGGTTCGTGCCGGTGCCGTACTGGTGCTTGCCGTCGATGGGGAAGACGCCGTCGTCGGCCGCCGGAGCGGCGCGCGGGCCGCCGCCGCGCGTCACGTGCAGCTTCTCCTCGGTGACGGTCTCGCCGCCGTCGCCCTCGACCTCGATCGGACCTGAGCGCGCGTCGCGCGGGATGACGACCTCGAGCACCCCGTCACCGTCGTGGCGGGGCCGCGCGATGCGGTCGTCCTTGCGGCCGCTGCGGCCGAGGAAGCGGACCGTGTCGACCGCGGCGAGCGACTGGCCCTGCACGGTGAGCCGCGCGCCTCGCGCGCACTCCCAGGCGGTCGCGTCCTCGCAGACGACGGCGGTCACCTCGGGCTCCTCCGGCATCGCCGCGCCGCCCGTGTCGTTGCCGGCAGCGGAGGCGGGAAGAGCCAGGAGCAAGAGCCCCAGGGCGAACGACGACGTCCGGTTGAGCGACAACGGCAACTCCTCGTGGTCTGCGGCGCCTACGAGGTGAGCTGACGGGCTCGCGCTGCACACGGCAGCGCTAGGACGCGAACACGCGCCCACTCGCCCCAACGAACTGGTTCCCCCGCCCGCGATCCGAGGACCGCGGCTCGGCGCCGTATCTCTACGGCGCGGCGCAGACTAGCGCAGGGTTATGACGACTGCGCCACCCGGCGGCGTCCCGATGCGAGGATTCCGGCAAGTGCTGCGCGCCCTCCCAGCGATCCTCGTCGTGCTCCTGCTGGCCGGCTGCGGAAGCGGCGGGAAGGGAGAGGACGCGCCGGCCCGCGACCGCATCGAGGAGGCGCAGCGCAAGGCCGCGAAGCGCTTCGCGGCCGACGGGGGCGTGCGCGCGACGTTCCTGGTCACGGAGGGCGACGCCGAGCGGGTCGCCGGGTTCCTGCGCGAGCGCGCCACCGCGTTCGGCCTCCTCATCGCCGTCCGCGCGACGCGTGACGGGAGGGTCGTGGCCGAGAGCGCGGCCGAGCGCGCCGACGCCGCCCGCCGGGCGATCGACCAGCTCATCGCACCCGGGCACCTCGCGTTCTACGACTGGGAGCGCAACGTGATCGGGCCGCAGGGCAGGCCGGCGCCGAACGACCCGGCCGTGACGGGCGGAACCAGCGCCGGCCAGACCGGCGGCATCCCGCTCGCCGAGGCGGTCGCGCGCGCCGCGAGACGGCCTGCCGTCGAGGACGGCGACAACTCGCACGAGGGGCGGTGGTACGCGCTCGACCGCCGCCGGCACCGCGCGAGCGGCCCGTACGCGACGGCCGACGAGGCCGCGAACGCCGGCCCGGGTCGTCCCGTCGAGGTGCAGCCCGGCACGGTGATCGTCAGGGCGGAGCAGCGCGAGTTCAGCGACCCGACCACGGACCTGTGGTTCGTCCTGAACGACGACGTCGCGCTCGACGAGGACGACATCCTCGATCCTGAGCAGGCGTTCGACGAGGGCCCCGGCGGCGGCGGACAGCCGATGGTCGCCTTCAGGTTCACGGAGGACGGCCGCGAGGCGTTCGAACGGATCACCCGCACGATCGCCGAGCGCGGCGCGCGGGAACAGCTCCCGGGGACGGACGCGGTGTCGGCCGCGCACCACTTCGCCATCGTCCTCGACGACGCGATCGTCTCCGTCCCCTACATCGACTTCCAGCACAACCCGGCCGGCATCGACGCGAGCAACGGCTCGCAGATCGAGGGCGGGTTCACCGTCGACTCGGCCCGCGCGATCGCGTCGCTGCTAAAGGCCGACCCGCTCCTGGGCGGGCTCGTGCCGATCGGCAGCGAGCCCGTCCGCGGGGGCTGAGGGCTAGCGGCGCGCGGGGCGCCGGACGACCCGCTCGCACGAGCCCTTCGGGTTCTCCGCGCTCGCGTCGACGATCACGTCGATGCCGTCGAGGACCGCGCGGTCGAAGCCCGGGCCGCAGGCGATCCGGTCGACCTCGCCGTCGCGCGTGCGGAAGCGGTCGTCGCCGTTGCCGCCGTCGAGCGTGTCGCCGACCTGGTCGTTCGGCGCGGCCACGTCGCCGCGCAGGCCGGCGCGCAGCACGTCGTTGCCGTCGTCGCCGTACGAGACGTCGACGCCCTGGCCCGCCCAGATCACGTCGTCGCCGCCGTTGCCGTGCTGCGTGTCCTCACCCGGGCCTCCGCGCAGGACGTCGTTGCCGGACTCGCCGAAGCTCGTGTCATTGCCGTTCCCGCCGCGGATGTGGTCGCGCGAGTCGCCGCCCCGCAGCGTGTCGTTGCCCGGGCCGCCGAACAGCCGGTCGAACGACGTGCGGTCGCCGATCAGGTTCGCGTCGCCGCGGATCTGGTCGTCGCCCTGGCCGCCGCGGACGACGTCGTTCCCCGCGCCGCCGATCAGCGTGTCATTGGCGCCGCGGCCGAAGATCCGGTCGTCGCCCTGGTTGCCGTCGATGTGGTCCGGGCCGCTCGTGCCGCGCAGCCGCTCGTTGCCGGGGCCGCCGATCACGGTGGCGGCGACCGCGGTCGCGGGCAGCAGGGCGAGCGCGGTCAGCGCGGTCGCGGCGGGCTTGGTGACGTGCATGGTGCTCCTCCTCGTCGGGTGCTCACCAGCAGTCATCCCGCGGATCGGCCGGACGTGGCGCGGGTCTCACGCTCTTCTCACGCGGCATGAGGAAATCGTGAGAGCGCGGAGGAGCGCAGCGGTCGCGGGAACGCGCGCGTCATCATGGCCGCCATGCCGCGCGCGCTCCTCGTCGTCCTCACGCTGCTCGCCCTCGCCGCGCCCGCGACGCTCGCGCTCGCGATCGAGCGGACGGGGACCGGCGGGCCGGACCGCCTCGAGGGGACCGGCGAGGACGACCGCCTGCGCGGGCGCGGGGGCGCGGACGTCCTGATCGGCCGCGGCGGGCGCGACGTCCTCCTCGGCGACGCCGGACGCGACCGGCTGCGCGGCGGGCCGGGGGCCGACACCCTCGTCGGCGGCGGCGGCGCCGACCGGATCGCCGGCGGCGGCGGCCGCGACCTCGTCGCGGCGGGCGGGGGCAACGACGTCGTCGGCGTGCGCGGCGGCGGCGTCGACCGCGTCACCTGCGGGCCGGGCTCCGACCTCGTGCGGGCGGACGGCGGCGACGCGATCGAGGGCGACTGCGAGCGCGTCGAGCGGTGACCGGGCCGGTCGTGCTGCTCGTCGACGACGACGCCGCGATCCGCCGCAGCGTGGCCGAGGGGCTGGAGCTCGAGGGCTTCGAGGTGGTGCCGGCGTCCGGCGGACGGCCGGCGCTCGCGGCGCTGGAGACGGTGTCGCCCGACGTCGTCGTGCTCGACCTCGCGATGCCCGACCTCGACGGGCTGGAGGTGCTCGAGCGCCTGCGCGCGGACGGGCACGACGTGCCGGTCTGCATCCTCTCGGCGCGCGACGAGGTCGAGGACCGCGTGCGCGGGCTGGAGGCCGGGGCCGACGACTACGTCGTCAAGCCGTTCGCGCTGCAGGAGGTCGCCGCCCGGCTGCACGCGCTGCTGCGCCGCCGGCCGCCTCCACCGGCCGGCAGGCTCGAGGCGGGCGACGTCGTGCTCGATCCCGTGTCGGCGCGCGCGACGCGCGGCGGGCGCGACCTCGAGCTGACGCGTCGCGAGCTCGAGCTGCTCGCCCTGTTCCTGCGGCGGCCCAACGAGATCCTCAGCCGCCGCGAGATGCACGAGGAGGTGTGGGGCTACACGTTCGATCCCGGCACGAACGTCGCCGACGTCTTCGTCGGCTACCTGCGCCGCAAGCTGGAGGCGGACGGCGAGCCGCGCATCCTGCACACGGTGCGCGGCGTCGGGTTCGTCCTGCGGCCCTGACGGCGATGCGCGGCCTGCGCGCCCGGCTGACGCTCGGGCTCACCGCGGTCCTTGCCGTCGTGCTCCTCCTCGCCGGCTGGCTCGCCGCGCGCGACGTCGACCACTCCGAGCGCGAGGCGCTCGACGACCGCCTGGTGAGGACCGCCGAGCTGTCGGGCCCGAACGCGCTGGACGCGATCCAGCAGGAGGTGCCGGAGGCCGACGATCGCCTCGACGCCGTGCTCTCGGCGACGGGCACCTCGCTGCGGCTCCTGCTCGGCGACGCCGCGCTGATCGAGACGGGCGATCGCGTCCCGCGCCACCGCCGGCTCCCGAAGGGGCTGTCCACGTTCGAGAGCGCCGGCGCCCGCTACCGGGCGTACGTCAGCGACCTGCGCGACCGCAGCCTCGGCGGGCTCGCGCGGCTGGAGCTGACCACGCGACTGAAGCCGCTCGAGGAGCGCCAGGATCGCCTGCGTAACCGGCTGGCGCTGATCGGCCTGCTGGCGCTCCTGCTCGCCGCGGCGGGCGTCTTCGCCGCGGGCGGCGTCGTCCTGCGCCCGCTGCGGCGGCTGCGCACCGCGACCGCCGACATCGCGGGGGAGGAGGACCTCGGGCGCCGCGTCGACGCCGAGCACGGGCCGACGGAGACGCGCGCGCTGGCCGCGTCGTTCAACGCGATGCTCGCGCGGCTCAGCCGGTCGGCGGCCGACCGCGAGCGCGCGATCGAGGCGACGCGCCGCTTCGCCGCCGACGCCGGCCACGAGCTGCGGACGCCGCTGACCAGCATCCAGGCGCGGCTGGACGCGCTCGCCCGCCATCCCGACGAGCCGCCCGAGCGGCGCGCCGCGATGGCCGCCGAGGCACTGGCCCAGCAGGAGCGCCTCGTCGCGCTGCTCGACGGGCTGCAGGCGCTCGCCCGCGGGGACGCGGCGCCCGAGCTCGCGCCGCTCGACCTCGTCGACGTCGCCGACGCGGCGCTCGCCGCCGCGCGCGAGCGCCACCCGGCGGTCCACTGGACGGCGGAGCTGCCGGAGGAGGCGGTCACGGTCGCCGGCTGGGAGCCGGGGCTGCGCTCGTTGCTGGACAACCTGCTCGAGAACGCGGTGCGACACGGAGGCGGAGAGGTGCGCGTCGCGGTCGGCGGGCGCGCGCTCGTCGTCGAGGACTCCGGCCCGGGCGTCGCGGAGGAGGACCGCGCGCGGATCTTCGAGCCGTTCGTCCGGCTGGGCGAGGAGGACGCCGGCTCGGGGCTGGGCCTTGCGCTGGTCGCCCAGCAGGCGCGCCACCACGGCGCGAGCGTCGTCGTCGACCGCTCGCCGTCCCTCGGCGGCGCCCGCTTCGCCGTTCGCTTCCCTTGACCCTGCGTGGGAACATGGTCCGTGGGCATGGATGTCGTTCGGTGTTCGGCGTGTGGCGAGGAGAACCCCGCCCGTGCGCGCTTCTGCCTCGCGTGCGGGACGCCGATCGCCGCGGCCGGCGCTCCGCCCGCCCCGAGCCGCGAGGTCCGCAAGACGCTGACCGTCCTCTTCGCCGACATGGTCGGCTTCACCGCGCTCGGCGAGCGGCTCGACCAGGAGTCGCTGCGCCGGGTGATGGACCGCTTCTACGGCGAGATGCGCGGCGCGATCGAGCGCGAGGGCGGCACCGTCGCGAAGTTCATCGGCGACGCGGTGATGGCGGTGTGGGGGATCCCCGCCGTGAGCGAGGACGACGCCGTGCGCGGCGTGCGGGCGGCGGAGGGGATGCGCCGGGCGCTCGCCGCCCTCAACGACGACCTCGACGAGCGCTGGGGCGTGCGCATCGACCTGCGGACGGGCGTGAACACCGGCGAGGTCGTCGTCGACCCGGCGAAGTCGGCGGACCTGCTCGTCGGCGACACGGTCAACGTCGCGGCGCGGCTGGAGCAGGCGGCCGCCGCGGGCGAGGTCCTCGTCGGCAGCGAGACCTACCGGCTCGTCCGCGACGACGCGCGCCTGGAGCCCGTCGCGCCGCTCACGCTGAAGGGCAAGGGGCGACCGGTGGCCGCCTTCCGCCTGCTCGACGGCCGCTGCCCCGACGGCGGCCGCGAGGCGCGGATGACCGCGCCGCTGGTCGGCCGCGAGCGCGAGCTGGCCCGGCTGCGCGCCGCGCTCGACTCCGCCACGGCCGCGTCGGAGACGCGCGTCGTCACGCTGATCGGCTCGCCGGGCGTCGGCAAGACGCGCCTCGTCCAGGACTTCGCCGACGAGCTCGGGGAGAGCGCGACGGTGGTGACGGGCCACTGCGAGGCGACCGGCGAGGGCCTGACCTTCCTGCCCGTCGCCGAGGTTGTGCGCAGCGGCGCGGGGATCCACGAGGGCGACTCCGCCGAGTCGGCGACGCACAAGCTGGGCGCGGTCCTGCCCGACGACGACCCGGACCGCGACCGCGTCGTCGAGCGCGCGCTCGGCCTCGTCGGGCTCGGGCCGCCGGTGACGGTCGAGGAGTCCTTCTGGGCGGTGCGGCGGTTCCTCGAGGGCCTCGCGCGCCTGCGCCGACTCGTCGTCCTGCTCGACGACGTGCACTGGGGCCAGCCGACGTTCCTCGACCTGATCGAGCACCTCGCCGCGTGGGGGCGCGACGCGCCGGTGCTCGTCGTCGTGATGGCCCGGCCCGAGCTGCGCGAGATCCGCGCCTCGCTGACCGAGCGCGGCCACGCCGTGAGCGAGGTCATCGCGCTGGGCCCGCTCGACGGGGCCGACAGCCGCGCGCTCGTGGACCGCCTGCTCGGCGACGCGGGCCTCCCGCCGGAGCTCGCCGAGCGCGTGCTCGAGACGACCGAGGGCAATCCGCTCTTCCTCGGCGAGATGCTGCGGATGCTCGTCGACGACGGGGTCCTCAAGCGCACGGGCGACCAGTGGATCGCCGGCGAGTCGAGCGGCGTCTCCGTCCCGCCCACGATCCACGCGCTGCTCTCGGCGCGCATCGAGCGCCTCAGCGAGGAGGAGCGCTCGGTCGTCGAGCGCGCGGCCGTCATCGGCCAGCAGTTCTACGTCGGCGGCGTCGCCGCGCTCGCCCCCGCGGGCGTGGACGCGAAGGTCGCCGAGCACCTGGACCGCCTGCGGCGCAAGGAGCTGGTGACGCCCGAGGGGACGCTGTGGGAGGGCGAGGAGGTCTTCCGCTTCCACCACGTCCTCGTGCGCGACGCCGCCTACCGCTCCCTGCTCAAGGAGGCCCGCGCCGACCTGCACGAGCGCTTCGCCGACTGGCTCGAGGGCCGCTCGGGCGAGCACGAGGAGATGATCGCGCTGCACCTCGAGCGCGCGCACGCGTACCGCGAGCAGCTCGGGCCGCTCGACGAGCGCGGCAAGGCCCTGGCGGTCCGGGCGGCGACCCGCCTGCGGTGTGCCGGGCGGCGCGCGCTCGAGCGCGAGGACCACCCCGCCGCGGGGAACCTGCTGCTGCGCGCGCTGTATCCGCTGGGCCCCGACGACGACGCGCGGCTCGGGATCCTCGCCGACCTCGCCGAGACGCAGCTCGCGGCCGGCGACACCGCCGCCGCCGAGCAGACGGTCGAGGAGCTGGCGCTGCGCGCCGAGACCGTCGGCGACGAGCCCCGGCGCGCGCTCGCCACCGCCTTCGCGTGCCAGCTGGCGATCCTCACCGGCGCGGGCCACGTCCGCGACACGATCGCGCTGGCCACGGAGGCGGCGGCGGTGCTGCAGCGCGCCGGCGACCTCGCGGCCGAGGCGAAGGCGCACCACGTCGCCGCGCAGGCGCACTCGCTGCTGGGCGAGATCGCGGCCGCCGAGCACGCGCTCGACCGCGCGCTCGTCGCGGCGCGCGAGGCGCGCGACCGGCGCCGCGTGACCGCCGTCCTCTCCGGTGCGCCGCGCGCCGCGCTGTGGGGGCCGTCGCCGATCGTCCGCGCGTCGGGCCGCTGCCTCGACGTCGTGCGCATCCTGCGGATGACCCCGGGCAACCGACACGTCGAGGCCGCCGCGCTGCGCTGCCAGGCGGTGCTCGAGGCGATGCGCGGGCGCCCGGACGCCGCGCGCCAGATCGTCGCGACGTGCCGCGCCACGCTCGAGGAGCTCGGCCTGACGCTCGAGCTGCACGAGCTCGCGGTCTACGCGGGGATCGTCGAGCTGCTCGCCGGTGCGCCGGCGGCCGCCGAGGGCCACCTGCGCCACGCGCGCGACGGGTTCGCCGCGCTCGGCGTGGAGGCGGGCGCCGCGCAGGCCGCGGCGCTCCTCGCGCGCGCGCTCGTCGACCAGGGGCGCTTCCACGAGGCCGAGGAGCAGTCCAGGCGCGCCGAGCGCCACGGCGGCGAGGACCTCAAGACGGGCATCGCGTGGCGCGGCGCGCGGGCCGAGGCGCTCGCGCGCCGGGGCGAGCACGCGGAGGCCGAGCGCGTCGCGCGCGAGGCGGTCGCGCTGGGCGAGCCGACGGACGCGCTCGCCGACAAGGCCGACGCGTACATGGCGCTCGCGACCGTGCTGCGCGCGTGCGGGCGCGAGGAAGAGGGGCGCGAGGCGGCGGCGCGTGCGCTCCAGCTCTACGCGGCCAAGGACCACACCGTCGGCGCGATGCGCGCGCGGGCCGCGCTCGGCAGCCGGCCGCTGCCCGCGGCCGCCGACTCGGGCCCGGGCACGCCGCTCGGCGACCGCGAGGTCGAGCGGGTGTGGGACGCCTACTGCGCCGCGTTCTCCGCCCAGGACTGGGACGCGGTGCGCGCGCTCGTCCACGACGACGTCGTCCTCGTCGACCACCGCAGCATCGGCTGGCAGGAGATCCGCGGGATCGAGGCCTACCTCGACGCGCAGCGCTCGGGCGCCGCCGTCGCGCAGGAGCCCGAGCTGCGCGTCGCCCGCGTGCTCGAGGCGAGCGAGGACACCGCCCTCGTCGTCTGCGCGCTTCACGCGCACGCGCACGCGGGAGGCGGCGCGATCGAGATCCCGCTCGGCGTCCTGAACCGCACCCGCGACGGGCGCGTCGACCGCGTCGAGCTGTTCGCGCCCGACGACGAGGCCGGGATGCGCGCGCGGTACGCCGAGCTGCGCGGGCTCGCCGTTCCGGAGCACTGGCAGCGCTACTGCGAGCTCGTCGCCGCCCGCGACTGGGACGGCCTGCGCGCGATGTTCCACGCCGACTACGCGTTCGTCGACCGCCGCGAGCTCGCGTGGGAGGAGATGCACGGCGTCGACGCGGTCATCGACGTCCACGTCGCGGCGATCGCGCTGACGCCCGACATGGTCACGAGCATCGACGCCGTGCTGGCCGTCGACGAGGAGGCCGACGTCAACGTCGTGCGCATGCGGTCGCGCGGCACGACCGCCGGCGGGCCTGCCGAGAGCGTCTACGGCGTCATCACCGTGCGGCGCGACGGGCTGCTCGCGCGATCCGAGTTCTTCGCGCCCGAGGACGAGGCGTCGATGCTGGCGCGCTACGACGAGCTGCGCGCCGAGCGGCGTCGCGGGGCGCGGCGCCGTGGCGTGCCCGAGACGGTCCGCGCGCGGCTGGAGGCGTGGGCGCTCGCCGCGAGCGAGGGCCGCTTCGACGACATCGCCGACGACACCGACTTCGTCTTCGTCGACCACCGCCGCCACGGGAGCGGGACCACGGAGGGCGCCGGCGCGGGGATCGAGGCGCTGCGCAGCGTCCACACCGCGACGCGGAACCTGCGGTTCGCCTCCGACCCGCTCGCCGGCCTGGACGACGGGAGGACGAACGTCGGCCTGGCGACGATCGTCGTGACGGGCGAGACGATCCACGGCGGCGGCGCCTTCGAGCTGGAGTACATCAGCCTGACGCTGTCGCGCGACGGGCTCAGCCGCCGCGCGGAGATGTTCGACGCCGACGACGGCGACGCGGCGTGGGAGGCGTTCGACGCGCTGTGCGCGCAGACGTACAATGGCGTGACGCTCTCGCCGCACGCCGTCGAGCCGATCCCTCCGGTGATCCTCGCGCGCCAGTCGCGGTGGGCGGGCGCCTTCAACGCGCACGACTTCGACGCCGTCGTCGCGATGTGGGACGAGGACGTCGAGCGCGTCGACCACCGCCGCCTCGGCTGGGAGCAGATCAACGCTCGCCGCGACTTCGAGCTCGACGTGCGGGCGTTCGCGAACGCGACCGTCGACGCGACCGCGCGGATCGAGCTGATCGCGGGCGCGGCGATCGGCGAGCGGTGGGTCTTCGCGGCGCACATCGCGCTGGGGGGCACGTCGCGCGACAGCGGGGGGCGGACGATCGACCGGATGGGCTGGGTCATCGCGGGGCGCGGCGAGCAGTCGACGCGCCATGAGGTGTTCGACGACGAGGACGTCGGCGGCCTGCTCGAACGCTTCGACGCGCTCCGCGCGCGCCCGTTCGACCACTGGCTCGGCGCGCTGCAGACGGGCGACCGCGAGGCCGCGCGGGCCCTCCTCGCGCAGGACTTCGTCCTGGTCGACCACCGCACCGTCGGGTGGGGCACCGTGCGCGGGCCGGACCGCATGGTCGACACGACCTTCAGCCTGGGGGAGACGACCGCCGACGCGCGCTGGGACGCCGACCTGATCGCCTCTGTGGAGCGCGGCGAGCGCATCGTCGAGTGGATGCTCGTGACCGTCCGCGGTCAGGTCGAGGGCGCGCCGTGGGAGGTCGCCTTCGGGTCCGTCGGGCTCATCGAGGACGGCCTGCGCAAGACGTTCGACATCTTCGAGCCCGAGGACGAGGACGGCATGCGCGCCGCGTTCGCGGCGCTGGCCGACCCGGTACCGACCTAGCGCGCGGCGCCCGTCGCTACTCTGCGCCGCCATGCCCCCCCGCCACGCCGTCCTCGCCGCCCTGGTCACCGCACTGCTCGCCGTCGGCCTCGCCGCCTGCGGCGACGACGAGGACAAGGGCGGCTCGGGCGACGCCGCGGCGACGACCGAGGAGCAGGCGCCGACGACGACCGCCGCCGGGCCGAAGGACATCTCGACGAACCTCGAGACCAAGCCGGAGATCGGCAAGCCGTCCGGCGAGAAGCCGACCGAGCTCGTCAAGGAGGACGTCGTCGTCGGCAAGGGCCGCGCGGCCAAGGAGGGCGACACCGTCACCGTCCACTACGTCGGCGTGAACTTCTCGACGGGCGACCAGTTCGACTCGTCGTGGGACCGCGGCGAGCCGGCCACGTTCCAGCTCGCGCAGGGCCAGCTCATCGACGGCTGGGTGCAGGGGATGAAGGGGATGAAGGTCGGCGGCCGGCGCAAGCTCGTCATCCCGCCGGAGCTCGGCTACGGCGCGCAGGGCTCGCCGCCGGCGATCCCGCCGAACGAGACGCTCGTCTTCGTCATCGACCTCAAGAAGATCGCGTGACGGGGGCGCTGCGGCTGAGCGCGGCGACCACCCCGCCGAGCGCCGCGCACGCCGCGCCGACCGCGAACGCCGCCGGGTAGCCGGCGAGCGCGCTGACCGCTCCGGCGAGCGGCCCGCCGATCCCGACGCCGACGTCGAAGAACGCGGTGAACGCGCCCATGGCCGCCCCGCGCGTGCGCTCGTCGACCTCCTCGACGACGAGCAGCGCCAGCGACGGGAAGCTCAGCGAGAACCCGGTCCCCATCACGAGCGCGCCCGCGACGACGACCGCCAGCGAGCCGGCGACCGCGATCAGCACCAGCCCGGCGGCCTGCGCGGACGCGGCAAGCATGACGCTGTTGCGCGCGCCGATGCGGTCCGGCAGCCACGACAGCAGCAGGCGCGAGCCGACGACCGTGATCGCGAACGCGGTGAACACCGCGGCGCCGTGCCCGACCTCGATGTCGTCGAGGTGCAGGACGATGAAGCCCGACAGCGCCGCGTAGCCGATCTGGGCGAGCAGGAGCGAGACGCCGGGCCGGATCGCGGGCAGCGGCAGCAGCGGCTGCGGGCCGTCGGGGCGGTCGAGCGGGGGGCGGTCCGGCACCACGCGCGCGACCAGTGCGCCGGTCAGCGGCGACGCGGCCGCGAACGCCCACACCGCGTCGTAGCCGCCGAGCGAGAGCATCGCCTCGCCGATCAGCGGGCCGAACGACAGCCCGCCCCACACGCCGAGCCCGTAGAGGGCGATGAACTGGCCGCGCCGCTCGGGCGGCGTCACGTCGACCGCCCACGCGAGGCCGGCGGTGAAGACCCAGCCGTCGCCGACGCCGAGCACGAGCCGCGCGACGATGAGCCCGGGCACCCCGAGCGGGAGGAAGTACAAGAGGCCCGCGGTGCCGGTCAGGAGCAGCCCCGAGGTGACGATCAGGCGCCGTCCGCGCCGGTCGGCGATGCGCCCGCCGACGGGCCGCCCGATCACCGCCGTGAACGCGAAGGCGCCGGTCACGACGCCGACCCAGAAGTCGCCGGCGCCGAGCGGCCCGGTGACGTAGCGGGGCAGCACGGGCAGCACCGCGCCGACCGCGAGGAAGCACAGCAGGGTCGCCGCGAAGACGCCGGCGAAGGCGCTGCGGTTGGGGTAGCGGCGGGCGAGGGATCGTCCAGGCAAGGCCGCTACACTTACCCGTCCGACTCGCCCTTCGGCGGGTCGTTTGTCTGACTGGCCCCTGAAGGAGCTGGCCCATGGCCCGCGGAGACGTGCGCATCGGAGTCACCCTCGCGTGCGAGGAGTGCAAGCGGCGCAACTACCAGACCAACAAGTCCAAGCGCAACAACCCGGACCGCATCAGCATGCGCAAGTACTGCAAGTGGTGCCGGACCCACACGAGCCACCGGGAGACCCGGTAGGGGCTCTCGACCAGTGGCGCGCGATCGACAGCGAGCCAAGCGGCGCAAGGAGAAGCGGCAGCCGTCGCCGCCCTCGCGCGAGCCCGGCAACGGGGGCGTCCCCGACCCCCGGGCGATCCATCGCGAGAACGTGCCCGGCCCGGTCGAGCACACCGGCGACGTCGACCAGTTCGAGGCCGAGCTGGTCGCGGGCGCCGACGGCGAGCCCGAGCTCGACGAGGACGCCGTCGAGCAGGCCGAGCTCGAGGCCGACGCGCAGGAGGCCCTCGGGCAGGAGCCGGCCGCCGTGTCCGCCCCCGGAGCGGCGCCGCCCGCCCGCCGCGCCGCTACCGTCCCCACGCAGGACGCGCACGGCCGGGGCGCGGGGCGCTTCGCGAACTTCCTCCGGGCGTCCTGGGCCGAGCTCCAGCGCGTGCAGTGGCCGGATCGTCGTCAGGTCGGCCAGGCGACCGCCGTCGTCCTGGGCTTCGTGCTTGTCGCGGGTGCGTACCTCGGCTTCGCCGACTACCTCGCCCAGAAGCTCGTCGACCTCATCATCTAGCTCCCCCCTTCGTAAGGACTCCATGTTCCGCTGGTACGTCGTCAACACCTATTCAGGGCACGAGAACAAGGTCAAGCAGAACCTCGAGCACCGCGTGACCTCGATGGGCCAGAGGCGCTCGGTCCGCCAGGTCGTGGTCCCGACCGAGAGCACGTCCGAGATGAAGGACGGCCAGAAGATCACGGTCGAGAAGCGCACGATGCCCGGCTACGTGCTCGTGAACATGGACCTCAACGAGGACTCCTGGCAGGTCGTCAAGAACACGCCGGGCGTCACCGGGTTCGTCGGCGCGTCGAACGAGCCGGTCCCGCTCACGCAGGGCGAGGTCGACCGGCTGCTGCACCGCGAGGTCGCGGTTCGCGAGCGCAAGAAGACGACCTACACGATCGGCGAGACCGTCAAGGTCATCTCCGGCCCGCTCTCGGACTTCTCCGGCGAGATCGCCGAGATCAACGAGGACGCCAGCCGCCTGAAGGTGCTTGTCTCTATCTTTGGTCGCGAGACGCCGGTCGAGGTCGGCTTCGACCAGGTCAAGAAGGTCTAGTCATGGCAAAGAAGGTCCTCACAACCATCAAGCTGCAGGCTCCGGGCGGCCAGGCATCGCCGGCTCCGCCGGTGGGCCCGGCGCTGGGCCAGCACGGGATCAACATCATGGAGTTCGTCAAGGCGTTCAACGCGCAGACGGCGGGCGCCATGGGCGTGACGATCCCGGTCGAGATCACGGTCTTCGAGGACCGCTCGTTCACGTTCGTCACCAAGACGCCGCCCGCCGCCGTGCTGATCCGCCAGGCGCTCAACATCGAGAAGGGCTCGAGCGAGCCGAACCGCGACAAGGTCGGGAAGATCACCCAGGCCCAGCTGCGCGACATCGCCGAGAAGAAGCTCCAGGACCTGAACGCGCACGACGTCGACCAGGCGGCGAAGATCATCGCGGGCACCGCCCGCTCGATGGGCGTGGAGGTGGTCGGCTAGATGGCCAAGCACGGCAAGAAGTACACGGAGGCGCGCCAGCGCGTCGACCGCGAGCACGAGTACGCGCCCGCCGAGGCCGTCAAGCTCGTCAAGGACCTCAAGTTCTCCAAGTTCGACGAGTCGGTCGAGGTCCACATCCGGACCGGGCTGAACGTCCGCCACGCCGACGAGCAGCTGCGCGGCACGGTCGCGCTGCCGCACGGGCTGGGCAAGGACGTCACCGTCGCCGTGTTCGCCAAGGGCGACAAGGCGCGCGAGGCCGAGGAGGCCGGGGCCGACGTCGTCGGTGCCGAGGACCTCGCCGAGCGCGTCCAGGAGGGCTTCACCGACTTCGACGTCGCGATCGCGACGCCCGACATGATGCCGGTCGTCGGGCGCCTCGGCCGCATCCTCGGCCCGCAGGGCAAGATGCCGAACCCGCGCGTCGGCACGGTGACGATGGACGTCGCCAAGGCCGTCGGCGAGTCCAAGGCCGGCAAGGTCGAGTACCGGACCGACCGCACCGCGAACGTCCACATCACGATCGGCAAGACGTCCTTCGAGGAGGGCGCGCTGCTCGACAACTACTCGACGCTGGTGGACGAGATCGTCCGCGCGAAGCCGTCGGGCGCCAAGGGCCGCTACATCAAGTCGATCACGCTGACCTCCACCATGGGGCCGGGCGTCAAGGTCGATCCTTCCCGCACCAAGTCGGAGCAGGAGGCGTCCGCGGCCGCATAGCGCGTAGACGACCTCCTCTCCCCAGACCGCGGGCGGCGGGCCTTGACCGGGCCGCTTCGCAGAAGTCCCGCGCAGGAGTCTTATGAACCGAGAGCAGAAGGCTGCGGCGATCACAGAGATCGCCGAGAACATCAAAGAGTCGGACGCAGTGTTCGCGGTGGACTACCGCGGCATCAGCGTGCCGCAGGCCGCCGAGCTGCGCACGCGGCTGCGGGCGGCGGACGCGCGCTTCGCGATCGTCAAGAACACGCTGACCGAGCGTGCGGCGGACGAGGCGGGGGCCGAGTCGCTCAAGGAGCTGCTCGAGGGCCCGACCGCGCTGACGTTCGTGCGCGGCGACGCCGCGGCGGCCGCCAAGGCGCTGCGCGACTACGGCCGCGAGACCGACCTGCTGCCGTTCAAGGGCGGCTTCATGGACGGCAACGCGCTCTCGCCCGAGGACATCGGCGCGATCGCCCGGCTCCCCGCGCGCGACGTCCTGTACGCGCAGCTCGTCAACATCGTCGCGTACCCGCTGTCCGGGCTCGCGCGGACGATGAACCAGCTCGTCGGAGGTCTCGCGATCGCCCTCGGGCAGGTGCGCGACCAGGGGCTGGTGGGAGGCGACGCTCCGCCCGCCGCCGACACTTCGGATGCGGCCGCGCCGGAGTCGGCGAGTGAGGCTCCGGCCGACGACGCTGCGGCCGACGACGCTCCGGCCGCGGAGGTCCCGACCGAGTCGGCGGAGGAGACGCCGCCGGCCGAGGAGGATCCCGACGCCGGCCCGGCCGGCGACCCGGAGCCGCCCCAGCCCGACCAGGCCGAGGGCGAAGACGACCCCGAGAAGACTTCGTAGAGACTTAGAGACCAGGAGGAACGAAAGACATGGCTACCACCACCGAGAAGTGGATCGAGGAGCTCAAGGGCATCACCGTCCTCGAGCTGGCCGAGCGCATCAAGGCGCTCGAGGAGGAGTTCGGCGTGTCGGCGCAGGCGGCGGTCGCGGCCGCTCCGGCGGCGGGCGGCGGCGACGGCGGCGGCGACGCCGCCGAGGAGCAGACCGCGTTCGACGTCGTCCTCACCGGCGCCGGCGACAAGAAGATCCAGGTCATCAAGGTCGTCCGCGCGGCGACCGGCCTCGGCCTGAAGGAGGCCAAGGCGCTCGTCGACGAGGCCCCGAAGGCCGTCAAGGAGGGCGTCGAGCGCGAGGAGGCCGACAAGCTCAAGGCCGAGCTCGAGGAGGCCGGCGCCTCCGTCGAGGTCAAGTAGCACCACTGTCCTGGTTTGGGGTCGGTATCCGACACCAGGACAGGACAGTCTCAGCCGGAAACCAGAAGGGGCCGCTCGGTGAGCGGCCCCTTCTCGTCACGGCAGCGCCGCTGACGTCGCGCAAGGCGTGTCCCCCGCACGCCCTCCGTTTCGGCCCGCCGCCGACACGGGTTGAGAGAGCGCGTTCGCGGCTGGACGCGAAGCCACCCTGCAGCGTTTGAACACCGCTTCGGCGTGGGATCACTCCGGGCCTATGTGGGTGTACGTCGAGGGCGGCCTCGAGAAGGGGCGCGCGGCCGAGGTCACCGCCGACCATCCGGTCACCGTCGGCTCCGGCGACGGCTGCACGATCGCCCTGGCCGACCCGGACGTCGCCCCGCTGCACGCGTCGTTCCGGCACGCGGAGCGCGGGCCCGAGTCGGCCGGCGAGACGATCGAGGTGGTGCCGCTCGAGCAGCCCGTCAGCGTCGACGGCACGCCGATCACGGAGGCCACCGCGGTCAGGGCCGGCCAGAAGATCGTCGTCGGCGACGTCGAGCTGAGCGTGCGCGACCGCGCGCCCGCCGACGACGACCCCGACATCGACCCGGGCCTCGCCGACGCCCTCGGCTCCGACGGCGACCACGCCGACGACCAGCTCACGCCCGTGCGCGAGCGCCGGCGCATCCGTCGCGCGACCGCGCTCGCCATCGGCGCCCTCGCCCTCGCGGCGGTCGTCGGGGTCCTCCTCGTCAGCGGCGTCTTCAGCGGCGACGACGACGGCAGGCCGCAGGTGGATGTCGCGCAGATCGTCAAGGACGTCGAGCCCTCCGCCGTCCGCGTCGTCGCGCGCGAGAGCGGCCAGGAGGCCAGCGGCACCGGCTGGGTCTACGACGCGAAGAAGGGCCTCATCGTCACGAACTTCCACGTCGTCAACGGCGCGAGCGACTTCGAGGTCGCGGTCGACGGCGCCGAGCGCGACGCGAAGGTCGTCGGCGCCGCGCCGTGCGACGACCTCGCGGTGCTCTCCGTCGAGGACCGCTCGGGCCTGAAGCCGCTCAAGCTCGCGACCGAGGAGTCCATCGACCAGGGCGAGCCGGTCGTCGCCGTGGGGTACGCGGCCGGCGCGAGCGAGGGGGAGGAGCTGACCTCCACCACCGGCGTCGTCTCGGTGGAGAGCCGCCCGCTGCGCTCGCCCCAGGCCGACACGCCGAACTACCCCGACATGATCCAGACCGACGCGGCCATCAACCCCGGCAACTCCGGCGGGCCGCTGCTCGACGCCGAACGACAGGTCATCGGCGTCAACACGGCGGTGCTGTTCGAGGCCGGCGGCGTCCCGCTGCAGAACGTCGGCTACGCGATCGGCATCCAGCGCGTCAAGGAGGTCGTCGACCAGCTCCGCGGCAAGACCTCGCTCGGCTGGCTCGGCACCGGCCTGGAGTTCCCGCCGCCCGCCAAGCTCCGCGAGGCCGGGCTGCCGCGCGGCGTCGTGACCCTCAGCGCCGTCCCCGGCACGCCCGCCGACCACGCCGGCCTGAAGGGCAAGTCGATCGTCATCACGGAGATCAACGGCGAGCGCATGAGCGGCAAGATGACCGACTACTGCGACGAGCTGGGCAGCAAGGAGTCGGGCGAGAGCGTCGACCTCCAGGTGGTCGCCAACCGCGGCGCCGCGCCCCGCAAGCTGGCACTGGAGCTGGGTTAGGGCTACACTGCGCCCCGTCGACCGATAGTCGCAGCCGCTCAAGCAGCAGGCCGCCCCGCCACATACGGGGACCGGCACGAGCGGGGTCCGTGAGCGTCGACCGCCCCCTGGGAGGGGCACGCCTGTCCCTGTGCTATCTTGGCGAGTCCGCGTGTCCTCGGACCGCCTCGCCTCGATCTCCCCCGCTTTCCGACCCCCTCGAAGGAGTCGCCCTAGTGCCTGCCGTTGACGCTCCGCGGGTGCGCCGCAGCTTCGCGCGCCTGAACAAGGTCCTCGACGTTCCCAACCTGATCGCGATCCAGCGCCGCTCGTTCGAGTGGCTCACGGATCCCGAGACCGGGGGCCTGAGGGAGACGATCGACGACATCTCGCCGATCGAGGACTACACGGGGAACCTCGCCGTGCAGTTCGGCGAGTTCGTGTTCGACGACCCGGTCGCGACGCTCGAGGAGTGCCGCGAGAAGGACCTCACGTACGCGCGTCCGCTGACCGTCACCGTCGCCTTCATCAACCGGGAGACCGGCGAGATCCGCGAGCAGTCCGTCTTCATGGGCGACTTCCCGTGGATGACCGAGCGCGGCACGTTCATCATCAACGGCACCGAGCGCGTCGTCGTCACGCAGCTGGTCCGCTCCCCCGGCGCCTACCTGATGGAGCCCAAGGACCGCGAGAAGCAGGTCTTCGTCGGCAACCTGATGCCGGCCCGCGGCTCGTGGCTCGAGCTCGAGATCGACAAGAAGGGCAAGGTCTTCGTCCGCATCGACCGCAAGCGCAAGCTCCCGGTCACGGTCCTCCTGCGCGCGATGGGCTACGTCGAGGACGACCAGATCCTCGAGATGTTCGACAACTCGCTCTACATCCGGAACACGATCGAGTCCGACACCGAGGTCACGAAGACCGAGGAGGGCGCGCTCATCGAGCTGTTCAAGAAGCAGCGCCCGGGCGAGCCGCCGTCGGTCGACGCCGCCCGCAACCTGCTCGACCAGCTGTTCTTCGACCCGAAGCGCTACGACCTCACCCGGGTCGGCCGCTACAAGCTCAACAAGCGCCTGGGCCTCGACCTCGACCTCGAGACGCGCGTGCTCACGCACGACGACATCGTCACGCTGGTCAAGAAGCTCGTCGACCTGCCCAAGAAGCTCGGCATGTCCGAGGACCTCGACGGGATCGAGGTCAAGGACTACGCCGCCGAGGCGATCATCCGCCCGCGCGACCCGATCGCCGACGAGCTCGACGAGTACGAGCACTTCGGCAACCGCCGTCTGCGCACGGTGGGCGAGCTCATCCAGGAGGCCTTCCGCATCGGCCTCTACCGGATGGAGCGGGTCGTCCGCGAGCGCCTCACCACCGAGGACGCGGACACGATCACGCCGCAGACGATCATCAACATCCGCCCGGTCGTCGCGGCGCTCAAGGAGTTCTTCGGGTCCTCGCAGCTCTCGCAGTTCATGGACCAGACGAACTCGCTGTCGGGCCTGACGCACCGACGCCGCCTGAGCGCCCTCGGCGCCGGCGGCCTCACCCGCGAGCGCGCGCCGATCGAGGTGCGCGACGTCCACCCGACCCACTACGGCCGCATGTGCCCGATCGAGACGCCGGAGGGGCCGAACATCGGCCTGATCGGCTCCCTGTCGAGCTACGCGGAGATCTCCGAGCACGGTTTCGTCACGACGCCCTACCGGGTGGTCTCCGGCGGCGTGGTCACCGAGAAGATCCTCCACCTGGACGCCACCCAG
>DASVQN010000052.1:0-71889 GCA_036389155.1 Solirubrobacteraceae bacterium
CAACGGCGGCGGCTCCGGGACGAGCACGAACCCGACGTTCCTCGAGACGCTGACCCACGACAACAGCGTGGTCCTGGCGCCGAGCACGACCATCACCGACATCGACGACGCGAACATCGAGAACGCGACGGTCACGCTGACCAACCGGCCCGACGGCGGCGCGGAGAAGCTCGCCGCCACCGGCACGACCAACATCACCGTCGACACGTACAACGCGTCGACCGGCGTGCTCTTCCTCCACGGCTCGGCGCCCAAGAGCGAGTACGCGCAGGTGCTGCAGTCGGTCAGCTACGCGAACACCCAGTCGGTGCCCGACGCCACGGATCGTTCGATCACCTTCGTGGTCAACGACGGCGGCGCGGACTCCAACATCGCGACCTCGACGGTGCAGGTCGTCCCGCTCAACGTGCCGCCGGTCGTCGATCTCGACACGACCGACCCGAGCTTCGACAGCGAGGCGACGTTCACCGAGGACTCGCCGGCCGTGAACATCGCGCCGAACCCGGACATCACCGATGCCGACGCGGCCGACACGCACATGGAGTCGGCGACCATCAAGCTCACGAACCGGCCTGACGGCGCGAACGAGACGCTCTCGACTGACGGGACCGGCCTCAGCGGCGACATCACCATCCACGGCTATGACTCGAGCACCGGCGTGCTGCTGCTCGACGGCCACGGCACCGTCGGCGAGTACGAGACGCTGATCTCGCGCGTCAAGTACGACAACACGTCGGAGAACCCGGACACGACGGACCGTGACGTCACGGTCGTCGTCTACGACGGCCAGGCGAGCTCGACGACGCGTCACGCGACGGTCCACGTCAACCGTCACAACGACCCGATCGCGAACACCGTGCCCGGCGGGCAGGCGTTCAACGAGGACACCACGAAGACGTTCACGCCGGGCAACGCGAACGCGATCAGCATCGCCGACGCGGATGCGGGCTCGGGCGACGTGAAGGTGACCGTCTCGGCCGACCACGGCTCGCTGACGGCCCTGCAGCCTTCGGGCGGTACGCGGAGCGGCGCCGGAACGCACTCGCTCGAGCTGACCGGCACGGTCTCGGCGGTCAACGCGGTGCTCGACGGCATGGACTACTCGCCGGACGCCAACTACAACGGCGGCGACACGATCACGGTTGCCAGCGACGACCAGGGCAACTCGGGCGGTGCGGCGACGACGGACTCGGACACGATCGCGATCACGCTCAGCGCGGTCAACGACGCGCCGCAGAACACGGTGCCCGGCGGTCAGAACGTGAACGAGGACACGGCGCTGTCGTTCTCCAGCGGCAACGGCAACCAGATCTCGACGGCGGACGTCGACGCCGGCGCCAATCCGGTGAAGGTCACGCTGGAGGTCTCGCACGGCACGCTGACGATGACCACCCTGACGGGCCTGAGCTTCTCGACCGGCGACGGCACCAGCGACGCGAAGTTCGTGTTCACGGGCACGCTGACGAACGTCAACGTGGCGCTGAACACGCTCACGTACACGGGGAGCCTGAACTACAACGGCCCGGACTCGCTGACGATGACGACGGACGATCAGGGCAACAGCGGGTCGGGCGGCGCGCTCACGCACGACAGCGCGGTGGGCATCACGGTCAACCCGGTCAACGACGCTCCCGTGGCCGTCGCCGACAGCTACGCGACCGACGAGGACACACAGCTCAACGTCGTCGCACCGGGCGTCCTGGCCAACGACACCGACATCGACAGCGGCTCGCTGACCGCGGTCAAGGTCACTGATCCCGCGAACGGCGACGTGACCGTCAACGCCAACGGCTCGTTCACCTACGACCCGGATCCGAACTTCAACGGCGCCGACAGCTTCACCTACAAGGCCAACGACGGCAGCCTGGACTCGAACACGGTCACGGTGAGCCTGACCGTCAACGCGGTCAATGACGCGCCGTCGAACACGGTTCCCGGCTCGCAGACGGTCGACGAGGACACGACGCTCACCTTCTCGAGCGGCAACGGCAACCAGCTCTCGACGGCCGACACCGATGCGGGCGCGAGCCCGATGAAGGTCACGGTCTCTGCCCTGCACGGCGCGCTGACGCTGAACGGCACGAGCGGGTTGAGCTTCGCGTGCGGCGGGTGCGCCGGCGACGGCACGGGCGACTCGACGATGACGTTCACGGGCACGCTGGCGAACGTCAACACGGCGCTGAACGGCCTGTCGTACCTCCCGACGCTGAACTACAACGGCCCGGAGCAGCTCACGCTGACGGTCAACGACCAGGGCGCCACGGGTGCCGGCGGCGCGAAGCAGGACAGCGACGTCATCGGCATCACGGTCAACCCGGTCAACGACAACCCGGTCGCCACCGACGAGACGTTCAACGCGACGAACAGCGCGGTCGGCAACACGACGCTCAACGTCAACGACACCGCGACCACCGGCGCCGGAGCGGCCGACGGCCGGCCGCCGACGCCGGATCCGACGGACACCTCCCCGACGACCGACCGGCCGCACAAGGAGATCACGGGCAACATCTTCGCCAACGACACCGACGTCGACAACACGAGCGCCGAGTTCACGGCGGTGCCGGGGACGTTTGCGACGAACGACGGCGGCACGGTGACGATCCAGTCCGACGGCGACTTCAACTTCGAGCCCGCCCCGTCGACGAGCTGCACGGACACCAGCGACTTCTTCGACTACACCGTCAGCGACAACGTCAACAGCGGCGCGGGGCCGAACCCGGGCACCGACACCGGCCGGGTGACGGTCGCGATCACCGGCTGCGTCTGGTACGTCAACAACAACGACGCTCAGGGCAACAACGGCACGTCGGAGAAGCCGTTCGACACGACCGCCCAGGCGCAGACCGCGTCGGGCAACGGCCACACGACGTTCGTCTACGACGGCGACGACACGACGACGGGCTACAACACCGGCTACACGATGAACGCGGGCGAGTCGCTGATCAGCGAGGGCGCGACGCTGACCATCGGCTCGGACACGCTGCACTCGGCGGATGCGGCCAACAAGGCGTCGCTGACGGCGAACAACATCGACGTGGTGACGCTGGCCGGCGGCTCGTCGGTCAAGAGCTTCAACCTCGATCCGCAGGGCACGGGCGGCGGCATCTTCGGCACCGGCCTGGGCGCGACCACGGTCACCCTCGACGACCTCAACGTCGTCGACAACGGCACCAAGGGCACGCAGCCCGGCCTCGAGCTCGACACCAACACGGGCACGACGACGAACGTCTCGAACTTCGTCGTCAACAACGGCGACGGCAGCTCGGCGACGACCGGCGATGTGGGCGTGAAGCTCAACAACACGGGCACGGTCAACTTCGCCTCGACCGGCACGATCTCGATCACCACCAACGGCGCCGCGGGCCTCGACGCCGCCGCCGGCGCGGGCACCACCAGCCTCGGCAGCGCGAGCGTCTTCGACGACATCACCGTCACCAACTCGGGCAACGGCGGCGTGAAGCTCGCGGGCACGACGGGCTCGGGCACCGCGTTCGGCGACGGCAGCGGCAACGACCTGCAGCTCACGACTGTCTCGGGCGCGCCGGCGGCCTTCAGCGTCCAGACGGCCGGCTCGTTCAGCGTCCCGTCCGGCGGCCAGTCCGACATCCACGCCAACGGCGGCCCCGCGGTCGACGTCACGGGCTCCTCGGGCAGCACGATGCCCTTCGACGACGTCGACTCCACCAACAGCGCCAACGACGGCATCAACCTCGACGGCCTCGGGACCGGAACGTTCTCCGCGACGACCGGCGACATCGGCGCCGCCTCCGGAATCGGCTTCGACCTCAACGGCGGCTCGGGCGCGATCACCTACCCCGGCACGTTCAACAACGGCACCGGCTCGCTGGCCGCCGAGGTCACCGGCCGCTCCGGCGGCGTCGTCTCGCTCAGCGGGTCCATGAACGACACCAACGACGCGGGCGGCGGCGTGAACATCGCCTCGAACACCGGTGGCTCGACCGTCTTCAGCGGCGCGACCAAGCAGTACAACACCGGCGCCAGCGACGCCGTCTCGTTCACGGCCTCCGACGGCCACACCTTCGTCCTCTCGGGCGGCGGCACCGACATCGACACCACGAGCGGCAACGGCATCAACGCCACGACGTCCGGCACCTTCCAGGTCTCGGGCTCGGGCAACACGCTCGACTCGACCGCGCTGGGCGCGAGCAACCGCGGCCTGAACATCTCCGACACCGACATCGCCGCCTCCGACGTCACCTTCCAGCGCATCTCGACCAGCGGCGGCACCAACGGCATCCGCGTCAACAACAACGCTCAATCGGCCGGCGACCTCATCGTCACCGGCATCGGCGGCACGTGCACCGCCGCGGATCAGAGCGGCTGCTCCGGCGGCGTCATCCAGAGCACCACCGGCGCGGGCATCGAGCTGAACAGCACCACCGGCACCGTGAGCCTGACGCGCGTGAACGTCAAGAACGGCGCCACCGACGGCATCGACGCGACGAGCGTCGGCACCTCCGCCGGCAACGGGATCACGCTGGCCAACAGCGTCATCGCGAGCAACGGCAACGCCGTCAACGAGAACGGCCTCGAGTACACGAACGTGCTCGGCATCAGCTCGATCACCAGCACCGCCGTGACCGGCAGCGGCGAGCACAACGCGCTCATCGACAACGACACGGGGACCGGGCGCTTCACCGTCGACTCCTCGACGTTCTCGAGCAACTCGACGACCTTCGGAGCGGACGGCCTCCAGATCTTCCCGACGGGCACCGCCGCCATCCGGGCGCTGGTCCAGAACAGCACGTTCAACGCCAACCGCGACGACGGCTTCCAGCTCAATGCCCAGGGCGACAGCTCGGTCGACCTTCAGTTCAACAACAACACCTCGTCGGGCGGCAACGCCGGCGCCGTCTCCGCGCGCGCCGCGCTGAACTTCGACAACGGCGGCACGTCCGACGTGCGCATGTCGATGAACGGCGGCACGTTCAGCTCCGCGGAGCCCGGCATCGGCGGCTCGACGATCATCATCAACCCGACGGGCAACAGCAGCACTCCGGGGGCAGCGATCTCGTCGAGCTTCGACGGGTCCTTCAACAACGTCACAGTGGGCACGGCGGGCACCCCGCTCTCGGGGTCGGCAACCGGCATCGGGATGTGGGTCAAGCCCGTGCGGAACACGAACTCCGCGATCTCGGTCACGAACAGCCACATCAACGGCACGTCGCAGTTCGGGATGCAGTACATCCACAATGACGGCAACGGCGTGTCCGACTTCACCTTCACCGGCAACACGATCCGCAACGTCGGCACGGGCAACGAGGCCGTCTGGGTCCAGGCCGGGTCGCTGAACACCGACACGATCACCGTCTGCGCCGACATCGGCGGCGCGGGCGGCGACAACACGAACCCGCCCGGCAACGACTTCGCCGGTCAGGCGTCCGGCGGCGTGACCGATGCCGGGTTCCGCCGGCCGAGCGCCTCCGCTGGCTCGCACCTCCAGCTGCCCGGCTTCACGCCGCCCGCCTCGTCGAACCTCGCGCCCTACATCCAGGCCCGCAACGTCGGTTCGCCCACCGTGACGAACTTCTCGGGCGAGCTCGAGGCCGGCCCGGCGTCGTGCCAGCAGCCCACGGCGCCGACCGCTCCGTAAATTCGTACTTGCATAGAGCGATGCGAAGCGGTTAGGGTCAGACAGACCGTATGGCCGAGCCCTTCCTCTCAGAGCTTCGCATCATGAGCTTCGTGTTCGCCCCGAAGGGCTGGGCGCTCTGCAACGGGCAGCTCCTGCCGATCAACCAGAACCAGCCGCTCTTCGCGCTCCTGGGAACGACGTTCGGCGGCGACGGGCGCGTGAACTTCGCGCTGCCGGATCTGCGTGGCAGGGTGCCGATCGGCGTCGGGGCCGGCCACACGCTGGGGGAGCGGGGCGGCGAGCAGGCCCACACCCTCACGATCTCGGAGACCCCGACGCACGTTCACACCCTGCAGGCCGCGAGCGTGAACTCCGACACCAACATCCCCGGCGGGAACTTCCTCGCGACGGCCGCGAACATGTACGCGCCGCCGACGCAGCCCCTCACCACGCTCGTGCCGAGTACCGTCGGCAACGTCGGCGGCAGTCAGGCGCACCTGAACATGCAGCCGTTCAACACGCTCTCCTTCTGCATAGCCCTGCAGGGGATCTTCCCGTCCCCGAACTAGCGAGAGAACGCGAATGGCACAGCCTTACGTGGGCGAGATCAGGATGTTCGCGGGGAACTTCGCGCCCGCCGGTTGGATGTTCTGCGAGGGACAGCTCCTGCCGATCTCCGAGAACGAGACGCTCTTCCAGCTGATCGGGACGACCTATGGCGGCGACGGGCAGGAGAACTTCAGCCTGCCCGACCTGCGCGGCCGCGTCCCGATCCATCAGGGCAACGGCTTCATCCTGGCCGAGACGGGGGGAGTGGAGGAGGTCACGCTGACCACCCAGCAGATCCCGGTCCACTCGCATGCTGTGATCGCCGACAACGTCGTGGGCGTGACGCCGAACCCGGCGACGAACCTCCTCGCGGGCAGCCCGAACCTCAGCCTCTACATCCAGGACATCGCGAACACGCCGCTGAACCCGGCGACCATCGGGCCGGTCGGCGGATCGCAGCCGCACACGAACTTCCAGCCGTACCTCTGCATCGACTTCATCATCTCCCTGTTCGGGATCTTCCCGAGCCCGACCTAGGAGCGGGCCATGGCCGATCCATTCGTCGCTGAGATCCGCATCTTCCCCTTCAACTTCGCGCCGAAGGGCTGGGCGTGGTGCGAGGGCCAGCTCCTGCCGCTGTCCCAGAACACGGCGCTGTTCTCGCTGCTGGGGACCACCTACGGCGGCAACGGCAAGTCGAACTTCGCGTTGCCCGACCTGCAGGGCCGAGCGCCGATGCACCCGGGCCAGGGGCCGGGCCTGAGCCTGCACGACCTGGGCGAGACCGGCGGCAGCGAGACCGTGTCGCTGCTGGAGAGCGAGATCCCCGCGCACAGTCACGCGTTCCAGGCCAACGCGGCCCCCGGCGACCTGCAGTTCCCCGGGTCGGACCGCGCGATCGCCCGTTCCACGGGCGGCAACGCCTACAAGCAGCCGTCGCCCCCGCTGACGCAGCTCAACCCGCAGGCGCTGAGTCCGGCCGGCGGCGACCAGCCGCACAACAACATGCAGCCGTACCTGACGTTCTACTTCAACATCGCCCTGCAGGGCGTGTTCCCGCCCCGCGGGTAGTGACGGACATCAGGCTGCGCCCGGTCGCCGACGGCGATCGGCCGTTCCTCGTCGACCTGTACTTCAGCGTGCGCGAGCCCGAGCTCGCGCACCTGCCGTGGGACGACGCGACGAAGCGCGCATTCATCGAGCAGCAGTTCGCTGCCCAGGACGCGCACTACCGCACGAACTACCCCGGGGCGACGCTCGACGTGGTCGAGGTCGACGGCGAGCGCGCGGGGCGGCTCTACGTCCACCGCGGACCGAGCGACATCCGGATCATGGACATCGCGATGACTCCCGCGTGGCGCGGGAAGGGGATCGGCACCGCGCTGCTGCAGGGGCTGATGGACGAGGCATCGGCGAGCGGGCGCAAGCTCTCGATTCACGTCGAGATGAACAACCCGGCGCGGATGCTCTACGAGCGGCTGGGCTTCGAGCCCGCCGGCGAGCACGGCGTGTACGTGCTCATGGAGCGCTACGTGAAGACGGCTTCGTAGCGCATCCCGTCGTCGCTCGGCCCGAGCGGGACGACGAAGAGGGGGAACTCGCCCATCTCCTCGTGGCGGACCTCGACGGTCTGCTGCGGCACGTGCTCCGGCTCCGGATCGGTGAACTCGAGCGAGAACGGCGTGCGGCCCTGGTCGCCCGGCGGCGTGTAGAGGGCGTCCGCGGTCCGGAGGGTGAGGGTGAGAGGGCGCTCCTGCGCCGTGGCCGCGAAGGTCTCGCCGATGCGGCCGCTGAAGTCTTCGATGGTGAGCTTCTCGAGCATGGCGACCGCGAGCCTATATCGTCGTCGGCCGTGAGTGAACCGAGCTACATGACCGCCGAGGGGCTCGTCGCCCTGAAGGCGGAGATCGAGCGCCTGGAGGGCGAGGGGCGCAACGAGATCGCCGAGCAGATCAAGACCGCGCGGGCGTGGGGCGACCTCAAGGAGAACGCCGAGTACCACGCCGCGAAGGACGCCCAGGCCCACCTCGAGACGAAGATCCTCCAGCTCCGCGAGCAGCTCCTGAACGCGCGGGTCGTCGAGGCCGCCGAGGGCGGCGACGCCGTCGCGTTCGGCTCGACGGTCGAGGTCGAGGACGAGTCGGGCGGGCGCCGGATGACGTACCGGCTCGTCAGCGCCCAGGAGGCGGCGCCGTCGGAGGGCCTTCTGGCCTTCGACTCACCCGTCGGCTCGGCGCTGCGTGACAAGCGGGTCGGCGACGTCGCGGTCGTGGCGACGCCGCGCGGCGAGCGCCGCCTGAAGGTCGTCGGGATCTCCTGACGCGCGGCCGCAGCCGCGGCCGCTACGACACGATGCCGGTCGCCGCGATGCGGTCGCGGCGCTGCACGGCGCGCAGCGCCCGGGCGAGGCGGCGGATCCCCTCGTCGAAGCGTTCGGGGGCGACGATGCTGAACGACAGGCGCAGGCTCGTGCTGCCCGTCGGCTCGGGCTGGGCCGCGCCGCCGGGCAGGAACGTGACACCCTCGCGCAGGGCCTCGGCGTACAGGAGGCGCTCGTCGACCGGACGGTCGAGCGTCACCCAGATGTTGTGGCCGCCGCGGGGGACCATCCACGTGGCGGCGTCTCCGAGGTGCCGGTCGAGCGCCTCGATCATGACGTCGCGCCGGCCGCGGTAGATCTCGGCGCTCTCGCGGACGTGCTCCTCGTAGCCATCCCCGCGCAGCAGCTCGGCCGCGACGAGCTGGGTCAGGGCCGGCGTGTGGAGGTCGCTGTTCATCTTCAGATGGGCGAGGCGCGAGAGCACCGGGCCCTGCGCGGCGATCCAGCCGATGCGCAGGCCGCCGGCGACGGTCTTGGAGAGGGACTCGACGTGGACGACGTGGGCGGGGGCCTCGTTGCGCAGCGCCGGCAGCCGCGGGCCGTCGAACCGCAGCCCGGCGTAGACGCCGTCCTCCAGGACGAAGAACGAGCGCTCGCGGGCCAGCGCGAGCAGGCGCTCGCGCCGCTCGGCAGACAGGTCGGTGCCGGTCGGGTTGTGGCAGGTCGTCTGGAGCACCACGACCTTGACCTCGTGCCGGGCGAGGATGCGCTCGATGGCGCCGACGTCGGCGCCATCGTCGTCGACCGGCATGGGAAGGAGGCGCGCGCCGGCCGCCTCCAGCGAGCTGACGATGCCGGTGAAGGTCGGCGACTCGACGACGGCCACGTCGCCGGGCTCGAGCAGCGCGCGCGCCGCGAGGTCGACGGCCTGGCGCGCGCCGGTGGTGACGACGATCTCGTGCGGCGCCGTGGCGAAGCCGTGGCGCACGCCGTGGGCGGCGATCGCCTCGCGCAGCGCGGGCGCGCCCTCGACGGGGCTGTAGTGCAGCGTCTCGTCCATGTGGTCGGCGAGGACGCGACGGCCCGCGGCCTCGACGGCCTCGCGGGGAAACGAGGCGGGGTCGGCCCAGCCGGCGGCGAGCGCGATGACGTCGTCGCGCACGGGGGAGCGGAACGACTCCTGCAGCATCTGCTCGGCGTAGCTGGGCGAGCGGCGCGGGAGCGCCGAGAGCTGCCAGGTGTCGTCGTCGGCGTCCGCGGCCGCGATGGGGCCGCTCTTCGGCGGCCGGGCACGGACGAACGTGCCGCGGCCGACGGTCGCCGTCGTGTAGCCGAGCTCGCCGAGGCGGCGGTAGACGCGCGCGGCCGTCAGCGGGTTGACGCCCGCCTCCTCGGCGAGCGCGCGCGTGGTCGGGAGCTTCGTGCCCGGCTCGAGCTCGCCGGCGTCGATGAGCGCCGCGAAGCGCTCGACGAGCTGCTGTGTCACCGACCGGTCGCCGTCTCGCTCGATATCACGCAAATTGATGTTGTGGGACATTGATCTCGTCATGCAATCGCGAATAATAGTCGTACAACCCGCCCAGCAGTCCGCCAAAGGATCGCACAATGTCCCGCACAATGCCAGCCATCACCACATTGTCCTACGAGCCCGCCATCGCCATCCGGCGCGCCGGTGAGCGCGATCACGACGCCCTCAGGCGTCTCGCGGCCCTCGACTCGGCCCCCGAGCCCAGCGGGACGGTGCTCCTGGCCGAGGTCGACGGCGAGCCGTGGGCCGCGCTGAGCGTCGAGGACGGCCACGCCATCGCGGACCCGTTCCGCAGGTCGGGCGCGGTCGTGTCGCTCCTGCGCGCCCGCGCGTCGCAGGCGCCGGACCGTCGCCGGGGGCGCCCCCTCCTGGCGCCGCGCTGGGCGGCCTAGAAGCACCGCCCGGCCCGAGCCGCCCGCCGCCGCCGACCCTCCCCGGCGGCGGCGGGCGCGTTCACCCGGCCGGCGCCGTCGCAGGCCGGCGCAGCTTCACGGTGGCGACGCCGATCCCCGCCAGCACGATCGCCACGCCCGCGAGCTGGATGCCCGACGGGTTCTCGTCCACGATGGCCGCGGCGAGCAGCACCGACGCCACCGGCTGGGCGAGGAGCAGGACGGACGTCACCGCGGCGGGGAGCCGCGGGAGGGAGACGGAGATCAGCATCCACCCGAGGACCTGGGAGCTGAGGGCGAGGAGGACCAGCCAGCCGAGGGCCTCGGACGACGGGGTCAGGTCGACGCTGTCGGTGACGACGCCGACGGCGAGCGAGCCGAGCGCCGCGACGGCCGTGGCCTCGAAGAGCGGGCCCGCGGGGCGGCCGGGGTTCGCGCTGCGCAGCAGGAGGATGAACGCCGCGTAGGCCAGCGAGGTCAGCCCGCCGAAGAGGACGCCGCGCGCCGGGTCGTCGCCGTAGGCGCCCTTCTCGAGGACGCCGGAGATCAGGACCACGCCGCCCAGCACCACGGGCACCGAGGCGACGACGCGCGCCTCCGGGCGCTCGCCGAGCGCGGCCCACGCCACGAACGCGACGAGCACCACCTGCAGGTTCCCGAGCACGGTCGCCAGCCCCGCTCCGACGTCCGCGATCGCGTGGTGCCAGAAGACGAGGTCGGCGGTGAAGCACAGGCCCGCGAGCCACACGACGCTGCGGCGGCCCGTCCGCGGCCCGAGACGCCGCCGCTCCCACCAGGCGAGCACGCCGAGGGCGGGCACCGCCAGGGCGCAGCGGAAGAACGCCGCCGTCTCCGGCGAGACGTGGGCGAGCCGGACGAGGATCCCCGAGAACGCGATCGTGAGCGCGCCGGCGAGGGCGATGGCGACGGGACGGTCCCGCATGGACCGCCGCCACGGTAGCCCGGCGCGCGCCTACCGCACGGCGGCGGTCGCGTCGGCGACGGTGCCCCCGGCGCGCACGACTTCCTGGACGCGCTCGGCGACGTCCCAGACGTTGACGTTCATCCCCGCCACCACGCGGCCGTCGCGCAGCCAGAAGGCGAGGAACTCGCGGGCCTCGACGTCGCCCTCGATGACGACCTCGTCCCACACCGGCGCCCAGCCGGAGTACTCCATCCCGACGTCGTACTGGTCGGAGTAGAAGTAGGGGATGCGCTCGTACGGCTCGGGCGAGCCCAGCATCGCGCGGCCCGCGGCAGCGCCCTGGTTCTTCGCGTTGGCCCAGTGCTCGACGCGCACGCGTCCGCCGAAGACCGGGTGCTCGGCCGCGGCGACGTCGCCCGCGGCGAGGATGCGCGGGTCGGCGGTCGTGAGGCGGCTGTCCACGGCGATCCCGCCGTCGATCTCCAGCCCCGCCTCGGCCGCGAGGTCGACGTTCGGGGTCACGCCGATCCCTGCGACGACGACGTCCGCCTCGCGCACCGAGCCGTCGGTGAGCAGGACGCGCTTGACGTCGCCGTCGGCCTCGATCGACTCGACGCCGTGCCCGAGCAGCAGCTCGACGTCGTGCTCGCGGTGGACGTCGGCGTAGAAGGCGCCGAGCTCGGGCCCGAGCACGCGCTCGAGCGGCACGCTCGCCGGCTCGACCACCGTGACGTGGACGCCGCGGGCGCGAGCGGACGCGGCGACCTCGCAGCCGATCCAGCCGGCCCCGACGATCACGGCCCGGCGCCCCTCGACCAGCGACTCGCCGAGCGCGCGGGCGTCGGCCAGCGTCCGCAGCGCGCGGGCGCGGGGCAGGCGGCGCGGGGACGCGCCGGTGGCGAGCAGGAGCCGGTCGTACCGCAGGCGCTCGCCGCCGTGCAGCTCGACCTCGGCGGCCGTGCGGTCGATGGCGGTGACCGTCGTGTCGGTCAGCAGCTCGATCCCGTGCTCGGAGTAGAAGCCGGCGTCGTCGTGCACCAGCGCGGACTCCGGCGGCGCCTCGCCGCGCAGCACCTCCTTCGAGAGCGGCGGGCGCTCGTACGGCGCCTCGGGCTCGGCGCCGACGAGCACGACGCGGCCCTCGAAGCCCTCCTCCCGGAGCGCGGTGGCGGCGGACGCGCCGGCGAGGCCGGCGCCGACGATGACGAACGTGCTCATGCGGCCGTCCTCTCGATCAGGGGCAAGGTGGTCACGTCCTCGTTGGCGCGTGCGAACCCCCTTGTTCTTACGGACGTAAGAATCCGTGCGGCGCCGTCGCGAACGGAGCCGATGGAAGCTGTGATGGAGAGCCTCGACATGCACACCGCCCTGTGCGGGACGGGACCGCGCCGGGAGGACGCGGTGCGCGAGCTGCATGCCCTGCTGCTGCGCGCCGCGCGCTTCGAGGTCGGGCGCCGCCGCGCCGCACTGTCGCACGTCCGCGGCGAGGAGCTCGACGACATCGCCATGCAGGCCGCCGACGACGCGCTCATGGCCGTCCTGCGCAAGCTCGACACCTACCGCGGGCAGAGCCGGTTCACGACGTGGGCCTACAAGTTCGCGCTGCTCGAGGCGGGCGTCCGGCTGCGCCGGCGCGCGTGGCAGGAGCGCGAGGTCGTGCTCGAGCCCGACAGCTGGACGGCGCTCGCCGAGCGCGCCCAGGGCCCGGCCGAGCAGGCCGAGTCCAGCGAGCTGCTGGCGAGCATCGTCGAGGCGATCCGCGACGACATCTCTCCGCACCAGCGCTGCGTCCTCCTCGCGCTGGCGGTCGACGGCGTCCCCATCGACGTCCTGGCCGAGCGCCTCGGCACGACGCGCGGGGCGCTGTACAAGACACTGCACGACGCACGGCGCAAGCTACGGGCGGGGGTGAATCGATGAACGACACGCTGAAGCGCCTGCTCGGCCCGGAGGGCCCGGAGATCGGCTGCGACGAGTGCTTCGAGCGCCTGGACGAGTACGTGGACGCGGAGCTGGAGGCTGGCCCCGCGGCCGCCGACGCCGCGATCCCTGGCATGGCCGAGCACCTCGACGGCTGCCCCGCGTGCGCCGAGGACCACCGCAGCCTGCGCGAGCTCGTGGCGGCCGAAGACTCCTAGGCGCCCGCGGGCTGCGGCTCGGGTGCCGCGTGGCCCTCGCCCAGCCGCGGGAGCCAGTCGAGGCGGCGCGGCAGGTACCAGTTCCACTCGCCGAGCATCTTCATCGTCGCCGGGAGGAGGACGGCGCGGACGATCGTCGCGTCGATCAGGACCGCCACCGCGAGCCCGACGCCGAACTGCTTGAGCTCGACGACGCCGAGCGTCGCGAAGATCGAGAAGACGGCGACCATGACCATCGCGGCGCTGGTCACCACGCCCGCGGTGCTCTTGATCCCGTGCTCGACGGCGTCGTCCATCGACATCCCGCCGTCGAACGCCTCCCGGATCCGCGAGAGCACGAAGACGTGGTAGTCCATCGAGAGGCCGAAGAGGATCACGAAGAGCAGGATCGGCAGCCAGCTCGCGACGCTGCCGGTCGCCTCGAAGCCGAGCAGCGAGGAGCCCCAGCCGTGCTGGAAGACGAGCACGAGCACGCCGTAGGCGGCCAGGACCGACAGCAGGTTGAGCACGATCGCCTTGAGCGGGACGACGATCGAGCGGAAGGTCATCGTCAGGACGAGGAAGCCCATCCCGAGCACGAGGGCGAAGACGAGCGGCCCGCGGTCCACGGTGACGTCGCGCAGGTCGGCCGACGACGCGGTCGGGCCCGTCACGAGGGCCTCGGCGGTGCCGGTGCGGCCGATCGTCGAGGGGATGAGGTCGTCGCGGAGGGTGGCGAGCGCGTCCTCGCTGGCGTCCTCCACGCCGTTGCCGGCGAGCGGAACGGCGATGCGCGCGGTGGTGCGGTCGGGGCTGACGTCCACGCCTAGCGGCTTCGCGACGCCCGGCGCCTCGTCGGCCGCGCGGCCGAGCTGCGCGATCGCGCGCTCGACCGGCGGCGCCGTGACGTCCGGCGCGCGGACCACGACGACGGCCGGGCTGCTCCCGCTCGGGAACGCCTCCTGGACCTTGTCGAACGTCTTGACGGCGGCGAGGTCCTGCGGCAGCGAGGCCATCCCCTGGTCGCGCAGGTCCAGCCCGACGACCGGCGCGGCGAGCGCGAGCAGCAGCGCGGTCGCGGCGATCGCGGCCACGAGCGGGCGGCGCAGGACGCGGCCGAGCACCGCGTTCCAGATCCGCCCGCCCTCGCCGGCGCGGCTCGACCGCGGCTTGACGAACGGGAGGCGGCCGCGCTCGGTGCGGTCGCCGAGCTTGGACAGCAGCGCGGGGAGGACGGTGACCGAGCCGACCATCGCGATGGCGACGACGATGATGATCGCCAGCGCGTAGCTCGAGTACCACTTGTTCCCGGCGGCGAACATGCCCGCGACCGAGGCCATGACGGTGAAGCCCGAGACGAGGACGGCGCGGCCCGAGGTCGCGGCGGCCGCCTCGAGCGCGGCGTCGGTCTCGCGGCCGTCGGCGCGCTCTTCGCGGAACCGCTTGAGGTAGAAGAGGGCGTAGTCGACGCCGACCGCGAGGCCGATGAGGAGGATGACCGAGGACGCGGACTCCTCGATGGGCAGCGCCTGGCTGGGGATCGCGATGAGGCCCATCCCGGCGGCGACCGCGGTCAGCCCGAGGAGGACGGGGATGCCGGCGGCGACGAGCGCGCCGAAGGCCAGGAAGAGGATGGCGAAGGTGATCGGGACGCTGAAGAGCTCGGCCTTCTGGAAGTCGCTGTCCATCGTCTCGTCGACGGCCTTCATGACCGAGCCGTCGCCGGTCTGCTCGATGTCGACGCCGAGGTGCGTGCTGCGCGCGTGGCTGAGCGCGGCGGAGATCGGCATGACGGCGTCGCCCGCGTCGTCGACGTCGCCCTCGAGCTGGAGCTGGACGAGCGCGCTGCGCCGGTCGTCGCTGATCTGCGGCTCGCGGGCGACGGAGACGCGGCCGCTCTCGAGGGCGGCGCGGCGGATGTCCGCGATCGCGTCCTTGACGATCGGCGCGTGGACGGTGCGGTGCGCGGGCGCGGTGACGAGGATCGTCTCGGCCGCGGCGTCGTTCAGCCCGGCGTCGTGGAGGACCCGGTCCGCGTGGCCGGACTCGCCGGTCCCCTTCTCGTAGGAGCCGAGCGTCTGCGTGCCGACCGCGGAGCCGACGCCGACGGCGAGCGCGACGAAGACGAGCCACCCGACGACCGCCCGGCGGCGGTGCTGGGCCGACCAGCGTCCGGCTCGAGAGGCGATGTTGGTGGAGGGCATGACGCCATAGTGCGGATGCCAAGCCCCGAGGACATCGGGGGAACCCCTAGACCTTCACCCTGAACTCCCTACGTCGAGCGGCGGCGCGTCAGGCCCATCGCGCCGGGGTACACAGCTCGCGTGGGAAGGCTTGGCCGCATCGGGAGCGCGGCGGCCGGCGCAGCGCTGGCCGGCGTGACCGCGTACGACCTGGCTCAGCGCCGCCACGCGATCCTGCGCAACTTCCCCGTCGTCGGGCACTTCCGCTACCTGCTCGAGGAGGTCGGGCCGGAGCTGCGGCAGTACATCGTCACCTCCAACGACGAGGAGCGCCCGTTCTCCCGTGACCAGCGGCGCTGGGTCTACGCGTCCTCCAAGCAGGAGATCAACACGTTCGGCTTCGGCACGGACAACGACCTGGAGAACGTCGAGGGCGGGCTCCTCGTCCTCAAGCAGACCGCGTTCCCCGCGGCGCCGCCGCAGAAGGACACGACCGGCTCGGCGCCCGAGTACCTGCTGCCCGCCGCGAAGGTGCTCGGCGGCCCGCACGGGCGCCGGCACGCGTTCCGCCCGAAGTCCGTCGTGAACATCTCCGGCATGAGCTACGGCTCGCTGTCGCCGCCGGCGGTCGAGGCGCTCAACCGGGGCGCGAAGCTCGCGCCGTGCCTGCACAACACGGGGGAGGGCGGGCTCGCGCCCGCGCACAAGCACGGCGGCGAGCTGATCTTCCAGATCGGGACCGGCTACTTCGGCTGCCGCGACGAGGACGGGCGGTTCAGCATCGAGCGCCTGCGCGACCGCGTCGACGAGGCGCCGGTGCGGGCGATCGAGATCAAGCTCTCGCAGGGCGCCAAGCCCGGCCTGGGCGGGATGCTGCCCGGCGCCAAGGTGACGCCGGAGATCGCGGCGATCCGCGGCGTCCCGGTCGGCAAGGACTGCATCTCGCCCGCGCGCCACACCGCCTTCGGCAACGTGGACGAGCTGATCGAGTTCGTGGAGCTGATCGCGGGCGCGACCGGCCTGCCCGTAGGGATCAAGGCGGCGGTCGGGCGGATGGAGTTCTGGGAGGAGCTCGCGTCGCGGATGGCCGCGACCGGCGCCGGCCCGGACTACATCGGCATCGACGGCGCGGAGGGCGGCACGGGCGCCGCGCCGCTGACGTTCTCCGACCACGTCGCGATGCCGTTCAAGATCGGCTTCTCGCGCGTGTTCGCGACGTTCTCGCGCGCCGGGATCGCGGACGACGTGGTCTTCGTGGGCGCCGGCCGGCTCGGGCTGCCGGACACCGCGCTGTTCGCGTTCGCGCTGGGCTGCGACCTGATCCACGTCGGCCGCGAGGCGATGCTGTCGATCGGGTGCATCCAGGCCCAGCGCTGCCACACCGGCCAGTGCCCCACGGGCGTGGCGACCCAGAACAAGTGGCTCATGCACGGCCTCGACCCCGACGCCAAGCACGCGCGGGCCGCGAACTACGTCAGGGCGCTGCGCGGCGAGCTGCTGTCGCTGTCGCGCTCCTGCGGCGTCCGTCATCCCGCGCTGATGACGCCCGACCACGTGGAGATCGTGGAGGAGGGCTTCGCCTGCAAGCGCCTGGAGGACGTCTTCCACTACGAGCCGGAGTGGCGCGAGATCTCCGAGGACCGCGCGCGCGAGATCGAGTCCCTCGTCGGCCCGCCGGCCGAGATCGGCCAGCCCGGTCCCCAGGCCGGCCCGATCCCCGGCGACGAGTCCGGCCGCGGCGGCCACGACCAGGAGATGGCGCAGGCCAGCGGCGGCTCGGGCGGCGCCGCCGGCGGCGACTAGCTCGCGGCGACGCTCGCGATCGCCTCGACCGCCCGCGCGTAGTGCTCGGGCGACAAGCGGATGTGGGACTGCTGCGACATCGACCGCGGCGGTACGCCGAGCGCCTCGACGGGCGGCGCGTTGGACAGGAGCGGCACGACGAGCAGCGGCTCGACCGCGACCGTCCACGGCCAGCGCTCGGAGATCGGGTGCTCGTCGGTCGGCGGCTCGACCGCCTCGACCACCGCGAACACGCTCTTCCAGCCGGACGCGTAGTACACGAGCCGGTCGCCCGGCTCGATGCGCGGGCGGCGGGGGAAGCCCGTCCGGCGCAGCCGCTCCGTTCCGCGCTCGTCGTCCAGCCAGGCGTCCGGCAGCGACCACTTCGCGTGCCCGAGCGCCTTGAGCCAGTGGCTGCGCATGCACCGAGGCTAGGCCGCAACCCGCTGGACTTCCGCTGATCGGGCGTGAGATGCTGCGCACGATGCACAGCTGGCTCGACGTGGCCGTCGACGAGTACCGCGCCCTGCGCGCCGGGGAGGAGCGTCGGCACGTGCGCCAGCGGGTCACCCTCGCGCTCGGCCTGGTCGCGATGGGCGTGCTCCTCGCCCTAGGGATGTCCGCCGAGAGCGGCAGCCTGCGCGCCACCGTCGCGCTCGTCGTCGGCGTGCCGCTCGTCGCCGTCGTCGTCGCGGCTCTCTGGGGGGAGGAGGAGAACGGGATCGTCGTCACGCGCATCGAGGTCGAGCGCCTGCGGAAGGACATCGCGGCCCGCTTCCCCGGCGAGCCCGCGCCCATCGGCGCGCGGTCCGATCCGGGCGGCATCGGGTTCGCGCGCATGTACGGCGCGGCCGCGGTCGTCCTGCTCGCGGTCTCGCTCGGTGCGGCGGCGATCGGGCTGGAGCGGCTGGCGTCGCGAAGCAATGACTACTGGTGGCTGTGGTTCCTCGTCCCGGTCACCCTCGCCGCGGGCTGCGTGACGCTGCTGCGCGAGCGGTTCCTTGCCGTCCGCCTCCTCGTGGACGACGTCGCCGAGCGTGCCCGAGGCGTGGACGTCGGTGAGGCGTTCGAGAGCGGTGCCCGGCTCGTGCTGCCCGCGCGCACGACCGCGGCGGCGAAGGCGCGCGACCTCGACGAGCGGCACCGCCTGCTCGCGGAGGCCGGGTTCTCGCGCGCGAGCGAGGTCGGCGGGACACGACGCGCCGCCCAGCTCGTCGAGGACGGCCGGGCGTTCGCCGTGGACTGGACCGGCGATCTCGTCTTCCCGCGCTTCCAGTTCGACGCGGGCGGCGAGCCGCGACCGGTGATCTCCGAGGTCATCGCCGCAGCCGGCGGCCCGAACCGGCTCCTCGCCTGGGACATGCTCCTGTGGTTCAGCAACCCGAGCCCGTACCTCGACGGGCGCCGGCCCGCGGACGCCGTGGCCGAGGAGCCCGAGGCCGTCGGGGCCGCGGCGCGGGCAGAGCTGGGGTCGCTCGTAGGGTGACCGCGCCGGCTGCCGCGGCTCCACCGGTCCCGGCGTCGCCCGACCTCGAGGTGCGTGGCTTCGAGTGGACCGCGGGGCGCAAGATCTTCCGCTGCCACTCGGCCGCCTGGGGCGCCACGGAGTTCAACGGCTCAAGGGAGAAGGGCACGGAGGGTCGCTTCCGTCCGTTCGACGACGTCGACGGGAAGGTGGTGCCCACCATCTTCGGCGCGGACGTCAACTACGCCGCGCTGACCGAGACGGCGTTCAAGGGCAAGGGCGCGAACGGCACGGTCTACGCCACGACCCTGCGGACGCAGATCCTGTGCACGCTGAGCCCGACGAGGGCCCTGAACCTGATCGACCTGACGCCGCCGGGCCTGGAGGCCCTGGGACTCGAGAGCGAGCACGTCATCGAGACCGGGACGGACGCGTACGGCTACACCGCCGAGTGGGCGAAGGTGCTCTATCAGCACAAGTGCCGACCCGACGGCTTCGTCTGGATCTCGCGGCTGTTCGGGACGGGCTACTCGATGATCCTGTTCGGCACGCGCGTCTCGCGCAGCGACCTCGAGCTCATCGAGTCGCCGCGCGCGCTCGGCGTGTACCCCGGGTTCCTCGAGGTCCAGGCGGAGGCGCTGCGCGTCGGGATCACCGTGACGCCGCTCGGCGCCGGCTAGCGGCGGCCGAGCGCGACCAGCGACAGCATCTCGTGGCAGGCGCTCGCCGCGAGCCACGCCGTGATGCCGGCCGGGTCGTACGGCGGGGACAGCTCGACGCAGTCGAGGCCGCGGAAGTCGATGCCGGCCAGCGCGCGCAGGTACGCCATGGCCTGCGCGCTGGTCGGTCCTCCGACCTCGGGCGTTCCCGTTCCCGGTGCGAACGCGGGGTCGACGAAGTCGACGTCGAAGCTGAGGAACGCAGGACCGTCGCCGACGCGGGCCTTCACGCGCTCGCCGTACTCCTGCGGCGTGAGCGTCTCCAGCTCCTCCATGTAGATCGCGTCGAAGCCGAGCTCCCGTGGCGCCTCGACGTCCGACTCGCCGTAGAGCGTGCCGCGCATCCCGGCCTGGACCGAGCGGGCCGGGTCGACGAGGCTCTCCTCGACCGCGCGCCTGAACACCGTGCCGTGGAAGTACTTCACCCCGTAGTACTGGTCCCACACGTCGGCGTGCGCGTCGAGGTGCACGAGCGCGAGCGGACCGTGGGTCGCCGCCGCCGCGCGCAGCTCGGCGAGGACCATCGAGTGGTCGCCGCCGAGGCACAGCGGGACGACGCCGGCCTCGTGCACCGGCCGCAGGAACGCCTCGATGCGCTCGAGCGACTCGAGGTGGTAGCCGGGGACGGTCGGCGCGTCGCCGTAGTCGACCATCGAGAGCCGCTCGACGACGTCGACCTTCAGCCGCGGGTTGTACGGGCGCAGGAGGACCGAGGCGCTGCGGATCGCCTCCGGCCCGAACCGCGCGCCCGACTTGAACGACACGGCGTCGTCGGTCGGGATCCCGCAGACGGCGACGTCGACGCCGTCCAGGTCGGTGACGTGCGGGAGGCGCATGAACGTCCGCGGACCGGTGAAGCGCGGTGTCTTGGACGAGTCGGCGGGGCGGTGGTGCATCCTCGCTCCGGAACGTACCTTCCCAGCGCGAGTAGGGTCGGCGCATGGACGCCCAGACCGTCTCCGACCTGCGCCAGCGCTACGTCTCCGGCGCCGTGGCGACGCCGCCGATCGTGGCCGAGAGCGCGAGCGGCGCGCGCATCACCGACGCCGACGGCACGACCTTCATCGACTTCGCCGGCGGCCTCGGGTGCCTGAACTTCGGGCACAACGCACCGGAGGTCGTGGCGGCGATCCACGCGCAGGCCGATCGGTACCTGCACCAGTGCTTCATGGTCGCGATGTACGAGCCCTACGTCGAGGTCTGCCGCCGGCTCGCGGAGCTGTCCCCGTGCCGCGCGGGCGCGGGCGCGGGCGAGCAGAAGTCGCTGCTCGTCAACGCGGGGGCGGAGGCGGTCGAGAACGCGGTCAAGGTGGCGCGCGCCTTTACCGGCCGCCGCGCGGTGATCGTCTTCGACCGCGGCTTCCACGGGCGCACGAACCTGACGATGGCGATGACGACGAAGGTCCACCCGTACAAGCACGGCTTCGGCCCGCTCGCCGGCGAGGTCTACCGGGCGCCCGCGCCCTACCCGTACCGCGGCATCACGACCGAGGACGCGCTCGCCGGGCTGCACCAGATCTTCAAGGAGGACGTCGACCCGGGCGACGTCGCCTGCGCCGTGCTCGAGCCGGTGCAGGGAGAGGGCGGCTTCATCCCGATGCCCGACGGGTTCCTGCGCTCGCTGCGCGCGACGTGCGACGAGCACGGGATCCTCTACGTCGACGACGAGGTCCAGGCCGGGATGGGCCGGACCGGCCCGGTGTGGGCGATCGAGCACTACGAGGGCGTCGAGCCGGACATCCTGGTCAGCGGGAAGTCGCTCGGCGGCGGGCTGCCGCTGGCGGCCGTCACCGCACGGGAGGAGATCATGGACGCGCCGGAGAAGGGCGGCCTCGGCGGCACGTTCGGCGGCAATCCGCTGTCGTGCGCGGCGGCCAACGCGGTCTTGGACATCGTCGCGACGCGCGAGTTCCGCGAGCGCACCGACCGCCTCGGCGCGACGCTCCGCGCACGCCTCGACGCGATGGCCCAGCGCCACCCGATGATCGGCGAGGTCCGCGGCCTCGGCCCGATGCTGGCGATGGAGCTCGAGACGCGCGAGCAGGCCTTCGCGACGACCCAGGCCGCGCGCGAGCGGGGCCTCGTCCTGCTCTCGTGCGGCTACGACGGCAACGTGATCCGGATCCTCGTCCCGCACGTCATCGACGACGAGGACCTCGAGAAGGGGCTCGAGATCCTCGACGAGGCGCTGGTCGCGGCGAGCGCCACAGCAGCAGCCGTCTGAGCCACGTTTCCAACCACCGCCGCCCGCCACTCCCCAACCGCCGTGGCGCGTGGCCGTTGACAGGAACGTGGAGCATCAGGGGCCGGGACAGGCACTTTTCGGCGCAAACCTACGCAAAGGTTGCAGCCTCGAAGGAGAGCGAAGGGCGGGCCGGTATCGATGGGCGTGATGACGACCACCCGCCGCGCCTCCTCCGAAGAACTGCAGGCGCTGTGGAAGCGCTACGACGTGACCAAGGACGGCAGCCTCCGCGACAGGCTGATCCTCACCCTCGCCCCGCTGGTGAAGTTCATCGTCTACCGCAAGGTGCGCGAGATGCCCGCGCACGCGGAGGCCGAGGACTTCATCTCCGTCGGGCTCGAGGCGCTCATCCAGTCCATCGACCGCTACGACCCGGGCAAGGGCGCGTCGCTCGAGCAGTACGCGTGGACGCGCATCCACGGCGCGGTGCTCGACGAGCTGCGCCGCCAGGACTGGGCGCCGCGCTCCGTCCGCCGCTGGGAGCGCGACATCGAGAAGGCGGTCGAGGAGTTCACGGCGCTGCACCAGCGCCGCCCCACGCGCGAGGAGCTGGCCGACGCCCTCCACATCGACGTCGCCGAGCTGCGCCGCCACCGCGCGGACATCGCGCAGTCCGACGTCACCTCGCTCAACGCGGTCGTCCTCACCGACGAGGCCTCCTCCTCCCACATCGAGCAGGTCGACACGATCGCGTCGACCGACGACCGCCTCGACCCCGAGGAGGCGACGAGCCGCACGCTGGCCAAGGAGCGCTTCCGCTCGGTGTTCGGCACGCTGCCCGAGCGCGAGCGCGAGATCGCCGTGCTGCTCTACGTCAAGAACCTGACGCTGGCGGAGATCGGCGAGGTCCTCGGCGTCTCGGAGAGCCGCGTCTGCCAGATCCACGGCCAGACGAAGAAGAAGCTACGCGCCGCCCTCGACGAGGACGCCGCCCTCTTCCACCTGGTCGCCTAGCCCCCGCCCGCGATGGCGCGTCGCGCTTCCCCGAGCCGCTGCTCCAGCCGGTGGAACCCGTCGTCGACGTCTCGTGTGCGCGGCTCGACAGCACGCAGCTCGGCGAGCTTGGCCTCGATCATCTCGCCAAGTCGCTCGCGGTCGTCGAGGAGCTCCTGTACACGGCGTGGGTCCATATTGCCCAGCTTACTCCCCGTTTTCCGTGGATTCGATGCCCTCGTCCGGCCCCGGCCGCTCCAGGCGATCGGCGAGAGCGTGTGCCACCTGCCAGCCCGTCCGCGCGTCGTCGAGGAACCGATCGCGCTCTTCGGTGAGGCTCTCCACCTGTTGGCGAAGTCGCTCGGCCTCCTCGCCCGCCTCGTCGAGAAGCGGCGCGGCCTCGGCCGGACCGAACTTGATCAGCGGCTGGCCCGCCGCAACCAACCAGCCAACTGACAACGCCACGTACGCCGCGGCCATCACGATCGCGACGCGGGCGGCCGCCAGCACTACCGGGGCTCGGAACAGGAGCTCCATGAAGCCGGCTTCATCCCGTTGCGGCACGTGATCGGGTGCTGTCGACCAGACCAGGAGGCCGAAGACCGCGAGGATGAGAGCGCCGCTGACCGCCAAGGCTGCTGGGTTGCGAACATCGAGCCGAAGCGGCCTGCGGTCGCGGGGAGTCACGCGTCGCGGCTCTCCAGCTCGACGCCGACGCCGGTCGTCGGCAGCGTCGCGCTTGTGCGCGGGAGTGACAGGAAGGACGTCCAGAAGTCGACTGGGTTCGCGCTCGTCACGCGTTGGCCCTCTGGTGGGAAGACGAACGTGAGTCCCGGGAGCGTCGCCGCGAGGACGTCCGGCTTTCTGTCGTTGGAGGTCGCGTCGAAGACGTACTCGGCGACGACGCTCGGCTCGCCACGGCGCAGACGGGCTTTGTCGTGAGCCTCGACCACCCAGACGAAGTGTGCGAGTCGCGCGAGTCGCAATGCGCGAACAGCTTGGTCGCCGCGACCCTGAGCCGGCAGCTGTTCCTTGTAGTCGCCCACGGATCGGACGACGGTGCGCAAGGTGAACGCTCGGTTCTGAAGTCCTTCGGCGAGCGTCCGCCACTCGGGCGGCGCGTCGGCTCCGCTGCCATTTCCGAGCAAGGCCAGATGCGCGCGGTTCTCGGCCGCCTCGGCGGAGACCAGCACGCGCGGCGGAAGGGGCACCATGATGCTGTGCCAGGGAGCCTTGCCGTGCTTGAACGGCGAACCGATGGTCGCGTAGGGCCCGGCCTGGTCGTCGCAGCTGACGAAGCGGATCCCGCCCTCTGCGCGGTACCAGCCGACTAGGGCGAGCGCGTGCTCGCGACCCGCAACGAGCACGGGAAATCCGCTGTTGAGGTAACGGCATATGACGCTGATCATCCGCGTGTCCCACAGCCCTGGCGGCTCGGGGCCGACGCCCGGCTCGGCTTCCGGCGGCTCCGGGTCTTCGACGCCCTCGACCCGCGGCATACGGCTCAGGCCGTAGAACAGCGCGGGGTGCCCGAGCTCGGCAAAGACGGCCTGGAGCTGCTTGAGGGTCATTCCGGGTGACGGATAGACCCTCCGCTCGCTCATGATCGGGGGAGAGGCCAGCACGAGGTCCGCCGTCGTGCGGCGTCCACTCAGCCCGTGGCGCCATGCGACGTAGTGACAGATCCAGGCCGTGACGTGTGCGCAGGTCAGAAACTCCGTGTCCTGTTGGCAGAACGGAACGCCCGTCACCCGGAGTCGCGCGCCCCACAACGAGACCTCGTCGTCGACGACCGCGAGTCGCGCGCCGGCAAGCCCGGGCGGCGGAGCCACGACCGTACGACCCACCGGACCGAACCGAAGGGGGCGCAGGACGGTGTACCCGAGGTACTCGTCGGAGTTCTCGAGGGCGAGGACGCCCTCCTCGTCGAGGTGAGCGCTGAAGAAGTGGAGCCGCCGCGCGAACGCTGAAGGTGGCTGGAACTTCGCGCCCCAGAAGGCCTGGTGGTCGGCGCGGTAGTCGCGGTCGACGTATCGATTCTCCACGACGACGGTCTGACAGCCCGACTCGCGGACGACCTTGAAGACCTGGCGCAGTGGGTCGGGGTACTCCCCGCCGTACTCGGCGAGCAGCGACCCCCAAGCGGCGTCGTCGGGGTGGATCACCCACCCGTGCGTGTCGGGGTCCACCCACGCCATGCTCCGCCGTCAGTGGATCCGCAGCTGTCCCTCGCGGAGCTCCGCGTTCCGCCGCGCGTCGACGACCGACTCCTGCGCGCTGAGATGGGCTTTCCTCACCTCATCCGGGAGCGCCGTGGCTGCCAGATCGGGGTCTTCGACGCGTTCGGCCAGCGCGGCGATGCGTGCGTCGCGTCCGTCATCCGGTGGAATAGCCATCGAGCCCCCTGAGGTCGTACCACGACGCGGCCTCGCCAGCACGAGCGGCCGCGTCTTATAGATCATTCGGCTCGGCGCGCACAAAGCCTGCCGAGTATATGTGGCAGATCAGACTGACGTCGCGGCATAGGCATGGGACGGGCACGGCGCCACGGTCACCGGGATCCCGTTCAAGATCGCGGTGCCCGTCAGGGGCTCGACGAGCTCCTCGTCGGCCAGGACGTTCGAGTTCGCCTGCTCCCATCCATGCGGGATGGAGACGACGCCGGGCATCAGCTCGTCCGTCACCTCGGCGGCCAGCTCGATAGCGCCGGTCCGCGAGCTGACGCGGACCGTCGCGCCGTCCTCGATCCCGAGCCGCTCCGCGTCGGCGGTGCTCACGAGCGCGGTCAGGCGGTTCGGGCCCTTGGCGAGCGGCCCGAGCTCGTTCATCCACGAGTTGTTCGAGCGCAGGTGGCGGCGGCCGATGAGGACCATGCCGCCGTTCACGGGTGTCTCCATCGCCGCGTGCAGGCGGTCGACGTCGGCGACGATCGCCGGCGGCGCCAGCTCCACCTTGCCGCTCGGCGTCTTGAGGATCTCGGGGAGGCGGGGCTCGAGCGGGCCGAGGTCGATCCCGTGCGGCGCGGCCTCGAGGTCCGCGATCGAGCGGCCGTACGGCCCGCCGCGGAGCATCATGTCGACGATCCGCACCGGCCCGCGGCGCTCGGGGTCGGGCTCCACCCCGGTGCGCCCGGCGACGTCGGCGGCGACCATGTCGTCGAGCGCCTCGATGTCCGCCTCGGCCCCCGCTCCCGCGGCGATCGCCGTCAGGCGCAGCAGCGTCTCCCACTCGTCCGGCATCCCCGCCGGGCGCTCGAGCACGGGCGCGGAGTAGTTCGCGACGTTGCGCACCGCGAAGCCGTAGAAGGCGAGGTCGTAGTGCGGGCGCTCGAGGTGCGACGGCGCGGGGAGGATCACGTCGGCGCGGCGCGTCGTCTCGTTGAGATACACGTCGACGCTGACCATGAAGTCGAGCGACGCGAACGCCGCGCCGAGGCGCGTGCCGTTCGGGGTGGAGACCAGCGGGTTGCCGGCCACCGTGATCATCGCGCGGATCTGCCCCTCGCCGGGCGTCTCGATCTCCTCGGCCAGGCACGCGACGGGAAGCTCGCCGAAGATCTCGCCCGCGCCGCGGACGCGGCTGGTCCAGCGCCCGAAGCGCGCGCCCCGGCCGCTGCCTGTCCCGCGCTTCGACGTCGCGGGGAGCGGGAACATCGCGCCGCCCGGCCGGTCGAGGTTGCCGGTGATCGCGTTCAGGACGTCGACGAGCCAGCTCGCGGTGGTGCCGAACGCCTGCGTCGTCGTACCGATCCGCCCGTAGACGACTGCGCGAGGGGCGGCGGCGAGCTCGCGCGCGATCCGGCGCGTCGCCTCCGCGGGGACGCCGGTCGCCGGCCCGACGCGCTCGGGGGTGAAGTCGCGGGCCAGCCCTTGGACGATGTCGAGCCCGGCGAAGTGCTCGGGGATCGGCGTCGCCAGCCCCTCCTCGAACAGGACGTTCACGAGCGCGAAGAGGAACAGCGCGTCGCTGCCGGGGCGGATCCACAGATGCTCGTCGGCGAGCTTCGCCGTCCGGGTGCGGCGCGGGTCGACGACGACGACGCGCCCGCCGCGGGCCTGCACGCCGGCGAGCCGCCCGCGCACGTCGGGCGCGGTCATGAGCGACCCGTTCGACGCCGCCGGGTTGGCGCCGAGCATGAGCACGTACTGCGTGCGGTCGAGGTCGGGGATCGCCAGCGTCAGCCCGCCGCCGTACATGTGCGCCGACGCAGCCTGCTTGGGGTACTGGTCGACGGTGCTCGCGGAGAAGATGTTCCTCGTCTGCAGCGCCTTGAGCAGCACGCGGCCGTAGATCTGGCCGTCGAGGTTGTGGACGCTCGGGTTGCCGAGGTAGACGCCCACCGCGTCCCTGCCGTGCGCCTCCTGGATCGCCGGCAGCCGCTCGGCGATCAGCGCGAACGCCTCGTCCCACGACGCCTGCGCGAACGTGCCGTCGGGCTGCTTGACCAGCGGGGCGCGCAGGCGCGCGGGGTCCTCGTGGTAGGCCTTCAGCGCGACGCCCTTCGGGCAGAGGAAGCCGCGGGAGAAGACGTCCTCGGCGTCCCCGCGGACCTGCTGCACCCGATCGCCGTCGAGGGTGATCTCCAGGCCGCACGTGGCCTCGCAGAAGGGGCACGTCCGGTAGGCGGTGGTCATGCCCGAGGACGCTACTCCTCGCGCCGCAGCCACGCCGCGAGCAGCGAGGAGACCTCGTCCGGCCGCTCCAGCGCGAGCAGGTGCCCGGCGCCGGGCAGGACCTCGAGGTCGGGGCCCGGAAGCGTGTCGGCCAGGTGCCGGGCGATCGCGACGAAGTCGGGCACGTCGGCGTCGCCGACGGCCACGAGCGTCTTCGCCGTGATCCTGTCGAGGCGGTCCTGCAGCGGCGGCTCGACCTGCTCCTCCTCGACGTACTCCGCATCGCGCTCGGCGCTCGTCCGCACGCACTCGGCCACGTAGTCGCGGTCGGCCGGGGACAGGTTGGGTCCCCAGATGTCGAGGTTCAGCCGCACGGCCTCGTCGTGGTCGCCGCGCAGCATCGCCGCCTCCTCCGCGCGGCCGTACGTCTCGATCTGCTCGGACCAGTCCCACTGCGGGAACCCGGGCGCGAGCAGCGCGAGCGACGAGACGCGCTCCGGCGCGAGCGACGCGACGTCGAGCGCGACCCGGCCGCCGAAGGACGCGCCGACGACGTCGGCGCTGTCGGCGCCGAGCCCGTCGAGCAGCGCGAGGACGTCGCGCGCGTGCGTGAACGGCGCGATCCCGAACGGGCGCGAGCCGAACCCGCGCAGATCGGGGGCGACGACCCGGCGGCCGGCGTCGTGCAGCGCGGGGACGATCTGGTCCCACATGCGCCTGTCGCAGACGCCGGCGTGGAGGAGGACAACGGGATCCATGGGGGGCATCATCGCGGCACGGCGACCGCGCGGGGGAGAATTCCGCTCTCGCGCGCCTCGCGCTCGAGCTCGTCGCGGTGGTCGGGGTGGGCGATCGCGATCAGCGCGCGCCCCCTCGCGGCGATCACTCGGCCTCGAGCAGCCCTCGCTCGAGCACGAGGTCGAGGCCGAGCGTCTTGTACCCGACGGTGTCGAACACGACGGTGATCTGGCCGTCCTCCACCTGGCCGACGCTACCGCCTCCCCATTCGGCGTGCGTGACGCGATCGCCCACGGCGAAGCGGCCCTGCTCCTCGGTGCGGGCGACGTCCTCGCCGCGGCGCTCGCACACGTCGCAGTTGCCGCACGGCGGTTCGTAGTCCTCGCCGAAGTAGCCGAGGATGAACGCGCGGCGGCAGCCGTCGGTCTCCGCGTACGCGCGCATCATCTCCACGCGCGAGCGGTCGAACGCCTGGCGGTGCTCCTCGGCCTCGCCGGCCTGCTCGACGGCCTCGATGAGGTCGGTGTCGCGGCGCGCGGCGACCGTCCCGTCGTCGAGGACGTGCGCGAACCCGGCCTCCTCAAGGTGCTGGATCGCCGTCGCGAGCTTCGTGTCGCTGAGCGGCAGCTCGTCGACGAGCTCCCTCGGGCGGACCGGGTCGGCGTGGACGATGAGCGCCTGCGCGACCTGGTGCAGCTCGTCGTCCTTGACGCGGCCGGAGGCGAAGAAGCGGCGCAGGCCGAGGTCCTGCTGGCGGTAGAACAGGACGGCCTCCGCCGGCTCGCCGTCGCGGCCCGCGCGGCCGAGCTCCTGGTAGTAGGAGTCGACGGACTCGCTGACGTCGTGGTGCATCACCCAGCGGACGTTCGCCTTGTCGACGCCCATCCCGAACGCGATCGTCGCGACCATCACGTCGACGCCGTCGTTCTCCATGAACCGGCGCTGGCGCTCGGAGCGGGTCCTGGCGCTGAGCCCGCCGTGGTAGTGCTGGGCGCGGACGCCGCGCTCGCGCAGCTCCTTCGCGACCCTCTCGGCGCCCTTCTTGGTGGCGCAGTAGACGATTCCGGGGCCGGGGGTCCCGGTGACCCGTTCGAGCAGCGCGCGGTGCTTGTGGTGGTCCTCGTAGTGGCGGTCGACCTCGAGGCGGATGTTCGGGCGGTCGAAGCCGCGGATGACCTGGGCGGCGTCCTCGAGCCCGAGGACGCGGAGGATGTCGTCGCGGACGGGCGGGGCGGCGGTCGCGGTGAGGGCGAGGACCGGCGGGTGGCCGAGCGTCGCGATCGCCTCGCCGAGGCGCAGGTAGTCGGGGCGGAAGTCGTGCCCCCACTGGCTGACGCAGTGCGCCTCGTCGACGACGAAGAGGCTGACGCCGGCCTGCGCGAGCTCGTCGATCACCTCGGGGTTGGCGAGCTGCTCGGGGGCGAGGAGGACGAACTCGACCTGGTCGTCCTGGGCGCCCGAGAGCACCTCGTCGCGCTGCCTGTCGGTGAGCGTCGAGTTGATGACCGCCGCCTCCTCCTCGACGGCCTCCATCTGGTCCTGCTGGAGGGCGATGAGGGGGGAGACGACGACGGTCGGGCCGTCGATGACGAAGCCGGCGAGCTGGTAGATCGCCGACTTGCCCGAGCCGGTCGACATCACGCACAGCGTGTCGCGGCCGCCGACCACGCTGACGACGGCCTCGAGCTGGCCGGGCCTGAGCTCCTCGAACCCGAGGCGCTCCCGCGCCAGGGCCTTGATGCGCTGCTCCATATCCTCGATGGGGATGGGGACTGCCCTCTCAGAGCAACGGCGCAACCTCCCTGATTCTCCCGGCGTCTACCTCTTCCGCGACGGGAAGGGGAAGGTGATCTACGTCGGGAAGGCCAAGTCGATCCGCAAGCGGGTCGGCGGGCACTTCTCCAACCGTGTCACGCGCGGCGACACGCAGATGGTGGAGATCGCGCAGTCGATCGACTTCGTGTCCGTCAACACCGAGGCCGAGGCGCTGCTCACCGAGCAGAACTTCATCAAGCAGTACAAGCCGCGGTTCAACATCCGCCTGCGCGACGACAAGTCGTATCCGTACATCGCGATCTCGATGGACGAGGAGTTTCCGCGGGTGTACTTCACGCGCGAGCGCCATCGGCGCGACCGGCTGTACTTCGGGCCGTACTCCAGCGCGAAGCGGACGCGCTCGACGCTGGACACGCTCGGCAAGATCTTCATGTACCGCTCGTGCAACGGGGCGGTGCCGGGGCGGCGGACGGGCTCGCCGTGCCTGGACTACTACATCCGCCGCTGCGGGGCGCCCTGCGTCGGGTACGTCTCGCACGCCGAGTACCGGACGGCGATCGACGGCGTCATCGCGTTCCTGCAGGGGCGCTACAAGGAGGTCGAGCAGGACCTCGAGAAGCGGATGACCGAGGCCGCGGCGGTGCAGGAGTTCGAGCAGGCGGCGATCGAGCGCAACCGGCTGCAGGCGGTGCGGGCGCTGCTCGAGCGCCAGCGGGTGGCCAAGGCGTCGGTGGGCAGCGTGGACGCGGTGGGCGTCGCGCTGAGCGGGACGGAGGCGAACGCGCAGGTCTTCCAGGTGCGCGACGGCGTCTTGAGCGACCGCCAGTCCTTCTACCTCGCGAACGAGGGCGAGCGCGAGGCCTCGGAGGTCGTCGAAGAGTTCGTCCTGCAGTACTACACGTCGGCGCCGTTCATCCCGCCGCAGGTGATCGTCGGGGTGCCGGTGTCGGACGCGCTGGGGGAGGCGCTGAGCGAGCGCCGCGGCGCGCGGGTGGAGGTGCGGGTGTCCGAGCGCGGCGACAAGCGGCGGATCCTCGACCTGGCGACGCGTAACGCGCACCTGGCGCTGGAGACCGACAAGCTCAAGGCCGAGCGCTCGCGCCAGCAGCGGTCGGAGGCGATGGACCGCCTGCAGCAGGCGCTGTCGCTGGACTCGCTGCCGCTGCGGATCGAGTGCTTCGACATCTCGAACCTGATGGGGACGCACACGACCGCGTCGATGGTGGTGTTCGAGGGGGGCGCGCCGAAGAAGTCGGATTACCGGCGGTTCGTGGTGCGCGGCCTGAACGAGGGGGTGCCGGACGACTTCGCGGCGATGGAGGAGGTGCTCGAGCGGCGTCTGTCGCAGTGGGAGCGCCAGCAGGACCTCTCGCCGCACGACCCGAAGCGCAACGAGTCGTTCGCGACGCTGCCGAACCTGATCGTGATCGACGGCGGGCCGGGGCAGCTGTCCGCAGGCATGCGCGCGCTGGCGGCGTTCGTCGAGCGCGGCGTCGCGGTCGTGTCGCTGGCCAAGCGGATCGAGGAGGTCTTCGTGCCGGGCCGGCCGGACCCGATCGTGCTGCCGCACGACACGCCCGAGCTCCAGCTCCTGCAGCGCGTCCGCGACGAGGCCCACCGCTTCGCGATCACCCACCACCGCACCCGGCGCGACAAGGCGATGACCGAGTCGGTCCTCGACGGCCTGCCGGGGATCGGCCCGACGCGCAAGCGCGCGCTGTTGAAGCACTTCGGGTCGCCGGAGGCGGTGCTGAACGCGCCGCGCGAGGAACTCGAGGCGGTGCCCGGAGTCCCGCCGAAGGTCGCCCGCGAGCTGCACGCGCACCTCCGCATGGAGCGGTAGGCGCGTCCACCGTCGCCGCTGCGCTTCTCGCGTCCGCGGCGGCGTGCGCGAAGGATCCCTTTCGGGGCGCCTTCATACCGGCAGCTCCAGCTGCTCCTCGCCGGCGGTCCCGTCGAGGTTGGTGACGCTGAGGCCGACGAGGGTGATCCCGTTGTGCTCGACGAGCGGCATCGCCGCGTCGAGGAGGCGGCGGGAGGCCGCGGCGATCGCCTCGGCGCGGGAGGTCGGGTGGCCGAGGGTGCACGAGCGGGTCGCCCGGGTGTAGTCGCCGAAGCGCAGGCGCAGCACGACCGTCCGCCCGGCGCGGCCCTTGCGCTCCATCCGCTTGGCGAGCCGCTCGGCGAGGTCGTCGATCGCGGCGTCGAGGTCGGGTCGCGACCGGGGTCTTCGGCCGAGCGACCGCTGGGCCCCGAACGACCGCCGGCCGCGCCTTCGCCGCACGCGCCGGGGCTCGTGGTTGTTGGCGATCGCGTGCACGTAGCCGCCCGCCGCCTTGCCGAGGATCGCGACGAGCTGCTCGCGCGTCAGCTCCGCGGCCTGGCCGACCGTCGTCAGCCCGATCGCGTGGAGCTTGCGCGTCGTCGCCGGCCCGATGCCCCAGATCCGCTCGACCGGCAGCGGCCGCAGGAACTCGAGCTCGCCGTCGGGCGGCACGACGTACAGCCCGTCCGGCTTCGCGGTCCGGCTCGCGATCTTCGCCAGGACCTTCGTCCGCGCGACGCCGACGCTCAGCGGCAGCCCGACCTCCTCGCGGACCTCGCGGCGCAGCCGCTCGGCCAGCGCGCGCGGCGCCTCGCGCCCCTGCTCGCCGACGTGCAGGAACGCCTCCTCGAGCGACCCGGGCTCGACCACCTCCGTGAACCGGTCGAACACCTCGAACACCGCGCGGCTCGCCTCCATGTACGCGTCGAAGTTCGTCTCCACCACGAGCACGTCCGGGCACAGCGCCCGCGCCCGCGCCGTCGCCATCCCGCCCCGCACGCCGAACGCCCGCGCCTCGTAGCTCGCGGCCATCACGACCCACCCGCCGACCACGACCGGCCGCCCGCGAAGCGAGGCGTCGTCGCGCTGGGCGACCGAGGCGTAGAAGGCGTCGACGTCGGCGTGGAGGATCATGTCTCGATACGAACACATGTTCGTACGCCGGTCGGACGTCTACGCTCCCGCGCTCGATGTCCGGCTTCGCGTCACCCGCCTTCCGCCCGGTCGCGGAGGCCTTCGGGAAGCTCGTCGCCCGCGGGGCGGGAGGCGGCGCGCTCGTGGTCCGCCACCGCGGCGAGACGGTGGTCGATCTCGCCGGGGGATGGGCCGACGCGCGCCGGACGCGCCCGTGGACGCCGGAGACGCTCTCCGTGAGCTTCTCGACCACGAAGGGCGTGGCGTCGACCGTCATGCACCGGCTGGTCGAGCGCGGCCTGCTCGACCTCGACGACCCAGTCGCGAGGCACTGGCCCGAGTTCGGGGCGGGCGGCAAGGAGCGCGTCACCCTCCGCGACGTCATGACCCACCGCGCCGGCCTGCACAGCGTGCAGGCGGTCGCGGACACCGGACCGGACATCCTCGACCACCTCGCGATGGAGGAGCGGCTCGCGGCGCGGAAGCTGGATCGCGCGCCGACGACCCGCTCGGGCTACCACGCGATCACGTACGGCTGGATCCTCGCGGGCATCGCCCGGCGCGTCACCGGCAAGGGCATGGCCGACCTCGTCCGGACCGAGGTCGCCGAGCCGCTCGGCGTCGACGGGCTCCACATCGGGGCGCCGCACGAGGTCCGCGACCGCATCGCCGAGCCGATCGGGTCGGCGCTCCGTCACCTCGGCTCGGCCGCCGCCGTCATGGCCCCGCTGTGGACCCGCGCCGCCCGCGCCCGCCCCGCGATCGAGGCGCTGCACCTGCCCGGCTTCGACCGGCTCTTCCTCGGCGCCGAGCCGCCGATCTGGAACACCGAGATGCCCGCCGTCAACGGGATCTTCAGCGCCGGCGCGCTCGCCCGCCTGTACGAGGCGCTCGCGCTCGGAGGCGGGGGCCTGCTGAAGCCGGAGACCGTCGAGCGCCTCGGGAAGGTCCAGGTCCGCACCCCGGACGTCGTGCTCGGCCTGCGGATGCGCTGGCGCCTCGGCTACCACCAGGCGTTCGTGGCCGGCCCGCAGGCGCCGCGCGCGTTCGGCCACTACGGCTACGGAGGCTCCGGCGCGTGGGCGGACCCGGACGCGGGCCTCGCGCTCGGCTTCGTGACCAACCGCATCGGCTCGCTCTCGACGCCGCTCGGCGACCTGACGCTGCTGCGCCTGAACAAGGTCGTCCACGGGTGCGCGGCGAACGTTGCGGCGTGATCGGCTTCGTCAGGCGCGAGCCCTCCGCGGTCCTCTTCGCCGTCCAGCTGATGGCGGTCCTCGTCTACCCGTTCATGGAGGGCCACGGGGCGGGACGGGCGCTCTTCAGCCTCGTCGGGGTGCTGGTGCTCGGGCTCGTCGTGCTCGCGGTGCGCGACTCGCCCGGCCTCACGAGCGTGGCGGTCGGGCTCGGCATCCCGGCGACCGTGCTGCTGCTCATCCAGGCCGTCACGGGCGACGACGACCTGCTCCCGTACTCGTCGGCGGTCGAGGCCGCCCTCTACTTCTACGCGGCCGGCGCGTTGCTCTTCTACATGCTCGCCGACCACGAGGTCACGCGCGACGAGCTCTTCGCCGTCGGCGCGACGTTCACCCTCGTGGCCTGGGCGTTCGCGTACACGTTCACGGTCTGCCAGGCGGTCGACCCGGGCAGCTTCACCGCGGCCGTCGATCCCAGCGGCGATCGCAGCTGGATGGAGCTCCTCTTCCTCAGCTTCACGACGCTCACGAGCACCGGGCTCAGCGACGTCGTCCCCGTCGAGCCGTTCGCGCGCGCGCTCGTGATGCTCGAGCAGCTCGCGGGGCTCGGCTACGTGGCGCTCGTCGTCTCGCGGCTCGTCGGCCTCACCGTCGCGCGCCGCGCGCGGCAGTAGTCCGGGTCGCGCGCCACAATGGTCCCGTGGCCACCACCGAGAGCGGGCCCGTCGAGGCCGCCGCTCACGACGCGCAGCTGAAGGACTTCGTCGTCATCACCGGGTTCTCGGGTGCGGGGAAGTCGACCGCCATGAACGTCTTCGAGGACGCCGGCTACTTCTGCGTCGACAACCTGCCGCCGGAGATGATGCGCGGCCTCGTCGACCTCTTCCGCCATCCGGGCTCGAAGGTGCAGCTGGCGGCGGTGGTGTGCGACGTGCGAGGAGGCGAGTTCTTCGACCCGCTGCTCGAGGTCCTGGAGGAGCTCGAGGAGGCCGGGGTGCCCGACCGTGTCCTCTTCCTCGACGCGGACGACGACGCGCTGCTGACCCGCTACAAGGAGACGCGCCGCCGGCATCCGCTGGCGACGGACGGCGGCGTCGCGGCGGGGATCCTCGCCGAGCGCGCCGTGCTGGCGCCGCTGCGCGAGCGCGCCGACCTCGTCATCGACACCACGTCGATCTCCGCCGCCGCGCTCAGAAGACGCGTGGCCAAGGACATGCTGCCGCTCGAGCGCGAGCGCCTCACCGTCTCCTTCACGAGCTTCGGCTTCAAGCACGGCCCGCTCCGCGACGCCGACCTCATCTTCGACGTCCGCTTCCTCCCGAACCCGCACTACGTCCCCGAGCTGCGACCGCTCACCGGGCTCGACGAGCGCGTCGTCGAGTACGTCGCGCAGGACGGCAAGCTCGACGAGCTCTACGAGCGCCTACACGCGCTGCTCGACTTCCTCCTCCCGCAGTACCTGCTGGAGGGCAAGGCGCACCTGACGATCGCGATCGGCTGCACCGGCGGCCGGCACCGCAGCGTCGCGATCGCCGAGCACCTCGGCGCTCGTTACAAGGGGCGCGACGGCATCGCGGTGGACGTGGTCCACCGCGACGCGGCGCTCTAGACGGCTACTTCGCCTTCGCGGTCCATTTGGTGTCGCCGCTGCACGAGATCACGCGGCCCTCGCTCGCGCTGTAGTGCGAGGTCACCATCGAGAAGGAGCCCTTGGCCTTCTTGCCGGTGATCGTGCCCTTGATCTCGATCGAGCCGTTGCCTTCCTTGTCATCGCCCTTGTACTTGAACTTGCCGCCGGTGACCTTCATGGCCTTCGGCGGGATCACGGCGTTGAACTGGATGCCCTCGCCGATGCAGAAGAGGTTGATGCCGCCGACGAAGTCGACGACCTTGCCGCTACGCAGCTTGAAGGTCAGCGGCCGGTTGTTCTCGTTCTTGCCCTTGAACTTGAGCGTGGGGGCGGCGGCCGCGGGGGTGGCGGCGAGGGCCGCGACGACGGCCAGGGGGAGGATGAATCGACGCATGAGAGGGCGTATCGGCGGCAGGGGCGCGCGATTTGAGGCCGAATGACGCGGGGTGCTCGATCACGTCGGCTTCGACGTCTCCAGCCTGTCGCGCTCGGCGCGGTTCTACGACGCCGTCTTCTTCGCGCTCGGCACCCGCCGCACGCACCAGTCCGGCCAGGCGATCGCCTACGGCGACAACGGCCCGTCGTTCTGGATCGTCGAGCGCGGCCGTCGGCCCGAGCCCGGCTACGGCCACGTCGCGCTGAAGGCGACGGGCAAGGCCGCCGTCGAGGCCGCCCACGCGGCGGGGCTGGCGCACGGCGGCAGCGACGACGGCGCGCCCGGCCCGCGGCCGCACTACGGCACCCGCTACTTCGCCGCCTACCTCCGCGACCCGGACGGCCTGCGCGTGGAGATCGTCACCGGCTCCGCTGGATAGGCTCCATCGCCTCGGGAAGGCGATTCAGGAGGACTTGAAACACATGGCCGTACGCGTAGGGATCAACGGCTTCGGGCGGATCGGCCGCAACCTGTTCCGCGCGGCGAAGGCGGCCGGAGCCGACATCGAGTTCGTGGCGGTCAACGACCTGACCGACAGCAAGACGCTCGGCCACCTCCTCAAGTACGACTCGATCCTGGGCCCGTACAAGGGCACCGTGGAGGTCACGGGCGACGGCCTGAACGTCGACGGCGACGACCTGAAGGTGCTCGCCGAGACCGATCCCGCGAAGCTGCCGTGGGGCGACCTGGGCGTCGACGTCGTCATCGAGTCGACGGGACACTTCACCGACCGCGAGGGCGCGCAGAAGCACATCGACAGCGGGGGCGCGAAGAAGGTCATCATCTCCGCCCCGGCCAAGGGCGAGGACATCACCGTCTGCCTCGGCGTCAACTTCGACCAGTACGACCCCGAGCAGCACCACGTCATCTCCAACGCGTCGTGCACGACCAACTGCCTCGCGCCGTTCGCGAAGGTCCTCAACGACACCGTGGGGATCAAGCACGGCCTGATGACGACCATCCACGCGTACACGGCCGACCAGCGCCTGCAGGACCTCCCGCACAAGGACCTGCGCCGCGCCCGCGCGGCCGCGATCAACCTGATCCCCGCCTCGACCGGCGCCGCGAAGGCCGTCGGCCTCGTGCTGCCGGAGATGAAGGGCAAGCTGTCGGGCTTCGCGGTCCGCGCCCCCGTCCCGACCGGGTCCGTCGTCGACCTGACGATCGAGGCCGAGCGCGAGACGACGGTCGAGGAGATCAACGAGGCGATGCGGGCCGCCGCCGAGAGCGACGGGCTGCAGGGCATCCTCCAGTACACCGAGGACCCGATCGTCTCGAGCGACATCGTCTCCAACCCGCACTCGTCGATCTTCGACGCGCAGCTGACGTCGGTCATCGACGGGACGATGGTCAAGGCCGTGTCGTGGTACGACAACGAGTGGGGCTACTCGAACCGGGTCGTCGAGCTCGCCCAGCAGGTCCTCGTGCCGCAGGCCGCCGCCACCTCGTGAGGACCCTCGACGACCTCGGGGACGTCGAGGGGAAGCGGGTGCTGGTGAGGGTGGACTTCAACGTCCCCCTCGCCGAGGGTCGGATAACGGACGACACGCGGATCCGAGCGGCGCTGCCGACGCTGGAGGAGCTGCGCTCGCGCGGCGCGCGCCTCCTGCTCGCCGCGCACCTCGGCCGGCCGAAGGACCGCGAGCCCGAGCTCTCGCTGGCCCCGGTCGCGGCGCGGACGGCGGAGCTGCTCGGGGTGGACGTCGCGCTGGCGTCGTCGCTGGACGAGGTGCCGGACGGCGACGTCGTGATGCTCGAGAACGTCCGCTACGAGCCGGGGGAGACGAAGAACGACGCCGATCTCGCCGGGCGCTACGCGGCGCTCGCCGATGCGTACGTCAACGACGCGTTCGGCGCGGCGCACCGGGCGCACGCGTCGACGGAGGGCGTCGCGCGGCTCCTGCCGAGCTTTGCGGGACGGCTCCTCCAGCGTGAGGTCGAGACGTTGGAGGGCATCCTCCGCGACCCCGCGCGGCCTCTGGTCGCCGTCGTCGGCGGCGCGAAGGTCACGGACAAGATCGGGGTCCTCCAGGCGTTCCTCGAGCGCGCCGACGCGATCCTCATCGGCGGCGCGATGTGCTTTCCGTTCTTCGCGGCAGCCGGGCACTCGGTCGGGTCGTCGCTGTGCGAGGAGGAGGGGATCGAGCCGGCTCGCTCGGTCGGCTCCGACGCGAAGATCGCCCTGCCCGACGACCTGCGGCTCGGCCGCGCCTTCAGCGCCGACACCGACGTGCAGGACCTCGACGGCGTCGACGTCCCGGACGGGTGGATGGGGCTCGACATCGGCCCGCGCAGCGCGTCGCGGTACGCCGACACGATCGCCTCGGCCGGGACGGTGTTCTGGAACGGGCCGATGGGCGCGTTCGAGCTCGAGCCCTTCGCGGCCGGGACGCGCACGGTCGCCGAGGCCGTGGCCGCCGCGCCCGGGACGACCGTGGTCGGGGGCGGCGACAGCGCCGCGGCGCTCACGCAGTTCGGGCTGGCGGATTCCGTCACGCACCTGTCGACGGGCGGCGGGGCCTCTCTGGAGCTGCTCGAGGGCAAGCCGCTGCCGGGCGTGGAGGCGCTGCGATGAGCGACCGCGTCCCGTTCATCGCCGGCAACTGGAAGATGCACAAGACCGCGGCCGAGGCCGAGGCGTTCCTCGCCGAGCTCGACGGGCGGGACTTCGGCGGCGTGCAGATCGCGGTCTGCGTCCCGTTCACGGCGTTGTGGGCGGCGCGGCGTGCGGCGCCTTCCGGGGTCGGCGTCTACGCGCAGACGATGCACGAGTCGCCCAGCGGCCCGTTCACCGGCGAGGTGTCGGCGCCGATGCTCACCGAGATCGGCGTCGACGGCGTCATCCTCGGCCACTCCGAGCGGCGCGAGCTCTACAACGAGACCGACAAGGCGCTGCAGCGCCGGGTCCCCGCCGCCCTCGAGGCCGGCCTGACGCCGATCCTGTGCGTGGGGGAGACCGAGGAGGAGCGCGATCGCGGCGACACCGAGCGCAAGCTGCGCACGCAGGTCCAGGAGGGGCTGCACGACGTCCCGACCGAGCGCCTGCACGAGGTCGTGATCGCCTACGAGCCGATCTGGGCGATCGGGACCGGGAAGGTCGCGACGCCGGAGCAGGCGCAGGAGGCGTGCGCGTTCTGCCGCGCGCTGGTCGCGGACCGCTCGCGCGAGCAGGGCGCGCGCATCCGGGTGCAGTATGGCGGGTCGATGAAGCCGGGGAACGCGGCGGAACTGCTCGCGCTGCCGGACGTCGACGGCGGGCTGATCGGCGGCGCCTCGCTGGATCCCGCCGACTTCACGGCCATCGTCGACGCCGCTCGATGACGTCGTTTCCCTCGGCCGCGCTCATCATCCTGGACGGGTGGGGGCTCGCTCCTCCGGGTCCCGGCAACGCGGTCGACCTGGCGTCGACGCCGGTCTTCGACGACCTGTGGTCGCGGTTCCCCCACACGCAGCTCATCGCGTGCGGGAACGCGGTCGGGCTGCCCGAGGGGCAGATGGGCAACAGCGAGGTGGGGCACCTCAACCTCGGGGCGGGCTCGGTGGTCAAGCAGGACCTCGTGCGCATCAACGAGGCGGACTTCGCGTCGGTCGACGCTCTCGTGGAGGCGATGCGCGCCGCGCCGCGCGTCCACCTCGTCGGGCTGGTCTCGGACGGCGGGGTCCACTCCTCGCTCGAGCACCTCGACCGGCTCGTCGCGCTGGCTCGATCGCTCGGCGTCCCGGACCTCGTGGTGCACGCGTTCACCGACGGGCGCGACACGTCGCCGCACGGCGGGGCCGACTTCGTCGCGCGCGTGGAGTCCTTCGGCGGCGCGCGGATCGGCTCGGTGGTCGGGCGGTATTTCGGCATGGACCGGGACAAGCGTGCGGAGCGGACCGAGAAGGCGCGGGCGCTGCTGGTCGACGGCGTCGGCGAGCACCATGCGGACAGCGGCGAGGCCGCGGTGCGCGCCGCCTACGAGCGCGACGAGACGGACGAGTTCATCGCGCCCACGACGGTCGGGGACGAGGCGCGGATCCGCCCGGGTGACAGCGTCGTCATGTTCAACTTCCGCCCGGACCGGATGCGCCAGATCGTGACCGCGCTCGCCGAGCACGTCGAGCGCATCACGACGCTGACCGAGTACGAGGAGGGCTGGCCGTATCCGGTCGCGTTCCCGCCGGCGCGCCCGGCGGAGACGATCGCGCACGTGATCGCCGCGCGGGGGGAGCGGCAGCTGCACGTCGCGGAGACGGAGAAGTACCCCCACGTGACGTACTTCTTCAACGGCGGGGAGGAGGAGGCGTACGAGGGCGAGGACCGCCGGCTCGTCCCGTCCCCGCGCGACGTCCCGACGTACGACTTCAAGCCGGAGATGAGCGCGCGCGAGGCCGCCGACGCGTTCATCGCCGGCTGGCGCGAGGACGCGCCGCGCTTCGGGATCATCAACTTCGCCAACCCCGACATGGTCGGCCACACGGGATCGATCCCGGCGGCGGTTCGCGCGTGCGAGACGGTCGATGCCTGCCTGGGCGACGTCGTCCGGGCCGTGTCGGACAGCGGCGGTGTCTGCGTCGTCACCGCCGACCACGGCAACGCCGACGAGATGCTCGAGGAGGACGGGTCGCCCGACACCGCGCACTCGCTGAACCCGGTGCCGTTCGTCGTGACGTCCGCCGCCGTCCGGCTCTCCGGCGAGGGGATCCTCGCCGACGTCGCGCCGACGATCCTCGCCCTGCTGGGGATCGAGCAGCCGGCCGCGATGACCGGCCGATCGCTGCTCGCGTCGTGAGCCGCGCGCGCCTGACCCTCGGGATCTTCTGGCTCGCGGCCGGAGCGATCCACTTCGTCCGCCCGCAGTTCTACGACGCGATCGTCCCGCCGCCGCTCGACGAGCACGCGCGCGCGATCACGTACGCCAGCGGCGCGGCGGAGTGGCTCGGCTCCGCGCTCGCCTTCGCGGGCCCGCGGCGCCTCGCGCGCTGGTACCTGCTCCTGCTCCTCGCGGCCGTCTACCCCGCGAACGTCTGGATGGCGCTCGAGCCCGACAAGTTCCCCGACGCCCCGCACTGGGCGCTCATAGCCCGCCTGCCGGTCCAGTTCCTCTTCGCCTGTCACGCCATCGCCGGCACCCGCGAGTAGGGCGGTCCGGGCCTACTTCGCTGCGGCGCGGCGCTCCTCCGCGGCCGCGAGGAGCGGCCCGCCCGCCCACCCCGCCACGCGCCGGCGGCCCCGGCCGTTGCGGCGGGGCGGGCGGTCCGACCATTCCACCCTCCAGACGGACATCGGGCTCCGCCCTCAGGTCCCGAGCGTCTGGCCGGCGGAAGGTCGGCCCGCCGCCAGTCGGCGTCCGCGGTGGCGCGGGCGCGCCGGCCGCGTCGTCCTGCTTCGGCCCCACCTGCCGGGGGTCAAGCAGGACAACCCCCCGGGCTGTTGTCGGTGGCGGGGCGGGCGGTCCGACCATTCCACCCTCCAGACGGACATCGGGCTCCGCCCTCAGGTCCCGAGCGTCTGGCGGGCGGAAGGTCGGCCCGCCGCCAGTCGGCGTCCGCGGGCGGCCGGGCCCGTCGGCCGCGTCGTCCTGCTCCGGCGCCACCTGCCGGGGGTCAAGCAGGACAACCCCCGTCGAGCAGGACGGCTCGGGTGTTGGGGCGGCATCATGGGCGCATGACCGACGGCTACCGCGTCCTGCCTGCCGCCGACGCCTTCTGGCGACCGTCGAACGCGACGGGCGTCCTGAACACGGACCTCGCCAAGCAGCTCGGCACGGACGCGCTCGGGGCGCGGCTGTGGCGCCTCGCGCCCGGGCAGACGGTCACCAAGCATCGCCATCGTACGCAGACCGAGCTGTACGTGCTCCTCGAGGGGACGGGGCGCGTGCGGATCGGGGAGGAGGTGCTCACGCTCGACCCGTTGTCGGCGCTGGTCGTCGAGCCGCGGACCGTCCGGCAGGTGTTCAACGACACGGACGCCGAGGCGCTCTGGCTCGTCTGCGGCGCGCCTCCCGAGCCGGGGAACACGCTGGAGATGACCCCGGAGACGCTGGCCGACCTCTACCCCGACGGCCCGACGGCACTGCCGCCGGAGCTCGAACCGCGGAGCGCGCGATGACCGATACGAGGTCTCGGTCGAGGACGGGGTCCTGCTCTGCCGGCGCGACGAGCTCGGGTTCGCGCAGCGCTTCTCCGCCACGCCGCACCCCGACGGGTTCGAGTGGCTCTCGCGGCTCGCCCGCACGCCGGGCGACTCGAAGGACGACCTGAAGGTGGTCTACCGCCGCCGCTAGCGCTCGAGGTATGCGTCCACGACGCGCTTCGGCGCGCGGCACAGCCACGCCTCGACGATCACCTCGCGCAGATCCTCCAGGCCGATCTCGTCGAGCTTCACGAGGATCGCCGGGTACCCGTCGAAGTGCGGGGTCGTGAAGAAGGCTCCCGAGTCGTCCTGCAGGAGGGCCTCCTTCGCGACGAGGTGCTCGACCCGCGCGCCGAGGATCGGGCCGGCCGGAGCGGCGTCGCCGAGCGCGGCGAGGTCGGCCCGGCGCAGCGGCCGCTGCCACGCGAACAGCTTGTCCTTGACCCTCCACTGGCGGTTGCCGCGCGAGAGCCGCTCGCTCGTCTCCGGCAACGCCAGCGCGATCTCCGCCACCTCGTCCCAGGTCGGCACGCGGAGCGGAGCGTCAGTCCCGGCCGCCGAGGATCTCCGGCCCCGGTCCCGCCAGGAAGAAGAACCACAGCGCGAAGAGGGTGACGCCGAGCACCGCGGCGACGGCGAAGACGGTCCCGATCATCCCCGTGCGCTGGTCGTAGCCGGCCGCGCGGCGCACGAGCATCCAGAACGCGTCGAGGCGCTTGAGGAGCATGAGCGCGCCGATCAGCGTCAGCAGCATCCCCAGCGAGGACACGACGATCGCGAGGCCGCCGGAGCCCGTCTGGTCCTTCACCTGCGCGCCGAGCCACAGCCACGCCGCGGGGATCGGCCCCCAGAACGTCAGCGAGACGAGCGTCATGAGCGCGAGGAGCGACGCCGCGAAGACCTTGTCGAACACGCGGCGCAGCCCGAGGCTCGGCTCGGGCGCCACCCGGTAGCGGAGGGGCGCGGTTCCGGGACGCCGGCCGATGAACAGGCCGCCGTTGTCGGTGGGATCGGTGCGCATGGCCAGACGAGCCTACCCTTCCAGCATGAGCGCGACCGACACGACGACCACCCGCCGCCGCATCTTCGAGGACGACCACGAGGACTTCCGCCAGAGCGTCCGGCGCTGGCTCACCAACGAGGTCGCGCCGCACTTCGACGACTGGGAGCGGGAGGGGATCGTCCCGCGCGACGTGTTCGCCGCCGCCGGCAGCAACGGGTTCATCGCGACGCAGGTGCCGGAGGAGTACGGCGGCGCGGGCGTCGACGACTTCCGCTTCAACGTCGTCCTCAGCGAGGAGTGCTTCCGGCTCTCGCTCGGCGGCTTCGGCGTCGGCCTGACCCTGCACAACGACGTCTGCCTGCCGTACTTCCTGGAGTACTGCAACGAGGAGCAGAAGCAGCGCTGGCTGCCGGGGATCACGGACGGCACGCTGATCACGGCGATCGCGATGACCGAGCCGGGCACGGGGTCCGACCTCGCGGGCATCAAGACGAAGGCGATCCGCGACGGCGACCACTACATCGTCAACGGCGCGAAGACGTTCATCACCAACGGGATCAACGCCGACCTGATGGTCACCGCGGTCAAGACCGACCCCTCGCAGCGCCACAAGGGCATCAGCATGCTCGTCATCGAGGGCGACACGCCCGGGCTCGAGCGCGGACGCAACCTCGAGAAGGTCGGCATGCACTCGCAGGACACCGCCGAGCTCTTCTTCAACGACGCGCGCGTGCCGGCCGAGAACCTGCTCGTCGCCGAGGGCCAGGGCTTCGGCCAGATGGTCCACAACCTCGCGCAGGAGCGCCTCAGCGTCGCGGTCGCAGGCGTGGCGACGGCGCAGGCCGCGGTGCGGATGACGGTCGAGTACGTCAAGGAGCGCGAGGCGTTCGGTAAGTCGATCGGCTCGTTCCAGAACACGCGCTTCGAGCTCGCCGCGTGCCGGACCGAGGCCGACGCGGCGCAGGCGTTCGTCGACGAGGCGACGATGCAGCTCGTCGACGGCACGCTCTCCGTCGAGCGTGCCGCCGAGGTCAAGCTGTTCTGCACCGAGGTCCAGGGCCGCGTGATCGACCGCTGCCTGCAGCTCTTCGGCGGCTACGGCTACATGCTCGAGTACCCGATCGCCCGCCTCTACGCCGACGCGCGCGTGAGCAGGATCTACGCCGGCTCGAACGAGATCATGAAGGAGATCGTGGGCCGCTCGCTGCTGGCGTGACGGCGGAGGGCGTCACGAGGACGCCTCCCGCCGCGTCGCTTGGTGAGCGCCCAGGCGTCGATCATGACCGCGCCCGCGCGGCGCGGACGATGGCGACGCTGACGGCGAGGATCGAGACGAGGCCGGCCCACTGCAGCGCGTCGCCCATGCCGTCGCCCCAGTAGGGCTTGGACGGTCCGATCTCGACGGGGATGGCGTGGAAGAACGTGAACGCCGCGATCTCGATCCACGCGACGACGACCGCCACGCGGGCCGCCGAGCGGTGCCGGACCGCGACCAGGCCGGCCGCGACGAAGACCGCGACGAGGCTCGCGAGGTGCTGCGGCTTGGCGAAGGTCTCGAGGACGCCCGCCGACGGGTCGGTCCGCAGGTCGTCGAAGACCGCGAGGTTGAGGATCAGGAGCGCCAGCAGGGCGCCCGTCAGGCCGAGGAGCAGCCCGGGCGACGGTCGGGAGGCGGTGTCGGTGTGGGTGGTTCTGAGGGTGTGCATGGGCCCAACATAACTTTGTTATCCCTCCGTGTCAAGGCGTACGATGCGAGGCGGTGCCCAGCCCGGCGACATCGCGCGAGACCCTGCTCGACGCAGCGCTGCGCCTGTTGGAGGAGCGCGGGCCCGGAGCGGTGCGGATCCGCGACGTCGCGGCAGCCGCCGAGCAGTCGACGATGGGGGTCTACACCCACTTCGGGTCCAAGCAGGGGCTGTTGGAGCAGCTCTACCTGCACGGCTTCCGGCGCCTGGAGGAGCGGCTCGCCGGCGTCGGCTCCGACGGGCGGGGGCGTGACGAGCTGCTGGCCTTCGCGCTCGCGTACCGCGCGTTCGCGCTCGAGAACGAGGCGCTCTACGGGCTCATGTTCGAGCGCGCGACCCCGGACTTCGTTCCGTCGGACGCCAGCCGGCTGGCCGGGCTGGAGACCTTCGAGATGCTCGCGCGACGCATCGCCGCGTGGCGCCCCGACTTCCCGGATCCCGCCGCCGACGCGCACCTGGTGTGGGCGACGATGCACGGCCTGGTCAGCATCGAGCTGATGCACGCGCGCTGGGGCGGCCCGCTCGTCGCGCACCTGCAGGGCGACCCGGAGGACAGCTTCGGCGCGGCGGTCGGTTCGCTGCTGGACGCGCTCGACGGCCGGGACGTCAGGACGCGACGCCGACGTCCGTGACGCGAGCCGTAAGGCCGAGGCTCACCGCGCGCGGCCGAGGCGCACCCGCCGCGTCGCGGCGACGCGACCGCGGCGGACGACGACCCGCACGCTCCTCGCGCGCCCGCGGACCTTCGCACGCAGGCGGAAGCGGCAGTCGCGGCGGACCTTGACGCGGCGCGTCTTGCGCCCGATCTTCACGCGGACCCTGCCGGTGCACCTCCCGCCCAGCACGCGGCCGCCGACGACGAGCGTGCGCCGTCCGCGGCGGCGGATGCTGACCCGCAGGCCGGAGGGGTCGAAGCGCGGCGGCGTCGCGGGCGCCGTCGGCGGCTGCGGAACGGGCACGAGCGGGGGAGCGTCGGCGCCCAGCTGCGCGACCGCGCCGCCGAACGTCGCGAACGCCGGCTTACGCGAGTAGTCGTCGCGCAGCAGCCCGACCGCGGCGAACAGGTCGGAGCCGTCGGAGTCGTTGTCGCGCAGGTTGAAGTAGCGGTAGTCGCTGATCCCCAGCTCGCCCGACCACTTCGAGACGACGTCGAGCGTGGACCGCAGGTCGGCGACCTGGCTCTCCTCCGACCGGCCGAGGTTCGTGGCGTAGCCGTTCTCGCTGATCCACGTGCTCACCTCGGGCCCGAGCTTGCCCTTCGGCATGTAGCAATTGCGCAGCAGCGTGAGCGCCTCGACGATCTCGTCGCCGGCGCTGCGGCCGGGCTGCGGCGCCGGCGGGTAGACGAGGCCGGGGTAGATCTGCAGGCCGACGTAGTCGACGGCCGCGCGGAAGGCGGGCGTGCCCTTCGCGCCGATGTCCTCCCAGAACTTGCGGTCGCCGTCCGGTCGCCAGCGCCACATCATCGAGAACCCGAGCTGGACGTCCTGGCGGCCCATCGCGTCGAGCTCCTCGCGCGCCGCCACCGTGCCCTGCACCAGCGCGTCGACGACGCCCTCGTACGCGCCGTCGGACGTGTTCTTCGAGCCGTCGAAGTTGCCCTCGTTGGTGATCGAGAGGGCCGACAGCGCGGGCCGCCTCCCCAGCTCCCGCGCCACCGCCCGCACGTACTGCACCCACGCCGCGATGTCGCCCTCCTTGCCCTCGGGCGGGTGGTAGCGGACCTGCGACTCGACCTGGAAGCCGGCCGACGCGTACTTGTCGGTGAGCGCGGCGAACCGCTTGATGCCCTCGTCGCCGTCGGCCCAGAACAGCCGGTTGAGGCGCATGACGAGCGCCCGGCCGCCGGGCCGTAGGTCGCGCAGCGCGGCCATCGCCTTCGCGTCGTCCTCGGCGACGACGTTCGCCTGCCCGCCGCCCACGCTGCCGGCCGCGCCGGGGGTGATCCCGAACCGGATCGGGTGCGGCGGCTTGGTGACCGGCGGAGGGTCGGTGTTCAGGCAGTTGGGGTCGCTCTGCTGCGCGGCGGCCGTCGCCGGCAGCGCGAGGATCACGAAGACGAGCGTTGCGAGCCGTCGCATGGCAGCGAACGCTAGCGCCGCCGCATGTAGCCTCGCGCCGGATGGACGACATCGACCTCGAGGTCCTCGACCGCGTCCAGCGGCGCGTCCTGTGGCTGGCGACGGCGATCGTCCACCACGCGAACCGCGTCCGGCCCAACCCGAGCGGGATCAAGGTCGGCGGCCACCAGGCGTCGAGCGCGTCGATGGTCTCGCTCATGACCGCGCTGTGGTTCGCGTTCCTCCGCGCGCCTGACCGCGTCTCCGTCAAGCCGCACGCCTCGCCGGTGCTGCACGCGATCAACTTCCTGCTGGGACGGCTGGACGCGTCGTACCTGCCGCGGCTGCGCGAGTTCGGCGGGCTGCAGTCCTACCCGTCGCGGTCGAAGGACCCCGACCCGGTCGACTACTCCACGGGCTCGGTGGGCATCGGCGCGACGGCGGTCGTGTGGGGCGCGATCGCGCACCGCTACGTCGCGGGCCACTTCGACGTCCCGGTCGGCGGGCGGCAGATCGCGCTGCTGGGCGACGCGGAGCTCGACGAGGGCGCGGTGTGGGAGGCGATCGCGGACCCGACGGTCCCCCAGCTGGGGGAGGTCCTGTGGGTCGTCGACCTCAACCGCCAGTCGCTCGACCGCGTCGTCCCGGACATCGCGGCGGGCCGCCTGGCGCGGATGTTCGAGGCCGCCGGCTGGCACACCGAGATGGTCAAGTACGGCGCGCGGCTGCGCGAGCGGCCGGAGCTGCGCGCCCGCATCGACGCGATGCCCAACGAGGAGTACCAGCGGCTGCTGCGCGCGGACGCGGCCGAGCTGCGCGAGCGGATCGAGGTCGACGTCGGCGACCTCGACGACGCCGCGCTGCTCGCGACGTTCCGCGACCTCGGCGGCCACGACCTCGGGGCGCTGCTCGAGGGCTTCCGCAGCGCGGACGCCGTCCGCGACCGGCCGAGCATCGTCTTCGCCTACACGATCAAGGGGTGGTCGCTGCCGATCGAGGGCCACCCGTCCAACCACTCCGCGCTGCTCAACGACAGGCAGTTCGCCGACCTCGCCGCGACGCTCGGCGTCGACCCGGCCGACCCTTGGCAGCCGTTCACGCCGGGCTCGGAGGAGGCGCGCGTGTGCGCGGAGGTCGCGCAGCGGCTCGAGCGCGAGGAGCCGCGCGCCGCCGAGCCGCCGCCGCTGCCCGTCGAGTTCAGCCGCGGCCACGTCGGGACGGAGTCGACGCAGCAGGCCTTCGGGCGCTTCTTCGTCGACCTCGCGCACGAGGCGCCGGACGCGGCCGAGCGCGTCGTCACGGTCTCGCCGGACGTCGCCTCCTCCACCAACCTCGGCGGCTGGATCAACCGCGCAGGGATCTGGTCGCCGGGCGAGCGGATCGACTGGTTCGCCGACGACCCCGACACGCTCGTCAAGTGGCGGGAGTCGGACCACGGGCGGCACATCGAGCTCGGGATCGCGGAGGTCAACCTCGTCGGCCTGCTCGGCGAGCTGGGGGCGACGTGGTCGCGCGACGGCCAGCCGCTGCTGCCCGTCGGCACGATCTACGACCCGTTCGTCACGCGCGCGCACGAGCCGTGGTCGTTCGGGATCTACGCGGGCGGCCAGTCGATCCTCGTCGGCACGCCGTCCGGCGTGACGCTCGGGCCCGAGGGCGGCGCGCACCAGTCCGTCATCACGCCGTCGATCGGGATCGAGCAGCCGGGCTGCGTCTCGTGGGAGCCTGCGTTCGGCCGCGACTTCGAGTGGTGCTTCCTGCACGCGCTCTCGCGCCTCGGGCGCCCGGACGGGACCGCGTCGTACTTCCGGCTGTCGACGCGCCCGGTCGACCAGGCGCTCGCGGGCGAGGCGTCGCGCGACGACGTCCTGCGCGGCGGCTACGTCCTGCGCCGCGGGTCCGCGGCGGTGACGATCGTCGCGGTCGGCGCGCTCGTGCCGGAGGCGCTCGCGGCGGCGGAGGAGATCGACGCCGAGGTCGTCGTCCTGACGTCGCCCGACCTCGTCTTCAGGGCGCTGCAGGCCCGCCGCGGTCTGCGCGACGGCGACGACGCGATCCTCGACCGCCTGTTCGCCGAGCCCCGGCCGCTGGTGACGCTGCTCGACGGCCATCCGCACTCGCTCGCGTTCCTCGGCGGCGTGCACGGCGTTCCGGTGTCGGGGCTCGGGGTCACGGAGTTCGGCCAGTCGGGCGACATCGCGGAGCTCTACGCGTACCACGGCATCGACGCCGAGACCGTGGTCGGCGCCGCGCTCGACCTGCTGTGAGCGTCGTCGTCCGGGCGGCGCGCGAGGAGGACGAGGACGCGCTCAGCGCGCTCGACCACCGGCTGTGGGCGACCAACCACACGCCGTCCCCGCGGCCGCCGAGCCCGCGCCCGTTCCTCACCGGCTGGGCCGCGGAGCACGAGGTCCTCGTCGCGGAGGTCGAGGGCGCGCTCGCGGGCTACGTCGCGGTGGGGCGGGTCCTCCCGATCGAGGCCAACGCGCACGTCCTCGAGGTCAAGGGCCTGCTCGTCGACCCGGCACACCGCCGGCGCGGGATCGGGGCCGCGCTCGTGCGCGCGGCCGTGGACGCGGCGACGCGACGCGGCGCGCGGCGGCTCACGCTGCGCGTCCTCGCGGCGAACCCCGAGGCGCGCGCGCTCTACGAGGCCGAGGGGTTCGTCGTCGAGGGCGTGCTGCGCGGGGAGTTCCTGCTCGACGGGCGCTACGTCGACGACGTCCTGATGGCGCTCGAGCTGCCGCGCGGCTAGCGCGGCGGGACGACGCGGTCGACCCACGCCGGCAGCGAGCCGAGGAAGCGCGGGTCGATGTTATGTCCGATCTCAGACTCGTGATACGCCACGTCCGCGCCGGCCGCCTCGAGCCGCTCGCGGGCGTCGCGCGCGAACTCGACGCCGATCACCGGGTCGCGCGTGCCGTGGCCGATCGCGACCGGGAACCCGCTCAGCCCGTCCTCGCGCAGCTGCCACGACTCGACCGTCGGGATGAAGCCGCTCAGCGCGATGATGCCGGCCGGCAACGGCCGCCCGGTCCCGAGGCCGACCGCGTACGACATGACGCTGCCCTGGCTGAACCCGCCGAGGATGGTGCGGCTCCAGTCGAGGTCGAGGCCGTCGAGGAACTCCGTCAGCAGGCCGAAGCCCTGCGCGAACGACGCCGGGTCCGGGTAGCCGACGCGCGGGACCGCGTACCAGTGACGCCCGCCGGGCGGGAGGCTCAGCGGGCCGCCGGGCGTGACGCCGAGCAGGCGCCGCCGCGGGTCGAGGATGTCGAGCAGCGGAAAGAGGTCGTTCTCGTCGGCGCCGCGGCCGTGCATGAGGACGAGCGCGCCCTCCGGCTCGCCGGCGGCCGGGCGGATGCGGTGGACGAGCGTGTCGGTCACGCCGCGACGCGCGGGTTGGTGAGCGGCGTCAGCGTCCGCTCCAGCCGCTCGCGCAGGTGCTCGTGCTGCGGCGGGAGCTTGAGCGCCTCGCCGAGCGAGTCCGGCGGCTCGTCGGCGTCGAAGCCGATGTCGCGGCTGGCCAGCTCGAACAGGACGCCGGCCGGGGTGCGGAAGTAGACGGAGTGGAAGTACTGGCGGTCGATGATCGTCGTGGGGTGCCTCCGGCGCCGGCGACCCGCCCGCGCCACGCGGCCAGCTCCGCGTCGTCGGCGGCGTTCCAGGCGATGTGGTGCACGCTTCCCGCGCCCTCGATGCCCGGCTCGGGCGGGGGCGCATCCCACTTGAGCTGGCCGCGCCGCTCGGCGCCCGCCGCGAGCCAGCGGCCCTGGTCGTCGCGCTGCATCCCGAGCGCCTCGAGCAGCGGCTCCGTGGCGGCGACCGCGGCGTCGCTCGCGTACGCGCGCACGCCGTGGAAGCCCTGGATCGCGTGCTCGGCGGGGACGTCCGGCGCGGCCGCGACGAGCGGCTCGTCGGGCGCGTCCGCCACCACCAGCGCGTTGGTCAGGCCCTCGGGGTCGTCGAAGCGCAGGACGCGCTCGCGGCGCTCGGCGGCGACGCCCTCGTCGGCCAGCCGCTGCTCCCAGAAGCCGAGCGCCTCCGCCGACCCGACGCGCCAGCAGACCGTGTGCACCATGCCGGCGCCGGGGCGTCCCCGGCGCGCGCCCGGGAACTCGAAGAACGTCATGATCGAGCCCGGCGTCCCGCGCTCGTCGCCGTAGTAGAGGTGGTAGACGTCGGGTGCGTCGAAGTTGACCGTCTTCTTCACCAGCCGCAGCCCGAGCAGGCGCGCGTAGAAGTCGACGTTGCGTGGCGCGTCGCCCGTGATCGCGGTGACGTGATGCAGCCCCTCGAGGTCCATGAGGGCGAGCCTAGCGCGTCGGTGATTGCATGTGCAACAATGTGTGCCCGCGACCGGATGCAGTGCTACCGTCGCGCCGAACGCCATGGCGTCACTTTCCAACGCGACACGACCGCTCGACGAGACCGAGCTCCGCGCCTGGCGCGGTCTGCTCCGCGCCCACGCGACGCTCGTCAAGCGGCTCGACGCGGAGCTCGAGTCGGCCCACGGGCTGCCCCTGACGTCCTACGAGGTCCTGCTCCACCTGGCCAAGTCCGACGGGGCGAAGATGCGCATGTGCGACGTCGCCGAGTCGGTGCTGCTGAGCCGCAGCGGCCTGACCCGCCTCGTCGATCGCCTGGAGCGCGACGGCTACGTCGAGCGCGTCTCCTGCGCCGACGACGCGCGCGGCGCCTACGCCCGGCTCACCGACGCCGGCAGCGCGAAGCTCGAGGCCGCGTCGGGCACTCACCTCGAGGGCGTCCGCCAGCACTTCCTCTCGCATTTCGACCCGAGCGAGCTCACCCTGCTCGCCGAGGCGTGGGAGCGCGTCGCCGGCCCGTGCGGGCCGCAGGGCTGCGCCTCCGAGACTTGACACCCTTCGACTGAGATTTCTATACTTCCCGGCGAGTAGCAAACCGATCGTCCCAAGGAGGAGACATGGCTCTTGTCCGCTGGGAGCCGGCTCGCGAGCTCCACACGATCCAGCAGGAGATGAACCGGCTCTTCAACACGTTCTTCGACGCTCCCGCGAGCGGCGGCGGCGTCACCGGCGGCCGGCGCTGGGTCCCGGCGATGGACCTCGTCGAGACCGACGACCACTTCGTGCTCCGCGCCGACCTTCCCGGGCTCGACGAGTCCGCGGTCAACATCGAGGTCAACGAGAACGTGCTCACGGTCTCGGGGGAGCGCTCGTTCGAGCACGAGGCCAAGAAGGACGGCTACTACCGCCTCGAGCGCGGCACCGGCCAGTTCAGCCGCAGCCTGACCCTGCCCGACGGCGTCGACCCCGACGCGATCACCGCGTCGTTCGACAAGGGCGTCCTCGAGGTGCGCGTCCCGAAGCCCGAGCAGCGCAAGCCCCGCCGCGTCCAGATCGGCGTCGGCGGCGGCGAGCAGCCCGCCATCGAGGGCACGGCCTCCACGCCGCAGTCCAACGGCGCGCCCGTCGCCGCGTAGAGCGGCCGTCGCCATGGGCCGCCCCGCGGAGGGGCGGCCCGCCGCCGATCGGGCCTCGGGCGGCGCGCCCTATCGTCAGAGGGCGTGCCGTTCGAGATCACCGCGCGCGACCCGCACAGCCTCGCGCGCGCCGGGCTGCTGACCACCGCGCACGGCGTCGTCCGCACGCCCGCCTTCGTCCCGCTGGCGACGAAGGGCGTCGTCAAGGGCCTGCAGGCCGACGAGGTCGCCGGGCTCGGCTACGACATGGTCCTGGGGAACACGTTCCACCTGTTCCTCGAGCCCGGCCACGACCTCATCGCGGGCTTCGGCGGCCTGCACGAGTTCATGGGCTGGGACCGCCCGATCATCACCGACTCCGGCGGCTTCCAGGTCTTCAGCATGGGTCACGGCACGGTGGCCGACGAGGTCAAGGGCCGCGCGCCCTACGGCAGCGAGCGCGACGGCGCGGTCCTCGCCATCGAGGAGGAGGGCGTCACCTTCAAGAACCCGCGCAACGGCGACTCGGTGTTCATGGGGCCGGAGACGTCGATGGAGGTCCAGGCCGGCCTGAACTCCGACATCGCGCTCGTGTTCGACGAGTGCACGCCGTTCCACGTCGACCGCGACTACACCGCTCGCTCGACCGAGCGCACCCACCGCTGGCTGGACCGCTGCCTGGACTGGCACGCCGAGCACGGCCCGCCCGGCCAGCTCGTCTACGGGATCGTGCAGGGCGGCGTCTACGAGGACCTGCGCCAGGAGGCGGCGCAGGCGGTCGCGGCGCGCGACGCGCTCGGCGGCATCGCCGTCGGCGGCTCGCTGGGCGCGCACAAGGAGCAGATGCACGAGGTCGTCGGCTGGACGACGCGCCACCTGCCGGAGCACAAGCCGCGCCACCTGCTGGGGATCGGCGAGGTCGACGACCTCATCCGCGGCGTCGAGCTCGGCATCGACACCTTCGACTGCGTGACCCCGACCCGCCTCGGCCGGCACGGCGTCGTCCTCATCCCCGACGCCGGCAAGCGCTGGCGGGTGGACCTGAGCGCGGCGCGCTTCAAGGACTCCAAGGAGCCGATCGAGGACGGCTGCCCGTGCCCGGCCTGCTCGCAGGGCCTCCCGCGCGGCTACCTCCGCTACCTGGCCAAGAACCGCGAGCTGACCGGCGTCCGCCTGCTCAGCCTGCACAACCTCGTCTACCTGGCGCGCCTCATGCGTGACCTGCGCGAGGCGATCGCCGAGGGCCGCCTCAGCGAGGTGGCGGAGGCGCTGCGGCGAGGGGCGGCTCCGTCGACGGCTGCGGTGTCGTCAGCTCCGTCTCCTCCCGCTCGGCCAGCGCGATGACGTCGGCGATGCCCGCCCGCTTCGCGCGCGCCTCGACGAGCGGCTGCAGCACCGCGCGCAGGTAGAGCACGACCTGGAGCGACTTCGGCACCATCACGTGCCGCGCGCGCCGCTGCACGCCGGCCACGATCGCGTCGCCGACGTCGGACACCTTGCCCCAGTCGCCGAACGGGCCGCCCATCCGCTCGCGGCCGAGCCGGGCCGACGGCCGGTCGGTCCCGCGGCGGACCATGTCGGTGTCGATGAAGGAGAAGTAGGCCACGCCGACCTTCGTCCCGGTGTGGGCGACCTCGACGCGCAGCGCGTCGCCGAACGCCTCCACGCCAGCTTTCGAGGCCGTGTACGCGGCCATCATCGGGGTGTGGACGAGCGCCGAGGCGGACGAGATGAGGAGCACGTAGCCGCGGCGCGCGACGACGTGGGGGAGGGCCGCGCGGACGGTCCGCCACACCCCGAGGAGGTTGACCTCGATCGTGCGGTCGAAGGCGGCGGGGTCGACCGAGGCGACCGTGCCGTTCGGGGCGACCCCGGCGTTGGCGATGACGACGTCGAGGCCGCCGAACCGCTCGACGGTGCCTGCCACAGCGGCTTCCATCGCCTCCATCGAGGTGACGTCGGCCTCGTACCACCACGCGCGCTCGCCCAGCTCGGCGGCCCGGCGCTCGAGCTCGGAGGGCTCCAGGCCGACCAGCGCCACGGAGGCGCCCAGCGCATGCAGCCGGCGCGCCGCCTCGAGCCCCAGGCCGCGTGCCGCGCCGGTGACCAGCACGACCTTTCCGGCGATCTCGTAGGACTCGGCGGCCACGGCTCCGGACGCTACCGAAACTCCCCTAAAAGGGCCGCGGACCACTAGACTCGCCATTTTGGCGTAGCGGGAGCGTTATGGATGACGCGGCGCGGACGCCGCAGCACATGAACGACGGGGCAACCTTCACAGCACAGCTGACAGGCGGCGTGCGCCGCTTGGCTGCGCTCGCGCACAGCGTCCGGGACGAGGACACGGTCCTCCGGGCACTGCGCTACGAGCTCTACTACGCACTCGACGTGGACGACGTGCGCTACGAGCCGCGCGCGGATCCGACGTGGCCGTCGCTGCCCCTGATCGTCGACAACCGCCGCCGCGGCGTGCTCGTCTTCGTGACCCATCCGCCGCGCCGGCTGACCGACGACGAGATCGACGCCGCCGCCGCCCTGATCGAGACGTCGGCCGCCGTGCTCGCGCTGCTCGAGGCGCGCCACGCCGCGCGCATCGACTCGCTCACCGGCTCGCTCAACCACGGCGCGATGCTCGCGCGCCTGGAGGAGGAGATCGACCGCTGCCGGCGCTACCGCACCGGGCTGGCGTGCCTGCTCATCGACCTCGACGACTTCAAGGCGATCAACGACCGCTGGGGGCACGCGACCGGCGACTCGGTCCTGCGCCAGGTGGCGATGCTGCTGCGGACCGAGTTCCGTGCCCACGACCAGGTCGCCCGCTACGGCGGCGACGAGTTCGTGGTGCTGCTGCCGCACGCGGTCGGCCCGCGCGCCGAGATCGCCGCGCGCCGCGCGCTGCGCCGGCTGCGCGACATCCACGTGGTCACCGACGAGGGCCGCCAGCCGCTCAGCGCGTCGATCGGCCTCGCCGAGTGGGCCGAGCCGGAGACCCCGGCCGAGCTTCTGGCCAAGGCCGACCAGGCGCTGCTCGCCGGGAAGCGCGGCGGCAAGGACCAGCTGCGCACCGCCTCGGGCGAGTGGCCGTGGGAGGAACCGGCCCCCGAGGTCCCTAACGAGCCCGCCGCGGCGGGCGGCTGAGCCACAGCGGTCCGCTACCGCGTGTTGGAGTCGACGAGCTCCTTCATCGCGTCGACCGACTCCGAGACCGAGCCGTACTCCACCTTGCGCAGCTGGACGTCGCCTCCGCCCGACGTGAGCGCGAGGTAGATCGCGACCGCCGCGGCGGCGGTCAGCGCCAGCAGGACGAACGTCGCCAGCGCGCGGCGCCCGCGGCCGGGCGCGGTGTCGGCGGCCACCGCACCGTCGGCGTACGCCCGGCGCGCGGGAGGGCCGGGCGTCGGCTGCAGGCGCCGTGCGGCCCGGCCGGGCTCGGTCGACGGCGGCGTCATCCGCGTCGCGAGCGTCTCGTCGGCGGCGAGCACGGAGGTGCGCGCGGTCGGCTCGGGATCGTCGGCGAACGTGTCGCCGGCCGCGCCCGCCGAGAGCGCCTCGCGCAGGTCGTCCGCGTTGGCGAACCGGCGCGACGGCTCGATCTCCAGCGCCCTGCTGACCGCCTGGGCGACGCCGTGGGGGACCGCCGGGTCGAGCTCGTCGAGCGCCGGCGGGACCTCGCGCTGCTGCTTGAGCGCCAGCTCGGTGAGCGACTGGGCCTCGTAGGGCAGGCGTCCCGCGATCAGCTGGTAGGTGACGACGCCGAGCGAGTAGAGGTCCGACCGCGCGTCCGCCTCGTCGCCCGCCGCCTGCTCCGGCGACAGGTAGGCCGCCGTCCCCAGCACCGAGCCGACCTGGGTGATCCGCGACACCGAGTCGCTCGCCGCCTTGGCGATGCCGAAGTCGGCCAGCTTGACGACGCCGTCGTCGCTGCGCAGGAGGTTCCCCGGCTTGACGTCGCGGTGGATCACGCCGTTGCGGTGCGCGTGCTCGAGCCCGCGGCAGGCCTGGTTGACGATGAAGAGCGCCTCGTCGAGCGGGAGGCGCCCCTGGTCGCGCAGCAGCTCGGCCCCGGAATGGCCGCGGATGTACTCCATGACGATGAAGTGCCGGCCCGTCTGGTCGTCGAGCCCGAAGTCGAAGACCTGCACGATGTTGGGATGCACGAGCTGCGCGGCGGCCAGCGCCTCGCGGCGGAAGCGCGAGACGAACTGCGGGTCGTCGGCCAGGTGCTCGGCCAGCAGCTTGACCGCGACCTCGCGCTCGAGCCGGCGGTCGAAGGCGAGCTGGACCGTCGACATCCCGCCGAACCCGAGGCGCTCGCCGAGCTCGTAGCGGCCGGAGATGACGTGGTCTGCGTTCATGGCGTCTCCGGCGCCTCGGAGCCGCCGGACTCCGGCGGGACGCCCGTGTCCGTCGTCTCGGGCGGCACGCCCGTGTTCGTCGGGGGCGGCGTCGTGGTGGTCGGCGGCGGGGTGGTCGTGGTCGGCGGCGGGACGGTCTCCGTCGTCGGAGGCGGTGTCGTCGTCGTGTCCGGCTCGGTGTCCGTCGTCTCCGTCGTCTTCGGCCGGTTGTCGAGGCACTCGTCGGGCGCGATCTGCTGGAGGTTCTCCGCGCCCGAGGCCAGCCGGCGGCGCAGGCGCTTGTCGGTGCTGTTCGGCAGGCCGTCGATCGCGCGGTTCAGCCGCTGGAAGGCGGGCTGGAGCTCCTTGCACTCGCCCTTCTCGACCCGCTCGGCGATCTTGTCGAGCTCCTCGCGGATCGCGTCGGCGCGGGAGGGCGCGAGGAGCTTGCGGTCGCTCTTGTCGTCGCCGCACGACGCGACGAGCAGCGCGCAGAGCACGCCGAGCACGAGCGCGAGGACGAGGGGTGGGAGACGCCGCACGGTCACTGACCGTACCCAAGGCGCTCGGCAAGCGAATCGGGCAATCCCGCGGCACGGATCGCGGCCGCCGCCCCGGCGATGTCGTACTCGGTCCGCCGCCACTCCGCGCGGCGCTCGGTCGTGTCGAGCAGGAGCCACGCCGCGCGGGGCTCGCCGTCGCGCGGCTGGCCGACCGAGCCGGGGTTCAGCAGCCACTCTCCCTCGCCGATCTCGGCGTAGTCGCCGTCGCGCGCGGGGGCGACGATCGTCTCGCCGCCCGGCTCCTCGCGCCCGAAGGCGAGCGCGATGTGGGAGTGGCCGATCAGCGAGACGCGCTGCGGCATGGCGTCGAGGCAGCGCTCGGCGAGGGGAACGGTGAGGACGTACTCCCAGACGGGATCGCGCGGGCTGGCGTGGTAGAGGCCGATGCCGCTGTCCTCCCCCGCGGGCTGCAGCCCCTTGAGGAAGACGAGGTTGTCCTGCTCGATGACCTCGCGCGTCCAGCGGGCGCTGATCGCGGCGCCGCGCGAGAACTCCTCGATCCCCAGCGCGCCGGTGACCGCGAGGTCGTGGTTGCCGGCCAGGCACAGCGCCGCGCGCTCGCGCGCCAGCTCGACGCACTCGTTGGGCTGGCCGCCGTAGCCGACGAGGTCGCCGAGGCACCAGATCTCGCCGGCGCCGCTGGCCTCGACGTCGGCGAGCACCGCCTCGAAGGCGTGACGATTGGCGTGGATGTCCGAGACGACGGCGACGCGCATCTAGTCTGGGGTCGGCTGTGCAGCGGCACCTGAGACTCCCTCTCGCGCTCGCCGCCGCCGTCGTGGTGGCGGAGGCCGCAGTCCTGCTGTTGCGGCCGCGGGGCGGCGTCATCCCTCCGGTCGAGGTGCCGGTGCAAGCGTACTTCAGCGCCGCGGAGGTGGCGCGGGCCGAGGCGTTCCGGGGCCCGCAGGCGGCGCTCTACGCGCTCTCGACGGCGATCGAGCTCGGCGTCCTCGTGCTCGCGGTGCGCCGCCCTCCGGCGTGGCTGCGGGGCGCCCGGCGACCGGTGCTCGCGGGCGCCGCGGCCGGTGCCCTGCTGTCGCTGGCGACGAGCGTGGCGCCGCTGCCGGTGGGCGCGATCTCGCGCCAGCGCGCGATCGACGTCGGGCTGGTCACCCAGTCGTGGGCCGGCTGGGCCGGCGACCTCGTCAGGTCGTGGGGGATCGGCGCGGCGATCGCGGCGGCCGGCGGCGCGTTCGCCGTCGTCCTGCTGCGGCGCGCCGGGCAACGCTGGTGGATCCCCGCCTCCGCCGTCGTCGTCGCCTTCGGCGCGGTCATCACCTACGCGGGGCCGGTCGTCCTCGACCCGATCTTCAACCGGTTCGAGCCGCTGCCCGCCGGGCGGACGCGGTCGGACGTCCTGGACCTGGCGCGGCGGGCCGGCGTCGACGTGGGGGAGGTCTACGTCGTCGACGCCTCGCGCCGCACGACGTCCGCCAACGCCTACGTCACCGGTCTCGGGCGCACCAAGCGCGTCGTGCTGTACGACACGCTGCTCGAGCAGGACCGCCGCGACCCGTTCACCCGCGTCGAGGTCCGGCTCGTCGTCGCCCACGAGCTCGGGCACGTGCACTTCCGCGACGTCCCGCACGGGCTGCTGTTCCTCGCGCTCGTAGCGCCCGCCGGGATGTTCGCGGTGGCCCGGCTGGCCGAGCGGCTCGGCCCCTCGACCGGGGCGGGGGCGATCCCGCCGCTCGCGCTGGCGCTGGCGCTCGTCGTCCCGGTCGTCTCCACGGTCTCCCTCCAGCTCTCTCGTCGCATCGAGGCGCGGGCGGACAGCTTCGCGCTCCGGCTGACCGACGCGCCCGAGCCGTTCATCGACTTCGAGCGGCGGATCGCGCTCCGCAACGTGGCCGACCCCGACCCGCCGGGCTGGCGCACCGCCCTGCTGGGCACGCACCCGCCGACGCTGGAGCGGATCGGCGCCGCGATCGCGTATCAGCGTGGCGCGCGGTGAAACCGGGGCGCGTCGTCGTCGCGCTCCAGCAGGCCCCAGGCGTAGAGCCAGAGCGCGTCCCGGACCTCGCGACCGACCGGTGCGCGATCGATGACGCGCTCCTCCACCTCGTGGAGGTCGGCACCCTCGCCGACCGCCTCGTCGACCTGTTCGCGCAACATCGTCAGCCCTGCCATCGCGGCGCATTGTTCGCAGCTTGCGGCGCGCCGCGCAAGGGCTCCTTTCTGGTTCTTCACCAAAGTGCGGGATCGTCGCCGCCTCTTGGCGGAAAGGCTGTGCTAAGCGAGCGGATCGTCGGTCGCGGGGCCCCCGGCCTGGCCGCCGCGGTCGCCCGTCTCGGGCAGGTTCTTGATGCCCTCGCGGGTCCGCCACTTCGCGTAGTTGTCCTGCATCGCCTCGATGAGCTCGCCCATGAAGCGGGGCGAGACGTTGACGCGGCTGACGACGACGCCGGGCACCTCGTCATCCTCGACCTCGTGGTCGACCCGCGCGAACGTGATCGTGAACTCGTAGTCCGAGTGGCTGACGTTCGCGAAGTTCGAGTAGACGCCGGCCATGATGTCCGGCGAGAAGTGGATGTTGATGTGGCGCCCGCCCTGGGCGTCGGGATCTCCGGCCATGGGAAGAGGTTCGCACAGTCGTGAGGGTCACGGTCGTGGCCGTCGGGAGGCTGCGGCCGCCGTACGTCGACGACGTCGCGCACTACCTGAAGATGCTCGGGCGCTACGCGACCGTGGAGGTCGTCGAGGTGCGCGAGGAGGACGACGCCTCGCGGCGGATCCCGGACCGCGCGTTCGTCGTCCTGCTGGACGCGGGCGGGAAGCAGATGACGTCCGAGGGGTTCGCGGCGTGGCTGGAGGAGCGACGGCACGAGGGGCGCCCGCTGTGCTTCGTGATCGGCGGCGCGTTCGGGATCTCGCTGGAGCGCTCCGACCTGACGCTGTCGCTGGGGCGGATGACGCTGCCGCACCAGCTCGCGCGCGTCGTCCTGGTCGAGCAGCTCTACCGCGCCCACAAGATCCTCGCGGGCGAGCCGTACCACTACTGAGCGGGTACGACCGGGGCATGCCTTTGAAGAAGGAGGACCTCCCGCAGACGCTGCAGCGCTCGCCGAAGAAGGTCCGCGACGCGTACGTCAAGACGCTCGACAGCGCGGAGGACACCTACGACGGCGACGAGGAGCGCGCGCACCGGACGGCGTGGTCGTCGGTCAAGCACATCGCCGAGAAGAAGGGCGATCACTGGGAGGTCAAGGACGAGTACGGGCCGTCGGACCCGCGGTCCGCCCTCTCCGGTCGCGCCGCGCGCGAGGGCGCGCGGCGAGACCTACGAGGGCGTCGACGCGGGCAAGACGAAGGCGGAGCTGCTCGAGGACGCGCGCGACGCGGACATCCCAGGGCGCTCGAAGATGGACAAGCGCGAGCTCGCCGAGGCGCTCATGAAGCACAATCGGCGCGAGACAGCGCGCGCAAGGGGGTAGGGCGTCGGTATGGACGAGACCAAGGGCACAGACTCCGCACCGTCCGAGGCGCCGATCAGCCCGTCCCCCGACGAGGCCGGGCACGAGGACGTCAGCGGCGGAGAGACCACCCCCCAGAGCGGCGCCCCGGAGGCGGCCGAGGAGGACGACGCATGACCGACGAGACGCGAGACGTCGAGAGCGACGAGGGCAACGTGGACGCGGGCGGCCGCGCCCACACCTCATCCGACGAGGGCCATCCCGCGGGCGACGGCGCCCGGACCGACCGCGACGTCGGCGGTCCCGTGGCCGAGGACGACGCCGAGGAGGCGACCGGCGGCGTGCACGGCACGCGCGAGACGCCGATCGAGCCGCACGAGTAGAGGGGTCGCCCGGCGCCCGCTACACGCTGTAGAGGTCGTCGAGGCCGATCTTCTGCAGCAGCTTCTGGGCCTCGATGTTCAGGTGGGCCAGCTCGCCGGTGAAGATGAGCGTGCCCATCACGATCAGCGTGATCCCGGAGATCACGGTGATGACGGTGTAGTGGTCGCGCAGCCAGCGGAAGACGCGCGTCGCCCGCTGGAACGCGACGGCGCACGCGAGGAACGGGATGGCCAGGCCCGCGGAGTAGATCGCGAGCAGCGCGCCGCCCTGGCCGACGGTGTCCTTCGTGGCCGCGGCGCTGAGGATCGCGGTGAGCGTCGGGCCGATGCACGGCGTCCAGCCGACGGCGAAGGCGGCGCCCGCGACGAGCGGCCCGCCCGCGCCGGCGCGCGCGATGAGCGAGTTCGGGTGCCACTCCTGGTTGAGCCGCGTGATGAACGGCGTGCAGACGAAGAACACGCCCATGGCGACGATCAGCGCGCCGGCGATGTGCTCGAGCGTGCGGATGTTGTCGCGCAGCGTCGAGCCGAGGCCGGTCGCGGCCATGCCCAGCGCGACGAAGACCGCCGCGAAGGCGAGGCAGAAGACGATCGCCGGCAGGAGGATCGAGGAGCGGCGCTCGCCCTCCTGCATGTCGGCGACCGAGACGCCGGACACCGCGCTCAGGTAGCCGGGCACGAGCGGCAGCACGCACGGGGAGATGAAGGAGACGAACCCCGCGGCGAACGCCGCGAAGACGGTGGTGTCGACGCCGCTGGACACCGCTACTCGTACCGGGCGAGGTCCTCGTCGAGGCGCTGCAGCTCGGCGTCCGAGGCGGCGGGGGGCGGGGCCGCGCCGGCGGTCGCGCCGCCGGGCGTCCTGCGCCTCCAGCGCGGCAGCATGACCGCGGCGCCGGCGAGCATCGCCAGCACCAGCGCGATCGGGACGGCGTAGGCGGCGACGTTGATGCCGCGGTCGTCGGGCAGGGCCAGGACGTCCTCGCCGTACTCGGCGACCATGCGGTGCTTCACCTGCTCCTTCGTCAGCCCCTGCGCGACGAGCCTGCGGATGAAGTTGCGCTCCTGCACCGCCTGCGGCTCGTCGCCGGCGACGTTCAGCGCGACGTTGCACAGGACGCACATGACCTCGTCCTCGACGTCGGGGAGGGAGGTGCGCGGGGTGGCCGCGTCCGCCGCCGCGCCTTCGCTCGTCGCGAGGAGGGCGACGGCGGTCAGGAGCGTCGTGGCCGCGCGCCTCACGCGCCCACCAGCTTCAGCGCGTCGTCGACGAAGGCCTTGTCGACGGGGCCGCGCCGCATCGCCACGATCCGCCCGTCGGCGTCGACGACGAACGTCTCGGGCACGCCCGTGCGGTCGTAGTCGTGGCTCAGGTCGTCCTCGACGTCGCGGACGTTCGGGAAGGTGATCCCGAAGCGCTTCGCGAAGGTGCGCGAGTCGTCGCTCTGGTCGGAGATCGTGACGCCGAGCACGGTCCCGCCGCGCGCCTTCAGCCGCTGGTGCGCGCGCTCGAGGATCGGCGCCTCGTCCTTGCACGGGTCGCACCACGACGCCCAGAAGTTCACGATGACCGGCTTGCCGCGCCAGTCGGCGAGCGAGCGCGCGCCGCCGTCGAGCCCGGGGAGCGAGCGCGACGGCGCCTCCGGCCGCTTGCCGGAGGCCACCGCGTCGTCGAGCGTCGTCGAGTTCCCGGCGCCGACGACGCCGTAGACCAGCAGCGCGACCAGCGCGAGAGAGACGACGACAACGATGGGAACGTACGTCCGCCGCACGGCCTCCAGCGTAGTGAGAGACCCCGCCCCCGCCGCTATCATGAGCGCGCCTCAGACGCGGGATTAGTTCATCGGTAGAACGCGAGCTTCCCAAGCTCGAGAGACGGGTTCGATTCCCGTATCCCGCTTCCCTGAAACCCCTGCTAGGGCGGGGGTTTCGCTCGTTCTAGCCCGGTTCGAGGCGCAATCGGGGGCGCTTCTCGGGCTGGGGGCGTGCCGCGCGCGCGTGCCGCGGCGGCGACGCCCCCCTCAGTTGCCCCCTCCGCTTGCTACGGGCCGACGAGCTGAAGGAGGTACGACCGGAACGAGCCGGCGCAGTCGCGGCGCTCGCCGTCCGGGATCTCGAGCCCCACGTTGCGCAGCACCTTCAGGTGGCGAACCTTCACGTTGCTCTCCGCAGCGCCTTCGACCACTGTCTCGGCGAGCGCGGCGAGGTCACCGCGCGGGTTCGTGCACACGCCGGCAAGCCGGTCAAGCTCGACGTCGTACCGCCGGGCCTCGGGATCGGTCGGCTGTCCTCCGAGGTCGGCCTTTGCCAGCCGGTACGCCTCCGGCGACGCGATCGTCGCGGCCGGGGTCGAGGAGCTTTCCGCGGGCGGCTGGTCGCCGGCGCTGTCGTCGCCCCCGCATCCGGACAGCCCGAGCGCGAGGAGGAGGAGGACGGCCGCGCGCGTCATGCCGCTGCTCCGGCGTCTGGATCTTCGCCGACGAGCGCGTCGAGCTTCGGCTGCATGCGGGCGAGCCGTGCGTCGACGGCCGCGAACGTCACGCCGCCGTCGTCGCCTTCGCCGGTGAGGAACGACTCCGGCAGGCCGCAAGCCCGCGGCGTCGCGAAGCCCGCGAAGGCTCGCGCGGCCTTGAGGCGGCGGCGCACCTCGTGGCGATCGAGCGGCTGGCGGGTCTCGTCGTCGGCGGCGGTCACGAACGGCACCGTATCCCGCTTGCAGGTGGCTACCAGTCCGACGCGCGACACGATGAGCGCATCCTGAGTATTGTCTTGCTCGTGTTCGAACTTGCGGTGTCACAGGATTTCGCGTCGGCGCCCTAGGCCTTCATGGCCCGCCCTCGCATTCCGCTGCAGGAGCTCGCGGCTGCCGAGCTCCGTCCCATTCTGGAAGCGCTGAAGGAGACCGTCGACGTCGACGAGGCGACCTGGGCGGTGTTCGCCGACGCCCTCGGTGACGCGCTGCTGCTCGGGGCGAACCTGGGTGCGCGGGCGGTGGTCGCGGTGGCGGAGGAGCTGGGCGTCACGCTCGACGTGGAGCTCGACATGCGACCGGGAAACGGGTCTTCGCGCGACTAGTACATCCGTCGAGTCCTCGGCACGGCGAGGCCTGTCATTCGATGATGGGCGTGCCCTGCTCGTCAGGGCGACCGCTGGCCGGGGCGGCTCCGCCGCCCCGGCTCATGCGCGAGGCTCGTCCTGCGACAGCAGCCGCTCGACGGACGCGACCTTGTCGTCGAGCGTCTGCTCCTTGTCCCGCCGCTCGTCGAGCTTGAGGACCGTGTAGACGCGCGGGACGCCGAGCTCGAACGGCACCGCGTGCAGCTCGCCGACGACGGCGAGGATGTCCTCGGTGCTCCCCTCGAGCGAGGTTCCCATCGCATGCATGCGGTACCCGACCCGCGACTGCGCACCCAGGCGACGTTGGATCTCTGCGACGTAGGCGGACGCCCCGGCGTCCGGGCGGCCGAGCGCGATGACCGTCAGGTCCGCCGTCGCCACTAGATCCCGCCGCCCTTGGCGAACAGGAAGAACCAGATCCCGAAAAGCACGAGCGCGACGCTGACCGACCACGCCATGACGATCCCGAGCACGCCGGTCTCGCGCCGGATCTCGCGCTCGCCGCGCATGGAGCGCAGCCAGATCGTCTGCTCCCGCCGCTGCGGAAGGCTTCCGGTGAGCCCCATGTGGATGTGGTTGATGGTCCCGAGCCCCTTCCCGACGACCGCCATCGACACCACGATCCCGGCCAGCACGAGCGCGTAGAGCCCGAGGGACGGCTGCGAGGAGTCGGCGATGCGGGAGGCCAGCCACAGCCAGAAGACCGGCACCCCGATCCACATCAGGATGCTGCCGACGACCATGACCAGCACGAGGAGCGCGGTGACCGTGCCTCGTGCGGCCGTGCGCATGGCCGCTGAGTGTAGGTGCTACCAGGCCTGGTCGGCGCCGCAGCGCGGGCACCCGACCGACGTCGAGACGCCGGCGGAGAACGAGTGGCCGCACCCGCACGCGTAGAACGCGTGGTCCTGGGTGCCGGCCGTGCGGCGGACGCTGTCCTGCTCGGGCGCGGGCCGCGCGGCACGCGGGTCCCGGTGGGACCGGCGCTCGGCTCGGCGGTGCGTCTGTCGCTGGCGTGTCCGTGTATCCATCATTCCTCCCAACGGCCTTCATGGCCGGAGGTTTCGCTTACGAGGATCGGCGCGACCCCGCCAGGGCTTGAGCGCATGGCTTGTCATACTGCGTGGAGGCCATGGACCCTGCTCGCAAGCGCACAGTCCGTCTGATCGTCGCCCTCTCCGCAGCCGTCCTGCTGGCGGTCGCCCTCGCCTACACGAGCTTCAGCGCGTCCTCCGAGGCGACGACGCCCCGGAAACTGGCGTCCAGCGCCACGGTCGGCGCCACCTACCAGCTCACCGGCCGCGTCCAGAAGGGCTCGTACACCCGGCGCGGCAACGTCCACGACTTCCGCGTGGTCGAGCGCAGCGGCGGGACGGCGTCGGTCCCGGTCCGCTACGTGGGCACGGTGCCCGACCCGTTCCGCGAGGGGCGCGAGGTCATCGTCACCGTCCGCAAGGGCGAGGACGGCACGTTCGTGGGCGAGAAGGACTCGCTGATCACGAAGTGCCCGTCCAAGTTCACCAAGTCGGACTCCTGAGCGGCCGCTGATGCCGACGCTGGGCCGGGCCCTCATCCTGCTGGCGCTCGCCGTCGCGTTGTACGGGATCGGCGCCGCGCTGGTGGGCGGGTGGAGGGGCCGGCGCGACCTCGTCGACTCGGGCCGGCGCAGCGTCTACGCGATGGCGGTGCTGACCTCCGCCGCCTTCCTGCTGCTCGAGCTCGCCTTCCTGCGCGACGACTTCAGCTGGGAGGTCGTGTCGACGCACTCCTCGACGACGACGCCGCTCTTCTACAAGGTCGCCGCCGCGTGGTCCTCGCAGGAGGGCTCGCTGCTGCTGTGGGTCTGGCTGCTGTCGCTGTGGTCGAGCCTCGTCCTGTTCCTGACGCGCAAGCGCCTGCGCGACGTCGTCCCGTACGCGACCGCGGTGCTCCTCGGCTTCGGCGCGTTCTTCTGCGCGCTGCTGGCGTTCCTCGAGTCGCCGTTCACGGTGCTCGCCGCGGTCCCGCAGGAGGGCACCGGGCTGAACCCGCTGCTGCGCCACCCGAGCATGATGATCCACCCCCCGATGCTCTACTCGGGGTACACGCTGTTCGCGGTGCCGTTCGCGTTCGCGGTCGGCGCGCTCATCCGCCGGCGCGTCGACGCCGACTGGATCGCCGCGACGCGCCGCTTCGGGCTCGGGGCGTGGCTGCTGCTGGGGACCGGGATCCTGCTCGGCGCGCGCTGGTCGTACGCCGAGCTCGGGTGGGGCGGCTACTGGGCCTGGGACCCGGTCGAGAACGCGTCGCTGCTGCCGTGGCTGACCGGCACCGCCTTCCTGCACTCGGTGATGCTGCAGGAGAAGCGCGGGATGCTGAAGATGTGGAACGCGTCGCTCGTGCTGGCCACCGGGACGCTGTGCATCCTCGGGACGTTCCTGGTCCGCTCCGGCGTGCTCGACTCCATCCACGCGTTCGGCGCGTCGACGCTGGGCGTGCCGTTCGTGTCGCTGATCGGGTTGATGATCGCCGGGTCGGTGGCGCTCGTGGTCTCGCGGCGGGACACGCTGCGGTCCGAGCACCGGCTCGACTCCCTGCTGTCGCGGGAGGCGATGTTCGTCGGGAACAACATTGTCCTCGTCGGGCTGGCGTTCGTCGTCTTCTGGGGGACCTTCTTCCCGCTCATCGCCGAGGCGCTGACCGGGGACCGCAAGAGCGTCGGACCGCCCTGGTTCGACAAGTACACGGTCCCGCTCGCGCTCGTGCTCGTCCTGCTGAGCGGGATCGGCCCCGTGATCGCGTGGCGGCGCGCGACGTGGCGCAACGCGCGCCGGGCCTTCGCCGTGCCCGTCGGCAGCGCCCTCGTCACCGTCGTGGGGTGCGTCGCCTTCGGGATCGCCGAGCACGTGTCGGCGACGCTGATGTTCGCGGCGGCGGCGTTCGTGATCGGGACGGTGGCGCAGGAGTTCTGGCGCGGCACCGGCGCGCGGCGGGCGATGACGGGCGAGGCCGCTCCGCTCGCGGTGATCACGCTCGTGCGGCGCAACCGGCGGCGGTACGGCGGCTACCTCGTCCACCTGGGGATCGCGCTGCTGTTCGTGGGCGTCGCCGCGTCGACCGCGTTCCAGGACGAGCGCGACGTGCGGCTGTCGCCCGGGCAGACGACGCGGATCGGCGACTACGACGTCAAGTACGTGCGCGCCACCGGCGGCCTCGACTTCGACGCCGGGGGGCGGCTGGAGAAGATCGACCTCGGCGCGGTGCTCGACGTGCGCCGCGACGGCGAGCCGGTCGCGGTCCTGCGTCCGTCGTACGGGCTGTATCCGTCGCGCGACGTCCAGAACCTCGGCCCCCTCGGCCGGTTCTTCGAGGGCGAGACCACGAGCGAGATCGGGCTGAAGGCGGGCGTCCTGCGCGACGTCTGGACCGCGGTGTCGCCCGACACGCAGGCGCTGCGGCCGATCGTGGAGAAGGGCGACAAGGCGTTCATGGCCGACCTCCCGAAGATGTCGCCCGAGCAGGCGAGCACGTCGCTGACGCTCGCCGTGACCGCGCTGACGCAGCGCTACGCGCGCCGGCCGCCGCCCGCGACCTTCCGCCTCATCACGTCGCCGATGGTCGCGTGGATCTGGATCGGCGCGCTGATCACCTTCGGCGGCGGGATCATCGCGCTGTGGCCGGCGCCGGACGCCGCGCGCCGCCGCGCGAGCGCCCGCGCCGCGGCGCGGGTCGCGCAGGACCTGGGCCGGGCGTAGGGCCCTGGACGCGCTGGTCTTCCTGCTGATCCTCGTCGCCGTCGCGGTCGTCGTGTGGATCGTCGGGACGCCGCTGCGCGCGGGCCCGCAGGCCGCCGAGGACGCGCACGCGTCCGAACGCGAGGGGCTCGAGGCGGCGCGCGACGCGAAGTACCGCGAGATCCGCGAGCTCGAGATGGACCACCGGACGGGCAAGCTCTCGGACGAGGACTTCCGCGCCCTGGACCGTCAACTGCGGGCCGAGGCGGTGGCGATCCTGCGCGAGTTGGACGGTCTACACTGACGCCGCTGTGGAGAACATCCTTTCCATCATCCAGGTCGTCCTGTCCATCGTCGTGATCTTCCTGGTGCTCCTGCACTCGGGGAAGGACGCCGGCCTGTCCGGCGCGTTCGGCGTCGGCACCGGATCGGGCCCGTTCGGCGGCGGCTCGCTCGTCGAGCGCAACCTGAACCGCTGGACCGTCTTCTTCGCGGTCCTCTGGGCGATCAACTGCATCGTCCTCATCAAGATCTCGTAGGGCGGTCCCTCAGCGCCGAGCAGCCGGCGAGCGAGGCCGCCTGGCGGACGGCGTCCCTGATCGCCGCCGCGACGACGTGGGGGACGAGCGCCTGCAGGACGAACGGCTCCACCTGGTGCTCGCCCGCGGCGAGGACGAAGCAGGCGTCGCCGTCGAACTGCGTCGCGGTGGGGTCGATCGCGCGGGCGCAGCCGGTGGTGGCCGAGCGCGCGAGCATCCACGCGTCGAGGCGCGAGAGCGCGGCGTCGGCCATGACGCAGACGAGGGTGGTGGCTCCCGCGAACGGCGTCGCTTCGGGCCCGGCGCGCAGGACGTCGACCGTGCGGTGGTAGACGCCGTCGCGGTAGGCGCCGGCGAGGACGCTGCCGTCCTCGTCGACGACCTCGCCGATCGCGTTGACGACGGCGAGCGCGGAGACCGTGCAGCCGCCGGGCAGCTGCTCGGTCGCGATGCCGACGCCGCCCTTCGTCGTGTGGCCCGGGCCGAGAACCTTGCCGACGCTGCAGCCCGTGCCGGCTCCCACCGTGCCACGGGCGGGATCGGCGGAGGCGTCGTCGAGCGCCTGCCGCGCGGTGTCCGGGCCGGGTGTCGCGTCCTCGCCGAGCGCCATGTCGTAGACGACCGCGCCGGGGACGAGCGGCACGCGGTGGCCGATCCGCGTGACGTGCCCGACGCCGCGTTCGCCGAGCAGCCGGGCGACGTCGCTGGCGACCGCCAGGCCGCGCGCGCTCCCGCCGCTGAAGACGATCGCGCTGATCGGGCGGCTGGGGGACGCGGGGGCGATCAGGTCGGTCTCGCGCGTGCCGGGGCCGCCGCCGCGCACCTCGACCGACGCCTCGGCGCCTCCGTCGGGCGCCAGGATGACCGTGGCGCCGGTCGCCGCCTCGAGGTCGGTGGCGTGGCCGACGGCGAAGCCGGGAGGGAGGAGGCCTGGCCGCGGCCCTCCGCGCGCGCCGGGAGGAGCGCCCACGCTCACGCCCCTCCGGTGATGCGCAGCCCAGACGCGCGCAGCGCGGGGCAGACGGTGCCGGTCGCGAAGCGGCGGCCGTAGAACTCGGCGTCGGTCATCAGCCGCGTCGTCGCGGTGAGGGCCTGCGTGCGCTCGAGCACGCCGAGCGCGCTGTCGGTGAAGCGCACGTCGCGCAGCGGCCGCGCGATCCTCCCGTCCTCGATGAGGAACGTCCCGTCGCGGGTGACACCGGTCAGCAGCGTCTCCTTCTCGCGCACCGGGTTCACGTACCAGAGGCGGTTGACGAAGATGCCGCGCTCGATCGGCTGTGCGAGCTCGGCCTCGTCGGCCGCCCCGCCGCCGACCATCACGAGGTTCGTGGGCGCCGGGCCCCACGGCGAGCCGCCCGGCGCGGTGGCGTGCCCGGTCGAGCGCGCGCCGCCGCCGGCCCGCGCGGCCGAGCGCAGGTCGTGGGCCACGGCGTGCGCGACGCCGTCCTGGATCAGCGGGAGCGGCGCCTTGGGGACGCCCTCGGCGTCGAACGCGCGGGGGAGCGTTCCCGGGTAGCGCGGGGAGTCGCTGAGGTTGATCGCCGGCGCGGCGACGCGGGTGCCGAGCCGGCCGGTCAGGGCGCCGCGGCGCTCGGCGTGGGAGAGCCCGTTGAAGGCCAGGCCGCCGAGGAAGTCGACGAGCGTGCCGACGGCGGGCGCGCCGAGGACGACCGGGTACGTCCCGGGCGGCAGCTCCGCGAGGGTGCCGCGGGGGACGAGCCGCGCGGCGCGGGCGGCGACGTCGCCGGGGTCGACGGCGCCCGCGGCCGTCGCCGCGCCGCTGGCCATCCCGCTGCGGCCGTCCGCGTCGCGGATGACGACCTTCAGGAACGCGTCGGTGACGGCGTCCCGCGCCTCGACGCCAGTCGAGGACGCGATCGCGGTGCGCACCTCCGCCGCCGTCCAGATCCCGAACGCCTCGGCGCCCGCGTCGGCGGCGGCCGCGAACGCGGTGCGCAGCGCGGCAGCCGCGGTCTCGGGGTCGAGCGCGGCGGTGCGCGCGTCGTGGCCGTCGTGCCCGCGGTACGGCTGCGGCTCGGCGAGGCCGGGGTGGTCGCCCCTGCCCGCGCGCGCCGCGGTCTCTGCCGCCTCGACCGCGCGGCGGGCGACGTCGCGCAGCGCGTCGTCGTCGGTCCGGTTGGTGGTCGCCGCCCCCGTCTGGCCGTCGCGCAGCGCCATCACGTGGACGGTGAGGTCGTCGATCTCCGTCAGCTGTGTCGGCGCCGAGCGCGCGAAGCGGGCGTGCAGCGAGCGCTCCCGCACGACGCTGGCCTGCGCGTCGCCGTCGGCGTGGGCGAGGGCGCGGGCGGCGAGCTCGAGCTCCGTCACGCGACGCCGACCTCGACGTCGCGGAACCGCGCGGGCGCCGCGCCGTGCGAGACCGCCATGAACTGCCCCGGCTCGCCCTTCCCGCAGTTCGTCACGCCCCACAGCTCCCACGCCTCGGCCGAGCAGACCGCGTCGAGCGACGCCCAGAACGCGGGCGTCGTGCCGGCGTACGACGGGTTGCGAAGCAGGCGCCCGAGCTCGCCGCCGCGGATCTCCCGCGCGACCTCGGTCGCGAACTGGAAGTGCAGGCGGCGGTCGTCGATCGACCAGGAGCGGTTCGTCTCCAGATACAGGCCCTCGCCGGTGTCGGCGAGCAGGTCGGCGAGCGTGCCGGCGTCGCCGGCCTCGATCGAGACGTTCGTCATGCGCACGATCGGCTGGCGCGCGAAGCCGTCGGCGCGCGCGCACCCGCCCGAGCGTTGGAGTCCGATCTGCGCCGCCGAGCCGCGGTCGGACAGGGCGGCGCGCAGCACGCCGGCCTCGATCAGCGGCGTGCGCGCGGCGGCGACGCCCTCGTCGTCCCACCCGAACGTGCCCAGGCCGCCGCGCAGCGTAGCGTCGGCGGTGATGTTCAGGTGCTCGGAGCCGTAGCGCAGCGTGCCGAGATCGCGCGGCTGGACCCAGCTGGTGCCGGCGTAGGCGGCCTCCATGAGCAGCATCCGGTCCAGCTCGAGCGCGTGGCCGATCGACTCGTGGATCTGCAGCGCGAGCTGCTCGCCGCCGAGGATCACCGTCCGCCGCCCGGCCGGGCACTCCGGCGCGCTGAGCAGCTCGATTGCCTCGGCCGCGATCCGCGGCGCCCTGGCGACGAGGTCGAAGCCGAGCACGTGCTCCCAGCCGGCGCAGGCGGCCGATCCGCCGTGGGCGCCCGGGTGGGAGCGCACCTGCAGCTCGTCGCCGTCGACGGCGATCACGGAGATCGCGCCGCCGCACTCGACCCGCTCCTGCGAGCATGCGGCGCCCTCGCTGGAGGCGAACGCCGTACGCACCCGTCGGCTTGCGCACGTCGCGTCGGAGCGCACGATCCGCGG
>DASVQN010000053.1:0-183070 GCA_036389155.1 Solirubrobacteraceae bacterium
GCCCAGTAACCGACGTCCCTAGCGCATGCCCCGCCGGCCGCCGCCCGGCGGGGCTACGCGCGCTCGAGCACCGCGACGCACTCGATGTGCGGCGTCTGCGGGAACATGTCGACCGGCACGACGCGGCGCAGGGCGTAGCCGGCCTCGACGAGCTGCGCGGCGTTCGGCGCGAGCGTCGTCGGATTGCAGGAGATGTAGACGATGCGCCGCGGCGCCGCCTCGATGATGCGGCGCACGACCTTCTGCGACAGGCCCGCTCGCGGCGGGTCGACCATGCAGACGTCGGGGCGGCTGGCCTCGTCGACGAGCTCGCGCAGCGCCAGGCGCACGTCGCCGGCGAAGAACCGGGCGTTGTCGATCTCGTTGCGCTTCGCGTTGGCGATCGCGTCGGCGACCGCCTCCTCGACGATCTCCAGGCCCCACACCTCGCCCGCGCGGCCGGCGACGCTCAGGCCGACGGTGCCGATCCCGCAGTACAGGTCGAAGACGCGCTCCCAGCCCTTGAGGTCGGCGAGCTCGGCGGCGATGGCGTAGAGCTTCTCGGCCATCTCGGTGTTCGTCTGAAAGAACGCGAGCGGCGAGATCGCGACCTCGAGGCCGCCGATCTCCTCGAGCAGTGCCGGCGCGCCGGCGATGAGCGCGGTGTCGCCGCCGACGGTGCTCTCGGCCATGGCGTCCGTGCGCGTCCACATGAGCCCGTCGCACTCGACGGCCGCGGCGAGCGACGCGGTGTCGAGGTCACCCGGACCGGTGACGATGCGCACCTGCAACGCGCCGGTGCGGCGTCCCTCGCGCACGACGAGGTTGCGCAGCAGGCCGGCCTGCTCGCGGCGGTCGTAGGCGCCCAGGCCCTCGGCGCGGCACCAGTCGAGCACCGCGCGCCGGGCGGAGTTCACGCGCCCGGAGGCCAGCAGGTCGTCCTCGACGTGGACGATGTCCTCCCACGAGCCCGGCTTGTGGAAGCCGCACACGAGCGCGCCGTCCTCGCCCGTCCCGAAGGAGTACTCGAGCTTGTTGCGGTAGCGCCACTGCTCGGCGGCGGGGAGGATCGGCTCGAGCTCGAACCCGTCGAGGTGGCCGATGCGGCGCAGCGCGTCGTCGACCTGCTGGGCCTTGACCTCCAGCTGGCGCTCGTACGGCAGCACCTGCCACGGCGTCCCCGGGTGGCCGGGGGCGAGCGGCTCGACGCGCTCGGGCCCCGGCTCGAGGACCTCGACCGTCCGCGCCTCGCCGTACGCGCGCTTGCGCTTGGTGACGACGGCGCGCACGCGGTCGCCGGGCACCGCGCCGCTCACGAACAGGACGTAGCCCTCGAGCCGCGCGACGCCGTTGCCGCCGTAGGCGAGCGAGTCGATGACGAGCTCGAGCTGCTGCCCGCGCTCGGGACGGGTCCGGGTGTCGGAGGCCACTACCTCAGCCGCCGCTCGATGGCGCCGAGGACCGACTTGCGGTTGGCGTTGCGCTTCTCGTAGTCGCGGACCTTGCGCAGGTCCGAATGCGAAATTTCGTCGAGGCGCTCGGAGATCTGCGCCGCGGTGAGGTCGTCGTAGGAGGAGATGGGGAACGAGGACCCGAGCCCCGCCGCGCGGCGTGCGCGATCGACCTCGCGCAGCACCCGGTCGGTGCCCGGCGGCCGCCGCACGCCGCGGCCCTTCGACGCGCCGGATCCGCCGCGCGCCGAGCCGCCCAGGATGCCCTCCATCCGCGTCATCGCGTCCTCGGTCTGCTGGCGGCCCGCGGCCATCAGACGGTCGATGAGCTCCTCGGCGTCGGCGCGCGTGATCCGCCCGCGACGCACCGCGTCGTCCAGCGTCTCGCGCAGCCGGTCGCTCGGCAGCATGAGCGAGCGGGCGAGCAGCTCGCGCACGGCGGCGAGGGTGGACTGGGCCTCGTCGTCGGCGGGCGGTCCCCCGCCCCGCGTCGAGGTCTTCTTCGGCTGCGGCATGGCAGCGAGGCTATCGCGGGCGCTCCGGCATCCTTACCGGCGCGCACGCTTCGTAGAAGGTCTACCTTCGCCGCCATGCTCCGGAAAGTGGCGGCGGTGGGCTGCCTGCTCGCGCTCCTCCCGGCGGCGAACGCCCTCGCGTCGTTCCCGTACACGCACGGCTCGACGCCGCCGAACGACCTGCAGGGCAAGACGGTCTGGATGTACGCCGCCTCGCCCGAGAGCGGCAACACCGCGGTCAACAACGACCCGCGCGAGCTCGGCGGCGTACGCGGCGCGCACGTCGTCGACGCCGACCAGTCGCTGCCGACGGCGTGGAAGGTCACCACCGGCGACCCGCGGGTCACGATCTCCATCCTCGACTCGGGCATCAAGTGGAACTCGCTCGGCGACATGTGGGACCTGCGCGAGAAGACCCGCATCAACCGCGGCGAGGCGCCCGCGCCGCTCGCGGGCCGCACGACGCCGATCGAGCCGGCGTTCGCGTACCGGTCGGCGCCCGACTCGGCGACGCTGCGCACCGAGCCCGCGCCGTCGTGCGGGGCGTACGCCGCCGCGATCGCCGAGGGCGGCACCGGCGGCGACCGGTACGACATCAGCGGCGACGGGGTCTTCAACCTCCTCGACTACGCGTGCGACGAGCGGGTCGACCCCGACCCGCCGCACGGCGTCGGCCCGCACTTCACGGCGGAGTTCGGCCCGGACGCCGACGGCAAGCCGATGCTCGACCCGCAGGACGTCCTCATCGCCTTCAGCCAGGGCGAGTTCCACGACGACCACGACGGCAACGGCTTCGTCGACGACCTCGTCGGCTGGGACTGGCTCGACAACGACAACGACCCGTACGACGACGTCCAGTACGGGCACGGCACCGGCGAGGCGAAGGACTCCTCCAGCGAGGGCGACAACGCGATCTACAACGCGAGCGGCCGCTGCATCCAGGGCTGCGAGGTCCCGCCGTGCCCGAACTGCACGCAGATCTACATGCGCGTGGGCGACTCGTTCGTCGCCGACGTCAACCGCTTTGCGCAGGCCACGCTCTACGCCGTCGACAACGACGTGTCGGTCGTGCAGGAGGCGCTCGGCACGCTGAACAACTCGCAGCTGGGCACGCAGGCGATCGACTACGCGTACGCGCACGGGGTGACGGTGATCGCGTCGGCCGCGGACGAGGCGGCGCAGCACAACAACTGGCCGTCGAGCAACCCGCACGTGATCCTCGTCAACTCGGTCACGAAGTACCCGCAGGAGGACGTCCCGTTCCCGCCGGGTGAGGAGACGCCGGAGCCCGCGCCCGGCTCTCCCGGCCTCTCCTACCTCGAGTTCAACGGCTGCACGAACTTCAACGCGAAGATCACGCTGGCGATCCCGAGCGTGAGCTGCTCGTCCGACGCGACCGGCCGCGCGGCCGGGATGGCCGGCCTGATCTACGCAGCGGCGCTGAAGGCGCGCGCCGCGGACGACCTCGACCCGCACCCGACGTGCCAGCGCGTGGGCGGGGACCCGTGCCTGCTGTCGGCCAACGAGGTCCGCCAGGCGATGGCGACCGGCACGCTCGCCGGCGTCGAGCAGGCCGACGACGTGCGCTTCACCGGTCCCGAGGGGACGCCGGAGCCGCGGTGCACGCCCGCCACGCCGGAGTGCACGTCGCCGTTCGAGTCGGTGGCGCACCTGACCGACCTGCGCCCCGTGTTCCCGCCGCGCTCGTACCCGGCGCGCGACGGGCACGACCAGTTCTACGGCTACGGCCGCGTGAACACGCAGAAGGCCGTGGCGCGCACCGCCGAGGGGACCGTGTTCCCGGAGGCCGAGATCGAGTCGCCCGACTGGTACTCGTTCGTCGACCCCGACAAGGGGACGCTCGACGTCCGCGGCCACGTCGGGACGCGCGCCGGCACGTACAAGTGCCACCTCTACGCGGCGCCGGGCTCGTACCCGAACAACTCGATCTCGCCGGCCGGCGACTTCATCGAGTTCTCCAGCGGGCAGTGCAACGGGGCCGACCGCACCGGCGGCTTCGACGGCCTGCTCGGCACCGTCGACCTCAACGCGCTCAAGGCGGCGTTCCCGCCCGACGCGACCGCGCCGCCGGCGCAGTTCAAGGGGCGCGAGACCGGCAGCACCGGCAACCAGTCCTCCAACGGCCGGCCGAACGACGACCCGTACGGCTTCGTGCTCAAGGTCGTGGTCGAGACGGGCAGCGGCGCGACGCGGCGCACGGGCGAGGATCGCCGCAACCTGCGCCTGCACCGCGACCAGGACCTGCTGCCCGGCTTCCCGCGCGACCTCGGCGGCGACGGCGCGTCCTCGCCCGCCTTCGCCGACCTCGACGGCGACAACCGCAACGAGCTGATCATCGCGGGCTCGGACGGGATCGTTCACGCGATGCGGCGCGACGGCAGCGAGGTCGAGGGGTGGCCCGCCCGCGTGGACCGGCTCGCGCTGCACACCGGCCAGCCCGCGTTCACGAGCGGCGAGGTGAGCGACGACGCGCGGTCGGCGGTCCTCGCCTCGGTCGCGGTCGGCGACCTCGACCGCGACGGCACGCCCGAGGTCGTCGTGGCGGACATGGAGGGACACGTCACCGCCTTCCGCTCCGACGGCACGCGCGCGTTCACGCAGGAGTCCGACATCCGGTTCTCCGGCAAGCCGGTCGAGCCGTTCGTCAACGTCCGCCAGGGGCAGCCGAACCGCACGCAGCACGGGTTCATCGGGTCGCCCGTGCTCGCCGACCTCGACGGCGACGACGCCGGGCGCCTCGAGGTCGTCGCGGCCTCGATGGACCGCCACGTCTATGCGTGGAACGACGACGGCACGCCGGTCGGCGGGTTCCCGGCGCTCGTCGTCGACAGCAAGAACGGCAAGGTGCAGTCCGTCGACCCCGTCACCCACGCGGTGACCTTCAAGCCGGGCGCGCTCGGCCGCAACAACGACGGCGACCCGGTCGTGATCAACCAGGGCTCGATCGTCGACACGCCCGCGGTCGGCGACGTCGACGGCGACGGCAAACCCGAGATCATCGTCGGGACGAACGAGGAGTACCTGGCGAACGCCGACGGCGAGGGCGGCCAGAACGTCTCGCCGTTCAACGGCTTCGCGCTGAAGTTCGCGGTCGGCACCACGCTCGACGCGGCGAACACGCGCCTGCACATGATCGACGCGACCGGCGACCCGGACGGGAACGCCGCCAACGGCACGCCGGAGCGCGCGGGCTGGCCGCTCAAGCTCGCGCAGAGCGGGGTCGAGACGCTGCCCGTCGTCGGCGAGGGCGTCACCGGCAGCCCGGTGATCGGCAGCGTCGCCTGCGGCGGCGGCGAGGCCGGCACGGTCATCGGCGCGCAGGCGCACGCCGGGCCGGCGTTCGTCCTCAAGCCGGATGCGACCTCCTGCTACGGCACGGCGCCGGACGAGAACGGCGACGACCGGCCGGTGCCGCTGCAGAGCGACGGCAAGACGGGCGCCGAGCAGGCCGACACGCCGGTCCTCAACGCGTTCGGCCACCCGGCGTTCGCCAACCTCGAGGGCGGCCCGTCGATGACGTACCTCACGCCGGGGATCGGCGCGGTGCGCGCGCTCGACATCGCGTTCCCCGAGTACCAGGGCGGCCAGGACTTCATCGCGGCGTGGAACGGCGAGACCGGGCAGTTCCGCCCGAACTTCCCCGCGCGGATGAACGACCTGCAGTTCCTGACGGGGCCGTCGATCGCCGAGGTCGACGGGACGACGCCGACGCAGGAGATCCTGGCGGCGTCGGCGTCGCTCGACCTGCAGGGCTACAACGCCGCGGGCGCGCCGATCGACCAGAAGTGGCCGAAGCTCACGTCGGACTGGGTCGTCGCGAACCCGCTGATCGGCTCGTGGGGCGAGGGCGACAAGAAGGTCGTCGTCGAGGTGACGCGGTCGGGCTTCCTACTCGCCTACGGCGTCGGCGCCGACGTGTGCGACGGCCCCGACGCGTGGCCGCGCTTCCACCACGACAACTGGAACACCGGCGACGCGCGGCGCGGCGACGAGGACGACACGATCCCGCCGGGCACGCCGGGCGACGTGCGCATCGAGGAGGGCGAGCTGCGCTGGTCGGACGTCGGCGACGACCTCATGTGCGGCGAGGGCGTGCGGTACGAGGTGGCGACCTCCGACGCGCCGATCGACGGCCACAGCTTCGGCGACGCGCGCAAGGTCGAGGCGCGCCGCGGCGCGCGGGCCGGCAGCCGCGGGCTGGCCGGGACCGGGCGCTACGTCGCCGTGCGCGCGGTGGACGACGCGGGCAACGTGGGCCGGGTCGTCGCGCTCGACCGCGAGGCCGCGGGCAACGGCGGCACGGGCGGCGGCGGCGGCGGGGCCGGCGACGGCGGCGTCGGCGACCGCGGGCGCGGGCCCGGCAGCGGGACGACGACCCGCCCGCCGAGCGGCGGCGGGCGGCGCGGCTGCACGCCGAACCGCCGCCTGCGCCGCGCGACGGTGCGCGCCCGGGGCCGGCGGCTCTCGGTCGCGATCCCGAAGGCGGCCGGCGCGGTGACCGTCGACGTCTTCCAGCAGTCGGTGCGCCGCCGCATCGGCGACCGCCTCGTCGCGCGCTTCGCGCGGCGCAAGGCCTCGTTCACGTGGAACGGCCGGGCGAACCGCAGCGGCCGGCGGGTCCGCGACGGCATCCTCGTCGTGCGCCTGCGCGCGGGCGGCGAGACGAAGCGCTTCGCGATCAGGCGCGCGCGACGGCGCCTGGCGCTGCGCCCCGGCTACTACCGCCCCGCGCTGTGCCGCGTCCTCGCCAGCGCGAAGCTGCTGCGCCCGGTGTTCGGCGGCCGGCGCAACCGCGCGCTGTCGCTGTCCTTCCACCTGACCGAGCGCGCGCGGGTCGCGATCACCGTGTCGCGCGGGTCGCGGGTCGTCCGCCGCTTCCGCGCCAAGACGTACCCGGCGGGCCGCACGTTCCGCCTGCGCGTCGCCTCGCGCCGGCGCGGCGACCACCGTGTCCGGATCGTCGCGACGGCCGGCGGGCGCACCGACCGGGTGACGCTGGTCGCCCGGCGGCTCTAGCCGTCGACGAGCAGCTCGAGCAGCGCCTTCTGGGCGTGGCGGCGGTTCTCCGCCTCGTCCCAGATGCGCTGGCGCGGGCCGTAGAGGACCTCGGCCGTGATCTCCTCGCCCGGGTGGGCGGGGAGGCAGTGGAGCGCGATCGCGCCGGGCGCCGCGCGGTCGAGCAGGGCGTCGTCGATGCGGTAGGGCGCGAGGTCGGCGCGGCGCTGGTCGGCCGTGTCCTCGTCGCCCATGCTCACCCACACGTCCGCGTAGATCGCGTGGGCGCCGTCGACCGCTTCGGCGGGGTCGGCGGTGAGCGTCGCGGGCAGGCCGTCCTCGAGCTGGTAGCCGTCCGGCGCGGCCACCGCCACCTCGACGCCGGCCCGCGAGCCGACGAGCGCGAGCGAGCGCGCGACGTTGTTGCCGTCGCCGACGTACGCGACCTTCAGCCCGTCCACGCGGCCGAACGTCTCCCTGAGCGTCAGCAGGTCGGCGAGGATCTGCACCGGGTGGTGGTCGGCGGTGAGCATGTTGATCACCGGCACGGCGCTGTGGAGCGCGAGCTCGACGACGTCGGCGTGCGGCCCGGTGCGGATCCCGATCGCCGCGACGTGGCGCGACAAGACCAGCGCGGTGTCCCTGATCGACTCGCCGCGGGAGACCTGGAGCTCGCCCGAGCGCAGCACCATCGGGTGGCCGCCCAGCTCGAAGACGCCGGCCTCGAACGACAGCCGCGTGCGCGTGGAGGGCCTCTCGAAGATGAGCGCGACGCTGCGGCCGGTGAGCGGGCGCGCGTCGAGCGGGTGGGCCTTCATCGCCGCGGCGCGGTCGATCAGGGCGAGCAGCTCGTCGCGCGCGAGCTCGGTGCCGTCGAGGAAGTGGCGGGGCAAGCGCGGCATCCTATGGGCCCATGAAGGTCCTCACGTGGAACCTCTACCACGGCCGCGCGGACCCGCCGGCCGGCCGCGACCTCCTCGACGACTTCGCGACGCTGATCGCGGGCTGGGCGTGGGACGTCGCGCTGCTGCAGGAGGTGCCGCCGTGGTGGCCGGTCCCGCTGGCGCGGCGCGCGGGCGCGTCGGCGCGGTCGTGCATCACCAGCCGCAACCAGCTCCTCTTCGCCCGCCGGTTCGTCGCGCAGCGCCGGCCGGACCTCATCAGGTCCGGCGGCGGGGGCGCGAACGCGATCCTCGTCCGCGGCGCGCGGATCGTCGAGCACCGCGAGGAGCGGCTGCGCTGGTGGCCCGAGCGGCGGTGGATGCACGCGGTGCGCCTCGAGGACGGCACGTGGATCGGGAACCTGCACGCGGCCAAGCAGCCGCGGCCCCGGCCCGAGCGCGACATCGCGCGGGCGAGCGACGCGCTCGGGCGCTGGTCGCGCGGCGCGCCGGCCGTCGTGCTCGGCGGGGACTTCAACATCGGCGAGCCGCAGCCCGCCGGGCTGCAGAAGATCGGCGGCGGTGGCGTGGACTACGTCTTCGCGCGCGGCCTGGAGCGCGTGCACGGCGAGCGGCTGGAGCACGGGTCGCTCAGCGACCACGAGCCGCTCGTGTTCGAGGTGCGGCGCCGGCTCAGCCGCCGCGGTTGATGCGGGTGACGAGCTCGCCGAGGACCGTCTCGGCCTCGTCGTTCGGCACCTGGCAGGTGCCCGCCGCCTCGTGGCCGCCGCCGCCGTAGGCGAGCATCAGCGCGCCGACGTCGACGGGCGACGTGCGGTCGAGGATCGACTTGCCCACCGCGTACACCGTGTTCTGCTGCTTGAGGCCCCAGAGCACGTGCATCGAGACCCGGCACTGGGGGAACAGCGCGTAGATCATGAAGCGGTTGGTCGGGTGGATGACGTCCTCGTCGCGGAGGTCGAGCACCACGACGTCGCCGTGCACCCGGGCGCGGCGGCGGATCTGCTCGATCGCCTGCTCGGAGTGCAGCCGGTAGAGCGCGACGCGCTCGGCGACGTCCGGCGTGCAGAGGATCTCCTCGGCCGTCAGCTCGGTGCAGGCGTCGATCAGCTGCATCATGAGCTGGTAGTTGGAGATGCGGAAGTCGCGGAAGCGGCCCAGGCCCGTGCGCGGATCCATGAGGAAGCTGAGGAGGATCCAGCCCGTCGGGTCGAGGATCTCGGCCTCGCTGAAGTCCGCGGAGTCGGCCTTGTCGACGGCCCACAGCAGCTCGGTCCACGGCCAGCCGCCGAAGCGCGAGTCGCCGCCGAAGTAGTCGTAGACCACGCGCGCGGCCGAGCGGGCGGCCGGGTCGATGACGTGGTTGCCCGGGCGCTTGCCCCGCAGCCGCTCGACCTCGCTGTCGTGGTGGTCGAAGGCGAGGTGGACGCCCTCGTTGTACGGGAGGTTCGTGGTGATGTCCGTCGCCAGGAGCTCGACCTTGCCGTCCTGCATGTCCTTGGGGTGGACGAAGAGGATGTCCTCGAGCATCCCGAGCTTCTTGAGCAGCGCAGCGCAGATCAGGCCGTCGAAATCGGAACGGGTGACGAGACGGTGACGCGTCGCGGTGTCGGTGGCCATGGTCTGGAAGGTCGGCAGGTCCCCGCGAACCCTTAGCGCCGGCCCGCCACCGTGGACCCGTCAGCCGAAGTGCGGGATTCCGGTCTCCTGTGTCGACGCCTCGGCGTAGAGGCGGCGCGGGATGCGTCCGGCGCCGCGCGCGGCGTGGCCCGCCTCGACCGCGAGGCGGATCGCGTGGGCCATCCGGACCGGGTCCTCGGCGCGGGAGATCGCGCTCGCGGTGAGGATCGCGTCGCAGCCGAGCTCCATCGCGAGGGCGGCGTCCGAGGCGGTGCCGACGCCGGCGTCGAGGATTACGGGGACGCCCGCGTGCTCGACGATGAGCGCGAGGTTGTACGGGTTGCGGATGCCCATGCCGCTGCCGATGGGCGAGCCGAGCGGCATGACCGCCGCGCAGCCCACGTCCTCGAGGCGCTTGGCCAGGATCGGGTCGTCGTTCGTGTAGGGCAGGACGGTGAAGCCGTCATCGACCAGCTCCTCGGCGGCGAGCAGCAGCTCGGGCGCGTCCGGCAGCAGCGTGCGCTCGTCGCCGATGACCTCGAGCTTGACCCAGTCGGTCTCCAGCGCCTCGCGGGCGAGCTTCGCGGTGAGGACCGCGTCGCGGGCGGTGAAGCAACCGGCGGTGTTCGGGAGCAGCTGCACGCCCGCGTCGTCGAGGACGCCGACCAGGCCCTCGCGGCTGCCGGCCTCGATGCGCCTGAGCGCGACCGTGACCATCTCCGTCTTCGTCGCCTCGATCGCGGCCGCGAGGACGTCGAGGCTGGGGAAGCCGCCGGTGCCGAGGATGAGGCGGCTCCCGAACTGCCTCTCGGCGATCCTCAGGGTCTCACCCACCCTGCACCGCCGTCACGACCTCGACGGCCGCGCCGTCGCCCAGCACCGTCCGCTCCCACGCGCCGCGCGGCACGACCTCCGCGTCGACCGCCACCGCGACGCCGCGATCCGGCACCTCCATCCGCGCGAGCAGCTCCGCGATCGTCAGCCCCTCGCCGTCCGACGGGGCGCCGTTCAGCGTGATCACGCGGGCACCGCCCCACTCGTCACGTCGCGCCGCGAAGCGGTGGGGGCGAGCATCGCCGCGACCCGCTCGGCCGTCACCGGCGCGAGGAGCACGCCGTTGCGGAAGTGGCCGGTCGCGACGATCGTGCGCCCGCGCTGCTCCACGATGGGGAGGTTGTCGGGCGTCCCGGGCCGCAGGCCCGCCCCGGTCTCCTCGACGACGAGCTCCGAGATGCCCGGCAGGATCTCCGTCGCGTCGCGCAGCAGCTCGTACAGGCCGCCGGCGGTGACGGTCGTGTCGAACCCGCGCTCCTCCACGGTCGCACCGAGGACGTAGCGGCCGTCGCCGCGCGGCACGAGGTAGCCGCCGGGGAAGCGGACGACGCGATCCACGAGGCCGGGGCCGCTCGGGTCGCGGAGGCGGAGGATCTGGCCCTTCACGGGCCGCACGGGGACGTCGGCGAGCGCGGCCGACCATGCGCCGGCGGCGACGACGACCGTTTCCCCCTCCACATCCCGGAGCGCGCGCACGTCGACCCCCTCGCGCACCTCCACGCGGGCGGCGAGCGCGGCGACGACCTCGCGCGGATCGACCGCGAGGTCGTCGGGGACGTGGAGGGCCAGCCTGACGGTGGGAGCCAGCGCGGGCTCGAGCCGCCGCGCGGCGCTGGGCAGCAGCCGCTCGACGCGCAGCCCGAGCCGCTCGCGGAAGGCGCGCTCGCGGTCGAGCGCCTCGGCCTCGTCGCGGTCGCGCGCGACGATCAGCGTCCCGGCGGTGTGGAGCGGGACGCCGAGCTCGCGCGCGAACGCGGGCCACGCCGCCGCCGCCTCGAGCCCGTCGTCGAGCAGCTCGGCGTGCCCGACCTCGGCCTCGCTGACCGGCGCCAGCATCCCGGCGGCGACGCTCGACGCGCCGGCGCCGGCGACGTCCCGCTCGAGGACGACGACGCGCAGGCCCTGCTGCTGCGCGCGGTACGCGATCGCGAGGCCGACGATCCCGCCGCCGACGACCGCGACGTCGGCCTCCCCTTCCCTGCGCTGCGGACTGCCCAAGACTGCTCCCTTCGCCGGCATGATCCGGATCAGGTCGTGACGGTCGGCGTGACGCCCTCTCAGCCCGCGGTCGCGGGCTCCCGTGTCACCCTGATGGTAGTGCGGAATCTGCAAGACGCCCGGCTGTACTTCGTCTCCGGCGCCAGCCCCGGCGGGCGGCCGCTCGCCGACGTCCTCGCGCCGGCGCTCGCGAACGGCGTCGACGTGTTCCAGCTGCGCGAGAAGGACGCGCCCGACGAGCAGATCGTCGCCGCGGCGCAGGTCGCGCGGGCGCTGTGCCGCGACGCCGGTGCCCTCTTCGTGCTGAACGACCGCCCGGACCTCGTCGAGGCCGCGGGCGCCGACGGGGTCCACGTCGGCCAGGACGACACGCCCGTCGAGGAGGCGCGCGCCGTCGTCGGCGACCGCATCGTCGGCCTCTCGACGCACTCCGAGGAGCAGGCCGACGCGGCGGACGGCGTCGACTACTTCGCCGTCGGCCCGGTCCACGCGACGCCGACGAAGCAGGGGCGGCCCGCGATCGGGCTCGACCCCGTCCGGCACGCCGCGCGCACCGCGACGGTCCCGTGGTTCGCGATCGGCGGCATCGACGGCGACACCCTGCCGGCCGTGCTCGACGCCGGCGCGCGGAGGGTCGTCGTGGTGCGCGCGATCGCGGAGGCGCGCGACCCGGGCGCCGCCGCGCGGGAGCTCAGGGAGGCGCTCGATGGGACGGCGTAGCCGCAAGCGCCGGACGCCGGGCGGCGCCGAGGCGCCCGATGGGCCGCGCCGGACGCCGGACGGCGCCGGGGCGGCCGGCCGCCCCCCGCGCGTCCGGGGCGAGGCGCGCGACGAGCAGATCCGCGCCTCGCTCGAGCCGATCGAGCCCGGCGAGCGCCCGCAGGCGGTCACCATCGCGGCCGTCGTCGCCGCGCTGCTGGGCGTCGGCAACCTCGTGATGCTCGCCGCGGGCGTCCAGGTCCAGGACAAGGACGCGCCCGTCGGCGGCACGATCCTGTTCGCCCTGATCATGTTCGGCGCCGCCGCCGGGATGTGGCGCGCGCGCTACTGGGCGGTGCTCGGCTTCCAGGCCCTCCTGGGGCTCACGCTCGTCATCGCCGGCGGCTCGCTGCTCGTCGCCTCCGACCTCGCTGCGGTCGCGCTCTGCGTCGCGATCCTGATCTTCGGCGGGTGGCTGTTCTGGAAGCTGATCCGGTCGCTCGCAAGGCTCCAGATGCCGGAGCGCCGCCCGCAGTCGAGCGACGTATAGTCCGGGCGCATGGCAGAGAGCTCCTACGACTGCGTCGTCATCGGCTCCGGCCCCGGCGGGTACGTCGCGGCGATCAGGGCGGCGCAACTGGGGCTGAACACGGCGGTCGTCGAGAAGGGCGAGGTCGGCGGACGCTGCCTCAACTACGCGTGCATCCCGGCGAAGGCGGTGCTGCGCTCGGCCGACATCCTCACCGAGATCCGCGAGGCCGGCGACTTCGGCCTGAAGGTCGGCGACGCCGAGGTCGACTTCGGCGCGGTGAGCGAGCGCCGCAAGAAGGTCATCAAGACGCTGACCGGCGGCGTCTCGGGCCTCTTCAAGAAGAACAAGATCGACTACATCGAGGGCCACGGCTCGCTCACCGACGACGGCAACGTCAAGATCGGGGGCAACTTCGACGGGACGGAGATCCAGGCGGGCAAGGTCATCCTCGCCACCGGCTCGGTCCCCAAGCCGATTCCCGGCACGAAGTTCGGCGGCCGCGTCATCGGGACCGAGGGCGCGTGGGGCCTCGAGGAGCTGCCAGGCCGCATCGCGGTCGTCGGCGCCGGCGCCTCGGGCGTCGAGATCGCGTCGGCCTACGCGCGGCTCGGCAGCGAGGTCCTGCTCTTCGAGGGCCTGGACCGGGTCGTCCCCACCGAGGACGCCGACATCTCCAAGCTCGTCGAGCGCGGGCTGAAGAAGCAGGGGATGAAGATCCACACGAAGACGTTCGTCGAGAACGTCGAGGCCGGCGACTCCTCCGTCACGTTCTCGTTCGGCGACGACAAGGGCGAGGTCGACTACCTCGTCATCGCCGCCGGCCGCGGGCCGGACGTCGAGGGCCTCGGGCTCGACGAGGCGGGCATCAAGCTCGACGACAAGGGCCTGATCGCGGTCGACGGCGCGCTGCGCACCTCGAAGGAGAACGTGTACGCGATCGGCGACCTCGTCGCCGGCCCCGCCCTGGCCCACAAGGCCTCCGACGAGGGGATCATCGCCGCCGAGGACGCCGTCGGCAACGAGACGCACCCGATCGTGCACGTCGACATCCCACGCGCCACGTTCTGCACGCCGAACGTCGGCTCGTTCGGCCTGACCGAGGCGCAGGCCAAGGAGGCCGGGCACGACGTCGTCGTCGGCAAGGTCCAGTACGGCGCGGTCGGCGGCGGCACGGTCTACGGCGACCGCACCGGCCTCGTGAAGATCGTCGGCGACAAGAAGTACGGCGAGCTGCTCGGCGGCCACATCGTCGGGACGCGGGCGACGGAGATGATCCAGGAGCTCGTCAACGTGAAGGCGATCGAGGGCGGCTACCCGGAGGTCGCGCGGATGGTCCACGGCCACCCGACGCTCTCCGAGGCCGTCATGGAAGCCGCCCGCGCCGCGGATGGCTGGCTCATCCACGGCTGACGGCCCGGCGTTCTACCTGGACCTCTCCTCGCCGGAGGCCTGGCTCAGCGCGGAGCGGATCCTCGCGCTCATGCCGGTCCCGTGCGAGTGGGTCCCGGTGCGCATGCCGTTCGACGGCGGCTTTCGCTGCGCGGAGGAGTCGGACATCTTCCGCATGGAGCTCGAGCGCACGGCGGCCGAGCGCGGGCTGCAGCCGGTGCGCTGGCCCGACCCGTTCCCGTTCGACTCGGAGATCGCGCAGCTCGCCGCGACCTACGCGAAGGCTGGAGGCAAGACCGTCGCCTTCTGCCTCGCCGCGCTCCGGCAGGCCTACGCCGGCGGGCGGTCGCTCGCGGACCCCGAGAACGTGATGATCGCCGCGGCCGCGTGCGAGATCCACCCGCGCGCGCTGCTCAAGGCGATCGAGACCCGCTCGATCGCCCAGCGCCTCGACGAGGCGACGGCGGCCGCCCGCGAGCGAGGCGTGCGCGGAACCCCCGCGTTCTGGACCGGCGAGACGGTCCTGCACGGCGACGCCGCGCTCGACCAGGCCGTCGCCCAACTCGCCTGACAGCCGCGTCCCGACCGGAGAGGATCGGGAGCCATGACCGCTCCCCGCGCGGTACTGTGCCCGAGGAGGAGATGGCCACCCGCGCCGAGTCCAAGAAGAAGGACCAGAAGCAGCTCCCGGAGGCCGACGCCGCGCGCGACTGGCTGCGGAAGATGATGCTCATCCGCCGCTTCGAGGAGCGCGCGGGGCAGATGTACGCGAAGGCGAAGGTCGGCGGCTTCCTCCACCTGGCGATCGGGGAGGAGGCGACGATCGTCGGCGCCGTCGAGGCGCTGCGCGGCGACGACTACCTCATCTCGACCTACCGCTCGCACGGGCACGCGCTCGCGCGCGGGACCGACCCCAAGAACGTCATGGCCGAGCTGTTCGGCAAGGTCGACGGGACGTCGGGCGGGCGCGGCGGGTCGATGCACATCTTCGACGTCGGCCGGCGGTTCATGGGCGGCTACGGGATCGTCGGCGGCAACCTCCCGCTCGGCGCCGGGCTCGCGCTGGCCTCCGACTACAAGGGGACGGAGGACGTGACGCTGTGCGTCTTCGGCGACGGCGCCTCCAACCAGGGCACGTTCGGCGAGACGATGAACCTCGCGGCGCTGTGGAAGCTGCCGATCGTCTTCATGGTCACCAACAACCGCTTCGGGATGGGGACCGCGATCGACCGCCACTCGGCGGTCACCGACCTGAAGGTCAAGGGCGAGTCGTTCGGCGTGCCGGGCGTCGAGTGCGACGGCATGGACGTGATGGACACCTACAAGGTCACGTGCGAGGCGATCGAGCGCGCGCGGTCCGAGCGCCAACCGATCCTCATCGAGGCCGAGACCTACCGCTTCCGCGGCCACTCCATGGCCGACCCCGAGGAGTACCGGACCAAGGAAGAGGTCGAGGAGTGGCGCAAGAAGGACCCGATCGAGATCTTCGCGAAGCGCCTCGTCGACGCCGGCGTCCTCGAGGACGGCGACCACCAGAAGCTCGACGAGGAGGTCGTCGCCCAGATCGACGACGCCGTCCAGTTCGCCGACGGGTCGGACTTCCCGCCGCCCGAGTCGCTGTACGACGACATCTACGTCCTCGGCGGCCAGGTCAAGGGCTGGTACTCGGTCGACGAGCGCGGCGAGGGCGTCCACAAGGGCGAGGACGAGAAGGACATGGCCGGCAAGCTCGGCGCGCGCGCCGAGGGCCACGGGCAGACCGCGAAGGAGCTCGACAAGAAGGACGCCAGCGCGGACGACGACACGCCGGTCGAGGAGTCCGAGGACGACGAGCAGGGCGGGACCGATCGCGGCGACCTGCCGAAGGAGTCCGCCGACAGCGAGGGCGCCGACCAGAGCCCGGGTGGCTGATGGCGGTCATGCGCTACCGGGAGGCCCTGAACGCGGCGCTCCGCGAGGAGATGCAGCGCGACGAGGACGTCTTCCTCATGGGCGAGGACATCGGCGTCTTCAACGGGGCGTTCAAGGTCACGGCCGGGCTGCTCGAGGAGTTCGGCGACAAGCGGGTGCGCGACACCCCGATCTCCGAGAACACGATCGTCGGCATGGGCGTCGGCGCGGCGATGGGCGGGCTGCGCCCCGTCGTCGAGCTGATGACGATCAACTTCTCGCTGCTCGCGATGGACCAGATCGTCAACCACGCCGCGACGATCCACTACATGTTCGGCGGGCAGGTGCGCGTCCCCCTGGTCGTGCGGATGCCGCAGGGCGCCGGCCACCAGCTCGGGCCGACGCACTCGCACTCGTGGGAGGCGCTGTACCTGCACGTCCCCGGGCTGCTCGTCGCGGTGCCGTCCACGGCCGAGGACGCCAAGGGGCTGCTGAAGGCGGCGATCCGCGACGACAACCCCGTGATCTTCATCGAGCACGAGTACCTCTACGGCCAGCGCGGCGACGTGCCGGACGACGAGGACTTCGTGACGGACTTCGGCCAGGCGGCGATCCGCCGCGAGGGCGACGACGTGACGATCATCGGGATCTCGCGCATGGCGCTCACCGCGCAGAAGGCGGCGGAGCAGCTCGCGTCAGAGCACGAGATCGAGGCGGAGGTCATCGACCCGCGCACGCTGCGCCCGCTCGACCTCGACACGATCGTCAAGTCGGTCGAGAAGACGAACCGCGCGGTGATCGTCGAGGAGGGCTGGCCGCACGGCGGCGTCGGCGCGAACCTCGCCGCGCTCATCCAGGAGCAGGCGTTCGACCACCTCGACGCGCCCGTCGCGCGGGTGACCGGGGCCGACCTGCCGATGCCGTACTCCAAGCCGCTCGAGCAGATCGCGTTCCCGCACGAGCCGCAGATCATCGAAGCCGTCCTGGCCACGTTCCGGGATCTCTGAGGAGGCGACTTGCCCGAGGTCACCATGCCCCGCCTGTCCGACTCGATGGAGGAGGGCACGATCCTGAAGTGGCTCGTCTCCGAGGGCGACGAGGTCTCCAAGGGGCAGGAGATCGCCGAGATCGAGACCGACAAGGCGACGATGACCTACGAGGCCGACGAGGAGGGCGTGTTCCACCCCGTCGCGGGCGAGGGCGACACGCTGCCGATCGGCGAGGTCATCGCGACGATCGGCGAGGACGCGCCTTCGAAGGGGTCGCAGAACGGCGCGTCGGCCGAGGAGGGCGACGGCGACGAGGGCGAGGAGGAGCCCGAGGCCGAGCCGTCGGAGGAGGACGACGCCGAGGCCGAGCCCTCCGAGGAGGACGAGGCCGAGCCGTCCGACGGCGACGAGGAGAAGGCCGAGCCGCGCGCCTCCGGCGACGGCGGCGGTGGCGACGGCGGCGGCGAGGCCGCGGAGGCGCCTCGCGGCGGGTCGAGCAACGGCGCCGGGAGCGGCGAGCGCGTGAAGGCGTCGCCGGTCGCGCGGCGCCTGGCCAAGGAGCAGGGCGTCGACCTCGGGTCCGTCGCGGGGACCGGGCCGGGCGGGCGGATCGTGAAGGCCGACGTCGAGAAGGCCGCCTCGGGCGACGGCGCGCCGGCGAGGCAGCGCGAGGACAAGCCGCGCGAGGAGACAAAGCCGAAGGAGCAGGAGCGCGAGGCCGAGCCGGCGGCCGCGTCGAGCGCGTCCTCCCCGGGCACGTCGGAGCCGAAGGTCGCCGAGAAGGGCACGACGAAGGGCGACGTGTCCGTCGTCGAGCTGACGCGCACGCAGCAGGTCGTCGCCCGCCGGATGGCCGAGGCGAAGGCGACGATCCCCGAGTTCACGCTCGTCGCCGAGATCGACATGGAGAACGCCGTGGCACTGCGCGCGCGGCTGAAGGAGATCGCCGGCGAGGACGACGTCGTCCCGTCCTACAACGACATGGTCGTCAAGGCGTGCGCCACGGCGCTGCGCGACCACCCGCGCGCGAACGGCAGCTACAAGGACGGCAAGTTCGAGCTGTACTCGCGCGTGAACGTCGGCGTGGCGGTGGCGGCACAGAACGCGCTCGTCGTGCCGGTCATCCACGACGCCGACCAGAAGTCGATGGGCCACATCGCGCGCGACATGCGCAAGCTGGCCGCGCGGGTGCGCGACGGCACGGTCTCGCCGCCGGAGCTCGCGGGCGGGACGTTCACCGTCTCGAACCTCGGGATGTACGGGATCACCGAGTTCACGGCGGTCATCAACCCGCCGCAGGCGGCGATCCTCGCGGTCGGCGCGATGGACCGACGGCCGGTGGTCGTCGACGAGCGCGGGAAGATCGAGGCGCGCCACCGCATGGCCGTGTCGTTGGTCTGCGACCACCGCATCCTCTACGGCGCGGACGCGGCGGAGTTCCTGGGCCGGATCCGCGCGCTGCTGGAAGAGCCGCTCGCGCTCGCGCTCTAGCGCGGGAGCGCGTCGCCGACCTGATCGACCGCGCCGGCGACGGCGCCGGTGCTGTCGCGGACGGCGTCGCCGGCGGGCGGGCTCACGGGATCGACGGCGCCCGCGGCGGTCTCGCCGGTGTCGCGCACCGCGTCGCCCACGGGCGTGGCCGGCGCGGCGGGAAGGTCGGGGGTGGCCGGTGCCGTCGGGCCGCCGCCGTCCGGGGCCGGCGCCGGGCCGGGGCCGTGGGTCGAGGGCGCGCCGCCGGAGACCGGGCCGCCGGTGCCCGCTCCGCCGTCGCCGCCGGGTGCGGCGCCGTCGCCGGGGGCGCCGTCGGTGCCGGTCGCCGCGTCGCCGCGGTCGCCGCGGCCCGGGCCGGGCGACGTCGCGCGTGCGCCGGCGGCGCCGAGGACGATGGGCGCGGCCGCGGCGCGGCGCGCGGTCGGCGCGTTCGCCGAGGTGGCGGCGGGCGCCCCGCCGGTCGCGAGCGGCTGCCCGGCGGACAGGACGAGGCTGGGGACGTCGTCCTCAGGGTCGACCCCGGGCCAACCCTGCACGGCGATGACCGCGCTGACGACGAAGAGGGCCGAGACCGCTGCCGCGACGAGCGACATGCTGGCTCCTGCGGACGCGACGAAGGCTCGCGTGGGGCGCATCCTGCCTGATATCGGCAGATCGGGGTCCGACTTGAGGGGCGTGGTTGGTTGGCCGGCCGGCTCGCTCACCGGAACCCTCCCGCCGCGCGCAGCGAGTCGTTCGACTCGCGGTTGTCGTCGGCCGTCACGCCGGGGGGCGACGTGTCCGTGGCGACGTAGACGCAGAACCAGCGGTCCGGGTCGTCGCCCGGTGTGCAGGTGCGGAAGAGCTCGTCCTCCATCTTGATCGTGCTCGTCGTCGGGAGGCTGCGCCGGAACTCGGGCGGCGCCTCGCGCTGCATGTACGCCAGCGCGGCCAGGCGCTGCACCATCAGGTCGTGCTGATTGTCGCGGATCGCGTCGCGGTGCACCAGCCCTCCGGCGAGGAGCGCGGCGGTCACGCAGAGCAGCACGACCGTCCCCGCGTGGTCGAAGGCGATGACGCGCGGCAGGTCGCGCCGGCGGCGCCGCAGCGCGAGGCCGGCGAGCGGCGCGACGATCGCCACCGCGACGAGGTTGAAGAACCCGCTGAGCAGGAGCGCCGGGACGAACGCCGTCCCGCCGTCGCCCGCGATCGGCAGGCGGCCGAGCAGCAGGGCGTCGACCAGGGTCAGCGACCAGAAGGCCGGCCACAGCAGCGCGCCCCGCAGGCGCCAGCGCATGCGGCTGCGCCAGAGCGACTCGACGGGTGGGGCGGGAGGGCCCGCACTCATGCGCCGAAGGCTAGCCCGCGCGCGCGCCGCGATTCGCGGCACCCCACGCGACGGCGATCGCCGTGCTGGCGGCGGCGTCGATCAGATACGTCCAGCGGCCGCGGCGGCGGGCGGCGACGAGGACGTCGGACGCGGCGAGCAGCCCCGCCGCGCCCGCGCCGAGCAGCTCGATCTCCGGCGTCACGCGGTCGCGGGCCCCCGCGGAGACCAGCGCGCCCCCGACGGGGACGAGGAGGAGCGCGATCGTCTCGACGAGCCACCACTCGTCCTTGCGGCCGGTCACCGCCTCGAAGGTGCGGCGGCTGACGAGCGGCCACAACGCGGTCGCGCCGTAGTAGAGGCCCTGGGTGAGCGCGACGTCGCGGCGGCGGAGCATTGTCACCGCTTACCCCGCGGCGCCGCGTCTGCACGTCGTGCGTGCGCGCGTACACTCGATCCCGTGGAGCTCTGGACCTGCCACCTCGGCCGGATCGAGTACCGCGAGGCGCTGGAGTTCCAGCGGCGCCTGCGCGCCGCGCGCCAGGCCGGCGCGATCCCCGACGTCCTGCTGCTCCTCGAGCACTTCCCGGTCTACACGCGCGGGCGCCGGTCCGAGCCGGGCGAGCTGCCGATGGGCGAGTCGTGGTACCTGTCGCAGGGGATCGACGTGGTCGACGTCGACCGTGGCGGGAAGGTCACCTACCACGGCCCCGGCCAGCTGGTCGGCTACCCGATCATGGCGGTCGACGACGTGGTCGCGTTCGTGCGGACGATGGAGGACGCGATGATCGCGGCGCTCGCCGACGAGGGCCTCGAGGCCCGGTCGCGCGCGGACGAGGGCCGCGACTTCACCGGCGTCTGGGTCGAGGACCGCAAGATCGGCTCGATCGGCGTGCACGTGCAGAAGGGCGTGACCACGCACGGGTTCGCCGTGAACGTGCAGAACGACCTGCAGCCGTTCGAGTGGGTCGTGCCGTGCGGGCTCGGCGGCGTGCGGATGACGTCGGTCCTCAAGGAGCAGCAGCGCGGCGGCGACCCGCTCGACTGCTTCCGCAAGCGGATGGGCTGGCGGTTCGCGGAGGCGTTCGGGCGGCGGCAGCGCCTCGTGACGCCGCGCCGGCTCGCGGCGGCCGCGCCCGTGGAGGAGCCCGGGCTCGCGGCCGCCGCGCCCGTGGAGGAGCCCGCGCGCGCCTAGACTGGGACGTGGCCGCGCGCCTCGCCATCGTCGCCCTCGCCGTGGCCGGAGGGTTCCTCCTGGGACCCTCCGGAGAGACCGCGCACGCGGCCGGCGGCCCCGCGTCGCGCGCGCGGCCGCCGCGGCCCGCAGACCTGCGGCCGTCCGCGCCGCGCCTCCTCGCCCCCCGCGCGGCCCCGGCCGTGGTCGTCGTCGACGTCGTGCGCAACGCCGGCGGGCGGCGCTCGCGGCGGGCGCGGACGCGGTTCCTCCTCGCGCGGCCCGGCGCGGGGCAGCTCGGGGTCGGGCGGCGGTCGATCCCGCCGCTGCGGCCGGGTGGCGTCTCGCGCCGGACCGTGACCCTGCGGCTGCCCGCGTCGGTCGCGCCCGGCGCGTGGTCGGTCATCGCGTGCGTGGGCGCCGACTGCCGCACCTCGCTCCTGCCGGTGCGTGTGCCGTTCCCGCCGCCGCCACCTCCCCCGCCGCCGCCCGCACCGCCGCCCCCGGTCGAGCGCGCCGCGGAGCCCGCGCCGGCCCCGGCGCCGGCGCCGCCCTCCACCGACCGCGCGGCGATCGAGGACTGCGGGCCCGAGATCGCGGACAACGACGCGCCGGCCGCCGCGTTCACGTCGATGTTCGCCGCGACGACGAGCGGCTGGACCGGCGGCGACGGGACGTTCTCGGCCCGCCTGCCCAGCGGCGAGACGCTCTGGCTGTTCGGCGACACCTTCCTCGGCGGCCTCACCGGCGGCGGCGGACGCGACCGGCCGTTCCCCGACGTCCGCAACACGGCGGTCGTCCAGGGCGCCGACTGCCTGACGACCCTCTTCCGCGGCACGCTCGACGTCCCGTTCTCGTTCGAGCCGGCGGACGAGGACGAGCAGGCGGAGTGGTACTGGCTCAACCAGCCGGTCGTCCACGGTGACAGGATCCGCGTCTTCGCCACCCGCGTGCACCAGGGGCCGGAGGCGGTCGGCAGCGTGCTCGCGACCTACGACCTCGACCTCGCGCGGGTGTCCGTCGGCGCCGCGCTCCCGACGCTCGAGGACCAGTGGTGGGGCGCGGCGATCGTGGACGACGAGGACGCGGGCGCCACGTACGTCTTCGGCCTGCAGGACGCGTCGCCGCGCAACGTCTACCTCGCGCGCACGCCCTACCAGGACCTCGACGGCGCGTGGGAGTACCGCACCGCCGATGGCTGGAGCGACGACCTGGCCGACGCGCGGCCGGTGCTCGCGGACGCGACGCGCCTCGCGACGCAGATCAGCGTCCTGCACGATCCGAGCGGGTGGGCGCTGGTCAGCCAGGACCGCGTGGGCGACGGCGTGAGCGTCTGGCGCGCCGCCGAGCCGTGGGACTGGGGCGAGCGCGCGACCCTCACGACGCTCGACCCGCCGGCCGGCGCCACCGCGTACAACGCCCTCGTCCACCCGGAGCTCGCGGACGGCAGCGATCTGCTGCTCTCCTACAACCTCCTCGCGCCGCCGGAGGACACGATGGCGGACGCCTCGCTCTACCGCCCGCGCTTCGTGCGCGTCGCGCTGCCGCCGGCGCCCTAGCGGCGGACCGGCAGCGCGACGAGCTGCGGCTCGACGGCCGCCGCGCCGCGCGCCGGGCGCACGAGCACCGCGATGCGCGCCCCGGAGCGCACATGCCGCAGCCAGCGCCTGCCGCGCCTCGTCAGCTCGAAGCGGTGCACGCGCACGCGGCCGGACGCGACGGCGACCGATCGGCGCGCGAGCGTGAGCCCGCGGCTGCTGCGGGTCGGCCGGCGGGGCAGCCCGGCGAGGCGGACGTCGGCGACGCAGCGCGGAGCGCCGAAGCACGACAGGCGCAGGACGATCCTCCGCCGCGGGCCGGCCAGCACCGTCTCGCGCGCGACGCGCACGCGGCCCGGACCCACGGCCTGGTCGGCGGGCGCCACCGGCTCCGGCGGCGCGGTATCGCCGCCCTCGGGACCGCCCGGGGCGGCTCCCGCGCCGAGCAGCGCGGGAGCGGCCGCCATCCGCGCCAGCACGACCGCGAGGCCGGGCCGCGGCGCTCCGCCGCGCCCGATCAGGCCCGAGTCGAACCCGGCGCCGTCCTCGGACGCCTGCCAGTTGAAGACGTAGATACGCTCGATGCGGTCGGCGTGCTCGTCGGCCAGCGCGAACATCATCCGCAGGGCGTCCGCCGCCCGCCGCTCGTCGTGGGCCATCGCCACGGCGCCGCCCGTCCGGCGCAGCTCGACGATGCCGCCCGTCTCGGTCAGCCACACCGGCCCGCGGACCAGCCGCAGGAATGCCTCCGTCGAGCTCGCGCTGAAGCCGTTGACGCCGCGGTAGTTGTGCAGCCCCCACACGGCGGGAGCCGTGTCGAGCCCCCGCGAGAACTCCATCACCCACGACGCCATGTCGTCGGAGTCCAGGACGTCGCCCGCCACGACCGTGCAGGCGGCGCACGCTGCGCGCAGCGCGTTGAAGTAGTCGGCGACCAGCCCGGGGTGCGACACGGTGGGCTCGTCGGGGTGGTTCGGCTCGTTCCAGGGCACGTAGCGCAGGACCCACGGATGGCGCTCGCGGAAGCGCTCGAACGCGTGCTCGTAGTCGGGCAGCGACGGCGGCACGCAGGCCCGCCCGGGGCACGCGTCGTCCGCGCGCCGGCCGAAGGTGACGAGCGGCTCGATGCGGCGGGCCCGCGCGATCCGCAGCCAGTCCTCCACCCACGCGACCCGGTGCACGCCGGCGTCCCACGGCACGACCACCCTGGCGATGCGCGACCCGGAGTCCGCGTACGCCTGGCTGCCGAACGCGGACAGCGTCTGGTCGCTGATCCCGACGAGCGGAGCGCCGGCGGCAGGAGCCGCTGCCGCCGCGCACGCCGCCACGACGGCGGCGACCACCGCCGCGAGCCGGCCTCTAGCCGCGGCGGGCACGGCGCCGGCTCGAGCGCTTCAGCCGCGCGAGGCACGACTTGCGCTGGCGCGTCGCGAGGCGCTCGCACCTCGCGCGGCCCTTCGCCTGCGCCCGGCACGCGGAGCGCTTGCGCGCGGCCAGCCTGCCGCAGCGCTTCAGCGCGGCGGCCAGCCGGCGGTCCGCCTGGCAGCGGCGCTGGGCCGCGCCCTTCAGGCCCGCGCACGGCGCCTCCGGCGGGAGCGGGCGCTGGCCGTCGCCGCCCGGCTTCAGCGGCGGGTCGACGAGCGGCGGCCCGGCACCGTCGGGCGGTGCGCTCTCGCCGCCGCCCCCGCCTCCGCCGTTCCCGCCGTTCCCGCCGTTCCCGTCGTCGCCGACGCGCGGTCGCTGCATCGCGATGTGGAGGTCGAGCACCGGCGGCGGGATGTCGACGACCCCGCTCGTCACGGTGTCGTAGCCGTCCTTGGTCACGACGACGCGGTAGCGCCCGGCCGAGACGTCCCACTGGAAGATCCCGTTCGCACCGGTGATCTGCGGGTTGACCTTGGGCATGATGCCGGGGTCGCCCGAGAGGACGTTGACGAAGGCGCCGTCGACCTCGCGCTGGAGCCGCACGGTCGCGCCCTGGATCGCCGCGCCCGCCCGCGCCTGCTCCTCGCTCGCGCCGCCCGCGCGCGCCGCGTCGTATGCCGCCTTGTCGTACACGACGCCCTGTGGGTCGATGAGCGCGAGGCCGCCGATCGGGACGAGGAACCGCTGCGCCTCGCCACCCTCGGTGACCGTGTACGCGACGGACAGCTGGCCCGTCTGCACGCAGTCGATCGTCCCGCTCCACGTGCCGTCCGCCTGAGGGTCGTCCATCGGGAAGGTGCGGCGCGTGTAGCCGACGTCGAGCTCGAGCGACACCTGCGAGACCGTGCCGGCACCGGCGTCGATCGGCAGGTCGAGCGACAGCGGCATGCACCCGCCGCCGCCGGGGAAGGAGGGATCGGGCGGGAACTCCTTGATCTGCGACGCGGGGATCGTCAGCCACCACAGTCCCGTCGCCGGGTCGACCTGCTCGTTGACGAGCAGCGGGTCGCCGTCCGGCGTCGTGGCCGGCACGTCGCTCGACGGCTCGCCGACCGGCGAGGGCGGCAGCTCGTTGCCGGCGTCCACGTACGCCCAGAACCCGTACGCCGAGTCCCTCGTCCCGCCGGCCTGGATGCGCAGCGTGACCTCGCGGCCCTCGTACCCGGCGAGGTCGAGGCTCGCCGGCCGCCAGCCGGTCGTCTTCAGCGAGACCCCCTGCCCGAACGACCCGAAGCGCCGGTCGGCGAGCACGTCGCCGTCCTCGCCGGTGAGCGTGACCCGGAAGGTCAGCTCGTCGTAGCCGCTGTAGTCCCACGTGAAGGCGTTGAACGCCAGGTCGAGCGTCGTCTGCCCCGGCGCCACGGTGAAGGTCTGCTCCAGGCGGTGGAACTCGGGCATCTGCTGCTGGCCCGAGCTGGTGAACGGCCCGCCGAGGCGGACCATCTTCCCGCCCTCGGCGGGGTCGACGTCGTAGTGCACCGACTCGCCGTAGCCGTCGTAGGCGTCGAAGCCGTCGTGATCGAGGACGCAGACCCCGTCCGGCACGCGGCAGGTCGCCGGGCGCTCGGTCGACGGGGCGCCGTAGTAGCCGCCGTTCGGGACGGTGGTCGCGGTCCAGCCCGCAAGCCCGTTCTCGAAGCCGGGGTTCTGGAGGGCGGCGCTCGCCGAGGCGGTGACCAGGAGCGAGGCCAGCATGCACGCCAGGAAGGCGCGCGACAGGGTCCGGCAGGGCGGGACGGGACGCACAGGAGGCTCCGCTGGTCGAGGAAACTGAGCATCGACCCTAGACCTCTAAGCCCCGGACTAGCGATCGGACGTTCGTCCACCTCTCCGCGGTCGTCAGGGCCGGACGCCGCGCGCGAAGTGGAAGGACGCGATCCGCAGCCCGTGGCGGAAGTAGAAGCGGTGGGCGTCGGCGCGGTCCGGGTTCAGGCCGGAGTCGAGGTGCAGCTGGTCGCATTCGAGCCGCTCGGCCTCCTCCCCCAGCCACGCGAAGAGCGCGTCGGCGTGGCCGCGCCCGCGCCGGTCGGGCAGCGTCACGAGGTCGTCGACGTAGAGCGCGCGACCCCACGCGAGCATCTCCATCACCCGGAAGCCGGCGGCCGCCGAGGCCTCGTCCTCCCCCGGCTCGAACGACCCGATCAGCCGGTAGCCCTGCGGGCGCTGCACGTCGTCGACCCGCCGGGCGAGCGCGTCCGCGTCGCCGTGGTGCGGGCGCAGCTCGAGCAGCGCGCGGGCGGCGCGCACCGTCTCGCCGGCCTGGAGCTCGCGGACCGCTGGCACGGCCTCGTATCCTCCCAGTCCGAGTGAGCGACGCGCCGCGCAAGCATCAGACGCGCTCCCGGGCCAATCCGGGCGGGATGGACGTCCTGAAGGTGCTCGGCGCGGACGTCCGCCCGCTGCGCGAGCGCAAGCCGCCGTGGTTCAAGGTCCCCGCGCCGGGCGGCAAGCGCTACCTCGAGCTGAGCGCGCGGATCAAGGACGACAACCTGCACACGGTGTGCCAGGAGGCCGCGTGCCCGAACATCGGCGAGTGCTGGGAGCGCGGCACGGCGACGTTCATGATCCTCGGCGACACGTGCACGCGGCGCTGCGGGTTCTGCAACGTGCAGACCGGCAAGCCGACGTGGAACGACCCGCTCGAGCCCGCGCGCGTCGCGCGCCAGGTCGCGCGGATGGGGCTGCGCCACGCGGTGATCACCAGCGTCGACCGCGACGACCTGCCCGACAAGGGCGCGAGCGCGTTCGTCGGCGTCATCCGCCAGATCCGCCGCCAGGCGCCCTTCTGCAAGGTCGAGGTCCTCACGCCCGACTTCCAGGGCTACGACATGCCGCTGGCCAAGGTCATCGCCGAGCGGCCGGACGTCTTCAACCACAACGTCGAGGTCGTCCCGCGCCTGTACTCGATCGCCCGCCGCGGGTCGAAGTGGGCGCGGTCGCTGCGCGTCCTGCAGGCGGCCAAGGACATGGGCGGCGACGAGGTCGTCACGAAGTCGGGCCTGATGGTCGGGCTCGGCGAGTCGTTCGCGGAGATGGTCGACGCCCTCGGGCAGCTGCGCGAGCACGACGTCCAGGTCCTCACGGTCGGGCAGTACCTGCGCCCGAGCGAGCGCCACCTGCCGATCGTGCGCTACTGGCATCCGGACGAGTTCAAGGCGCTCGAGGAGGAGGCGTACCGCCTCGGCTTCGAGCACGCGGCCTGCGGGCCGCTCGTGCGGTCGAGCTACCACGCCGACCATCACGTCCCGCAGGAGCGGCCGGGCGTCGGCCCGCTCGCCGCGTCGTAGCCCGCTACACGCGGTTGCGCCCGAACCTCCCCTTGCGCTTCTTCTTCGCGCACGGGTGGTAGACGCGCTTGCCGCGCAGCACGCGGCCGTCCGCGAGCGTGATCCGGATCGTCACGACCGCCCGGCCCTTCGGCAGGCCGCGGAGGTCGACCGGCGCCGTCAGCCGCGCGCCCTTGACGACCTTGACCTTCTTGCCGTTGACGAGCACCCGCGCCTCGGTCACGGTCACGCCCTCGGGCGGGACGCGCAGGCGGATGCGGAACTTGCGCCTGCTGCCGCACACCCGCTTGCCCGGGAGCACCGCCAGGCGCGACGCCTTCACCGGGACCACGGTGCCGGGAGGCTGGTTGCCCGGCGGGACGACGAGCGGGGGCGCGGAGCCGGGGGGCGGCGGCGGCGTGTCGCCTGCGGGGGGCGGCGTCGTGTCCCCGCCACCCCCGCCGCCTCCGGACGGCGGGTCGATCGTATGCAGGACGGTCATCTCGTCGAGGCCGGCGAGCACCAGGTCGTCGCGCGGGTCGGCGTCGAGGTGCGCCGCGGCACCGCGCGACCCGAACTCCGGGCCGGCGACCTCAGCACCCAGGGCGAACGTCCGCGAGCCCTTGTTCGTCAGCAGCCGGACGGGGTCGCCGCCGAGCCCCAGGTCCTTCAGGCCGTCGTTGTTGAAGTCCCCGAAGAAGAACCCGCTGGAGAACTGCGAGCTGACCTCCGTCGCGGGGCCGAACGTCCCGTCGCCGTTGCCCCAGTGGATGTCGACGCTGCCCTCGCTGACCAGGTCGTCGTTGCCGTCGCCGTCCAGGTCGGCGACCGCGAGCGAGCCGAGCTCCGCCGGTGCGACCGCGGCTGCAGGGGTGAACTCCACGCCGGCGGCACCGAGCAGCACGGAGACGACGGGCTCGTCGTCGAACCCGCCGCCCTCGAAGCCGTACGCCAGGTCCGGGTCGGCGTCGCCGTCGAAGCGGCCGACGACGATGTCGCCCACGTAGTCCAGGTCGCTCGAGAGCTCGTCGTGATCGAACGCGAAGGTCCCGGTGGGCTGGTTCTTGAAGACCCGCACCGCAGCTCCGCTCGGCCCGCCGGAGGAAAGCGCGAGGACGGTCATGGCGAGATCGTTGTCGGCGTCGCCGTCGAAGTTCGCGGCGACGAGGCCGACGGCGGGCTCGAACCCGTCGCCCGTGTCCACCGGCAGCGCCGGACCGGGCGTGAACGTCCGCCCGCTGTCGTTCTTGAAGAACGGCCGGAGGGTGTACCCGGCCCCGGCGATGTCGAGGTCCGCGTCGCCGTCGAGCCGGGCGACGACGATCTGGTCGGAGTCGCCGTCGAGCTCGGTCGGCGTCGGGCCGAAGGTCCCTCCGCTGACCCCCCAGTAGATCAGGATGGTCGAGCCGTACCCGTCGCCGAGGACCACGTCCGGGAACCCGTCCGCGTCGATGTCGGCGACGACCACGTCCGGAGGGTCGACGTTCGTATGGAACGGGCTGCCGGCCGCGGGCGTGAACGCGTAGTCCGCCGCCGGCGCGGAAGCGGCAGCGATGCCGCACGCGACAAGCGCGAGGATGACGCCGAGGGCGGTCCGTGCCGAGCGCACGGGCCGACTGTACGCTCGTGCCGATAGTCACGTCAATGCGCCATTTCCTGCTTCTTGCGGTCTCCCTCGCGATGCTGGCCGCCGCGGCGCCCGCGGAAGCCAAGGCCCCGGCGGGGTTCGTCGGCACGATGCTCGACGGGCCGGCGGCACGGCCCTCGTTCGGCGCGCGGCGCCTGGCGCGCGAGCTCGACGTGATGCGCACGACGGGAATCGGGACGCTGCGCGTCGTGTGGTCGTGGCGGCGCACGCAGCCCTATGTGTCGTGGGCGGCGGTGCCGAGATCGCAGCGGGCGCGGCTGCGCGACGTCGCCGGGCTGCCCCTCGCGACCGCACCCCTGGACCGGCTCGCCGGTCTCGCCGCCCGCCGGGGGATCCGCCTGCTGCCGGTCACGCTGGAGACGCCGGCGTGGAACGTCCGCGCGTTCGTCCCCGGCTCGCCGCCGCGTGAGGTCGAGCCGTACGAGGCCTTCATGCGCGCGCTCGTGAGCCGCTACGGCAGCGGCGGGGCGTTCTGGCGCGAGCACCCGCGGCTGCCGCGGCTGCCGGTCCGCTGGTGGCAGCTGTGGAACGAGCCGCACCTGCGGGTGAACTGGGCTTCGCGCCGGTGGGCGGCGGAGTACACGCGGCTGCTGCGCGCGGGCAGCCGCGGCGTCCGCGCCGACGCGCGCGCCAAGGTCGTCATGGCCGGCCTCGCCAGCGACGCGCATCCCGTGTGGGACAACCTGGACGCGCTTCTCGCCGAGGGAGCCGGCACGGCCGTGGACGTCGTTGCCGCCCACGTGTTCACGCGCCGGCCGGTCGACGTCGTCCGCGCGCTACGACGGGTGCGCGGGACGCTCCGCGCGTACGGCCTCGGGCGGTTGCCGATCGCGCTGACGGAGTGGAGCTGGCCGTCGTCGCAGGGGCGGCGAGGCGGTCACGGGAGGCTGTCGTGGGAGACGACGCCGCGCGGGCAGGCGCAGCGGGTGGCTGCGGCGCTGCGCCTGCTGGGGCGCGAGCGTGGCTCGCTGCGACTGGCCACCGCCGTCCACTACACCTGGCTCGGCACCGACCGCGGCCGCGACTGGTCTGCGTGGGCCGGCCTGCGCCGCCTGCTGGCGGACGGGCGTGTCGTCGCGAAGCCGGCGTTGCGCGCGTTCGCGCGGGCGGTGCGCGCGCTCCGGCGTTGACGCCCGGTACCGTGCTGCGCCCGCGTGTTCCCGCTCAAGGACAACATCCCGACCGACCGCTTCCCGGTCGTCACCGTCGCCCTGATCGTGGCGAACGTCGTGATCTACTTCTTCCTGCAGGACGGCGGGTGGGAGATCACGTCGAACGCCGTCGGCGACTGGCCGGTCGGCGAGTACGCGCTGGTTCCGTGCGACCTGACCGAGAAGTGCTCGGTGGGCGGGCACATCAGCCCGATCGCCAGCGTCTTCTCGTCGATGTTCATGCACGGGAGCATCCTGCACCTGGGCGGGAACATGCTGTTCCTGTGGATCTTCGGCAACAACGTCGAGGACTCGATGGGGCCGGTGCGGTTCGTCCTCTTCTACCTGGCCGGCGGCGTCGCGGCCGACGCGCTGCAGATCGCGTTCGACACGGGCTCCGCGACGCCGACGCTCGGCGCCTCGGGCGCGGTCGCCGCGGTCCTCGGCGGCTACATCCTGCTCTACCCGCGGGCGCGCGTGCTGACGGTGATCTTCATCGTCATCTTCTTCACCATCATCGAGCTGCCGGCGATGCTCGTGCTCGGTCTGTGGTTCCTCGAGCAGCTCCTGTTCAGCGCCGCGGAGTTCGGGTCGGCGGGCGAGGGCGGCGGGGGCGTCGCGTACTTCGCCCACATCGGCGGGTTCGTGTTCGGCCTGCTGACCATCAGGCTGCTCGCGACGCACGTCAAGGACACCGCGCGGCGCCGGCCCCGCGACGTGTTCGGCCGCTAGATGGACCGCGCGATCCTCGCGGCCGCCCTGGCGTTCATCCTGCTGCTCGCGGGGCTGACCGTCGCCGTGACCGTCCAGGAGGGGCCCGACGTCCTGACCGTCGGGTCGCTGCTCGTGCTGGCGATGTTCGCGTTCGGCATCGTCGGGGCGCTGCGCAATCCTCCCAGGGAGTAGATGGCCGACACGCAGTACCTCGACACCGCCGCCTCGCGAGCCCGTCGCGAGGCCAGGGCCGCCGAGCGCCGGCGGCGCGGCCGGCGGCGGCTGCTCTTCCTGGCGGCGTCGCTCGCGGCCGCCCTCCTCCTCGGCGCGCTCGTGGCCAGCGCGGGGGACGGCGGCGCGACGCGCGACCCCTCGCGGATCGGCCGCGCGGACCGGGGCGGCATCACGCAGCGCCCGCCGTCGCAGGAGGCGCTGGGGCCGCTGCCCGCCGGGAGCGGCCTGTCGGGCGGGACGGACGCGTTCACGGTGCCGTTCAAGAAGCCGCCGCGCGCCGGGATCCTCGTCAACGCCGACACCGGCGACGTGCTCTGGCGCCGCAACCCGGACCGCTCGCTGCCCATCGCGTCGCTGACGAAGATGATGACCGCGATCGTCACGACCGAGACGCTGCAGCCCGACGACCGGGCGAAGATCACGCCGGCCGTCCTGCACTACACGGGCTCGGGGGTCGGCGTGCTGCCGCGGGGCAAGCGGGTGAAGGTCGAGCCGCTGCTCTACGGGCTGCTGCTGCCGTCGGGGAACGACGCCGCGCGGGCGCTGGCGTTCCGGGCGGCCGGGAGCATCTCGGGGATGGTCCGCAAGATGAATACGAAGGCGGCCGAGCTCGGGCTGCGGTGCACGCGCTTCGCGAGCGTCGAAGGGCTGAGCCCGGGCAACCGCTCCTGCCCCATCGACCTCGTCGCGCTGGCCCGCGAGGTGCTGCGGCGCCGGCGGATCGCGCGCATCGTGCGCAGCCCGCGGAAGATCCTGCCCTTCCCCATCAAGGGCGGCAAGCTCTACCTCTACAACCACAATCCGCTGCTGCGCATGCACTACCGCGGCACGCTCGGGATCAAGACGGGCTTCACGGACGAGGCCGGGCGGTGCCTGGTGGCGGCGGTGCGGCGGCGCGGGGTGACGCTCGTGGCGGTCGTCCTGCACTCGGTCGACCCGGGGCGCCAGGCCAAGCAGCTGCTCGACCGCGGTTTCCGCACCGTCAGGTAGAGGCGCGGCGCTCGAGCGCGCCGGCGTACGCGTCGTGCGCCTCCTGGCTGAAGAGGACGAAGAGGACCTCCTCGACGAGGTGCTCGTGGGCGGAGGCTGCGGCCGCGGCGACCTCGGCCGCGAGGTCCAGCGGGTAGCCGTAGACGCCCGTGGAGATCGCGGGGAAGGCCACGCGCTTGTCGCCGAGCTCGTTCGCGACGCGCAGGGCGTTGCGATGGCAGGCGTAGAGGACGTGGGGCTCGAGCTCCGTTCCCCCGCGCCAGATCGGCCCGACGGTGTGGATGACGTGGCGTGCGGGCAGACGCCCGGCGGTCGTCGCCTTCGCCTCGCCGGGCCGGCAGCCCCCGAGGAGGCGGCACTCCTCGAGGATCTCGGGCCCGCCCGCGCGGTGGATCGCGCCGTCGACGCCGCCGCCGCCGAGCAGGGACTCGTTGGCCGCGTTGACGATCGCGTCCGCGTCGATCTCCGTGATGTCGCCGACGTGCGTGGTGATCATGCCCCCTATGATCCCGCGTTGACTGGTGGGTCAACCAGAGAGGGGCAGCGTGGATCTGAACGACACGCCGGAGCAGGCCGCATACCGCGAGCAGGTGCGTGCATGGCTGGAGGAGCACAAGGCCGAGGCGCCGGTCCTCGAAGGACCTGACGCGCTGCCGGAGCACGAGGTCGTCGCCGCGCGCCGCGTGTGGCAGCGCAAGCTCGCCGAGGGCGGGCTCGCCGGGGCGACGTGGCCGAAGGAGTACGGCGGGCAGGGCCTCGGGCCGATCGAGCAGGTGATCATCTCCCAGGAGATCGCGCGCGCCGGCGTGCCGGGGATCCTCGACGTCATCGGCGTCGGGATGCTCGGGCCGACGCTCATCGCGCACGGGACCGAGGAGCAGAAGTCGCGCTACCTCGGCCCGATGCTCCACGGCGACGAGGTGTGGTGCCAGCTCTTCTCCGAGCCCGCCGCGGGGTCGGACCTCGCCGGGATCCAGACGCGCGCCAAGCAGGAGGACGGCGGCTGGCGGCTCACGGGCCAGAAGGTGTGGACGACGAACGCGCAGTTCTCCGCCTACGGGCTGATCCTCGCGCGCACCGACGCGGACGTGCCCAAGCACAAGGGCCTGACGATGTTCATCCTGCCGATGGACGCCGAGGGCGTGACCGTCCGCGGGCTGCGGCAGATCAGCGGCGAGGCGGAGTTCAACGAGGTCTTCCTCGACGACGTCAAGCTCGACGGCGACATGGTCGTCGGCCAGGTCGGCAACGGCTGGGGCACCGCGCTGACGACGCTCATGTTCGAGCGCGTGACGATCGGCTTCGGGTCGGAGGGGATGGGCTACCGGCCGCAGCGGTTCGCCTCGGCGATCGCGGCGGACGAGGCCGCGGCGCGCGACGGCGACGTCCGCCAGCGGCTGGGGCACATCGCCACGGACCTGCTGGCGGTCCGCTTCACCTCCTACCGGATGCTGTCCGGGTTCCAGCAGGGGCAGATCCCCGGGCCGGAGGCGGGGCTGTCGAAGATCACGACGGTGAACGCGGGGATCGCGGCGTGCGACCTGGTGGCGGACGCCCTCGGTCCCGACGCGCTGCGCGAGGACGTGGACAACCCGTTCAGCTACCACACGTCCTTCCTGCCCGGGCTGAAGTCCGCCGGCGGGACGGAGGAGATCCTGCGCAACACGATCGGCGAGCGCGTGCTGGGGCTGCCGCCCGAGCCGCGGCTCGACAAGGGCATCCCGTTCAGCGAGCTGCGGGCCAAGGAGAAGGAGGCGGCGGCGCGATGAACCTGGAGCTCAGCGACGAGCAGCAGTTCCTGCGGGACGCGGCGCGCGACGCCGTCGGCCGGACGAAGACGATCGAGGCGGCGCGGGAGACGCTGGACGGCGGCTCGCGGCCCGACCTGTGGCCGACGGCGGTGGAGGCCGGGTGGTCCGGGCTGCTGGTCTCGGACGAGAACGGGGGCGCGGGGCTCGGCCTGTTCGACGCGCTACTCGTGATGCAGGAGGTCGGGCGGCGGCTCGCGGGGATCGAGCTCCTCGGGCATCTGCCGGCCTCCGCGCTGCTCGACGCGGCCTCACATCCCTCCACGTCCGACGTCGCCGCCGGGTCCCGCCGCGCGGCGTTCGTGGGAGCGGTGCCGCCGGGGGACCTCGACGATGCCTGGACCGTCGACACGGTCTCCGGGATGACCCGTGCGCCCGCGCCGACGTTCGACGGCTCCTCTCTGAGCGGCAGCGCCGCGTGGGTCGTCGACGCTCCGGGTGCGGACGTCCTCGTCGTCGCGGCCACGCAGGACGGGAAGCCGGTGGCGGTCGTCGTCGAGGCCTCGGACGCCTCGATCGAGGAGGTCTTCCGCTACGACCCGACGCGCCGGTTGGGCCACGTGACGTTCGAGGGCTCCGCCGGCGAGAAGCTCGACGTTCCGAAGTCGGACATCGAGCGCGCCTGGTACGTCGCGCAGGCGCTGCTGGCCGCCGAGTCCGTCGGCGCCGTGGAGACGTGCATGGAGATGGCGCTCGAGTACGCGAAGGAGCGCTTCACGTTCGGCCGCGCGATCGGCTCGTACCAGGCCGTCAAGCACGGGATCGTGGAGATCCTGCGGCGCGGCGAGAACGCGAAGTCGCTCCTGTACTACGCCGGCTGGGCGCACGCGTCGGGCCCGGACGAGCTGGCGATCGCGGCCTCGGCCGCGCGCTCGGCGGCGTCCGAGGCGCTCGACTACGCGGCCCGCGAGAACATCGCGATCCACGGCGGGATCGGCGCGACGTGGGAGCACGACGCCCCCTTGTTCTTCCGCCGCGCCCAGCTGTCGAGGCGGCTGCTCGGAGGAACGGGAGCGGCGACCGACCGCGTCGCCGGAGAGCTCCTCGCGGGCTCCGCCCCGGAGGCCGCGGCGCCGCCGGAGAGCGACGCGTCCGCGGCGACGTCCGTCGAAGCCTGATCAGCAGAGGCGCCCCGCTCGCGCGGGGCGCCACGCTGTTACCCGTCTCGACGGAACCGTACCGCGCGAGACAATTTCATCATGGCGGATCCGGAGCGCAAAGGCGACCAGCTTCCTACAGTTCTGACCACCACGGGGGCGTGGTGCTAACGGGAACACGCGGCGTTTGCAACGCCGAGTTGGGGGTTCGATTCCCCCCGCCTCCATCTAGAGCCACTGGCCGGCATGACATGGCCTAGATACGCGCTGCGTCAGCGTCGAACAACCAGTCCGCTCCGCTGATCTGCCACGCCGCCCACCAGTAAGGATGCTGAAGCGATGCCGCGGCTTGATCTAGGTTGCCCCGCCAATCAGTGTCAAGTCCATCATCGAGTAACGCCGCCAAGCCGACGGGAACACCCTTTGCGCCTTGCCCGTCGCGCGCGATCCCGACAGCAGAATCGAGCGCCTCGTATGGGCTTTGCCCAGCCGCGATTTCCCAGTGAATCGTCGTGCCGACGATGGTGGCGACGAAATCGTTGACCGGCCACAGGGTCGAGATGACCGCTGTCGCCCCGGCGCACAGACATGCGGTGTCGAAACCGGTGTGGTTTTCGAAGGCACGGACGGGGGCCGAGTATCGGCCAGAGTTACAGGCATTGACGACGACGATGTTGCACCTGTTCAGATCCGCGTCAGCGTGAACCCGCGCGGCGGAAGTGACCTTCCCCGGCTCCAGCGGCAGGTGACCGCCGAGTAGAGATGCGGCCAGCGGGTGCGGGCCGGTTTCAGCATGACCCGCGATATGCACGATGCTCGCTGCGCTCATCGCCTCGATGATCTCGTCCGCGGTGGCGCCATCTCGCAGAGCTTGACCGCCGTGTACCTGAGCTACCAGCTCCACTTCGGCGTCTGCTCGCCGCAACGTGTTGCCGTGCACGGCGATCGCCACCGCCTCGCCCTCCGACAGACCCCCCGGAGCATCACACCGGAGCATGCGCAGCGCAGGAGCATGCGTGACGCGGACATGCTGCGAAAGCCGCATTCCGTCAGACAGCGTGACGGCGCCCCAGGGGACGGAGTGAAGTCCCCTCCACGGAACCACGACGAGGTGGTCAAACCCTCGATCTTCCGCGAGCTGACCGAGGGCCTCGGCTACGGGCCTCGCCTCGCGGAGCATGTCTGAAATGGGATCGACCTCCGCGGACGGCCGGAGGGACGCCATCCGGCTCCACGGTTCCAGCGAACGCAGCAGCGGCGACACTGGCGCAGACGTGAAGACCGCATCGCGGTGAGCCCCTCCTTCCGATGTCCAAAGGAGCTCGAGGCCGTCGTCAGTGACCATCATGTGGACGATCGCGCGCGTGGTCGTCGCAATCCCGCGAGCTGTGCTCCTGAGCCAAGCCTCCGGGTCGATACGGGCGGCCGGCGACGCGCCATCTCTCCACGCCTGCAGTTCGCGAAAACGCTTCCAACTCGTCTCGACGCGGGTCTCGTCGGGAGATTTCAGCGCCCAGATGCGCTCTGCGCGCTCGGCCTCGGCGTCGAGCACATCACGCCGCGCCGCGCGCAGATCATCATCAGCGCCTTCCTCCGACGTGAGTTCAAGAATGTCGTAGGACTTGGCGCGCTCGGCGGCCTGGAACCCGCCAATCACATGCTCACGTGCCATGCGGGCCAGTCCGTGCGCAACGTACGGTGGCGGTTCCGGGAAGCCGTTCACGAACGACGCGACGGTTTCCTCGCTCAGTGATATGAGCGCTCCGCGAACGAGCTGAAGCTTGTTGTCCGCCCCGAGCGTGAGCACGTCCACCCGCACCGTACGGGTGATGGCTGCGACAGCGAGCCAACCCCAGCTGACGGGGTGATCCTGAATTAGGAGCGAGACCCATGACCAATCGTCAGCGGCCCGCGTTTCATCTCGCCAGTAGAGCGCGAACGATGGTGGAAGTGCGCGCGGGTCCGCACTCGGTTCGAGATCGAAGTCGAGCTGGAGGCTGGCGAAGTCGGCAATGTCGCGGACTAGCACCCAGGCGTGCGCAGTCGGACCTCCGTTGTTGATGCCCGCGAGGTAGCGTCCGTTGAAGATGTGATCGTCGATCCAGTCGGGCACGAGGGTCTCGTCGTCCACCCTCTCGCAAACGCCATTCATCACGGCCATCGTGTCCCCCGCGCTGCTACGAAGCACGTGGGCGTGGTACATGGACTGCCTGTGCCTCGCCCACCCGAGCACTCTCGCGGGCACGTCCGGCCGCCTGAGAAGCATCGCTTCGATCGGCGTGAGCGCGGCAGCGCGCGCTTCAAGATCCTCGTTCAGGCCGCGGAGATTCTCGGCGGCGTCGGCGTGCGGGTCGCCCTGGAGCACTCGCGCCAAGGCGACGTCCGTGACCAAGGCGCGTAGCGGCCCGCTGCGACCCGCCGCGGATCCGAGACCTTCGAGCGCATCCCGCACCTCCTGACGGCTCGTGAGTTCAGTGATGCTCCCGTACCGAGCACAGTACGACTCGCTCGAAAGTTGACTCCATCTACGCGCGGCGTCGACCACGAAGCTTGCATCTTCTTCAGTGAGCATCCACCGGTTTTGAAGCCGCTGTAGAGCGTCCTCCCGATCGTCGCGCTGGTCCCGATGTTCGATCCACACCAGGAAGCTCACGTAGGCAGGAAACGGGTCCCACTCGAATCCTTCCGCCCGACTTCCGGCTCGGAAGTGGGCGTAAGCCGCTCGCGTAGCGTCGACCGCGAAGTCGATGCCGCGCGACAGACACGCGTCCGTCCAGCTGATGAGTTGACCGAGTGAGGCGCCGGCTGTGTGGTGAACCGCGATCGCGGCCGCATACGCTGCGATTGTCGCCACGTCCGCCGGCGCGGCCGATTCGGGGTCCAGCCCGAACGCCTTGAAGACGCCTGATCCCGCGATCTCCCGACCGCGCTCCAAGAACCAGTCTTCGCGCCCGAGCGGGCCGTCCTCAGAATCGATCAAACCGCGGGGCTGCGTGACGTCCGCCGCTCAGCAGCGAACAGCTGCTCTGGCGAGCTCGGGATTTGCACGAGCCGAACGGTAGCGGTCAACAATCATCAACGCTACAGCGGTCGGTGTGGTCGGAGCATGCCCCAGTCGTCGGTGGTGTGGATGTCGTCGGTCATCCCCTGGACGACGACCTTCTTGACCCGCGGGTTCGCGAGTTGCTCGAGGGCGTTCTTGCCGTGGGTGATCTCGACGGGCTCGGGGAGGACGAGGGCCGCGTTGGACTCGGCCGGGCACTCGCCGCCGTACGGGTCGTCGAGGAGGGTGAGCGCGGCGCGCTTGAGCGTCCCGCCGGCCGGGACGAGGCCGTAGAGGCCGCCCTTCGCGGGCTTCGAGCCGCAGGTCGCCGTCGAGGGCTCCTGGTTGTCGCTGAAGCCCGGGACGCAGCTCTCGCCCGCGCCGGAGCCGAGCGCGCGCGGTGCAGCGGGGCGGGTCAGCGACCGCGGCCGAACGCGCGCTGGTGGTACTCGCGGCGGGCCTCGAGGTCGGTGTCGCCCGCGATCTTCGTCACGCCGAGCGCGCGGTAGACGGCCTCGCGGGCGGCTCGCGGGAGCAGCGCTCCCATCTTCGCGCTCGCGCCCTGCGACCGCGGGACCCACACTTCGAACCGCCCCTTCTCGACCGCGTCGAGGACCGCCTCGGCGACCTCGTCCGCCGTCACCTGCGCGAGCGTGCGCGGACGGGCCTGACCGTCGAGCATCGCCGTCTCGACCTGCGCCGGCTGGATCAACGAGAACCCGATCCCGCGCCCGCGGTACTCGAGCTTCAGCGACTCCGTCAGCCCGACGACGCCGTGCTTCGTGGCGGAGTACACGGAGCTGCCGGGGAGCGGGACCCGCCCGACGCCGGAGGCGACGTTCACCAGCCACCCCGACCCGCGCGGCAGCATCCGCGACAGAGCGAGCTTCGAGCCGAGGATCGCCCCGTAGAGATTGACCTCGATCTCGCGTCGCGTGACCTCGTCCGGCTCCTCGTGGAACGGGCCGATCCAGTCGATCCCCGCGTTGTTGACCATCAGCCCGAGCGGCCCGTGCGCGCGCTCGGCCTCGTCGAGGAACGACCCGAACGCCGCGGCGTCCCGGACGTCCAGGCCGACGGCGATGCCGCCGGCCTCGGAGGCGACCGCCTCAGCCGCGCCCACGTCGATGTCCCCGACCGCCACCCGCGCGCCCGCCCGTCCCAACCGAAGAGCAATCGCCCGCCCGATCCCGTTCCCACCACCGGTCACCGCCGCCGACACGCCTGAGAGGTTCATGACGTGCTGCTTCCCACGTGCTCGTCGAGCCACGCGTTCATCGGCTCGCAGACCGACCACACGCGCCGGACGTGGGCCAGGGCGGCCGAGCGGGGGATGCCCCGCGCGCCCGGCTCCAGCCGCGCACCTGCGGCACGGACCGCGGCGACGATCTCCGCGATCGACGCGTCGGCCGCCACCGCCTCCGGGAACCGCGCGAGCTGCGCCGCGTCGAGCATGTAGTAGCCCGTCCCCGCGAACAGCCCGCCCGACGACAGCTGCGCATAGAGCGGCGCCGGAGACGAGGGACGGTCCGCGACCACCCCGTACGTCGTCGTCTTGTACGGCGACTTGTCGCGCGAGAACCGCACGTCGCGATGCTGGCGGAACATCTTCACGCGCCCGCCACCACCGCTCCGTGTACGACAGCGCGGTTCGCGGCCCGCTCGAAGACCTGCTGGAGGAGCACCGGAACGCCGCCAGCACAGGGCCAGCATCCGCTCGTGCGCCGGTGCTGACGGTGATCGGCTTCATCCCGGCGCGACTCTAGAGCCCGACGCGTAGGCTTCGCCACCGTGTCGTCCACCGAGACCGACAAGTCGCCGCGCCAGCAGAACAAGGGCGAGGACGGCGGCGCCGACAGCACGAAGGTCAGCGACGCCACCAAGCCCGCGGAGGTCTCGAACTACGAGATCGTCAATCACTGGTTCGGGCTCGCGGCCGACCGGCTCGGCCTGGACGACGACGTCGCGACCGTCATGCGCACCTCCTACCGCGAGGTGCAGGTCCAGCTCCCCATCCGCCTCGGCGACGGCAAGATCCACGTCTTCAGCGGCTTCCGCGTCCAGCACAACGGCGCGCGGGGGCCGTACAAGGGCGGGATCCGCTACCACCCGGAGGTCGACCTCGACGAGGTGCGCGCCCTCGCGGCGCTCATGTCGTGGAAGACCGCCATCGCCGGCGTCCCGTACGGCGGCGCGAAGGGCGGCGTCAATGTCCCCACGCGCGACCTCGAGCAGGACGAGCTCGAGAAGCTCACGCGGTCGTTCATCGACAAGATCAACCACGTCATCGGGCCGACGCGCGACATCCCCGCGCCGGACGTCAACACCAACGCGCAGACGATGGCCTGGATGATGGACGAGTACGGCAAGCTGCACGGGCACACGCCGGCGTGCGTGACGGGCAAGCCGATCCCGCTCGGCGGCTCGTACGGGCGCGAGGCGGCCACCGGGCGCGGGCTCGTCTACTGCTACCGCGAGGCGGCGCCGCAGCTCGGCCTGACGCCACCCGAGACGCGCGTCGCCGTGCAGGGCTTCGGCAACGTCGGCAGCTGGGCGGCGCGGATCCTCCAGCACCTGGGCTGCGTCATCGTCGCCGTCTCCGACCACACCGGCTCGATCCACTCGGAGAAGGGGATCGACTGCGAGGACCTGCGCCGCCACCTCGACGACGGCGGCGAGGTCGGCGACTACGACAAGGCGGACTCCATCTCCGCCGAGGAGTTCCTGGGCACCGAGTGCGAGGTCTTCATCCCCGCCGCGCTCGGCGGGATGATCCACGCCGACAACGCCGAGCTCATCAAGGCGCGCGTGATCCTCGAGGGCGCGAACAGCCCGACGACGCCGAAGGCCGACGAGATCCTCACCGACCGCGACGTGCTGATCGTCCCCGACGTCCTGGCCAACGCCGGCGGCGTCGTCGTCTCCTACTTCGAGTGGGTCCAGAACCTGCAGCACTTCCGCTGGGACGAGCGCGAGGTCAACGACAAGCTCGGCACCATCATGCGCCGCGCGTACCGCGAGGTCTCCTCGCGGGCCAAGGACGACGACGTCTCGCTCCGGATCGCCGCGTTCGAGCTGGGGATCGAGCGGGTCGTCGAGGCCGCCCGCACGCGCGGCTACGTCTGAGCTGCGCCGCACAGCGCGGCGAAGCGCGCGCGGTCGATGTTGCCGCCGGAGAGCACGACCCCGACCCGCAGCCCCGCGACGTCGGCCTTCCCGGCCAGCACCGCCGCCAGCGCCGACGCGCCGCTCGGCTCGGCGACGACCTTCACGCGCTCGAAGAGCAGCCCCATCGCATCGACGATCTCCTCATCGCCCACCGTGACGATCGTGTCGACGTGCTCGCGGATGACCGGGAAGGTGAGCGCGCCGAGCTGCGGCAGCTGCTGGCCGTCGGCGATCGTCCGCCCGACCGCGACGCGGACCCGCTCCCCGCTCGCCAGCGAGCGCCGCCCGTCGTCGCTGGCCTCGGGCTCGACGCCGACGACGCGGATGCCGGGCACCAGCGCCTTCGCGGCGACCGCGCAGCCCGAGATGAGCCCGCCCCCGCCCAGCGGGACGACCAGGACGTCGAGGCCCGGCACCTCCTCGACGAGCTCGAGCGCGGTCGTCCCCGCGCCCGCCATGATCCGCGGGTCGTCGTACGCGTGCACGAGCGCGTACCCCCGGCGGTCGGCCACCTCGCGGGTGAGCGCCTCGCGGTCGTCGCCGTACCGGTCGAACTCGATCACCTTCGCGCCGAGCGCCTCGGTCGCGGCCCGCTTGCTCGCCGGGGCGTCGGTGGGCATCAGGATCACGGCGTGCGTGCCGGTGAGCCGCGCGGCGAGCGCCACCGCCTGGGCGTGGTTGCCCGACGAGGACGCGACGACGCCCGCGGGCGCGTCGAGCTGGGAGACGCAGTTGTAGGCGCCGCGGAACTTGAAGGCGCCGATCCGCTGGAAGCTCTCGGCCTTCAGGTGGACGTCGGCACCGGCGCGGTCGTCCACCCCACGCGACCTCAGCACCGGTGTGCGGTGGGCGACGCCCTCGATCCGCCGCGCCGCGGCACGGATGTCGTCGAGGGTCAGGGCGGCGTCGGTCGGCATGCCCCCCATGAAACCGCGAAGAGCGCCCCGGGCGCGTGGCCGCGGAGCGCTCTCGCGATGCGTCCTTGCCCTCCGGGAGGCAAGTTCGCGGTGTGCGGCTGTTCCCCAACGCCGGACACCGCGTCCGTCGAGGGCAGGATCGACCCCGCGTGCCCCCGGCTGCACGCGCGGGCGCACGCCGTGGACGGATGTCCTGCTACAGCAGGACGGTGCCGCGCGCGACGACCACGACGTCGCCGCCGACCCGCACCCGGTCGCCCTCGACGCTGCACTCGAGCACGCTCGGGCGCCCCATCTCGACGCCCTGCTCCACGCGCAGGCGGTCGAGGCCGCTCCGCTCGTGCAGGTAGGCCATGAGCGGGCCCGCGGCCGAGCCCGTCGCGGGATCCTCCGAGACCCCCGCCGGCTCGAGGTACAGCGACCGCGACCGCGCGCGGTCGCCGGCGACGGCGGCGAGGTACAGCGTGACGGCGTCGTGCTCGGCGAGCAGGGCCTCGAGCGCCGCGAAGTCGGCGCGCAGCTCGGCGAGCGCCTCGGGGAGGACGGGCACGATCACCTGCGGGACCCCGGTGCTCACCACCTGCGCGGGAAGCGATGGATCGGCGTGGGCCGGGTCGACGCCCGCAGCGGCGAGCGCGACCGCGGCGTCGAGCTCCGCGCCGAACGCGACCGGCTCCTGGAGCATCGAGGCGCGCGCCGTCCGGTCGTCGGCCACCTCGACGTCGATCGGCTGCAGCCCCGCGCGCGTCTGCTGGACGTACGCGGGGGCCGCCTCGCCTCGCGCGAGCGCCACGGCCACGGCCGTGCCGAGCGAGGGGTGGCCGGCGAAGTCGAGCTCGCCGCGCGTCATCCAGATGCGGCAGCGGTAGTCGGCCGCGGACGACGACTGGACGAAGGTCGTCTCGCTCAGACGCGTCTCGCGCGCGAACGCCTGCATCGTGTCGTCGCCGACCCCGTCGGCGTCGTGCACCACCGCCAGCTGGTTGCCGGTCAGCGGCGTGGCCGTGAAGACGTCGAGCCAGGTGAGCGGGTGCTCAGAAATCGAAGTCGCGAGGCGGGCGCTGCTCGAACCAGAGGCGGTCGTGCTCCGGCGCCTCCTGGAGGAACTCGGGCGTCTCGTCGAGGACGTCCTCGCCCTCGGGCTCGGGCTCGTCGTCGGCGGGGACGACGTCCGCGGGCAGGCCGCCCTGCGCCTCCGGCCGCAGGTCCTCGAGGTCCTCGAGGTCCTCGACCGAGTACTGCTGCGTCGGCTGGCTGACCGGTGGGGGCGACTCGTGCGCGGGCTCGGGCTCGAGGTCGGGCTCCGGGGCGCGCACCGCGCCGTGGTACTCGGTCGGGTCGGGGTCCGCGATCGGCGCGGGCTCGGGATCGGCGGGCAGCGGCTCGGGCTCCGGCGGCTCCGGCTCCGGCTCAGGGTCGTGGCCCGGCAGCTCGACGTCGGCGGGCACCGTCGCCGAGGCGACGGCGCCAGCGCCGTCGCCCACGGGCCCGAGGGCCTCGCGCTCCTGCTGCTCCACCTCGGCGGGGTCCGCGCCGCGGCGGCGCTTGAGCTCGAGGTGCTCGCGGATGGCGTCGTCCAGCACTCCCATCGGCCAGCAGGTTACCCGGACGGGCGGGCGCCCTGAGGCTCGGCCCGCATCGTCCGGTTCTTGCCGGACCGCTTTCCGGCGTACAGCGCGGCGTCCGCGGCGGCGATGAGCGACCCCTGGTCGTGCGCGCTCTCGGGCAGCGCCGCCGCCCCGAAGCTGGCCGTCACGTGCAGCGGCGGGCCGCCCGTCGTCGGGATCGCCAGCGCCTCGATCCCCTCCCGCACGCGCTCGGCGAGGCCGAACGCGCCCTCGAGGTCCGCCGCCGGGAGGATGACCGCGAGCTCCTCGCCGCCGTAGCGCGCCGGCTCGTCCACCTCGCGCGACTCGGCCCGCAGCACCCGCGCGACCTCGCGCAGGACGGTGTCCCCGACCTGGTGGCCGTAGGTGTCGTTGACGAGCTTGAAGTTGTCGACGTCGAGCATCACCAGGCCGACGCCGGTCTCGAAGCGGCGGGCGCGCTCGAGCTCGGAGGCCAGCGCCTCCTGGAAGCGGCGATGGTTCGAGAGGCCAGTGAGCTCGTCCGTCACCGCCTGGCGCTGGACGGTCTCGTGCAGCTCCACGTTCTCGACCGACACGCCCGCCTGCGCGGCGAGGTAGTGGAAGAGCTCGCGCTCGCTCGGCGCGAACGGCCGGTCGCGGCGCCACACCGAGACGACGCCCTCGATCTCGTCGCGCGCGCCGCGCAGCGGGTGGCCGAGCGCGCTGCCGGCGTCGATGGCGACCTCGCGCGGCTGGCCGCTGGCCAGCACCTCGCCCTCGACCTGCGCCACGACCTCGGTGAGCCCGGCGAGATCGCCGCTCGCCGCCCGCTGCTCCGGGGCGCGGCCGGGGCCCGGCCGGAGCGTCGCGCGGCCCCCGTCCGCGGCGACGCCCTCGACCGTGGTCCGCACCGCAATCTCCAGCAGCGCGTCGCGGTCGAGGTTCGACGCGAACGCCTCCCCGATCCGGCGCACCTGGTTCTCCAGCCGCGCGCGCTGCTCGCCCAGCTCCTCGAGGCGGCCCTCGAGCTGCTTGGCCATGCTGTTGAACTCGACGCCGAGCGCCGCGAACTCGTCGTGGCCCTCGATCGGCACCTCCGCGCTGAAGTCGCCGCGGCCGAGGCGGCGGGCGGCGTCGAGGAAGGTCGTGATCCGCGCCTGAAGGGACCGGGAGACCACCGCCGCGAAGGTGAAGGCGAGGATGAAGAAGCCGGCGAGGAGCGCGGCGGCGAGCAGGCGCGCCTTGCCGATCGCCTCGTCGGTCTTCGCCTGGCCGGCGAACACCGACACGCGGGTGCGCGCGGAGCCGAAGCCCTGGCGGTCGGCGAACGACGCGACGCGGTACTTCGTGCCGGAGACGTCGACCTCGCCGACCGGCAGCGGGAGCGGCCCGCTCGGGACGCCGCGCAGCGTCGCGCCGAGCGTCTGGTCGCCGCTGCGCACGACGACGTCGAGGCCCGTGATGCGCTTGATGCTGCGCGCGTAGGCGGGTGCCGTGCGATCGGAGAGCTCGAGGCGGTAGCGACGGCCGCCGCGGTCGACGAGGTCGCGCTCGGCCACCGCGGTGGCCACGGCGGAGCCGGCGTCGACCACCGTCCTGCCGCCCGCGTCCGCGATGCGGACCCGCGCGAGGCCGAGCTCCTGCAGCAGCGCCTCCGTCCGGCGCGCGGCGGCGGCCTCGTCGCTGGACCGCAGCGCCCGGGCGAGCGCCGGGTCCCCGCCGATCCGGACCGCCAGCCGCCCCGCCCGCTCGGCGTCCTCGGCGAACAGGTTCCGGGCCGTCTGCTGGCGCGCGGCGATGCGCGCGTCGGCCTTCCCGCGCTCGTTGTCGGACAGCAGCCGGAAGAGCACGAACGCCATCGAGACCATCGGCAGGATCACGATGGCGACGAAGAAGAGGGTCAGGCGGTTGCGAAAGCTCACGCTCTTTGGCGCTGCGGGGGGGTCCACTGAGCGTATTGCCCGGTCTGGCTAGACTTTGGACGCCCAGGACGAATGTCCTGGGCGCGCGGGGCTATAGCTCAGTTGGGAGAGCGCCTGGATCGCACCCAGGAGGTCGTCGGTTCGAGTCCGACTAGCTCCATCTCCGCGGCGGCGCCCGCTCCGAGCGCCGCCGCTCCTCTCGCTCTCGTCCTATCTGCGGATGCGCACGACGCCGGTGCGCGTCACCTGCGGCGTCGCGTCCGTCTGGACCGCGCGGGCCGTCAGGGCGAACCCGCGCGCGCGGCGCAGCCGGCGGCTCGCCGACCGGCTGAGCTTCACCTTGAACACCTTGCGGACCGTCGTGCCGAAGTCGACCGTCCGCGAGCCGATCGTGCGGATGGGCAGCCGGTACCTGCGCTGGATCGCGCGGGGCACGCGCAGGTCGATCCGCACGCGGCATCCGACGTCGCACGCGACGTAGGTCACCAGCCCACGGCGGCGGAGGGTGCCCAGCTTCTGGCGTGGCGTGAACACCGCGGTCAGCAGGCGCCGCACCAGCCCGGGCCTGGTGCCGGGGCCGGGTCCGCCACCGCCCGGGCCGCCGCCCGGCGGCCCGCTCGGCGCCCCCTCGGTCCGCGGGGCGGGCGCATTGAAGCTCGGCTTGTGCGGCGCGCCCAGGAACTCGAAGACGTCGCGCATGAGCGTGTTGCGGTCGGCCTCCGCGGAGAGCCGCTCGAACCCGAAGCCGGTGTAGACGGTGTCCGGCGTCGTGACGATCGGCGTCTCGATGAAGGGCGCCGACTGCGCGCGCTCCCACCCGGTGACCTGGGACTGTCCGGCAGGACCGGCGGGGCCGGGCGGGCCGGGCGTCGTCCAGCCGCCGAGGCCGCTCTCGAACGACGGGTCCGGCGAGGCCAGCGGGTCGTCGTTCTCGTCCAGCATCCGCGCGTCGTCCACCCACGCGCCGAGCCCCTGGGCGGCCGGGTCCGAGGCGACGGAGATCGAGATCTCGACGTTCTTGTTCAGGTAGGCGGCCGGGATCGGGAGCGACCAGTTCTGCCAGCCGCCCGAGTTGCCGGTCGCCGCGTTCCACTCGCCGCTCGTCCCCGTCGGCGTGCAGTCGTCGCCGTTGTCGATGATCGTCTGGTAGTGCGCCAGGAACGGGTGGATGCTCTGCCAGTTCGATCCGTCGCCGGTCGTCGGGCACGAGAGGCCCACGTCCTGGCTCGTGTGGCCGTTGTCGTCGGCCAGCGTGGTCCAGTCGTCCTGGCCGACCGTGTGGATCTCGACGAAGATGTAGTCGTAGTCGCTCTCGGTGTCGAACGACGTCCAGAAGTCGAACGTCGCGGACGACTGGCCGGTCAGGTCGAACGGCTTGAGCAGGCGCTTGTACGCCGCGTCGTCCGTGCCGGCCGACACGAACCAGTCGCCGGTGTGCGGGTCGAACGGCGACGCGAACGGGCGCACCCAGGCACCCATCGCCTTGGAGCCCGCGAACGTCGGGAAGCGCTCGGGGTCGAGCACCGACGAGGTCACCAGCAGCGTCCCCGTCTCGTAGTCGTCGTCCGTCGAGTTCTCCGGCGTCCCCTCGAAGTCGTCGAACGGCGCCACGGTGCCGGAGACGGCGAACGGGATCCCGTCGGCGTCCTCACCGCCGCCGGTCGGCCGGCGATAGGCGCCGAGCCAGTACTGGAGGAAGTCGTCCTGCGAGATGATGCAGGTCGGGTTCGCGTCCTGGCAGTAGGTGTGCTCCTCCTCCTGGAACGGGTTGTACGAGTAGCCCTCCGCGAACGGCCGGCCGGCGTTGCGCCCGGTGAAGAACAGCTTCCCGCCGTCGTTGAGGAAGTCGCGGACGGCGTTCTGCGTGACCACCGCGCTCTTGGTCATCCCGGAGCCGCCGGGCGCGTCGGCCTCGCGCGGGACGTAGTCGTCACCGGTCTCCCACACGACGTGCGAGTAGTGCGACAGGATCCCGAGCGCGTGCGGCGCGCGGCGCGCGTGCGCGTCGACGTCGTAGACGTCGTACTGCACGCCCGCGGCGTCGAGCGCCGCCCGATACGTCTGCAGGTGGGTCGGACCGCCGAGCGGAGCCGGGTTGGGCTGCTTGCCCGACCAGTCCTCGTTGACGAGCAGGAGGACCGGGTTGGTCGTCTCCGACACCGCCGCGTACGTGAAGTGGGCGGAGTCCTTGCCGCCGGCGGTGAACCACGCCTCCACGGAGTCGCCGGGCTCGGTGCCGACGACGAAGCCGCGGACGCGGTGGTAGTAGACGCCCTCCTCGGTGTAGTAGCGCTTGCCGCCGCGGTACTCGGCGGTCGGGACGATCTGCGTCGGGCCGCCGTTGACCTTGAAGCGCAGGTCCACGTCGCCCAGCTTGCGCTTGACCATCGCGCCGACGGCCTGCGGGTCGCCGTAGGACTCCGCGAACGCGTCGACGACGAAGTCGTCCGCGCGGTTGTCCAGGTGCGAGTCGGGCTCGGACGGATCGTCCGCCGACTCGGCGAGGTCGAGCGCGAACGGCAGATGGCGCCGGAACTCCTGCTGGACCTGCAGCGGGGAGTCGGGGTACTCGAACCCGGTGACGCTGGTGTCCTCGGCCGAGGTGCCCTCCGGCGTGAACGAGAGGGTCCCCTGGTTGTTGTACGCCCAGTCGGTGAAGTCGCCGTTCGTGATGTAGAGGCCGGCCGACAGCTCCGGGAGGAAGCCCTCGATCCCCGGCTTGAACGGATCGCCCGCGAGCGCCGTGAAGATCTCGTGATCGGCGGTCGGCGTGTCCTGCTGGAAGCCCTGGGGGTACAGCAGCAGCTCGGCCGCGGTGTGGTCGTTCTTCTGGAAGACCGGATGGATCTCGGCGAACAGCGCCTCCATCGCCTTCGTCTCCGGCTCGGACGCCGCGCTCGGGCCGCGGTAGGTCTCCACCTCGGGCGAGGACGAGGAGCCCTCGTTGTCGAGGCCCCAGTGGCCGGCGAAGTTGCGGTTCGGGTCGACGCCGTCGCCGAGGCCGATGACGCCGTCGTTGTTGTTGTCGCGCAGGTTCTTGCGCCACAGGCGGTTGCCCGGCGTGAACGTGAACTCGTAGCCGTCGGGGTTGTTGACGCACACGAACCACAGCTCGCGCGTGTCGACGAGGTGCGTCACCTGGATCCCGGCGCTCGTGCCCTTGCCGTAGTTGCTCACGAAGTACTCGAGCGTGCGCCGGCACGTCTCGCCGGCGAGCCACTCGCGAGCGTGCTGCATGGCGTTGTAGAGGACGGCCGGGCGCCCGGCGATGTCGCCGCCGGTCGCGTCCTTGGTGACCTGCAGGGCGACGATGTCGCGCCCTCCGTACGTCGTGCCCACGACGCGCCTCGCCACCAGGCCCGGGTTGTCGGCCACGAGCCGGTCGTACTGCTCGGTGTACTGCTCCTTGTCGTCGTCGGGGACCGCGTCGTACTTCGTCCACACCGTGTACGGGGAGTCGTCCGCGCCGTCGGTCGGGGCCCCCGCACGGCGGGTCGCGGTGCGGTTGTGCGTCAGCCGCTTCGCGTCGAGCTTCGCGCCGCCCACCTGGGCGGGGGTCCCGACGACGTCGATCGTGCCGGCGTCGAGGTCGCGGCCCTCGCTGAGGTCGAACCCGCGCTCGGCGAGGATCTTGAGGTTCGCGGGCGTCGCCTTGACGCGGTACGCGTCCAGCGCGGCTCCCTGTGCCGCCGCAGGCGCGGCGAGACCGATGATGACTGCAAGTACGACTGCCCCAGCGCGACCCGACACGGACCCCTCCCTCGGCGACTGCGGCGGGACACTAGCTCCCCTGAGCGCGCGGCGCCACCCCCGGCGCGCAATGTCGTCCGCGGCCTCGCGCCAAGTCCGGCGCGCCGCGCTTTCGCCGCTGGGCGCCGCGAATCGCGCGGTGGGGCAGCGCGCCTGCCGCGCTTCCCACGGTCCGCTTGCCGGGACCGCGCGAACCGCGGAGAGTCGTGCTCATGGGACGATTCGACATCAGCCAGGAAGTGGCCGACGAGTACCGGACGAAGTTCCGCGACTCGGTGCAGGAGCACGTGGACGAGGAGGTGCTGGCCGTCGGCACGTTCCGCGCCACCGGCTCCGGCCCGAAGTACGCGATCAGCAGGTCGCAGGCGGGTGCGCTGGTCTACGGCGCCGCGACGCTGATCGGCCGCAAGCGGGCGGGCGGGCTTCCGTCGCAGTTCCTCCTGGCGGTGACCCCGACGAAGCTCCACGCCTTCAAGTACAAGCAGCGCGCGAAGGGCGTCGCGGTCAGGGAGGAGGTCGGGGCGTGGGACCGGGCCGGGCTCGAGGTGCACACCGAGCGCCTGAGCACCACGACGCGGGTGCGGCTCGAGTGGACCCCGGACGGCGACAAGATCGTCTGCGACCAGGAGGGTCTCGGCGACAACCCGTGGGCCGACGAGGTCGTGAGCGTGCTGCGCGGCTGAGAGCGGGCCCGCGAGCGCGTGCCCTCCGCGTGAGAGGGTGGGCGCATGGCGGCGCTGGACGACGACGCGGCGCGGCTCCGCGAGCTGGGCTACGAGCAGGAGCTGCGCCGCCGGCTCGGCGGCCTCGACAACGTCGCGATGGGCTTCGCGACGATCTCGCCGGTCGTCGGCCTGTACGCGGTCGCGCTGGTCGGCACGACGCTCGCCGGGCCGGCGTGGCTGTGGGTGCTCCCGGTCGCGCTGGCCGGCCAGTGCCTGCTGCTCGCCGTCTACTCGGAGCTCGCCGCCGAGTTCCCGGTCACCGGCGGCCCGTACCAGTGGACGCGCCGGCTGGCGGGAACGACGTACGGCTGGTTCACCGGCTGGGTCGCGATGTGCGCGTACGCCGCGGCGAACACGACGATCGCCTACCTCGGCGCCCCGTGGCTGCTCACGCTGCTCGGCGTCGACCCGCGCCCGGGGGCGGTCGTGCTGGCCGGGGTCGCGCTCGTCGTCGTGTCGGCGGTCGCGGGCATGCGCGGGATCGAGGTCCTCAAGCGCGTCGTGCAGGCGGGCATCACCGCCGAGGCGGCCGCGCTCGCCGGCATCGGCCTCGTCCTGCTGCTCGCCTTCCGCGAGCAGGACCTGTCGCTGCTCACCCAGACCCTCGGCGCGGAGGCGTCGAGCGGCGGATCGACGGCCGGCGCGCTGCTCGCGGCGCTGGCGGTCGGCGGCTGGGTGTTCGTCGGGTTCGACGCGTGCGTCGCCGCGGCCGAGGAGACGCGGCAGGCCGCGCGGCACGTGCCGCGCGCGATCTGGTTCGCCGTGCTCAGCGTGGCCGTGCTCGTGATGCTCAACGCGGTCGCGGCGACGCTCGCCCACCCGGACCCGGCCGCGGTCGTCGCGGGGCGCGACGCCGACCCGGTCACGACGGCCGTCGTCGCCTCCTTCGGCGACTGGTCGGCGAAGCCGTTCGCGGCGCTGGTGCTGGTCGCGTTCGTCGCCTGCGGCAGCGCCGCGCAGGGGCTGACCGCGCGCACGATCTACTCGATCGCCCGCGACGGCGTGCTGCCGGCGTCGCGGGTGCTCCGCCGGGTGGACGCGGGAGGGACCCCGCGGGCGGCGTCGATCCTGACCGCCGTCATAGCGAGCGCCGGGCTGCTCCTCGGGCTGGAGTCCACGGCGATCGGCAGCCTCATCGTCTTCGGGACCGCAGCGATCTACGTCGCGTTCCTCCTGGTCGCGGGCGCCGCGCTGCTCGCGCGCGTGCGCGGCACGTGGAGGCCCGCCGGCCCGGTGCAGCTCGGCCGCGCGGGGCTCGTCCTCAACGCGCTCGCGGTCGCGTGGCTCGCCTTCGAGACGGTCAACATCGCCTGGCCGCGGGCGTCGATCGCCCCGCCGGGCGCCCCGCTCTACCAGGTGTGGGCCGCGCCGATCGTGCTCGCGCTCATCGGGGCGACGGGCCTCGCGTACCTCCTCGTCGCCCGCCCCCAGCGGCGCGCGGAGGACTAGGCGGTGCTCGCCCTCGCCCTCGCGGTGGCCGCCGCGGCCGCGCCGTCGCCCTCCGCGCACGCGGCCGCCGTCCACCTCGCGCGCGACATCGGCTCGCGCCCCGCGGCGAGCGCCACGGAGCTGCGCGCCCACCGGTGGGTCAGGGCGCGCTTCGAGCGCGCGGGCCTCGAGACGTCCTTCGTGCGCTTCACCGTCCCCGGCAAAGGACGCTCGCGCGACGTCGTCGCCGTGCACCGCGGGCGGCGGCGCTGCCTGAAGATCCTCATGGCCCACGCCGACAGCGTCGACGCCGGGCCCGGAGCGGTCGACAACGCGTCGGGCGTGGGCGTGCTCGTCGCGCTCGCCGCGCGCCTCGACGCCCTCAACACCCCGTGCGACGTGTGGCTCGTGGCGACGGGCGCCGAGGAGCGGCCCTACACGGGCGCGAGCGACCACCTCGGGGCGCTCGCGCTGGTCCGCCACCTGCGGCGGCGCGGCCTCACGGGCCGCCTGCGCTACGCGCTGTCGCTCGACATGGTCGGCCGCGGCCGGCGGTTCTGGCTGCGCTCACCGGCACGGCGTGTGCGTCGCGGCGTCGAGCGCGAGGTCCTCGCCGCCGGCCGGGCGCGGGACGTCCGCCTGCGCTGGCTGCGCGACTCCGGCTCCGGCAACTCCGACCACCGGGAGTTCGCGCTCGCGGGGCTGCCCGCGCTCGTCATGGAGACGTGGGGCGGGACGGACGCCTGCTACCACAGCGCGTGCGACCGCTGGCAGCGGCTGCAGCCCGAGGCGCTGCGCCGTGCGCAGGCGATCGCCGAGAGCGTGCTGCGCCGCGGCTAGCGGCGGGCGGCGCGGCGCGGCACGAACAGCGACTGGCCGGCGCGGACGAGCTTCGTGCGGTGCGTGCGGAGGTTCTCGACGGCGACGAGGCCGCGGGTCACGCGCGTGAGCGTGCCGTCGCAGCGGTCCTCGACGGTCCAGATCGTGCCGCGCACGGTCGCCGCGCTGCTGCGCCCGCGGGTGCGGAAGCGGCCGTGGCCGCTGCCCCACAGCTTGCGGACGACGCGCTTGCGCGCGGCGAAGGCGACGGCGCCCCGGGGCGCGGCGCCACAGACGCTGAAGTCGCCGCCGGTGAGGCTCAGGCTGGTCGTCATGCGCCCCGAGCGGACCTGGCCGACGCGGAAGCGCCCGCCCTGGAAGTCGGCCGCCTGCGTGCCGCCGGTCAGGTCGGAGGCGGCGGTGAGCGTCAGACGGCCGCGGCGCGTGTCGAGCACGGTGCCGACCGGCACGGGGCGGGCCGGGTCGAGCGCGGAGAAGGTCTCCGAGCCCGGCGTGCGAGCCAGGATCGTGCCGCTCTTGACGGCGACGGCGACGCTGCGCCCGGGGGCGGGGACCGGCGCGGCGGGCGTGGCCGGCGGCGGGTCGCCCGGGGCGGTGTCGCCCGGCGGGGTCGCGCCCGGGTCGGTGCCGGCGGGGGCGACGGTGCCGAGGCCGGGCGCGAGCGACTTGACGACGCCCTCGCAGTCGGCGTCGACCTCGTCCTCCACGTCGGCCTCGCCCGCGTCCTGGCCGGCGCCGCAGCTGATGGTCTCGCGGATCCCGTCGCGGGCCGCGATCGTGTCGTTGCCCTCGCCGCCGTGGAAGTCGTCGGCGCCGGGGCCGCCCGTCAGCACGTCGTCGCCGTCGCTGCCCTGAAGGTTGTCGTCGCCGTCGCCGCCGGTCAGGCGGTCGTTGCCCGCCTCGCCGTCGAGCTTCACGGGGAACGCGCCGGTCGCGGTCGCCTCGTCGTCGAGGTCGGCGAGCGTCACGTCGGCGCGCGGGTCGCCGCCGGAGATGGCGCAACGGGCGTTCGCCCCTTCGATCGGGGCGCAGCCGCTCGCGGCGACGACGGCGGCGCTGTCGTCGACGATCACGGCGTCCGTCCCCTCGAGGCGCAGGCTCATGCGGTTGAGCTCCCCGTCGTCGGCGCGCACGCGCACCCACCGGGCCGAGTCCTGCGTGGAGACCTCGGCCGCGAGCGCGGCGGGGGCGACGGCCAGGACGATCAGCAGGGACGCGAAAAGAGCGGTGACGGGGCGCACGCCCAGAGCGTCGGCAGATCCGGAAGCGGTCCACACCCGAAGCGGACAGACGTCCGAGTGGGTGGCGCGCCCGGACTCGGGGAGCGGGACGGGTCAGAGGAGCTGGTCGAGGGTGAGCGGCGTGTCCGCCCACCGCCAGGCCTGCGCGAACTCGCGGGCAGCCGCCCCCGCCGCGTCCGGGGACGTGCCCTGACGGCGCAACGTCTCGGCCAGGCCGAACAGCGCCCGGCCGTCGCCCGGGAACTTCTTGAGCGCATGACCGAACGCGCGCGCGGCCGCGCCGTACTCGCCCATCTCCAAGAGCGCGGCGCCCAGCGTCTCGCCCGCCGGGAAGTACCACGTCGGCGGCTCGTCGTAGTTCAGCCGGTCCTGGAGCGCGACGGCGGCGCGGAAGTGACGCACCGCGACCGCGCGCTGCCCGGCCGCCCACGCCATCCGCCCGTCCAGCACAGCGAGCGCGACGCCCAGGACCGGTGGGGCCGCGTTCAGCCCGAGCCCGGGGTAGCCGGAGCGCCGGCCGGCGATCCGGTCGACCAGCGCGACCAGCGCGGCGCGCTCGCGCTGCGCGGCTTCGAGCTTCCCGAGCTTGGCGTACGCGACGCCGCGCGCGTAGTGCGTCATCGCGCGCGCGCCGAGCAGGACCGACGGGGGCGCCGACATCTGGAGGACCCGGTGCCACTGGCCGAACCGCACCCTCATGAGGATCTCGTAGAACTGGAAGTGCTCGCGCCCGAGCAGGTTGTCGGAGTACGGCGCGACGCGCAGCCGCATCCGCCGCGCGGTGCGAACCGCCACCCTCTCACGGCCGGCCATCGAGGCCGCCCACGCCTGGACGTGCATGTTGTGGCTGCCGTAGGACAGCACGAAGAGGTTGTTCGTCCCGTTCTGCCGGCGGTAGCGGACGTCCCCGGCTTCGGCGTCCTCGCCGGAGGCCATCGCCGCGCCCCAGTCGCCGTCGCGGAGGTAGATGTGTGACGGCATGTGGACGAGGTGGGGTTGGCCGAAGGCCGCGCTCTTGAGCCGCCACGCGGCGACGGCGGCTTTGTCCGGGGTCTGCGACCCCTCCAGCGCGTGGATGAGGAAGTGCTGCGCCCCGATGTGGTGCGGGTCGCGCCTGAGCGCGTCCTCGAGGATCTCCACGATCTCCTCCGTGTCGCCCTTCGGCGTGCCGTCCGGCTCCCACTGGTCCCACGGGGCCGTGTCGAGTCCCGCCTCCGCGGTGAACGCGGCCGCGTTGACGTCGCTCGGGTCGGCGCGGTTGAGCTGCCTCATGCGGTCGAAGAACGCGATGTCGAGACCGCGGCGGTCCTTCTCCTCATGGTCCTTGTCCGGAAGCGGCTTGAACCCGATCTGGTAGCGCCCGTCGAGCGCGTGGATGTACGCCATCTCGCGAGGGCTCGGCCGCCGATCCCGCGCGAGGTCCTTCGCCTCGTTGATCGCCGCGAGGGCGCTCGTCGCACGCTCTCTCGACGCGGCGAGGTTGATGTTCGCCCCGTACGCCCAGGCGATCCCCCACCATGCCATGGCGAGACCCTTGTCCGCCTCGAGCGCCTGGTGGAACGCGTAGATCGCGTCCTCGTGCGCGTAGCCGAAGAGCAGCGCGAGCCCCTGGTCGAACCACGACTGGGCGAGGGCGCTCGTCGTGCTGACCCGCATCCCGACATGTCCCAGCCCGCGCTGGAGCGCGATCGGCTTGGTCCGCCTTCCGAAGAACTCGTCCCACGCCCGCAGCTCGGAGCCGTCGAGCGCGTCGACCCGCTCCGAGGCGGGGGCGCCGGTCGGCACGGCGACCCCCGCGGCGGCCACCAACGAGACAACGAGCGCGCTCAACGAACGACGTCTGCTCACCGGTCGGCGTTGTCTATCACACCTTCGTCTGGAGCGTCAATGCGCGCCAGGCGCTCGCGGGTGATCCGGATCGCCTCCGGGTTGCTGTCGACCAGCACGTACCGCCGGCCGAGCTTCGCGCAGACCGCGCCGAGCGTGCCCGACCCCGCGAAGAAGTCCAGGCACCAGCCGCCCGGCCGAGACGACGCCGCGACCATCCGCCGCACGATCCCCTCCGGCTTCTGCGTCGGGTAGCCCGTCTTCTCGCGCGACGTCGTCGGCACGATGGTGTGCCACCACGTGTCGCTCGGCAGCTTGCCCCGCGCGACGCGCTCGGCGTCGCGCTGCAGGCCGGGCGCCATGTACGGCTCGCGGTCGACCTCCTCGGCGTCGAACCAGTAGCGGTCGCGGTCGCGGACGTACACCAGGATCGTGTCGTGCTTGGCCGGCCACCGGCGCTTGGTGCGCCCGCCGTAGTCGTAGGCCCAGACGATCTCGTTGAGGAAGCACCCGCGGCCGAACAGCTCGTCGAGCATGACCTTCACGTAGTGCGACTCGCGCGGGTCGAGGTGCACGTAGAGCGTCCCGTGCTCGGCGAGCAGGCGGCGTGCGTGCTCGAGCCGCGGGCGCAGGAACTCGAGGTAGTCGTCGAAGTCGTCGTCGTAGCGGTGGTCGCCGCGCACCTGCGCGCGCCCGGTGTTGAAGGGCGGGTCGATGTAGATCAGATCGAACGCGCCGTCGGGCAGCGTGGGCAGCACGGCGAGGTTGTCGCCCTCGATCAGGAGGTCCTCGTCGAGAGTGCGAAACCTCTTCAGCGCGGCCCCGTTGGTGTTGGCCATGAACGTCATCCGCCTGCTCGGCAGCGTCGCATGTTGCTCGGCCGTCGCGCTGTGCGCGGCGCCGGCGAGCGCGGCCGAGCTCCCCCTCTCCGGCACCCTCGACCTGGCGGAGGAGGGCGACGCGAAGGTGGCCGGCGACGGCTTCGGCAGCCGAGCGGGATGGGTGGTCTCCAGCGCGGGCGACTTCAACGGCGACGGCATCACCGACGTCCTGGTCGGCGCCCCGAACTTCGACCCGCCCGGCCGCGCCGACGCGGGCGCGGCGTACGTCGTCTTCGGCCCGCGCGAGGGGCTGCCCGCCGACCTCAAGGCGGGGCCGCGCGTCGTGCGCGTGCTCGGCGCGCAGGCGGGCGACCGGCTCGGCAGCACGGCCGCGCCGGCCGGCGACGTCAACGGCGACGGGCTGGCCGACGTGATCGTCGGCGCGCCGGTGGACGTCGACGGCGACGGCATCGGCGAGACGAACCGCGGCGAGCGGCGCCCCGAGCCCCGCGCGGGCGCCGGCTACGTGATCTTCGGCCGCCGCGCCGGCGGCGACGTCGACCTGGCCCAGGGCGGCGGCGACGTGGTCGCGCTGACGACCTCGACCCCGGACGACCGCGTCGGCTCGGACGTCGGCTCGGTCCCGGACATGGACGGCGACGGGCGGCCCGAGGTCGTCGTCGGCGCCGAGCGCGCCGACACCGTCGACCGCACCGACGCGGGCGCGGCGTTCGTCGTGTTCGCGAAGAACGTGACCGGCCCGTCGGTCGACCTCGGCGCGCTGGGCGACGGCGGCCTGCGCCTCGACGGTCCCGCGGGCGGGCGCGCCGGCCTCGGGGTCGGCGGTGTCGGCGACATGAACGGCGACGGGCGCGGCGAGATCCTCGTCGGCGCGCCGACCGCGGCGACGAGCGGCGACGAGCGGCCCGGCGCGGCCTACATCGTGTTCGGCCGCGCGTCCGGCGGCAGGGTCGACCTCGACGCGCTCGGCGACGGCGGCTTCGCGATCGCCGGCGGGCACGAGGACGCGTTCTTCGGCCTGACGCTGAGCGGCGTCGGCGACGTGACCGGCGACCACGTCCCGGACATCGGCATCGGCTCGCCCGGCGCCGACCGCAACAAGCGCCCGGACTCCGGCTCCGTGCACTTCGTCGGCGGCCGCGCGACCACGACGCCGATCCGCATCCACGGCGAGGCCGCCCGGCCCGGCTTCCGCGTCGACGGCGCCACCGCGAACGACGGCCTGGGCACCTCGATCACGACGCTCGACGACGTCAACGGCGACGGCCTGCGCGAGCTGGCGTTCGTCGCGCCGTACGCCGACCCGCTGAGCCGCACGGACGCCGGCGCGGCGTACGTGCTCTTCGGCGACGCGATGCCCGAGGACGTCGACCTCACCGGCATGGTCGACCGCGGCTACCGCATCGCCGGCGGCGCGCCCGGGGCGCGGCTGCGCTCGGTCGCGGGCCTCGGCGACTTCGACGCCGACAAGGTGGGCGACCTGGCCACCGGCTCGTCGGACAACGCCAACGGCATCGTGGACGTCGTCCTCGGCCCCAAGCCGCCCGAGACGCCCCCGCCGCCCCCCGACCCGGGCATCGCGGAGGAGCTCGCCGCGGGCTGCAAGGCGGCCACGAACGTCGAGATCATCGTCGACGACTCGTTCTCGATGACGCGCAAGGACCCCGAGGAGCTGCGCCGCGACGCGATCGACCTGATCATCACCAAGCCGCGCAACGTCGGAAAGGTCGTCGGCGCGGTCGAGTTCGGCTCGTCGACGAACCAGCTCTTCCCGCCGCAGCAGATCCTCGCGCGCGGCGAGGGCTCCAACCAGCCGTTCCTGCTCGGCCAGCTGCGCGGGTTCATCAAGGGCGACAACGGCGGTACCAACTACAACATCGCGTTCGCCAGCGCGGCGCAGGACAACCCGGCGGCGCAGGCGCGCATCTTCATCACCGACGGCGGCCACCTCGCCGGCGCGTACCTCGACGCGCACCGCGGCGGCCCGCCGACGTTCATCATCGGGATGGGGATCAAGCCCGACGAGCCGTTCGGCCAGCGCCTGCAGCGGATCGCCGACGAGACCGAGGGCCGCGCGTTCCTCGACGTGGCCTCGGAGGACGTCATCAAGGTCATGAACACGATCGACTCCGCGCTGAACTGCGACGTCGACGTCGACACCGACGAGGACGTGCTGACCGAGGACGACCCGATCGAGGAGCAGGAGGTCCCCCTCATCCCCGACGCGCGCACGTGCGACCTGAACGTGAGCTGGGGCGACGACGACGATGACGTCGAGCCGCAGGAGGTCGCGTTCGTGACCGAGGGCGAGGTGCTCGGCCGGGCGAAGGCGAAGTCGCTGCAGAAGGTGATCCGCAAGCCCGGCAAGACGTTCAAGTTCGGGAGGATCAAGGTGACCGGGACGAGACGCGGCGACCAGTTCGGCCTCCGGCTCTCCGGCATGCCCGCCGAGGCGATCCGCCTGCGCTACAAGGTCAAGAAGGCCGACAGCAAGCGCACGGCCGTGACCTCCCAGATCACCCAGTCGCGGCGGCGCAACGTCCGCCAGAACGTCCGGCCGGGGGTGGGCTAGCCATGCGGCTGCGCTCCATCCTTCCCGCCGCGGGTGTCGCGCTGCTCCTCGCGGCGCCCGCGGCCGTGCCGGCGGCCGGCGTCAAGGCCGGCTCGTACACCGGCGGCGCGCTGCGCGACCAGCCGGCGCTCGCCTACCTGCTCGTCAAGCCGGGCGCGAGCGCCGTCGACGCGCTGGTGACGTCGCGGGCGCCGTGCGAGGGCTACCCGCTGCCCGTGCAGGCGACGGTCACGTTCAAGGACGTGCCACTCGACGAGGACGGCACCGCGACGGCCACCAAGCAGATCGACGACACCGCCGTCGGGCCCGAGGGCCAGAGCGCGCGCGAGAGCGGCGAGGCGGCGCTGACGCTCGACGTGGCCGAGGACGGGACGGCGGTGGGCACGATGCGCCTGCACTCGGTCTTCACTGACGCGCAGAGCGGCGAGCAGGTCGCCGAGTGCGACACCGGCCCGGTGCCCGTGGAGATGATGGGCGTGCCCGCGAGCGCGGGCGAGGGCCGCGCGCGCAGGCCGCGCAGGGGCGGGCTGTACCTGGGCGTGGTGAACGCGTATCCGCTGGTCGCGCAGGTGCGTCGCAGCGGCACCATCGACTCGATGGCCTTCCTCTACAACTCGCGCTGCCAGCAGCAGAAGCGCATCGTGTTCGTGCCGACGATCACGCCGGGGCGCAAGGGCGCGTTCCGGGTCCGCGGGACCCAGCAGCTGTTCAGCGGCGACGGGTCGAAGGAGGACGTGACCTTCCAGATGACCGGTCGCTACGGGCGCGACGGCGGCCTGCGCGGGACGCTGCGCGTGCGCGGCGAGCTCGACTCCACGGGCGCGCAGTGCGACAGCGGCGAGCTGAAGTGGCGGGCGGCACGAGCCGGGTAGCCGGGCTGTGCCACCCTGCGGCGGGTGACCCGGTCGACGTCGGTCCGCTCCCTCGCGCTGCTCGTCGTGCTCGTGCTCGCGGCGTGGGCGGCGGCCGCACTGGTCAGCGGCGGCGACGGCGGGACACGGCCCTCCTCGGTCCTGCCGGAGGACGGGCCGGACGACCCGTTCGCCTACGACCCGGCGCGCAGGGACGAGTTCGAGAGGCGCGCGGCGGCGGGGCTCGCGCACGTCCTCTACGCGAAGAGCCCGAGCGGCGCGATCACGACGGCGCAGCGCGTCGAGCGCTACCGCGGGCTGATCGAGGACGTCGCGGGCGACCACGATCCGGACGTCCTCGAGGCGATCGTGTTCCTCGAGAGCGCCGGGCGGCCGGACGCGATGGCGGGCGGTACCGAGGGCGCCGTCGGGATCACCCAGATCCTCGCCGAGACCGGCCGGAACCTGCTGAAGATGCGCGTCGACGTCGCCGCCAGCCGGAAGCTGACCAAGCAGATCGGCCGCGCGCTGCGGCGCGGCGACGGCGGCCGCGCCGAGCGGCTGCGGGCGCGGCGCCGGCGGGTCGACGAGCGCTACGACCCGCCGAAGGCGCTCGCCGCGACCGTGCGCTACCTCGACTTCGCGCGCGGCCAGCTCTCGGGCCGCGAGGACATGGCCGTCGCGTCGTACCACATGGGCGTCGGCAACCTCCAGGGCGTGCTCGAGGCGTTCGGCGCCGACGACGACACGCCCTACGCCGAGGTCTTCTTCGACTCGAGCCCCCAGCGCCACGAGGAGGCGTACGCGCGTCGCGCCCGGCTCGGCGACGACTCCTCCACCTACCTCTGGAGGGTGAAGGCCGCGCAGGAGATCATGCGCCTGTACCGCGACGAGCCCGACGAGCTGGCGCGGCTCGCGGAGCTGCACGGCAACAAGAACTCGGCCGAGGAGGTCCTGCACCCCGAGGACGACACCGAGGTCTTCGCCGAGCCGGAGGCGCTGGAGACGGCGCTGGACGAGGGCGAGCTGCTCGCACTGCCGGTCGACCGCCTGCGCGACGCCGGGATCGCGATCGACGCGCGGATGGGCGAGCTCGCGAGGCGCAACCACGCCAAGCCGGCGCTGTACCGCGCGCTGCGCCCCGAGTCGCTCGCGCTGCTGCTCTACGTCGGGCGCGCCGTGAAGGGGATCTCGGGCGACACCCCGCTGATCCTCACCAGCACCGCCCGCGACCTCGGCTACCAGCGGCTGCTCGCCCGCAGCAACCCGGAGGCGACGCACGCCTACTCGCTGCACACCACCGGGTGGGCGTTCGACGTCGAGCGCGACTACGCCTCGCGCGAGCAGGCGCTCGCGTTCCAGTTCATGCTCGACCGCCTCCAGGCGCTGAACCTCATCGCCTGGGTGCGCGAGCCGGCGGCGATCCACGTCACCGCCGGGGGCGACGCGAAGGACCTGATCGGAGGGGACTAGCGGTCGAGCAGGCCGCGGACGGCGTCGACCGTCGCGTCCGTCGTGATGCCGAGCCGGCGCAGCGTCTCGCTGCCCGGCGCCGACGCGCCGAAGCGGTCGATCGCGACGTGGGCCTGCGCGTAGCGCGACCAGCCCAGCGAGATGCCGGCCTCGACCGAGACGGTCGGCAGGCCGGGCGGCAGCGTCTCGGCGCGGTAGGACTCGTCCTGGGCCTCGAAGAGCTCCCAGCTCGGCATCGAGACGACGCGCGCGCCGACCCCGTCGGCCGCAAGCGCCTCGTGCGCCTCCACCGCGACGACCAGCTCGCCGCCCGTCGCGACGATCGCCGCGTCGTCGCCCTGGCGCAGCACGTACGCGCCCCTCGGCACGCCGGGTCCGGTGCCCTCGAGGACGGGCAGGTTCTGCCGCGAGAGCGCCATGACCGCGGGGCCTTCGAGGTCCTCGAGGATCACGCGCCACGCCTCGGCCGTCTCCGCCGCGTCGCCCGGGCGCAGGACCGTCAGGCCCGGGATCGCGCGCAGCGCCATGAGGTGCTCGACCGGCTGGTGCGTCGGCCCGTCCTCGCCGAGCGCGACCGAGTCGTGCGTGAACACCCAGGCGACCGGCAGGGCCATGAGCGCGCTCAGGCGGATCGACCCGCGCATGTAGTCGGCGAACTGCAGGAACGTCGACCCGTACGGCCGCACGATCCCGCCGTGCACGCACATGCCGTTCACCGCGCCGCCCATGCCGTGCTCGCGCACGCCGAAGAACACGTTGCGGTCGGCCCGCTCCCGCGTGTAGCGCTCCGACCCCGGGAAGATCGTCTTCGTCGACTCGGTCAGGTCGGCCGCGCCGCCGACCATCGTCGGGACCGCGTCCTCGAACGCCGCCATCACCTTCCCGCCCGCGCCGCGCGTCGCGATGCTCTCGCCGATCTCGAACGCCGGAAGCACGTCCGCGATCGGCTTGACGGGCTTGCCGGCCCACGCCGCGTCCCACTCGGCGGCGAGCTCTGCGTCGTCCGAGCGCCACGAGTCGAAGCGCTCCTGCCACGCGGCCTGCGCCTCGGCGCCGCGCTCGGGGGCGAACGCGTCGTAGACGCCGTCGGGCACGACAAACGACTTGTCGGGGTCCCACCCCAGGCGCTCCTTGACGATCCGGACGTTGTCCTCGCCGAGCGCCTTGCCGTGGACCTCGCTGGTGCCCTGGTTCGGTGCGGGCCACCCGATGATCGTCTTGACGTCGATGAGCGACGGGCGGTCCTCGACCTCCTCGGCCGCCCGGATCGCCGCGCGGACGGCTTCGAGGTCGTTGACGTCGGCGACGTGCTGCACGTGCCAGCCGTACGCCTCGAAGCGGGCCGCGCGATCCTCGCGCGAGAACGACCACTCGGCGGGGCCGTCGAGCGTGACGTCGTTGTCGTCGTAGAGGTAGACGATGCGCCCGAGGCCGAGCTCGCCGGCCAGCGACGCCGCCTCGGACGCGACGCCCTCCATCAGGTCGCCGTCGGACACGATCGCGTAGACGCGGTGGTCCATGACCTCCGCGCCGTAGCGCTCGCGCAGGAAGCGCTCGGCGAGCGCCATGCCGACGCCGTTGGCGAAGCCCTGGCCGAGCGGGCCGGTGGTGACCTCCACGCCGGGCGTGACGTGCACGCGGTCGCGCTCGGGGTGGCCGGGCGTCAGCGAGCCCCACTGGCGGAAGCGCTTGAGCTCGTCGAGACTCAAGTCGTAGCCGCTCAGGTGCAGGGCGGCGTAGAGCAGCATCGAGCCGTGCCCGGCGCTGAGCACGAACCGGTCGCGGTCGGGCCAGCTCGGGTCGCGCGGGTTGTGGTCCATGACCTCCGCGAAGAGGACGTACGCGGCGGGCGCCATGGCGAGCGGAAGGCCCGGGTGGCCGCTGTTGGACTGCTGGATCGCGTCGATCGCGAGCGTGCGGATCGTGTCGATGCAGAGCTGCGCGTCGGCGGCCGTCGTCGCCATCGACGAGAGCATAGGCTTCGCGGGCGCATGCCGTCCTCCCGCCTGCACGTCCTGGTCGAGATCCCGAAGGGAAGCCGCAACAAGTACGAGTGGGACGAGGAGCTGCAGGCGATCAAGCTCGATCGCTTCCTGTTCTCGTCGGTCGTCTATCCGACCGACTACGGCTTCATTCCCGAGGCCATGGGCGAGGACGGCGACCCGCTGGACGCGATGGTCTGCGTCACCGAGCCGACGTTCCCCGGCTGCGTCATCCCCGCCCAGGTCGTCGCGCTCTTCCGCATGCGCGACGAGGGCAAGGTCGACGACAAGGTCGTCTGCGTGCCGCTCGACGACCCGAACTGGAGCCACGTCCGCGAGCTCGACGACCTCCCGCAGCCGCTGCGCGACGAGATCTCGCACTTCTTCTCGATCTACAAGCAGCCCGAGGGCAAGCACGTGAAGGTCGACGGCTGGTTCCCGCGCGAGCACGCGCTACGGGTGATCGAGCAGGCGCGGGAGCGCCAGCAGGGTGAAGCTGGCCACGGTTGACGAGGGCTCCGGCCCGCCGGTCGTCTTCTGGCACGGCGAGCCGACGTGGTCGTACCTGTGGAGGAAGGTCATCCCGCCGGTGCGCGACGCGGGCTTTCGCTGCATCGCGCCCGACCTGCCCGGCTTCGGGCGCTCGCCGAAGCCGCCGATGGGGTGGTACTCCTACGACTCGATCGTCGCGACGACGCTGACCTTCGCCGAGGAGCTCGACCTGCGCGACGCGACGTTCGTCGTCCACGACTGGGGCGGCGCGATCGGGCTGCGCACGGCGATGCTGCTGGGCGACCGCGTCACGCGCATCGTCGTCATGAACTCGGGGCTGTTCACGGGCCAGCAGCGGATGACCGACGCCTGGAAGGCGTTCCGCGACTTCGTCGAGCGCACCGAGGACCTGCCGGTCGGGATGCTCGTGCGCGGCGGCTGCGCGAAGGACCCCGGCGACGACGTGATCGCGCAGTACGACGCGCCGTTCCCGACACCGGCCGACAAGAGCGGGCCGCGGTCGCTGCCGCTCCTCATCCCGACCGAGCCGGACGCGCCGGGCGCGGCGGCCGGGCGCGAGACGCTCGAGTGGCTGAAGGGATGGGACGGGCCGATGCTGATGCTGTGGGGCGAGGAGGACCCGATCATCCCGCTGAAGACGGGCGCGCGGTTCGCCGAGGCGATCGGCAGGCCGCCGCCCGAGCCCGTCCCCGGCGCCTCCCACTTCCTGCAGGAGGACGCCGGCGACGAGGTCGGACGGCGGATCGCCGCCTGGCTGCGTGGCTAGCGACTTCGTCGCGCGCCGACGTTGGCGAACTTCGTTCGCGGACGAGCGCTAGCGCTTCAGCGCCGCGCTGACCGGGATCGACTGCGTCGCGCCGCCGGCCGGCGTGAACGTCACCGCGACGCTCAGCCGCACGGTCGCCTTGCGCTTGAGCGCGCGGCGGGCGGCCTTCGTGAACTTCAGCGTCAGCGTGCGCTGCCCGGCGCGGACGGGCTTCTTCGCCGCGCGGGCGACGACGCGGCCGCCCTTCCTGGCCGTCGCGGCGAGGACGCCGTCGGCGGGCACCGACACCGCGACCTTCAGCCCGCGGCGCAGCGCCGCGGTCAGCTTCGCCGTGCCGACCTTCGCGGTCGCGCGGGCCGCCGGCTGGACGACGTCGTCCTTCTTCGGGCCGTCGTTCTTCGGGCCGTCGTTCTTCGGCGGGTCGACCTTCGGCGGCCGCGCGGCCGGGACGTCGGCGGGGCCCCAGTCGGGCTCGGTCGCGCCGGCGATCATGACCGGCGGGTTCTCGCCGGCGCCGTCGGTCGAGCACCCGTTGTCGAACGTGGGGACGGTGAGGACGCGGATGCCGCCGCCGTCGGCGAACGCCAGCTTCGAGCCGTCGGGCGAGAACGTCGGCTGCGAGTACCGGCCGCCCTCCGCGCCGCTGTAGCGGTAGCAGACCGTCGGGCGCTCACTCTCGGCCGCACGGCCGTCCTTCCACGTCGTCGGGAAGTTCGGCACGTGGTAGAGCGTCAGCGTCGAGTCGTTCTCACCCGTCTGGAACGCGAGCTTGCGCTTGTCGCGGGTGATGTCGCCGGCGCCCATGCCGGGGTTGCCGCCGACGGTGTCGCTGAACCACTCGCGGACGAGGTTGCCGGAGTCGCCGTCGCTGATCTGGTCGGTGATGACGTCGTAGTTGAACGCGTGGGTCGGGTGCGACAGCATCGTGTTGTCGTCGTCGATCCACGTCGGGAACAGCCACCCCGAGTGCTTGCCGAGCGCGGGGTCGTCCCAGCCGGTCTGGCGGTCGGACCACGAGTAGCCGGTGCCGCCCTCGCGGATGCCGACGTAGCACGTCGGAGGCATGCACGAGGGGTCGTTCGTCGTCGCCATGTAGAAGTACGTGTAGGCGAGCTTCGTGCCGTCGGGCGAGAGCGTCGGGTTGAACGGGCCGACGAAGCCGGACGGGTTGCCCGGGACGCCGGAGACCGGCGTGTCGAAGTCCGCGAGCACGTTGCCGAGCCGGTCGAGCTTGTGCAGGCGGATGCCGTGCAGCGCGACGATCGTGCCGTCGTCGGACTGCGTGACGTCCGAGTAGCCCCCGGTCGACGTGACCTGGAAGGTCCGCGAGCCGTCCGAGGTGGCGAGGTGGACGTCGCCGTCCTTGACGTACGCGATCGAGTCGGCGCTCGCGGCGGGGACCGCGATCGCGAGCGCGCACAGCGCCGCGAGCGCCGCGGCGATGGGGGTTCGGGCTCTCATGTGAGCTCCTTGTGCGGGGGGCGGGTCATGGGGTGCGACGAGTGTCCGTCCGCGAGCCCCGCCCCGCGTCGGGGAACTCCCCCTCTCCGCCCCCACCGGGAGCCGACCCCCTCGTTCTAGGGGGTGAGCTGCTTCTGCTCCTCGCCCTCTTCGAGGCCGGGCTCGGAGTGCGAGGCGCGCAGCTCGTAGCCCTTGCGCGCGTTGGGATCCGCCTGCGCGAGCACGCGGTCGGCCTTCAGCGCCCGTGCCACCGCCTCGCGCCCGCCGCGGGGCAGGACGCCCATGACCTTGTTGATCGGCCCGATCGACTTCGGCACGTACACGTCGAAGTGCGGGCGCTGGAGGGCGTCGACGATGCCGTCGGCGACGTCCTCGGGGTTGACGTTCTTGACGCCGCGCGCCTGCTGCAGCCCGGCGGCGAGCTCGGTGTTGACGACGCCGGGCATCACGCACGAGACCTCGATCGGCGTCTCGCGCAGCTCCGCGCGGACGGCCTCGCTGACGCCGACGACGAAGTGCTTGGTCCCGCAGTACGTGGCGCCGCCGGGGAAGCCGGCCTTGCCCGCCGTCGAGGCGATGTTCACGAGGTGGCCGCGGCCGCGCTGCTGGAACCGCGGGAGGATGACCTTCATCCCGTAGAGCACGCCGGTGACGTTGATGTCGATCTGGCGCTGCGAGGTCGCGTCGCTCTCCTCGAGGAACGGCCCGAGCTGCATGATCCCCGCGTTGTTGACGAAGACGTCGATCGGCCCGAGCTGCTCCTCGGCCTGCTCGACGAACCGCTCGACCGAGGCGCGCTCGGTGACGTTCAGCTCGATCGCGATCGTGCCGGCGCCGAGCTGGTCGGCGGTGCGCTGGGCCTCGGCGAGGTCGAGGTCGCCGATCGCGACCTTCATCCCCTGCCGGATGAACGCCTGGGCGGTCGCCTTGCCGATGCCGCGGGCGGCTCCGGTGATCGCGGCGACCTGTCCGGACAGGACGCGGGGCTCCTTGGCCATGTCGACTGCTCCCTCGGTTTCCAAGAACGTGACGGAGGCGTCACGTTACTAGGCCGGAACGGTCGCGCTCCGGCCCGCGTGCTTGGCGCGGTACATCGCGGCGTCGGCGCGGGCGACCAGCGAGTCCGGGGTCTCGCGCCCGTCGTAGCGCACGACGCCGGCCGAGGCCGTCTGCTCGTTCGGCGTCGACGTGCGCACCCGGTCGAGGACCTCCTGCGCCTGGTCGAGGTCGCAGTCGGGCAGCAGGATCCCGAACTCCTCGCCGCCGTAGCGGGCCAGCACGTCGATCGTGCGCAGCTCGCGCCGCCACGCCGCCGCCGTCCGCCGCAGGTGCGCGTCGCCGGCCTGGTGGCCGTGCTGGTCGTTGAACGCCTTGAAGTGGTCGAGGTCGAGCAGCGCGAGGCACAGCGGCTTCCCCGTCCGCCGGGCGCGGGACATCTCGCGCTCGACCGCCTCGTCCCACGCGCGCCGGTTGGGCAGCGCCGTGAGCTCGTCGGTGCGCGCCTGGCGCGAGAGGAGGTTCACGTGCGCGTCGCGCTCGATCGCGCGGCCGGCCTCGTCGGCCAGCGCGGCGAGCAGCTCGGCGCGCTGGGCGTCGAGCTCGCGACGCGGGCGCGACCAGCAGACGACGAGGACGCCGGCGACGGTGTCGCCGCGCATGACGGGGTGCAGCGCGGCCGAGCGCGCGCCCACGCTGCGCAGCAGCGTCGCGGCCTCGCCGCTGCGCTCGACGTCGGCGACGTGGATCGCCTCGCGCCGCAGGAACGCGCGGACGCTCGGCGAGAAGCTCTCGTCCAGGGGCAGCGTGGTGCCGGCCACGTTCGGGGCCTCGGCCGTCGCCGTGATGGTCAGCGCGTCGCCGCGCGGGGTCGGCTCGGCGAGGAGCGCGAGCCGCGCGTCGGCCGCGTGCACCGCCGCGCCGCACAGGCGCCCGCGCGAGCTGCCGTCCTCCGCCCACGCGCGGGCGAGCGCGATGACCGCCTCGCGCGCCTCGCGCAGCCTGCGGCCGCGGACGATCGCGAGGACCGCGGCGACAGCCGCCAGGACGAGCAGGGGAATGGAGAGGGCGATCAGCACGCTCTGAGGAAGTCCCCGCTACAGGCACACGCCGAACGCCTGCACAAGATCGGGTGGACGGACGTACGAGTGCTGCGCGCGCGGGCGGGCCGGCTACTTGCGGCCGGCGCCCTTGGGCAGGGCGTCCGCGACGGCGTCCTTGACGCGGTCCACGGTGTCCTGCGCGGTCTTGTCGGCCGTGCCCGCCCCGGTGCCGGCGCTCTTGGTGCCGTTCCCGTTGCCATTGCCGTTCCCCCCGCCGTTGCCCCCGCCCGACGCCGCGGGCGCCGGCGCCGCGGACGCCCGCTTGCGCGGCTTCGGCCCCGCTGTCGCCGGGGCCGGCCGTCCGCTCTTCCTCGGCGCCGCGTGCGACCGGCCTCGGGCGCCGCCCTGCGACTTCGGCCCCGGCCCCGCGCTGGGCGACGAACCCCCTCGCCGCTTGCTCGCACCGCGCGACGACGAGCCGCCCGTGGACGACGCGGCGCCGGACCCCGAGCGGTTCCCGGCCGAGGCGGCCGGCTCGCGGCCGCGACCGTAGCCGTGGCCCTTGCCCTGCGCGCCGAGGCCCTGGTGGATCTTCGGCTTCTTGGCCCCGTGGCCCTTGCCGCGCTGGCCGTGCCCCTTGCCGTCGTGCCCGCGGCCGCCGCCGGCGCTGCTGCCGCCGCCGCCGAGGTCGTCGAGCGCGATGGTCACGACGGAGACCACGACGGCCGGATCCGGCCCGGTGCGGTCGCCCGCGATCGCGCTGCCCCAGACCGGACGGCCCGACGCGACGCGCCGGTCGGTGTCGCGCTGGATCGCGACCGCGCGCGCGCGCTGGCGCACTGCGCCGACGGCCCGCGCGGCGGCGCCGTCGGCCGGGCGACCGCCGCGGTCGTAGTTCTGGCCGGACAGGGCAAGGGCGCCGCCGGCGCGCTGCTGGCGCGGCTGGTCGTCCGCCGCGCTCGACGGCGGCGAGCGCAGCTCGTCGACCGCCATGAGGCCACCGCCGATGCCCGCGCCCGCGAGCACCGCGCCGACGATCAGCTTCGTGGTGATGCCGCCCGCGATCGCGCCGCCGCCCGCTCCGGCCCCCGCCGCACCGGCACCGAGCGCGCTGCTGAGCACGCCGCTCTTCAGGCCGGCGCTCGGGACGACGGGCAGCAGGATCGCCAGGGCGGCCCGCTGGCGCTGGACCTCGTCCTTGTACGCCGAGCACGCCGGGCACTGGTCGACGTGGCGGCGCAGCTGCGTGCGCCGCAGCGAGCCGCCGCGCAGGACGGACAGCTGCTTCTGGATCTCGTGGCAGTCGGCGTTGCGCGCCTGCCGGGAGTTGGACAGCGACTCGCGCGCCTGGAAGACGAGGGCCTTGACCTTCTCCTTGCGCACGCCGAGCGTCATCGCGATCTCCTCGTGCGAGAGCGCGCCCAGCTCAGAGAGGACGAGCGCTTCGCGCTGCTCGTCCGGAAGCTGGTGGAGGTCGCGGAGCATGTCCTTGAGGTCCTGGCGGCGCTGGACCTCGGCGGCGAGCCCGTCCGTCGACGGCTCGACGTCGTCGATCGACACCTGCTCGCGGCGCGCCCGCAGCATCGACAGGCAGCGGTTGCGGGCGATGGTGTAGAGCCAGGCCTTGAGGTGGATCGGCTTGTCGGAGCCGCGCAGGTCGCGGTAGGCGGCGATGAAGGCGTGCTGGACGGCGTCCTCGGCCTCGTCGCGGGAGCCGAGCATGTGGCGGCAGAAGCTGAGGATGCCCCGGTGGTGCCGGTCGTAGATCTGCTCGAAGGCGGGCTCATGACCGAGACGGACGAGGCGCACCAGCTCCGCGTCACCACAGGTGCGCAGTCGATCGGGCGAGCGCAGGGGCGCGCGGGCGGGGCGGGGCGGTGCGGAGGCTTCCATGTCTCTTTCGACGACACACCGACTCAACGCGCGCGCAGGACGCGGGTTGGCGGGTGCCGCCGAGTCATTACCCTTACATGCGGTGTCCTCATTCGTCCACCTGGAACATCGCCTTTCTTACACCGAGTTCGGCGAGGGCGAGCGGACGGTTGTCCTACTGCATGGCCTGCTGCTCTCCCAGCGCATGCACAAGCCGCTGGCGCGGGCGCTCGCCGAGCGGGGAAATCGCGTGGTGACGCTGGATCTCCTCGGTCACGGCCGGTCGGACCGGCCGCCGAACATGTGGGAGTACTCCATGCCGATGTTCGGCGAGCAGGTCATCGCGCTGCTCGACCACCTCGACCTCGACCAAGCCGTCATCGCCGGCACGTCGTTGGGAGCCAACGTCGCGCTCGAGGCCGCGGCGCTCGCGCCCGAGCGCATCCGCGGCATGGTCGTGGAGATGCCGGTGCTCGACGGGGCGATGATCGCCTGCGGCGTCGCGTTCCTGCCGATGCTGCTGACCATGCGCTACGGCGGGCCGGTCATGCGGCTGATCCAGGCCGGCGCGAACGCGATCCCGCGCGGGGCCCCGCCGTTCCTCATCGACGTCGGGCTCGACACCATCCGCCAGGACCCCGCGCCCAGCGGCGCCGTGCTGGAGGGCCTGTTCTTCGGCCGCATCGCGCCGCACCGCTGGCAGCGGCGGACGTTCACGCAGCCCGCGCTCGTCATCGGCCACCGCCGCGACCCCGTCCACCCGTTCTCCGACGCCGGGATGCTCGCCGACGAGCTGCCCAACGGCCGGCTGCTCGAGGCGAGCTCGATCCTCGAGCTGCGGCTCGCCCCGGAGCGGCTCACGGACGAGATCGCGTCGTTCGTCGGCGAGGTGTGGGAGGCCGATGCCCCGGCCCCGCCCCGCGCAGCGGGACGACGCGCTCAGGCGCGCTAGTACTCTGTCGCGCTTCGCATGGCCAGCCGGAAGGAAGAGAAGGAGCGACTGCGGCAGGAGCGCGAGCAGGCCGAGCAGGCCGCCCGCGCGTCCGAGGCGCGCCGCAAGCGCCTCGGGCTCGTGCTCGGCGGCGTCCTCGCGCTCGCGGTCGCCGCGATCGTCGCGTTCGCGCTGCTGAGCGGCGGCGACGACGACAAGGGCGCCAACGACCCGGACACGACGAGCGCCGCCCTTCCGGCCCGGAAGATCACCGACCTCGACGAAGCCGCCAAGGCGGCGGGCTGCAAGGTCAACGAGTTCAAGAGCGAGGGTCGCGGCCACACGAGCGACGACGTCAAGTACAAGACGAACCCGCCGACCTCCGGCAGCCACGACCCGGTCGCCGCGCAGGACGGCGTCTACCCCGAGCCCCCGGACGTCGAGCAGACCGTCCACGCGCTCGAGCACGGCCGCGTCGACGTCCAGTACAAGGCCGGCACGCCGGCCAACCGCGTCACCCAGCTCGAGAAGCTGGTCGCCGAGGAGGTCGGCGGCGAGAGCGGCTACCACACGCTGCTGTTCGAGAACCAGACGAACATGCCGTCGGCCGTCGCGGCCACCTCGTGGACCCGGTCGCTCACGTGCCCGACGTTCGACGACAAGGTCTTCGACGCCATCCGCGCCTTCCGCGAGAAGGCCATCGTCGGGGACTGGAAGTCGGACATCCCCGAGCAGATCCCGTAGCGCGACGCGCTGCAACGCTCCTCCCAGGAGCGCGACTCGCGCTGTGCGACCGTGTTCGGAATCCCGATGCGCCGGATCCTCGTCGCCGTCCTGCTGCTGCTGTGCGCCGCGCCGCCCGCGGTCGCGAGCGGCCCTCGCGCGCGTGACTTCGAGCGTGCCGTCGGCCTGCCCGGCGGGGCGCGGGCGGCGGGCGCGACGTGGACGTCCTCGGTCGTCCGGACCGGGCGGCGGTTCGACGTGTTCGGGCTGCGCTGGCGCCGCGCGCCGCGCACGCTCCACGCCCGCGCGCGCGTGCACGACCCGCGGCTCGGCTGGCGGCGCTGGGTCGAGCTCGGGACCGCGGACAGCGGCGCCCGCGGCACCGACCCGGCGTGGGCCGGCGGTGCCGACGCGCTGCAGCTGCGCCTGAGCGGGCGCCCGCGGGGGCTGCGGTTGCACTTCGTCCACGTGTCGTCGCCGAAGCGGGTTCCGCGCGCCCGCGCGGCGCAGGCGCCGTTCCCGGGCGCGCCCGCGATCGTGCCGCGGTCGGAGTGGGCCGGCGACGAGTGCCCGCCGCGGACGACGCCCGCCCGGGGCGAGGTGAAGATGGCGTTCGTCCACCACACGGTCACCGCGAACGACTACGGGCCGGAGGACTCGCGCTCGATGGTGCTGGGGATCTGCCGCTTCCACCGCAACTCCAACGGCTGGAACGACATCGGCTACAACTTCCTCGTCGACAAGTACGGTCAGCTCTTCGAGGGCCGTGCGGGCGGGATCGACCAGGCGATCGTCGGGGCCCAGGCGCAGGGCTTCAACTCGGTGTCGACGAGCGTCTCGAACCTCGGCACCTACCAGGACGTGCCGCAGAGCGAGGCCGCGCTGGACGCGATCGGCAGGCTGCTCGCGTGGAAGCTGCCGCTGCACGGCGCGCCGGTCGAGGGGCAGGTCACGGTGACGTCGGCGGGCGGCGACACGAACCGCTACCCGAGCGGTCGCGCCGTGACCTTCGAGCGCATCTCCGGCCACCGCGACGGGAACTCGACCGCATGTCCCGGCGACCAGCTCTACGCGCAGCTCCCGCGCATCAGGGAGCTGGCCGCCGGGCGGGCGCCGGCGACGGTGCCGCCGCAGACGAGCGGGATCCCGGCCGCGCTGACCCTGCAGCCAGGTGCGCCCGTCTTCCTGTTCCCGCAGCCGATCAGCGTGTCCGGCCGGCTGACCGACGCCGCAGGCGCGGGCGTCGGCGAGCGCCGCGTGAAGGTCGAGATCGGGACGACGCAGGGGTGGGTCGGCGTGACGTCGGCGACGACCGCGCCCGACGGGAGCTGGTCGGCGCAGTTCTCGGCGACCCGCTCGTGGGACGTGCGGGCGATCTGGAACGACATTGCGTCGCCGCGCACGCGGATCGTCGTCGCGCCGGTGCTCTCCGCGCGGCTGACCGCGTCGCGCGTCACGGCCGGGCGCAGCGCGGTCGTCACCGGCGGCGTGCGGCCCCGCAAGGGCTCGGTGCTCGTCGAGGCGTGGCGCCAGGCGAGCGCGTCGAGCACGCGCTTCGTGCGCGCCTTCACCCTGCGCAGCCGGACGCGCGCCGGCGGGCGGTTCCGTGCCGCCGTGCCGCTGCGGCGCCCCGGGCTCTACCGCCTGCGCGTGCGCTTCCCCGGCGACGGGCGCAACGGGCCGGCGCAGGCCGCCGACCTCTTCGTGCGCGCGGTGCGTGGGAGGGTCAGCGGGCCCGGGGGGGCCCGTGATGCCATCGCCGCGAAGCGGCTGTGACGTGATGCCCGCCCGCGCCGCTACCGCGGCCGCGGCGGGCCGGGCGGGTCGATGATGTCGCGCCCCGTCGGCACCAGGTCGGGATCCAGCTCGAGCTGCCAGTAGTACCGGGTGAAGGTCATCCCGGCGCGGTACTCGCCGACGTGCGGCTCGACGCGCTCGCCGCGCGCCATGCGGACGATCAGCTCGGGATAGGTGCGGCCGGGCAGCGCGGCGTACATCGGTGCCGGGAACGCGCCGCCGAAGCGCGTGTTGACGTCGGTGATCCCCAGCCCCACGTCCTTGTCGCGGAAGACCTGGACCGTGCACGGCCCGCGGACGCCGAGCGCCTCGACCACCCTGCGGCCGAGGTCGACCAGCTCGGGGTCGTCGAGCACCGTGCCCTTGATCGACTCGCCGCCGCGCGACTCGAGCATCGAGCGGGGGATCGCGTTGAGGCAGCGCCCGTCGGGGTCGCTGAGGCAGTCGATCGAGAACTCCGGCCCGTCCATGCGCTTCTGCACCATCACGTCGATCCCGTCGAGGTACCGCACGAAGAACTCCGCCTGCTCGGCGTCGCGCGCGAAGTGGATCGACTCGGCCCCCGATCCCCGGCGCGGCTTGACGACGACCGGGAAGAAGGGCGGCGTCTCGCCCGGCAGCACCGTGGGCGGCGACGGCAGCCCGAGCCGCTCGAGCTCCAGGTGCGCCTCGTACTTGTCGTACGTCGCGGTCGCCGTCCGCGAGCCGGGCACCAGCGCCTCCGGGAGCCGGCCCTCCTCGCGCGCCCGCGCGAGCACCTCGATGTCGAGGTCGGTCAGCGGCACGATCGCGCCGACGCCGTGCTCGTCGCACAGCGCCCGCAGCGCCGGGACGTACCCGGGGTCCTTGATCAGCGGCACCGCCACCCGGTGCTGCGCGGCGTACTGCGCGGGGGCGAGTGGGTTCGGGTCGGCGGCGACGACCCTCGCGTGCCGCGCGAAGGCGGACACGATGTCGTAGCGCTTGCCGACGCCGGTGAGCAGGATCGCGGTCACGAGGGCCGCGATCCTGTCAGCTCGCGCGGCGCTAGACGGTCTTCAGCGCGACCGGGAAGCCGCGGGCGGCGGCCTTGGCGAGGATGCCCTGGACCGTCGGGCCCTCCTCGGTGCACGTGCCGAGGCACAGGCGGCTCACGATCCCGAGGGCCCGGCCGGTGCGCTTGTGCACGAGCGGGCCGCCGGAGTCGCCCCAGTGGATCGGGCCGTTGACGGCGTACGTCTCGGCGTCGTCGAAGGCGAAGACGGCGGTGCGCTGCTCCTGCGTCGTCTTCGTCGTGTCGTAGCCGACCGCGTAGCCGGAGAGCTGGATCGAGTCGCCGATCACGGTGTCGGCCGGGACGGTCGAGCCGGTCGGGTACGCGGGCCAACCCTTGACGGCCGGCGACACGCGGGCCAGGTCCTCGGTGTCGACCTTGATGAACGCGAAGTCGGTGCTCGTCTGGTCGGCGTTGCCGATGAAGGCGACCGAGCCGAACTCCACGCCGTCGATGTCGCGGACGCGCTGGCCGACGCTCGCCACGCAGTGCGCGGCGGTGCCGAGGTACGTGACGCCGCCGCCGGTGTAGACGAAGTTGAGCGTGCAGGAGCCGACGTCGGTCTCGTGGTAGGCGCCGGGCTGCAGCGTCGCGGCCGCCTGCGCCGTGGCCGGAGCCAGCGCGACGAGGAGCGCGACGAGCGCCGGCAGCAGGATGCTGCGGGGCTTCGTCATCGGGAGTCTTCCTCCGTGGGTCGGGCGGTGAGGCGTTGGGGAGGGTGGTGGGACCATCTCCCTGCCGGCCACCGCTTTCGCCGTCTGAACGGTAGCGCGCGGATCAGCCCGCGACTGACGGCGAGTCAGCCGCGGTGCCAGCCGCCGGTGCGGCCTTTGTAGATGCCCTCGCCCGCGACGATGATCCGGACCGTCCGCGCGAGGATCCGCAGGTCCAACCGCCACGAGCGGTGCTCGATGTACCAGAGGTCGAGCTCGATGCGCTCGTCCCAGCGCAGCTTCGCGCGGCCGTTGACCTGGGCCCAGCCGGTCAGGCCCGGGCGGATCGCGAGCCGGCCGCGCTGGCGCTCGGTGTACTGCTGGACCTGCACCTGCAGCGTCGGGCGCGGGCCGACGATCGCCATGTCGCCGCGCAGGACGTTGACGAGGTTCGGCAGCTCGTCGATCGAGAAGCGGCGCAGGATCGCGCCGACGCGCGTGATGCGCGGGTCGCCCTCGTTGACGGCCAGGCCCGAGCCCATCGACTCCGCTCCCGCGACCATCGTCCGCAGCTTGAGCATGTCGAACGGCCTGCCGTCCTTGCCGATGCGCAGCTGGCGGTAGATCGGGTGGCCCGGCGTCTCGAGCCGGATGGCGACGATCGCGACGAGCAGGATCGGCGAGGTGACGAGCAGCGCGCCGCCGGCCACGACGACGTCGAAGAGGCGCCGGGTCACCGCGTGCCCTCCGCCTGCTCCCAGCCGGCCTCGGTGCCGTGCCGCACCCAGTCGTACAGGCCGAAGGCAATCGAGGCCTGCGTGAGGGCGTAGTAGCGCGCGACGAGGAAGAGACGCAGCGGGACGACGGGCGCGAGGAGGGCGGCCGCGACGAGCGGCACGTGCGCGGCGAGAGAGAGCCGGGAGCGCAGGCTGAGCAGGTGCAGGAACGGCGCCGCGTAGCGCAGCCAGCGGTGCGAGGCGATCATCAGCGCGTACCGCGGGGGCCAGCCGCGCGGGTCGAGCAGCCCGCCGCGCACGACGATCGGCCAGGCGTGGCTCATCATGCGCCGCTTGCGCGCCCACTCGCCCTCGATCGACGGGACCATCTTCTCGGTCGCGCGCGCGGCCGGGCGGTAGACGCAGCGCCACCCGCGGCGCACGAGGTTGAACGGGAAGGACAGGTCGTGGCCCATGACGGCGTCGACGACGAGGTAGGCCTCGCGCCGCGTCGCGTACAGCGCGCCGTTGCCGCCCGTCACGGAACAGAGGCGCGACTCCAGCGCCCGCACGGCCATCTCGTAGCGCCAGTACAGCCCCTCCTGGTTCGTCCCCTGCTCGTTGACGAACGTGACCTGCCCGCAGACGTAGCCGACGCGCTCGTCGGCGAACGGCGCGACGAGCTCGCGCAGCGCGTCCGGCTCCAGGCGCGCGTTGGCGTCGCTGAACGCGACGATCTGCGCGGTGGCCCGCGCGACGCCCGCGTCCTGCGCGCGCACCTTGCCGCCGCGCGGCAGCTCGAGCACGACGTGCGCGCCGGCCTCGCGCGCGCGCTGCGCGGTCGCGTCGCTGCACCCGTCGCAGGCGACGACGACCTCGAGGTCCGGGTAGTCGAGCGCGAGCGCGTTGCGGACCTTGCCCGCGATCACCGCCTCCTCGTCGTGCGCGGCGACGATGAGCGACACGCCCGGAGTCGCGCCGGCGGGCGGCTCGTCGAGCGGCGGCGGGCGCTCCGCGCGCGCCCACGCCGCGAGCACCAGCGGGTACCCCGCCTGGGCGTAGGCGAGGAGCGCGAGAGGGAGACGGCGCAGCACGCGACGAGGGTAGGGTGCGGCGCATGGACGGCGCGTTCGTCACCGGCGGCTCGGGCTTCATCGGCGGGCGACTGATCGGCCGCCTGGTCGCGGACGGCGTGCGGGTCCGCGCGCTCGCGCGGTCCGACAGCGCGGCGGACAAGGTGCGCGCAGCGGGGGCCGAGCCCGTGCGCGGCGACCTCGACGACACCGCCGCGCTGCGCCGCGGCATCCAGGGGAGCGAGGTCGTCTTCCACTCGGCCGCGAAGGTCGAGGACTGGGGCGACCCGAAGGACTTCGAGCGCATCAACGTCCAGGGGACCCGCAACGTGCTGGAGGCGGCGCGCGCCGCAGGCGCGCGGCGGATGGTGCACGTCGGGACGGAGGCCGCGCTGCTCGTGGGCCAGCCGCTCGTCGCGGCGGACGAGTCCCTGCCGCTGCGGCCGGACTCCCCGGTGCTGTACAGCGCATCGAAGGCGCGTGCGGAGGCGGCCGTGCTGACCGGGCCTCCCGGGGTCGAGGCGGTCGTGGTGAGGCCGCGGTTCGTGTGGGGCAAGGGCGACACGACGCTGCTGCCGCAGGTCGTCGAGCAGATGCGCGCCGGGCGCTGGGCGTGGATCGGCGGCGGGCGCCACCGGACCGCGACGACGCACGTCGACAACACCGTCGAGGGGCTCGTCCTCGCCGCGACGCGCGGGCGCGACCGCGGCGTGTGGTTCGTGACCGACGGTGGCTCCGTCGTCTTCCGCGACTTCGTCACCGAGCTCGCGCGGACGCAGGGCGTCGAGGCGCCCGGCAAGAACGTGCCGCGCGGGGTCGCGCGCGGCGCCGCCATCGCGGCCGAGCGGCTGTGGCGCACGCTCCCCCTCCCGGGCAGCCCGCCCGTGACGCGCTTCGCGACGTGGATCGCGTCGGACGAGTGCACGATCTCGATCGCCCGCGCGCACGAGGACCTCGGCTACGCCCCGATCCGCACGCGCGAGGAGGGGCTCGCGGAGCTGCGCGCGTGAGCTCGGGCCAGCAGCAGCCGGCGGGGCTGGACCGCCGCGACCTCCTGCGCCTCGTCGGGCTCATCGCCGCGCTGCTCGCCATCGTCGCCGTCGTGCTGCTCGCCGGCGGAGGCGGCGGCGGCACCGAGCGCTCGACCGGCCAGGAGCAGGGCGTCCTCACGCAGGTCACCGAGACGACCCTCGTCCTCGAGCCGACCGGCGGCGGCGAGCCCGTGACGTTCACGATCCGCCCGCAGGACCGCCAGCGGCTCGACCTCTTCCACCTGCAGACGCACGCGGCCGACGCGCTGCCGTCGATCGTCTTCTACGAGCAGGTGGGCAGGCAGCGGTACGCGACGCGCGTCGACGACGCGCCGGTCAACCCCTAGCAGTCGACGCCGCGGTCGAGGAAGCGCTCGCGCAGCCCGCGCGCGTCGCGCGCGGCGATCAGCTCGCACCCGGCGACCCGATCGACGAGCTCCTCGGCCAGCGGCTGCTCGCGCTCGCCGAAGACGACCACGACGCCGGGCCGGCCGGGCAGGCGCTGCAGGAGCCGCCGCGCCTGCGCCCGCGCGCGGCGGCCCTTCATCGGCGGCAGCCGGCCGGGCTCCAGCGCGACGACGCCCGGCGACCTGAGCAGCGCGGCCAGCTCGTCGCGCAGCTCGAGCTCCTCCAGGCGGTCGGGCAGGAGCAGGATCGCGATGAGCTCGCGGCCCATGCGGCTACCCGGTCTTGAGGAGCGTCCACATCCGGCCGAACAGCTCCTGGCTCTCGACGTCGCCCGACAGCCGCGTCGCGAAGCCGGCGATGCCCGGCCGGATCACGAGCCCCTGGCCGTAGCGGACGGCGACGATGACCGGCGGCTCGCCCGCGAGGCCGGCCGTCGACAGGGCCCGCGCCTCCGCCCCGACGTCGGTCGTCGGCTCCCACCGCTCGACCCCCGTGAAGAGCCCCTCGCCGCCGGCGAAGAGCTGCAGCCGCGGGTCGTCCTCGCGGATCGTCAGGTCGACCTTCCTGTCGCGCACCTCGCCCAGCCGCGCGCCGAAGAGGTCCGTGCGCTCCGGCGCCCCGGGCCGCAGGAGCCGGCCGCCGATCTGCTGGACCTCGCGGCGCAGCGAGTCGGTCCCCAGCGAGACGAGCGTGTGCCCGCGGACGGCGGCGAACGCCCGCAGCCGGCGCCGCACGTCGCTCGTCAGCCAGACCGTGTCGCCGGCCAGCAGGATGCCGCGGTGGCCCTCGATCTGCGGGCCGCGGCCGACGGCCAGCGCGACGTCGGTGGTCAGGTCGTAGCGCAGCCCGCTGCGGTCGAGGTGCGCGACGAGCGGCGCCTCGTTCTCCGTCAGCCCCTGCGGCAGGCCGTCGCGGGCGAAGACGCGGTCGAGGCGGACCGGGCCGCCGAGGTCCAGCGTGTTCGGGATGCCGTCGCCGTCGTCGTCGACGGGGTTGCGGCCCTGCCACGTCGTGGTCGGCAGCACGACGAGCACGCGGTTGTTGGCCTCGTCGTCGACGGGGATCGGGACGCGGGCCGACCGCTTGCGCGTGCGGACCTCGTAGAGGAACAGCCCGCTCTTGCCGTTCGGCGGGTGGACGCGGAACGCCCCGCCGCTGCTGTGGCGCCCGCGCCGGCTGGGGAGCGGCGAGCCGACGCGCCGCAGCGTCCAGCTCCACGACGCGCCGCGCGAGTCGACGCCGACGTCGGCGGTCCTCCCGGCGCGGATCGGGACGAGCGGCGGCTGCAGGCCGAGGTAGCGGATCGTGATGCCGGCCGGGCCGGCGATCCTCACCCCGCGGCGCAGGCGCAGCGGGCGGGGGGCGTTGGAGCCGATGTTCCCCGCGCGGTCGCGCGAGCGGACGACGACCGCGAAGGTCCCGGGCGCGAGGCGCCGGCCGGCGTCGTTGCGCCCGTCCCACGTCGCGGTCCCGCCCTCGCCCGGCTCGAGCTTCCGTACCCGGCGCGGCCCGCGGTCGGTGCGCCAGACCTCGAGCTCGACCCGCCTGCCGGTCGCCCTGAAGCGGATCTGCGCGGGGACGCCGTCGCGGCGCGGCAGCAGCTCGGGGCCGGGCCCGGTCTCCGGCCCGATCTCGACCACGCGCGGCCTCGGCGGCGTCGTGTCGAGGCTGATGCTGCGCCGCAGCGTGACGGTGCGGCCCTGGCGCTCGAGCGTCAGGCGGATCCGGTAGCGGCCGTCCGGCGCCCGCTCGCCGTCGTCGGTCCGGCCGTCCCAGCTCACGCGCGCCTGGCGCCACTTCGTGATCTTCAGGCTCTCGGCGATCGTCGCGACGACGTCGCCCTGGTCGTCGATGACCGCCGCGCGGACCTCGTCGGTCTCGCTCAGCGTGAACGACACGCGCATGCGGTCGAAGCGGCTGTCGTGGTTGGGCGAGAAGACGCGGGCGCCCATGACGCGCTGCACGACCGAGGGCTCGTTCTTCAGGCGCTGGGCGACGAGGAACGCGGCGAACGTCGCGACGACGAGCGCGGCGAAGACGCCGGCGGCCAGGCGCGTCACAGGCGGATGAGCTCCGCGTTCGGCACCTTCCACTCGTGGTACGTGTCGAGCCCGCGCCGGTGCGTGTGGGCGAGCGCGCAGCGCACGACGCCGCGGTGGCAGACGAGCAGCGCGGGCAGCTCGCCGCGCTGGGTGACGTCGACGAGGGCCGCGACCACGCGCTCCTGCTGCTCGGCGAAGGACTCGCCGCCGGGGAAGCGGAACTCGTCGCCGGCCCTGCGGAACGCGGCCCACGCTTTGGGATCGTCGCGCTCGACGTCGTCCTTCAGGCGGTCCTGCCAGTCGCCGACGTCGACCTCCTTGAGGCGCTCGTCGGGGCGCGGCTCGAGGCCGAGCCGCTCGCCGACGATCTCCGCGGTCTGGGCGGCGCGGCGTTGGGGGCTCGTGTAGAGCGCGACGATCGGCGCGGCCTCGGCCGCCGCCTGCTCGGCGAGCGCGTGCGCCTGCTCGATCCCCCGCTCGGAGAGCGGGACCTCGTTCTGGCCCTGGAACCGCCGCTCCCTGTTCTCCTTCGTCTCGCCGTGGCGCGCGAGCAGGATCACGCGCCGGGCTCCATCGTGTCGCTGCGCAGGCCGAGCCGCATCGTCTCGAGCGCGAGGACGTCGGCCGGCGCGATGTTGCCGAGGTTGACGTCGGGGCCGAAGCGCTTGAGGAGGTGGACCTGCTGGTCCTTCTGCGGGGCCTCGAAGACGATCCGCGTCTGGTCGACGGCGTGGGCGATCTCGTCGATCAGGCCCTCGCGCAGCTCGCCGTCGGGGCGGGCGATGCCGGCGGTGCCCGACTCGCGCGCCTCGCAGATGACCTTCCACGCGCCCGCGTCGAGCTCGGCCTGGATCTGCTCGACCCAGCGGTACGGGGCCATGACGTGCGTCGCGTCCTTCGAGCCGACCTCGCTCAGCACCGTGAAGGAGTCCGACAGCCGGGTGATGAGCGCGAGCTTGCGGTCGCGCTCGAGGTCGATCGTGCCGTCGGACACCTCGACGTGGCGGATCTCGAGGTGGTCGAGCCACGCGGCCAGCTCGTCGACGCGGCCCTGCTGGATGGCCAGCTCGGTGAGGGTCCCGCCCAGGACGACCGGGATGTCGTGGTCGCGGTAGCGCTGGAGCTTGGGCTCCAGGTTGCCGGTCGCGAGCGCGGTGCCCCAGCCGAGCTTGACGATGTCGACGCTCGCGCCGGCGACCTCGACGAGGCCGTCGACCTCGGCGATCGACAGGCCGCGGTCGAGCACGTGCGTGAGGCCCTGCTCGCGCGGCTTGACGGCGCGCGCGGGAAGGTCCAGGGGCAGACCGGCCACGGCGGACGCGCGGCCTACTGCTGGCTCTGGTCGGCGCCGACCGTGACGACGACGCGCGCGCGGTTCTGGGTCACCGTGCGGGTGCTCTGGTCGAGCTGCCCGACGGCGTCGCTGCCGACGCCGATGAGCTTGGCCACCGCGAGCGCCTCGTCGCGCGCGCCCTCGGCGAACATGACGACGGTCGCCGAGCGGTTCTGCTCGACCGCGTTCGTCACGAGGTCGTCGGGGACCGCGAAGCCGCTGCCCTCGATCTTCGCGGCGACGCGCTTCGCGAGCCCGGGGACCGACGTGCCGTTGAGGACCGCCACCGTGACGTCGCCGCGCGGGGTCGGCTTCTCCTCGGTCGACTTGCTCGGCGGCGGGACGACCACGTTGGGCTTCGTCGTCTTGGTCGCGCTCGGCTCGTCGTCGCCACCCCCGCCGGAGAGGGCGATCACGAGCCCGACGACGAGCAGCAGGCCGACGCCGATGGCGGCGACGATCGGCCAGCGCAGCCCGCCGATGCCGCCGGCGCCGCCGCGCGAGCCGGCTCGGGGAGGAACGGTCGCGGTCGGCCGCGACGCCGCGACCGGCCGCACGGGGCCGGCGGCGCGGGGTCGGGCGGCCGCGGTCCGGGCGGGAGGGAGCCCAGCGGCCCCGGCCGCACCCGCGGCACCGGCCGCGGCGGCCGCCGGCGGGGCCGGCGCATCGACGCCGGCCGCCGAGGCGGCGGACGCCGGGTCCTTCGGGGGTGCGTCCGGGGGCGGAGCGGCCGCACCGCTCGCCGCCGGAGCGCCGGTCGTCGCCGCGCCGTCGCCGCCCGCGGCGGTGCCGCTCGAAGTGGCGCCGCTCGCGGCGGCCGCCCCGCCCGCGTCCGCGGCCGTTGCGCCCGCGGCGGCGCCGGTGGCGGCCGCAGCCGCCCCGCTTCCTGCCGGCGCGCCCGCGGGGGGCGCAGGAGCCGCGCCCGGGGTCGCCGGCTTCGCGCCGGGTGTCGAAGGGGCGTCGGCGCCGGCGGGCGAAGGGGTCGCGCCGGGCGTCGGCTTCGCGCCCGGGGCGGCAGGCGTCGCGCCGGGCGTCGGGTTCGCGCCCGGGGCCGAAGGGGTCGCGCCGGGCGCCGGCTTCGCGCCCGGGGGCGCGGGCGTCGCGCCGGTCGCGGGCGCCGTCGCCGCGCCGGCCGTCGCTCCCGCGGGGACGGAGCCGGGTTGGCCCGGCTGCCCGTTCGGGCCGGTCGGCGCGCCCGCCGGACGTCCGGCCGCGGCCTGGGCCGCGGCGGTCTGCGGCCCGCCGGGCCGGGTCGCCGCGGTGGTCGCCGCGCGGCGTGCCGCCTCGGCGGCGACGCGCGCCTCGAGCTCGGCCGAGCGCTCCGGCGCGCGGCCCGCCCACTCGCGCAGGCGCTTGACCTCGCGCGCCTGCGCGAAGTACAGGAGGGCGAGCACGGCGAGGCCGAGCAGCGAGGCCGCCCCGGCGTAGCCGCCGTAGTCCTTGATGACGTCGAGTGCCTCGTTCACCGCAGGTCGCCGGAGTCTATGGACCGGCGGGGAGCGAACCGGCTCCCGCGGCCGCGTGCAGTCCCGCCAGCTCCGAGACCTTGCGCGCCAGCCCGGCGGCGTCGCCCTCGAGGACGAGCAGGTTGATCTCCTGGAACATGGCGTCGACCGCGTCCGGATCGAGGGGCTCGCGCGCGGCGCGCTGGATCTTCTCGGCCGGCGTCGGCTGCGGGCGCTCGTGCGGGTTGAACAGCTCCTCATGCAGCTTCTCCCCCGGCCGCCGGCCGACGACCTCGATCGCGATGTCCTCGCCCGGCCGCAGCCCCGACAGCTCGATCATGTCCCGCGCGAGCTGCATGATCGGCACCGGGTCGCCCATGTCGAGCACGAAGATCTCGCCGCCGGACCCGAGCGAGCCCGAGCGGATGATCAGCTGCACCGCCTCCGGGATCGTCATGAAGTAGCGCGTCATGCGCTCGTCGGTCACCGTCACCGGCCCGCCGCGGGCGATCTGGCGGCGGAAGATCGGCACGACCGACCCCGACGACCCGAGCACGTTGCCGAAGCGCACCGTCGCGAACCGCGTCGCGGGGAAGCGCTGCGACGCCGCCTCGACCGCGTACTCGGCCAGCGCCTTCGACGCGCCCATCACCGTCGCCGGCGTGACCGCCTTGTCCGTCGAGACCAGCACGAACACGCGCACGTCCATGTCGCCCGCGACGCGCGCGAGCACGCGCGTGGCCAGCGCGTTGTTGCGCACGGCCTCGACCGGGTTGCCCTCCATCAGCCCGACGTGCTTGTACGCCGCGGCGTGGAAGACGACGGTCGGCCGGTGCTCGTCGAACACCTCCCGCATCCGCTCCTCCTCGCGGCAGTCGGCGAGCACCGTCGCCAGCGTCGCGGGGTGGACGTGCCGGTCGTCCTCCAGCTCGCGCTGGATCCGGAACAGGTTGTCCTCGGCGTGGTCCAGCGCGATCAGCCGCCGCGGCGCGACGCGCGCGATCTGCCGGCACAGCTCGGCGCCGATCGACCCGCCCGCGCCGGTGACGAGCACGACCTCCCCCGTCAGGTACGCGCCGACCCGGTCGACCTCCATGACCACCGGCTCGCGGCCCAGGACGTCCTCGACCTGCACCTCGCGCACCTGCTTGACGAGCTGCCCGCCCGTCTGGAGCAGCTCGAACACGGTCGGCAGCGTGCGGACGGGGATCCCGCGCTCGCGACACGCGCGCGCGACCCGCGCGCGAAGCGTGCCCGGCGCCGACGGGATCGCGATGATGACCTCGTCGGGCTGGACGTCCTCGATCACGCGCGGCAGGTCGCCGTCGGTGTTGCCGAGGACCTTGACGCCCTCGACGCGCACGCCGCGCAGCCGCGGGTCGTCGTCGATGAACCCGACCGGCGCGAGCCCGAGGGACGGGTTGCGCAGGACCTCGCGCAGCACGAGCCGCCCGCCGTCGCCCGCCCCGACGATGAGGACGCCGCGCGCGTCGCGTCGCGGCCGCAGCCCGGCCAGGCGGCGCTCGTGGAAGGCGCGCGCGAGCAATCGCGCGCCGCCGACGAAGACGAGCGTGAAGAGGAAGAACAGCGCGAGGACCCCCGTCGGCAGCTTCAGGCCGACGTCGCCGCTGCGCAGCGGGTCCTCCACCGGCGACGCGATCGCCACGTACGCGGCGAGGGCGAGCGTCGTGACGATCACCGCGAACAGCACCGCCTCGATGTCGCGCCACGACGAGTAGCGCCACCACTTCTGGTAGAGCCGGAAGATCGTGAAGATGACGAGCGACCCCGCGACGACCGGGAAGATCGTCGCCGCGAAGAGGTCGTGGTAGCGGTCGGGCACGCCACCGAGGGCGTCGAAGCGCAGCCGGTACGCGAGGAAGTATGCGAGTGCGACCAACACCCCGTCGACCGCGAGCTGCGGAACCGAATGGCGGTGCAGGGGAACGGCCGCGGACCGAATCCGTCGGCGCATCCGCACAATGCTAGCGGCGCGTCCGGCCTCAAACGCCTCCTGCGGCGGTCGATGACCGGGGGGTGACGCCCGACGTCATCGTCACCTGGCTCCAGAGCGACTACGGCCAGCTCGGCCGTCCCGCCGAGTCGATCGCGCACGCGCTGGTCGACCACGGGATCGCCCGCCGCGTCGCGTACGTGGAGCCCTACAAGGTGGGCGAGGGCGTGCCCGCGCTGCAGCACCGGATCATCCGCGGCCTGAACGTCTTCTCGGGCAGCGGCCCGGCCATCGCGACGGGCGAGATCGCGCGCGCGGTCATCGGCACGGCGCAGCTCGAGGACCCGATCCTCCTGAACTTCGGCGTCGGCGAGCCGAACTGGGCCTTCCTGCACGAATTCCGCCCGTACTGCGAGCGCACGGTCCTCCTCACGCACGATCGCCTCTCGACGTGGGACGCGTTCGCCTCCGGGCGCGACGAGATGGAGCGCATCCGCCGCGGGCTGATCGGCGCGAGCGACCTCGTGCTCGGCCTCTCGCAGGGCTCGATCGAGGACGTCCCGGACGCGGAGTACGTCGGCCACGGCTGCGACGACGCGTGGACGCGCCCCGGCGTGGACGACGCCGCCGAGCCCTTCGACCTCGCGCACGTCCCGCACCCGCGCGCGGTCTACGTCGGCGCGCTCTCGGTGCGCGTCGAGGCCGAGGCGCTGCGCGCGCTGGCCCGCAGCGGCGTGAGCGTCGTGCTCGTCGGCTTCGCCCCCTCCGCGGCCGTCGACGCGGTCATCGCTTCGGAGCCGAACGTCCACTTCCTCGGGCCGCGCGCGCCCGACCAGACGCCGGCCTACCTGCTGCACTCGGACGTCGGGATCATCCCGCACACCGACGAGCCGTTCACCTACTCGATGGAGCCGCACAAGGCCTACAACTACGCGTGCGCGGGGCTCCGCACGGTGACGCTGAACGTCGCCCACGCGCCCGCGCTGGACGGGTGGCTCACGCGGACCTCGGACGTCGAGAGCTTCGTCGCGGCCGTGCACGACGCGCCGCGCCTCGACGCGGACGACACCGCCGCCGCGCGCGAGATCACCTGGGCCTCGGTGGCCGAGAAGATCGTGCGCTACGCCGTGGCGGGCGTCGCGACGACCAGGTACTGATAGGCCTCGAGGCGGGCCGCGGTCTCCCGCGGGTCGGCGCCGAGGCGGCCGGCGATCTCGGCCAGCGCGCGATAGCGCTCGGGCAGCGCGCCGACGTTCGTCGCGCCGAGCTCGACGCACTCGTAGCCCGTCTCGCGGAGCATCGCGTCGATCTCCTCGAGCGTGAAGAGGTGCACGTGCGTGCGGTCGAGCAGCCCGGCGTCCGTGTACTCGAAGCGGTCGGCGACGAGCAGCGGGACGACGACGGAGAAGTGCTTGACGTTCGGGATCGAGCACACGATGCGCCCGAACGGCTTGAGGTAGCGCCGCGCGACGCGCAGCAGGCGGTGCGGGTCGCGCAGGTGCTCGAGGACGTCGCCGAAGATCGCGACGTCGACCGACCCCTCCTCGAGGGGCAGCGCGTCGAGGAGGTCGAGGTCCGCGCGGACGACCTGGTCCAGGCGCTCGGCGGCGACGGCGGCCGCGTCGGGGAACAGCTCGACGCCGATGACCTCCGCGCCCTGGCGCTCCTTGAGGTGCGCGCCGAGCGCGCCGCGGCCGCAGCCGAAGTCGACGATCCGCCGCGCGTGCTCGGGGACGAGCGACGCGATCTCCGGGCGGACGTGGTCGAAGTAGCCGTCGGCCGCGCCGGCCTCGGCCTTGCGGACGCCGGCTGCGGCGGAGTCGGTACCGGGCACGTCCAGTTGGTCGGCCCTCGCGCGCGGGGCTTGAGATCGCGCGCAGGCCCAACCTTCGTCCACATCCGGCCGCATTGCGTGCCCGCCCTCGCGCGCGAGCCGAAGCAGAGGCCATGCGCACCCCCCGCCGGCGCCTCCTCCTGGCCGCCCTCACGCTCGCTGCCGTCGCCGGCGGCGCCCCCGCCGCCCATGCCGCCAGCGGCCTCAAGGCGGAGTACTTCGACTACACGGACCTCACCGGCAAGGTGGCCGAGCGCATCGACCCGACCGTGAACTTCGACTGGGGCGGGAGCGAGCCCGTCCCCGGCGTCGGCGACGACTTCTCCGCGCGCTGGACCGGCCTGATCACCCCGCCGGCGACGCGCACCTACACCTTCGTCACCCGGTCCGACGACGGCGTCCGCCTGTGGATCGACGGCGACCAGGTCATCGACGACTGGGCGCTGCACGCGGCGGCGGACCGCAGCGGGTCGATCGCGCTGCAGGCCGGACACGCGTACCCGATCCGGGTGGAGTACTTCGACGGCAGGAAGAACGCGTCCGTGACGCTGTCCTGGCGCTGGACGGGTCACGGGAAGGAGCTCGTCCCTGCGTCCGCGCTGTCGACCGAGCTCCCGCCCCCGCCGGACGACGACCCGGGCAGCGGCGGGCCGGGCGACGGCGGCGGCAGCGACCCCGGTGACGGAGGCGGCGACCCCGGCGACGGCGGCAGCGACCCCGGCGACGGCGGCGGCGACCCCGGCGACGGCGGCAGCGACCCCGGCGACGGCGGCAGCGATCCGGGCGACGGCGGCGGCGACCCGGGTGACGGCGGCGGCGGCGACGACACGGATCCCGACCCCACCCCCGGCGACGACGGCGGCGAGACGGGCGGCGGCAGCGGCGCCGGAAGCGGGGTCGGCATCGAGATGCCGAAGGCCGGCGGCGTGGCCGCGGTCGTAGTCCCGGCCGGCGGGACCTTCCTCCCCGAGATCGCGCCCATCGACCTGCTGGCCGGCGACGTGCCCTCGATCGTCTCCTACGGCGGGCCGCTCGAGCCGCCCGCCCCGCCTGTGGCCGGCGAGACCTTCAACGCCGCGCCGGACCCGGGCGCCGAGGTCCTCGTGCGGCGCCCGGCCGACGGCCAGCTCATCCCGCTCGAGCAGGGCGCGAGCCTCCCGGTCGGAACCCACGTCGACGCGCGCGCGGGCGGCGTCGACCTGCAGACCGCGCCGGCCGAGGGCGTCGACCGCCCGACGCAGGACATGCACTTCGAGGGCGGGATGTTCCGCGTCGGCCAGTCGAAGAAGGGCGAGAAGATCGTCGACATCGACCTGCTGCACGGCGAGTTCAAGGAGGCGTGCGGGCCGCTGTCGAAGGCCGAGCGCCGCGCGATCCGCCGCCGCGGCGCCGTCGCCCGCGCCGCGGGCACCGGTCGCAACCGCGTCCTGCGCCGCCTGTGGGGCAAGGGCAAGGGCCGCTTCCGCACCCGCGGGCGCCACGCCGCCGCGACCGTCCGCGGGACCTCGTGGTCGATCGCCGACCGCTGCGACGAGACCTCCGTGCGCGTGCACGAGGGCGTCGTCGACGTCGAGAACCTGCTGACCGGCGCGACCGTGACGCTGACGGCCGGCGAGCGCTACGCCGTCCGCCCGTAGGCGGCGGCGACCTCGCCGACCTGCTCGCGCGTCAGCGCGGGCCCCATCGGCAGCGCGAGGTGCGTGCGCGCCGCCTCGTCCGTTCCCGGCAGCGGCGAGGCCGGCGCCCAGCGCTCCATCGCCCGCTGGCGATGGACGGGCGTGCGGTAGTAGCCGCGCGACTGCACGCCGGCCGCGGCCAGCCGCTCCGCCGCCGCGTCGGCGTCGTCGTCGCGGATCACGTGCAGGTGCCACGCGGGGAGGATCCCCTCGGCGGTGCGGGGCCCGCGCAGCCCCTCCTCCTCGTACCAAGCGGCCACCTGGCGGCGCTGGTCGCACCATCCGTCGAGCTCGGGGAGCAGCACGCGCAGGACCGCCGCCTGCAGCTCGTCGAGGCGGCTGTTGTAGCCGACCTCCTCGTAGGTGACCTTGTCGCGCGAGCCGTGGAAGCGCAGCGTGCGCATCCGCTCGTCGAGCGCGGCGTCGCGGGTGACGACCGCGCCGCCGTCGCCGAAGGCGCCGAGGTTCTTCGAGGGGTAGAACGAGAACGTCCCGACCGTGCCGAGGGTTCCCGCGCGCGAGCCGTCCGGCGCCCGCGCACCGGCCGCCTGCGCTGCGTCCTCGACGACCGGCAGCCCCACCTCCGCCTCGATCTCGGCGACGGGCGCGACGTTGCCGAACAGGTCGACGGCGATCACCGCCTTCGTCCGCGGCGTCACGGCCGCGCGCACCGTCTCGGGCGTGACGCACATCGTCTCCGGATCGACGTCGCAGAACACGGGCGCGGCTCCGGTCGGCGGGATGGCCTCGGCGCTCGCGTAGAAGGTGAACGAGGGCACGACGACCTCGTCGCCGGGGCCGACGCCGAGGGCGCGAAGCGCGATCGTGATCGCCTCCGTCCCGTTGGCGACGCCGGCCACGTGCGGGGCGCCCAGCCACGTCGCGAAGTCGCGCTCGAACGCAGCGACCTCGGGCCCGAGCACGTACTGCCCGCCGTCGACGACGGCCTCGATCACGGCCAGGATCCGCGGCCGGAGCGGCCGCAGGGGCGTCTGCGTGTCGAAGAGCGGGACGGCCATCGCGAAAGGGTAGGCCGCTACCCTCGGCCGTCGTGCTCGCTGCGACATCTCTCGTCCTCGCGTCCATCACCGACCCGCTCGTCAACTTCGCCGTCGACGTCATCGACGAGCTCGGGCTGGCGGGGATCTTCGTGCTCATGGCGCTCGAGAGCGCGTGCATCCCTATCCCCTCCGAGGCGACGATGCTGTTCGCCGGCTTCAACGTCAGCGAGGGGCACTACAGCCTCGTCGTCGTGACGCTCGTCGGGACGTTCGCCAACCTCGTCGGGTCGTGGGTCGCCTACGCCATCGGCTACTACGGGCGCGTGGACATCCTCGAGAAGCACGGCAGGAAGCTCCACATCAAGCCCGAGCACCTGCGCTGGGCGGATCGGTGGTTCGAGAAGCACGGCGACGTGACGGTCCTCGTCACGCGCATGCTGCCGATCATCCGCACCTTCATCTCGCTGCCGGCCGGCGTCGCGCGCATGCCGTTCTGGCGCTTCAGCCTGTTCACCGTGATCGGGTGCCTGCCGTGGGTGTTCCTCCTCGCCTTCATCGGCCAGCAGGTGGGCGCGAACTGGGAGGACTGGAAGGACTCGCTGCACTACGTCGACTACGCGGTCGCCGCCGCCATCGTCGCGGGCATCGCGTACCTCGTGATCCGCAACCGGCGCAGCCGCGGTCGCGGCTCCGAGCCGGCGGCGGATGCGACCGGCTAGAGCGCTCGCGCTCGGCCTGCTCCACGGCCCGGCGGAGCTGCTGCCGGTCTCGTCGAGCGCGCATGCCGCGCTGCTGCTCCAGGGGCTCGAGCCCGAGCGGCGCAAGGAGGTCGAGGTCGCGCTGCACGCCGGGACGCTCCTCGCCCTCGGCCCCCCATCCCCCGCGGCGTGGCTCGTCGTGGCCACCGCCCCGCCCGCCCTCGCGGGTGCGCGCTTCGAGCGCGCGATCGAGCAGAGGCTCGGAGGCCCGCGGAGCATCGCGGCCGGGCTCGTCGCCGGAGGGGCCGCGATGGTGGTCGCGGACCGCGCGTCGCAGCACCGCAGAAGCCCCTCCATCGGCGACGCGGCGCTGCTCGGCCTCGCGCAGGCGGCGGCGCTCATGCCGGGCGTCTCGCGCCACGGCGCCGCGCTCACGGCTCTCCGCGCCCGGGGGTTCGCTCGCCCGGACGCCCACACCATCTCTCGTGAGGCCTCGAAGCCGGTCCTGGCGGGCGCGACGGCGCTGAAGGGGTGGCGGCTGGCGCGGCGGGTGGCCGCGGCGCGGACGGCGCCGGCGCCGCGGGGGGCGGCGGGCGACGTCGCGACCCTCGCCCTCGCCGCGGCGGGCTCCGCCCTCTCCACGCGCCTCGCGGCGCGGGCCCTCGCCGGCCGCGGCGTCGAGGCGCCACTGTGGCCGTTCGCCGCCTACCGCGTCGCGCTCGCCGCGGTCGTCGTGGCGCGCGCCTCTACTTGAAGCGGAACAGCGTCTTGTGCGTCGTGCCGTCGTTCAGCGCGACGGTCAGCTCGCGGCACGTGTTCCTCCACGCCGCCTGCGTCTGGAACGCCCACACGTAGGTCCCGCTGATGTAGCGCAGCCCGGACCACGTCGACGGCAGCGACCAGTTGACCGCGTCCTTCTTGCCCGAGCAGTTGCCGGGCGCGGTCGTCGGCGTCCCGGCGAGGACGCCGAGGCCGCGGTCGCCGTTGAGGCGGAACAGGATCGGCGCGACGTCGCCGCCGTCGATCGTGTTGACGTCGACGTTGGAGACCGGGTCGAGGAAGCCGTCCCAGTCGTAGATGACGCGGTAGGTGCACGACGCCGCCGCGGCGACGTGCCCGACGCGGTCGGCGACCGTCGGCGCCGAGACCGTGAATGTCCCGACGGCGGCGGTGGCCAGCGCGACCGTGCCGCTCGCCGGACCGCTGAGGCCCGAGCCGGTGTCGCTCGCGCTCCACGCCGCGGTGGCGCTCGAGTCCTGGATCACGTCGCCGGCCGGGCAGGCGATGGCGGCGCTCGGCGTGGTCGTGTCGACGCGCACGGTGCGCGAGGCGCTCGCCGACGTGTTGCCGGCGCGGTCGCGGACGGTGCCGCTCGCCGTGAACGTCCCGGCGGCCGAGTACGTGGAGCCGGCGGGCAGCGTCGCCGGGTTGACGCCGCTGCCCGGCGAGCCGTCGGGCAGGTCGGGGTCGCCGGCGCCGTTGAAGCTGACGGTGACGGTGTCGCGGAACCACCCGCCCGCGGCGTCCTCGGGCCGGTCGGTCGCGATCGACGGCGGGTTCGGCGCGGTGCGGTCGACGACCACCGCCGCGGAGTCGTCGGAGGGCGTCGGGTCGAAGACGGGGTCGTCGATGCGCACGCGGAACGTCCACGTGCCCTGGGCCAGCGGGGAGCCGGCGGGAGTCGAGTACGACTCGCCGGCGGTGCGGACGACCTGCGTCCACCCCGCGTCGTTCGCGTCGCGCCCCTCCAGCACGTACGCGGCGGGCGCGGGAGCGCCGGCGGGCCGCGACCACGTGAGGGTCACCGCGCCGGTGCCCGGTGACGTGCCGCCCGTGAGCACGGGCGCGCCCGGGCGGCGGTGCACGACCGGCACCGAGCAGGAGCGGCTCGTCTGGTGGCCGACGTTGTCCGCAACGGTGAGCGACAGCGTGCGCGTGCCCGTCGTCGCCGTGTCGATGGCGAGCGTCGCCGGGGCGGGCGCGTCGAGCCCGGAGCCGGCACCGTCGCTCGCGTCGACCACGACGTGCGCGATCGCGCCGACGTGCGCGAGCGGCGGGCAGGTGAGCGTCAGCGACGGCGCGTCGGCGTCGACGCGCACGAGCTTCGTCGTGATGGCCTGGTTGCCGGCGCGGTCGCGCAGGCGCGCCTCTGCCGTGTGCGTGCCGGTGGTCGTGAGCGAGAGCGGCCCGGGGAGCGTCGCCGGGTCGACCCCGCTGCCGGGCGACCCGTCGACGAGGGCGGGGTCGCCGTCGTCGAACCAGGTGCCGGTCGCGCGGTCGCGGTACCACTCGGCGCCGCCGGACGACGTCCACGCCGGCGAGCCGTCGAGGACGAGCCGCGCGGGCCGCGGCGGCGTGCGGTCGACGCTGATCGGCGCGGACACCGGCGACGGGTCGCTCTGCGCCCCGGCCGACTGCGCGATCACGCGGTAGCGCAGCGTCCCCTCCGGCTGACCGCCGAGCGTCGCGCGCGGCTCGACCGGCCGCGACACGACGTGCCAGACGCCGTCGCCGGCGCTGTACTGGACGATGTAGCCGTCCGCGGGAACGGGGACCGCCGGGGACGGATCCCACTCGAGGTCGACGCTGATCCGCGGGTCGGCCGTCGAGGTCAGGCGCGGCACCCCGGGAGGCGCCGGGCGCCCGGACGCCGTGACCGGCCCGCTGGAGGCCTCGAGCGAGTCGCCGCCGGGCCCGGTCGCGACGACGCGGCAGGTCAGCACGTGGCCGTCGTCGCGCGCGGTGACCAGGTACGACCACTCGCCGCCGACGATCACGTCGTCGCGGTACCAGAGCTGGCGGAAGTTCGAGGGGCTGCCGCTCCACTCGCCCGGGTCGCAGAAGACCTGGTGGCCGGGCGTCGCGATGCCGCGCGCGACCGGCGGCGAGGTGTTGACCGGCTTCGGCGGGCGCTGGTCGGGTCGCACGTCCGAGGTGCCGCCGCAGCCGCCCCTGGCCAGCTCGGCGTCCGCGGCGTCGTAGTGCGCCGCGATGCGCGACGCGCTGAGCACGCCCTCGTACAGCGCGATCTCGTCCATGCAGAAGCCGGGGTTGCCGGCGTCGCCGCCGCCGATGATGGCCACCGGGTTGTCGGTGCCGAACATCGGCGAGTCGTTGGGCTCGGGCTTGACGACCAGCAGCGCGCCGTCGCGGTACACGCGGATCTCGTTGGCGGCTGCGTCCTTCGTGATCACGACGTGGTGCCATGCGCGGTCGTTCCAGAAGTTGTCGAGGAACGTCACGACCCCGAACGGCAGGACGCCCAGCTCCTCGCCCTGGAAGTACAGCCCGAACCGGCCGCCCTGGACCCACTCGTTGAGCTGGCTCGCGTTCTCGGCGGTGAACTTCACCCACGACTCGACGCTGAGGCTTTCGGTGCCCGGCGCTGGCACGACGAAGCCGTGCGTGCGCGGCCGCATGGACAGGTTGCGCTGCTCGCTCGTGATCGGCCCGGGCGCGCGGTCGATCCCGCCGAGCTGCATGGAGCCGTGGCGGCCGTTGGCCGACGAGTCCAGGACGTCCATGGAGTGGCTGCCGTCGGGGAGCCACGGGCGGTCCTCGAGGCGGTAGTACGACCACGGGTGGTCGGCGAGCACCGCCGAGGTGTACGGGCCGCCGGTCAGCGGCGCGCGGACCTTCCCGGGCGTCGCCGCGTCGGCCGCCGTCCGCGCCGCGGCGTGGGCGGCGATCGCGGCGTCCGGCAGCGCGCGGTCGTACATCGCGACCTCGTCGAACGTGCGCGGCATCGGCTTCGTGAAGACGCGCCCTCCGCCCCACCCGACGAGGACGTGGTCGCCGTCGCCGCGCACGTAGTCGCAGTCGTCGCTCGCGAACTGCACGCCGTCGACGAAGGTCTCGACGCGCTGGGCGGTGATGCGCTGGGCGACGTGGTGCCACCGCCCGTCGGTGACGTGGGGGCCGAAGGTCCAGTGCTTGTTCGCGCACCCGGCGTAGATGCTTCCGTCGTAGACCCAGACGCCCCACTTGAAGTTGATCTCGATGAGGCTCTCGTAGTTCTGGCCGTCGAAGCCCGCCGGGATCCTGAACCACGTCTCGTAGGTCGCGTCGGTCTCTGGGCCGACCGGCGGACCCAGGTCGATCAGCGAGCGGAACGCCGCGGTGACGCCGCGCGAGCCGGCCACCGCGCCGTCCTCGTCGAGCAGCGGGTGGTTCGTGTAGCGCGCGCGCTGCCCGCCGGCGACCTCGTTGCGCGCGAGCGGACCCGAGGCCTCGTCCAGGCGCCAGTAGCCGCTCGGGTGATCGCCCATGACCATGCTGCGGTAGGACGTCGCGTCCGCGTTCGCGGCAGCGGGCACCACGAGGATCGCGAGGAGGGCACAGAGCAGGGTGAGACGTATTGACTGGCGCATTCGCGCTAAGCATCGGCGCAGCACGCACCGAAAGTCAGTCGGACATCCGTCCAGTGCTCTGCGCACGTGCTCAGCCGAGCCGGACGTAGCCGGTCGCGCCGCCGCCGTCGGGGCCGTACGTCCGGCGCGACACCCTGTCGGACGAGTTGCCCTCGATGGTCTGGATGCTCCCGTCGGGCAGGACGTTCTCGACCATGCCGATGTGGCGCCCGCCCCAGACGATGATGTCGCCCGGCTGCGGAGTGCTTCCGGCGGGCAGCGCGCGGCCGGTCCGCTCGCCCCACGCGTACAGCGCGGACACGGACGCGAAGCCCTGGCCCTGCTCGCCGACGGGCGCCCCGGCCTGCTTGGCCGCCCACGACACGAAGTACGCGCACCACGGGCCCACGCCGCCGCCTGCGGTGGCGGAGCGGTACTCGGCGATCCGCGGCGAGTCGTTGCTGCCGGGCGGCTGCTCGGCCTGGCCGACCTCCGCCTGCGCGGCGGCGAGCATCCGCTGGCCGGGGCTGCCGCCCGCGGCCTGGTTCCAGCCGAGCGGCGCGGCGGCGGGCGCGCCGGCGGTCGCCGTGGCCTGGTTCAGCGCGGTCCCGAACGTCGTGGCCGGAGGAGGCGGCGGCGCCTCCACCGTGGGTGGAGCGAGCATGCCGTTGATCTCGGCGATGCGGGACATCACGCTCTCGACGCTCATCGCCCCGGTTCATCGGACGCCGCGCGCGGTTCTGAAACGCGAGCGGGCGGCCCGGAGGCCGCCCGCAAGCGTGTGAGCGTGATGTGCGGCGGCGCTACTGGAGTAGCTGCAGCACGGACGCCGGCGCCTGGTTGGCCTGGGCGAGCATCGCCTGGCCGGCCTGCGCGAGGATGGAGTACTTGGTGTACTCGACCATCTCGGCGGCCATGTCCACGTCGCGGATCCGGCTCTCGGCCGCGATGAGGTTCTCCTCGTAGGTGCCCGCCGCGGACAGCGAGTGCTCGAGGCGGTTCTGGATGCCACCGAGGACGGCGCGCTGAGCCGACACGTTGTTGATCGCGGTGTCGATCTCGGTGATGTCGCTCGCGCCGGTCGTGGTCAGGGCGGCGAAGTTCGCGCCGACCTGGTTGCCCAGCGTGATCATCACGACGGCGATGGTGTCGCCGTCCTGCGACCCGACCTGGAACGAGATCGTCCCCGTGTTGTCGAGCAGCTTGATGCCGTTGAACTGAGCGGTCGTGCCGATGCGCTCGATCTCGCTGGCCAGCTGGTTGACCTCGTTCTGGATCGCGGTGCGGTCCGTCGTCGAGAGGGCGCCGTTCTTGTACTGGACGGCCAGCTCGCGGACGCGCTGGAGCATCGAGTGGACCTCGTTGAGGTTGCCCTCAGCGGTCTGGACGAGCGAGATGCCGTCCTGGATGTTGCGCTGGGCCTGGCCGAGGCCGCCCACCTGAGCCCGCATGCGCTCGGAGATCCCGAGCCCGGCGGCGTCGTCGCCACCGCGGTTGATGCGGAAGCCCGAGGACAGGCGCTCCATGGACTTGGCCATCTTGGCGCTCGAGTCGACGAGGCGGCGGTGCGCGCCGAAGGCCTCGACGTTGTTCTGGATGCGAAGGGACATCAGCCATCTCTCCTTGATGACGGGGGTGAATGATCCCGGGGCAACTCCCTGTCGCCCCTGCATGCCCAGTGTTCGGCGCCGGTCCGGGAGCTTTCAGCGGAGTGGACATCCGTACGGCCGGTCGTTAACGCGAGCGGGCGGCCCGAAGGCCGCCCGCAAGCGTGTGAGCGTGCTGTTGGTGCGGCTGCTACTGGAGCAGCTGGAGCACCGACGACGGCGCCTGGTTGGCCTGGGCGAGCATCGCCTGGCCGGCCTGCGCGAGGATCGAGTACTTGGTGTACTCGACCATCTCCGCAGCCATGTCGACGTCGCGGATCCGGCTCTCGGCGGCGATGAGGTTCTCCTCGTACGTGCCGGCGGCCGACAGCGAGTGCTCCAGGCGGTTCTGGATGCCGCCCAGGACGGCCCGCTGAGCCGACACGTTGTTGATCGCGGTGTCGATCTCGGTGATGTCGCTCGCCCCCGTGGTCGTCAGTGCCGCGTAGTTCGCGCCGACCTGGCTGCCCAGCGTGATCATCACGACGGCGATCGTGTCGCCGTCCTGCGCGCCGACCTGGAACGAGATCGTCCCGGTGTTGTCGAGCAGCTTGATGCCGTTGAACTGAGCGGTCGTGCCGATGCGCTCGATCTCGCTGGCCAGCTGGTTGACCTCGTTCTGGATCGCCGTGCGGTCCGTGGTGGACAGCGCGCCGTTCTTGTACTGCACGGCGAGCTCACGCACGCGCTGCAGCATCGAGTGGACCTCGTTGAGGTTGCCCTCAGCGGTCTGGACGAGCGAGATGCCGTCCTGGATGTTGCGCTGAGCCTGACCCAGACCCCCGGCCTGCGCACGCATGCGCTCCGAGATGCCCAGCCCGGCGGCGTCGTCGCCACCGCGGTTGATGCGGAAGCCGGACGACAGGCGCTCCATGGACTTCGCCATGTGGCTGCTGGAGTCGACGAGCCGGCGGTGCGCGCCGAACGCCTCGACGTTGTTCTGGATGCGAAGGGACATCAGCCATCTCTCCTTGATGACGCGGGTGGATGATCCCGGGGCGACTCCTTGTCACCCCTGCAGGCGGTTCATCGGCGTGCGCTCTGGGCGCTTGACCTGGCGCGCGTCCCTCTGGACGTCTGATCGGCGCGGCTAGGAGGCGGCGCCGGCGACGCCGAGGCCGTGCTTGGCCTCGAACGCCGCCTTGTCCAGCGCGATGCGCTGGTCGATCCACGCGCGCAGGGCGGGATCGTCGCTGGCCACGGTCTGCGAGAGGCCGTGGCGGATGCGCGACTCGGCGACGAGCTGCGGCGGGCGTCCGGCGGTGCGGAGCCGCTGGAGCAGGTCGGTGTCCTGGTACCAGACGACCAGGCCCGGGTCGAAGAACTCCCCGGGCGCGACGCCGTGCTCGTCGAGCGCCGCGCGTGACACGGCGAAGCACCAGGCCGCGAAGTCCGGCCGCATGGCGCCGTCGATCGTGAGCGGGAAGGTGACGGCGGCGCCGGCGTCGAGTGCGGCGCGCAGCGGCGTCCACCAGCCGGGAAGCGTCTCGACGTCGTCGTTCATGACGACGGCGTAGGCGCCGCGGGCGGCGCGCAGGCCGGCGTTGACGGGCGCGGTGAAGCCCTGCGGCGGGGCGCCGTTGTCGACGATGACGATCTCGTGCGGCGCGTCGGTCGTGCGGTGGATCGCGGCGACGCAGGCGCGGACGCGGTCGCTGGTGGCGTCCAGCGTGGGGATGACGATCGAGAGCTCCACGTCCTCGCCGGGGGCGCGGCGCGCGCCGATGGTGCGGGCGCCGGGCGCGCGGACCACGCTGCCGGCGACCTCGCGGACCTCGCCGAGGCGGCGCAGCAACTCCGCGACGACGAGGTCGTCGGGCGCGTCGGGGATCGCGGCGTCGCCGATGCGGACCGCCACCGCGTGCGCGGCCGAGGGGACGCCGCCGGACGCGGCGGTCGCCGCGCGGACGCCGTCGGTGAGGGCGCCCACCAGCGGCGCCAGGAAGCCCGGGTCGACCTCCGCCGCGCCGCGCAGCAGCACGGCGACGTCGCCCTGCGCGCGCTCGAGGCCGGCGCGCCACGACGCGGCAAGGCCGCTGCGCCGCTCGAGGCGGACGATCTGCGCGCCGCCCTCCACGCGCGCGAGCACGGGCGCGAGGTCCGCGGACGCGTCGTCGACGATGACGACCTCGTGCGGGGGACTGTCGGGGACGGAGGCGAGCGCGGCGAGGCAGCGAAGGGACCGCTCGGCCCCGCCGTCGAGCGCGACGATGAGGGAGACGCTCACCCTCTGGTTGGTCGGCCCGGCGTCGTGGCGCTTGAGTCAGGCGCGGACGTCGATCTGGTGCGGCGGCTCGTCGTCCGGCGACGGCTCGCGGTCCTGCTGCTGCTCCTGGCGCCGCTCGCGCCGGCGGCGCTCCTCCTCGCGCCGGCGCTTCGCGACGTCCTCACGGTCCGGGTCGATCGCGGGCTGGAGCCACCGGGGGCTGCGCGGGCCGATGCGTTCGATGCGGTCCATGGGTCAGCTCAAGACTCTTGCGTCCGCTCGCGGAACCGCTGCTCGGCGGCGAGGACCTCGGCGCGCGCGACGTGGCGCCAGACCAGCACGGCCAGCGCCCACCCGGCGACGTAGCAGCCGGCGCCGGCGGCCAGGGCGCGGACGCCCGCCTCGAACGGCAGCGCCCCGCCCTCGAGCGACAGGAAGAGGACGAGCGCGAAGCCCACGAGGCCGGACCACGCCTTGGCCTCGCGGATCTGGCGCCGGGCCCGCGGGTGGCCGGACAGCCGCGGCTTGGAGTCCGCGGGCGCGGCGCCCTTCTTCTTGGCCTTGTCCTTCGCCTTGGCCTTAGCCACGACCGCTCCTCCCGGATCCGACGAGCGCGCCCGCCAGCTCCTCCGCAGCGGCGGGGCGCAGCGCGCCGGCGTGGCCGACGTAGGCGAACGGCAGGCCGGACTGCATCGTCGCGCCGACGGCCGGGCCGAGGTGCGTCGTCTCGTCGGCGTGCGTCAGGACGACCGCGGTGGCGCCGACGCGGCGCCCGGCGTCGAGCATCTCGCGGGCGGCGCCGGCGCTCGTGGTCGCCGGGATGGTCAGCAGGACGTCGTCGGCGCCGAGGGCGCGCAGCTCGGCGCTCAGCGCGCGCAGGTCGGCCTTGTCGCGCGGCGAGACGCCGGGCGTGTCGACGAGGACGAGCGCGCGGTCGCGCAGCGGCGCGACGCGGTCGGCGGCCTGCGCGCCCCCCGCCGCGGTGTGCAGCGGGACGCCGCTGGGCGCGAGCTGCAGCGCCAGCTCGGCACCGGCGTCGCGCGGCGCGAGCGAGACGCACGCGACGGGCATGCGGTCGGCCGCGGCGTACGCGCCGGCGAGCCGCGCGGCGCAGTGGGTCTTGCCCGAGCCGCCGGGGCCGACGAACGCGACGACGCGCCCGGCGAGCCCGCCGAGCGGCGCGACCGGGATGCGGCGCGCCAGCGCGGAGACCACGAGCGGCTTGAGCTTCGCGCCGCCGCGGAGCGGGACGAGATGGGTGACGGTCTCCTCGACGACCTCGTCGGCGAGCTCGGCCTCGACGCCGCGGGCGACGAGCGCGTCGCGGAGGCTGGAGGCCTCGGCCGGCCAGCGGCTGGGAAGCGGCGCGCGGGGGGCCCCCGCGACCACCTCGGTGCCAGGCACGGTGCCACCCGTGGTGCCAGGCACGGTGCCAGGCACGTTAATATTGCGGTGCCAGGCACGTTCATCTTCGGTGCCAGGCACGTCGGCGGCGGGCAGCGCGTCGACCTGCTCGCTCACGAACGGCACGACGGCGGGGGTCGGGACGGGGTCGCGCCAGCCGCTCCAGGCGTCGTCCTCGACGACCTCCGGGAGGTCGAGCGGGATGAAGTCGTCGGCCTCGGGGAACGCCGGCGGGCGGTCGGCGACGAACCCGGCGGGACCGCCCTCCGCGACGAAGCCGCCGCGGCCGCCCTCCGCGACGAAGCCGCCGCGGCCGCCCTCGGTGACGAACCCGTCGCGGCCTCCCTCCGCGACGAACCCCTCCGCCGCGGCCTGCGCGCGCGTCAGCTGGTCGAGGAAGTCGGGCGCGGCCGGGCTGTCGTCGCGGACGTCGATGCCGCCCGGCGAGGCACCGTTCGCCTCGTCCGGCGGCGCCGCCTCGATCTCGACGAGCCGCTTCTGGAAGAAGCCGCCGACGCCGCCCGTCAGCCCCTCTCGCTGACGGACGATGACGGCATCGGGACCGAGCTCCGCCCGGACCTTCGGAAGGAGCTCCTCCAACGACCGGCCCCGGTATGTCTTCGTGGTCATGCGGTGACGACTCCGATCGTCTCAACGCTGATGCCCGGCGCGATCTCGTTGTAGGCGCAGACGGACAGCTGCGGAAGTGCCTGTTCGACAAGCCGCCGGAGATGCCTGCGCACCCGCGAGCTGCAGATCAGCACGGGGCGGCGGCCGCGCTGGACGGCGTCCTCGGTCTGCAGCGACAGCGACCGCACGAGCGCCTGGGCGCGCGTCGGCTCCATCGCCAGGTACTCGCCGTCGGGCGTTTGGGCGATGGCCTGCGAGACCTCGGCCTCGACCGCGGGGTCGAGCGAGATCGCCCGCAGGCGGTGCTCGTCGTCGAGGTGGCCGGCGAGGATCGTACGGCCCAGGGCCTGGCGCGCGTACTCGGCGAGCAGCGACGGGTCCCGCGTGAGGCGCGCCCGGTCGCCGACGGCCTCGACGATCGCGCCGAGGTCGCGGATCGACACGCCCTCGCGCAGGAGCGCCTGCAGGACGCGCTGGATCTCGCCGACCGACAGGAGCTCGGGCACGACCTCCTCCACGACGGCCGCGTTGACCTCCTTGAGCTGGTCGAGGAGCGCGCGCGTGTCCTGCCGCGTCAGCAGGTCGGCCGTGTGGCCGCGGATGGTCTCGGTGAGGTGGGTGACGATGACCGACTCCGGATCGACCACGGTGTACCCGAGAGCCTCGGCCTCCGCGCGCACCCCGTCGGCGATCCACACCGCGGGCAGGCCGAACGCGGGCTCGGTCGTGGGGATGCCGTTGAGCTGGCCGACCGCGTCGCCCGGGTCGAGCGCGAGCTGGTGGCCGGCGAGCGTGCGGCCGCGCGCGACCTCCGAGCCGCGCACCTTGAGCACGTACTCGTGCGAGGCGAGGCCGATCTCGTCGTGGATCCGCACCGACGGGATGACGGTGCCGAGCTCGCCCGCGATCTGGCGGCGCACCGCGCCGACGCGCTGCAGCAGCGTGCCGCCCGCGCCCTGGTCGACCAGCGGCACGAGGCCGAAGCCGATGCACAGCTCGAGCGGGTCGATCTGCAGCGCCTCGATCGCCTGGTCGCGCGCCGACGGAGGAGCCGGGAGGGCGTCCCTCTCGGCCTGGGCGGCGGCCGCCGCCCGCGCCTCGGCCGGCGTCGGCTTGTCCTTCAGCGCGCGCCCGACCATGAAGAACAGGCCGCCGACGAGCAGGAACGGCACCTTCGGCAGCCCCGGCACCAGCGCGAACGCGCAGATGACGACGCCCGCGACGAGCGGCGCCTTCTTCTGGGCGAGGATCTGATCGGCGACGTCGGTGCCCAGGTCGGCCTGCGAGGCCGAGCGCGTGACGAGGATGCCGGTGGCGACGGAGATGAGCAGCGCAGGGATCTGCGCGGTCAGGCCGTCGCCGACGGTCAGCAGCGAGAAGTGCTGGACGGCCTCGCTGAACGGCATCCCCTGCTGGACGACGCCGACGATGATGCCGCCGACGAGGTTGATGAGCGTGATGAGGATGGCGGCGATCGCGTCGCCCTTGACGAACTTCGAGGCGCCGTCCATCGCGCCGTGGAAGTCGGCCTCGCGCGAGATGTCCTCGCGGCGCGCCCGCGCTTCCTCCTCGGTGATCTGCCCGGCGTTCAGGTCGGCGTCGATCGCCATCTGCTTGCCCGGCATCGCGTCGAGGGTGAAGCGCGCGGAGACCTCCGCCACGCGGCCCGCGCCGTTCGTGATGACCACGAACTGGATGACGACGAGGATGAGGAAGACGATCAGGCCGACGACGACGTTGCCGCCGACGACGAAGCTGCCGAACGCCTTGACCACGTGGCCCGCGTCGCCCTCGAGCAGGATCAGCCGGGTGACCGAGACGTTGATGGCCAGGCGGAAGAGCGTGGTCAGCAGCAGCAGCGACGGGAACGCGCTGAAGTCGAGCGCGCGCGGGAGGTAGAGCGTCGAGACGACGATGGCCAGCGCGACCGAGATGTTCAGCGTGATGAAGAGGTCGAGCAGCGCCGACGGCAGCGGCACGATCATCATCACGACGACGAGGACGACCGCGCCCGCGGCGAGCAGGTCGCTGTACTTCGAGAGCTGCTTGAGGCCGTTGCTCGCGTTCATGACCTAGGCCGCGCTCCTGCGCCCGGCGACGCGATAGACGTAGGCGAGGACCTGTGCGACGCCCGCGAAGAGCTCCTCGGGGATCTGCCGGCCGACCTCGACGCTCTTGTGCAGCGCCCGGGCGAGCGGCGGGTCGGGCACGACGGGAATCCCGTGCTCGCGCGCGATCTCGCGGATGCGCAGCGCCAGCAGGTCCTGGCCCTTGGCCACGACCTCGGGGGCGGCCTTCTTGCCGTCGTACCTCAGCGCGACGGAGAAGTGGGTCGGGTTGGTGACGACGACGTCGGCCTGCGGGACGGCGGCCATCATGCGGGCGCGCGCGGCCGAGGCCTGGCGCCGGCGCATCGCCATCCGCACCTCGGGCGGGAGCTGCTGCTCCTTCTGCTCCTCCTTGACCTCCTGGCGGTCCATCCGCAGCTGCTTCTCGTGGCGGCGCTTCTGCCACGCGAGGTCGGCGACGCCGATGACGAGGTAGGCGACGGCCGCGCGCTGCGCGATGCCCATGATCGTCGAGGTGAGCTCGCCGGCCAGCTGCGCCGGCGTCATGCCCACGAGCGCGCCCATCTGCGGCAGCGTCGGGATCAGCGCGGCCGCGACGATCGCGCCGACGACCGCGACCTTGACGATCGACTTGCCGCCCTCGACGAGCGCGTTGGGGCCGAGGAGCTGCTTGAGCCCGCTCAGGGGGTTGATGCGCTTGGGGTCGGGAGCGGCCGCCTTGAGCGACGGCTTGAGGCCGACCTGCAGCACGCTGGCCACGACGCCGGCGACGAGGCACGCGGCGGCGACCGGCGCCACCGCGAGGCCGGTGTCGGTCAGCGCGCCCATGAGCAGCGGCCCGACGCTCTCCGTGTCGACGACGCTCGGGTCTGAGACGTGCTTGAGCGTCTCGATCATCGAGTTCTGCATGCGGCCGGCCATGGCGCCGCCGCCGATGGCCAGCGCGAAGAGCCCCGCGACCATGACGCTCGCGCCGTTGAGGTCCGCGGACTTGGCAACCTGCCCCTTCTTGCGCGCTTCGTCGCGCTTCTTGGGGGTTGCCTTCTCGGTCTTCTCGTGCGCGCCGCCGCCGGCCATGTCAGCCCACCCTCAGCATGTCGAGGGCCGCCGCGACCGAGGCCTGGAGCTCCTCGGTCAGCCAGCCGGAGAGGAACGGGAGCGTCACCCCGAGGATCAGCAGCCCGACGACGATCTTCGCGGCGAAGCCGACGGCGAAGACGTTGAGCTGCGGGACGACGCGCGAAACCATGCCGAACGCGGCGTCGGTGAGGATCAGCGCGAGCAGCACGGGCCCGGCGACCTGGATCGCCGCGCCGAAGATCCCGGCGAAGGCGGCGAGCGCGCCCGAGGTCATGATCCCGAGCGAGGGGAACGACTCCATGGGCACCGTCTCGTAGGTGCGCGCCAGGCCCTGGATGACCCAGGCGTCGCCGCCGATGGCGATGAAGATGAGCACGCCGATGAGCGCGTACAGCTGCGCGAGCACCGCCGCGCTGGCGCCGCTGATCGGGTCGATGATCGAGCCGAACGAGAAGCCGATGCTCGTGTCGAGGAAGGTGCCGGCGACGCTGAGCGCGGCGAACAGCGCGCCGAGCGCGAACGCGAAGCCCAGGCCGACGAGCAGCTCCTTGCCGACGAGCCCGCCGAAGGTGAAGGTGTCCATCGGGATGCGCTTCTGCGCGACGACGGGCGCCAAGCCGATGGCCAGCGCGACCGCGACGATCCCGCGCACGCGCACGGGGATCAGGTTCGAGCTGAACAGCGGCGCGAGCACGAAGAGCGGCGACACCCGCGCGAGCACGAGGAAGAACCCCGCGACCTGCTGCTCGCCGAACTGCTGGACGAGCGCGTTCATCCGATGAGCTGGGGGATCGAGCCCCAGAGGTCGGCGGTGTACGAGAGCAGCTGGTCGAGCATCCACGGCCCGCCCACGACGAGCACGACGACCGTGGCCAGGATCTTCGGGATGAAGGTGAGCGTCTGCTCCTGGATCTGCGTGACCGCCTGGAAGACGGACACGACCAGGCCGACCGCGAGCCCGATGAGGAGCAGCGGCAGGCCGACCTTCAGCGCGAGCTCGACCGCGCCCACGACCAGCTGGATGACCGTGTCCTCGCTCACCCGAAGCTCTCCACGAGCGACTTGGTGATCAGGTTCCAGCCGTCGACGAGGACGAACAGCAGGATCTTGAACGGCAGGCTGATGAAGACCGGCGGCAGCATGATCATGCCCATCGACATCAGCGTCGAGCTGATCACGAGGTCGATCACCAGGAACGGCAGGAAGATCAAGAAGCCGATCTGGAACGCCGTCTTGAGCTCGCTGATGATGAAGGCCGGGATCAGGACGTGGGTGGGGACGTCCGCGCGCGTCTTCGGCCGGTCGAGCTTGGCGAGCTTGACGAACAGGGCGAGGTCCTTCTCGCGCGTCTGGCGGAACATGAACTCGCGGATCGGCTTCTGGCCGCGGTCGAAGGCCTCGCCCTCGGTGATCTGCTTGGCCTGCAGCGGGTCGATGGCCTCCTTCTTGACCGCGTTGAAGGTCGGGGCCATCACGAAGAGCGTGAGGAAGAGGGCGATGCCGACGAGCACCTGGTTCGGCGGCGCGGTCGGCGTGCCGAGGCCGGTGCGGATGAAGCCCAGGACGACGAGGATGCGGGTGAACGCCGTGACGGTGAACAGCAGCGCCGGCACCAGCGTGACGCCGCCGACCAGCAGCAGGAGCTGCACGGCGTCGGTGCCCGGCTTCATCGGCGCACCGTCCAGAGGCGGACCTTCTCGAGGAGGTCGCCGATCGTCATCGGCCCGTTCGGATTGCGGCGGCGCATGCCGGGCAGCGGCTGGAGCTCGTCGCCGCCGCCGTCGTCCTCCTCCGCGGCGAGCAGGCCGACCTCATGGGCCTCCTGCTCGGTGTAGCGGCGGATCGGCGTGACGCCGTGCTCGGCGACGCCGAGCAGCACCAGCTCGGTGCCGGCGCGGACGAGGTGCAGGGAGCGGTTGGGGCCGAGCGGCACGACCGCCTGCGAGGAGAGGCCGGTGCCGACGCTGCGCTCCTCCCGCGAGGACTTGACCTGGCGCAGGACCCAGTAGAGGCCGTAGATGACCGCCACGACGACGGCGAGCCCGACGAAGGTGCGCACGAGCGAGCCGCCGCTGGAGGCGCCGGAGGCGTCGAGCTGCTTCGGCGCGTCGGCCGGGAGGTCGAGCGGCTTGTCCTCCCCGTAGGTGCCGGAGAGCGGAGGTGCCTTCTTGCTCGCCGCGGCGACCAGCGCCGGCAGGGCGAGCAGGATGAAGTTGGCGATCGCGAACGCGACCGTGAGCGCACGGGTGCGAAGGGGGGACATCTATGGAGGGCGACCCGGTTGGAGGGGGACGGGTCGTTCCCTCTAGTCGGCCACCACAACCGCGGCTTTAGCGCAGAAGTCGCGAGTTTGCCGCGAAGCCCAAACTCGCCCGAGCCTGCGTCGCTCTGCGACTCAGGCGGCCAACTCGCGGGCCTGCTGCTGCGCCGCGTCGACCTGCGCCTTCGCCTGCCCGGCGGTCGCCTCGACCGACGCCACGATCTGCGTCACGCGCAGCCCGAAGACGTCGTCGATGACGACGACCTCGCCGCGGGCCACCGGCATCCCGTTGACCAGGAGGTCGACCGGCTGGTCGGCGAGGCGGTCGAGCGTGATGACCGACCCGGGCCCGAGCGCGAGCGCCTGGCCGAGGGTCATGCGCGTCCGCCCGACCTCGACCGTCAGCCCGAGGCCGACGTCGTTCAGGCGCTCGAGGTCCGCGGCGTCGGTGGGATGCGGGAACCCGGTCTGGGGGCCGCGGCCGGTGTGGCCGTCGAGCGGTGCGAGCTGGATCTCGTCGTTCATGGGGTTGCCTTCGATCTCCTACTGCACGGACACGTCGGTGAACAGCACTTCATGGATCGGCACGTCGGTCCCCTGCTTGACGCGCTTGAGGATCCGCGCCTTCAGCGACTCGCGGCCCTCGCGGTCGGTGAGGTCGTCCTCGCCGACGTCGGTCAGGGTGTCGGTGACGATGTCGCGCACCGCCGCCTCCTGCGCCATCGCGCCGTAGCCCTCGGGCGGCTTCGGCGGGGCCTCGTGGCCCTCGGCCTCCGGCATCGCCGCGCCGTGGTCGACGACGATCGCGACCCCGAGCTTCGCGTAGTGGCCGTCGGCGAGGTTCACGAGGAAGTCCTTGCCGAGGACGTAGACGTCCCCGTGGATCTTGGCCGGCTTGGTGGGCGCCTCCTTGGCGAACACGAACCGGTAGCCACCGCCGATCGCGACGAGCGCGATGGCGACGGCGACGATGAGCTTCTTCCTGGTCATCGAGTGCCCTCCATGGCGGTCGATGGCGTGGTGTCGGGACGGATCCCCTGGGCCAGCTCGGCCGGGGTCTGCGGCGCAGGCTCTGCGTGCTGCCGCGGAAGGACGATCTCGACGCGGCGGTTCTTCGCGCGCCCGTCCTCGGTCTTGTTCGGTGCGATCGGGTCGAGCGCCGCGCGGCCGACGGCCTCGAACGGGCTCGAGCGCAGCGGCGTGCCGAGCAGCACGCGCACGACGCCGGACGCCCGCGCGGACGCGAGCTCCCAGTTCGACGGGAAGCGCCCGGTGATCGGCACGTCGTCGGTGTGGCCCTCGACGCGCACGGGGTGCGCGGAGCCGCGCGAGAGGATCAGGCCGATCTTCTCGAGCAGCGGCTGCGCGTCCGGCTGGACGTCGGCGGCGCCGGACTCGAAGAGCAGCCCGTCGGTGAGCACGCGCACGGCCAGGCCGCGCTTCTCGATCGCCGTCTCGACCTTCTGCGTCAGCCCCTCCTGGGCGACGAGCCGGTCGATCTGGGCCTTCAGCTTGCGGAAGTCGGTCTGCTCGGCCCGCGCCGCCGGGGACGAGGCGCCCATCGGCTGCAGCGTCGTCTGCGCGACCTCGGGGTGCGTCGGCTCGGCCTGCACGGAGCCGCCGGTCTGCTTGATCGACTCGCCGCCCAGGATCTTGCCGCTGAAGGCGTCCTGCAGCGACTGCTGGAGCGACTGGAACTTCGTCGCGTTCACCGACGACATCGCGAACATCACGATGAACAGCGCGAGCAGCAGCGTGATCATGTCGGCGTACGTGAGCAGCCAGCGCTCGCTGTCGTCGTGCTCGGCCTCATCCTCGAAGCTCAGGTTCATCAGGCCGCCATCGCTTCGTCGTCGTCGACCGCGCGCAGCTGCGGGCCGTCCCCGCCGGCGTCGCCGTCCGTGTCCTCGCCGCGCTCGGCGGGCGGCACGAACGAGATGAGCTTCTCCTCGATGACGCGCGGGTTGTCGCCGGACTGGATCGCCAGGATCCCCTCGAGCACGAGGACGCGCGACTGGACCTCCGCGTCGGACAGCTGCTTGAGGCGCAGCGCGACCGGCAGCAGGACGACGTTGGCCGCACCGACCCCGAGCAGCGTCGCGATGAACGCGCCGGAGATCGCGGGCCCGAGCGTCTCGGGCTGGTCGAGCTTCTGCAGGGCGGAGATGAGCCCCATGACCGTGCCGAGCACGCCCATGGTCGGGGCGAAGCCGCCGGCGCTCTCGAAGACCTTGGCGCCGGCCTTGTGGCGCGTGCGCATCGTGTGGACCTCGGCCTCGAGGATCTCGCGGACGAGCTCGGGGTCGGTGCCGTCCACGACGAGCTGCAGGCCCTTGCGGGTGTAGGCGTCCTCGACGCCGTCGAGGTCCTCCTCGAGGGCGAGCAGGCCGTCGCGGCGGGCGCGCTCGGCGTAGCCGACGAGGTCGGTGACCTGAGCGCGCATGTCCGGGCGCTCCGCGCTCATGACCTTCTTGTAGAGCACCGGGATGAGCTTCATCCCGTCCATGCCCACGGACGCCATCGTCGCACCGGCCAGGCCGCCGAAGATGATCAGGATCGCGGGGACGTTGAACAGCGACCCCAGCGGGGTGCCCTCCATCGTCGCTCCGAGCATGAGCCCGGCGCACGCGATCGCGATGCCGATACCGGTTGCGGCCTTCATCCTCCGAGATCATCGGCCCGCGGGCCGAGGAGTTGCAGGAGCGTCCAGTGGTTCTGGACGCGCTACCGGCCGGCGAGGATCCGCTCGATGCGGACCCCCCAGCTCTCGTCGTCGGTGACGACGAGGCGACCCGTGGCGTAGTGCTGGCCGTCGACGTAGAAGTCGACGGCGTCGTCGGCGTCGCGATCCAGCTCGACGATCGCACCGGAAGGCAGTCCCACGACCTGGCCGGTGGGCATGCGGGCACGCCCCAGCTCCGCCCAGACGCGGACGTTGACGCTGCGCAGCGCGCCGCTCAGCGGCATCTCGTCACCGGCCTCGTCGGCGCCGGAGGGCGCGGCGGCCGGGCGGGGCTCGGAGCCCAGGCCGCTCGGCAAGAGGACGACGAGGCGGCCCGGCTCGCCGAGCAGGGTGAAGGTGACCGCGGCGGCGTGGTTGCCGACGTCGACGGGGACGCGCAGGTCGGCGTCGCCCTCGGCGACGCGGACGCTGGCCGGGCGGAAGGTGGCCTCGCGGTCGACGACCGACGTGACGGCGCTGCCGACGGCCGTCGTGAGCTTGGTCATCGCCTCGCGGACGGCGCTGAGCTCGCGCTCGCCGAGGTCGTTGCCGCCGAACTCGGCCTCCTCCTCGTCGATGGCGCCGAGCACGGCGGCCAGGCGGCGGGCGCCCTGGATCGTGAGGACGAGCAGCGCGGGGCCGGTGGCGCCGTCGGTCGGCGGCGCGTGCGCGACGACCGAGGGCGCGCTCGCGCCGTCGAGGGCGTCGGCGCCGGCCTCCAGCACCTCGCCGGGCGGGAGCTCGGCGATGCCGGGGGCGAAGGACTCGAAGGTGCCGGCCACCGCGTCGCGCGCCGCGGCGCACAGCTGGTCGAGGCGGTCCTGGGCGGTCACGCGCGCTCCTGGGGCCGGGCGACGATCTGGACCGCGCGGCGGCTGCCGCTGCGGCCGGGACGCGCGACGTGCACGGGCACGTCCTCGGCGAAGAGCGTCACGTCGGAGCCGGCGGGGCCGCCGAGCTTGACGACGTCGCCGGGCTTGAGTTGGAGCACCTCGTGCACCGGCATGATCCGGTCGGCCACCTCGGCGCGGACGGTGACGTCGACGCGCGAGACGCCGGCGCGGACGGCGCCGACCGTCTGGGCGTCCGGCTCGTCGGAGCCGTCGTCGCGGCCGGAGAAGCGCGCGAGCACGGGCTCGACGGCGTGGTAGGGGAGCAGGAGGACCATCACCGTCGACGCGCGGCCGAGGCGGGCCTCCATCGTGAGCGCCAGCGTGGGCTCGCTCGGCTGCTCGAGGTAGGTGGTCTCGCCGGCCGGGTCGACCTCGGTGACCTTCAGCTCGACGCCCGCGTGGTCGGAGAAGACGCCGGAGAGGGCCTCGACGAGCGTGTCGAAGACGCGGCGGATGAGGAGCAGGTCGATGTCGGTCAGCTTGCGGTCGCGCGGCGCGCGGTCGGCCGAGCCGCCGAGGATCGTCTCGAGCGCGCCGTTGAGCAGCGGGTGCTCGGCGCTGAGGACGACGCGGGTGCCGAGCGGCTCGACGCGGGCCAGCGCGATGATCGACCCGGGCGGGACGTGCGCCTGCGCGTTGGACCACGTGTGCTGCGAGCAGTCGAGGACCTCGAGCTCGCACGGGACGCGCTCGGCGGCCAGGCGCGCCGAGCCCGAGCGGCAGAACGCCTCGATGGCGCGCGTGAGCCGCCGCTCCTGGTCGGTCGTGAACTTTGTCGGGCGCGAGAAGTCGACCGTCCGCAGCCAGCGCGGGCGGCGACCCGTCCCGGCCTCGCCCTCGGCGGTCCGGCGGGTCTGGCCGGCGCTCGCCATGAGCGCGGCGATGCGATCCGCGTCGACGGTGGAGCTCACGCCCGTAGAGTCGGCGCGATCTCGACGGGCTTGAGCGCGCCGCGGGCGACGCTCACCCGCCAGGCACGCACGAGGTCGATGACGTCCTCGACGGTTTCGGCGACGACGACCTTCGTCCCCGTCGTGAGCGCGAGGACCGTGTCGGGATGGGCCTCGATCGTGGCGATGAGGTCCGGGTTGAGCCACACGGGGTCTCCGTGGGCTCCCAGGCGATGCAGTTCGATCATGGCAAAAACTCCGTTTTTGCGGGAGGTTGTTCGCCTGCGGCTCACAACGCTCCGGTGGTCGAGACCTGGACGTGGTCTCGGGGGACGGAGCGGCGGAGCGCGGGCCCTCCACCCGCGCTCCACCTACCTCCGTTCGGGGGGCGCCGTCGCGCCTACCGCTTGATGTTGACGAGGTCGTTGAGCATCTCGTCAGCCGTCGAGATCACGCGCGAGTTGGCCTGGAAGCCGCGCTGCGCGCTGATCATGTCGGTGAACTCGGTGGCCAGATCGACGTTCGACATCTCGAGCGTCCCGCCGATCGTCTGGCCGAAGCCGTTGCCGGCCGGCGTGCCCATCGTCTCCGGGCCGGAGGCGCCCGTCGAGCGCCAGCGGTTGGAGTTGACGCGCTCGAGGCCGCCCTCGTTGGAGAACTTCGCGAGGGTCATGTAGCCGACGACCGCGCGGCCGTTGGCGATGGCCGGCAGCGCGGCCGGCTGGGTGTAGCCGTTCGGCGGCACGAACGAGACCGCGCCGTCCGGGGAGATGGCGACGTCGGTCGCGCCGGCCGGGATCTGGATGAAGCACGGCTGCGCGCCGGCGGTCCCCGCCGGGCGGCTGCTGCCGAGGACGTACGAGCCGTCCTGCGAGATCAGGTAGCCGGCGTCGTTGCGCGTGAAGTTGCCCGCACGCGAGTACTCGACGGCGTTCGGCGGCGCCGGGACGCCGGCGGTCGGGTTGCCCGCCGTCGGCGAGCCGATGCCGACGCGGAACCAGCCGTCGCCGGAGATCGCCACGTCGAGCGGGTTGCCGGTCGCCTGGAAGGCGCCGTTGACCATGACGTTGTCGATCGAGCCGAGCTGCGTGCCGAGGCCGATCTGGGCCGAGTTGCCGCCGCCGACGCCGGGCGTCGACGCGGTGCCCGACCGCTGGATCTGCGTGAGCGAGTCCTTGAACGTCGTGCGGGCGGACTTGTAGCCCACCGTGTTCACGTTGGCGAGGTCGTTCGCCGTGACGTCGAGGGCGACCTGATGGGTCTTGAGACCGCTGATCGCCGAGTACATGCCGCGCATCATCGGGGCATCACTTCCTTTCTACTTTTCCGGGGGAGTTCTGCGCGTCAGCCGATGACGGCGCTGTCGATGTTGGTGAAGACGTGGTCGCGCATGTGCTCGCGGTCGACGGCGGTGATGACCGTCTTGTTGCGAACGGACACGACGAAGGCGGTGCTGTCCACGAAGACGACGGCGTCGCGGGCGCCCTTGCCGGCCGCCCGGCCCACCGCGTCGTCGAGGCGCTGCAGCGTCCCGGGCTCCACGGAGATCCCGCGGCGCTCGAGCCGCTGCACGGCGTGATTGGAGAACTGGACGCCGATCCGGCGCGCGTCCAGCAGCTGCGCGAAGTGCGCGCGGTCGATGGTGGGGCGGACGTGCGCCTGCTGGTCGGCGGACGCCGGGCCCGAGATGCCGGGCGGGACGAGCGCCGGGTTGTGGACCGGGTGGCTCATGACACGCCCTCGACGTCGGCGAGCAGCAGGCCGGTGTCGCCGCCGATGGTCAGCGTCGGCGCCGAGCCGGTGGTGTCGACGTGGCCGACGACGCCCTCCTTGGTCGTGCCATCCTTGCCGCGGTAGGTCACGGTCTTGCCGAGCAGCTCGACGGCGTGCGTGCGCGCCAGCGAGACGCTGGACTCCTGGCTGGCCTGCGACAGGTTCGTCAGCTGCTCGAGCATCGAGAACTGCGTCATCTGCTGCGTCATCTGGTCCATGTCCTGGGCGTTGGACGGGTCCTGGTTCTTCAGCTGGGCGATGAGCAGCTTGAGGAAGTCCTCCTTGCCCATGAACTGCCCGTCGGCCTTCTTGGCGCCGGCGGCGAGTGCGGACTCGGGGGTCGCGCTGGTGGGGTCGATCGGCATGGATCCGTCCCTCTGCGTCTAGGCGAGGACGTCGACGAGCGCCCCTGCGGGCACGCTCCTCGGCGCGGTCGGGTCAGCCTCCATGGCGTCGGCGACGGCCTCCTGGCCGTCGATACGGTCGTTCGTCCGGCCGCCCGTCGAGCGGTCGCCGCCGGCCTGCGCGTTGTGGCCGGCGGTGTGGCCGCCGGTCGCGCCCGCGAGGGCCACGTCGACGGACAGGACGGTCAGCCCGCGCTGCTCGAGCGCACGGCGCAGCTCGCCGCCGGCCTGCTGGAGCGCCTGGACGGCGTCCGGCCGGTCGGCCGTGATCGCGGCGGTCAGGCCGTTCGCGGTCACCCGCAGCCGGACCTCGATGCCGCCGAGCTCGGCGGGGTGCAGCTGGAGCCGGGCGTGCGCGGCGCCGCGGGACGCCGCGACGTGCGCGAGGTCGCGCAGCTGCAGCGCGGTCTCGGCCATCCGCAGCGCGTGAGCCGCGTGCGCGGGGCGCGTGTGCCCGACCGGGGTCCCGGCCGCCGGCGCGGGGGCGTTGCCCGTGACGGGCGGGCCCGCCGGGGCGGCAGCGTCGGACGCCGGCCCGGGGCGCTCGCCCGCGGCCAGCGCCTCGTGCACCTCGGCCGCGCGGGCGCCGCCGGAGTTCGGCGAGGGCTCGCCGGCCCGCGTGGGGGTCGCGGGCGCGGCGGCCTCGGCCGGTGCGGGGGTGGAAGCGGGCGGCGTCGTCGGGGCGTCCGCGGGCTGCTCGCCCGTGCCGTCGCCGGCGGGCTGCTGCGTCGTGGTCCCGGTGGAGCTGCTCGCGGGCGCGGGGGCGGGGGCGGCGGGGTCGGCGACGGGCGCCTCGACGGCGGGGGCGGCCGGCGGGGGCGCGGCGGCGGGCTCGTCGCCGGCGGCCGCGGGGGCAGCCGGGGCCGCGGGGGCAGCCGCCACGGACGGAGCCCCGGAGCCGGCCGGCGCGGTCTCGCCGTCCTGCGGCGCGGGCACGGGCACGAGCGGCTGGTCGCCCTCGGCGACCGCAGCCTCGGCCACGGCGCCGTCGGACGCCGCGACGACCGGCGCTTCGACGGACGTCGGCGCGACCACGGCGGGAGCCGGCGCGGCCGGAGCCGCGACGGGCGCCTCGGCGACGAGCGGCGCGGGCTCGACGACCGGCACCGCGACGACCGGGGCCGCGGGCACGGCGACCGGCTCGGGCTCGGGCGCGGCGGCGACCGCAGGGGTGGCCGGCGCGGCGGGCGGGGCGGAGGTGTCGGGCTCGTCCGCGGCAGCGGGGGTCGCGGCGTCGCGGGCGTCCTCGCGCTCGGAGGGCCGGACGGACGCCTCGGGGGCGCGATCGTGCTCGGCCGGCGTACGGCCGGAGGCCTCGGACGCGTCGGCGTCCTCGGCGGCCTGGCGCCGGTGGCCGGGCGTCAGCGACGGGTCGCCGTGCGCACGCACGCCGTGACCACGCTTGTGGTCTTTGTCATGGCCTTCCGCAGTGGCGGTCCGGGCCTCGTCTTCGTGGAGCGCGAGAAGGGCGCCGAAGCCCTTCGCCGGCTCCTCCGCCTTGGGAGGCGATGCGCCTCCGGGCGGTCCGGCTTCGGTTCGGTGGACGTGCATTTACGTGATCCCGTATGTGGTTGGCGAAGTGGCGGGCGCGGTGGGGAGCGGGGCGGGAGCGGCGCCGGGCGCAGAGCCCAGGCCGTACTCGCGGGCGTAGCCCATGACCTTCTGGACGTAGGCCTGGGTCTCGGCGTACGGCGGCACGCCGCCGTACTTGGCGACGGCTCCGGGCCCGGCGTTGTAGGCGGCGAGCGCCTTCTCGGCGTCGCCCCCGAAACGGTCGAGCTGCTGGCGCAGGTACTTCGCGCCGCCCTCGATCGCCTGCGCGGGGTCGGTCGGATCGGTCACCCCGAGGCCGGCGGCGGTGCCGGGCATGAGCTGCGTCAGGCCGCGCGCGCCGGCGGGGCTGACCGCGCTCGGGTTGAAGTTCGACTCCTGGCGGATGAGCGCCTTGAGCAGCGCCGGGTCGACGCCGTTGCGCGCGGCGGCGGCCTCGATCTCCGCGGCGAACGGGGTGGCCGCGCCGGTGGCGGCAGCAGGCACGGCGGTCGCGGGCGCGGCCTGCGCCGCGGCCAGCGTGGCCGAGAAGTCTGCCGTCGGCGCCGCCCCGCTGAGCGAGCCGATCATCGCCTGGATCTCGGCGACGCGGTCGATGGCGGCGACGGTCACGCGGCACCCCGGCGGACGTGCGCGCTGAGCGCGACCTCGTCGAGGAGGACGCCCTCGCGGCGGGCGGCCTCGGCGGCGTGCTCGGCGGCGCGGCGCTCCTTGAGACGGTCGAGCGCCTGGCGGCGGCGGCTGGCCTCGGTGAGCAGGTGGCGGCGCTCGGCCAGCGCGGCCTCGCGGCTGGCGAGCTCGCGCTCGGCGTCGCGGCGCGACTGCTCGACGCGGTCGAGGTAGGCCTGCATGGAGACGAGGTCCTGGCCGCTGGCGGCGGGCACCCCGTCGCGCCGCGAGGCGTGGGCGTCGTCGAGCTGCGCCGCGGCGGCGGCGAGCAGCGCCGCGCCGCGCATGCGCTGCGCAAGGCTGGCGGCGAAGGCCTCCTTCGCCTTGTCCTCGTCGTGCGCGCGGATCTCGCGCACGCGTTCGAGGCCGAACCGGAATCGGGCGGTGCTCACGGTCGTGTGGTCGGTCGGGTCATGGACGGATTCAGCGGAAGTGGACGGCTATCGGACGCCGAGGTGCAGCGGGGGGATGGCGCTGAGCGCGTCGCCGGGGCTTCCGGCCGGCGGCGGGGCGGCGTCGACGGGCTCGGGCGCGATCATGGTCGGCGCCGGGACGCTGCCCACGAGCTCGACGAGCAGCTCGTCGGAGACCGCGGCCTCGGTCGGCGCGTCGACGGGCTGGCAGAGGAAGGCGTCGATGACGTTGTGCAGGTCGATCGCGCGGTCGGCGACGGGGTCGCTGCCGCGCTCGTACGCGCCGATCGCGATCAGGTCGCGCTTGTCGCGGTACGCCGCCATCAGCCGCCGCAGCTCCTGCGCGGCGACCTGCACCTCGGGCGTGACGACCTCGGTCGCCAGGCGCGAGACCGACTGCAGGACGTCGATCGCCGGGTAGTGGCCGGCGTGCGCGAGCTCGCGCGTCAGCACGACGTGCCCGTCGAGGATCGACCGCACGGCGTCGGCGACCGGCTCGTTCATGTCGTCGCCGTCGACGAGGACGGTGTAGAGCCCGGTGATCGAGCCGGTCGGGCTGGTGCCCGAGCGCTCGAGCAGCCGCGGCAGCAGGGCGAAGACGCTCGGCGTGTAGCCGCGCGTGGCCGGCGGCTCGCCGACGGCCAGGCCGACCTCCCGCTGGGCCATCGCGAAGCGCGTGACCGAGTCCATCATCAGCAGGACGTCGTCGCCGCGGTCGCGGAAGTGCTCGGCGATCGCCGTCGCCGTGAGCGCGGCCTTGATGCGCACCAGCGCCGGCTGGTCGGAGGTCGCCACGACGACGACGCTGCGCGAGATCGCGTCGCCGAGGTCGCGCTCGATGAACTCGAGCACCTCGCGGCCGCGCTCGCCGACCAGGCAGATGACGTTGACGTCGGTCGCGGCGCTGCGGGCGATCATCCCGAGCAGCGACGACTTGCCGACGCCGGAGCCGGCGAAGATGCCGAGTCGCTGGCCGCGGCCGCAGGGGACGAGCGTGTCGAGTGCGCGGACGCCGAGCGGCATGCGCTCGCGGATGCGCGGGCGCGACAGCGCGTCGGGCGGCGCGCCCTCGGCGGCGCGCGTGGCGAGCGAGCCGAGACGGCCGGCCTCGTCGATCGGCCGGCCGAGCCCGTCGACGATGCGTCCGAGCAGCGCGTCGCCGACCGGGATGCGCACGGGGCGCCCCGTCGGCGTGACGACGTTGCCGGGGCCGATGCCGACCATCTCGCCGAGCGGCATGAGGAGGGTGCGCCCGGCGCGGAAGCCGACGACCTCGGCGGGCACCGGCTCGCGGCCGCGCCCCGCGGCGACGTCGCACACCTCGCCGACCTCGGCCTCCAGGCCGGTGGCCTCGACGACGAGGCCGATCAGGTCGCAGACGCGCCCGCGGCGGCGGTGCAGGTCCGACCGGCCGACGACCGCCGTGGCGAGCGCCAGGCGCTCGGCGACCGGCGGGGCCGCGCCCGGAGGGGTCCCCTCCGCGGCGCCGACGACGTCCGCGTCAGCGAGCAAGCTCGGACTCCACCACTTCGCGGGCGCGCTCGAGCTTGCTCTCGAGCGTCGCGTCGACCTCGCCCTCGGCCGTGCGCACGATGGCGCCGCCGCGCGCGACGCGGCGGTCGGCCTCGATGCCGCAGTGCTCGATCCCGCCGAGCTCCGCGACGAGCTGCGCCGAGTGCTCGCGCACGACGTCGAGGTCCTCGGGGTGGACGAGCAGCAGCACGCGGTCGCGCTCGACGAGGCGGCGCAGCGCACCGCGGACGGTGTCGACGACGCGCTCGGGCTCGACGGCCACCGCGCCCTGCACGATCTGCTCGGCGACCCGCAGCGCGAGCTCGACGGCCGCGCGCTCGGAGCGCTCGGCGACGTCGGCGCGCAGCGCGGCGAGCTCGGCGGCCGCGGCGTGCAGCGCGGCGGCGGCGGGCTCGACGGCGGCGCGCGCGTCGGCGGCGCCGGCGGTGTAGCCCTCGTTGAAGCCCTCGGCGCGGATCGCGTCGACGTCGACGCCAGGCTCGGGCGGGGGCGGCGGCGCGAAGGTCGCGGCGCCCCCGAACGCGGCCGCTCCGGGGGCCGCCGGCTCGAGCGGCGCGAACTCGAAGGCGGCGGTCATCAGACCAGCTCCTCCTCTTCCTCGCCGGCCGAGCCGCCGAGGGTGATCGTGCCGTTGTCCTCCAGGCGGCGCACGATGGCCACGATGCGGCTCTGCGCCTCCTCGACGACGTGCTTGCGCTGCGGCGCCTGCGCCTCGATGTCCTCGCGCAGCAGCTCGGCGGCGCGGGTGGACGTGTTCGCGGTGATCTTGAACATGAGCCAGTCGGGGACGCCGCGCAGCGCGAGCGCGAGGTCCTTCTGGTCGACCTCGCGCAGCACGAGCTGCAGCTCGCGGTCGGCGAGGCGGTGCAGGTCCTCGAAGGTGAACAGCCGGGCGCGGACCTCCTCGGCGAGGTCCTCGTGCTCGGCGCCGATCGTCTGCAGCACGTTGCGCTCGGTCGAGCGGCCGGCCTGGTTGAGCAGCTCGGCGAGCGTCTCGACGCCGCCGGCCGACGAGTACTCGTGCTCCAGGACGTTGGAGAGCTTGTCGCGCAGGCCCTGGGCGACGTCGCGCACGACCTGCGGGGACGTCTCGCCCATCAGCGCGATGCGCAGCGCGACGTCGGGCTGCACGTCGGCGGGAAGCTCGGCGAGGACCTTCGCGCCGTGCGCGGGGAGCAGGTTGGCGACGACGAGCGCGATCGTCTGCGGCGCCTCGTCGGCGACGAACGCGGCGATCTGCTCGGCCGGGGTGCGGCGCACGAAGTCGAACGGGCGGCCCTCGGTGGCGTCGCTGAGGACGGCGAGCATCTCGCTCGCGCGCTCCTTGCCGAAGACCTGCTCGAGCACGGCCCGCGCGTAGTCGGGCCCGCCCTGGCCCATCGCCTCGGCGGCGATGACGCGCTCGGCGAGCTCGTCGAGGACGAGCTGCCCGAGCTCGGGCTGCACGTGCTCCATGTTGCTCATCTCGAACGACAGCGCCTCGATCTCGCGGTCGGTCAGGTGCTTGAGCACCTCCGCGGCGTTCTGCGCGCCCAGCGCGATGAGCAGCACGGCGGCCTTCTGGCGGCCCTTCAGCGGCCCGCCCGCGGCGGGCGCCGCGGGCAGCGCGGCGGCGTCGCGGACCTCGACGGCCAGCTCCGACCCGGTCACCTAGACGTCCTCCGACATCCAGTTGCGGACCTGGCTGGCGACCTTCTCGGGCTCGCGCCGCAGCGCGTCCTCGACGGTCTCGCGCGAGCCGACCCCGACGGGCTCCGGCGCGCCGCCCTGCGCGGCCTCCAGCGAGCTCAGCGACTGCGGCGCCTCGATCTGGCGCAGCCACAGCGGCTCGCCCATCAGCGCCTCGTCCTCGCGCCGGCGCAGGTGACGCCCGACGAAGAACAGGAAGATCAGCGAGGCCAGCCCGAGCGCGCCGTACTTCGCGGCGTCGAGCGTCCCCGCCGGCACGGGGCCCGCGCCGGTCGTCTTCGGCTTCGGCTGCGCCGCGAACGGCAGCACGCTGGCGGTGATCCGGTCGCCGCGCTCGGCCTCCTGGAGGCCCGCCGCGCCGGCGACGAGGTTCATGATCTCGGCCTTCTGCGGCTCGAGCGACTTGTCGAGCACGAGCGCGACGTCGAGGCGGTTGACCTTGCCCGGCGCGACGACCTTGTCGGTGATGGTCTTGCCGACCGCGGTCTGGCGGCGCCTTGACTTCTTGCTGTACGTGGAGGCCCCGCCCGCCCCGCCGGCCGCGGCGGCGTTGTAGGTCGGGATGTTGGCGCGCGTGCCGGAGCCGGTGCCGCCCGTCGAGCCGCCGCCGTCCAGCTTCTCGGTCTCCTCGACCTCGTCGATCGGCGTGCCGCGCTTCTCGTACTCGAGCTGCTTCTGCTTGATCTGGTCGACGTCGAGGTCGGCCGTGACCTTCACCTGCGCCTTGCCGTTGCCGATCGTGCGCATCAGCAGCGCGTTGATCGACGACTCGACCTGGTTGGCGTACCGGCTCTCGGCGGCGGTCTTCGTCGCCGTGGCCATGCCGTCCGCGCCCGCCTGGCCGCTCGTCGGCCACACCATGCGGCCGGTGCCGTCGGTGATCGTGACGTTCTCGGCCTTCAGGCCCTCGACCGACGAGGCGACGAGGTTCGCGATGCCCTTGATCGAGGCGGACTCGAGGTCGGTCTCGCCGTTCGACAGGAGGACGGCCGCCGTCGCCGGCTTGGACTCGTCCTCGAAGAGGTCGTCCTCGGGCAGCGTGAGGCGCACCGAGGCGCCGCTGACGCCCTGGATGTCGCCGATCGTGTTGGCGAGCTCGCCCTCGAGCGCGCGCTGGTAGGTCTGGCGCTGCTGGAAGTCGCTTGCGCCGAGCTTCTGGTCCTTGAGCAGCTCGTAGCCCGGCTGCTTGCTCGCGCCGCCGAGGCCGCCCTGGGCGAGCGCGACCTGCGCCTGCGCCGTCTTGGACTTCTCGACGGCGAGCGCCGTGCCGTTGTTCTGCAGCTCGTAGCCGATGCCGGCGTTGTCGAGCGCCGCCGTGATCTTGCCGGTCTGCGCCGGGTCGAGCCCGGTGCGGACGGTCGTGTAGCTCGGCGCCGCCGCGACCTTGAAGAGCATGAAGGCGACGAACGCGATCCCGACCGCGGAGGCGGCCAGGATGGCCTTCGAGCGGGCGGGCATCTGGGCGATGACGGGGGGCATGGGCTAGACCTGCGTCCTGAAGACCTCGTTGATGGCCTCGACGCCCTTGGTGCGGAGCTGGGACGCGAGCTGCATGGAAAGGCGGGCGCGCTCGACCGACATGACGACGGCGGCCGGGTCGGTCGCGGTGCCGGCGGCGAGCGCCTGGGACGCCTCGGCGCCCTTAACCTGGAGGTCCGAGAGGGCGCTGAGCTGCTTGCCGAGCTCCGACGAGAACTTGCCGCCCGCGTCGGGCGTGCCCTCGAGCGCGCCGAGGCCGCTGACCTCGGCATCGGAGAGGCCGGCCTCGTCAAGCGGGGCGATGGTCCATTCGGTGGGCAGCGCTCCGGCGAGGGAGGAGGGGTCGATCGCCGGCATCGCGCTACTTGAGTAGGTCGAGGGTCTTGGTGAACATGCTCTTGGCGGTCTGCATCGCGGTGACGTTGGCCTCGTAGGCGCGGGACGCGGCGATCAGGTCGACCATCTCGGTGACCGGGTCGACGTTGGGCATCGAGACGTAGCCGTCGGCGTTGGCGTCCGGGTGGCCGGGGTCGTAGACCATGCGGTTGGGCGCCTGGTCCTCGGCAATCTCGACGACCTCGACGCCGCGCGCCGGAGTCGAGCCGGCGGCCGCCTGGCCCATGGCGGTGTTGAGCGCGCCGTCGAAGCCGCCGGCGGCCTGGCGCAGCACGACCTCCTTGCGGCGGTAGGGCTGGCCGTCGGCGCCGCGCGTGGACTGCGCGTTGGCGAGGTTCTCGGCGGTGACGTCCATCCGCAGGCGCTCGGCCGACAGGCCGCTGCCCGAGATGTCGATGGCTCCGAACAGGCTCATCAGCGGCTCCCGATCGCGATCTCGATGATGTCGGTGCGCGTGCGCAGCACCTGTGCCAGCGCCTCGTACTCCAGGGCGTTCTGCGCGAGGTTGGCCGACTCGGCGTCGATGTCGACGCTGTTGCCGTCCGGCCGCATCGGCGACGAGTCGTCGACCTGCGGCGCGAACGACGTCGAGGCCAGCGCCTCCGGCCCGCCGGCCATCGCCGACTGCAGCTGGGTGTGGAAGTCGACGTCCTGCCGGCGGTAGCCCGGCGTGTTGACGTTCGCGATGTTCTCGGCCAGCGCCTGCTGGCGCACGGCCGAGCCCTGGATGGCCCTCTCGAGGGCGACGTGGACGGTGTCGAAGAGCTCCATGACGGGGTTGCGACCTCGATCGCGGCGATTCGCCCGTCCATGGGCTCATTCGTCTGTTGGGGGTCCTGCGGGCGGCCTCCTTGGCGCCCATGGACCGGTCATCGGACCGTCGTGCTGTGTCTTTAGGGGGCCGCCCGCCGCCCCGGCGATCGTCAGCCGACGGAGTCGAAGGTGCGCGCGGCGGTGAGCCCGGCCGCCGCGTAGCCGCGCAGCGTCGCGCGGCCCTGGTCCAGCCGCTGCAGCTCGGCGGTGACGGCGTCGCGCGTGCGCCGCAGCAGGTCGGCGACCTCGCCCTGCACGGCGAGCGTGCGCGAGAGGGTCGCGGCCTGGTGCGGCGCGACCTGCGCGGGCAGCACGGCCAGCAGGCGGTCGCGCTCGTGGTGCAGGTCGGCCAGGTCGTCGACGCGGCCCTCGGTGACCGCGCGCAGCTCGGCCTGCGCCAGCTCCAGGAGGGCGTCGGCCGGATCGGTCATGCGCCGGCGGCGATCTCCGCCCACGCCTCGCGCAGGTCGGCGAGCAGCTTCGCGGCGCGGCTGATCTTCTCGGGGTCGCGCTCGATGCGGGCCTCGATCAGCAGGCGCTTGCAGAAGACGTAGATGCCCTGGAGGCGCTCGGCCAGCTGGCCGCCCGCCTCCACGTCGAGCGTCACCAGCAGCTCATCGACGATCGCGTCGGCCTTCGTCATGCGGTCGAGGGCGTGGCTCCACGCACCCTCCTGGGCGGCCATCTCGGCCTGGCGCAGGAAGCGGCCGGCGCCGTCGTACAGCATGACGACGAGCTGCCCCGGGCTGGCGGTCATCACGCTGCTCGCGCGGTACGCCTGCGGGGACGCGTAGGGGTTCATCGAGCCTCCGAGATCATGGTCAGTCGAACGCGATGATCGGGCGCCGGCCCTGCGGCTTGAGGCCGCCTCGGCGACCTTACGAGTCGTTCGTGCCGGGCAGGCGCGACGCGAGCTCGCTGCTCTGCGCGTTCAGCTTCGCGAGCGACGTCTCGAGCGTCGTGAACTGGTGGCGCAGGAAGGTCTCCTTGCGCGACAGCCGGTCGTCCATCCGCTTGATCTGGTCGGCCAGCCGCGTCAGCTCCGAGCCGGCCGAGCTGATGCGCCCGTCGAAGAGCCCGCCACCGTCGGAGAACGGCTTGATCAGCGTGTCGATCCGGGCGCCCATCCCGTTCGTGGACGTGCTGCCGCGCAGCAGGCGCTCGACGGACGAGGGGTCGGCCTCGTAGGCCTTCAGGAACTTCGCCTCGTCGAACACGAGCTTCCCGCTGATGCTGTCGGGGTTGCTCGCCCCGCCGGTGGCCGCGCCGGTCGAGACGCCGATCTCGACGAGCTCGTCCATCGTGCTCGAGTTGCCGACGCTCGTCGGCGTCATGACGGCCAGGCGCAGCTGGGAGAGCATGTTCCCGAGGCCGCTGTCGTTGAACAGCACGCCCTTCTTGGCGTCGGTCGTCGTCGTCGGGTTGGTGACGCGCTTCTCGTTGGTCCGGCTGCGCGTGGCGTCGACGAGGGCGTTGTAGGCCTCCACGAACGCCTTGACGCTCGACGCCAGGGCCTTGCCGTCGACGACGGCGGTGCCGACCGTCACCTGCACGTTGGCCGTGGTGGTGCCGTTGAGCGTGAGCTCGAGCCCGGTGATCGCGTCCGTCACGGTGTTCGACGCGCGCACGTACGAGACGCCGTTGACCGTGAAGTTCGCGTCCTTGCCCGTCACCGCCGCGGTCTCGCCGGTGAGCACCTGGCCGGTCGCCGTGAAGTTCTGCCCGGCGCCGCTCGTCCTCGCCGAGAGCTGGAGCTGGCCGTTGAAGTTGCGCGCGACGATCGGCGACGCGGAGTCGCCGTTGATCGTGTTGACGATGGCGTCGACCGTCGAGTTCGCGGCGACGTTGATCGTGTACTGCGTGTTGGTCGCCGTCGTGGTGACGGTGATCGTCGACGGGTTCGGGCGCGTCTGGGTGTTGAAGGTGTGCGACGCGGTGGTCGCGAGCTGCTGGACCGAGACGTCGTACGTCCCCGGCGTGATGCTGCCCGAGGAGCGGGCGCCGACGCGGGTCGAGTCCGACGACGCGACGGTCTGCGTGGGCGCCCACGTGCCGGCGGAGGCGAGCGCCTGGGCCGCGGACTTCAGCGTCTTGAGCTTCGTCGCGATGTCGCGCAGCGCGTCCTGGCGCGCCTGCACCGCCGCCTGCCGGCGCTCGAGACGAGCGCGCGGCTGGCGCTCGATCTCCATCAGCTGGGAGACGATCGCGTTCGTGTCCAGGCCCGAGCCGAGCCCGACGAAGTTCATCGATGCCATGGCCCTAGCCCACCTCCTGGCTCAGGCCGCGAAGTCCGGGTCGCCGCTCACGTCGATCGCCTCGCGCAGCGAGACCGGGCGCACGACGTCGCCCTCGACCGTCCGCAGCTCCGCGCGCACGCGGCCGGCGTCCGACTCGAAGCGCAGCTCGTGGCCCTGGGCGTGCAGCGCGTGGTACATCCGCGACGCCGCCTCCATCTCCTCCAGGACCGACACCGGGATGACCGGCTCGGCCGGCTCCGACGTCGCGTCGCTGCGGCGCGCACGGGCCAGCGCCAGGTCGTAGACCTGCGCGAACCCACCGTTCTCCGGCGCGCTGGGCGCCCGCTGGGCATGCACTCCTGTAGGCGGCTCCGAGCCGGTCGGCGGCACGAGTGGCGGCGTCATCGATTCCCCTCCTGGTGTCCCACCGCGTCCATCCGTGGACGCGCGTCTGGGAGGGGCTATCGGTGCTGGGGGGAATCGCTTGACCGCACGGCACGAGCGGCAGCCAGGTGTTCGATGACGCGGTCACGGCCGGGTCAGGCGGCGGCGCCGAGGTGCTCGAGGAGCCGGGCGGCGCCGGCGTGGCTCGGCTCGAGCTCGCGCGCCCCCGCGGCGAAGACGGCGGCGTCCTCGTCCATGCCGCGCGCCCACGCGACCTGGGCGAGGCCCACGAGGGCCGCCGCGTCGGCGCCCTCGGTGTCGCAGACGGCGATCCACTCGTCGGCCGCGCTCTCGAGGAACCCGCGGCGCAGGTACACGCCCGCGAGGCGCTCGCGGCGCTCGCGCCAGGGCAGCGCGATCGTGTCGTAGAGGGCGGCGAGCAGCTCGAAGGACTCGAACGCCTCGACCCGGGCCAGCGCCTCGAGCATGACGAGGGCGGGCTCGGCGGCCTCGGCCGGCAGGGTGGCCGGCGGCTGGTCGCCGGCCAGCGCCGCGTGCCACGCCCGCAGCAGGCTGCTCTCGGCGTGCGCGAGGCGGGCGATGCCGGGCAGGGCCAGCGCGTCGCGCGCGGCGTCGCCGTCCTGGCCCGCGAGCGCGGCGAAGGCGCGCGTGCGCGCCGCGGACGGCGCCCACGGGGAGTCCTCGGGGATGGCGGCGAGCGCCTCGAACGTCTCCGCGAAGCGCGCCTGCGAGAGGAGCGTCTCGCCGAGGGCCAGCAGCGCGGGCCCGCTGTGCGGCTGGCCGGCGACGACGACGCGCAGCTCGGCCTCGGCCAGCTCGGCGGCGCCCGCCTCGTACAGCGTGACGGCGAGCATGAACCGCGCGCCCGGGGCCATGTCCGCGATCGCCGCGTGGACGTCGGCGACGACCTCCTGCGGCTCGGCTCCCTGGGCCAGGCGCAGCGACGCGTACGGCTCGACCACGCCGATGAAGCCGGGATGGTGCTCGAGGCAGTGGCGGACCTCCGCCTCGGCCTCGTCCAGGCGGCCCTCGACGCGCATGAGGTCGGCGAGCGCGAGCCGGGCGAGGTAGCTGCCGGCGCCGATGGCGGCCGAGTAGCTGCTCGGCGCGTCGCCCATCTCCAGGCAGCGGCGCAGCAGGCGCTCGGCCTCCGCCGCGTCGCCCGCGGCGTGGGTGGACACGGCCAGCTCGAGCACGACGTCGGTGAAGCCGGGGAAGAGCTCGAGGACCTCGGCGCTCAGCTCGCGGACGCGGTCGTGGCGGCCGAGCGCGTTGAGCACGCGGACGTAGCGGCTGCCCAGCGACGGCACGTAGGCCTGGCGCACGACGCGCCCGTCCTCGCCGCGCAGGCGCTCCCACGCGATGCCGAGCTCGCGCTCGGCGGCCGGCAGGTCGCCGAGGGCGTGGTACTCCGAGCCGAGGTTGAAGTGCAGGAAGGGCGAGTCGTCGCCCTCGGCCATCTGGCGCTCGAGGAGCTCGAGGTTGCGCTGCGACTTGCCCTTGCTGTCGCGCACCGCGCCGAGGTAGCCGAAGTGGTCCACGCGCACGTCGCACGTCACCAGGCGCTCGGGCAGGTAGGCGGGGAGGTTCTGCGCCCACTGCTCGTGCAGACGGCCCTCGAAGCGGTACTCGGGCCGGTTGCGGAAGATGCGCAGCGCGTTGAAGTTCAGCGCGTGGTTGTCCTCCTCCTCGCCGACGAAGTTCGTCATGACGAGGTAGAAGGCGTCGCGCCACGTCTGGCCGAGCAGCTCGCGCAGGCGCGGGCCGTCGCCCTCGACGAGGACCTCGTCGGCGTCGAGGTAGATGATCCAGTCCGACGTCGCCGCGTCGACCGACACGTTGCGCGCCGCCGCGAAGTCGCCGGTCCACTCGTGGTGCAGGACCTTCGCGCCGAACGACTCGGCGATCTCGACGGTGCGGTCGGTGGAGCCCGTGTCGACGACGACGATCTCGTCGACGTGCTCGTGAATCGCGGCGAGCGTGCGGCCGAGCATCGCCTCCTCGTCCTTGACGATCATGCAGAGGCTCAGCGTCCTGCCGTCGGCCGGACGCGCCCTGTCGGCGATCTTCCTCGCGCGCGGGGCGAGGTCCTTGAGGACGATCTTCAGCGGGGGCGGAAGGTGGATGCTGGAGACCCCGGCGCGGCGGCGGCGGCCGATCTCCTCGAGGTTGCGCTCGACGTGCGCGAGGTCGGGGTCGAGGCGGCGGGCGGCCTTGAACAGGTCCTCCGCGGCGCCCAGCTCGCCGAGCTCGTAGAAGGCGATCCCGGCGTAGTTGAGCAGCCACGGCTCGCGCGGCTCGTCGGTCAGGACCTCGAGCGCCTCGCGGGCGACGGCGGCGAAGATGGGGCCCATCGCGGCGACGTCGTTGCCGGCCGTCGAGAGGCCGGCCTCGATCAGGCGCTTGCGGGCCTCGTAGCGGCGGTGATGGTCCTCGACGGCGGCGGCCTCGGCGAACAGCGCGCGGTAGCCGGCGATGTCGCGGGCGCCGAGGCAGGCCTCGGCTCGGGGGACGAGGAGAGCGGCGGGAGGGCCGGACGGCTGGGGGGACGGCGTGGCGTCTGTGAGGCGAAGCGCCATGGGGGTGGCGGGCCTTTCGCGTCGGGGAAGAACGGCGGGGAAAACGGCGGACTACACGCTGCGTGGTCGGCAGGAAGAGGCGCGACTTTAGGGGGCGGGCGGGGTCCCCATTTCTGGGGATGCGGGCCCTGGACGCATCGCTTCCTCAACCGCCGAAATACGGGGATGGGGAGGCGGACGCAACGACCCGATACCTGACCGGTCCCGTTCGTCCGTCCCTCGTTTCCAAGGAGCACCTCGTGACCCCCCCGACCGCCTCGCGGCGCCGCCTCTCCCCCGAGGACACGCTCGCGCTCTGGCAGCAGTACCGCGACACGAACGACCCCGGCGTCCGCGACCGGCTCATCCTGACCTTCGCGCCGCTGGTGAAGTACATCGTCTACAAGAAGGTCCGCGAGATGCCGGCCCGCTGCGAGGTCGAGGACTTCATCTCGTGCGGCCTCGAGGCGCTCATCCAGTCGATCGACCGCTACGACCCGGCCAAGGGCGCGACGCTCGAGCAGTACGCGTGGACCCGCATCCACGGCGCCGTGCTCGACGAGCTGCGCCGGCAGGACTGGGCCCCGCGCTCGATCCGCCGCTGGGAGCGCGACGTGGAGAAGGCCGTGGAGGAGTTCACCGCCCTGCACCGCCGCCGCCCGACCCGCGAGGAGCTCGCCGAGGCGCTCGGCACGAGCGTCTCCGAGCTGCGCCGCCGCCAGGACGAGATCCAGCAGTCGGACATGACCTCGCTGAACACGCTCGTGCTGAGCGACGACGAGACGACGATCGAGCGCATCGACACGCTGGCGTCGACCGACGTGCGGGTCGACCCCGAGCACGCGACGGCGACGATCGAGGCCAAGGAGAAGTTCCGCGAGGCCTTCGCCTGCCTGACCCAGCGCGAGCGCGAGATCGCCGTGCTGCTCTACGTCAAGAACCTGACGCTGGCCGAGATCGGCGAGATCATGGGCGTGAGCGAGAGCCGCGTCTGCCAGATCCACGGCCAGATGAAGAAGACGCTGCGCAAGGCGCTCGACGACGACGCCGCGCTCTTTCAGCTCGTCGCGTAGCGACGGGCAACGGGACTGACCAAGCGGCGCGCGCCCGGCGCGCGCCGCCTAGTCTCGTTTCCGGTGACGCGCTGGCAGCGCACGATCGGCGCAGGGACGCTGCTCGAGGTGAGCTTCGTACAGGCACGCGCCGACCCGCCGCAGGCGCTGGTCCTCGAAGTGGACAAGGGCCGCCTCGCGTGGGACGAGCAGGGCGAGGAGGGACGCGCGCTGCGCGTCTGGGCCGACCGCCACGACACGGTGGTGCTGCGGCTGACCGGCCGCTTCGCGAAGGCCACCCTCACGGTCGGGCACGTGTTCCTCGACCACGACGAGCTGGACGGCGAGATCGTGCGCACCGGCAACGGGATGCGCGTCGACGAGCAGCCGGGCGGCGCGCTGCTGCACTGCGGCGACGACCTGACGGCGCGGATCGGCGTCCACGCCCGCGCTCAGCGCGCCCGGGCGTCGAGCGAGTAGGCCCACACCAGGGCCTCCGCCACCGCGGCGTAGAGGTCGGCGGGGATGTCGAGGTCGAGCTGCAGGCGCGCCAGCGCGTCGGCCAGCGCGGCGTCCTCGCGGACGGGCACGCCGGCCTCGCGGGCCAGGGCCAGGATCCGCTCGGCCGCGGCGCCCGCGCCCGCGGCGACCAGCTTGGGCGCCGCGTCGACGCCGCTCTCGTAGCGCAGCGCGGCCGCGCGCTGGGGGGGCCGCTGCGCGCCGCCGCCCCCGGCCGGGCCTCCCTCAGACGCGGACATCGAGCGTCTCCGATCGCTCCCGCACGACGACCGAGGCCGCGCGCTCGGTCGCCTGCGCCAGGCCGTCGCGCAGGTCGTTCGCCGCCGAACGAGCAACGGGCCCGGCGCCCGCGGCGACGCCGACGCGCGCCGCGGCCGTCTCCGCGTCGACGGTGAGCAGGAAGTCCAGGCGGCCGAGCGCGGGCGAGTCGAAGCGCAGCGCGATCGAGCGCCGGCCCCCCGCCCCTCCCTGCGCGCCGCCGCCCTCCGGCGGCTCGGGATCGACGCGGAAGCGGGCGCCGCCCGGCAGCGGCAGCCCGAGGGTGGGCGGCGGCAGCGGCGCTCCGGCCTCCCCCGCCCGCCCGGCGTCCGGGATGACCTGCAGCGTCAGCCGCTCGCGGCTGACCTCCTGCACCCGCACCCGCAGCGCGTCGCCGGCCGCGAGCTCGGGCGGCAGCTGCGCCTGCACCCGCGCGCCGTTGAGCAGCAGCAGCCCCCGCTGGCCGTCGCGCTCGAGGACCTTGGCGGGCAGCACGATGCCTGGCCGCAACGACGTGTCGGCCAGCAGGCCGCGCAGGACGATGAGGTCGACGATCGGCCCGGCCACGCTCAACATCCTCGCGCACCGGCCGACCACCCGGTGCGTATGGAGCGTGGGCTCTACATCGCCGCCTCGGGGATGCTCTCCGAGATGCAGCGGCAGGACCTGATCGCCAACGACCTGGCGAACGCGTCGACGCCCGGCTACAAGGCCGACCGCACCGCGCAGCACTCCTTCGAGGAGATGCTCCTCAAGAACCGGCAGACCGGCCAGGAGATCGGCCAGCTCGGCGCCGGCGTGGCGATCGCGTCGCAGGTCACCGACTTCGCGCCGCAGGCCGTCCGGGAGACCGGCGAGCCCCTCGACTTCGCGGTCATGGGCGACGGCTTCTTCGGCGTCCAGACGCCCGACGGCATGCGGTTCACGCGCAACGGCCGCTTCATGGCCGACGGCGCCGGCCGCCTGACCGACCAGCTCGGCAACCCGATCGTCGGCAAGGACGGAGGCCCCGTCATGGTCGGCGCCGACGGCGCCGTCGACCCGGCCCGGCTCGGCGTCTTCAACGTGCGCAGCGCCCGCAAGGCGGGCGAGAGCCTCTTCAGCGGCGTGGCCGCCGGCCCCGCCGACGGCAAGGCCCGCTCGGGCGCCCTCGAGGGCTCCGGCGTGGACGCCGCCCGCACGATGGTCGACATGATCGCGTCCCTGCGCGCGTTCGAGGCCGGCCAGCGCGTCATCACCACGATCGACGGGACGCTGCAGAAGGCAGCGAACGACGTCGGTCGGGTCTCCTAGACCGCCTCCGGTCCAGAAGCGCTCAAGTCCGGGCGCGACCCGCCGACTACCCCGGCCGACTCAGTATCGCCCATGGCTGGACCGCCCCTTGGCGGAGGCCAGGGCTCCCCCCCAGGAGACCCGTGCTCGAAGGCATGTATACGGCGGCCGCCGGTATGGCGGCTCAGCAGCAGCGGCTTGCCGCGCTGTCCAACGATCTCGCGAACGTCAACACGACGGGCTACAAGCGCGTCCGCGTCGCGTTCCGCGACCTGGTCTACACGCCGGCCGGGCCGGGCACCGCGCCCGGGGTCATCGAGGGTGCGGGCGCGGCGGCCACGAGCGTCGGGCGCGGCTCGGCCCAGGGCGCGCTGAAGCGCACGGACCGCCAGCTCGACGTCGCCCTCGACGGGCCGGGCTTCATCCGGGCCCGCGCGGCCGACGGCTCCGAGGTCCTCACCCGCGACGGCAACCTGCAGATCGACTCCGGCGGGCGGCTCATGACGAGCAGCGGCCACTTCACCGGCGTGACGCTCCCGCCCGGCACGTCCGAGTCGGCGATCCACATCTCCCGCGACGGCAAGGTCTCCGACGGCACGCGGGCCGCCGGGCAGCTCGACCTCGTGACGGTCCGCGCCAACGACGGCCTGAACCCCAACGGCGACAACACCTTCTCCGTCACGGTCGGCAGCGGCCCCGCCACGCGGGCCGAGGTCGGCGTCGAGCAGGGCGCGCTCGAGGCGTCCAACGTCGACGTCGCCGACGCGATGACCGACATGATGGAGGCGCAGCGCTCGTTCGAGCTCGCCTCCCGCGCGATCCGCATGCAGGACCAGCTCCTCGAGATCGCCAACGGGGTCAAGCGATGAGCGTGGGGGCGATCGGCGGCGCCATGCCGCTCCCCCCGGGCTCCGAGAAGCGGACCGACGCCGAGCGCGCCGGCCTCGCCTTCGAGCGCATGCTGCTCGTCCAGCTCACCTCGCAGCTCGCGAAGACCGCGCAGCCCGAGGACGAGGGCTCCAGCGCCGCGTCCTCGGCGTACCGCGACATGCTCCCCGGCGCCCTCGCCGACGCGATGATCGCAGGCGGCGGCATCGGCCTGGCGGGCTCCCTGAACCTCGACGGGGGCGCGAAGTGAGCCTCCCGGCCACCCTCGTCCCCGCCCCGCCGACCGAGATCGGCACCGCGGTCCTCGGCCACCTCGCCGAGCAGCTCGCCTCCAACCGGCGCCTGCTCGACGCCATCCTGCGCCAGGGCGGCGCCACCCGCCGCCAGGACGTCGAGGGCGTGCTCGCGTGCGTCACCGAGATCCAGGGCGAGATGGACCGCCGCGGGCGCCTCGAGACCGAGCGCGCGCAGCTGCTCGTCCGCGCCGCCGGGATGCTCGGCCGCCAGCCGCACGAGGTCACCCTCGACGGCCTCGCTGGCCTGATGACGCACGATGACGCACTGATTGCTCGCGAGCGCTCCGCCGAATTGCGCGGCCTGCTCAGCGAGATCCAGCGCGAGCACCTCGTCAACCGCGCCCTCATGCGCCAGGAGCTCGCCTTCCTCGACCACCTCGTGCGCCTCGTCGGCGCCGAGGAGGAGCCCGGCTACCGCCCGCCGGGCGGGTCCGCCGCCCAGGCCACCCCCGTCTCCAGCCACCGGGTCCTGGATCTGCAGGCATGAACGTCTCGAGCTTCATGGGCCTGCAGACCGCGCTGAAGGGGCTCCTCGCCCAGCAGCGCGGCCTCGACGTCACCGCGCACAACCTCGCGAACGCCAACACCGTCGGCTACACGCGGCAGGAGGCGTCCTTCGTCGCGTCCGAGCCGCTGGCCATCAAGGCCGGCGCGCTCGCCAACGGCGCGGGCGCGCTGCTCGGCCAGGGCGTCGAGGTCGAGGCCTACCGCCGCCTGCGCGACAACTTCCTCGACGTCCAGTACCGCGGCCAGTCGATGTCGCTCGCCGGCAACGAGACCACCGCGGGCGCCCTCGGCAGCATCGAGGCCGCGCTCAACGAGCCCGGCACCGACGGCATCAGCGCGCTGCTCGACAAGTTCTGGAGCGCCTGGGGCGACGTGGCCAACTACCCCGAGAGCCAGCCCGCCCGCCAGGCGCTCGTCGGCCACGCCGAGACGCTGGCCAACGCGCTGCGCTCGTTCGACGCGCGCCTGACCGCCGTCGCCTCGGAGGCCACCGCCGAGTACACGCAGATCACCGGCCCGTCCGGCCCGATCGTCGCCGCGGCCAACGAGATCCAGCGGCTCAACGTGATGATCCAGAGCTCGGTCACCGCCGGCCGCGCCCCGAACGACCTGCTCGACCGCCGCGACGTCCTGCTCGACGAGCTGAGCGGCTACGCCCAGGTGTCGGTCACCGACCTCGGCGGCGGGCTCATCCGCGTGAACTTCGGCGACGCGGCCGCGCCGCTCGTCGACGGGACGAACCCGCCGACGTGGCCGCAGTCGCTCAGCGCCCCCGGTGGCCGCCTCGGCGCGCTGATCGACCTCGGGCCGCTGACCGCCGGCTACCACGCTCGCCTCAACGACGTCGCGCGCAGCCTCCAGACGAGCGTCAACGCGATCCACTCGCCGCCCAACTTCTTCACCGCCACGCTCGGCTCGGAGGCCGCGACGCTCGCCGTCGCCGTCACCGCCGCGACCGTGAAGCCCGGCTCGACCGCCGCGGTCGGCGCCAACGACCTCGCCCGGGCGATCGCCGCCCTCCGCGGCGGCGCCGCCGACCAGAAGTACGCCGACCTCGTCGGCACGATCGGCGCGAACGCGGCCAGCGTGAACCGGCAGCTGCAGACCTCGCAGGCCCTCGTCGACGCGGCCGACACGCGCCGCCAGGAGGTCAGCGGGGTCGCCATGGACGAGGAGGTCACGAACATGATCCGCTTCCAGCGCGGCTACCAGGCCTCGTCCCGCGTGATGAGCACGATGGACGAGATGCTCGACATGCTCATCAACCGGACCGGAAGGGTCGGGCTGTGAGCGCCGGGCGCGTCACCGAGGGCATGCTCGGCCGCCGGCTGCTCAGCGACCTGCGCGCGAGCACCCACCGCATCGCGACCGCGCAGCGCCAGATCGCGTCGGGCAAGCGCATCGACAAGCCGTCGGACGACCCGCTGGCCACGCACAACGCGCTGCGCCTGCGCTCCGAGCTCGCCGGCATCGCGCAGGACATGCGCACGATCGACGACACCAAGGGCTGGATCGACACCACCGACTCCGCCCTGGCGACGGTCACCGACACCGTGCACCGCGCGCGGGAGCTCGCGCTCCAGGGCGCCAACGGCTCCATCGGGCAGACCGAGCGCAACAAGCTCGCCGACGAGGTCGACCAGCTGATCGAGACCGCGAAGAGCGCGGCGAACTCCTCGTACGGCGGGCGCTACGTCCTCGCCGGCCAGGACACCGACGACCCGCCGTACACGGCGGGCGCCGTCGACACCTACGACGGCGACTCGGGCGCCATCGCGCGCCAGATCGGGCCGGGCGTCTCGGTCCAGATCAACATCCCCGGCGTCAGCGTCCTCGGCAACGGCGGCGCCGACAACAAGCTGCTGTCCACCCTGCGCACGCTGTCCGCCGACCTGCGCAGCGGCAACCTCCCGGGCCTCCGCGGCCCGGCGCTCACGAACCTCGACAAGAACCTCGAGGACGTGACGTCCGCGCGCGGCACGATCGGCGCGCTCAGCACCCGTCTCGACGCCGCGCAGTCGCGGCTGGCCCAGGTGGAGGAGTCCACGACCGCGTTGCTCTCCGAGAACGAGGACACGGACATCGCCAAGGCCATGATCGATCTGACCACCCAGCAGTCCGTCTACCAGGCAGCCCTGCAGTCGGGGCAGTCGCTCATCCAACCCTCCCTCCTCGACTTCCTCAGGTGATGTCAATGGCAGTGACCCTCCACAGCACGCGTTTCGGGCGCCTCGAGGTTCCCGCCGACGCCGTGATCGAGTTCCCCAACGGCCTGATCGGCCTGGGCGGCAACCGCTTCGCGCTGCTCGCCCGCTCCGAGGACAGCGCCTTCATCTGGCTGCACTCGCTCGACGACCCCGAGCTGGCCGTGCCCGTCACGAACCCATGGCGCTTCTTCGGCGACTTCGAGGTCGAGCTCTCCGACGAGGAGGCCGAGCGGATCGGCATCACCGACGCCGACCAGACGTCGGTCTACGTCACCGTGCGTGCCGCCGAGCAGCTCGAGGACTTCCACGCCAACCTCCGCGCGCCGATCCTGATCGCGCACGGCAAGGGCCACCAGGTCATCAACCAGGCGGGCGAGTGCCCGATGCGCGCCCCGCTGTTCGCGGGGCTCGTGAAGGAAGCCGCCTGATGCTCATCATCACCCGCCGTCCCGGCGAGAAGATCATGCTCGGCGACGACGTCGTCGTCGAGGTGATCGAGGTCAGCGGCTCCAACGTCCGTATCGGAATCGCCGCTCCCAAGTCCGTCCCGGTCTACCGCGAGGAGATCTGGACCGCCGTCAAGGAGGAGAACGCGGCCGCCGCCGCCACTCCCCCCGACGTGAAGCTGCCCACCCCCGACCCACTCCCCCACTGAAGCTCCCCCGGCTCGGAATCTAGGAAGGAACCACGACAGGATGTCTCTCCGAATCAATCACAACATCGAGGCGCTGAACGCCCACCGCCAGCTCGTCGGTACGAACGAGCGGATCAAGAAGGCGATGGAGCGGCTGTCGTCCGGCTACCGCATCAACCGCGGCGGCGACGACGCGGCCGGCCTCGGCATCTCCGAGCGCATGCGCGCTCAGATCCGCGGCCTCGGCCAGGCGCAGCGCAACACGCAGGACGGCATCTCGATGGTGCAGACCGCTGAGGGGTCGCTGGCCGAGGTGCACGCGATGCTCCAGCGCATCCGCGAGCTCGCCGTCCAGTACAAGAACGGGTCGCTGAGCGACACCGACCGCTCCGCGATCTCGTCCGAGGTCTCGCAGCTGTCCGCGGAGATCGACCGGATCGGCGCCCAGGCCGAGTTCAACGGCATCAAGCTGCTGAACACGGTGGCGAACATCACGTTCCAGGTCGGCGCGAACGACGGCGACGTCATCGCCGTCTCGACGATCAGCCTCTCGGGCGCGATCGGCACGCTGTCGGTGGCCCTGTCGACGACCTCGTCGACGGACCTCACCGAGCTCGACAACGCCCTGAGCGCGGTCAGCCAGCAGCGCGCGGTCTTCGGCGCGGTCCAGAACCGCTTCGAGCACACGCTGAGCGCGATGTCGGTCTACCAGGAGAACCTGATCGCCGCGGAGAGCCGCATCCGCGACGTGGACATGGCCGAGGAGATGGTCAACCTGACGAAGGAGCAGATCCTGATGCAGGCCGGCCAGGCGATGCTGGCGCAGGCCAACCAGTCGCCCTCGTCCGTCCTGCAGCTCCTCCAGGGCTAGCCGCTACGACGCAGACCAGAGCGCTCCCGTGAGGAACATCGTGGGCCTGGCCCTCCACTCGAGGGCCAGGCGCCACAGCTCCGCGGGAGCACGTGGGCCGGGGAGGTCGCAGACCGCTGCGACCTCCGGCACGCCCATCCGCTGAAAGCGCCGCAGCGCCTCCTCGACCGAGGGGAGCGGCGCGGGCTCCGCGCCGGCGGCGACGACGGCCGCGCGAACGGCCTCCGCGCCCAGCGGCGCGCCGTCGTCGACGACGAACGCCGGCATCTCCGCGCCGATCTCCCGCGCGCGGTCGAGGTCGGCGCCGAACGCCTCGACGATCGCGTTCGAGGCGAGGTCGACGCCGAACCGGTCCACGTTCATCGCGGGGACGTCGCGCGCGAGCGCGACCAGCGCATCGGGGTTGTCCGCCTTCACGCGCTCGCACATGAGCGCCTCGCGCACGCGCCTCAGGTAGGGCCCGTCGAGCCCCTGCTCGGCCGCCGCCTTCACCGCCAGGCACGCCGGGTACGTGCTCTTCGGCGGCGCGTCGAGCCAGATCCGCGGGTCGACCGGCATCCCGCTCGAAGCCGCCGCCTCGAGCGTCGCGGACAGCGCCTTCGAGGGGTCGATCGCGCGCCAGAGACCGCCCATCACGTAGGTGATCCGCACCCCGTCGCCGAATTCGGCCTCCATGCGCCGCAGCACCGGCTCGGCGCCCCACGACCACGGACACGCCGGATCGGTGACGTAGAGGACATGGATGGCCAAGGGGCCAGCACAATACGGAGCGTGAGCACCCACCTCGGGACCAGCCTGAGCGGCCGCTACCGGCTGGACCAGCAGATCGGCACCGGCGGGATGTCGACCGTCTACCGGGCGTTCGACACCGTGCTGGAGCGCCCGGTGGCGGTCAAGCTCATGCACCGCGACATGGCCGGCCACGCCGACCAGCTCGAGCGCTTCCGCCGCGAGGCGCGCGCCGTCGCCCAGCTCAACCACCCGCACATCGTCCAGGTCATCGACGCGGGCGAGGACGAGAACATGCCGTACATCGTCTTCGAGTACGTCGAGGGCGAGACGCTCAAGGACCGCATCCGGCGCTTCGGCCGGCTGCCGATCCCCGAGGCCATCGCCTACGCGATCGAGATCGCGTGGGCGCTCGGCGCGGCGCACGCGCGCGACATCGTCCACCGCGACGTCAAGCCGCAGAACGTGCTCGTCGACGAGGAGGGCTCGGCGAAGGTCACCGACTTCGGGATCGCGCGGACGCTCGACCAGGAGGGCCTGACCGCCGACGGCCGCGTGCTCGGGACGACCGACTACGTCTCGCCCGAGCAGGCCCTGGGCCACGTCGTCACCGGCCAGTCCGACATCTACTCGCTCGGCGTCGTGCTCTACGAGATGCTCACCGGCGACGTCCCGTTCCACGGCGAGAACCAGGTCGCGGTGGCGATGAAGCACGTGCGCGAGGAGCTGCCCGACCTGCAGTACCGCCGGCCCGAGGTGTCGTCGGCGCTCGCCGCCGTGCTCGACCGGATGACGGCGAAGGACCTCGCGGTGCGCTATCCGTCGACGCACGAGCTGATGGCCGACCTCGAGGACGTGTTCGCGGTCGAGAGCGCCCGGGCCGGCCAGACGACGGGCGAGGCGACGCAGGTGCTGCGCGCGCTGCCCGACCCCAAGCGCGCGCGCCTGCCGCTGCGCCTGCGCGTGTCGATGCGGGTGGTCATCGCGCTGATCGCGCTCGGCGCGGCGGCGACGGCGCTCGTGCTCGTCCTCGCCGCCGACCGCACGCACCGCGGGACCGGATCGGTCCGCGGCGCCGCGCCGCCGGCGCCCGGCCTGCGCACGGTGTCGCTCGGCGCCCGCGCGGCGAAGGACTTCGACCCCATCGGCGGCGACGGCGAGCACGGCGACGAGGCGTCGTTCGCGGTCGACCGCGACCAGGGCACGGTGTGGACGACGGAGACGTACTCCTCCGGCGCGCTCCAGAAGGACGGCGTCGGCATCACGCTCGACGCGAAGACCGACGACGGCGGCGGGATCCGCGCGCGGCGGCTCGTGGTGCGGACGAAGACGCCGGGCTTCACCGCGGCGGTCTACGGCGCGGTCGACGGGCGGCCTGAGGTGCTCACCGGCTGGACCCGCCTCGCCGCGCCTCGAAAGGTCGACTCCACGGAGCCGATCGACCTCGACCTCGCGGGACGCACCTACCGCCACTACCTGCTGTGGATCACCGCGCTGGCGCCCGACGACGACCGCGTCGAGATCGCGGAGCTGGAGCTGCTGCGCTAGAAGCGGTGTGACCGCTCGCGCCCGAAGCGCTCGACCGCGAGCTGCACGAGGCGGTCGATGATCTCCGCGTACGGCACGCCGGACTCCGCCCAGAGCTTCCCGTAGACGCTCGTCTGCGTGAAGCCGGGCATCGTGTTGACCTCGTTGAGCAGGACGTCCTCGCCCTCGACGAAGAAGTCGACGCGCGCGAGCCCGTGGCACCCGGCCAGCGCGAACGCGTCGAGCGCCAGCGACCGCACACGCTCGCGCGCCGCCTCGGAGATCCGCGCGGGCACGACGAGCTCCATCCCGCCCGGGTCGTACTTCGCCTCGTAGTCGTACCAGCCGGCACCGGCCTTCAGCACGATCTCGCCCGGCTGGGACGCCTCGTGGGTGGGTGGGGATCCGATCACTGAGCACTCGACCTCCAGCCCGGAGAAGTTGGCCTCGACGATCACGCGCGGGTCGTGCTCCAGCGCCGTCGCCAGCCCCTCCTCGTACGCGTCCGGGCCGTCGACGCGGACGATCCCCACCGAGGAGCCGAGGCGCGCGGGCTTGACCCAGCACGGCCACCCCACCTCCGGCGCCCGACCGGGGACGCCGCGCTCGTAGCCCACCTGCGGCAGCCCGGCGCTCGCGCACAGGTCCTTGAGCAGCAGCTTGTCCATGCACACGGCGCTCGCCGCGACGCCGGAGCCGACGTACGGCACGTCGAGCAGCTCGAGCAGCCCCTGCACCGTGCCGTCCTCGCCGAACGGCCCGTGCAGGACCGGGAACGCGACGTCGCAGCCCAGCAGCCCGCGGCCGGCGCGCAGCTCGACCTCCTCGCCGCCGGCAGACCACGTCCCGTCGCGCGCCAGCTCGACCGCCACCGCCTCGTGGCCCGCCTCCTCCAGCCCTTCGCGCACCGACGTCCCCGACGCGAGCGAGACCTCGTGCTCGGAGGAGCGCCCTCCCGCGAGGACGGCGACCCTCACCGCCGCCGCGCCCCGTTGCCGGCCTCGCCGGAGGCGCCCTCGATCCCGCCGGTGTCGTCGGGCGGCGGCGTCTCGTCGGTCGTGGTGCCGGTGCCCTCCGGGTCGAGGTCGGGGTCGAACTTGCCCACCGTGATCGTCACCCGCGAGCCGCGCTCGACCTGACGGCCGGCGGCGGGGTCCTGCGCCAGGACCTTGCCGTCGTCGCTGCGCACGTCGACGGGCTCCTCCTGGATGTCGACCTCGAGCCCCGCGCCGGACAGCTTCTCGGCCGCTGCCGCCTGGTCGAGCCCGCCGACGCCCGGCACGCCGACCTTCTCGACCTCCTTGGCGACGGTGAGGGTGACCGTCGACCCCTTCTCGACCTCGCTGCCGCCCTCCGGCGTCTGCCCGATGACGGTGTCGGGCTCGGCGTCGTCGGTCTCCTCGCGCTGTACGACGACCTCCAGCCCGAGCCGCTCGAGCTGCGCGCGCGCCTCGTCGACCTCGCTGTCGACGACGCCCGGGACCTTCACGCGCTCCGGCCCGGTGGAGACGACGATCGTGACGACGCTGCCGACCTCGACCTGCGAGCCGGACGCCGGCGCGGCCTCGACGATCTTCCCCTCCGCGACGTCGTCGGAGGGCTCGCGTCGCTCGCGCACCCTGAAGCCGGCGTCGGTCAGCCGCTTGCGCGCCTGCTTGCGCGTCAGGCCCTCGACGCTCGGCACGCCGGCGAGCCCGGGGCCGCTGGAGACGGTGAGCGTCACCTCCTCGCCGACCTCGAGCTTGGTGCCCGGGCCCGGGTCCTGCGCGATGACCTCGCCGTCCGGGCGGCTGTTGCGCACCCGCTCGGCCACCGGCTTGAAGCCCTCGTTGCGCAGCGTGCGCGCCGCGGTGGCGATGTCCGCGCCCACGAGCCTGGGCACCGGCTTGGTCTCCTTGGCGCCGAGCAGCAGCGCGGCGAGCACCGCGCCCGCGATGAGCACCGTCGCGAGCAGCGCCCAGAGCCACCAGCGCGGGCCGTCGTCCTCGACCAGCGGCTCGGCGTAGACGACCTCCTCCTCGACGACGCCGGGCGCGGGCGCCGGAACCGGCATGAACGCCGTCGTCGACGCCCCGCCCGAGTCCCCCATGCCGGCGCGCGCCGCCTCCAGCGCGGCGATGAACTCGTCCGCGTCGGCGAAGCGCTGCGCGGGCTCCTTGGCCAGGGCGCGCAGCACGACGGCCTCGAGCTCCGGGCTCACCGACGGGTTGAGCCGGCTCGGCGGCAGCGGCGGCTCGGAGACCTGCTTGAGCGCGATCGTCACCGCCGAGTCGCCGTCGAACGGGATCGCGCCGGTGAGCATCTCGTAGAGGACGATCCCGATCGCGTAGAGGTCGGACTGCGCGTTGACGGCCAGGCCCTGCGCCTGCTCGGGCGAGAGGTACTGCGCCGTCCCCAGGATCGAGCCGGTCTCGGTCATGTCCGACGCGCCGGCCTTCGCGATGCCGAAGTCGGTGACCTTCGCGCGGTCCTCGCCGTCGACGATCACGTTGTGCGGCTTGAGGTCGCGGTGGATGATCCCGCGCTTGTGCGCGAAGCGGGCGGCGCGCAGGATCTGGATCGCCAGGTCGATGGCGCGGTCGGAGGGCAGCGGCCCGTCGCGCTTGACGAGGTCCTTCAGCGTGACCCCGTCGAGGAACTCCATAGCGATGTAGTACGTGCCGTCGAACTCCCCGCGGTCGTAGACGGAGACGACGTTCGGGTGCTGGAGGCCGGCGGCGCTCGACGCCTCGCGGCGGAAGCGCTCGACGAAGTCGGCGTCCTCGGCGAACCGGCGGTGCAGCAGCTTGAGCGCGACCTGCCGCCCGAGCTGGAGGTCCTCCGCGCACCAGACGTCGGCCATGCCGCCCGAGCCGAGGCGGCTCACGAGCCGGTAGCGGCCGTCGACGACGTGGTCCTGCGTGATCCCGCCGCTCACCGCAGCAGCTCCTCCATGACGCGCTTGGCGATCGGCGCGGCGACCACGCCTCCGGTCCCGGTGGAGCGCTCGATCGTCGCCGCGACGGCGATGCGGGGGTTGGTCCGCGGCGCGAACCCGATGAACCACGGCTGATTCACGTTCTGCGCCGGGATGATCTCGGCCGTGCCGGTCTTACCGGCCACGTCGATGCCGGAGAGGGCGGCCGCGGTGCCCGTCCCCTCGCGCACGACGCTGGCCATCATGTCGCCGACCTCCTGCGCGGTCGACGCCTTCATCACCTGATGAAGCAGCTCCGGCTCGATGCGCTCGACCGTCCGCCCGTCGCGGTCGACGACCCGGTCGGTGAGCGTCGGCTTCATCAGCTTGCCGCCGTTGGCGACCGCGCTCGCGACCATCGCCATCTGCAGGGGCGTCGTGAGCAGGCCGCCCTGTCCGATCGCCGCCCGGCCGACGTCGACGCGGTCGCTCGTCATGTCCTGGATGCCGTGCCCCTGCACGAAGACGCCGCTGCGCTCGCGCTGCTGGCGGGGGAGGTCGATCTCGACGCGGTCGTAGAAGCCGAACCGCTCCATGTAGCGCTGCATCGTCTCGCCGCCCAGCTGCACGCCGACCTGCGCCCACACCGTGTTCACCGAGTGCGTCAGCGCCGTCGTCAGCGGGATGCGCCCGAACTGCTCGTTGGAGAAGTTCGACAGCGGCGCACCGGAGATGATCTGCGGCGACTTGCCGTCGAGCTGCGAGTCCTTCGTGAACTTCCCGCTGTCGATCGCAGCCGTCGCGGTCACGACCTTCATCGTCGAGCCGGGCGGGTACTGGCCCATCGTCGTGCGGTTGACGAGCGGCGAGCCCTCCGCCTTGTCGAGCTCCTTCAGCGCGCCGCGGCGCCTGAGCGCGTCCGGGTCGAAGCTCGGGTTGCTGGCCATGACGCGGATGCGGCCGGTCTCGGGCTCGATGGCCACGACGGCGCCGCGCTGGCCGCCGAGCGCCTCGAACGCGGCCTTCTGCGCGTCGACGTCGAGCGTCGTCGTCACCTGGTCGCCCTCGCGCTCGCGGCCCGCCAGCTGGTCGATGATCGAGCCGACGTCGTCGCGCTCGCCCGTGAGCTCGTCGTTGCGCTCGGCCTCGAGCTCGTAGCGGCCGATGTCGGTGTACGAGTAGCCGATCGGGTGCGCGAACAGCTGCCCGAGCGGATAGCGGCGGCTGAACGTCCCGCCCTGGCCCTCGACCGACCGGGCGATGACCTGGCCGCCCCGGGCGCGCAGCGCGCCGCGATGGATGCGCTGCTCCTCGAGCAGCCCGCGGCGGTTCAGCGCGTTGTCGCGCAGCGCCTCGGCGTCGAAGACCGTCCACCGCGACGTCTGGCCGACGAGCACCGCGAAGAGGATCGCGAGCACCACGTAGAGGCGGAAGGCCGGCGTGTTCATCGCGGCGCCCTCGCGCGGTTGGAGACCGTGAGCAGCAGCGCGAGCAGGATGAAGTTCGCGACGATCGACGACCCGCCGTAGGAGACGAACGGCATCGTCACGCCGGTGAGCGGGATGAGCTTCGTGACGCCGCCGACGATCACGAACACCTGCAGCGCGAAGACCGCGGAGAGGCCCGCCGCGAGGAGCTTGGAGAACGAGTCGCCGGCGAGCATCGCCGTCTTGAAGCCGCGCTCGGCGAAGAGCAGGTACACCGCGATCACGCCGGCCGCGCCGAAGAGGCCGAGCTCGTTGGTGATGAGCGCGTAGATGAGGTCGGTCTCGGCCGCGGGCAGCAGCCGGCCGCCCCCCGGGAGGTTGAGCAGGGCCTGCCCGAAGCCGGTGCCGAACAGCCCCCCGTCGGCCTGCGCGAACAGCGACTGCGCGATCTGGTAGCTGCCGCTGACCGACGCGTTGTAGAGCTCGGGGTCGAACGGGTCGCGCCATGCGTCGATGCGTCCCTGGACGTGGCCGACGGTGTTCGCGACCAGCCACGCGCCGGCGAAGAACATCACGAGGCCGATCGTCACCCACCGCAGCTGGTTGGTCGCGACGTAGAGCAGCGCCAGGAACGCGCCGAAGAACATGAGCGACGAGCCGAGGTCGCGGATGAAGACGAGCAGCAGCATCGCCGCGCCCCAGACGACGAGCAGCGGGCCGAGGTCCTTCAGCCGCGGCAGCGGCAGCCCGGCGATCTTCTTGCCGCCCTGCACGAGCACCTGCCGCGTGTCGCGCAGGTAGCTGGCGAGGAAGATGACGATCGCGATCTTCGACAGCTCCGCGGGCTGGAAGGAGATCGGGCCGAGCTTGACGCCGAGGTACGCGCCGTTGACCTGCGCGCCGATGCCCGGGACGCGCGGCAGGATCAGCAGCGCGATGCCGGCCAGCGCGATCGTGTACCGGTAGCGCTCGAGCACCGAGTAGTCGCGCAGCCACACGATCGTCGCGGCGAACACGACGAGCCCGACGACGAACCACTGCGCCTGCTCGCGCGCCAGCTCGTCGTCGATGCGGTAGATCATCACGAGGCCCAGGCTGGCCAGGACCGCCGCGAGCGGGAACAGGTACGGGTCCGCGTACGGCAGCGTGAAGCGGATGATCATGTGCGCCGCGAAGCACAGGCCGAGGAAGACCGCGCCGTAGGTCAGCGAGACGTTGGACAGCAGGTCGTCGCGCTGGACGAACACCGCCGCGAACCCGGCCGTGATCAGCAGCGACGCCGGGATGAGCGCGAACAGCTCGCGGTTGCGGGCGCTCACTTGGCGGGGTCCTCCAGCCTTCCCCGCTCGAGCTCGGCGACCAGCTCGTACGCGTCGTCGCGCGAGCGCAGCGAGTGGTCGAGCAGGGTCTCGCGCCGGCGGTCCGGAACGAGCTCGCGCGTCACCGGCGAGGTGTAGTTGCGCTGGTAGAGGTCGACGCCGAGCGGCAGCTCCCACGGGACGCCGCGGTAGACGGTCACGAAGCCCTGGTCGTCGGAGCCGATGAAGTAGACGGCCCGCAGGGCGGTGAGGACGCCGATGCCGACCGGGACGACGAGGAAGGCGAGGATCGCGACGCCGATCAGGAGGCGCCTGCGCCACGGGCCGCGACGGCGCTTCGGGCCCGAACCGCGCCCCTCGGGCCGCGGCCGGACCGGCTCGAGCCGGCGCGAGCTGGGCGTCGGGTCGGCTCGCGCGGGCGCCATCGTCGCGGCGGCCGCCCCGCCGCGTCGCGCCGACGCCGACGCCGACGCGTCGCCCCCTCCCCGCCGCTCCTCCGCCTCCAGCGCGGCCTGCACGTCGCTCGTCCGCAGCGCGTCGTCGCCGACCGAGGTCGCCTGCTCGTCGCGCGCCGCGCCTCCCTCGACGTCCTCGACCCGCACGAGGATCACCGTGATGTTGTCGCGCCCCCCGGCGTCGTTCGCCGCGTCGATCAGCCGCTCGCCGGCGTCCTGCAGCGACGGCGCGCCGCGCAGCGTGTCGCCGATCAGGCCCTCCTTGAGCATCGTCGTCAGCCCGTCGCTGCACAGCAGGAACACGTCGCCGTCGCGCGCGGCGAGCGTGCGCGTGTCGACGTCGACGTGGGCCTCGGGGCCGAGCGCGCGCGTGATGATCGACCGCTGCGGGTGCTCGTCGGCCTCCTCCTCGGTGAGCTTGCCCTGGCGGCGCAGCTCCTCGACGAGCGAGTGGTCGTCGGTGAGACGCTCCAGCGCGTCGCCGCGCAGGCGGTAGGCGCGCGAGTCGCCGACGTGCGCGATCGTCACCTCGTGCTCGCCCACGAGCAGCACGGTCATGGTCGTGCCCATGCCGGCGCGGCTCTGGTCCTCGCGCGAGACGTCGTGGATGCGCTCGTTGGCCCGCTGGACGATCTCGGCGAGCCGCTGCTCCGCCGCGCCCTCGGGCACCCCCGCCCCGCCGAGCGTCTCCACCGCCAGGCTCGACGCGATCTCGCCCGCCTGCGCCCCGCCCATGCCGTCGGCCACGGCGAACAGCGGCGAGCGCGCGTACATCGAGTCCTCGTTGGCCCGGCGCTGGCGGCCCGTGTGCGAGCCGTGGAACTCCTCGGCGACCCTGAGCATCAGCCCTGGAAGAGGAAGTTGGAGTCGCCGATGCGGATCCGGTCGCCCGGGTGGAGCGGCTGCGGCCCGCGCAGCAGCTCCTCGTTGAGGTAGGTGCCGTTCGTCGACCCGAGGTCCTCCAGGACGACCGCGCCGCCCTGGTTCTCTATTCGCGCGTGCTGCGACGACGCGAACGGGTCCTCGAGCACGATCTCGACGTCGCCGCGGCCGAGCGTCGCGCCGCTGGACACGTCGTACCGCGCGCCGCTGTCGTGGCCGGGCGCGCTCTCGACGATGAGCACCGCGTCCCGGTGCGTGTCGCGGCCGAAGCCGGCCGAAGTGTGGATGCCGGTCGCGTCGGAGGGCGGGGCCGGTGCGAGCTGCCCACCCGGCCCGCCCCCCCCGCGGCGCAGGTCCTTGAGCGCGCTGCGCGCGACCCAGAGCAGGAAGAGGTACAGGACGGCGAGGAAGCCGAACTTGAGGGCGACGGAGACCGGCTCGAGCGCCATGCGGCTACTCCAGGACGAACCGGACGTCGGCCGTGCCGAGCGCGAGCCGGTCGCCGGTCTGGATCGGCGCCGGGCCATCGATCCTGCGGCCGTTCACCTTGACACCGTTCGTCGAGCCCAGGTCGCGCACCTGCCAGCCGCCGTGGCCGTCCGGCCGCACCTCGGCGTGGCGGCGCGACACGTTCGGGTCGGCGAGGACGATGTCGCAGTCGCGGCTGCGGCCGATCGTCGCGCCGCTCGACGAGACCAGCAGCCGCTTGCCCTCGGCGAGCACCATCGCGCGCCCGGTCGGCTGCGGCCCGCGCGGCTCGTCGAGGTCTGCCCGCAGCCGCTCCGACGTCGAGTAGACCATCGTGTGCCCGTGGTCGCCCTGGACGGGCTCGGCCTGGGGCGCCTCCTTCGACGTGCGCACCAGCCGCGCCTGGATCCCGAACTCGCCGAGGTTCAGCGCGTCGTCGGTGTCGAAGGTGACCTGCGGGCGGGCGACGAGCGCGAGCTTCTCGCGCCGCGCGTGCTCGAGCAGGTACGCGCCGAGCTCGTCGGCGATCTCGTGCTCGACGTCGTTGAAGCGCGAGCGGTCCTCCGGCGACAGCCAGACGACGTACTCGTTCGGGACGTACGTGCGCGAGACCGAGACCGTCTTGTGCTGGTCCATCTCCTTGGCCAGCCCACGGGCGAGCTCGACCGGGCGGACCTCGGACCGGAACACCCGGCCGAAGGTCCCCTCCACGAGGTCGGCGATCTTGCTCTCGAGGCTTCTGAGAACGGACATGGTCAAGGGGCCGCTGGGACGCAGCGGCGGACGCTCACTCTACGGGGTCGTTCGCTGCCCGGAACGCGGCCGCGGCAACCGCGGCGATGCCGGCGAGGACGGCCGCCGGAACCGTGCCGTCGGGCTCTGCGAACGCGAGCGCCTCGGCGATCGCGCCGGTCGCGGCGGCCAGGCCGGCGGCCCAGACCGTCGCGGCGACGACGTCGACGGGCAGCCGCCGGCCGCGCACGACGAGCGGGAGGACCGCCGCGGCGACGCCCCACAGCGCCGCGACGGCGAGGACCCCGGGCTCCGCGACCGCGTCCCAGTCCGGGTGCGGGTCGGTGACGATCGCGGCGAGGGTCAGCCACCAGAAGCCGAGCGCGCCGAGGGCGGCGCGCGCCGGGAGCGTGCGCGCCTCGCCCGCGAGCGCCGGGTAGACGCCGGCGAGGCCGAGCGCGTCGAGCGCGGCGCCCGCGGCCGGCAGGGACCACAGCGTCCCCTGGCGCGGGACGAGCAGGATGACCGGGACCACCGCCGCCGCGACGACGACGGTGACCGGCTCGGCGCCCAGGCCGGCGAGGAGGGCGGCGAGCGCAACCAGCCACGCGAGGCGCGGGAGCAGCGCGACGGCGCCGCCCACCGCGACGGCGGCCAGGAACGGGTCGACCTCGGAGAACGACCCGCCCGCGGTGAGGTCGACGGGGAGGTTGTGGAGAGCCCAGCCGGCGAGCGCGCCCGCGGCGAGCCCCGCGAGGATGCGCCCCGGAAGGGTCGCCGGCTCGACGCGAGGGCGGTGCCCCTCGATCGCGCGCCGGTCCGCCGGCGCGACCCCGCTGCGCTCCGCCATCTCGAGGTCGCGCCGCTCCGCCGCCGCCGCATCGCTCCACCCGTCGCCGTCGCCCACCCACGCGCGCTGCTCCGCGCGATCGTCGCGGCGCTCGCGCCACACCCGCGTCCGGTCGACGAACGTCTCCATCGTCCCGGCCTCCACGACGCCGGGCTCGTCGTCGACCTCGCGCTCGGCCGCCGCGAGGGCCGCCCGCAGCTCGCCGACGGACCCCCGCTGCTCGGGATCGGGGTCGAGCGCGGCGTCGAGCGCCTCGCACAGCGCCGCCGGCAGGTCGCGCCGCAGGCGGCGCAGCGGCGGGATGCGCATCCCCACGCGCCGGGCGGTCGCCGCGGCGCCCTCCGCGCGCACCGGGTTCGTGCCGCTCAGCGCCTCGTAGAGGACGAGCGCGAGCGCGTACAGGTCGGCCGCGCCGGTCACCCGGCGCCCCTCCGCCTGCTCGGGCGCCATGTAGGCGATCGTCCCGATCACGTCGCCGGTCCGCGTCAGCGCGGCGGCGTCGGCCAGCCGCGCGATGCCGAAGTCCGTGAGCTTCGGCCCGCCCCCGTCCTCGGCGACCATCACGTTCGCCGGCTTGACGTCGCGGTGGATGACGCCGCGCGCGTGGGCGTGGTCGAGCGCGTCGCACAGCGCGGCGCCGATGCGGACGACGTCGCGGTCCGACAGCGCGCCCTCGCGCTCGAGCTCGCCGAGCGTGCTCCCGCGCACGAGCTCGGAGACCAGGTAGTAGGCCTCGTCGTCGCGGCCGGCCTCGTACAGCGCGACGATCCCGGGGTGGGCGAGCCGCGCGGCGGACCGCGCCTCCCGCTCGGCGCGCGGGCTCTCGCCTCCCTCCAGCGGCACCTTCTTGACGGCCACCGGCCGATCCAGGCGCTCGTCGTGGGCCAGCCAGACCGTGCCGAAACCACCGGCGCCGAGGCGTCGCAGCAGCCGGTAGCGGTCGAGGACGAGCTCGCCCCGCGGCTCGACCTCCGTGGTCTGGGCAGTGTCCACCGTGCTTCGGGGGTTCGTCGCTTCCTCCGACCAGCCTGCCAGGATGGGAAGGGAACCAGTCCCTGACGGCAAACTTGCACGGACGATGGCGTTCTTCGACGAGGGCGACGAGCCCCGCACGCGCGTTGCCCGGCCCAGCCGGACGGGTGGCTCACGCGCCGGTGGCGGCGGGGGTGGCCGCGGCGGCGGGCCGGACCCCGAGACGCTGCGCAACCGGCGGATCGTCGCCGGCCTCCTCGGCCTGCTCTTCCTCGTGCTGCTGTTCGTCCTGGTCAACGGCTGCCTGGACCGCCGCGCCGAGAACGCGCTGAAGGACTACAACCGCGACACCGCCGCGATCGTCAAGAAGTCCGACGAGCAGGTGGGGGCGGAGTTCTTCGGCCTGCTGAGCGGCGGCGCGACCTCCGCGGTCGACCTCGAGCAGCAGATCAACCAGCTGCACGTCGCGGCCGACCGCCAGGTCGACGAGGCCGAGGACCTCGACGTCCCCGGCGACATGAAGCCCGCGCACCGCAACCTGCTGCTCGTCCTCGACATGCGCCAGGCGGCGCTGGGCAAGATCGCGTCGGAGATCCGGACGGCGATGGCGCAGGAGCAGACCGACGAGTCCGCGCAGGCCATCGACCAGATCGCCGCGCAGATGCAGCAGTTCCTCGCGTCCGACGTCGTGTACGACGCGCGGGTGCTGCCGCTCATCCAGGAGGCGCTGGCCGACAAGGAGATCGGCGGGCAGACGACCCAGGACAGCCAGTTCCTCCCGAGCCTCGAGTGGCTCGACGCGAACTTCGTCGCCGACCGGCTCGGCGCGGAGGGCGGGGCGAACGCGCGCAAGAGCGGCGACGTGGCGCCCGGCCTGCACGGGCACGGCCTCGTCAGCGTGAGCGCGGGCGACGTGACGCTGCAGCCGGGCGAGACCGCCAACCGGATCCCCGCCAGCTCCAGCCTCGCGTTCGACGTCACGTTCGCCAACCAGGGCGACAACGACGAGTCCGACGTGAACGTCGCGGTGCGGATCAACGGCGACGGCGAGCGGATCAGCGCCCGCAAGCGCGTCGACCAGACGAAGGCCGGCACCAACGCCGAGGTCTCCGTCCCGCTGACCCAGGCGCCGCCGATCGGGACGCCGGTCACGATCGAGGTCGAGGTCGGCAAGGTCCCGGGCGAAGAGAAGACCGACAACAACAAGCAGACCTACACCGCGATCTTCACGCGGTAGCCGTCCCGGGCGCGCGGGCACTACATTCCGCCCGTGGACGACCTGACCGGGACCACGGGGATCGTGGCGCTGGCCGCGGGGGGCCTCGCGCTGATCGCGCTCGCGTGGGCCATCGCGCTGACCGTGCAGCTCCGGCGCCTGCGCGCCGCGCAGACCGCGGTCCTCGGCGCGCACGGGGCGCGGGACCTCGTCACCCACGCCGCCGAGCTCGACGAGGCGTTCCGCAACCTGCGCGACCACGTCGACGTCGTGCACGGGACGATCGACGCCCGGCTCGCCGAGGTCGAGGCGCGGCTCGACGGCGCGATCGCCTACCGCGCGCTCGTGCGCTTCGACGCCTACAACGAGCTGTCCGGCCGGCAGTCCACGTCGATCGCCCTGCTCGACGCCCACGGGTCCGGGATCGTCATGACGTCGATCCACCACCGCGACCAGGCGCGCGTCTACGCGAAGCAGGTCGTCGAGGGCCGCGGGGAGCTCGAGCTGGCGCCCGAGGAGGAGGAGGCGGTCCGGGTCGCGCTGAGCGTCCCGAGCACGCCCGCCGAAGCCGCCTCATGACGGGCGCCCCCGCTCCGCCGCGAGGCGCCGGGCCGTGGGGGGCGCCCCGATGAGGGCCGGGTTCCTAGGGCCCGCCGGCACGTTCTCCGAGGACGCGCTGCTCGCGACGGCTCCGCCCGGCGTCGAGGCGGTCCCCTTCCCGACGGTGGACGCGGTCGTGCGCGCCGTGGAGGACGGGGAGGTCGAGCGCGGCGTCGTCCCCATCGAGAGCGCCACGGAGGGATCGGTCGATGCGACGCTCGACGCGCTGGCCGCCTCGCCGGTGACGATCGTCGGCGAGGTCGTGCGGCCGATCTCCCATGCGCTCATCGCGAAGGCCGACCTGCCGCTCGAGCGCATCACCACCGTCGCGTCGCACCCGCAGGCGCTCGCGCAGTGCGCGGACTTCCTGCGCGCCGAGCTGCCGTGGGCGACGCCGATGGCGTGGAGCTCGACGGCCGAGGCGGTGCTGGAGACCGCGGCGCGGCGCGAGCCGTGGGCCGCGATCGGGACGCCGCGCGCCGCCGAGCTGTACGGCTGCGTCGTCCTGCGCGACGCGATCGAGGGCCGCGACGGCAACGAGACCCGCTTCGTCTGGATCGCCCCGGAGGGCACCGTCGCGGGCGAGGCTCCCGGCGTCGCGCACAAGACGTCGCTCGCCTTCTTCGGCGCCGGCGCCCGAGAGTCGGGCTGGCTCGTCCGGTGCCTGTCGGAGTTCGCGTTCCGCGGCGTGAACCTGACGCGGATCGAGTCCCGGCCGCGCCGCGACCGCCTCGGCCAGTATCTCTTCTTCGTCGACCTGGAGGGCGGAACGGGCGACGAGCGGGTCGGCGCCGCGATCGAAGGGCTGCGCGCCCACTCGGACGAGGTGCGGGTGCTCGGGTCCTATCCGGCTGCGTAGAGGCTCCGCGCTCCTGGCTATCCTTGGCCCCGGCCATGCGCGCCAGCACCCCACCAGGTCCGCCGGGGTTCGCGCCGCCGCATCAGCACCTGCGGCGCGAACGTGACGCTGGCCGGGTGCTGGTCCTCAACGCGACGTACGAGCCGATCAACGTCTGCACCGTCCGCCGCGCGACGGTGCTGCTGCTCAAGCAGAAGGCCGAGCTCGTGGAGCGGCACAAGTGGACCCTGCGCTCCGAGCACACCGCGCTCCCGCGGCCGATGGTCATCCGCCTCGTCACGTACGTGAACGTCCCGCGCGACACGCACCGGCGGAAGATCACCCGCCGCGCGGTCTTCGCCCGCGACGGCTGGACGTGCCAATACTGCGGCGCGCGCGCGAACCTCACGGTCGACCACGTCATCCCGCGCTCGAAGGGCGGGGCGTCGACGTGGGAGAACATCGTCGCCTCCTGCGCGCCGTGCAACCGGCGCAAGGGCGACCTCCTCCCCGCGCAGGCGAACATGGTCCCGCGCCACGCCCCGCGCGCCCCGAGCCCGCACGTCTTCATCCACGTCGCCTCGCCGACGATCCCGCACGCGTGGAAGAACTGGCTGCCCGACGCCGCCGGACACGTCGGCGACAACGCAGGCAGCGCGTCGACGCCCGGCCCCTCGTCGGCCGCCGGCGTCGCGGCCTGATCTCGCGAGTAGCCGTGCGAAGCGCCCTACTCGCCCGTCGCCTGCGACGAAGTCGCACAGGCACGCAACGACGAAGGGCGCCCGCAACGCGGACGCCCTTCGCACAACTTCACTGGACCTGACCCGAGCGAGACTCTTCTTGGCCGGAGGGACGAACGCCGGCATCCCACTCGAGGGTGACCCGGGGTGGATTCGCTAAGCGAGTCCAGCAACCGACCTAGCGGCCGGGCACCTCCAGGGTCCCGTAAGAACTGTCACTACCGATACGGACCACCTCCTCTCTCTGGTACGGCCAGAATAGCGGACACCCGAGACGTCGCATCCGGCGGGCGGACCGATCTTCCGCCGGCCCAGACGCTCGGGTCCTGAGGGCGGAGCCCGATGACCGTCTGGCCGGTGGAATGGTCGGGCGGCCCGCCTGCCGCGGCGCCGCGAGCGAGGGCGCTGGCGGCGCCGCGAGCGAGGGCAGTGGCGGCGCCGCGAGCGACGGCGGTGGCCGCGCCGCGAGCGCGGCGCGGCGCGGGGGGAGGACCTACGCGTCGGGCGTCGGCGGACCGTCGACGTCGTCGAGGTCGACCTCGTCCGGCTCCGTGTCGCCGGCGCCGCCGTCGAGCGCGGACTCCGATGCCCTCGCGGCGTCCTCCGACAGAGAGGCCTCCGGGTCGAGCCCGCCGTCCTGGCCGCCGACGTGCGGGCCGGCCTCGGCGTCGCCGCCCGTGGCGTCGAACGAGACGGGGCCCTCCTCGGCCACGATCTCGCCCAGCGGCTCGTCGGTGTCGGCCTCGGACTCGACGACGAGCGCCACGGCGGAGACGCGGTCGCCGTCGCCGCGCACGTTCATGACCTTCACGCCCTGCGCCGGGCGCCCGGTTTGGCGGATGCCGGCCACGCCGGTCCGCTGGACCATGCCCTCGGCGGAGATCAGGACGAGCGACTCGTGCGGCCGGACGACGAGCGCCGCCGCGAGCCCGCCGCGCTTCTCGCTGAACTTGATCGTCTGCACGCCCTTGGCGCCGCGCGAGGTCAGGCGGTACTCGGAGACCGGCGTGCGCTTGCCGAAGCCACCCTCGGTCACGACGAGCACCTCCTGCTCGTCGCGCGCGACGTCCATGGCGAGCACGGCGTTGTCCTTCGCGTCGCCGATGTTCATCCCGCGCACGCCGGACGTGTCGCGGCCCATCGAGCGCACGTCGTCCTCGTGGAAGCGCACCGCGAGGCCGGCCTTGGAGATCATGAGGATCTCGTCGTCGCCGCTCGTCCGCCGCACGGCGACCAGCTCGTCGTCGTCGCGGATGTTGATGGCGATGATGCCGTCGGCCTTGATCGGCGTGTTGTAGGCGAGGAACTCCGTCTTCTTCACGATCCCGTTGCGGGTCGCGAAGATGAGGAACTTGCCCTCGGTGAAGTCGCGCGTGGAGAGCACGGACTGGATCCGCTCGCCCTCGCGCAGCGGCAGCACGTTGACGAGCGCGCGGCCGCGCGCCGTGCGGCCCATCTCCGGCAGCTCGTAGACCTTCGAGCGGTAGACCTTCCCCCGGTTCGAGAAGAACAGGAGGTAGTCGTGGGTCGAGCACACGAAGAGGTGCTCGATGTAGTCGCCCTCCTTGAGGTCCATCCCCGTCACGCCGACGCCGCCGCGGTGCTGCTGGCGGTACGTCGCGAGCGGCAGCGTCTTGATGTAGCCGCTCTTCGTGATCGTCACGACCATCTGCTGGTCGCGGATGAGGTCCTCGATGTCGATCTCGTCCTCGGACGGCGCGATCGCCGTGCGGCGCTCGCTGCCGAAGCGCTCGACGATCTCGCGCAGCTCCTCCTTGATGAGGTCGAGCACCTGCTGCTCGTCGCCGAGCAGCGTGCGGAGCGCGCCGATGCGCTCCATCTTGTCGGCGTGGTCGGCGCGGATGCTGTCGGCCTCGAGCGCGGTCAGCTGCGACAGGCGCAGGTCGAGGATGGCCGAGGCCTGGATGAGGGTCAGCTCGAAGCGGTCGATCAGCTGCGACCGCGCGCTGTCGCGGTTCTGCGACTGGCGGATGATCGCGATGACCTCGTCGAGGTTGTCCAGCGCGATGAGCTGGCCCTCGAGGATGTGGACCTGGCGCTCGAGCTGGGCGAGCTCGTACTTGGAGCGCCGCACGACGACGTCGCGCTGGTGGTCGACGTAGTGATGCAGGAACTCGCGGAGCGAGAGCGTCTTCGGCACGCCGTCGACGAGCGCCACGGCGTTGACGCCGAACGTCGTCTGCATCGGCGTGTGCTTGTAGAGCTGGTTGAGGACGATGCGCGGGTCGGCGTCGCGCTTGAGCTCGATGACGACGCGCATCCCGCGCTTGTCGGTGTGGTCCTCGATGTTCGCGATGCCGGCGATCTTCTTGTCGATCACCAGCTGCGCGATCTTCGTGATCAGGCCGCCCTCGCCCCCCTTCTTCACCATGAAGGGCAGCTCGGTGACGATGATCGCCTCCTTGCCGCGGCCGACCTCCTCGGTGTGCGCCTTGGCGCGCACACGGACGCGCCCGCGGCCAGTCTCGTACGCGTCGCGGATGCCGCTGCGCCCGAGGATGATGCCGCCGGTCGGGAAGTCCGGGCCCTGGACGTGGTCGCGGATCAGCTCCTCGACCGTGATCGACGGGTTGTCGATGTAGGCGATGACGGCGCCGGCGACCTCGCGCAGGTTGTGCGGCGGGATGTTCGTCGCCATGCCGACCGCGATGCCGGACGACCCGTTGACGAGCAGGTTCGGGAACCGCGCCGGCAGGACGAGCGGCTCGCGCTTCGAGCCGTCGTAGTTCGGCCCGAAGTCGACGGTGTCCATGTCGAGGTCGCGCAGCATCTCCTGCGCGATCCGCGTCATGCGCGCCTCGGTGTACCGCATGGCGGCGGCCGGGTCGTCGTCGATCGAGCCGAAGTTGCCCTGACCGTCGACGAGCAGCTCGCGCAGGGAGAAGTCCTGCGCCATGCGGACGAGCGTGTCGTAGATGGCCGAGTCGCCGTGCGGGTGGTAGTTGCCCATCACCTCGCCGACGATGCGGGCGCACTTGACGTACGGGCGCGTGGGACCGAGCCCGTTCTCGTTCATCGCGTAGAGGACGCGGCGGTGGACGGGCTTCAGGCCGTCGCGGACGTCGGGGAGCGCACGGCCGACGATCACGCTCATCGCGTAGTCGAGGTACGCGGAGCGCATCTCGTCCTCGAGCGCGCGCGGCTCGATGTTGCCGCCGCCGATCACATCAGCCGATGCCATGTCGCTTCACCTCCTGGCGGTGGCGGGTGGGCGGGAGGGAGCTACACATCGAGGTTCGCCACCAGGCGCGCGTTGGTCTCGATGAAGTCACGCCGCGGCTCGACCTGGTCGCCCATCAGCATCGAGAAGAGCTCGGACGCCGCCGCGGCGTCCTCGACGTTCACGCGCGCGAGCGTGCGCGACGCGGGGTTCATCGTCGTGTCCGCCAGCTGGTCGGCGTTCATCTCGCCGAGCCCCTTGAAGCGCGTGAGCTGGACGCCCTTCTGCGCGACGGCGAGCACCGCGTCGCGCAGCGCCTCGAACGACAGCGCCTCCTCGTCGTCCTCCTTGAGGCGGACGTGGAACGGCGGCGTGCCGGCCATCTCGAGCAGGCTCGCGTGGACGCGCACGAACTGGACGTAGTCGTTGGACTGGAACAGCGCGCGCGGCAGGCGGTGCGTACGGGCCAGGCCGCTCTTGGCCTCGACGGCGCGGACGACGATCGTCTCGTCGTCGCGCGCGACGATCTCGGTGGCGAACGGCTCGCCCTCGCGGCCCTCCTGCTCGAGCAGCCTGATCGCGCCGTCGGCGTCGATGATCTGCTCGTCGAGGATCGAGCTCTCCTCGAGGAACGCGACGAGGTCGTGCCCGTGCTCGGCGCGCAGCGAGGACGACCAGCCCTCGTACTGCTTGAGCAGCCGCGTGAACTTCTGCCAGCGCGCGTGCGTGAGCTTGAACTCGCGGCCGCCGCGGTCGGCGATCTCCATGCGCTCGAGCTTGTCCTGGAGCAGGATCTCCTCGAGCTCGGTGTCCTTCTCGATGTACCGCTCGCTGCGGCCCTGCTTGAGCTTGTAGAGCGGCGGCTTGGCGATGTAGACGTAGCCGGCCTCGATCAGCTCGGGCATCTCGCGGAAGATCAGCGTCAGCACGAGCGTGCGGATGTGCGCGCCGTCCACGTCGGCGTCGGTCATGATGATCAGCTTGTGGTAGCGCGCGTTCTCCAGTGAGAACTCGTCGCGGATGCCGGTGCCGAGCGCGGTGATGAGCGCCTGGATCTCATTGTTCTGCAGGACCTTGTCGATCCGGCTCTTCTCGACGTTGAGGATCTTGCCGCGCAGCGGGAGGACGGCCTGCGTGTTGCGGTCGCGCCCCTGCTTCGCCGAGCCGCCCGCGGAGTCGCCCTCGACGACGAACAGCTCGGTCAGCGCCGGGTCCTTGACCGAGCAGTCGGCGAGCTTGCCGGGCAGCGCGGAGTTCTCCAGTGCGGACTTGCGCCGGGTCAGGTCGCGCGCCTTGCGCGCGGCGGCGCGGGCCTGGGACGCCTGCACGGCCTTGCGGATGACGCCGCTGGCGACCTTCGGGTTCTCCTCGAAGAACTGCGCCAGCCCGCTGTTGACGACGGAGGCGACGAAGCCCTCCATGCCCGGGTTGCCGAGCTTGGTCTTCGTCTGGCCCTCGAACTGCGGGTCGGCGAGCTTGGCGCTGATGACCGCGGTCAGGCCCTCGCGCACGTCCTCGCCCGACAGGTTGTCGTCCTTCTCCTTGAGGAGGCCCTCCTTGCGGGCGTAGGCGTTGACGGTCCGCGTCAGCGCCGAGCGGAAGCCGGAGAGATGGGCGCCGCCCTCGTGCGTGTTGATGTTGTTGGCGAAGGAGTGGATCGACTCCTGGTAGGTCTGGTTCCACTGCATCGCGACCTCGACGGCGCCCTCGTCGCTCTCGCCCTCGAAGAAGATGACCTTCTTGTTCTCCGAGAGCACCTCCTTGTTGGCGTTGAGGTGCGCGACGAAGTCCTCGATGCCGCCCTCGTACTGGAACTCGGCGGTCTGCCTGCTCTCGCCGCGCTCGTCCTTGAGCGTGATGTGCAGGCCGCGCGTGAGGAACGCGGTCTCGCGCAGGCGCGTGACGAGCGTGTCGAACTCGAACTCGTGGACCTCGAAGATCTCCGCGTCGGGGAGGAACGTGATCCTCGTGCCGGTGTCCTTCGTCGCCTCGCCCTTCTTCAGGTCGTACAGCGGGGCGCCGCGGACGTACTCCTGCGTCCACGTGAAGCCGTCGCGCTTGACCTCGACGGTGAGGTGCTCGGACAGCGCGTTGACGACGGACACGCCGACGCCGTGCAGGCCGCCGGAGACCTTGTAGCCGCCGCCGTCGCCGAACTTGCCGCCGGCGTGCAGGACGGTCAGGACGACCTCGACCGCGGCCTTCTGCTCCTTCTCCATCTTGGCGACGGGGATGCCGCGCCCGTCGTCGACGACGGTGACCGAGTTGTCGGGGTGGACGGTGACGTCCACGCGGCTGGCGTGACCGGCGAGGGCCTCGTCGACGGAGTTGTCGACGACCTCCCACACCAGGTGGTGCAGCCCACGCACACCGGTCGACCCGATGTACATGCCCGGACGCTTGCGCACCGCCTCGAGGCCCTCGAGGACGGTGATGTCCTGGGCGTCGTAGGTGCGCTCCTCGGTGTTGTCGTCTGCTGCCAACCGAACCTCCTAAGACACACGAACGCCCCGAGCCGGATGTGGGCCCGAGGCGGCTGAACGCTCCGACCCAAGGTGGGACGGAGGCGAATCTCGGTTGACAGAAGAATACCACATGGGTTCAGTCAGACCCGCGCGCGGGCGCGCGCGAAAGTGCTGCAAAAGTGCCTTAAAACACGCCTGGCTCAGGGGCGGCTGCGGCGTGGTGCGGCGGTGCAGCGCAGCTCGGTCACGCGGGGGGCGCCCAGCGCCTCGTTGAGACGGGCCGTCAGGTCGGGGGCGAGCAGCGTGAGCTCCTGCGCCCAGACCGCCGAGCGGCACTGGATCGTGACCACGCCGGCCCGCTCGGAGACGGGCTGCGCCTCGGCGGCCACCACCTCGCCGGCGACCTCCGGCCACGCGCGGCGGACGGCGGAGAGAGGGGTGAGGGGCTCGAGCCGCGCGGCGAGCTGCTCGACGGCGCCGGCCAGGGGGACGGGGGCGCGGCGCCAGTTCATGCCGCCGCCGCCTCCTGGAGGACCCCGCCGTCGCGGACCGCGATCCGCGTCACCCCGGCCGCGGTCGCGCCCGGCACGTGCGCGAGGTCGGTCGTGGTCACGACGGCCTGGCCGCGTGCGGTCACGCGGTCGACGAGCTTCTGCCGCCGCGCGGCGTCGAGCTCGCTCATGACGTCGTCGAGGAGCAGCAGCGGCGGGCCCCCGCGGGCCTCGGCCATGGCCTCGCGCTCGGCGAGCAGCAACGCGAGCAGGGCGAGGCGCTGCTCGCCCTGCGACCCGTACGCGCGCAGCTCGCGGGCCGTCGGGGGGTCGGCGGCGGGGTCGCTCCTCACGAGGGCCACGTCGTCGCGGTGCGGGCCGCGGCCCGTGAACCCGCGCTCGAGGTCGGCGTCGACGGCGCCCGCCAGCTCCTCCGCGAGCTCCTCCACACTCGAAGCGCGCGCCTTCGGTCGCTCCTCCAGCCGCGCGACGCCGCTCAGGCCGAGCTCCGCGGCGGCGGTGGCGAACGGCTCGACCAGCGACGCGACCGCCGCGCTGCGATCGGCGCGCAGGGCGATCCCGTGGCGCGCGAGCTCGGTGTCCCACGGACGCAGCGCGTCGCGCGGGGCCAGCCCGCGGCGCACACGGGACAGCAGCGCGTTGCGCTGGGCGAGCGCCTGCGAGTACGCGCGTCGCGTCGCGACCCGCGCCGGCCAGAGCGCCGCGACGACCTGGTCGAGGTGCGAGCGGCGCAGCGCGGGCGGGCCCTTCACGAGCTCGAGCCGGTCCGGGAGGAACACGCTGACGAGCGGCCGCGCGGCGGTGTCCGCCAGCCGCTCGACCGGCGCGCCGTCGACGCGGAAGCGCTTGGCCTCGCCCGGCTGGAACCCGACCGCCAGCTCGTGCGCTCCGTCGCGGTCGCGCGTGTCGACCTCCACCCGCGCCGCGGTCGCGCCGAACGCGACGACCTCGCGCTCGTTGCCCGTCCGGCACGAGCGGCCGGTGAGCCCGAAGTACAGCGCCTCGAGCAGGTTCGTCTTCCCGGCGCCGTTGGGCCCGTAGACGACGGTGAGGCCGGGCCCGAGCTGCACCTCGGCCGCCGCGTAGCTGCGCCAGCCCTTCACGCGCAGCGCCTCGACGACCGGCCCCTCCATGGCGCGCGCCCCGACCGCCTACACGTTCAGCCGGATCGGCATGATCAGGTAGAGGAACCCGCTGCCGTCACCGGCCTCGATCAGCCCGGGCCTGAGCGGGCTGATGAGCTTGAGGATGAGGTCGTCCGCGTCGACCGACTCGAGGCCGTCGCGCAGGAACTCCGGGTTGAACCCGATCTCGAACGGTTCGCCCCCGAACGGGATCGGCAGCGTCTCGAGCGCCTCGCCCACGTCCGGCGTCTGCGACGAGACCCGCAGCTCCCCCTCGGCGAAGCTCAGCCGCAGCGGCGCGTTCTTCTGCGCGAGCAGCGAGATGCGGCGCACGACGTCGGTGAGCTCCCGCGTGTCCACCCGCAGCTCGTGCTCGTAGGACTCGGGCAGCAGCTGGCGGTAGTTCGGGAACTGGCCCTCGATGAGGCGCGAGGTCAGGACCATCCCGCCGACGTCGAACACGATCTGGTTCGCGCGCTTGGTGGCCTGCAGCGTGTCGCTGCCGGCCTGCTGCGCGATCCGCGCCAGCTCCTGCAGGGCGCGCGCCGGCACGTTCGCCTCGAAGGCGCCGTCGAGCGGCGCGTCGAGCGGGGTCTCCTTCACCGACAGCCGGTAGGAGTCGGTCGCGACCATCCGCAGCTCCTGGCCCGAGGCGGACACGAGGATGCCGGTGAGGATCGGCCGCGTCTCGTCGCGCGACGCGGACCGGGCCACCTTGCCGACGGTCTCGACGAACGCCTGGGCCGGCACGGTGACGACCGCATCGCCGCCCGGATCCGGGAACGGAGGGAAGTCCTCCGCGCGCAGCGTACGGATGTGGAACGTGGCGGAGCCCGAGACGATCTCGACGTCCTGCTGCGCGGCGCGCAGCTCGATCGTCACGGAGTCCGACGGCAGCGCGCGGGCGACGTCGAGGGTGAGCCGGCCGGGGAGGACCGCGGTGCCCTCGCGCTGGACCTCGGCCTGGAGGGGGACGCGGAGCCCCACCTCCATGTCGGTGGCGCGCAGCTCGACCGTGCCGCCCTCGGCGACGACCTGGACGCCCGAGAGCGCCTGGACGGCGGAGCGGGTGGAGGCGACGCGGGAGACGGTCTGAAGCTGGGCGAGCAGCTCGGCCGCCGATGCCTGCAACTTCACGATGAAGACCTCATAGAGATGGAAGGAGTCATAGGGGCTGTCAGGTTGTGCACGACTGCGCAGAAGGCCGGAGAGTGCGGGGTCGAGCGGTGCATCGAGCTCCCCCGTCCTGTGCGCAGTGTGTCAGTCACGCCTGTCGGCACGCAGGCGGGTGGTCACGGCCTGGATGGCCTCGTAGGCGTCGGTCTCGGCGGCCATGCGCTGCTCGGTGCGCTTGACCGCATGCATCACGGTCGTGTGGTTGCGCCCGCCGAACGCGGCACCGATGGCAGGGAGGCTGGCCTCCGTGTGCTCGCGCGACAGGTACATGGCGACCTGCCGCGGCCAGGCGATGCGTGCGGCACGGCTGCCGGAGAGGAGCTCCGCACGGTCGAGGCCGAAGTGCTCGCAGACGGTGTCCTGGATGCGCTCGATGGTGGGCGCGGGCGCGCGCGTCCCCGCGCGCGGGGACGTCGGGTACAGGTTGGCCAGGACCTCGTCGGCCAGCGCCGAGGTCAGGGGCCGGCGGGTGAGGGAGGCGTAGGCGACGACGCGGATGAGCGCGCCCTCGAGCGCGCGCACGTTGTCGAGCATGCGGCCGGCGATGGCGTCCAGGACGGCGTCGTCCGGGACGTCGAGGCCGTCGTGGTCCGCGCGCTTGCGAAGGATGGCGACGCGCATCGAGTGGCACGGCGCGCCGATGTCGGTCACGAGGCCGGCCTCGAAGCGCTCGCGCAGGCGGTCCTCCAGCGCCTCGAGGTCGCGCGGAGGCGTGTCCGAGGTCAGCACCACCTGGGCGCCGGCGTCGTAGAGCGCGTTGAAGGTGTGGAAGAACTCCTCCTCGGTCTTCGCCTTGCGCTCCAGGAACTGGACGTCGTCGATGAGCAGGACGTCGTTGTTGCGCCACGCGCCCTTGAAGCGCTCGACGTCGCGCTTCTGGATCGCCGCGAGGAAGTCGTTGGTGAAGCGCTCCGCCGTCGTGTACCTCACCCGCATCGAGGGCTCGTAGGCGAGCAGGTAGTTGGCGATCGACTGGAGCAGGTGCGTCTTGCCGACGCCGGGCGGCCCGTAGATGAAGAGCGGGTTGTAGGCGGTGCCCGGCAGCTCGGCGACCGCGAGCGCCGCGGCGTGCGCGAGGCGATTGGCGCTGCCGATGACGAACTGGTCGAAGGTGAGCTTCGGGTTGAGCTCGGGCCGGCCGTGCCCGTCGAGCTCCGCCGCATCGCCGCCGCGCGTGTCGGAGGACGCGACGAGGTCGACGCCGACGTCGGGCCCGAGCACGACCGCCGCGCACGTCTGGAGCACGCGCTCGAAGCGGTCGGCCAGGAAACGCCGCCGGTCCTCGGGCGCCTCGACGACGAGCCGGTCGTCCTCCACCGCCCGCAGCCGCAGCGGCGCGAGGTACAGGTCGTAGGCCGCCGGCTCGACCGCACGACGCAGCTCGCCCTGCACGCGGGACCACGTGTCGGCGGCGTCGTGCGTCAAGGCAGGCGTGTGCTCCTCCCCATCCGGGGCGGTCGGTGTGGACAGTGCTCGTGGGGGCCCGGAGGCCCCGGCGAGTCGCGAAGGTATCACCGGTCCGGAGGGCCGGTGGAAGGGCCACGCCGCAAAACGCGAACGTTTCGTGACGCGGCCTGCGGGCGGGTTGTGAACAGCCCCCGACGAGGCTGTGCACAGCCGGTCGTCTATCCTCCCCGCCGCGATGAAGCGCACCTACCAGCCCAAGAAGCGCAAGCGCGCTCGGACGCACGGGTTCCGTGCCCGCATGCAGACGCGCGGCGGCCGCCTCACGCTCAAGCGGCGCCGCTCCAAGGGCCGCAAGCGCCTCAGCGTCTGAGGGGCGCGCGAGCGGTGCCGCCCAAGCGCGGGCGTCTGTCGCGCAGCGCCGAGTTCGAGCGCGTCTACCGGCACGGCCGCTCACACGGCAACCGGCACCTCGTCCTGTACGCGTTCCCGCGCGGGGAGGGCGCCGCGTCGACGACGGACGACGAGCCGCGCATCGGCCTGTCCGTCTCGCGCAAGGTCGGCGGCGCCGTCGACCGCAACAAGGTCAAGCGCCTGCTGCGCGAGGCCTTCACCGCGGAGGCGTCGCGGCTGCCGTCCGGCCACGACGTCGTCGTCGTTGCGCGGCCGGAGGCGCGCGAGCTCGCCGAGCGCGAGGGCCTCGCCGGCATCCGCGGCGCGCTCGCCGAGCTCGTGGCGAAGGTGGGCGAGTGAGCGCGGCCCGCGTCGCCCGCCGCGTCGCCGTCGCACCGATCCTCGCCTACCAGCGGGTGCTCTCGCCGGTCCTGCCGCGCCGCTGCAAGTACGAGCCGACGTGCTCCTCCTACGCGGTACAGGCGGTGCAGGAGTACGGCATACTGCGCGGGCTGGTCCTGGCGTCCTGGCGGCTGCTCCGATGCAACCCTTGGAGCCACGGCGGCTTCGACCCGATCGAGGCCCAGCGCCTCTTCCGCCGCTGACCTTCCCCGCCATGAGCTTCTTCTTCGCGAGCGTCCCCATCATCCAGCCCCTGATCGACGGGTTCGAGAAGGTGCTCGTCTTCTTCCACGACAACGTGGGGCTGGGCTGGGGCACGTCGATCATCGCCCTGACCATCTCCGTGCGCGCGCTGCTGCTGCCGCTGACCCTCAAGCAGGTCAAGTCGATGCAGGAGATGCAGCGCATCGCGCCCCAGATGAAGGAGCTGCAGGCGAAGTACAAGGAGGATCGCCAGCGCCTGAACCAGGAGATGATGAAGCTCTACCAGGAGCACAAGGTCAACCCGTTCGCCTCGTGCCTGCCGCTGCTGGCGCAGCTCCCGGTCTTCATCTCGCTCTTCTACCTGCTGCGCAAGGACCTCCGGCACGAGGTCTGCCCGGAGATCAACGCCGCGGGGATCCCGAACCCGAAGCCCTGCGGTGCCTCGGACGCGTCCGAGTTCCTCTTCATCCCGGACATCACGAGCAAGGCGACGGGGGCCGTCCTCGTCACGCTCCTGATCCTCTACGTGGGATCGCAGCTCGCGTCCTCGGTGCTGATGAGCGTGTCCGCCGATCCCCGGCAGCGCTACATCTTCATGGCGCTGCCGTTCGTCTTCATCCCGTTCATCATCGGGTTCCCGGCCGGCCTGCTCGTCTACTGGATCACGACGAACACCTGGACGATCGTGCAGCAGTTCATCGTGCGGAAGACCGTCGGGCCCGTCAGACCCGCCGCCGCGGCGGCGGACAACGGCGGCGGCGGTGGCCTGGGCGCGCTGTTCCGTGGTGGAGGCGGTGGCGGCGACGGTGGCGGCGCCAAGCCGACCGGGCCGATCGGCGGCGCGGAGGCCAACCGCCCGAAGGCGAAGTCCGACGGCAACGGCGCGAAGCCGACCCGCCGCTCGGCGCCCCCGCCACCGCCGCGACGCAAGAAGAAGAAGACCGGGAGGCGCCGCTGATGGCCGACGAGACCGCCGAGGCGGAGGCGCTCCGCGCGCTCCTCGAGCGCGTCGCCGACGCGCTGGACCTAGACGCCGACGTCGAGGTCGATGACGACGGCGAGACGCTGATCGGGCGCCTGGACGGGGAGGATCTCGGGCTGTTCATCGGCCGCCACGGCTCGACGATCGAGGCCGTGCAGCACTTGGCGCAGCGTGTCGCCGGGGGCGACGGCCCCGCCCGCCGGCGGATCGTCGTCGACGCCGCCGGCTATCGCGAGCGGCGTGCGCAGGTCCTGGAGCGTCAGGCCGACGAGGCCGCGGACCGGGCCGTGAGCTCGGGCCGCCCCGTGGCCCTCGACGAGATGACGTCCAGCGAGCGTCGCGTCGTCCACGAGTACCTGCGGGACCGCGGCGACGTCGAGACGCACAGCGAGGGCGACGAGCCGCACCGGCATCTCGTCGTCTCGCCCGCCGCCGGCGAGTAGCCGCGCGCGGCACCCGACGTTTCACGTTTTTCTCCCCGGTGAAACAATGAGGGCGTGCTCTCGCCCTTCGACCAGGGACTCGTCACCGGCCTCCTGATCGGCGAGGGCAGCTTCGGGGGCGACGGCAAGCAGCCGCAGATCACCATCCGGATGCACACACGCCACGAGGCGCTCTTCCGCTGGCTGATGGAGCGGTTCCCGCGCACGAGGCTCTACGGCCCCTACCACCACGGCGGCCGGTCGTACTTCCAGTGGATGGCGCGAGGCGTCGCGCTCGTCGAGGACGTCCTCCCGGTGCTCGAGGCGGGCATCAGCCCGGACGTCGACGCCCACGCGGCGGCGCGGCTGGACGCGATGCGCGAGCGGTACGCCGACTACATCGCCTCGGTGCGGTCGCGGGCGGAACGGTGAGCGACGCGCACGTCCGCGGGCGGCTCGACGAGCTGGGCGCGCGGTACGACGTTCCGTCCGCCGGCATCGACGCTCTCGCGCGGATCCTCGAGTTGATCGCGGAGGACGACACCGCCCCGACGACGGTGCTCGATCCGGCGCGCGGCGTCGACGTCCACGTGGCCGACTCGCTGGCGGGCCTCGAGCTGCCGGCGGTGCGAGCGGCGACGACGATCGCGGACCTCGGCGCCGGCGCGGGCTTTCCGGGGCTGGCGCTGGCTGCAGCGCTGCCGGGGGCGCGCGTGTTCCTCGTGGAGAGCGTGGGGCGGAAGTGCGCGTTCATGGAGCGCGCCATCGCGGCCGCCGGCCTGCCGAACGCGTCGGTCGTCTGCGCGCGTGCCGAGGAATGGGACGGGCTGACCGACGTCGTCACGGCGCGCGCACTCGCCCCGCTTGCCGTGATCGCCGAGTACGCGGCGCCACTGCTGCGCGTCGGCGGGTCGCTCGTGGCGTGGAAGGGGGCTCGGGATGCGGAGGAGGAGGCCGACGGGGCGGTGGCCGCCGCGGAGCTCGGGCTCGACGTGGCCGAGGTGCGGCGGGTCACGCCCTTCGCCGGGATCGCCGAGCGTCATCTCTACCTCTACTCGAAGGTGAGTGATACGCCGTACCGATTCCCTCGCCGACCGGGAATGGCCCGCAAACGACCGCTCGGACGCTGAAGTCGAGCCACAGACCGCACAATTCGGGTCCGAACCGTCGCGGGGCTCCGACCGCCGCCGCCGGTACCTTGGGACCGGATGGGGACGGTCTACGCCATCGCGAACCAGAAGGGCGGGGTCGGCAAGACGACGACCGCCGTGAACGTCGCTGCGTGCATCGCGGAGGCCGGCTACCCGACGCTCCTAGTCGACATCGACCCGCAGGCCAACGCCACCGTCGGCCTCGGCGTGCCGAAGGACAGCCATCCGAACGTCTACGACGTCCTCGCGGGCGACGCGGACGCGCGCGAGGCCCTGCGCGACACCGAGATCGAGCGGCTGCGCCTGCTGCCGTCGCATCCGGACCTCGCCGGCGCCAACGTCGAGCTTCCGCGCACGCCGGGGAGCGAGAATCGGCTCCGCGAGGCTCTTGCTCCTGTGCGCGACGGGTTCGCCTACACGCTCCTCGACTGCCCGCCCTCCCTCGGGCCGCTGACGGTGAACGCGCTCGTCGCCGCGGATCGGGTGATCGTGCCCGTGCAGACCGAGTACTTCGCGCTCGAGGGGCTCGCGGGGCTGCTCGACACGCTCGCGCTCGTCCAGCGCGAGCTCAACCCGCGGCTCACGGTCGCCGGGATGCTGCTGACGATGCACGACTCGCGGACGCGCCTGGGGCGCGACGTCGAGCGCGAGGTCCGCGAGCACTTCCCGTCGCTCGTCTTCGACACCGTCATCCCGCGCAACGTCCGTGTGGGCGAGGCGCCGAGCTTCGGGCGCCCCGTGATCCACCACGACCCCCACTGCGCCGGCGCCGACGCCTACTTCGAGCTCGCCAAAGAGGTCGCGGCCCGTGGCTGAGGCGCCCGCCGATCACCGCCTGCCTGCGTCCTCGGTCACTCGCGTGCTGACGCACGCCACGTTCTCTGCGTCCTTGGCACGCGGCGCCGGCGAACGCCTCAGGGCCTCTGCTGGAGGATCGAGATTCCGTCGAAGCGAAGGGGCGAGGGCATGCTGGCCAGAGACGACCTGCGGTCCGAGGTGACGCGCGCGAAGACGGCACCGCGCGGGATGGGCCGGGGCCTCGCGGCGATCCTCTCGGTGTCGGAGGCCGCCGACAGCGACGAGCTGCGCGACCTGCCCGTCGACCTCATCGCGCCGAACCCGCACCAGCCGCGCCGCGCGTTCGACGAGGCGGCGCTCCAGTCGCTCGCGGACTCGATCGCCGCCAACGGGATCCTCCAGCCGGTGCTCGTCCGGCCGCTCGCGGGCGGGACGTACGAGCTCGTCGCCGGCGAGCGCCGCTGGCGCGCGGCGAAGCTCGCGGGCCTCGAGCGCGTCCCGGCGCTGGTGCGCGAGCGCGACGACGCCACGTCGCTCGAGCTGGCGCTCGTCGAGAACATGGCCCGCGAGGACCTCAACCCGGTCGAGGAGGCGCGCGCCTGCGCGGCCCTCGTGGAGGAGCTGGCGTTGACCCGCGAGGAGGTCGGCGTCCGCGTCGGCCGCAGCCGCGTCGCCGTCTCGAACCTCCTCCGCCTGCTCGACCTCCCGGACGAGGCGCTCGCCCTGCTCGAGGACGGGTCGCTCAGCGAGGGCCACGGCCGCGCGCTCCTGCTCGCCGACGACCACGCGGTCCGCCGCCGCCTCGCGCGCGCCGCGGCCGACGAGGGCTGGTCGGTCCGGACGCTCGAGACCCGCGCCCGCGAGGCCAACGGAGCGGCCGCCACGGCACCCCGGAAGGCCCGCACCCCGGCCCTCCACCCGGACCAGGAGGCCGCCCTCAGCGCGATCGCCGAGACCCTCGGTGGAGCCTTCGGCAAGGAGGTCCGCGTGAAGCCCTCCGGCACCGGCTACAGAGTCGAGCTGGAGCTGTCGACGATGGAGGAGGCAGCCGCGCTCGCGGGCCTCCTGAGGCCCAACGCCAGCGCTACACTGCCGACCCCTGAGGGCGATTAGCTCAGCCGGTTAGAGCGCTTCTCTGATAAGGAAGAGGTCCCAGGTTCGAGTCCTGGATCGCCCACTGAAAAGGCCCCGCCGGAGCGGGGCCTTTGTCGTTCCGGAGGGGCGCGGCGCCGGGCTCTAGAGCCTGCGCCCCGTCAGCGTGACCTTCTCCGACGTCGTGCCGGACTTCGCCACGACCGTCGCCCTGTAGTCCCCCCGGCGGAACGCCCGCCTGTCGCGGACCGTGAAGCGGCGGATGCTCGTCCCCGCGCGGGCGAACCGCTTGCGGGCGATCACCTTGCGGCCGCGACGGATCGTGATCGTGACCGACCCGCCCGGGGCGTTGAGGCGCGTCGACACCCGCAGCGGCTTGCGCGTGCGCCCGCCGAACACGGGCCGCGTCAGCCGCGCCAGCCGGATCAGCTTGCACCGCCGCGACGCGTGGAAGCCGGGGCGGACGCGGAACCTGCCGCGCGACTTCAGCAGTGCGATCCGCCGCGCGTCGCTCGCCCCGCCGGAGCGCATGATGAAGCGCGCGAAGTAGTAGCCGTTGCCGGCCTTCTTCCCGCGCCGCCAGATGAGCCCGCGCGTGCGCATCGGGAAGTGCGCGACACGCCGCTCGGTAAGCACCTTGCGGCCCGTCGACTCGCGGAAGACGTCGATCGTGAACGGCGCCTTGACCTGGCGCGCCACGAAGAACCGCAGCCCCGACTTCACCTGCCGCACGCGCACGCTCTTGAAGCCGCGCAGCGACGAGCACGAGGTCGGCGGCGGCGGCCCCGGCACGGGCTGGACGTTCGGCGGCGGCGGCGCCTTGTCGGCCCCGCAGCGCTTGGACTCCTCCGTGAACCGGTAGGTGTACGCACCGCGCCCGAACGTGGCGACGAACAGCAGGTCCGGGTCGCCGGGCTTGAAGCGCAGCGAGCTCACCGGCACGTTCGGCAGGCCGCGCCCGAGCCGCGAGAACGACCCGCCGGTGGTGTCGCAGCTGATGAAGACGCCGAGGTCGGTGCCAACGATGAGCTGGCCGTCGTGCAGCGCGCTCCAATCGGCCGGCACGTCCGGCAGGTTCCCGGACACGTCGGTGAACGTCTCGCCCGCGTCGGTCGACTTGAACACGTGTCCGGTGCCGACGCCGCTGACGTCCTCGCTCACCGAGCCCGGCGCGGCCCAGCGGCGCGCGTAGCCCGCGAGCGTCACGTAGATCGTGCGCGTGTCCGACGGGTCCATCCGGACCGACGTGATGAGCCGCCGCGGCAGCCCGGCCGCCTTCGCGACGTGCCAGCCGTCGCCGGTGCCCGCCTTCGCCGGCTTGCTCCCGCCGACGTTCGTCGCGATCCCGTTGCCGAACGGCGTGCCCTGGGTGATCGTGTCGCAGTACCCGCAGAACCCGACGTACGTCGCCGGCGCCTTCTCGCTGCCCGCGACGCGCTGCTCGAACGTGATCTTGGCGTCGACCGTGCCCGACGCGTTGAAGTTCACGACGCGCACGACGTAGTCGCCCGCCGGCGGGTTCGGCACGGCGGCCTGCTCGAAGTCCGTCGCGCCGCTGCCACCGAGCTCCTCCGGCGTGCCCTCGGTCGAGGACGCGACCTCCGTGAGCGAGCCGTCGGACTCCTTGCGGTAGACGTACAGGTCCCAGTCGTTGTCCTTCGACGCCCACTGGATGCGCACGCGCATGAACGCGTTGCCCGCGTCCGGCCCCAGCTTGACCGGATGGTCCTCGTAGGTCCCCGGCGGGAACGTGCCCGGCGTCAGCTCCTGGCCGCCGGGAGCGGTCGTCGCCCCGGCGGTGTACGCCTCGTCGGGCGTGTGCGGGCCGAGCGGTGCGTTGGGCGGCGCGGGGAACGACCGGGTGTCGACGGCCGAGAAGACGTTGTCGGAGTCCTCGTCGTCGCTGCTCGCGTCCGCGTCCGGGTCGCCCGGGTGCTTGCGCGTCCCCAGGTCGTAGACCTTCGTCCACGTGTCGGACTCGGTCTCGCTGCCCGCCGTCGTCTCCTCGACGTCGCGGCCGCCCATCACGAGGCGCTTGGGGTCGTTCGGATCCATCTCGATCGGTGTCGAGAACGGCGCCGACGTGATGTTCGTCGGGGTGATGTCCTCCCAGTTCTTGCCGCCGTCGGTCGTCTTGTTGACGACGCCGTACGTGTACTCCTCGTACGCGTGGTCCGGGTTGTCGGGCTCGACGGCGCTGAAGAACCCGTCGCCGCCGAACACGGTGTACGTCCGGCCGTCGGGGTCGATCTTCGTCTCGCCATTGTCCTGCAGGCCCATGTAGACGGTGCCGTCGCGCGCGATCGCGAGGTCGTAGGGCTGGAGCGTGTTCATGCCGGCGCTGGACCCGTGCGTCCAGTTGTCGTTGCTCAGGTCGTCGGTCGGGCCGAGCTTCTGGCTGTAGTGGCCGCCGTCGTTGGCCACGTGGAGCGTCACGCCGCCGCTGCCGTCGGGGATCCACAGCGCGCCGTGCTGGTCGGGGTGCGTCGTGTGCTCCGGCACGCCCGCGGGCTGCGTCGGGCACACGGGGAGCAGGTTGAGGACGATCAGGATGCCGCAGGTGTTGCCGGCGTAGTAGCGGCCGACCACCTTGGCGTGCATCGGGGACGTGCCGTCGAGCGGGTTGTCGACGGCCGGGTCGTCGGCCCAGACCTCCTCGAGGCCGAACGCGAGGCGCGTCGGGACGCCGCTTGCGTCCGCGCGCGTCGGGTCGGGCTCGACCCAGAGGTTGTACCAGGACTGCACGCCCGGGCAATAGAGGACGATCGGGGCCTGGCAGGCGACGGTCAGCGCCGACTCGCGCGTCGGATCGTTGCTGAGCGAGTTCGCCCCCTCGAGCTCGCGCCACTCGTTCGTGCCCTCCGACTTGCCGAAGTCCGGCGAGACCCAGACGCCGTTGAGGTACGTCGGGTTCGGGATGCCCTGCTCGCTGACGTCCAGGCCGCCGGCGCCGCCGTTGAACTTCACGGCGTCCTGGATGATCGCGTAGACGAACTCGTGGTCCTGGTCGGGGCCCTTCGCGACCCCGAGCTCGATGCGCCCGAGCTGGTCCTTGTTCAGCGTGTCCCCCGCGAGCGGCGCGTTGTTGCCCGGGTCCTCGATGTGGACGTTCTCGAACGTGTCCGGGGCGCCGGTGTCGGAGCGGTAGAGGCCGTTGTTCGGGGCCTGCACCGTCCCGTCCTTGTTCTCGTACGTGCCGCGCCGCCAGCCAGCGGCCGCGAGGACCGCGCCGGGCTTGCCCGTCGTGTCGTCGGTCGCGTCGTTGTCGGGGTACTGGACGACGACGTCCGTGACCATGTTGGCCAGGTAGCAGCCCTTGACGGAGGGCAGCTTGCCCGTGCAGTCCGGCTGGCCCGCGGCGACGCCCTCGCCGGTCGGGAGGTTGACGTTGGCGAAGTCGCGGCCGGCGTTGGTGCTGCGGAAGAGGCCGCCGCCCGTGGCGGCGTAGACGACCGACGCGTTCGTCGGGTCGACCGCGAGCTTGAAGCCGACGAGGCCGTCGGGAATCCCGCCCGCCCGGTTCCACGTGGCGCCCATGTCCGTCGTCCAGTACGCGCCGATCCCGGTGTAGGCGCTGCCGGCGAACGCGCCGTCGCCGGTCAGGACGATCAGCGTCCCGCCGCCGGCCGAGGTCCAGGCGATGCCCGCGGTCGTCTGCGTCGGCAGGTTCTCGCCGATGGAGGTCCAGTTCTCGCCGTTGTCGGTCGACGTCCAGACGCCGCCGTTCGAGCCGACGGCGAAGAGGCGGCCGGTCGCGGGGTCGACCGCGTAGGCGGTCAGCCGGCCCGCGACGTTGCCCAGGCCGAGCTGGGTCGACTCGTCGCTGACGTCGTACTCGGTGCGGCCCGTCTCGAGCGGCGCCCGGCCGTACGGCTTCCAGTCGCCGCCGGTCTGCGGGAGGTCCGCCGCAGCGCGCAGCGCGGCGCGGTAGGCGCCCGGCTTCAGCATCGTGCCGGGGGCGACGGACCGCGACGCGATCGACGAGTTCATCTTCGCGAGGTCGGCGAAGGGCTCGGGCAGGCCGGGCCGCTCGCCGCACGGCGGCTCCTGCGGCTTCGGGCCGGCGTAGAGGGCCGCGGCCTCGCCGCCGCCACCGATCTCCCCGCGCCGCTTGCCCTCGCACTCCTCCCGCTCGCGCTCCTCGCGCTCCTCCCGCTCGCGCTCCTCGCGCTCCTCGCGGCCGCGCTCCTCGCGCTCGCGCTCCTCCGACTCGCCCTTCTCACCGTCCTTGCACTCGCGCGCGGCTGCCTGCTCGCCGCGGCCGCGATCGTCGTCGCCGGTGAGACGCAGGGTGCCCGCGCCGGCGGCAGCGGCGAGGGCGATCAGGAGGAGGGAGAGGAGGGAGATCCGCGCGAGTCGTGACACGCGCTGAAGAGTGGCACCGCAATCCGGACGATGCGTCGGTCTAGGGCTTGACGGCGATCCGGCCGGTCCCCGCGCGCACGAGGAGCAGCCGCTCGCCGGTCTCGGCCAGCCACTCGTCGACCGCCTCCCGCGCGCCCTTCCACCAGCCGTAGTCGTCGAGGATCAGCACCCCGCCGCGCGCCAGGCGCGGGTAGAGGTGCTCGAGCTCGTGCCGCGTCGACGCGTACCAGTCCGTGTCGAGCCGCAGGATCGCGATCCGCTCCGGGGCCTGGGCCGGGACCGTCTCCTCGACCATTCCCTTCACGAAGTGGACGCGCTCGGCGGGGTAGGGGACCTGCGCGAAGCCCTCGCGCACGTCCTCGAGCGACGCGACGGCCCACGTCTTGCTGTCGCGAGGGAGCGTCTCGAGCAGCTCGGCGGCGGGCCGGCCGTCGTGGCGGACGTCGCGCTCGCCGGCCGGCGGCATTCCCTCGTAGGTGTCGAAGAGGTGCAGGTCGCGCGCCGTGTCGCCGGCGGCGAGCAGCGTCCGGGCGATCGCCTGCATCGAGCCCCCGCGCCAGACGCCGCACTCGACGACGTCGCCGGGGATGCGATGCCGCGCGACGTAGCGCGTTGCCGCGATGAGCGCGAAGAGCTTGTCCGCGCTGGTCATCGTGAACGGGCGGACGGCGCGGATGATCGCCTTCGCCTCGTCGTCGAAGTCCTGCGGGAAGTCGTCGGCGGGCCTCGCCGGCTTCGGCCTGCGCGGCGGCTTGCGCGCCGGCGCCGGGACATGCCGCGTGAGCTGGTAGCCCGTCAGCCGCCGGAGCGTTCGATTGATGCGATCAGCTGTTCCCACTGCGCTCCGATGACCTCGATGTCGTAGCTGCGCGCCTTCTCGAGCGCCGCGGCACCGTACCGGCGGCGCTTCGGCTCGTCCTCGATCAGCTCGAGCATCGCCTCGCCCAGCGCCGCCACGTCGCCCTCGGGGACGAGGGTCCCGTCGACGCCGTCGTCGATCATCTCCCGCGGCCCGGTCGGGCAGTCGAAGGCGACCACCGGCAGCCCCTTGCTCATCGCCTCGATGATGACCATCGGCAGGCCCTCGAAGCGGGAGCTGAGGACGAAGAGCGACGCGCGCGCCATCTCCTCGCCCAGCCGCTCCGTGCGCCCCATGAGCAGGACCTCGTTGTAGAGCTCGTGCTCGAAGATCAGCCGGCGCAGCGCGTGGTAGCGATACGGGCGGGCGTGGCCGTAGATGCGCAGCCGCCAGTCGGGGCGACGGTGGGCGACGGGCGCGAACGCGGGCACGAGCAGGTCGAAGCCCTTCTGCGGCACGAGCCGCCCCGCGGCGATCACCGTGGGGGTCTGGAGCGACGACGTGCCGCCGGGCAGCGGCGGCAGCGCGTTGCGGATCCGCGCCAGGCGCGTGGTCGCGCCGTGCATCGCGTCGCGGTACTCGCGCAGGTCGTCGTCGGTCAGGACGGCGAGCGCGTCGAGCCCGGGATACGCCTCGCGCTTCTGCTCGGCGACCGCCTCGCCGTAGCCCCCGAAGTGCATGTGCTCCTGGGCGACGACCCCGACGCTCGTCGGCGCGAGCCGCGCCGCCGCGATGTTCAGCGCCGACCGCGTGGTGATGACGGTCCCCGAGCGCCAGGAGCGCAGCGCGCGGGCCAGGCGCCGGTCCGTCTCCAGCGTGGCCATCTGCGAGAACCACTCGTCGGGGTGGACGAGGACGCTGGACGGCGCCGCGGCCGCGGCCCGCTGGTCGTGGAGGACCGTGACCTTCACGCCGTCGGGAAACGGGATGAGCGGGACGTCGCGGCGCCTGACGACGCTCACGACCTCCACCTCGCGCGTCCTGGCGAGGTGCCCCGCGAGGTTGAGCGCGGTCCGGATGGTGCCGCCGAGCCCGAACGCGTGGCCGAGGACGATGCGGACCGGGCCGGGCCGCGGCGAACCGCGACCGGGGCGCCCGCGGCGCAGGAGCCGGCGCAGGCGCCGGGCGGCGATCCGCTGGGCGAGGCTGGGCGAAGGGTCGTCGGCGGGCGGGACGGGCCCGCCGTCGGCGGAGGGGTCGCTTCGGGCGTCGTCGTCGTGCTCGCCGGAGCCGCCGCCTGTCGAGTCTTCCCCCTCATCCCCGTCGTCGAGCGGCCTCGACCGGATCGAGAGGTTGTTCGACGACGTGTAGTACGGCCGGACCCGCCGCCCCGCGATCTCCTCGGCCGGGAAGACGAAGACGTCGTGCTTGTTCGCGATCCCGTCGAGGTGCGCACCGAGCCGCAGTCGCGAGCGGTCCGCGGCCTCGAGGAAGAGGTCCCAGATCTCGGTCTCCTCGAGGTCGCCTGCGAGCCGGGCCAGCGCGACCGACGTCCCGTCGCCGGCGACCTCGGCTCCGGTCGCCCGCGAGACCGCGACGATCCGCCCCTCCCCGCGCGTGGCGACGGTCACGGCCCCGCCCCCGACCGTGACGCGCTCGACCTCCGCGTGCGGCGCCAACGGCCGCGTCCGCAGCTCGATCGACAGGTTCCCCTTCGCCGTCGCGTACGGGCGCCACCGGTACACGGCCTCGGCGCCGCGCGCCTTGGCCACCTCGTCCTCCGGCGGCAGCTCGTCCTCCGGCGGCGCGACCAGGCGCTCCTCCTCGCCGTCGTCGCCGACCGCCGACAGGTCCCACGTGCTCGCCGCCGGCGGCAGCGCGGTCACGTCCAGCGTCGCCTCGAACTCCGGATCCTCGCCCGCCCGCACGGACGGGACCTCGATCACCGTGCCCGATCCGCGGTGGCGCGCCACCACGCGCCGCCGGCCCGGTGCCAGCCTCCCCTCCAGCCGCAGTCGCCCGCCCGCGACGACCTCGACGCGGGTGACGGCGGAGTGGGAAGCCACGCGGGAGCGCACCGGTCAGAGCCTGTCGGGTTTGGACTCTCCCCGTCGTGATAGGACACGGCCCATGATCCCCGCCACCCGCCTGTGCACGCTTCTCGCCGCCGCGGCGCTCGCCGGCTGCGGCTCGGACGACGGCGGCGGCAGCGGCGGTGGCTCCAAGCCCGGCCAGTCGCCGCAGCAGGTCGTGGCCGCGGGCGATCCCGCCAAGGGCAAGGAGGTCTTCGGCGACAACTGCGCCGCCTGCCACGGCTCGGACGGCGGCGGCGGAACCGGGCCCCGGCTCCAGGGTCAGCAGGCGTACACCAACCCCGACGTCGTCGTCCGCCAGGTCCGCGAGGGCGGCGGCGGGATGCCCGCGTTCGGCGACCAGCTGTCCGCCCAGGAGCTGTCGGACGTCACCTCCTACGTCACCAAGGACCTGGCCCGCTAGGCGGGCGCCGCTCGCCTCGGGCGGCGGCCACTGCGACGGGTATCCTCCGTCCCGTGCAGGAGATGGTCATCTACGGCGTGTCGTTCGACATGGTCGGGAAGCAGCCGATCGTGCTTCTCAAGACCGTCGACTCCAACAAGTTCCTCCCCATCTGGATCGGCCACCCCGAGGCGGCCGCGATCCTCATGAAGCTCCAGGGAGCCAGTACGCCGCGCCCCATGACGCACGACCTCATGTGCGACATGCTGGGCGAGCTGGAGGTGAAGTGCACCCAGGTCTCCGTGACCGAGCTGCGCGAGAACACCTTCTTCGCGACCATCACCCTGCAGATCGACGGCAAGGAGATGGAGATCGACTCGCGGCCGTCCGACGCGCTGGCGCTCGCCGTCCGCTCCGGCGCGCCGATCTTCGCGGCCGAGGACGTGATCGCCGAGTCGGCGATCGAGTTCGAGCACGACGTCGAGGACACCGAGCAGGTCGTCGAGAAGTTCAAGGACTTCCTCGACCGCGTCACCCCCGAGGACTTCCTCGGCGGCGAGGGCGGCTCCAGCTAGCACCCGCGCCCGCTACCGTGCGGCGCGCGATGAACACTAAAAGGGCCTTCCGCGCGGTCCTCGCGCTCCTCCTGCTCGCGCTCCCGGCCGGCGCCGCCGCGCAGTCGAGCTCGACCCTGCGCGCGCTCGCCCGCGCGGGCACGTCGCTCCCGCCCACGACGGACGGCGACCGCTACGTGCTGCTGGGCAACCGCGACGACGTGTCGCTGGTCGTGCACGACACGGTCACCGGCCGGACGCGCACGCTGCCCAAGCCCGCCGGCTGCGGCTGGTCGGAGGCCCCGCGGGCCGCGTTCGCGGGCGCGGTGGTCATGCAGTGCCCCACGGGCGTCAGCCCGCTGAGCTTCGTGCTGCTGAATCTCCGCACGGGCGCCGTGCGACGCCTGCCCAGCGCGTTATCCTACACCGGCGTGGGCCGGTCGTGGCTTGCCGGGTTCGACGGGCAGGGCGACCTCTTCGTGCATCGCCGCCGCGACGAGATGCGCCGGTCGACGGGCCTGCGCGACCTCGACCACGCCCGGCTGCGCCCGGTCTGCCGGCGCCTGCGCCAGGCCGGCGCGGGGCGGCCGGAGAGCGCGAGCCTCGCCTACGACCGCGACCGTTACGTCGTCACGAGCGACGCCGGCCTGCAGCTGCGCCCGTGCGCGCGGCGCAGGAAGGCCGTGCGGCTCGAGCGCGGCAGGTTCGCCGGCTTCGAGCTGCCGGACGCGCTGGCGCTCTCGTCCGGCTTCGTGACGTGGACGTCGCTGCGCGACGGCGCCACGACGCTCGGCTACGACGTGCGCACGCGGCGCCGCTGGGCGTGGCCGACCGGCCCCGAGGATGTCGCGTTGCACACCCGGAACGCCCTCCTGGTCCGGCGCGTGGCGACGGTGTTCGAGCTGTGCGGGAGCGTGGGGTGCCCGACCGCCACCTGGACGGCGCAGCTCGCGACGATCTCCCGCAAGGCGTCCAAGCCCAAGCCCAAGAAGCGCAAGCGCCGCAGCTAGACGCGCGCGAGCTCCACGAGCCGCCCGACGAGCTCGTCGAACGAGATCCCGGCCGCCTCGGCGGCCTGGGGGAGCAGCGAGGTCTCGGTCAGCCCGGGCACCGTGTTGACCTCGAGCAGCTGCGGCACGCCCTCGGCGTCGAGGATGAGGTCCACACGCGCGAAGCCGGCGCAGTCGAGCAGCTCGTACGCGCGCAGCGCGACGTCGTGCACCCGCTCGGTCGCGTCCCCCACGTCGGCGGGGCAGACGAAGTCGGTGCGCCCGATCTCGTACCGGGCCTCGAAGTCGTAGAAGTCCTCGTCGCGCGGGATCGCCTCCACCACGGGCAGCGCCTCGCCGTCGAGGATCGACACCGCCAGCTCGCGGCCGTCGACGAAGCGCTCGAGCAGCACCTTCGCGTCGTAGGAGAAGGCCGCGACCAGGGCGCCGGGCACGTCCGCCGCCGACCGCGCGAACTTGATCCCCAGCGCCGACCCCTGCCGCGCCGGCTTGACGACGATCGGAAAGCGCAGGCGCTCCTCGATGGCCGGCAGCGCGTCGGCGGCACCGAGCTGCTTGAACGCCGCCTCGTTCCACGCGAAGAAGTCGGGCGTCGGCAGGCCCGCGTCGCGGAAGGCGTGCTTGGCCAGCACCTTGTCCGCGCAGCGGATGCACGACGACACGCCCGAGCCGGTGTACGGGATCGCGAGGACCTCGAGCAGCTCCTGCACCGTGCCGTCCTCGCCGTCGCGCCCGTGCAGCGCGACGAACGCGACGTCCGGCGTCGTCTCGCGCAGCCGCGTCACGAGGTCGTGGCCGACGTCGATGGCGACCACCTCGTGGCCGAGGCGCTCCAGCGCGTCCTGCACGCGGGCGCCCGACGTCAGGGAGACGTTCCGCTCGAGCGACCGGCCGCCCTTGAGGACGGCGACCCTCATCCGGCGCGGCGGCGCATGCGGACCACGTTGGCCGGCATCTCCTCGGGAGCGCGCCGCTCCACGGGGGCGGTCGGCGGCCGGCCGGTGAGCGTGCCGTACAGGTCGACCTGCTCGCGCACGACCTCGCCGATGCGGCGGACCCCCTCGCGGATGTCGTCCTCGTCCACGCCGGAGAAGTTCAGCCGCATCGACGACGCGCCGCGGCCGTCGACGAAGGCGGCGCGGCCGGGCACGAACGCCACGTTCTCCTGCAGCGCGCGGGCGAGCAGGTCGGTCGTGTCGAGGTAGTCCGGCAGGGTCGCCCACAGGAACAGCCCGCCCTGCGGTCGCGTCCACTCTGATTCCGGCGGAAAGCACTCGGCCAGCGCGGCGAGCATCGTGTCGCGCCGGCGGCGGTAGATCCCGACGAGCGAGTCCAGGTAGTCCTGCCAGCGGCCGGACTCGAAGTAGGCCGCGACGAACAGCTGGGTCATCGACGAGCTGCACAGGTCGACGCCCTGCTTGCCGACGTTCATCTTCTGCAGCACGGGGCGCGGAGCCACGGCCCAGCCGAGCCGGATCCCCGGCGAGAGGATCTTCGAGAACGTGCCGAGGTAGACGACGAACTCGGCCTCGTCGAGCGAGCGCAGGGTCGGCAGCGGCTCGCCCTCGTAGCGCAGCAGGCCGTACGGGTTGTCCTCGAGCACGAGCAGCTCGCGCTCGGCGGCGATCTCGACGAGGCGCCGGCGGCGCGGCAGCGACATCGTCACGCCGCCCGGGTTCTGGAAGCTCGGGATCGTGTAGACGAACTTCGGGCGCCGCCCCTCGCGCTCGAGCCGCTCGAGCGTCTCCTCGAGCAGGTCGATCCGCATGCCCTCGTCGTCGATCTCGATCTGCACGACGTCGGCCTCGTAGGAGTTGAAGGCCGGGATCGCGCCCGGGTACGTGGGGGCCTCGGCGACGATCACGTCGCCCGGATCGATGAGCGTCTTGCACAGCAGGTCGATCACCTGCTGGCCGCCGGTGGTGACGAGGACGTCGTCGACGTCGACCGTCGTCCCCTCCTCGGCCATCACGTCGGCGATGCAGCGCTTGACCACCTGCATCCCCTCCGTCGGGCCGTACTGCAGGGCGCGGGCACACGAATCGGCCGCGACGCGCTGCATGATCGCGGCGTAGCTCTCGGGCGGGAACGTGGACGTGTCGGGCAGCCCGCCGGCCAGCGAGATGACCTCCGGCCGCTCGGTGATGGCCATGAGGTCGCGCATGGCCGAGGAGGTCATGACCTTCGTACGCTGGGCGAAGAGGCCGGCGTACCGTTCGAGGTCGCGCGCGGACCGCCCTGTCGGTTTTGGGCTGCGGCTCATCGGGGCACTCCGGTCGGGACCGTACCGGACCATGGACACGCTCTTCGACATCTGCACCGGCATCGGCCTCGGCGCCGCCGCGGGCATCCGGCCGTTCCTGCCGGCGCTCGTCGCGGGCGCCGCGGCGTCGGCCGACCTGCTGATCGACTTCGAAGGCACGGACCTCTCGTTCCTGGAGGGGCCGGGGTGGCTGCTGGCCGTCGTCCTGCTCCTCATCGGGTCCGTCGTGCTCCAGCGCAGGCTCGGCAGCGAGCAGCTCGAGCGCGGGCCGGCCGGCGCGGCGCTCGCCGGTCTCGCGCTGGGCATCGGCGCGCTGCTGTTCGCCGGCGCGCTCGCCGACCACTCCGACACGTGGTGGCCGGGGCTCGCCGGCGGCCTGGCCTGCGCGCTGGTCGCGCAGACCACCGTCCGCGACCTCCTGGCCCGGACGCGCGCGCGCCTGGACCCCGAGGCGCGCGAGGCGCTCGTGCTCTACGCCGACGGCGCTTCGCTCCCGCTGGCGGTCCTTGCCGTCGTCGCCCCGCCGGTCTCGGTGCTCGCGCTCGCCGCGCTGATCTGGCTGCTCGTCGGCGGGCGCCGCCGCGCGGGCGAGAAGTACGCGGGCCTGCGTATCTTGCGCTAGGCGTGGCGGGCACCCCCTCCAAGCTCATGCTCGTCGTCGTCGACGGGATGAAGCCGTCGGCCCTCGAGCGCGCGGTGGCGACCGGCCGCGCGCCGACGCTCGGGCTGCTGATGGACCGCGGCACCTACGTCGACGACTGCTGCGCCGCGTTCCCCTCCGTCACGCCGGTCTGCGCCGGCGCGATCGCCACCGGCACCCTCCAGGACCGCCACCACATCCCCTCGATGAACTGGTGGTCGCGCGAGGAGAAGCGCTACGTCGAGTACGGGTCGAGCTTCGGCGCGGCGCGGCGGCTCGGCATCAACCGCCAGCTCGTCGACACGGTCTACAACATGAACATGGAGCACCTGTCGGAGGCGACGCCGACGGTGTTCGAGGAGCTCGACGACGCGGGCCTGCGCACGGCCGGGACGACGTACCTGATGTACCGCGGGCGCCACGAGCACACCGCGTCGAAGGACAGCGCGCTCACCCGCATCGCCGGCCAGACGCTGTTCCGCCGCCCCATCCTCGGCCCGCGCGAGCTCTTCTACGCGGACGTCTACGCGAGCCGCACCACCGGCTGCAAGAGCCAGCTGGGCATGCCCGGCATGCGCGACCAGCACTCCGGCTGCGTGAGCGCGTACATGGTCGAGCACGACCTCTTCGACTTCCTGCTGCTCTCGCTGCCCGACAACGACACGCATTCGCACAAGAACGGCCCCCACGCGCAGGTCACGTCGATCCACGACGCCGACCACCAGATCGAGCGGGTGATGAAGGCGGCCGGCGGCGTGGAGGAGTTCCTGGCCGGCCACGCGGTCATCGTGGTGGCCGACCACTCACACGCCGCGGTCGAGCAGCGGGTCGACGTCATCGACGCCTTCGGCGACCTGGCCGTGGCGGGCCCCGGCCGGGCCAAGCTCGCCGACGCGGAGATCGCGGTCTGCCCGGCGCAGCGCTCGGCGATGGTCTACGTGCTGGTGCCGGGCGCGCGCGAGCACGTGCTGCCGCAGGTGCTGGGGACGGCGCTCGACCTCGACGGCGTCGACCTGGTCATGCACCGCGAGCAGGGCGTGGCCATCGTGACCAGCCGGCGAGGCGCGCTGTCCTTCGCTCCCGGCCCCGAGGTGCGCGACGCACGCGGCGGCGAGTGGATCGTGCGCGGCAACCTGGAGGTGCTGGACGCGCGGGTGCAGGACGGCGTCTTCACGAGCGACGCCTACCCGGACGCGCTCGCGCGCGTGTGGGCGGCGCTCGAGTGCCCGACCTCGGGCGACGTCCTGCTCTCGGCATCGCCGGGCTACGAGTTCGCGGACTGGGGCGGCGCCGACCACGTCGGCGGCGGGTCGCACGGCTCGCTGCACCGCAGCGACTCGCTCGGAGCGCTGGTCTTCGCGGGGATCGAGGTCGACGACCCGCCTTCCCAGTGGTCGATCCGCGACATCGCCGGGATGGTGCGCACGCACTTCCGGCTACCCTCGGCCGGATGAACGACGAGCTCGTCGCCAGCCTGGACGCGCCGCCGCGCTTCCGCACGCGGATGAACGCGGGCGTCCGCCGGCCCGCGAACTGGCTGGAGCTGGTGCGCTTCGGCGTGGTCGGCGCGAGCGGCTACGTCGTCAACCTGCTCGTCTTCTCGCTGCTCGTCCACGGCTCGCAGGCCGACTACCGCGTGGCCGCCACCGCCGCGTTCGTCGTCGCCGTGGCCAACAACTTCCTGTGGAACCGCCGCTGGACCTTCCGCGCCCGCGACGGGCACGCCGGGTTCCAGGCCGTGCGCTTCTTCACCGTCAGCATCGGCGCGTTCGTGTTCAGCCTCGCCATCCTCGAGCTGCTCGTCGCCGGCCTCGACGTGCCCGAGGTCCCGGCGCAGGCGATCGCCATCGTCGCCGCCACGCCGCTCAGCTTCCTGGGCAACAAGCTCTGGAGCTTCGCCCGCTGAGGATCGCCGCGGCGCTGGCCGCGGCGCTCGCGCTGCTGGTCGCCGCGCCCGCGGCATCGGGCAGCGACCTCGTCCGGCCGCCGTCGCTCGACAGGGCCCCGAAGCTCCACCAGCGCACGGCGGTCGAGGTCCTGCGCATCGCCGACCGCCAGCCGGAGGTGCGCGCCGAGCGGGCGAAGGAGCCGGGCTCCACGCGCGAGGCGTTCCTGAAGGGCTCGACGCTCTGGCAGGTCAGCTACTACGCGAGGACGAAGCCGGGCGAGCCGCGCCGCGAGATCGCGCAGGTGATCATCAGCGACGGCACCGGCGCGGTGATCGAGCTGTGGACCGGCTTCCGCGTGGCGTGGACGATGGCGCGCGGCTACGACGGCGCGTTCGGCAAGAAGGTCAACGCGCCGTACGTGTGGATCCCGCTGCTCGCGCTGTTCGTCGCGCCGTTCGTGCAGTGGCGCCGGCCGCTCGCGCTGCTGCACCTCGACCTGCTCGTGCTCTGCGCGTTCTCGGTCTCGCTCGCGTTCTTCAACGAGGCGGAGGTGGAGACGTCGGTGCCGCTCGTCGCGCCGCTGCTCGCCTACCTGCTGGCGAGGATGCTGTGGATCGGGGTGCGGCGGACGCCGCGCGGGCCGCCGCCGCAGCTCCTGGTGCCCATCGGCTGGCTGGCCGTCGGGATCGTCTTCCTCGCCGGCTTCCGGATCGGGCTGAACCTCGTGGCCTCGAACGTCATCGACGTCGGGTACGCGGGGGTGATCGGCGCGGACCGGATCGCCGACGGCGACCCGCTCTACGGCGCCTGGCCGACCGACAACGAGCACGGCGACACGTACGGGCCGCTCGCGTATGCGGCCTACCTGCCGTTCGAGCAGGCGCTGCCGTGGAGCGGGTCGTGGGACGACCTGCCCGCGGCGCACGGCGCGGCGATCGCGTTCGACCTCCTGACGCTCGTGGGCGTGTGGCTGCTCGGGCGGCGTGCGGGAGGGCCGCGGGTGGGGATCGCCGTCGCGTACGCATGGGCCGCGTTCCCGTTCACGCTCTACGTGCTCAACACGAACGCGAACGACACGCTCGTGCCGCTGCTGGTGGTCGCGGCGCTGCTGGTCGCGACGAGCGCGCCGGCGCGGGGTGCGCTCGCCGCGGCGGCCAGCCTGACGAAGCTCGCGCCGGCCGCGCTCGGGCCCGTCCTCGCCACCCACGGGCTGGCCGGGCTGCCGCTGCGCCGCCGAGCGCTGCGGCTCGCCGCGTTCCTCGTCGCGTTCGCGCTCGTCGCCGGGCTGACCCTCGTCCTCACCGTCGACGACCTGGACACCTTCTGGGACCGCACGATCGGGTTCCAGTCGGGCCGCGACGCGCCGTTCTCGATCTGGGGGCTGTACGACCTCGATCTGCTCCAGCACGTCGCGCAGGGCATCGCCGTGCTGATCGCGCTCGGCGTCGCGCTCGTGCCGCGCCGCGCCGACGAGCGCGTCCGGCTCGCCGCGCTGTGCGCCGCGGTGCTGATCGCGGTCGAGCTCGTGGTGACCTACTGGTTCTACCTGTACCTCGTGTGGTTCTTCCCGCTGGTCATGCTCGCGCTGCTCGGGCGCGACCGCGAGCCCGCGGCGGCATGAAGTACCTCGCGCTGGCCGCGGCCTTCCTCGGCGTGACGACGGTCGGCCCGCTGTCGGACACCACCGTCAGCGACCTGTACCTCTACAACTCGGTCGCCGAGCTGATCGACCGCGGCCTGCTGCCGTACCTCGACTTCGACTTCGAGTACCCGCCGGTCGCGGCGCTGCCGCTGTGGCTCGCCCACGTCCCGGGCGGCGGCGCGGACGGCTACGCGTGGACGCTCGGGGCCCTGATGCTCCTGTGCGCGCTCGCGCTGCAGCGCTTCACGACGGGGCTGGCAGGCGAGCGCGCCGGGTGGCTGCTCGTGCTGCTCCCCGTCGCGCTGGGCGCGGCGATCCGCACGCACTACGACCTGCTGCCCGCGGCGATCGTCGGGGCGGCGCTCCTGCTGTTCGCGCGCGAGCGCCCGACCGCGGCGTTCGCCGTCCTCGGCCTCGGGACGGTGACGAAGCTCTACCCGGCCCTGCTCGTGCCGGTGGCCGCGGTCTGGCTGGCCGGGCGCGGCGAGCGCCGCGCGGTCGTGCGCGGGGTCGCCGCGTTCGCGGTCGTCGTCCTCGCGGTCTCGCTCCCCTTCGCCGGCGACGGCTACGTGGAGCAGGTGCGCTTCCACCTCGAGCGCCCGGTGCAGATCGAGTCGACGCCGGCCAGCGTCCTGTGGGCGCTGAGCGACGCCGACGTCACCGGCGACCCGATCAAGCACGACCGCTTCAAGTCCAACGGCCTCGAGGGCGGCGGCGCGGACGTGGTCCAGCTCGTCTTCGCGGGCCTCCTCGCCGCGACGCTCCTCGGCATCGTCGCCCTCGCCGGCCGCGCGCGCGACGTGCGCCACCTCGTCCTGTGCGCCTTCGCGGCGATCCTCGCGTTCGTCGTGCTCGGCAAGGTGCTCTCGCCGCAGTTCATGGTCTGGCTCGCGCCGTTCGCGGCGATCCTCGCGGCGTGGCGGATCTGGCTCCCCGCGGCGCTGTGCGCGGGCGCCTTCGCGCTGACGCTGGTGGAGTTTCCCGGGCGTTACTTCGACCTGGTCCACGGCGAGAACGGGATCGTCCTCGTCGTCGGCCTGCGCAACGCGCTGCTCGTCGCGGCGCTCATCGCCACGGTCGCCGCACTGGCTCGATCGCCTCGGCCCGGCGGCGCTCCCCGCACCGGATGAGCACGCCCATGAGCCACGGGTCGTCCTCCGCGGTCTCGAAGCGCACGCCCATCTGGTCGACGAGCGACTTGATCGCCTGCTCCTTGCGCACGCCGATGACGCCGCCGCGCGGCCCCGTCATCCCGACATCGCTCACGTAGGCGGTCCCGCCGGGCAGCACGCGCGCGTCCGCCGTGGGGACGTGCGTGTGCGTGCCGACGACCGCCGTCACGCGCCCGTCGAGGTACCAGCCCATCGCGACCTTCTCGCTCGTGGCCTCCGCGTGGACGTCGACGAGGATCGCCTGGGCGGTGCCGCCCAGCACGTGCCGCCCGAGCTCTTGGTCGAGCGCCCGGAACGGGTCGTCGGCTAGGCCCATGAACAGCCGGCCCAGCACCTGCGCCACCACCAGCCGCTGGCCGCGCGCCGTGACCACCTCCGCCAGCCCGCGGCCGGGCGTGCCGGGGGGAAGGTTGAGCGGGCGGACGATGCGCGGCTCGCGCTCGATGTGGCCGACCAGCTCGCGCTGGTCCCAGACGTGGTTGCCCATCGTGATCAGGTCGGCGCCGGCGGCGAAGAACTCGTTGGCGATCGTGGCGGTGATGCCGTAACCACCGGCCGCGTTCTCGCCGTTGACGACCACCGCGTCCAGGCCGAGCCGGGCCTTGTGGCTTGGCAGGCGCTCGATCAGGGCGGCGCGCCCGGCGCGGCCGACGACGTCGCCGACGAAGAGGATGCGCAAATCGGGGCTCCGGGTGCCGCGCTCTGGC
>DASVQN010000054.1:0-56274 GCA_036389155.1 Solirubrobacteraceae bacterium
CGCCCGCCCCCGGAGGACCGCCGTGGACGGTCCGGCCGATCGGGCGGGTGGCCGCGAGGGGAGCTTGCGCGCGCGGAGCGGAGCGAGCACGCGCAAGTCCCGTCGTCGGACAGGACCCGCCCGCAGCAGCGCGGCGGGGCCGGCCGCCGAACCTCAGCTGCGGAACACGGAGCGCCCCGGGTAGGACGCGTCCGGGCCGAGCGCCTCCTCGATCCGGAGCAGCTGGTTGTACGTGGCGACCCGGTCCGAGCGCGAGGGCGCGCCGGTCTTGATCTGCCCGCAGCCGGTCGCGACGGCCAGGTCGGCGATCGTCGTGTCCTCGGTCTCCCCCGAGCGGTGGGACATCACCGCCGTGTAGCCGGCCTCGCGCGCGGTCCTCACGGCGTCGAGCGTCTCGGTGAGCGTGCCGATCTGGTTGACCTTGACGAGGATCGAGTTGGCCACGCCCGACTCGATGCCGCGGCTCAACCGCTCGCTGTTGGTCACGAAGAGGTCGTCGCCCACGAGCTGCACGCGCTCGCCGATCCGGTCGGTGAGCTGCTTCCAGCCGTCCCAGTCCTCCTCGTCCATGCCGTCCTCGATCGAGACGATCGGGTACCGGTCGGCGAGGTCGGCCCAGTAGGCGGCCATCTCCTCCGAGGACAGCTTGCGGCCCTCGTGCTCGAGGTCATACGCCCCGGCCGAGAAGACCTCGCTCGTCGCCGGGTCGAGCGCGATGAAGAGGTCGCGCCCCGGCTCGTAGCCGGCCGCCGAGATGCCCTCGATGACCGCCTGCAGCGCCGCCTCGTTCGAGTCCAGGTCGGGTGCGAAGCCGCCCTCGTCGCCGACGGCGGTCGCCAGGCCGCGGTCGTGCAGCGTCCGCTTCAGCGCGTGGAAGACCTCGGCCCCCATCCGCAGGCACTCCGAGAACGACGACGCCCCCGCGGGGACGATCATGAACTCCTGGAAGTCGACCTTGTTGTCGGCGTGCGCGCCCCCGTTGAGGACGTTCATCATCGGCACCGGGAGCACGTGCGCCGCGTCGCCGCCGAGGTAGCGCCACAGCGGCAGGCGCTCCTCCGCCGCCGCGGCGTGCGCCGCCGCCAGCGAGACCCCGAGGATCGCGTTCGCCCCCAGGCGCGACTTGTTGGGCGTCCCGTCGAGGTCGATCAGCGCGCGGTCGAGCCCGCGCTGGTCGAGGACGTCCGACCCGCGCACCGCGTCGGCGATCTCCCCGTTGACGTTGGCCACCGCGGTCGTGACGCCCTTGCCGTTCCACGCGTCGCCGCCGTCGCGCAGCTCGGTGGCCTCGAACTCCCCCGTCGACGCGCCGCTGGGGACGGCGGCGCGACCGGTGGCGCCGGAGCGCAGGCCGATCTCGACCTCGACCGTCGGGTTGCCGCGGCTGTCGAGGATCTGGCGGGCGTGGAGGGTCTCGATGTCACTCATGGGCGGCGCGGAACTTATCTGCTGCCGCCCGCAGGGCGAGCTCCGGGTCGACCTTCAGCCGCCGCGCGAGCGACACGCAGGCGAAGAGCAGCTCGCCGACCGAGTCGAAGTCGGCGGCGGCGTCGACCAGCGCGTGGAGGTCGGCCTCAGGCTCCTCGATCCCGGCCGACCGGGCGCGGCGGATGACCTTCCGCGCGTAGAGCGGCCCGGGGAGGTTCTCGGGCACCTCGCCGAAGATCCCCTCCTCGCGGCCCGCCTCGCCCTTCTTGATCTCGTCCCAGTTGGCGAGGGCCTCGCCGGCGGTCTCGGCCGCCACGTCGCCGTACACGTGCGGGTGGCGGCGGATCAGCTTCTGCCGGCAGTGCTCGGCCACCGCGGCCATGTCCCCCGCCCCCCGCTCCTCCATGAGCAGCGAGAGGAAGTGGACCTGGAAGAGGACGTCGCCGAGCTCGTCGAGCAGCTTCGCGTCGTCGCCGCGGTTCGCCGCGTCGGCGAGCTCGTAGGCCTCCTCGACCGTGTGCGGGACGATCGTGCGCTCGTCCTGCTCGCGGTCCCACGGGCACTCGACGCGCAGGTGGCGCGTGACGTCGTCGAGGCGGCCGACGGCCTCCTTGATCTCGTCACGCGCCACGCGCGTCGCTGCTACTCGCCGTCGGGCGGCGCCTGCTGGGCCGGCGGCGCCTGCTGCGGCGGCGCCTGCTGCGGCGGCGCCTGCTGCGGCGGGGCCTGGGCGCCGCCGGGCGGCGCCTGCTGCGGCGCCTGCGCCCCGCCCTGCGGCGGCACGGCACCCGGAGGCGTCGTCGACGTGTTCTTCGGCTTCGGCGCGTTCTTGCAGTCCTGCGTCACGTAACCCGAGCGGCAGTTCGTCTTGTCCTTCCACTTCTTCTGGAAGTCCTTGATGAACTTGTCGAGCGCCTTCTGCTGGTTCTCGGACGCGAGGATGCCGCGGATCGTCGCCTTGGCCTGCTCCAGCGTCTGCTGGCTGGCCGGCGTGATCTTCTGGACCTGGAAGACGTAGTAGCCGAACTGCGTCTTGACGGGCCCCTGGAGCTGGCCCTTCTTGGCCGCGAAGACGGCCTTGTCGAGCGACGGCTCCTGCTGGCCCTTGGCCACGGCGAGCAGCGACCCGCCCTGGTTCTTCGACGCCTGGTCGATCGAGTACTTCTTGGCGATCGCCTTCCACTTGCCGCCGCCCTGCAGCGCGGACTTGGCCTCGTTGGCCTTGTCCTCGGTCTTGGTCAGGACGATGCGCAGGTCACGCCGCTCCGGCTGGGCGAACCGCTTCTTGTTCTTGTTGTAGTAGTCGGAGATCTGCTTGTCGTCGACCTTGTCCTTGCCCTTGACGACCTTCTCGCGCAGCTTGTTGGAGAGCTGCTCGAGGCGGACGCGGAAGAGGATGTCGGCCTCGGTGAAGCCGGAGGTCTTGAGGAACTTCTCGTAGTCGCCCTTCTTCGGGAACGACTGCTTCTTCTGGTCCTCGAAGGCCTTCCTGACCTCGGCCTCGGTGACCTTGACGTCCTGGTCGCCGGCCTCGCCGCGGACCCACTTCTCCTGGATCAGCAGCTGCATGACCTGGTCGCGCAGGCCCTCGTACTCCTGCTTGCACTGCGACTTGAACTGCTCGGCCGTCGGCTTGGGCTGCCCCTTGGGCGGCTTCGGCGCGGTCTTCGTCTTCTCGGCGACGCAGTCCTTGAAGTCCGGCGGCGCGGGGATCTTCGGCGTCGGCGCCTTGTCGCCGGCCGCCGGCCCCTGGGCCGAGATGGCGGCGATGCGCATCCAGTGATCGAAGGTCGTCTTCGGAATCGTCTCGTCGCCGACCTTGGCGACGGCGTTGCCCGGCACGCCGCTGTCGCCGCACGCGGACAGCGCGACGGCGGAGAGGACGGCGGCGAGGAGGGCCGCGAGCCCGCTCCGGGGCATGCGGCGGCGGAGGGTGTCGGCGTTGTTCATACCTAGCTCAGGGAACCGGAGTTGTCTTAGGACCGTCTTAAGCGGCTTCCTGCGTGACCGCCAAGAGGACATCCGCGGCGCGAACCACGGCGGGGAACCGCTGTTCCGGATCGTCCGGTACACGAACCGAAACCTGCGACCTCCCAGACTCGTACAGCGCCTCGGGGATCTCCTGCCGGAGCCTCTTGGCGCGGTGCGAGTCTAGCTCGACCGGTGTGACAGCAAGCCGGTTGCCCCTGAACGTGACGGCGGTGGCGCCCGCCTGGCCGAGCTTGATGCGGGCGCGCTGCAGCGAGATGAGGTTCTGCAGCGGCTGCGGGATCGGGCCGAAGCGGTCCTCCAGCTCGGTGCGCAGCTCCTCCAGCTCGGCGACCTCGTACGCGGCGGCGATCCGGCGATGGACGTCGACCTTCGCCTGCTCGTACGGCACGTAGTCGGCCGGGACGTACGCGTCGACGTTGACGTCGAGTCGCACCGGCTCCCAGTCGTCCTCCCGAGTGTCGCCTGCGCGCTCCTTGACCGCCTCGTCGAGCATCTGCAGGTACAGCTCGAAGCCGAGCGCCGCGACGTGGCCGGACTGCTCGTCGCCGAGCAGGTTGCCCGCGCCGCGCAGCTCGAGGTCGCGCATCGCGACCTTGAAGCCGGCGCCGAGCTCGGTGTAGTCGGAGAGTGCGCTCAGGCGCTGGGCGGCCTCGCCCGTCAGCGCGGCGGCGCTCGGGTAGAGGAGGTAGGCGTACGCGCGCTCGCGGCTGCGGCCGACCCGCCCGCGGATCTGGTAGAGCTGGCTGAGGCCGAACATGTCGCTGCGCTCGACGATCAGCGTGTTGGCCTGCGGGATGTCGATGCCGCTCTCGATGATCGACGTCGCCACGAGGACGTCGGCGTCGCCGCGCAGGAAGCTCAGCATCCGCGCCTCGAGCTCCTTCTCGTCCAGCTGGCCGTGCGCGACCTCGAACTTCATCTGCGGGCACAGGCCGCGCAGCCGCTCGGCCGTCTCGTCGATGGTCTCGACGCGGTTGTGCAGGAAGAACGCCTGGCCGCCGCGCTTGTGCTCGCGCTCCAGCGCCTGGCGGACGAGCTCCTCGTCGTACTCGCCGACGTAGGTCTTGATCGGGCGCCGGCCCTCCGGCGGGGTCTCGATGACCGTCACGTCCCTCAGGCCGGCCAGCGACATCTGCAGGGTGCGCGGGATCGGCGTGGCGCTCATCGCGATCACGTCGACCTTGAGCTTGAGCTGGCGCAGCAGCTCCTTCTGCTTGACCCCGAAGCGCTGCTCCTCGTCGAGGATGATCAGGCCGAGGTCCTTCGCCCGCACGTCTCTGCTCAGTAGGCGGTGCGTGCCGATGAGGATGTCGACGCGGCCGTCGGCGAAGCCCTTGACCGCCTCCTTCTGCTCCTTGGCGCTGCGGAAGCGGCTGACGTGCTCGATGGTGATCGGGTAGTCCTTGAGCCGCTCGGAGAACGTGCCGAAGTGCTGCTGGGCGAGGATCGTCGTCGGGACGAGGACGAGCACCTGCTTGCCGGCCTCCGCCGCCTTGAACGCCGCGCGCAGCGCGACCTCGGTCTTGCCGTAGCCGACGTCGCCGCAGATCAGGCGGTCCATCGGCCGCTCGGACTCCATGTCGCTCTTGACGAGCTCGATCGCCTCGCGCTGGTCGGCGGTCTCCTGGTAGGGGAACTTCGCCTCGAACTCCCTGAGCCACTCGGTGTCCTCGGGGAACGCGTGGCCGGGGCGCCGCTTGCGCTCGGCGTAGAGGTTGAGCAGCTCGCCCGCGAGCTCCATCGCCGCGCGTCGGGCGCGGGTCTTCATCGTCTCCCAGCTCTTGCCGCCCAGCTTGGAGAGCGGCGGGTGCGCGCCGCCGGCGCCGACGTAGCGGCTGATCTTCGCCAGCTGGTCGACGGGCATGAAGACCTTGTCCGTGCCGGCGAACTCGAGGTTCAGGTAGTCGCGGGTGACGCCGGCGACGGTCTTCGTGTCGAAGCCGGCGAAGCGGGCGAGGCCGTGGTCCTCGTGGACGACGATGTCGCCGGTGCGCAGGTCGGCGAAGGAGCGCAGCGCGCCGCGCCTGCGCCGGCCGCCGTCCATCCCGCCGGTGCGCTCGGCGCGGCGGCGGCGGAGCAGGCGGTGGTCCGGCAGGACGGCGAGCTTGAAGCCGGGGGCGATGAAGCCGTCGCGAAGGTTCGCCTGGACGAACTTGAGCGGCTCGGGACCGCCATTCCAAGAGGCCTTGACCCGGTTGAGGTTGTAGGCGGCGCGCTCGCCCTCGCCGCGATTGGCCCAGGCGACGGTCGTGCGGTAGCCCGACCGGATGAGCTTCTCGAGCTCGCTCTCGGCCTCGCTGAGGCTGCGCGCCGCGGTGTCGGCGGTCTGGGCGCGGAACTCGAGCGGCTGATCGCCGGAGACGCTCGACAGGCGGACGCTCGCGCGATCGTCCAGCGCGGCGAGGACGTCGTCCGGGTTGACGTACAGGTGGTGGGCATCGGTGTCGTGGAAGGCGGCGCAGACGTCCTGCCAGTGGTCGGCCAGCGCAGGCTGGACGTCCTCCTCGGCCGCGATGACGATGCGGGCGTCGGGCGCGAGGTCCAGGAACGCGCGGAAGCGGTCGACCGGCAGGACCTCGGCGATGTCCGGCCGCTCGCCCTCGTCGTCGGAGGCGGCCATCTCCGCCAGCTCCCGCTGCTCCTGCGCGAGCTCGGCGGCGGGCGCGATCTCGACGGCGTCGAGCTCGCCGAGGCTGCGCTGGGTGAAGGTCGAGAACTCGCGCAGCGACTCGACCTCGATGTCGAAGAGGTCGACGCGCACCGCGTGGTCGGCCGTCGCGGGGAAGACGTCGAGGATCTCGCCGCGGATGGCGAACTGGCCGCGGTCCTCGACCTGGTCGGCGCGCTCGTACCCCATGCCCGCGAGCTTCTGCGCGGTCTCGTCGAGGTCGAGCAGGTCGCCCTTGGCGATCGCGAACCCGTGCGGGCGCAGCGCCGGGTCGGGGACCTTCTCGCTCAGCGCGACGGCGGAGACGACCACGACCGGCGGCTCGGAGCCGGCCTGCGGATCCATCAGCGCGTCGAGGGCGGCGACGCGCAGGCCGACCAGGTGCGGCGGCGGCGCCAGGTGCGACTCGTACGTGACGCCGCGGCTCGGGTAGAAGCGCACCGGACGTGGGGCCAGCCAGGCGCGCAGGTCGGCGCTGAGGTCGCGCGCCTGCCGATCGTCGCCGGCGACCACCAGCATCGCCCCGTCGCCGGCCTCGGCGAGCGCGGCCACGAGGTACGGGCGCAGTGACTGCGAGACGAACGCGCGGCGGGTGGGCGGGCCATCATCAAGCAGCGCAACGGCCTGCGGGTCGTCGTCGAGGTGCTGGAGGAGGGGGCGGAGCATGGCGATCAGGGGACGCAGAACGACCGGGCGGATGCCCGGCCGGTCGTGTCGTTCGAGTGTAGGGCGCTACCGCGCGGCGGCCGCGCGCAGGTACCGGCGCAGCGTCCCGCGACGGCGGATGACCGAGCGCCTGGTCAGCGCGACGAGCCGCACGCGCCTGCGGCTCGTGCGGAAGACCACCGCCGTCGTGCGGGAGGCGCGGCGGGCGAAGGTCCGCCTGGCGACGCGTCGGCCGTGGACCCGCCTCGCGGGGCTTCCCGGTCCCAGCCCGCGCCAGCGGTGGCCCGGCGCCGTGCTCGCCACCGCCACGACCCGGCCGCGGGCGAAGACGGCGGTGACCCAGCCGCGGCGGGTGCCGCTCACGCACCAGGTGGCCGTGCGCCCGCGCGCGCGGGCGGGGCGGCCGAGCGCCCGGACGGCGGCGGCCCGCGTGGCGCCCAGCCGCAGCCGCCCGAGGGCGCGGCGCGTGAAGCGCGCCCGCTCGGGGAGGCAGCCGGAGGGACCGGTGCCCGGCGCCACACCGGGGACGCCCGGGCCGCCCGCGGCAGCCGCCGCACCGGTGACCGCCATCGCGAAGTCGACGAGCGCCGTGCTCGAGGGCTCGAGCCTGCCGTCGTTCTGCTTCCACGCCGCCGCGGCGACGTCGAGGTGGTTGTAGCCGGGCAGCACGACGTCGCGGCTGAGCGGCTTGTCGTTCGGCTTGTCGCCCTCCTTCTCCGGCCCGTCGTCGTCGCTCGGGTCGTTGCTGTCGCTGTCGCCGGCGGTGACGAGGAGGATGGGCCGCTGCGACGGCCCGTCGTAGCGCAGGTTCTGCAGGTCGCCGCTGCGGTCGCCGCCCTCGGCCGCTACGACGTCCGTGGCCAGGCGCGTCGGGAAGTACTGCTCGACGAAGTCGGCCGGCGCGTCGAAGAACACGCGCGCGAACTCGTGCAGGTCGGTCACCTCGCTCTCGCGCGTGCTGTACGGCTTGCCCTCGTCGTTCAGCGGGATGTCGTGGCCGGGCGTGCCGGCCTTGTCGTAGTCGACCCAGCGGTAGAGCGGGCCCTTCGGCTGCTCGGGCAGCGCGAGCGTGGGATCGGGCGCGGGGAAGTTCTTGTCGGCGAACTCGCCGCCGACGGCGCTGCCGAGGCTCGCGCGCAGGATGCTGATCCCGGCCGAGTTGTCGTCGAAGATGCCGCCGAAGACCGTCGCGCCGGTCAGGCGGACGTCGCGGATGCTCGGCTGGCCGGACGCGAACTGGGCGGCGTCCTTCGAGTAGAGCAGGCGCAGCGTGAGCTCGAAGTCGGGGTCGTGCGGGATGAGCTGGTTGAAGACGCTCTCCTCGGCGGGACGCTGGAACGCGCCGACCGCGGCGATCGACGTCAGCTGCATGACCGGCGGCGTGAACGGCGGCGCGTTGACGTACGGCGAGCCGCCGCTCTGCGCGGCGACCTGGCTGGCCATGCCCGCGCCCGCGGGGCCGCCCGACTCGCCGTCGAGCGCGACCGTGGTGTCGAGCCCGGCCAGGCCGGCGCAGTCGAGGTACCCGGCGTCGTCCTTGGTCTCCGGGTCGCCGTCGTAGTCCCAGCTGGCAAGGGCGGCGGTCAGCGGGCCGCCGAGCGAGTGGCCGCCGCAGATGAGCTTGCGCTCGCGGACGGCGCGGTCCGGCAGCTCGCGCGTGATGACCTCGTGCCAGTCGCGCACGGTCAGGCCGAGTCCGAACTCGCGCATGAACTGCGCCTCCGACGGCGGGACGAAGCCGCCGAACCTCCGGCCCTCGACCTCCTTGCCGCCGTAGTAGTAGTCGAAGGCGGCGCGGACGTCGGAGGCCCGCTCGGCCGCCTGCGTCCCGAAGTGGTCCTCCAGGCACGCCGAGCGCCGGTCGATCGCCCAGACCTCGAAGTTGCGGCCGCGCTCGGCCGCCAGCCGCACCACGTTGCGCGCGACCGGGTCCAGCGAGCCGGCGCTGGCGAGGATGCCGGGGATCAGCGTGATGACCGCGTCGGCGCGGCTCGGGTCGCTCGGCCCGCCGGGATTGCGGAAGCGCAGGTAGCCGATGCGGTCGCAGGCGGCGGGATGCGCGCCGGCGGACTCCGGCAGCGGCGCGGCGAGGCTGACGTACGACTCGCGCACGAGCTGCGCGTCCGCCGCCTTCGACGCGATCGCCGTCTCGGTCCGGGCGTCGTCGGCGACCGCGGACGCAGGGAGCGCGAAGGCCGCGGCGAGCGCGGCGGAGGCGATGCGACCCCATCCCACGGCCGGAGCTTTACCAGAGGGGCCGCGCTGCGGCGCCGCCTACGTGGAGCCGTACGCCTCGCCGAGGCCCTCGGTCGCGGCGTCGACCCGGGCGCGCAGGTCGCGGACGTCGCCGGCGAGCTGAGAGTCGCGCTCCTCCTGGTTGGCGAGCGACGCCTCGACGAGGCGGTCGTGGACGTCGCGCAGCGCGCGCACGACGGCGGCCATCTCGTCGTGGTAGCCGCGCAGCTTGGAGCGCAGGCCCTGGGCGGTGCCCTGCGGGCGGGTCATCAGGTGGTCGTGGACGCGCTGGGCGCGGCGGGCCGTTGCCTCGATCCCGCCGAGCAGCGCGTCGACCTCCTCGGCGACGGTCTGGAACGGCAGGTCGGACTGCGCGATCGTCCGGTCGATCGCCGCGCGCTCGCTGCGCGCCGCCTCGAGGTACTCGCGGATCTTCGGGGCCATCGTCTTCTCCGACAGCCGCGGCTGTGCGCGGCCGCGCCCGTACGCCCGCTCCCCGACACGCCTGGCCTCGTCCTCGTCGAGGAACGTCATCGTCGCGAGGGCGAGGTAGACGACCGCGGCGAGCGCGAGCAGCCACCACGTGCCGAGCAGCAGCCCCGCGACGGCGACGACGGTGGGGACGGCGACGTTGACCGGCTTGGTGAGCGCGTTGGCGACGAGCGAGCGGCGCAGGTCGTCGCGGGTGACGATGTCGCGGCGCGCCATCACGTCCCTCCGGATCGCGCCGCCATCAGAAGAAGCTCGAGATGCTCAGGTACACGCCCTCGATGCCCGCGGGGTCGCCCTGGAACGCCTTGCCGCCCGACGCCGTCGCGAACTTCGACAGCGCCTCCGCATTGGCGCCCTTGCCGTAGGCGATCGTGAAGACGCGGACGACCTCGCCCTCATTCGGCGACTGGTCCAGCCGCCGGGCGAGCTCACCGTCCGAGATGCCGCTCGAGTTGTCCTCCCCGTCGGTCAGCGCGACCACCGCGTTGATGCGCTCTTCGTCGTCGAGGTCGCGGACCTCCTCGAACGCCTCGAGCGTCGCGTCGTACACGGCGGTCTCGCCGTCGGGCTGCAGCTCCGCGACCGTCTGCCGCAGGCGCTGCCCGTTCTCGGCGAACGGCGCGATCGGCACGGCGAGGCGGACGCGGTCGTCGAACACGACGAGCCCGACGCGATCGCGAGGCGACACCTGGCGGAAAAACGACTCCAGGCCGCGCTTGGCCTCCTCGAGCTTGTTCTCCTCCCCCATCGAGCCGGAGACGTCGAGCGCGAGCATGACGTTCGCGGGCTTGCGGTCCTCGCGCCAGGTGCGGCGCACGCGATCCAGGACGCGCGGCAGCGGCAGCGAAAGCGTGCGCGCCGGCTGCCTGACGTCGACGCCGTGCGCCGCGTCGACGGGCGGGAGCGGCTTCGCGTCCGGCTCGCCGGGACGAAAGCCACCGGCCGCGGCGCGCTCCGGCGTCAGGCGGTCCGCGAGCCACTTCTGCAGGACGCCTGCCGCGGCGCGCTGCTCACGCGTCACCCACGGCGCGCTCAGCACGATGAACGGGTTGTCTGAGACGAAGGTGCCCTCGGTCGGGTAGAGGCCGACGAGTTTCGTGCCGCTGCCGCGCTTCTTGTTGAAGTCGACCAGCGTCGCCTCCTCCATCGCAACGGCGGACGCGTACGCCGGGCCGTAGCGCTTCATCTGCTCGGCGAAGAAGAGCGTCGTGTCGCCGTAGTGGATGATCGAGCGCTCGATCGCCTGCACGCTGCGCCGGACGCTCGCCTTCGTCACGTCCTCCTCGGTCAGCCCCTCGCGCCTCTTCGTGACCGTGAAGTACTCCGCCGCGACAGCGGATAGGCCGGACGTCGAGAAGTCCGGGTTGGTGTGGCCGAGCTTGAAGCGCCCGAACTCGGGCTTCCCAACAGAAGCCCAGCCGTCGGGCGCGAGCGCGAGCTTGACGATCGTGCGGAAGCCGGCCTTCTGCTTGGGCCAGCCGAGCGCGCGGGCGAGCGGCTCCCACATCGCGATGACCAGCGGCGTGCGCACGAGCGACGGGTTCTCGTCGGCGACGTACTCCTGGTCGGCCTCGAAGTTGAGCAGGCGGCCCCAGAGCGAGGATGCCGGCGACCACACGGTCGGCTTGAGGCGCCCCTTGGCGATCGAGCTCTGCGCCTCGCCCGAGGCGACGATGCTCGCGTCGACGAAGATCGGGCGGCCACCCGACTCGACCCCGTCGCGGTTGAACTCGTCGAGGAGCTTGGCGAGCAGGACCTCCTTCTCCGGCGAGTAGGCGAGCGAGATGCGGATCGCGTCGCCGGCCGGCTTGGCGCCGCCGCCCGAGCCGGTGGAACCGCCCTTGTCGCCGCTGTCGTCGCCCCCGAGCGACCCCACGGCCGCGAGGACGACCGCCACGAGGGCGATGACGATGACGACGACGCGGCCACGCACGGTCAGCGAAGCCTATGCGCGCCGGCCGCAGCCGCTGACGACGAGCGTCGCGCGCTTGGCGCGGAACGTCGCGCGCAGGACGCGCGAGCCGCCCCAGTGCGTCCACCCGCGACCTCGCCGGACGGCGGCGGCGCCGCGCTTGAGGTGGCGGCCGCCGAGCGTGACGCGGCACGGCCGGAACGGGTGGCGCAGCGAGCCGAGCGTGGCCTGGAGGCGATACGTCCGGCGGCGCGAGCCGTCGATGATGAGGCGCCAGCGCCGGCGCGAGCCTCGCCCCTCCACCGAGCGAACCTCCTCCCCCGGGCCGATCGCGCGCTCGCTCGTCCCCCGCGGGAACGCCAGCAGCCGCAGCCGCCCGGCGCGGTCGGCGAGGCGGACGACGCCCGGCGCGCCCGCGCCGTAGTCGCTCAGCGTGTCGACGTCGGGCGAGAGCATCGGCAGGATCGCGCCGGTGCGGACGAGCAGCGGCAGCTCGTCCAGCGGTGCGGGGACCCTCACGTCGCGCGCACCGTCGACGAGCCGCGCGCCGTGCACCGTCAGGCCGCCGCCGCGCTCGTCGTAGCGGGCCGACCGCCACAGGTCGACCCACCGGCCGCGCGGGACGTACAGCTCGCGCTCGGTCGCCCCCGGCTCGAGCACCGGCGCGGCGAGCAGGTCGGGGCCGAAGAGGAACTCGTCCTCGCGCGCGGCCGCGCGGGCGTCGTCCGGGTAGGCGAGCGCGAGGTGGGCCATGACCGGCATCCCGATCCGGCCGTAGCGCTCGGTCGCGGCGGCCAGGTACGGCTGGAGCTGCGTGTGCAGCCGCGCCCACCGGCGCCAGTGCGGCAGGATCTCCGGCTCCCAGATCTGCGGGCGCTCCTTCGCCGGCACCGCGACGCCGCCCGCCTTCGTCCGCATCACGGTCGAGACGCTGCCGAACTGGATCCAGCGGACGAGCAGCTCCGGCGTGAGCTTGTTCGTGCCGAGCGCGAAGTAGCCGCCGATGTCCGAGCCCCAGGTGCTGATCCCCGAGAGCCCCATGTCCAGCGCGTTCATCACCGCCGACGACAGCCCGTCGAAGCCCCAGCCCGCCGTCGGGTCGCCGCCCCACACGATCGGCGCGTACGGGTGCACGCCGGTCCAGCCGCTGCGCACGAACCGCGCCAGCGGCCGCGGCGCACGGTCGGCGAAGCTCTGCCCGGCGCGGTGGTAGCCGATCGGGTAGGCGTTGTGGTGCTGCGCGCCGGTCGTGCCGTCGGCGGCGTGGCCGTCGGGCGGCATCGACTCGCCGAAGTCCTCCATCCACCCGTCGTGGCCGTCGTCGACCGCCTCCTGCAGGAGCAGGTCGTAGAGCTCCTGCGCGCGCGGCGCGGTGAAGTCGATCAGCGACATCGGGCGCGTCGGCGGGTTGGACTCGCCGATGTACGCCGGGTACACGTACGGCCGCCCGGTCGCGTCGCGGATGAGCGCGTCGCGCTCGGCGGCGGCGTCGTAGGCCGTCGAGTACGAGGTGCAGATCTTCTCCTGGAAGTACGTGAGCGCGGCGAGGCCGCGGGAGTGGAACCACGCGGTGCGCTCGCGCTCGGGCCCGCGGCGGTCGACGTGCGCGCCGCACGGCAGGTAGCGCATGTGCGTCTCCGCCGCGGAGACCGGCGCGCCGGCCTGCTGGAGCTTGTCGACGTAGTCGCGCTCCCCCGGGACCTCGTTCGGCTGACCCGTCTGGAACCAGGGGCCGAAGAACCACGGCGCCGCCGGCTGCGGCTGACGGCCGATGCGCTCGGTCAGGCGCCGCACGACGTCCGCGGGCCGCGGGCCGCCGAAGACGCGCAGGCGCAGCGACGCCGCATCGACCTCGGCCGACCACGCGTCCGGCCGCTCGTCGGCCAGGTGGAAGCGGCTCGTCTCGGTGTTGTCGAGCAGGACCCCGAAGCCGCGCGTGGAGAGGAGCCACGGCATCGGGAAGTACGTCGCGTCGTCGCGGTAGCGGATGCTCCACGGTGGGACGAACGCGGTGATGACCTGCCGCTCGCCCTGCTGGTAGGCGCCCTCGCCGACGTAGCTCTCGACCTCGCCGCCGCGCTGGTCGACGCCGTTGGAGCGCTCGCCGAAGCCGAGGTGACGCTCGCCGTCCGGCGCCTCGAACCCGACGCGCATCGTGTCGGCGCCCGGCGGAGCCGTCGCCTCGAGGCGGACGACGCCCTCGGCCTCCGGGTCGATCGCGAGCGCGATCGTGCGGCCGAGCGGGTCGTCGGTCGCGAGCGTCGCGCGCAGGCCCGCGCCCTCGCGCCGCACGTCGCCGGCGCGCGTGGCGGCGTGCCAGCCGCCCGCGTCGTGGAAGGCGAGCGGCAGGTCGGGGTGCCCGGCGAGGATGCCGAAGCCGACGCGGGCGGAGGAGGGGTCGAGCGTGGCGGAGAGCGAGCCGGCCTCGACGCGCTCCTGCGCCGCCGCGGGCGACGCCGCGAGGAGCACGAGCGCGGCGGTGGCGGCAAGGGCCTTCACGGCGCGAGTCTAGGCGCCGTGGCCCAGCACGAGGCGCTCGGCCTCGTCGGCCGCGCGGTCGACGAGGGCGCGCACCTCGTCGGCGGGCTGGCGCCATTTGCCCAGCACGTACGCGGCGACGACGTCGGGGTCGGTCGAGTCCGGCCGACCCACGCCGACGCGCACGCGCGAGAAGCCCGCGTCTCCGAGCTCGCGCTTGAGCGACTTCAGGCCGTTGTGGCCGGCGAGGCCGCCGCCGACCCGCGAGCGGATCTCGCCGAACGGCAGGTCGATCTCGTCGTGCAGGACGAGCACCCGGTCGAGCTCGTCCACGCGGTAGGCGCCGCGCGCCGGGCCGGCGGAGCGCCCGGCCTCGTTCATGTACGTCTGCGGAAGGAGGACCGCGACGCGCGGGCCGCCGGGCCCGGTGCGCCCGTCCGTCACCAGGCCGTTGAACTTCTTCTTGGCGGACGGCAGGTCCCACCGGCGCGCGAGCGCGCTCGCGACCTCGAAGCCGACGTTGTGCGGCGTCCCTGCGTACTTCGTTCCCGGATTGCCGAGCCCCACGACGAGCCAGTCGACGGGCGCCGTCGCCTGGCGGCCGAAGCGCATGGCAGCGCGCTACTCGCTGGTGGTGTCGGGCTGCTCGCCGTCGCCGGCGCCGCCCGTCTCCGGCTGGCCCTCGGCGTCCGAGCCCTCGGCGGCCAGGGCCTCGCCCTCGCCTTCGCCGACGACCTCGGTCTCCGTCTCCGGGTCGGTGTCCTCGACCTCGAGGCGCGGGAGGCTGATCGACGCGACCACGAGCTCGGGGTCGTCGAGGATCGTGACCTTGTCGGGAGCGCTCAGGTCCGAGACGTGGACCGTGTCGTTGAGGTTCAGGCCCGAGACGTCGTGGGTGATCGACTCGGGGATGTCGCCCGGGAGCGCCTCGATGTTCAGCTCGCGCAGCTGCTGCTCGAGGACGCCGCCCTCGTCGGTGCCGGGCGCATCGTCGGCGCCGGTCAGCTCGAGGGTGACGATGGACTGGATCGCGACGTCCATGCGGACGCGCAGGAAGTCGACGTGCCACGTGTCGCCTCGGACCGGGTCCCACTGCGAGTCCTTGAGGACCGCGTTGGTCGTCTCGCCGTCGAGGGACAGCTCGATCACGGCGCCCGACGCGTGCAGCGCGTGCCGCAGCTCGCGCGCGTCGACGCTGATCGGCGTCGGCTCGGCCCCGCCGCCGTAGATCACCGCGGGGATGCGGCCCGCGCGGCGCATCCGGCGATTCGCGCGGGAGCCCTCGGTCTCGCGCGTGGTGACGTTGAGCGTGGTCGTGTCGTTGGCCATGACGGCCGTCGAATATAGCGAGCCGCCAGCGGCCGCGAGAACCCATGCCGTACTGGTTCTCGACAGGGCAAGAGCCGTGCTGTTGTGGCTATTGCCCCGGGTATTGATCCGTCGAGGTGAAGATGCGCTGCAGGTCGCCGAACGCGGGCTTGCGCGTCCCGTCGAAGGCGACGACGCCCTTCTGATGGATCGGCGAGTGCGGGCGCGGGTTGCCGCCGTCCCACTCCGGCCGCACGCGGAACTCGCGCAGCGCCCAGTACAGCGCGCCGCTGAGCCACGGCTTGGTCGCGTAGACGCCGTAGTGGAAGTTGATGTAGTCCTGCTGGAACTGGTACGTGCCCTTCTCCTCGACGGGCCCGTCCCGGTTCGCCTCCGCGCCGGTCTCGGTGATCATGATCGCCTTGTCCGGATAGCACGCGCGGACGGCGTCGAGGTACTCGGAGAGGTAGGTGCGGTCGGCGAGCTGGCCGCCCGGGCCCGGGTACCAGCCGAAGTAGTCGTTGATGCCGATGACGTCGAGCGGCGCGTACTCGGTCTGGCAGCCGGCCGACGGGTAGCCGGCGACCGCGTAGCCGATCGCGCGCGTGTCGTCGAGCGCGCGCGCCTCGGCGGCGGCGCGCTTCATGTAGTCGCCCTGCGTCGGCCCGGGCTTCGACGACAGCTCGTTGCCGACCGACCACACGACGATCGATGGGTGCGTCCCGTTGGCGAGCACGTTGTCGCGCAGCTCGTTGGCGGCCGACTTGCGGACGATCACGCTCTTCAGCTTGTCTGCCTTCATCGAGTACATCGGGATCTCGCTCCACACGAGGATCCCGAGCTCGTCCGCACGCTCGTGGATGTACGGGTGCATCGGGTAGTGGACGCGGATCATCGACGCGCCGAGGTCCTGCACGTCCTTGATCAGCGCGTCGCGCATCTCGTTGGTGATCGCGAAGCCGGCGACGGGGTCGTCCTCGTGCATGCCGACGCCGCGGATGTTCACCGGCAGGCCGTTGAGCGTCAGCTTGCCGCCGATCACCTTCACCGAGCGGATGCCGCTGCGCGCGCGGTAGCCCGCGACGGTCCGCCCGCGCACGCCGAGCGAGAACGACGTCTGGTAGAGCGCCGGTCGCTTCGGCGACCACAGGCGCGGCGAGCCGACCCGGATCGTGTCGGTGAACGTGGCGGAGCTGCCGCCGCCGACCCGCCTGCTGCCGAGGCGGAAGCGCTGCGCCCCGTACCGGCCGCCGGCGTCGACCGTCTGCGCGCTGCCGGTCACGTTGCGGACGGTCACCCGCGCGGTGACCGTCGCGGCGCACGTGCGGCACGGCAGCTCGGGCAGGACCTGCACCGCGGTGATCGCGACCTTCTCGACCCGCCGCAGGTAGACCTCGCGGATGATGCCGCCGTAGTTCCACCAGCCGCCGGTGGGCACCGCGGTGCGGCTGAAGCCCGCGGGCGGCAGGTCGAAGCTGCGGCGCACGTTGTCGACGCGCACGACGAGGCGGTTCGTCCCGCGCCGCTTCAGCGCGCTCGGCGGGACGCGCAGCTCGAACGGCAGGTACGCGCCCGTGTTCCTCCCGACCTCCTTGCCGTTGACCCACGCCCGCGTGCGGTAGTTGACGGACTCGAAGCGCAGGATCCAGTCGTACCGGCCGGCCGACGACGGCAGCTTGAAGTCCTTGCGGTACCAGCCGATCGTGCCCTGCATCGAGGCCGGGGACTCGTCGGTCGCGTTCCACGCATTAGGGACGGTGGTCGGCGTCCAGCCCTCGGCGCTCGTCTGACGCATGAAGCCGCCGCGGACGCCCTGGTCGGTCGGATCGAGCCGGAACAGCCACAGCCCGTCCATCAGGTAGCGGTTCGTGTGCCCGTCCCGGTAGAGCGTGCGCTCCGACGGGACGTCCTGCGCGGAGGCCGTCGCCACGGGCACGAGGAGCACGAGGAGGAGCAGGCAGGCGAGCTTCTTGGTCATCGTCACGGGCGCGTGAACACGCAGGTCGGCACTCAGTTGCGGCAGGGTGCTTCGCGCCCGATCGGCGCGCTGAGGCGCAGCAGCGTAACGGTGGGGCCGGTCAGGGGGTTGCCGCGGCGCAGGACCCGCACGCACTGGACCGTCGGCAGGCCGTCGCCCAGGAACCAGACGACGCGGGTGGGGGCCTCCTTCTCGCCCAGCGCCTTCGACGTCTTGGAGTCGTAGCGGGCGATCCGCAGCTCCTCCCCCGGCTTGCGCAGGCGGCGGGCGAGGCGCTCGAGCCGCGCCCGGCACCCCGCGTAGCAGCGGTCGAGCTCGCGCGCCATCGCGTCCGCGTCGCCGCGGCCCTGGGCCTTCAGCAGGCGCTCGACCTTGGCGCGCTCCACCCCGTCGGTCGTCAGCCAGCGGGCGACGAAGAAGCTCGTGGCCGCGAAGAGCGCGACCGCGATCAGGATCAGCCAGGTCACGACCCGTCGCCGTTTCGCGCGCGCCCGCGCGGAGGGCTGGCCGGCCGTCACTCGTCGCCGCTGAGCTCGAGGAAGCGCTCGACCGACGCCTCCTGCTGGTCGAGCCGCGCGGCCGTGCGACGCGCGTGCTCGGCGGCGTGGGCGAGGAAGTCGCCGACGCAGGCCTCGGGGTCGTCGGCGAGCGGGTAGACGCGCGCGACGTCCTGCTGGGCGAGGGCGATCCCCATCGGCGGCAGGCCCTCGGCGAGCGTGCGAGCGCCGCAGACCGGCAGCGCGAGGAGCTGGCGCTCGGGGGCGACGAGCGCCACGGGCATCAGGCGGTGGGCGGGGACCTCGACGCCGCGCAGGTCGATGGAGCGGTCGACGAGGACGCGGTCCTCCACCGCGTCCTCGAGCGGCTCGCGCCAGACGGCGAGGACGGTATCGGCGGCGCGGATCGCGTCGCGCAGCGCCTTGGCCTGCGAGGCGTACAGCTCCTCGGCCTCGGTGCGGTCGGCGGCGTCGGCGAGGTCGAGGTCGCACGGGACGCGCAGCAGCGCGTCCGCGCCGACGGTGTTCCCGGCGCCGAGGGGGCCGTGGGCGACGTAGGTCTGGATCGTGCCGAGGTCGCGGCGGCCGTGGAAGATGATGGTGAGCGCCTCGCAGGTGGCGAGCGGCTGCACCTTCAGGGCGACCGAGGCGGCCCGCTCCGCGTCGAGGAGCGCCCGCCGGAGCAGGTCGTCGGCTTCACGCCGGGTGTCCTCCGGACCACCCTCCATACCGGGATTATCGGCCATGTTCCGGTCGGCTTGTGCCGGGTAGCCTCCCGCCACACATGAAACTCTTCTACAAGATCTTCAGCATCCCCCTCGGACTGATCGCCGGCCAGGTCGCGAAGAAGGTCTTCGAGCAGGTCTGGGGCCTCATCGACGACCGCGAGCCGCCGAAGGCGAACATCGAGGAGACGACCTATCCGAAGGTCCTCGGGGCGGCGGCCGTGCAGGGCCTGACGTTCTTCGTGACGCGCGCCGCGATCCAGCGCGCCGGCGCGAAGGGGTTCGCTCACCTGACCGGCGTCTGGCCGGGCGACAAGCGGCCCGAGGTCGAGTAGCTCAGCCACCCCCGCGGATCACGAAGCCGCGCTCCGCGAGCTCGGCGAGCGCGTCCTCGAAGGCGGCGAAGTCGCGCGCGAGGAGCAGGTCGACGGGGCCGGTCCGCAGCCAGCGACGCAGGACCTCGCCGCCCGCCCGCTCCTCGGCCTCCTCGGTCAGCGCGAGCAGGATGGCGATCTCCGGCCGGTGGTCCAGCTCGTCGGTGATGACGCTGAGCGGGTCGGTGTCGAGGAGGGTCATGAGCTCCTCGTCGGTGAGCCCGAGGCGCTCCATGAGGCGGGTCGCGTCGGTCAGAGGAGCGCCTCGGCGGCCGCGAGGTACTGCTCGGCGCGCGCGGTCATCCGCATCAGGCCGTACGTGTTCAGGACGGCGCGCTTGAGGTCGTCCTGCGGCCCGAGCCGGCGCATCAGCTCGGCGATCTCCTCGAGGGGGACCTCGATCAGCTCCCGCGAGCCGAGCTCGCGGACGACGACCGGCGGCGAGTCGGGCAGGCGGACGACCTCCTGCTCGCCGTCGATCACGACCTTCCCCTCGCGCGCGAGGTGGTAGATGGAGTTCGAGAGCGGCGCGCGGGCGACGTTCGTCAGCTTCTTGCCGCCCGCGGCGCGGTTGTAGATCGCGTAGGCGCGGGTCGCCAACACCGGCCCCTCCGCCGCGACGATGTCGTGCATCGCCTCCATGATCCGCGGGCGCGGCGCCGAGCGCGGGTCTCCCGGCGACTCCCCGAGCCACTCGCGGTACGGCTCGAGGCTGACGCGCTGCGGCTTGACGGCGCCGGCGCCCGTCAGCGGCTCGGTCGCCTTCCAGTCCTCGACCGGCCAGTCCGGGCGCTCGCCGCCCGAGAGCGTCAGCACCGGGATCTCGGTGACCTCGTACAGGAGCACGCGCTCGTCGAGCAGGACCCGGCCCGGCGGCTCCGGCCAGTTCACGACCACGACGGCCGCCACCGGCAGCCCGACGCCGCGCATGGCCTCCGCGTACAGCCGCGCCTGCCCCGTCAGCGACGGCTCGGCGTTCACGGTCACGACCACCGGCACGGCCAACTCGAGCGCGAGGTCGCGCAGCGAGTAGCGCGGGGTGAGAGGGGCGACCGGGTTGCCGGCGAGGCCGACGATCGCCGCCTCGGCCGCGCTGTCGCGCAGCTTCGGGGGGTCGTGGTCGCGGCCGGCGTGGCGCGCGGCGATCGCCGGCGTCCCCTCCCCCTCGTCCAGCACCCACGCCTCCGGGTCGATCGCCCGCGCGACCTGCGCGGCGTAGCGCCCGATGACGACGAGCTCGGTCAGAACAGCTGGTTCTCGCCGCCGAAGACCTCGCTCACCGAGTCGTCCGTGAAGATGCGGCGGATCGAGTCGGTGAGCATGTCGGCGCAGGAGAGGACGCGGATGTTCTCGGGCGCGCCGGCCTTGAGCGGGATCGTGTCGGTGACGACGATCTCCTCGAACGGGGAGGCGGCGAGGTTCTCGAACGCGCGGCCGCTGAGGACCGGGTGCGTGGCCGCCGCGAAGACGCGCTCGGCGCCCGCCGCGACGACGGCGTCGCCGGCGGCGCGCAGCGTCCCGGCCGTGTCGATGATGTCGTCGACGATGATCGCCGTCTTGCCGCGGACGTCGCCGATGACGTGGCCGATCTCCGCGAGCTGCTGCGCGGGGCGCTCCTTGTCGAGGATCGCGAGGTCGGCGCCGAGCTTGTCGGAGAACTTCTTGTTCAGCTTCACGCGGCCGGCGTCCGGCGCGACGACGACGAGGTCGGAGAGCGCGAGGTCGGCGAAGTACTGCGTGAGCATGAACATCGCGGTCATGTGGTCCACGGGCTTGGAGAAGAAGCCCTGGATCTGGCCGGCGTGGAGGTCCATGGTCAGGACGCGGTCGGCGCCCGCGGCCTCGAGCGCGCGGGCGACCAGGCGGGCGGAGATCGGCTCGCGGGGCGCGGACTTCTTGTCCTGCCGGCTGTAGCCGAACCACGGGCTGACCGCGATCACGCGGTGCGCGCTGGCGCCGACGGCCGCGTCGATCAGGAACAGCAGCTCCATGAGGCTGTCGTTCGGCGTGATCCCGAGCTCGGGGTTCGCGCAGGTCGGCTGGACGATGAAGACGTCGGCGCCGCGGATCGACTCGAGGTAGCGGCAGTAGACCTCGCCGTTGGTGAAGGTCTTGAGCTCCACCGGCCCGAGCTCCACCCCGAGGTTGTCGGCGATCTTCGCGCTCAGCCCGGGGTTCGCGCGCCCCGAGAACAGCATGAGGCGCTTGTCGTAGCCGATGTCCAGGCTCGTCGACAGCTGAGGCTGCGTGTCGAGGGCGCTCACGGGGTTGAGACTCTAGCCCTTGCGGCGGGCGTAACCCTCGACGTTGGTCTGGCGGGCGCGGGCGACGCCGAGCGCCTCGTCCGGGACGTCCTCGGTGATCACCGATCCGGCGGCCGTGTAGGCGCCGTCGCCGATGGTGACGGGGGCCACGAAGGTGGTGTCGACGCTGGTCTTGACGTTCGCGCCGATCGTCGTGCGGTGCTTGGTGCGGCCGTCGTAGTTGGCGGTGACGTTGCAGGCGCCGATGTTCGTGCCCGGGCCGACGTCCGCGTCGCCGAGGTAGGACAGGTGCGGCACCTTCGTCCCCTCGCCGATGTCCGAGTTCTTGAGCTCGACGAACGTCCCGATCTTGGCGCCCGCGCGCACGCGCGTCTTCGGGCGCAGGTACGCGAAGGGGCCGATGGTGACGCGGTCCTCGACGTCGGCGTCGTCCAGCCACGCCGCCTTCGCGGTGACGTCGTCGCCGAGCCGCGACGCGAGGACCGTCGTGTTCGGGCCGACCACGCACCCGGCGCCGATCGTCGTCGCCCCGCGGATGACGCACCCGGGCTCGACGACGGTGTCCTGGCCGATCGTGACGCCGACGTCGATCGTCGTCGCGTGCGGATTGACGACGGTGACGCCGGCGCGGCCATGCTCGTCGAGGATGCGCCGCTGCGCGACCTCGCGGACCTGCGCCAGCTGCGCCCGGTCGTTGATGCCCGTCGCGAGCCACGGGTCGTCGATGACGTGCGCGACCACGCGGCGCCCGCCGTCGCGGAGGATCGGCAGCACGTCCGGGAGGTAGTACTCGCCCTGCGCGTTGTCGGCCTTGACCTCCTTGAGCGCGTCGACCAGCGGCCCGCCGTCGAAGGCGTAGATCCCGGTGTTGACCTCGTCGATCTCGAGCTCCTCCGGCGTCGCGTCCGCGGGGTCCTTCGTCTCGACCACCTTGACGACGTCGCCCGCGTCGTCGCGGACGACCCGCCCGTAGCCGCGCGGATCGTCGAGGACCATGGTCGCCATCGTCGCGGCGGCCTGCGCCTCGTCGTGCGCCCGCGCGAGATCCGCGATCGCCTCCGCCGTGATGAGCGGGACGTCGCCGTAGAGCACGACGACCGTGTCGTCGGCCCCGATGTGCTCGGCCGCGCACTGCACGGCATGCCCCGTCCCCTTCGCCTCCGGCTGGACCGCCACGACGACGCCGTCGGGAACGTGGCCCTCCACCGCCCGGTCCGGCCCGCCGACCACCACGACCTTCGCGGCGCCCGCGGAAAGGGCGGCCTCGACGGGCCAGCGCACCAGAGGCCACCCGCACAGGTCATGGAGCACCTTGGGCGTCTTCGAGCGCATGCGGGTCCCCTGCCCGGCGGCCAGGACGACGGCGGTCAACGGCACCGCAGGATCGTAGGCGGTCTGCGGGCGTACCCTTCGCGCGGCGGTGGGGAGTGGGGTAATGGCAACCTGCTGGTCCTTGGAACCATGCGCTCCCGGTTCGAATCCGGGCTCCCCAGCTCGCCGGCGCGCGCTCAGGCCGCGGCGGCGAGGGCGAGGGCGTCGACGACGCTCTCGATGCGGACGAGGCCGGCGTAGCGGCCTCCGTCGTCCCAGCAGACGAGCGGGTCGAAGCGGCGGGCGGCCGGGCGGGCCATCGCTCGGCGGCTGACCGCGGCGAGGGGCATGTCGGCCGTGACGAGCATGAGGTTGCGGACCGGGCCGTCGCCGCGGAGGTGGTCGCAGCGGCGGACGAGGCCGGTGGGCCTCCCGTGGAGGTCGACGAGCGCGACGAAGTCGGGCTCGGGGCGGCGGTCGAAGAGGACGCCGAGCGCGCGGTTGGAGACGGGCTCGGGGAGGGTCGGGACGGCTTCGATGAGGTGGGCGATGGGCGTCGCCGCGACGGCGGGGCGGTAGCGCGTGCGGATGTGCAGGCCGACGTCGGGCTCGAGCTCGGCCATGCCGGGCACGGGTCTGCCGAACGCGAAGCCCTGCGCGAGCGGGACACGCAGGCGCATCAGGGCGTCCAGCTCCTCCATCCGCTCGACGCCCTCGGCGATGATCCACGCGTCGATCCGCGCGGCCAGCTCGCCGAGCGTCTGCACCACGGCGGCCTTGGCCGGCTCGGCGTCGACGTTCGCGACCAGGCCGCGGTCGATCTTCACGAAGTTCGGGCGCAGGGCGGTGATCCGGGCGAGCGAGCCGTAGCCGGCGCCCGCGTCGTCGACGGCGATCAGCGCACCGCGCGCGCGCAGGCCCGCGACCGACCCGGCGAGCTCCTCGAGGTCGGCGTCCGTCTGCTCGGTCACCTCGATGATCACGCGGTCGAGCCGGTCGACCTCGGCGAACGCGTCCTGGACCTCGTCCGCGACGAGCGCCCGCGGTGATGCGTTGACGGCGAGGAAGCGGTTGGAGGGCACGTGCGGGATCGCCTGCAGGACCTCGCGCACGGCGCGCGCCTCGAGCGCCCCGCCGACGCCGTGGCGCTCGGCCGCGGCGAACACGTCGCTGGGCCGCAGGTCGCGCCACCCGGTGAAGCGCGCGAGCGCCTCGTACCCGCACACCTCGCCGCGCTGGAGGTCCACGACGGGCTGGAAGTGCGGGCGGATGCCGCCGGGCTGCTCAAGGACCTCGCCGAGGATCTCCGACCAGTCGTGAGCGCGCTCGTGGATCACACGCGTTGAACGCCGTCGCAACGCTCCAGGTTGGCGACCGGTGGCCGCCGCACGTTGGTGGCCAACCCGCTGCACGTACGATGCGCGAGCCCATGACCCGCATCGGCGTGATCACCGGCTCGGGGACGTACTCGCTCCCCGGCTTCGAGGGCGGCGGCCCGCGCAGGACGGAGACGCACTTCGGCCCGGCGATGGTGTCCGAGGGCCGGTTCGCCGGGGCGGACGTCGTGCACGTCTCGCGCCACTGGGAGGGCCACCCGCGGCTCTCCTCCCACGTCGACCACCGCGCGAACATCGCCGCGCTGCGCGACGCGGGCGTGGACGCGATCCTCGCGGTGACCGTCTGCGGCGCGTGCGACCCGGAGCTGGGGCTTGGCACGCTGATCGTCTTCGACGACCTGCACTTCCTCTCCAACCGCCTGCCCGACGGATCGCTGTGCTCGCTCTACGGCGAGGGCGAGCCGGGGCGCGGCCACTGGATCTTCGAGTCGCCGTTCTCCCCCGCGCTGCGCAGCGCCCTGCTCGTCGGCGCGCGGCAGGCGGGGCACGAGGTGCGCGACGGCGGGTGCTACGGCCACGTGGACGGGCCGCGGTTCAACACGCGGACCGAGATCGCGTCGCTCGCCGCCGCCGGGGTGACCGCGGTGTCGCAGACCGGCGGGCCGGAGACGGTGCTGGCCGGCGAGGCCGAGATCCCGTACGCGCTCGTCGGCTACGCGACCGACTACGCCAACGGCGTGCAGGACGAGCCGACGCCGGTCTCCGAGCTCATGCGGCTCATCGGCGCCTCGACCGACACGTTCGCCACGACGCTCGCCGCCGCCGTGCCGATCGCGGCGAGCGCCGAGCTCGAGCCGGTCGGGACGCACTTCCGCTTTGGCTGACACGCGCCCCGCCGCGATCGTCATCGCCAAGGCGCCGCGGCCCGGGCTGTGCAAGACGCGGCTCGAGCCGCTGCTCGGCCCTGAGGGCTGCGCGCGCCTGCAGGCGGCCCTGGTCGCGCGCGCGGCGGCGTGGGCCGCGGCCACCGGCGACGCCTACGTCGTGTTCACCCCGCCGGACGCACGGAAGGAGATGGCCGCGCTCGCCCCCGGGGCGACGCTCCTGCCCCAGGGCGAGGGATCGCTCGGGGACCGGCTCGCGGCCGCGTTCCGCGACGTGCTCGCGCAGCACCCGGGCCCGGCGGTGCTCGTCGGCGTCGACACGCCACAGCTCGGGCCGGCGCACGCCGCGGCCGCGCTGGGCGACCTGGAGGACGGGATCGACGTCACCCTCGGGCCCGCGTCCGACGGCGGCTACTACCTCATCGGGCTGCGGGAGCCGCGCGACGTCGTCTTCGACCTCCCGGCCGAGCTGTGGGGCGGAACGGACGTGCTGGCGCAGACGCTCGAGGCGGCCGGGAAGGCGGGGCTGAGCCTGGCGATGCTGCGCAGCGAGCGCGACCTCGACGACGAGAGCGACGCCCGCGCGATGCTGGCGGACCCGCTGACGCCCCCCGAGATCGCCGCGGTGCTGCGCGAAGCGGAGCGCGAGCGCGCGCGCTAGGGCGACGTCGCCGGCGCCGGCTCGGCCTGCGCAATGTCGGCGGCCTCGGGCTCTGGCGCGGGCGCGGCTTCGGAAGCGGGCGCCTCGGGCTGCGGCTCGGGCTCAGGCTCGGCGGGCGGCGCCGGGTCGGGCGTCTGCTCGGCCGGCGGCTCCTCGACGACCACCGGCGCGTCGGGCACGGCCGGGTCCGTCCCGCCGGTGACCTCGTCGGCGTTGACCACGCCGTCGCCGTCCTCGTCGTCGGTCCCGTCGTTCTGCCCGTCGCCGTTCGTATCGGCGTTCGCCGGGTCGGCGCCCGCGAGCTGCTGCTCGACGACGTTCGGCAGCGCGTCGCCGTCCGCGTCGTCCGCGCCGTCGTCCTGGCCGTCGCCGTTCGAGTCCAGCTCGCGCGGGTTCGACCGGACGCGGAACTCGGTCCGGTTGAGCAGGCCGTCGCCGTCGGGGTCGGTCTCGGCGTCCGACGCGCTGGTCGGATCGAGCCCGTACCGCCTCTCCCACGCGTCGGGCAGGGTGTCTGCGTCGGTGTCGTCGCTGTTCGGGTTCGTCCCCAGGCGCGCCTCGGCGCCGTCGGTCAGGCCGTCGCCGTCGGCGTCCTGCGGCAGCGTGCGCACGACCGCGGGCGGCTCGGGGTCGACGGGCGCCCGCACGCGCAGGTCGCGCTCGACCGCGGGCCGTGGCGCCGCGTCCTCGCGACGCCGGGCGCGCGGGGTGGGGCGGGAGGTGCGGTCGACCGCGACCGTCCCGCCCGTCTGGCGCTGCAGCGAGCGGCGGGCGGCGCCGCCGCCGCCCTCCGCGCGCCCCGACCCACCGGGCTGGACGACGCCCGGGTGAGCGGGCGCCAGCACGACCACGCCGTGGCGATCGCCGGCCTCTTCGCCCCAGTCGTGGCTGAGGATGTGCCGGTCGAGCGCGGCGACCGACGCCGCGATCACGACGACCGCGGTGGCGAGCCCCGTCAGAAGCCAGAGGATGAGGCGCGAGCGATCCATGCACGGTCCGCATCGGCGGCCGGTGACTGCGAGTCAAGCCCGCTAGAAGGCCTGGTAGCGCAGCCAAATCCGGTGAGACCGGAGTTGAGGCCGTTTCGACGGAAGGCCGAGAAACGTGGCGCGCAGCCGCTACGTGCGCGACGGGCGGCGAGGCTCGCTCGCGGGCCCGCCGCGGTGCGCGATCCCGAGGACGCGCATGGCCTTCAGGCCGAGCGAGAGCTTCTCGCGGCCGTCCGTGGAGGCGACGTCCAGGCCCGTCAGCTCGCGCACGCGCTCGAGCCGGTAGCGGATCGTGTGACGGTGGGTGAAGAGCTTGCCCGCGGTCCCCGCGACGTTGCCGTCCGCGTCGAGGAACGCCTCGACCGTCTGCAGCAGGTCCGTCGCGTACTGCTCGTCGTAGACGACCAGCGGCTCGACGGTCTCCGCGTAGAAGCGCTGCAGCTCGGCGGGGTCCTCGCTCATCGCCGGCAGCAGGAGGCGGTACGCGCCCGTCTCCTCGAAGGCCAGGACGGGGCGCTCCTCGTCGCCCTCGGCGACGTTCGCCGCCAGCAGCGCCTCGTTGCCCGCACGATCGAGCGCGAACGCGTCGGTGGTCGGGCGGCTGCGGCCGAGCGCGAACGAGTGGCCGGAGAGCCCGGCGCGCAGCTCGCGCAGGACGCCCTCCGCCGCGCGCGCTCCCTCCGCCTCCCCGCCCGGCACCAGCACGACCACCTCAGCCCCGACGACGTCCGGCCGCTCGACGAGCGCGGCCACGGCGCCCGGGACCGCGGCGCGCGCGCCGCGCTCGGCCGTCGCGAGGACGCGGTGGCGCCACCCGTCCTCCGCCGCGACGTGGGCGTGGGCGCGGGCGACGACGACGCTCGCCCCGTCGTCGAGGTCGAGGCCGAGCTCCTGCGCCCGCGCGACGACGTCCTCCCGCGCCGGGAAGGCGCGCCGCAGCACGCCGTGCAGAAAGGCGGCGATCGCCTCGCGCGACGCCTGCTCGGGCGCGCGGACGCGCTCGACCTCCGACGCCACGAGCGTCGTCACGAGCCGCAGGAGCGCGGTCGCCGCGGGGCCGCGCAGCCGCATCCGCAGCCGTCCGACGGGCCGGTCGGCGACGCGCAGGTCGATGACCTCGACGTCGTCGGAGTCGCCCATCAGCGAGCGCTCGTCGGCGGGCGACCGGGCGGCGACGGCGAGGACCTGACCGGCGCGGTCGAGCAGCACGAGGCTCGCGTCGAGCGCACGGGCCGCGGCGCGGACCACCTCGGGCAGCCCCGCACCGGACTCGACGGCCTCCGTCATGGCCTCGAGCGTCGCGAGATCTAGCCCCGCCTCCGTCCCTGGGATGGGCGTGGACACGCCCAAAGGGTAGAGCGGGACCTACGTCCCGGTGATGCGGTCCCAGAACCAGACGACCGCGCCGCCGCCGGCCACGCCGAGCAGGACCATCGCGGCCAGGACGTACAGGCTGAGGAACGCCGCGCCGGCGCGCTCCCACCAGCGGCTGTACGCGGTCCACGCCGGGACGAGGATCCACGCGGCGTAGGCCGCGAGCGAGAACACCGCGCAGCAGCCGCCGACCAGGTACGTGATCGCGTCGTTGCTCACGGGCGCGCATTGTGACGCGTCGGGGCGACGACTGCCGGGCGGGCGGCGATCGGCGCGGGGTCGCGGCCGGCGAGCTCGGCGGCCGCGCGCTCGGCCTGCTCCGGTGTGTCGAAGAGGCCGAGGACGGTCGGGCCCGACCCGGCGACCATCGCGTCGCGGGCTCCCGCGGCGCGGGCGGCGTCGAGCGCCTCGTCGATCGACGGGCAGAGGGAGCGGGCGGCGTCCTGCAGGTCGTTCACCGCGGGCGGCCCGTCGCGCCGGACGGCGTCGAGCGCCTCGCGCAGCTGCCCGGCGCTGCGCGGCAGCCCGAGCCTGTCCGCCTCCGCGTAGACGGCGGGCGTGGAGAGGTGCTCGCCGCTCGGCAGCACGAGGACGCCGTACGGCTCGGGCGCGGGAAGCCGCTCGATCCGCTCGCCGGCGCCGGTGGCCAGGACGCGCCCCGGCCGCACCTGCCCGGGGACGTCGGAGCCGAGCTGCGTCGCCAGCGCGTGGAGCAGCGCGTCGTCGCGCTCCCGGCCGCTCGCGCGCTCCGCGAGGCGCAGCGCGGCGGCGGCGTCGGCGCTGCCGCCGCCCAGGCCCGCGGCGACCGGGATGCGCTTGTCGATCGTGATGCGCACCGGCGCACCGTCCCAGCCGGTCGCCTCGCGAAACGCGGCCAGTGCTCCCGTGACCAACGTGTCCTCGACGCCGTCGCAGACGACCTCGTCGCGCTCGCCTTCGGCCGCCTCGAGGCGCAGCGTGTCCGACAGGCTGATCGACTCCATCACGCTCACCAGCTCGTGGCGCCCGTCCGCGCGCGTCGGGCCGACGAAGAGGCAGAGGTTGATCTTGGCCGGGGCGTCCTCGGTCACAGCGTCTCCGCGAGCGCGCGGAACTGCGCGGGCGTCAGCCGCTCGGCGCGGACGTCCTCGGGCGCGCCGATCGCCCGCAGCGCCTCCTTGGCCTCGGCGCGGCTCGCGACGCCCGCCAGCTCGAGCGACCGCGGCAGCGCCTTGCGCCGGTGCGCGAACGCGCCCTGCACGACGCGGCGCGTCCGCTCGCCCGGCGCCGGCTCGCGCCGCTCCAGCCCGAGGAGCACGGAGTCCACGTTCGGGACGGGATGGAACACCGTGCGCGCGATCGGCCGCAGCACCTTCACCTCGCACGACAGCTGCGCGAGCACGCTCGGGACGCCGTACGCGTCGCTGCCCGCGCGCGCTGCGAAGCGCTCGCCGACCTCCTTCTGCACCATCGCGACCCAGCGGGTGACGGAGTCCAGGTCCTCGATCGTGCGCAGGATCGCCGTGGCCGCGATCCCGTACGGGAGGTTCGCGACGACCTTCGTGGGGAGCGGGTCGAGGGCGCGCAGGTCGAGGCTCATCGCGTCCGCCAGGTGGAGCGTCGTGTTCGGGTGCTCGTCGAGCGCGTCGCGCAACGGCGGCTCGAGCGAGCGGTCGAGCTCGACGACGTGGACGTGCCGCGCGCGGCTCGCGAGGTGCTCGGAGAGGACGCCCAGGCCGCCGCCGATCTCCAGGCAGACGTCGTCCTCGCGCAGGTCGGCCTCGCGCTCGATGACGCCGAGGATGTTCGAGTCGACGAGGAAGTTCTGGCCGAGCGCGTGCTTGGGCCGGATGCCGAACTCCTTCAGCCTGCGGAGGCTCGGCTGGGTCACCACCCGAACAGCTCTGCGGCGTTCCGCTCCACGATCCGCTCGAGCTCCTCGTACGTCGTGCCGCGGCGCTCGGCGACGAAGCGCGCGGTGTGGGTGACGAAGGCGGGCTGGTTGCGCTCCTTGCGGACGACCTGCGGGGTCAGGTACGGCGCGTCGGTCTCGACGAGCAGCCGGTCGTCGGGGACGCGCTCGGCCGCGTGCGCGAGGTCCTCGGCCTTCGGGTACGTGACGTTCCCGGCGAAGGAGATCGTCCAGCCGTGGTCGAGGCACTCGTCGAGGCGATCGGGCATCGAGAAGCAGTGCAGGATCACGGTGACGCCCTGCGCCTTCGTCGCGAGCGTCGCGATCGTGGGGTCCTCGGCCGCGCGCGTGTGGATGACGAGCGGCTTGCCGGTCGTCCGGGCCAGCTCGATCTGCGCGTCGAACGCGCGCTGCTGGTCGGCCGGCGGCGTCGCGTCGCGGTAGAAGTCCAGGCCGGTCTCGCCGATCGCACGGCAGCGCTCGTGCGCGGCGAGCGCCTCGAGCTCGGCGAGGTCGTTGTCGTCGAACCCGGTCGCGCTGTTGGGGTGGCGGCCGATCGCCGCGTAGACCTGGGGGAAGCGCTCGGCGGCCTGCAGCGCCGCGCGGCAGGAGGCGCCGTCGGTCCCGACGGTGAGCATCCGCTTCACGCCGTGGCGATCGGCGGCGGCGACCAGGTCGGCGTCGTCGGGCGCGCAGCTGTCGAGGTGCGTGTGGCTGTCGATCATTCGATCCGCTTCGGGAACAGCGGCTCCAGCGTGTGGACGCTGTCGCCCTCCACCGCGGCGGTGAGCTTGCCCATCGCCTCCGGGAGGAACGGGGTCAGCTCGCGCGCGATGACCCGCAGCCCCTCGACGAGGGAGGTCAGCGCGCGATCGAGGTCGTCGGCGTGTGCGTCGTCCTTCGCGAGCTTCCACGGCGCCTGCTCCTCGACGTAGGCGTTGAGCCGGCGGACGCGCTGCCAGATCGCCTCGAGCGCGTCGGAGATGCGCCAGGCGTCCATGGCGGCGGCGACCTCCCGCTCCAGCCCCTCCGTCAGCCCGTCTCCCTGCACCGCCGGCACCCGCCCGTCGCGGTAGCGGTTGACCATCGCGATCGTGCGGCTCGCGAGGTTGCCGAGGTCGTTGGCCAGCTCGGTCTCGTAGCGCGACTCGACGCCGGCCATCGAGACGCTCCCGTCCTCGCCGAAGCTGACGTCGCGCATGAGGTAGTAGCGCAGGGCGTCGGTGCCGAAGCGGTCGATGACCTCGAACGGATCGAGGACGTTCCCGTCGGACTTCGACATCTTGCGCCCGTCGTGGCCGAGCAGGAAGCCGTGGATGAAGACGCGGCTCGGCAGGTCGATCCCGGCGGCCATCAGCAGCGCCGGCCAGTAGATCGTGTGGAACTTGAGGATGTCCTTGCCGATGAGGTGCGTGGTCGGCGCGCCCCAGAACGCCGCGCGGAGGTCCGCGCCACCGTCCTCCCCCGCGAACCCCAGCGCGGTGTAGTAGTTGAGGAGCGCGTCGAACCAGACGTAGAAGACGTGGCCCTCGTCCCAGGGGACGCGGACGCCCCACGTGATCTTCCCGCGCGTGAGGCTGACGTCCTGCAGGCCCTGCGCGACGAACGCGCGCGCCTCGTTGCGGCGGGCCTGGGGCTGGACGAAGTCGGTGGCGAGCAAGTCCTCGAGCTGCTGCTGGAAGGTGGAGAGGCGGAAGAACCAGTTCTCCTCCTCCTCGCGCGTGAGGCGGATGTTGTGGATGAGGCAGGTGTGGTCGGGGCCCTGCTCGGCCTCGGACTTGAAGTCCGCGCAGCGGGGGCAGTACCAGCCCTCGTAGAGGCCCTTGTAGACGTGCCCGTTGTCGTGGACGCGCTGGAGGACGTCCTGCACCTGCTGCTCGTGCCGCGGGTCCGACGTGCGGATGAAGAAGTCGTTGCTCGCGTTGAGGATCGGGAGCAGCGCCTTGAACCGCTCGGCGTTGCGGTCGGCGAGCTCGCGCGGGGTCACGCCCTCCCGCTCGGCCGCCACCGCGACCGGCTCGCCGTGCTCGTCGGTGCCCGTGAGGAAGAAGACCTCCTCCCCGCGCTGGCGCATGTGGCGCGCCAGGACGTCGGCCGCGATCGTGGTGTACGCGTGCCCCAGATGCGGGGCCGCGTTGACGTAGAAGATCGGGGTCGTGACGTAGAACGCCATGCGGCGGCTGAGGCTATCGGGACGGGTCGGGCGCGCCGGGCGCGGCGAGGCGACCGGAACGCGAGCGGTGGACGGTCGCGCACCGTCACGCCGCACGGCGGGCGGCCGCGTCGAGTGCGCGGCGTTCTCGGCGTCGCCGGCGGGCGAGGGCGCCGAGGGGTGTTCCGGCGGTGAAGAGCGCCAGGCCGAGCCATGCCGCGAGAGGTGTGCCATCGCTCGGCTCGGCGGTGACCGGCCGCGGGTGCGGGACCGGCGCGGGCCGAGGTGGGCCGTCGACGCGCGGCTCGGGCAGCCGCGGCCTCGGACCCCGGCGCGGGAGCGTCGCGATGCGCGGCGGCGTGCGGTCCTCGCCGAGGAGGGTGAGCGGGTCGACGTAGCCGGCTCGGTCGCCGGCTCTTCGGGCTCCGAGCTGGAGGTGCGACGCCGCGACGGTTCCGAGCGGCGCTCCTCGCGCGACCGGCGTCCCGCGCCTGACGACGATGCTCCCCAGCTCGAGGTACGTGGCGACGAGCGGGCCGCAGGCGACGGTGACGACGTGCGCGCGACCGGGGATGCGGCCGGCGAAGGTCACGCGGCCGGCGCATGCGCTGCGGACCGCCTCGCCGGTGGCGGCGGCGATGTCGATCCCGCGGTGCTGGCCGGCCGCGAACGGGTTGGCCTTGACGTGGAACGGCGTCACGACCGTCCCGTCGAGCGGCCACCGCCACGGGACCGCCGCCGAAGGTGCGGCGAGCGCGAGGAGGAGGACGAGGAGGAGCATGCCGGGAGGCTCCCGCGCGGCGCGACGCTCGTGGGCGGATGCGCGTGAATCGGCGCACCGTCTGCGCAGAGACGTGACAACGTGCGCGCGATGCATGCGTCCTCCGCCGCTCAGCCGCCCCAGCGCCTCTGTCCGCACTGCTCCACCATCGCCAGGACCGGCGACGCGCGCTGCCCCTTCTGCCGCGGCGCGTACCGGCGCCGGTCGCCGCTCCCCGCGCTGGTGGCGACGTTCCTCCTCACGGTCGCGGCGACCCTCGCGGGCGTCGCCCTCATGCTCCAGACCTTCGGGGACTCGCTCGACACCGAGCTCGAGGATCAGGTCGACGTGGTGCAGCGCGACTTCGACCGCGACGTGACGCGGCTGGAGCGGAGGATCGAGGCGGAGCTCGACGCGCGGCTGGGGCCGGCGCAGGCTCCGTAAGGGGCGCCGGAGGGCGGCCGCGCGGGAGGGGCGGCCGGGCGGCGCGGCGGCGGAGCGGCGGGGCGGCGCGCCTCCCTCAGCCGCGCTTCTGGATCTCCTCGTACAGGGTGTTCGCCGGCACTCCGGTCAGCTCGGCGACGACCTTCGCGGCGGGCCGCGTCTTCGCTCCGCTCTCGACGAGAGCCGCGAGGGCCTCGACCGCCGCCGGCAGGTCCGCGGCGGCGGACGCCGCCGGCCCGATCACGACGACGATCTCCCCCCGCGGCTCGTTCGCCTCGAAGTGCGCGGCGACCGTGGCTGCGTCCCCCCGGACGACCTCCTCGTGGACCTTCGTCAGCTCGCGGCAGACCGCGACGGGACGCCCCGGGTCCGCGGCCGCCAGCGCGCCCAGCGACCGCGCGAGCCGCCGCGGCGACTCGAACGCGACGACGGTCTCGGGCGACGCGAGCGCCCCGAGCAGCTCGCTCGCCTTCCGCGGCAGGAACCCCACGAACCGCCAGCGCTCCACCGGCAGCCCCGACGCCACGACGGCGACCGGCACCGCGCTCGGCCCCGGCAGGACCTCGACGCGGACGCCCGCGTCCAGCGCCGCGCGCACGAGCACGTACCCCGGATCGCTCACCCCCGGCATCCCCGCGTCGCTGACCAGCGCGACGACCTCGCCGGCAACCGCGCGCGCCACCAGCGCCGCCGCGCGCGAGGATTCGTTGTGCTCGTGGAACGACACCAGCGACGCGGCGGGCAGCCCGTGGTGGCGGAGGAGGACGCCCGTCCGCCGCGTGTCCTCGCAGGCGATCACGTCGGCGCCCCGCAGCACGTCGAGCACCCGCAGCGTGACGTCCGCCAGGTTCCCGATCGGCGTCGGGCAGACGACGACCCGCCCCGCGCTCATGCCGCCGCTGCGGCCGGCCCGGCGAGGCCGTCCATCGCGAACAGCGCCGCGCCGAGCATCCCCGACTCGCCGCCGAACCGCGCCGGCACGATCGACACGACGTCGCGCGAGGGCGGCAGCGCCCGCTCGCGCACGACCGACCGCGCCGGCTCCAGCAGCAGGTCCCCCGCCGCGACCATCCCCCCGCCGACGACCACCACCGACGGGTTCAGCAGGTTCACGAGGCTCGCGATCCCGACGCCCAGCCGCATGCCGACCAACGCCACGACGTCCCGCGCCGCGCGGTCGCCGTCGTGCGCCAGCTCGGTCACCAACGCACCCGTGATCTCGCGCCCGGCCCCCAGCGCCCGCGCAAGCTCGGAGTCCGACGCGGCCCGCGCCACGCGCGCCCCCTCCAGACCCAGCGCCCGGCCGGACGCCAGCGTCTCGAAGCACCCGGCCGAGCCGCACACGCACGGCGGCCCGTCCATGTCGATGGTCATGTGCCCGGGCTCGCCCGCCGCCCCGACCGCCCCGTGCACCAGCCGCCCGTCGACGACGAGGCCGCCGCCGATCCCCGTCCCGAGCGTCAGCATCACCGCGTCCGACGCGCCGCGCGCCGCGCCCAGCCGGTGCTCGACGAGCATCGCGAGCGTCGCGTCGTTCGCCACGAAGACAGGCAGCCCGAGCCGCTCGGCGAGGACGTCGCGCAGCGGCACGCCGACGAGCGGCAGGTGCGCGGTGAACCCGGGGACGCCGCGCTCGAGGTCCATCAGGGACGGGATCCCGACGCCCACGGCGGGTACCTCGCCCTCCGTCACCTCGCGCACCTCGGTCACCACCGCGACGAGCTTCTCGAGCAGCTCTTCGAACGACGCAGAGCCCGACCGACGGGACGCGCGGTGGTGGACGCCGAGGTCGCGATCGACGGCCCCCGCGAGGAGCTTCGTGCCGCCGAGGTCGACGCCGATCACGCAGCCGGCGGGCATCGCGCTGCCACTATAGACCGCCCCCGTGGCCGATCAGGAGCCCCCCAAGTACACGAAGTACCGCGCGAGGCCGTCGCTGCTGAGCAGGCTGCGCGGGACGAAGGACCCCACGATCGGGGAGCCCGCCGCGCCGAAGGGGGCCGGGGTCGGGGACCGCCGGCGCGGGGCGGCACGGATCACGTGGCAGCGCGTCCTCAAGTGGTTCGCCGTGGCGGTCGCCGCGTGGATCGGCGTCAGCCTCCTGCTCTTCCTCGTCAGCGCGCAGATCGAGCAGGGCAAGATCGGCGACGCGACCGAGGACGCGCTCGACGGCGGCCCCTACCCGGCCGCGAAGGCCAGCACGATCCTCGTCCTCGGCTCCGACACGCGGCCGAAGGGGACGAAGGAGGCGGGCGCCGAGACCAGCGGCAACGGGCGCAGCGACAGCATCCTGCTCCTGCGCGTCGGCGGCGGCGCGAACAGCCGCCTCAGCATCGCGCGCGACACGCTGGTCGACATCCCCGGCGCGGGCCGGCAGAAGATCAACGCCGCGTACGCGATCGGCGGCGCGCCCCTCGCCATCCGCACGATCAAGGCCTACCTCGGCATCGACATCAACCACATCATCGAGGTCAGCTTCAGCGAGTTCCCCGACCTCATCGACGCGATGGGCGGCATCGACTACAAGGGCAGCTGCGTCGTCGCGAGGATCAACGGCGGCTACAAGAACGGCGGCGTCACGCTGCGCATCCGCGCCGGCAAGAAGAAGCACCTCAACGGCAAGCAGGCGCTCGCGCTCGCGCGCGTGCGCAAGAACGACTGCAACTCAGGCGAGAACGATCTGACGAGAGCGCGCCGCCAGCAGAAGATCCTCGGCGCCATGAAGGGCCGCGTCTTCGGCATCCACGGCTTCGCCCGCGCGCCGTGGATCGCCTGGCAGACCCCGCGCACCTTCAGGACCGACATGAGCGGCCCGACCCTGATGGCCGTCTTCGGGAACCTCTCGTTGCGCGGCACGCCGCAGACCGTCGTGCTCGGCACGCTCAGCGGCGAGGTCCCCGACGAGCTGAAGCGCTCACGGGTCCGCAAGTTCCTGAAGGGCTGAAAGCCGCAAGAAATCCCGCCGCGTGTCGTTGGAGGAGGCAAGCGCTTCTTCCGGGGACGGGCACAGGGGGAGATGCGAGTGCCCGGAGGCGGGTTGCGGGACCCGCCTCCGGAGTTCGCCGCTCAGTCCGAGGACGAAGAGGCGGCGGGCTTGGAGTCGCTCGACGAGGAGGGCGACGAGTCGGACTTCTTCTCCGACGAGGACGACGACGAGGACGAGTCGCCGTCGCTCGAGGAGGACGAGGCCTCCTTCTCGCGGTTGCGCTTGCGCGTCCCGTAGTCGGTGTTGTGGAAGCCCTTGCCCTTGAAGTGGATCGCGGGCGGGCGGAACACGCGCTCGACGGGCTCGCCCGTCTCCGGATCGGTCGTCAGCGGATCGTCGCTGAACTTCTGCATGACCTCGAACGTGGTGCCGTCGGGCCGCCGGTACTCGTAGATCGGCATCGCTGACGCGGCAGTCTACGATCAGCCGTCACATGAGCACCGACACCGTGACGATGGACAAGATCGTGGCCCTCTGCAAGCGCCGGGGCTTCATCTTTCCGAGCTCCGAGATCTACGGCGGCATCGGGTCGACGTACGACTACGGGCACTACGGCGTGCTCCTCAAGACGAACGTCAAGAACGAGTGGTGGCGGGCGATGCTGCAGGAGCGCGACGACGTCGTCGCCCTCGACAGCGCGATCCTCCAGCACCCGCGCGTGTGGGAGGCCAGCGGCCACGTCGGCGGCTTCAGCGATCCGATGGTCGACTGCAAGACGTGCGGCCAGCGCTTCCGGGCCGACCACCTCGCCGACCTGCAGTGCCCGCAGAAGCCGTCCAAGCCGCCGGGGGACGGACCGAGCTGCGAGCTGACGGAAGCGCGCGAGTTCAACCTCATGTTCGAGACGAACGTGGGCCCCGTGAAGGACACGTCGTCGGTCGCCTACCTGCGCCCGGAGACGGCCCAGGGCATCTTCATCAACTTCAAGAACGTCCTGCAGTTCAGCCGCAAGAAGCCGCCCTTCGGCATCGCGCAGATCGGCAAGTCGTTCCGCAACGAGATCACGCCCGGCAACTTCGTCTTCCGCACCCGCGAGTTCGAGCAGATGGAGATGGAGTTCTTCGTCCCGCCCGACGAGGGGCCGCGCTGGTACGAGTACTGGAAGGACGAGCGGCGCCGCTGGTACGAGGAGCTCGGCCTGCGCCCCGACCACCTCACCCTGCGCGAGCACGACCCCGACGAGCTCAGCCACTACTCCAGCGGCACGGCCGACGTCGAGTACCTCTTCCCCATCGGGTGGAGCGAGCTCGAGGGCATCGCCAACCGCACCGACTTCGACCTGAGGGCGCACGCCGAGCACTCCGGCGAGAAGCTCGAGTTCTTCGACCAGGCCACCGGCGAGCGGTATGTCCCGCACGTCATCGAGCCCGCCGCGGGCGCCGACCGCGCGACGCTCGCCTTCCTCGTCGACGCGTACGACGAGGAGGAGGTCGAAGGCGAGCAGCGGACCGTGCTCAAGCTGCACCCGCGCCTCGCCCCGGTCAAGGTCGCGGTCCTCCCGCTCGTGCGCAAGGACGGCCAGCCCGAGCTCGCGCGCGAGGTGTTCGACGCCGTCAAGAAGCGGGTGCAGGCCGAGTACGACGAGGGCGGCTCCATCGGCAAGCGCTACCGCCGCCAGGACGAGATCGGCACGCCGTTCTGCGTCACGATCGACCACCAGTCGCTCGAGGACCGGACGGTCACGGTCCGGGAGCGCGACTCGCTCACGCAGGAGCGCGTCGCCGTCGACGCGCTGCCGGACGAGCTGGCCAAGCGCGTGAGCGCGCCCTGGCGCTCGCCCAAACTGGCTGGGTAGCCAGTACGCTCCGCGGCATGGCTGCCGCGACCGTCACGATCCCGCCGGCGACGGCGCAGATCGACTACGACGACCTCTACGCGCGCTGGGAGAAGGGCAACTGGCGCGCGACCGAGATCGACTTCTCGCAGGACCGCATCGACTGGCACGAGCGGATGACGCCCGAGCAGCGCCGCGGGGCGCTGTGGCTGTTCACGCTCTTCTTCCACGGCGAGGACACCGTCGCCGACACGCTGAGCCCGTACATCGACGCCGCGCCGCGCGAGGAGCAGAAGTACTTCCTCACGACGCAGCAGGTCGACGAGGCCCGCCACAGCGTGTTCTTCAAGCGGTTCATGCACGAGGTCGCCGGGCTCGGCGACGGCACGATCGGCGGGACGCTCGCGGCGACCATGCCGGACCTGAGCTGGGGCCACCGGCAGACCTTCGGCTACCTCGAGGACATGGCGCAGCGGCTGCGCGAGGCGCCGCGGGACCGCGAGCTGCTGGCCAGCGCGATCACGCTCTACCACATCGTGATCGAGGGCGGGCTGGCCCAGTCCGGGCAGCACATGATCGAGCGGATGCTCGAGGACCTCGACCTGCTGCCCGGCTTTCGCAGCGGCATGCAGAACGTCTCGACCGACGAGCAGCGCCACATCGCCTTCGGCGTGCGCCTCCTCGCCGACCTCTACGCGGCGAACCCCGAGCCGATCCAGGAGGCGATCCTCGGGACGTTCCGCGAGGTGCTGCCGATGAGCACGTGCGTCGCGCAGATCCCTGGCTGGGACCTCTCGTACACGCGCTCGCTGGGCTACGACCTCGAGGACCTCTACGAGGAGGGCGCGCGGATGCAGGAGGCGCGCCTGCGCTCGATCGGCCTGCCGCTCGACGACATCCCGAACTTCCCGCTCCCGCTCGACGTCCCGCCGCGCGAGCGCGGCGAGCGAGGCATCAAGCTCATGAAGGCGCAGTACCTCGGGCCGAAGGACGGGCCGTTCGTCGCCGACGAGGAGGCGACCGAGCTGCTGTTCGACCAGATGCGCCGGCAGGTCGTGCCCGGCAGCGTCGAGCCCGGCACGGTGATCCAGTGGGACTTCACCGACAACGAGCCGTGGCACATCGTCGTCGACAACGGCTCGACGCGCGCGGCGCGCGGGAAGGCGCCCTCGCCCGACCTGGTGCTGCGCACGACGCTGGAGGACTGGGTCGACGTGACGGCGGGCAGGGTCGAGCCGGCGAAGCTCCTGCTGCGGCGCCGCCTGCGGCCGAGCGGCAAGCTGCGCCTGATGGCCCGCCTGCCCAAGATCTTCGCCTGAGCCGACTCCGCCCGCTCCTCCCCCTCCTGGCGCTCGCCGCCGCCTACGCCGTGATGGTGCAGGCGTCGGGGGCGAACCAGGCGTCGCACTTCGCGCTGATCCGCGCGCTGGACTCCGGCACGGCGCGCATCGACCGCTGGCAGGCCGAGACCGTCGACAAGTCGCGGTTCGAGGGGCACTACTACTCGGTGAAGGCGCCGGGGCTGGCGTTCGCGACGCTCCCGTGGTTCGCCGCGACCGACGCGGTCGGGCTGCTGGACGAGGTGCGGGAGGCGGGCGAGCGCGAGGCGCGCGAGGACCCGGTCGCCGACCCCCGGGCGCAGGTCGTCCGCGAGCAGCGGACGGCGACGTGGCTGCTCGGGCTGTGGGCGGTGGTGCTGCCGGCGCTGGCGCTGGTGCTGCTCGTGCGTTCGGCGGCGGAGCGCGTGGCACCCGGTCACGGCACGGCCGCCGCGGTGGTTCTCGGGCTGTGCACCCTCGTCCTGCCGTACTCGACGCTGCTCTACGCGCACGTCCCCGCCGCGGCGTTGGCCTTCGGGTCCTACCTGCTGGCGCGGCGCGAGCGGATGCTCCTCGCCGGCCTGCTCGGCGGGCTGGCGGTGCTGGTCGAGTACCCGGTCGCGCTGATCGTCGCCGTGCTCGCCGCGAGCGCGCGGTCGTGGCGCTACCTCGCCGGCGGCGCCGTCGGCGCGACGCTCCTCGTCGCGTACAACCAGTGGGCGTTCGGCGACCCGCTGCACATGTCGTACGACGACGTCGTCGGGTTCTCCGGCCAGGACGAGGGGATCTTCGGCGTGACGCTGCCCGACCCCGGCGCGGCGTGGGACCTCCTCCTCGCGCCGAAGGGGCTGCTGGTGCTCACGCCGGTGGTGGCCGCGGGCGCCTTCGGGCTCGTGCGCGCGCGGCTCTGGGTCCCGCTCGCGGTCGTCGTCGTCGCCTTCCTCTACGACGCCGCGTACTACCTGCCCTTCGGGGGCGACGTCCCCGGTCCGCGGTTCCTCGTCCCCATGCTGCCGTTCCTCGCGCTCGGGATCGCGGTGGCCCTGCGCGAGCGGCGCACCCCGACGCTCGCGCTGGCCGCCCCCTCCGCAGTGGGGATGCTCGCGGCGACGATCGCCGAGCCGCAGCTCGTCGGGATGGACACGGGCCGCTGGCAGGACCTCCTCGCGGACGGCGACCTCCAGTTCACCGTGTTCGGCGCGGTGGGCGGCGGCCACGGCTGGCTGCCGATGCTGCCGTTTCTCGCCCTCGTCGCGGCCGCGGTGGCGCTCGCCGCGCGGAGCGTCCCGGCCGGCGGAGCGGCCCGGCGGCATGAGGCCGCGGCGGGCGGCGGAGCCGTGGCGGCGTGGGCGCTCGTCGCCCTCCTCCTGGGCAACGCGCCGCTCCTCGTTGGCGCGGGCGCGCTCGCCGGGGTTGGGGCGGCCGTGTGGTCGGGTAGTCGCGGGACATGCTCCGCCAGGGACCCATCCCGCGTGCCGTCCACGGCATCCTCGACTACGGCTACGCCGCGCTCCTGATCGCCGCGCCGTTCCTGCTCGGCTTCACCGACGTCGGCTCGGCGACCGCCGTGTCGATCGTCGCCGGGATCGTCGTCCTCATGGGCGCCGCGATCACCAAGTGCTTCCCGACGAGCGTCATCAAGTCGCTGCCGGTGACCGGCCACCTGACGCTCGACTTCGCGCTGGTCGCCGCGCTCGTCGCGGCGCCGTTCCTCTTCGGCTTCAGCGACGAGGGCACGCCCACCGCGTTCTTCATCGTGGCGGCGCTGCTCGCGCTGCTCGTCACGCTCGCGACGCGCTGGCTGCCGGAGAAGGGCGCGCAGACGGCGTAGCGAGCTCCTCGACCGAGGCCTGGGGCAGCAGCCGCTCGAGCGGCCGCGGCAGCCACCAGTTCCAGCGGCCGAGCAGCTCCATCGCGGCGGGGACGAGCACGAGGCGCACGAGCGTCGCGTCGACGGCGATCGCCACCGCGCACCCGAGCCCGATCTGCTGGATCGACGGCAGCCCGGTCCCGACGAAGACGAGGAAGACGGCGACCATGATGAGCGCCGCGCTCGTGATCGTGCGCGCGCTGGTGGCCAGGCCCTCGGCGACGGCGCGCTGGGTGTCGCCCGTCGCCAGCCACCGCTCGCGGATGCGGGTGAGTAGGAACACCTCGTAGTCCATCGACAGGCCGAAGACGACGGCGAGGACGAGCGGGGGCGTGATCGTGTCGACGTCGCCGAACGCGAGCGTCAGCACGCCGTACGCCGCGCCGACGCTCAGCACGTTCATGAGCACCGCCTTCAGCGGCAGGATCACGCTGCGCAGCAGCACGAGCAGCACGAGGTACGACAGGCCGAGGACGAAGAGGACGATCTTCCACATCGATCCCGAGACGAGGTCGTGGAAGTCGGCGAGCGTCGCGGTCGTGCCGCCGATCTGGACGCCGTCGCCGGCCAGCCGCCGCAGCCGCTCGATGGCGGCGACGGCGCGCGGGGACTCGGCGTCGGTGTCGAGCCGGGCGCGCAGCAGCGCCGAGCGGCCGTCGCGCGAGCGCACGGGCGCGTCGACGGAGACGACCGCGGGGTCGCGCGCGATCGCGCGACGCAGCGCCGCGAGGCCGGGCGCGTCGCGCGCGGAGGCGACGATCTTCACCGGCGTCCCCTCCCCCTTCCCGCTCACGCTCGCCGCGGCGGCGAAGCCCTTCACGGTCTCGTGCGAGTCGTCGAGCTGGCGCAGCGCGCCGTTCTCGGTGCCGAGGTTCACGGCGGGCGCGGCGATCGCGAGGAGGACGGCGCCCGCCGCGAGCACCGCGACGACCGGCCGCGAGGTGACGAACGTGGTCCAGCGCCCCCAGAACGTCTGCTCCGGCGGGCGGTTCGCCCGCACGCGCCGCCGCGACAGCAGCGCACCGACGAACCCGCCCGGCGCCCAGGCGCGCCGCCCGAGCAGCGAGATGAGGACGGGCAGCAGCGTCGCCGCCGCGAGCATCGACATCGCCACGACGACGATCGCCCCGATGGCCATCGAGCGCAGCGCGGTGGTGTTGACGAGGAAGAGCCCGGCGAGCGACGCCATCACCGTCAGCCCGCTGAAGATCACGGCGAGCCCCGACGTCGCGAGCGCGACGCCGCGCGCCTCCTCCGGCGGGCGGCCCGCGCGCACCTCCTCGCGGTAGCGGGCGAGGACGAAGAGCGAGTAGTCGACGGCGACGCCGATCCCGATCATCGAGGCCATGTTGGTCACGAAGACCGACATCTCGGTCGCGAGGCTGAGGAAGTAGATGAGCGCGCCCGTCACGATCACGGCGCCCGCGCCGAGCGCGAGCGGGAGCACGGCGGCGGCGAACGAGCCGAACACGGCGAGCAGCACGAGCGCGACGATCGGGAACCCGCGGCGCTCGGCGACCTCGACGTCCTCCTTCGCGGTCTCCTGCAGCGCGGACCACAGCGCGCCCTGGCCGACGACGTGCAGCGTCACGTTGCCCTGCTGCTCGCCCACGTGCATCGCCGTGCGCAGGTCCTGCGCGACGTCGGTGGCGTCGCGGTCGGGCACGGCGACGGCGAGCGGGACGACGATCGGCCGGCCGGGGCGCCGGGCCGCGGCCTGCGCGGCCTGCGCCTGCACGCGCTCGGCCAGCGCGACGCGCGGCACGTCCTCGGTGGCGCGGTCGAGCCGGCGCAGCGCCGCGCGAAGGTCGGCGGCGCTCGCGTCCTTCGCGGGCCGGACGACCGCGGCCAGCGACGTGCGCTCGGCGCCGGGGAAGTCGGCCTTCAGCCGGTCCTCGACCGCCTTGGACTGCGAGCCGGGGACGCCGAACCCGCCGCCCGTCAGGTGGTCGGACTGCTTCGCCGCGAACGGCACCGCCGCGACGAGCGCGACCAGCCACAGGCCGAGCACCACCGCACGATGGCGGCGCAGGAACGCGTCGAGTCTGAGCATGGAGGTCTGCATGGGCTGGCCAGCCAGCCAGAAACGTGCCCGCGACGGCGCGCCCGCACTGTGAAGTGGCTCACGCGCGCGGGCGGAAGACGCGCAGCATGATCGCCAGGCCCACCGCCATGACGAGGCCGCCCCCGCCGGCCGCGACGAGGATCGTCTTGCTTCCCCATGGCTCGGCGATGGCGAGCGCGAACGCCCCCGCCATCAGCACCACGACCAGCACCGTCAGGCCGCGCGTGACGGATCGCGTCTCGGGCGGCGCCGTTCGCTGTTGCTCGCGCATCACGCCGAACGTCACGCGGAGGATCAACACCGTGCACGCGGTGACCGCGGCCATCCCGGCGAGGGCGAGCACGGTGACGACGAGGGTCACATCGCAGTTCCTACCCGCAGACGGCTAGTGCGCGTCGAGCAGCGGGCGCGCCGCGGCGACGCTGGCCGCGATCGTCGTCGCCCAGTCGCGGCCCGGCTCGGCGAGCATCCGCAGCGCCATCCCGTCGGCCATCGCGAAGAGCACGTCGGCGACCTCCTCGGGCTCCGCGCCCAGCCGCACCGCGCCCTCGTCCACCTTCGTGCGCAGGATCGCCGCGAGCTGCTCGCGCGAGCGGCGGACGAGCTCGGCGAACTCGAGCGCGACCTCCTCGTGCCGGCGCGAGAGCGCGAACAGCTCGAAGACGAGCGTGATGAGCTCGGGCTCGGCCTCGACCAGCTCCTCGAGGCTCGCGACCAGGCGCTCGAGGACGTCGTCCGGCGTCGTCGCGGTCGCGAGCTGCTCGTCGAGCAGCGTCATGCGGAGGTCGGCGTCGTGGCGCACGACCTCGGCGAGCAGCCGCTCCTTGGTCCCGAAGTAGTAGTGCAGCAGGCCGCGCGAGACGCCCGCCTCGCGCGCGACGTTGTCGAACGTCGAGCCGGCGACGCCGCGCCGCGCGACCGAGCTGCGCATCGCCTCGACGATCCTCTGCGCCTTCTCGGCCGGGGGCCGGCGCTCCTCGATGTCGCTGGTGGTCCCTGCCTCCATCCCGCGGCGATCCTAGCTCGGCGCCTGCACCGGGAGGACCGCTTGCGCGGAATCGCCATAGCGCTCCACGACCGCGGAACCGACGTCCGCCGCCTCACCGGCGCGGCACAGCGCGACGATCGATCCCCCGAAGCCGCCGCCCGTCAGCCGCGCGCCGAGCGCCCCGCACGCCTCGGCCAGCGCGACGAGCCGGTCGATCTCGGGCAGCGAGACCTCGTAGAGATCGCGCAGCGACGCGTGGCCCTCGCGCAGCACGGCGCCCGCCGCTTCGACGTCCCCCCGCTCCAGCGCGCCCACCATCGTCAGCACCCGCCCGTTCTCGGCCAGCACGTGGCCGACGCGCCGGTCGAGCGGCGCCGGCAGGGCCATGATCGCCGCGCCCGAGCCGGCCGACGGCACGAGGTCGCGCAGCGACGCGACCCCGAGCAGCGCCGCCGCCCGCCGGCACGCCTCGACCCGCTCGCGGTAGCCCTCGGCCGCGGCGTTCTCGTGCCGCACGCCGGAGTCGACGACGAGCAGCTCCGCTTCCGCGGGCAGCGCGACGGGGCGCGCCTCGAGCGAGCGGCAGTCCAGCAGCAGCGCCTCGCCCTTCCGTCCGAGCGCGGCCGCGATCTGGTCCATGACGCCCGAGCCGATCCCCAGCTCGACCGACTCCGCCCGGTGCGCGGCGAGCGCGGCCGCGCGCCCGTCGAGGTCGAGCCCGAACGCCCCGGCCAGCGCGCGGGCGGCCGCCACCGTCAGCGCCGCGCTCGACGCCAGGCCGGCGCCGATCGGCACGTCGGACGCGATCGCGACGTCGAACCCGCTCACCCCGAGCACGGACGCGACCGCCCGCACGTACGGCGACTGCGGAGGGTCGGCACCCTCGGCGACCGTCACCGTCACCCGCGTGCTCAGCGGCAGCGCGACCGGCAGCACGAGCCCGTCGTTGTAGTCGGTGTGCTCGCCGATCAGGTTGACGCGCCCGTGCGCGACCCCCGTGAACGACGAAGGGCGCCCCGCGGGACGCCCTTCGAAGTCGTGATGACCGGTACCGCTCAGGTCGCGCCCGCGGTCTCCGGCGCCGGCGACGACTGGGTGGTGGTCGACGTGTAGTCGAACTCCTCCTCCGCGCCGAACAGCAGGTCGAGCACCTTGTTGCGCAGGTCCTCGCTCACCGCGAGGGCGACGGCGCCGCCCACGATGGAGAGCAGGATCAGACGGCCGAGGCCGCCCTTGCGCTTCTTCTTCTTCGGCCCCTCGCGCAGCGCCTCGCTGGCGTCGCGCAGGGAGTCGGCGGCGTTCTTCAGGTCCTTGTGCAGCTTCTTGTCGTCGAGCAGCGCCTTCGCGGGGCCCTTGCCGTTGCCCAGACGATCGAAGGCGTCGCGACCGGACTCGAACGCGACGCGAAGGTTGTCGCGCAGGTCCTCGTCCTGGATGAGCCGCTGGACGTACGGGGACGCCGACGCCGCGGCTCCCGCCGCACCCGCCTTGGCGGCCTTGGTCTTCTTCGCCATTCCCTCTCTTCCCTCGATCGCTGGCGTGTCTCTCAGAACGGATGCTACCCGCGAGCGGCCAAACGATCGCGTCTCGTCGCGCGCGAGCGCTGCAGCGCGACGTCCAGGACGTCCTCGATCCGGTCGACGAAGTGGAACTCGAGCTGGCGGCGCAGGTGCTCCGGCACGTCCTCGACGTCCTGCTCGTTGAGCGCCGGCGCGACGATCACCTTGATGCCGTTGCGCTGCGCGGCGAGGACCTTCTCCTTCAGCCCGCCGATCGGCAGCACCTCGCCCGTGAGGGTGATCTCACCGGTCATCGCGACGTTCGCGCGCACCGCGCGGCCGGTGACCAGCGACGTCAGCGCCGTCGCCATCGTGATGCCCGCGCTCGGCCCGTCCTTCGGGATCGCGCCGGCCGGGACGTGGATGTGCACGTCGTGCCCGGCGAAGAATTCACCGTCCGGTTGCGTCCCACGCACCCACGACAGCGCCGCCTGCGCCGACTCCTTCATGACGTCGCCAAGCTGGCCCGTGATCGTCAGCTTGCCGGTGCCCGGCATCGCGGTCGCCTCGATGAACAGGACGTCGCCGCCGACCGGCGTCCACGCCAGCCCGGTCGCGACGCCGGGCACGCGCGTGCGCCGCCGAGCCTCGGTGAAGAACCGCCTGCGCCCGAGCAGCTCGCGCACGCCCGGCTCGCCGACGCTCACCCGCTTCTTCGCGTCGCCCTCCGCCACCTGGCGCGCGACCTTGCGGCAGATGGAGCCGATCTCCCGCTCGAGCTGGCGCACGCCCGCCTCGCGCGTGTAGTCGGAGATGACCACGCGCAGCGCCCGGTCGGAGATCGCGATCTGCGAGCGCCGCAGCCCGTTGCGCTCGACCTGGCGCGGGACGAGGTAGCGCTTGGCGATCTGGAGCTTCTCCTCCTCGGTGTAGCCCGCGAGCTGGATGACCTCCATGCGGTCGAGCAGCGGCCCGGGGATCGTGTCGAGGTTGTTCGCCGTCGCGACGAACATGACGCTCGACAGGTCGAACGGGATGTCCAGGTAGTGGTCGCGGAACGTCGCGTTCTGCTCGGGGTCGAGGACCTCGAGCATCGCCGACGCCGGATCGCCCCGGAAGTCCGAGCCCATCTTGTCGATCTCGTCGATCATGAACAGCGGGTTGCGCGTCCCGCCGTCGCGCAGCGCGCGGATGATCACGCCGGGCATCGCGCCGACGTAGGTCCGGCGGTGCCCGCGGATCTCCGCCTCGTCGCGCACGCCGCCGACGCTGATGCGCTCGAACTCGCGCCCGAGCGCGCGGGCGATCGAGCGGCCGAGCGACGTCTTGCCCACCCCGGGCGGGCCGGCGAAGCAGAGGATGGACCCCCGCGCGTCCGGCTTCAGCCGCCGCACCGCGAGGAACTCGAGGATGCGGTCCTTCACGCGCTCCAGGCCGAAGTGGTCGGCGTCGAGGACCTCCCGCGCATGCCGCAGGTCGAGGTTGTCCTCGGTCGTCGCCGTCCACGGCAGCGACGCGATCCACTCCAGCCACCCGCGGATCACGCCGTGCTCGGCCGCCGCCTGCGGCAGGCGCTCCAGGCGCGACAGCTCGCGGTCGACCTGGCGGCGCACGTCCTCGGGCAGCTCGATCGCGTCCAGCTGCTCGCGCAGCTCGTCGACCTCGGCCTCGGCGGGGTCGCGCTCGCCCAGCTCCTCCTGGATCGCCTTGAGCTGCTGGCGCAGGAAGAACTCGCGCTGCTGGCCCTCGATCTCGCCCTGCACCTGCGACTGGATGCGCGTGCCGATCTGGATGACCTCGAGCTCGCGCGCCAGGATCTCCGCGATACGGCGCAGGCGCCGCCCGACGTCGAGCTCCTCCAGCAGCTCCTGGCGCTCCTCGCTGCGCAGGCGCAGCGACCCCGCGATGAAGTGCGAGAGCTGCGCCGGATCCTCGATGTTGGCGACCGCGACCTGCAGCTCCTCGGGAAGGTAGGGGAGCGCCTCGACGATCTGCGAGAACGTGACCTGCACGTTGCGTGCGAGCGCGGTCAGCTCGGTCGACGGCTCGACCACGACGTCGGGCGCGTCCTCGACCTCGGCGACGAGGTAGGGCACCTCGCGCACCCAGCGCGTGACGCGCACGCGCTGCGCGCACTGGACGAGGATGCGCAGCGTCCCGTCCGGCGCCCGCATCATGCGCGCGATGACGCCGACGACGCCGACGTCGTACAGCTGGTCGGGCGGCGGCGTCTCCAGCTCCGGGTCGCGGCTGGCGACCATGACGATGAGCCGGTCGTGCGTGAGCGCGTCGTTGACCAGCTCGATCGAGCGCTCCTGGCCGACGGCCAGCGGCATGACCGTCTCCGGGAAGGCCACGGCCTCGCGCAGCGGCAGGATCCTCGCGGGCGAAGGCGTGACGCGCGGCGCGCCCTCGGCGGCCTCGCTCACGGGCGCGGGCCGCGATCGGTGATCGGGACCGTGCGCCGCCGCGCCTCCGGGCGGGCGAGCGGCAGCGTGATCTCGAGGATGCCGTCGGTGTACGTGGCCTTGGCCTCGTCGGCGACGACGTCGGCGCCGAGCGCGACGACGCGGCGGAACGCGCCGTGGCTCATCTCGACCTGCTGATAGAGGCGCCCCTCGGCCGCGGGCGGCGGGCGGTGGCCGGCGAGCAGCAGCTCGCGGCCGCGGACCTCGACCGTCACGGCGTCGGGATCGACGCCGGGCAGCTCGGCCTGCACCACCGCGCGCGGCGGGTCGCCCACGTAGAAGACGTCGACGGCCGGGGCGTAGTGCGCCGCCCGCCCGCGCCCGCGCCGGCCGCCGAGCAGCTCGTCGACCTCGCGCTGCATGCGCTCGAAGTTCTCGAAGAGGTCCCGCGAGGGCGCCACGCCCCGGAATGTACAAGCGCGCTTTCACATACAGCGCCGTATCCGGATACACTCCGCGCGTCGATGGCCGCGCCGACCCGCATGTCCCGCGCCGAGAGCCAGGCGCGCACGCGGCAGGCTCTGCTCGACGCCGCCGGCCAGGTCTTCGTCGAGCGCGGCCTGCACCGCTCGAGCGTGGAGGCCATCGTCGAGCGCGCCGGGTTCACCCGCGGGGCCTTCTACTCGAACTTCTCGAGCAAGGAGGAGCTGTTCGCCGAGCTGCTGCAGGCGTCGGTCTACAGCGCCTACCGCCAGATGGCCGAGCGCCAGCTCGACGGCGACGAGCCGGCGCCGAGCGCCCGCCAGAGCGCGGAGACCCTGGCGAAGATCCAGGCGAACCCCGACGGCCGGTGGATGTTCCGGCTCTGGCTCGAGCTGCTGCTCGAGGCCGGCCGCGACGAGAAGATGCGCGCGCTCGCCGTCGAGTTCTGGCGCTCCAACCGCGAGCTGGTCGCGGAGATCGTCGCCAGGCGCTACGCGGCTGCCGACCGCAAGCCGCCGCTGAAGCCGAAGACGCTCGCCAGCGCGCTGATCGCGATGGACATCGGCCTCGCCATCCAGCACTACGTCGATCCCGACGCGGTGCCGCTCGACGTCTACCCGGACGTCTTCGGCGAGCTGTTCGACACGCTCTAGCCCTGCTCGCTGTACGGGCCGGGCGCGATCGGCGACGGCGAGTAGAAGAAGAACCAGATCTCGAACGCGATCACCGCGACGAGGACCATGATCACGAGCATCCGCTCGAGCAGCGTGACCTCGGTCTTCTCGCGCTCGTAGTCGACCCGCTCGCCGCGGACGCTGCGCAGCCACGGCACGTGGCGCTTGACGGTCTGCGGGCGGCCGGTGAGCGCGTCGTAGCGCGTCGAGGTCCAGCTCAGCGCGTAGATGAGCGCCAGGCACGACGCGAAGAGCACCACGACGACCAGCAGGACCGGCGCCATCGTGACGCTCGTGGCCGACGTCGCGACCCGGGAGCCGACCCAGACCGCGAGCAGCGGCGCGCCCGTCCAGATGTTGATGGCCGAGAGCGCCATCCCGGCCTGCAGCGCCACCCGCTCCGCCCGCTTCTTCACATACGGGACTGTATCCGAATACAGCCGCGTACGCGAGGTCAGACTTCGTAGACGGCGCCCTCCGCGGCCACTTCCACCGGCGCGCCGAACGCCTCGGTCGCGCACTCCTTCGCCCACAGGTGGTCCATCTCGTCGGAGATGTGCGTCAGCACGAGCCGCTTGGCGTTCGCGGCCTTGCCGTGCTCGCCGGCCTCCTGCGGCGTCAGGTGCCCGCGCTCGCCGGACCGCTCGGGCCGCGGCAGCGTCGCCTCGAGCAGGACGAGGTCGGCGCCCTCGGCGAAGCGGATGACCTCCTCGCTCGGCCGGTGGTCGGCGCCGTAGACGATCCGGCCGCCGCCGTTGCTCGACGTCAGCTCGACGGCCTGGGTCGGGGTGAAGTGCGGCACCGGGTTGAAGCGGACCTTGATCGAGCCGACCGTCAGCTCCTCGTCGCAGTCGTACTCGCGGAGGTCGAAGGCCTTCTCGATGAGGTCCTCGTTCCCCCACGCGCCGACGACGCGGCGGAAGAAGTCGGTCGCGCCGGGCGGGGCGTGCAGCACGGGGCGCGCCGGGCTGTCGGTCCCCGGCCAGCGGTCGACCGGGACCGGCTGCTGGCGCGGCGCGTACACGAGCGCGTACGCGTACGGCACGAGGTCGAGGACGTGGTCGGCGTGCAGGTGCGAGATGACGACCGCATCGACGTCCACGTAGTCGACGAACTTGCGCAGCTTCGCGAAGACGCCGTTCCCGCAGTCGAGCAGCAGGACGGTCTCGCCGTCCTCGACGAGGTAGCCGCTGCACGCGCCGCCGGCGTCCGTGTAGGACGGCGACTTCCCGAGGACCGTCAAGCGCACGGGCGGGCATGCTAACCGTCGCTCAGGCGTGCAGGGCCGCCTGCTGCTGCGCAGACGGGAAAGCCCAGGCCGAGCGCGTGCGGCGCTCCTGCCGGAAGGTGAACCGCAGCTGCTGCGGAGGACGCAGTCCCTCGGGGCGGTTGGGGCGGAAGGTCCCGCACGGCTCGTCGTCGTCCAGGGCGCAGAGCATGTTGCAGCGGAAGTAGCAGTCTTCGCAGGTGACCTTCTTTGCCATGGCCCGAGCAGACCACGCCGCCGCTGCCGTTGCAACGCCGCTTCCCGCAAACGCCGAGAAAACGAAAGACCCCGCTAACAGCGGGAATTTCAGGGATTCGTGTGCAGGGAGCGGGCTTTTTCCAACATCGGCATGACGGCCTGCGCGCGATCCGCTATGAGCCCTGCGAGGGCGAGCGACGAGGTGGCCGCGGGGGACGGCGCGTTGCGCACGTGCAGGACGCCGCCGTGCTCGCCCAGGAGGAAGTCGTCGACCAGCCGGCCGTCGCGCCCGACGGCCTGCGCGCGCACGCCCGCGGTGCTCTCCTCGGCCACGTCGTCCACGCTCAGGTCGGGCACGTAGTCGCGGCACGCCTCCACGAACGCGCGGCGGCTGACGGCGAGGTGCATCTCGGTCAGTCCGGTGCGCCACCAGCGCCGCATGACGCGCCACGTCCCGGGCCAGCGGACCGTGTCGGCGACGTCGCGCGCGCGCACGCGGCGCAGGCGGTACGCGTCGCGCGCGCCGACCAGCAGGGCGCTCGGGCCGAGCCACACCTCCCCGCTGATGTGCCTGGTGACGTGCACGCCGAGGAACGGCAGGTCCGGGTCGGGCACCGGGTAGACGAGACCGCGCACGAGCTCGCGCGCCTGCGGCCGGAGCTTCAGGTAGGCGCCGCGGAAGGGGACGATGCGCGGGTCGGCCGGCGCGCCGAGCTTCACGGCCAGGCGGTCGGCCCACGGGCCGGCGCAGAAGATCGCGTTGCCGGCGGAGATCGTCGCGGCGCCCACGGCGCGCGCCACCTCGAGCACGACGTCGTCCCCCTGCCGCCGCGCGCCGGTCACCTCGTGGCCGAGGAGCACGCGGCCGCCCCGTTCCTCCACTTCGCGCGCGAGCGCACGCGCCACGCCCGGGAAGTCGACGATGCCCGTCGCGGGGGAGTGCAGCGCCGCCACGCCGACGGTGTGCGGCTCGACCTCGGCCAGGCCGGCGCGGTCGAGCCGGCGCAGGCCGGGGACGGCGTTGGCGCGCCCGCGCCGCTCGAGCTCGTCGAGCCGCGCCAGCTCGCTCTCGTCGCGCGCGACGATGACCTTGCCGCACTTCTCGTAGGCGACGCCGTGCGCGTCGCAGAAGTCGTACAGCCGCCGGGCGCCCTCGACGCACAGCCTGGCCTTCAGCGAGCCGGGCGCGTAGTAGATGCCCGCGTGGACGACGCCGCTGTTGTGGCCCGTCTGGTGGAAGCCGACGCGGTCCTCCTTGTCGAGCACCGCGACCCGCAGCCCGGGCCGGCGGTCGAGCAGCTCGCGCGCGGTCGCGAGGCCGAGGATGCCCGCGCCGACGATCGCGACGTCGTGGTCCGGGCGCGCCGAAGCGGGTCCTCTGTGCGCGACGTCGCGGTCCGTTGCCACGGCGAGAGGGTATGAAAGGCCGCTCCATGCGGATCCTCGTCACCGGCATCACGGGCTACGTGGGCGGCGCGCTCGCGCCCCGTCTGCTCGCCGACGGGCACGACGTGCGCGGCCTCGCCCGCGACCCCTCGCGCTGCGCGGTGCCCGGCGTCGCCTGCGTGCGCGGCGACGTGCTGACCGGCGCGGGGCTGGACGAGGCGCTGGAAGGGGCCGAGGTGGCGTATTACCTCGTCCACTCGATGGAGACGACCGCGGCACAAGGCGGCGGGGGCGACGGAGGCGCGGCGACGGACTTCGGCGAGCGCGAGCGCCGCTCGGCGAGCAACTTCGCCGAGGCCGCGGTCCGGGCGGGCGTCGGGCGGGTGGTCTACCTCGGCGGGCCGGTGCCGCAGGACGCGCCGATCTCCCCGCACCTCGCCAGCCGCCTCGCCGTCGAGCGCGCCCTGCTGGAGGCCGTCCCGGCCTCGGTCGCGCTGCGCGCCTCGGTCGTGATCGGCGCGCGGTCGCGGTCGTTCCGCTTCCTCGTCCGGCTCGTCGAGCGGATGCCGGTCATCCCGCTGCCGCCGTGGTCGCGCTCGCGGACGCGCCCGATCGACGGTCGCGACGTCCTCGCCTTCCTGGTCAACGCCGCGACGGTCGAGGCCGCGGCCGGCCGCTCGCTCGACATCGCGGGCCCCGACGTCCTGACGTGGGGCGAGATGATCGAGCGCATCCGGGACCTGATGATCGTCGGCAGGCCCGGGATCCGCCTGGGCATCAGCCTCACCGGCCTGGCCAGCCGCGTCGGCGCCGCGATCGCGGGCGAGGACCCCGAGTTCATCGGCGCGCTGATGGGCAGCCTCGGCCACGACCTGCTGCCGCGCGACGACGACGCGCCCGGGCTCCTCGGCGTGCGCGTGCACGGCTTCGACCGCGCCGTCGAGCACGCGCTGGCCGAGTGGGAGCGGATCGAACCCGGTAGCGTCGCCGCCCGATGAGCAGCGTCGTCGTCGCCCGGATCGACATCGCCGCGCCTCCGCAGGAGGTGTGGGACTTCGCGATGGACCCGGCCAGGACGCTCGAGTGGGTCACCATCGCCCGCGAGGTCGGCGAGACGTCCGGCGGCGAGATGAGGAAGGGCTACCGGATGGACCAGAAGCTCTGCCTGCGCGGCGTGAGCTTCTGGGTGCACTGGACCCTGGTCGAGGTCGACGCCCCCCGCTTCGCCCGCTGGGAGGGCAAGGGGCCGGCCCGATCGAAGGCGGTCATCGAGGACCGGCTCTCCGAGCACGACGGCGGCACGCGCTTCGACTACCGGAACGAGTTCAAGGCGCCCCTCGGCCCGCTCGGCGCCGCGGCCAGCCGCGTCGTCACCGGCGGCATCCCGGAGAAGGAAGCAAACGCGTCGCTGGCGCAGCTCAAGCGCCGCCTCGAAAGCCGCTAGGCCGTCCTGCCTAACCCGCGGATACCGCGGGTCAACCAGGACTGCCTCACGCGAGACGCACGCCGCCCGGTCCGATGACCACGTCGTGCGACCCGTCCCGGAGCGTCGCGCGCAGCGCCACCGGCGCCCCTTCTGCCACCGCCCTCACCGCCCTCTCGGCGTCGGCAGCCGCCACCCCGACGACGCGCTGCCGCGGCCAGAGCGTCGCGCTCAGAGCCGCGGCCACCTGATCAGCCGACGCGTCGACGAGCACCAACACCGCCGCGGGCGCAAGCCGGGCGGCCGCCGCCACGTCCGAACCCGCCGCCGCGACGATCACGTCCGCGCCGCGCGCGCCGGCGCCCAGCGTCGCACTGACACCAACGTCCCCGATGACACTGATCTTGCCTGCCACCTTGACCCTAACTGTTACTGTTATTCATCATGGCCGATTTTCTTGAAGAGAAGAAACGTGAAATTGCCTCACGGTTGAAAGAGCTTCGTCCGCTCGTGGACGAGTTCCACCGGCTCGAGGCGGCGCAGCGCGCGCTCGAGGGCGTCGATGACTCCGGCCCCGCCGCCGCGCCCCGCACGCGCCGCTCGCGCGGCAGCGGCGCAGGCTCCGGCACCGGTCGCCGCGGCCGCCCGCGCGGCTCGGGCAACCGCGCGCAGGAGGCGCTCAAGCTCGTCACCGACAACCCCGGGATCACCATCCCCGAGATGGCGCAGCGCATGGGCATCCAGGTGAACTACCTGTACCGCGTGCTGCCGAACCTGGAGCAGGACGGCAAGGTGCGCAAGGAGGGTCGCGGCTGGTTCCCCAAGGGGAGCTAGCCCACCAGCCCCAGCTTCCGCACCGCCTCGCGCTCCTCCTTGAGCTCGTTGACGGTGATGTCGATCTTCGAGCGCGCGAAGTCGTCGACCTCGAAGCCCTCCTCGACGCTGTAGTCACCGCCCTCGCAGCGGCACGGCAGCGAGCAGATCAGGCCCTCCTCGATCCCGTACTGGCCCGACGTCCACACGCCCATCGACCGCAGGCCGTCCGACCCGAGCACCCAGTCCTGCACGTGGTCGATCGCGGCGTTCGCCGCCGAGGCCGCGGACGAGGCGCCGCGCGCGTCGATGATCTCCGCGCCGCGCTTGCCGACGCGCGGCATGAACTCGTTCTCGTACCACTCGCGGTCGACCTTGTCGGCCGCGCGCTCGCCGCTGACCTTGGCGTTGAACAGGTCGGGGAACATCGTCGGCGAGTGGTTGCCCCAGACGACGAGGTCGTTGATGTCCGAGACGCCGACGCCCAGCTTGTTCGCGAGCTGCGCGACCGCGCGGTTCTCGTCCAGCCGCGTCATCGCGGTGAAGCGCTCGTTCGGGATGTCGGGAGCGTTGTGCGCGGCGATGAGCGCGTTCGTGTTGGCCGGGTTGCCGACCACCAGGACCTTCACGTCGTCCGCGGCGCCGGCGTTCAGCGCCTCGCCCTGCGGCTTGAAGATCGCGCCGTTGGCCTCGAGCAGGTCGGCCCGCTCCATCCCCTTCGAGCGCGGCCGCGCGCCGATCAGCAGCGCGACGTTGACGCCGTCGAACGCCTGCTTCGCGTCGTCGTAGATGTTCACGCCCTTGAGCAGCGGGAACGCGCAGTCCTCGAGCTCGAGCGCGGTGCCCTCCGCGGCCTTGACCGCGTCCGGGATCTCCAGCAGCGACAGCTCGACCTCCGTGTCCGGGCCGAGCAGCTGGGCCGAGGCGATGCGGAACAGGATGGCGTAGCCGATCTGCCCGGCGGCGCCGGTGACTGCAACACGAGTGGCCATATCTAGACGTTCATCTCCTGCTTGAGGTTGGAGTCGATCGCGGCGAGGAACTCCTCGGTCGTGAGGAACTCCTGGTCCTTGCCCACCAGGAGGGCGAGGTCCTTGGTCATCTTTCCGCTCTCGACCGTCTCCACACACACCCGCTCGAGCGTCTCGGCGAACTCCGTGACCTCCGGCGTGTCGTCCATGCGCCCGCGCGCGGCGAGCCCGCGCGTCCACGCGTAGATCGAGGCGATCGGGTTCGTCGACGTGGGCTTGCCCTGCTGGTGCTGGCGGAAGTGGCGGGTGACGGTGCCGTGCGCCGCCTCCGCCTCGACGGTCTTGCCGTCGGGCGTCATCAGCACGCTCGTCATCAGCCCGAGCGAGCCGAAGCCCTGCGCGACGGTGTCGGACTGCACGTCGCCGTCGTAGTTCTTGCAGGCCCAGATATAGCCCCCTGACCACTTCATCGCCGAAGCGACCATGTCGTCGATGAGGCGGTGCTCGTAGCCGATCTTGCGCTTGTCGAACTCGGCCTTGAACTCGGCATCGAAGATGGTCTGGAAGATCTCCATGAAGCGGCCGTCGTACTGCTTCAGGATCGTGTTCTTGGTCGACAGGTAGACGGGGTAGTTGCGGGCGAGGCCGTAGTTGAAGGAGGCGCGGGCGAAATCGCGGATCGAGTCGTCGAGGTTGTACATGCCCATGGCGATCCCGGAGCCCGGCGCCTTGAACACCTCGCGCTCGATCGTCTTCCCGTCCTCGCCGACGAACTTCATCGTCAGCGTGCCTGCACTCGGGAACTTGAAGTCGGTGGCGCGGTACTGGTCGCCAAAGGCGTGGCGGCCGATGATGATCGGCTGCGTCCAGCCGGGCACAAGGCGCGGCACGTTGCGGCAGATGATCGGCTCGCGGAAGATCACGCCGCCGAGGATGTTGCGGATGGTGCCGTTCGGCGAGCGCCACATCTCCTTGAGGCCGAACTCCTTCACGCGGCCTTCGTCCGGCGTGATGGTGGCGCACTTCACCCCAACGCCGTGCTTCTTGATGGCGTTCGCGGCGTCGACCGTCACTTGGTCGTTGGTGGCGTCCCGGTGCTCGACCCCGAGGTCGTAATACTCGAGCTCGACGTCCAGGTAGGGGTGGATCAGCTTGTCCTTGATCAGCTTCCAGATGATCCGGGTCATCTCGTCGCCGTCGAGCTCGACAACCGGGTTGGCGACCTTGATCTTGGCCATGATCTCACCTTGCGCTGGAATAGGGGCGGGCTCGCCTGCACCGGGCCGCGTTCCGCGGGTCATAGCGCGGGAGAGGGGGGAGGGAAAGCGAG
>DASVQN010000055.1:0-56747 GCA_036389155.1 Solirubrobacteraceae bacterium
CTCCGGGCCGACCGTGGTGAAGACCTTCTTGGCGTCGTGGTTGCCGAAGAGGCGCAGGATCCGCAGCGCCTGCCGCGACAGCGCCTCCATGGAGCGCAGGAGCGGCGTCTTCTTGTCCAGCGCCTCGCCGCTCCAGCTGACGAAGGCGGTCGGGATCACCAGCGTCGCCCCGTTGGGGCTCTCGTAGATGTACGCCGGGCTCGTCGGGTCCCAGGCCGTGTAGCCGCGGGCCTCGAACGTCGCCCGGATGCCGCCCGTGGGGAACGAGGAGGCGTCCGGCTCGCCCTGGATGAGCTCCTTGCCCGAGAACTCGGCGAGCGCCGTGCCCTCGCCCGTCGGCGCGTAGAAGGAGTCGTGCTTCTCCGCGGTCAGCCCGGTCAGCGGCTGGAACCAGTGGGTGAAGTGGGTGGCGCCGTTCTCGAGCGCCCAGTCCTTCATGGCGGCGGCGACGGCGTCGGCCAGCGCCTCGTCGAGGGGCTGGCCCTGCTCGAGCGTCGACTGCAGGCGCTTGTAGACGTCCTTGGGCAGGCGCTGGCGCTGCTCGGCGGAGCTGAAGACGTTGGAGCCGTAGATCTGGTTGGCGGGGACCGTCAGGTCGACGGTGCCGAGGGCGCCCCCGTTCGCGCTCCACTGCGCGGCGGTGACGTTGGGATGGCGTAGACGGGTCGGCGGCATGGGCGAGTCGAGTCCTCCTCTGGACGGAACGAGGACCAGCGTAGGCGCGCGCGCGTGCTCCCGCTTTGTACGCGTGGAGAAATCCCGCATCCTCCGGTTCGCCCTGATGGCAGCGGCTCGACCGGGTGGAGAAACCGGGCGGGGCGATCTTCGACATCGGTCCAATGATCGACCGCCGGTCCGGGCCGACACTCCTCGGCGTCGGATTCGCTTTCTCTAGGAGGTCGTTCGTCTTGCGCTCACTTCGCAGGGCGGTGCCGCTGGCACTGCTCGTCCTACTCGCTCTGCCTGCGGCCGGGATGGCCCAGGACGGGCCCACCGTCGAAGACGTGGCCAGCCGCGTCGACACGACCTGGGTGATCGTCGCGGCCGTGCTCGTGATGTTCATGCAGGCCGGCTTCGCGTTCCTGGAGATCGGCTTCTCGCGCGGCAAGAACGTCGGCGCGGTCGTGGCCAAGATCCTCACGAACTTCTCGATCTCCGCCCTGGTGTGGTGGGCGGTCGGGTTCGGCATCGCCTTCGGCGGCGCCGCGAAGATCGCCGGCGACTCCGGGTTCTTCTTCGGGTTCGGCGACCACCTGAACGCGAGCTACTTCACCGAGACCGTGTACGCGACGGAGAACATCAACGGCGCCTTCGCGTCGTTCACGTTCTTCCAGTTCGTGTTCTGCGCCGTCTCGCTGGCGATCGTGTGGGGCACGACGCTGGAGCGGATCAAGTTCATCGCGTACCCCATCTACGCGGTCGTCTTCTCCGCCGTCATCTACCCCCTCGTCGCCCACTGGATCTTCGGCGGCGGCTGGCTGTCGACGCTCGGCGCCGGCGTGCAGGACTTCGCCGGCTCCACGGTCGTCCACCTGACCGGCGCGACGGGCGCGCTGGCCGCGCTGCTGCTGCTCGGGCCGCGCAAGGGCAAGTACGGGCCGGACGGCAAGGCCAGGGCGATCCCCGGCCACAACATGCCGCTGTTCGGGCTCGGCGTGCTGATCCTGTGGCTCGGCTGGTTCGGGTTCAACCCGGGCTCGACGCTCGGCACGCTCGACGGCCGCTTCGCCGAGATCGTCGTGGTGACCAACCTGGCGGCCGCCGCGGGCGTCGTCGGCGCGCTCATCACCAGCCGCCTGCTCAACAAGACGCTGGACGTCGGCATGATCGGCAACGGCGCGATCGCCGCGCTCGTCGCCATCACCGCGCCGTCGGGCTACGTCGAGTTCTGGGCCGCCCCGATCATCGGCGTCGTGGCCGGCGTCATCGTGGTGGTCGGCGTGCTCATGTTCGAGCGGCTGCGCCTCGACGATCCGGTCGGCGCGCTGAGCGCGCACGGCCTGGCCGGCATCTGGGGGACGCTGTCGTGCGGCATCTTCACGTCGCCGCGCCTTGCCTCCTACAACGGCATCGGCGAGGAGGGCCTCGTGTACGGCAACGTCTCGCAGCTCGGCGTCCAGGCGGTCGGCGTGGCCGCGGCGTTCGCGCTCGTGTTCGTCCTGTCGTTCGCCACCTTCTGGGCCATCAAGAAGGCGTTCGGCCTGCGGGTGGAGAGCGAGGAGGAGGACGCCGGCCTCGACATCGCCGAGCACGGCATGTACGGCTACCCCGAGCAGTTCATCCCGGTGCCCGAGCTGGAGGGATACGGTGCGGCGCCTACGGCGCGTGCCCCGATCGCGCCGTCGGCGTACTCGACGACCCGTGAGGAGGTCCCCGCAACATGAAGCTGGTCAGCGCCTACGTCAGGCACGAGGCCTTCGAGCCGATCCGTACGGAACTGCTCGAGCTGGGCTTCCCGTCGCTCTCGATCATGGAGGTCAAGGGCTCCGGCAGGCAGAAGGGCATCACCGAGCGCTATCGCGGCGCGGAGGTGACGAACTACCTGCGGCCGAAGATCAAGGTCGAATGCGTGGTCGCGTCGGGTGACGTGCAGGCCATCGTCGACACGATCCTCAAGCACGCGCGCACCGGAGCCGTCGGCGACGGCAAGGTGTTCGTGATGCCGGTGGAGGAGGCCTACCGCGTGCGGACCGGAGAGTCCGGCGAGGAGGTCCTCCAGGCCCACCCGGGCGCGGCCGCCGGGGTCGGGACGTGATCACCACGGCCCTGTCCGCCGTGGCGGCCGGGGCCGCGACCTAGCACGTGTCAGCGGTGCCCGTCCCGGAGCCGGCACCGCTCGGTCTCGTCGAGCGCCTGCGCGGCGTCCACCTCGCCATGGTGGACGCCGTGCTGGGCGGCGACGGGCTGGAGCGCGTCGCGGAGCTGGCCGCCGACGCGGCGGGCGGACCGGTCGCGATCGTCGTCCCGCGGCACGACGTGGCGGTCGCGTGGCCGCCGACCTCCGTCGCCGCGGACGCGCTGGGCGCGCTGCGCCGCTACGTCTCCTCCCGCCCTGCTCGCGTGCCCGACGGGATGACGGCTGAAGCCCCGATCGAGAGCGGGGGAGAGCTGCTGGGCGTGGTGGCGATGTTCGGCGAAGGAGGACCCGAGTCGCGCGAGTTCCTCCACCTCGCCGCCGTCGCGTCGATGACCGACGTGGCGGTGGAGCAGGCGCGCGAGGAGGTCGAGCAGAACGTCCGCGGGTCGTTCCTCGAGGACCTGCGCTCGCGGCCCGAGATCGACCCGCGCGACATCGTCCGTCGTGCGGCGCGCCTCGGCTGCGACCTGAGCAGGGGCGCGGTGATCCTCTGCGCTGAGCTGACGACCGACCGCCCGCGCCACGTCGTGGCGACCGTCGCCGGCGACTACCCGGGCGCCCTGGCCCAGCACATGGGCGGCCGCGTGTACGCGCTGCTCCCCGCGGCAGGCGGCGACGGCGCGCCCGAGGCCTCGCTGGAGGCCGCGCGCCGGCTGGCGACGCGGCTGCAGCGCCACGGCGTAGTGGGGTTGTCGAGCTTCTACGCCGACCCCGCCGAGCTGCCGCGCGCGATCCAGGAGGCCGAGCTCGTCCTCGACGTCCTGCGCCAGTCCGACGCGCCGATCGCCGAGGACATCGGAACGGGCACCTATCGCCTGCTCTTCCGCGTGCTCGCCTCCCACCCCGAGGAGGTGCGGTCGTTCTACGAGGACACCGTCGCGCCCCTGGTCCGCTACGACGACCAGTACCGCACCGACCTCGTCGGCACCCTCGAGGCCTACCTCGACCAGAACTGCAACATGAACGCGACGGCGAGCACCATCTACGCGCACCGCCACACCGTCGCCTACCGCCTGGACCGCGTGAAGGAGCTGACGGGCCTGGACCCGATGCAGTCCGAGGACCGCGAGCGCCTCGGCCTCGGCCTGAAGGCCTACCGGATCATCGCCCCGCGCCTGCCGAAGTAGGGAATGGCGGCAGCGGGACGACCGCGGCGCCGTCGAAGGAGTTCAGGCCGTAGACGCGCCGCATGCGGTCGCTGAAGTCGTCGGGCGGGTCGGTGCTGCGCCGGCGGTCGAAGCCGACGTCGTAGGGCGCGAACTCGTCGTGCGCGCCGAACGGCGAATCGGCGTAGCGCACGATCAGGAAGCGGTCGGCGCGCGTGAGGCTGTCCAGCCAGCCGTCGGCCGGGATCGACCGCGTGACGGCGAGGCCGCCCTCGATGTTCGTCTTCCGGATCGCGGCGTCGTCCTCGACGCTGCCGATCGAGGGCCGCGTCCCCACGAACGACACGTCGACCCGTGCGACGTCGTAGTGCCGCTCGCGGTCGTAGGGGACCCAGGCGATGAACGGCCGGGTCACCGTCTCACCGGCCTCGAAGTAGAAGTCGTCGGAGACGAAGCGGCCGCGCAGGATCTCGACCGCGCCGGTCAGCGGGTACCTGGCCGCGGCGTCGCGCCTCTCCGCGTTCGCCTCTCGCTTGGCCTTGTCGAATCCGTCGATGACCGGCTTGCGGCCGACTCTGTCGACGGAGACCATCAGCGACGAGGCGACGACGATGATCCTGGACTTCGAGGTGTTGCGGACGGTCACCGTGCCGCGGACGACGAGCCTGTTGCCACGCTTCTCGGGAGCCTCGAACTTCGGCTCGACCGTCAGGCTCACCGGCTCGAGCGTCGGCGTGTAGATCGTCGAGTACCAGAACTGCGCGAATGAGATGAGCAGCCCGACCGCGACCGTCGACTTCAGGACGGGCAGGCGGCTGAAGATGCCCTGCTTGCGCTCCTCGTCGGTCATCTGCCACCGGACGAACCACCACACGGCGACTGAGACCAGGACGATCGCGGCCCAGAGCACCAGCCGGCTGTCGGGGTCATCGTTCACCGCCTGGGCCACGAACGCCATGACGCCGAGCGCGGCGCCGAGGAGGGCGGCGACCGTGGCGAGCGCGTCTCCCTGCGGATCGCTCTTGCGGAAGCCGACGGCGCCCGCGATCAGCAGGAGCCCGGCAGCGAGGATCGCCGTTCCGGTCAGCCGCACGCTGATCTCGTGGCCGACCGCCGTGTCGTGCGCCCCGACCGTCACCGCCGCAGCGCCGAGCAGCGCCAGCCACGCCACGGCCGCCCATCGGGCCGCGCGGCTGCCGATCTCCTCGTGCTCGGCAGCCGGCGAGCCGACGTCCTCGTGATCGGTCACGTCGATCCGTGGAGGTAGATCGTCGAAGGCTGCGGCGCCCGCTCCGCCATCCGGCGGAACTTGTGCTTCTTGCCCTTCTTCTTCTTGACGTGGAAGTCGGGGGGCTTGGGGTTCGGTGTCGCCGCCGCCGACGCGGTTCCGGCGGGAGGCCCGAGAACGTCGAGGCCTCGCAGCTCGAGCGAGAGGAACGAGCTGCCTCCACGCCCCCGGATGTCGATGCCGCCGCTGCCCTGCACCCAATCCCTCCGCCGCAGCGCGCGGCGGATCTTCCTGCTGCCTATGACGAGGTCCGTACGACCCTCGCGCGGGAAGCGCACCGCGCCCAGCTCGAAGTCGTCGGGCCCGTCCCACGAGAGCTCGAACCGCGCCCGTTTCTCCTCGGCGGGCAGCTGCGCCTTGAAGTCGGCCGCCTCCACGTCAGGCGCGACCTCGGCCACCGAGGCTGAGCCCTTCCCAAGGTCCAGGGTCGTCGCCTCGACGCCGGGCTGCGCGACGACGGAGGTCTCGAGCGACGCATCCCCGCGCAGCTGCGTCGCGATGACGGCGAAAGCCGCCGCGAGCGACCCGCCGTCCTCGAGCGTGAACAGACGCCCGCCCGTGGCGCGGGCGAGGCGCTCCAGCGTCCCGGTCGCGGCCGTCCTCTTGCCGAGGGCGAGGACGAACGTGCGCACGCCGCCTAGCGTCCGGGGGAGGTTGGTGACCCCTCCGCCGACGATGAGGATGCGTCCGTCGGCGCCCGGGTTGCTCGCCGCAGCGGCGTCGAGCCCGGCCTGCAGGTTGGCGGGCGCGCCTGCGTTGCTCCTCACGCGCTCGGCCAGCAGCCCGCGCAGGACGGTGAGCCGGGCGCCGACGAGCGGCACGCCGAACGGGCGGCGCTGGGGCGGGACAATCTCGTGGTCCGCGACGCCGAACTCGACCGCGCCGACGACCCCGGGGTCGGGGCTGTTGAGCAGAAGCTCGAGCGCGGAGCGGCGAAGCGCGCCGCCCGGATCCGGCACGTGGTTCGAGTCGTCGACCACGACCTCCACGTCGACCTTCGCGCCGCGGGCCGGCCGTCTCGGCGCAACCGGGGCGAGAGGCGGATCGGGGAGAAGGACGAGCGACGCACCCCCGCGTCCGCCCGTTGCGCGGCGGTGGCCCAGCAGCGCGTCCGGGCGCCGGTCGCCGTTGACATCGACGCCTCCGGCGAGGGCGTGGCCGGTCCCCGCGTTGTCGACGGGGCCGGCGAGCCGGATACCGGTTGCGCCGAGCTGGCCGGTGTCGACGCGTGGCTGGTCGACCCGGTCGAGGAGGAGCAGCAGCGCCGACCCCGCGCCCTTGCGCCCGAGCGGACTGTCCGCCCTGCGGCCGGCCAGGAGCGCCGAGGACCCCTCACCTTCGACCTCGCCGGCGGGTGCCAGCGCGACGCCTAGGCCCTCGTGGCCCGTGCCGCCCACGAAGACGTCGCCGTCGGCGGGGAGCGTCAGCGGCTCGGTGCCCGCGCGTCCGCCCACCACGTAGACCGCGCCGGCCGACGTCCGGAGGGTGCCGGCGGTCGTCGTCACGTTCGCCGCCGGGGCACCGATCGCCATGCGCGGCGGCCCGCCGCCGGTGTCGGTGCCCGCCACCGCCGTGCCGGCGTGCTCGCCGGCGGTGCCCGTCATCGCGAAGCCGTAGCCGGGTGTCGCGAGGTCGACCGTCAGCCGCGTGTCGCGCCGCACGCCGAACACCGCGTACGCGGCGCCGCTCTGCGCGCTCGCGTCGGGCGCGCCGACGAGGACCTCGGGTAGGGCGTCGCCGCTCATGTCCCTAACGCTCGCGACGGAGGTGCCCGCGCGGTCGCCCGCCGCCGCGCCGTCGATGCGGTAGCCGCGGTCGCCGAGCTGGGCGAGGTCGATGGTGCCCCCGGCGAGGCGCGAGCTGTAGAGGACGTAGACCGCGCCGGCATCCGTGCGGCCACCGGGACCGTCGGCGCCCGGAGCGCCGATCACGATCTCGGACCGGCCGTCCCCGTCGAGGTCGCCGATGGCCGCGAGCGATGCGCCGGCCTCGTCGCCCGCGGCGGCGCCGAGGACCCGGACGGCGCGGTCGCCGAGGCGGTCCAGCTGCTGACGGCCCTCAGTCGGACGCGGGCCACCGAAGACGAGGTAGGCGGCGCCCGCCGCCTCGCGCTCGCCGGGGGCGCCGACGAGCAGGTCGCCCAGGCGGTCGCCGTTGACGTCTCCCGCCCCGGCCAGCGCGCTCCCGGCGCGAGCGTTCGTCGACGAGCCTCGGAGCGTGAAGCCGCGGTCGCCCAGCTTCCCGAGGTCCGTGACGCTCATCTGGGCCGGGCCGAACACGACGGCGACGTCACCGACGTCTCCCGCCGAGGGCATGCCGAACGCGACGTCCTGCTTCGCGTCGCCGTCGACGTCCCCGGCGAACGCGACCGCGGCCTCTGCGCGGTCCGTCGGAACACCGCCGAGGAAGAGCTCGCTCGTCCCGACAGCGTCGCCGCCGCTCGCCGCGACGTTGGACAGGTCCATGGTGCCGGCGACGGGCGCGCTCGCGGCCGGCGGATCGTCCGTCGCGGAGAGGGACAGGGCCGGCGCGACGACCAACGCGGCCGCGGCGGCGAGGAGTCCCGCTCGTACGCAGCGCGGGTACGACCACCGATGCGGACGGCGCCTCACGCATGAACGACCGTATACCGGTCGACTAGTGCCGCGCAAGTCGGAGCATTGTGCCGCAGAGTCGTCACGATCCTCCCGCCTCGAGGAGGGGTGGGCGCCCTTCAGCAAGTATCTCGTCAGAACATCGCCCGCGCTCGGGGTCCGTGGCGGTGTCGGGCTGGCGGCGCGTCAGCACGGCCCGGTGACACGGCGCGACCTCCACTCGCTGGCCGTCGGTGACGGCTCGGTGAGCTGGTGGGTCCGGACGGGGCGCCTCCACCGGATCCACCGCGGCATCTATGCGGTGGGCCATCCGGTCCTGACCCAGGAGGGGAAGTGGATGGCGGCGGTGCTCGCGTGCGGCGAGGGCGCGGTCCTCAGCCACCGGTCGGCGGCCGCGCTCTGGGGCGTCGCGAAGGAACGCGGCCGGCGGGTCGACGTGACCGTGCCGCGCACGCGGAGCGGCGCGGGCGGCGTCGCGGTCCATCGTCCGCGGCGGCTGGAGCCGGACGAGACCACCGTCCGCCGCGGCATTCCCACGACGACGCTCCCGCGCACGCTCATCGACCTGGCGGACGTCGTCGGCGACCGTGAGCTCAGCCGCGCGATCCACGAGGCCGAGGTCGCCCACGGTCTCGCCGAGCGGACGCTCGTCGCAGCGAACGGACGGCGCGGCGCGGGGAGGCTCGCGCGGGTCGCGGGCGCGGATCGCGGCCGAACGCGCAGCGAGCTCGAGCGGCGCTTCGAGCGATTGTGCGCGCGGCACGGCCTTCCGAAGCCGAGGACGAACGACCGAATCGCGGGGCTCGAGGTCGACTTTCACTGGCGCGACGCGCGGCTCGTGGCGGAGACCGACGGCTGGTCGTTCCACCGGACCCGGCGCGCGTTCGAGCTCGACCGCCGCCGCGACCAGACGCTGGCGCGCGCCGGCTACCGGGTCCTGCGCTTCACGCACGTGCAGCTCGCGCGCGAACCGGGGGAGGTCGCGGCGACGCTGCGCGCCGCGCTCGGCTAGACCGGGCCGGCGCCGATGAAGATCAGGACGAGCGCGACGATGAGCAGGAAGAAGATCGCGCCGACGATCACGCGCGGGCTGGTGAGGATCGCGACCGCGCGCTGCCGCGGCGAGACCTCGGCGGGCTGCAGCAGGCGCGCGCCGACCGCCGCCGGCTCGAGGACGTCCTCGCCCGTGTCGTCGTCGACCGGGATCCGCGCGGGCCGCCGTCGCCCGGCGGTCGTGCGCGGGCGCAGGATGCGCACCTCGGACGCGTCGGTCCACAGTCCTCCGGAGGACTCCTCCGCCGAGGCGACCTGCGTGGCCGGCCCGACCGGGTCGAACGCGGCCGTCTCCTCTTCGGCCGCGGGCACGGGGTGGTGCGCGGCGTCGTGCTCGGGGGGAAGGGGGGCGGTGGCGTCGGTGAGGGCCGTGGGATCGTCGTCCGGGGCCGCGGTCGCGTCCTCAGGGGCGGCGTCGCCCCCGACTCCCTCGCCGACCGTCGCGGAGTGCGATGCCTCGTCGGGGTTGCCGGGGAGCGGGGCGGTCGGGTCGTCCTCCTCGGCACCCTCCGCCCACTCCGCGCCCAGCCGCGCCGCGCGGAACTCCGCCGTGGCCGACGGGACGTTCGCGCGCGCCGCCGCGGTGCGGTGGGTCCGGTTCTCGCGCAGCAGCGACTCGATCCTGGCGCGCGCCTCAACGAGCTCGCGGCGGGCGGCGCGGGCGTCGTCCTCGGCCGCGACCGCTCGCTCCTCCTCGGCCGCGAGCGCCTCGCGCGCCTCGGCCAGCGACTGCTCGAGGGCCGCGAGCTCCGAGGCCACCGCCGCGCGCGCCTCGTCGCGCGCGTGGGACAACGATTCGCGCGCCTCTTCGGCCTCGCCCTCCGCGCGCGCCTGCTCCTCGCGCGCGGCGACGGCGGCGTCGTGGGCGTCGGACGCGCGCGCCTGCGCGGCGGCGGCCTCGGCGCGGGCCGCCTCGAGGGCCGCGGTCAGCGCGTCGCGCTCGGACGCGAGCTCGGCGAGGCGCTCCGCCGCGGCGGCCGCGTCCTCCGTCGCCTGACCGAGCCGGCGGCGCAGGTCGTTCGCGGTGCGCGCCAGCCGCACGAAGCGGTCGTCGTCCACGTCCGTCGACGTCGGCTCGGGCAGCGCGATCAGCGGCCCGCGGCCGGGCACCAGCGCGAACGCGGCGTCGCCGAGCACCGTGAGCGGGATCGCGAAGGAGGCCGACCACGGGGAGGAGCCGCCGGCCGAGAGGGCCGGCATCTCTCGGGACACACCGCCGGCCTCGACGAGCAGCCGCGGCCGCGCGGGCTCCGGCCCGGTGAAGACGCCGTCGAGCTCGACGAGCGCCGCCGCCGAGCTGACGGGCGTCGCCTCGAACCGAAGGAGCTCGAACGCGGTGGCGGGGCTCATGCCTCTGCGTCGTCGGCGAGCGGGGCCGCCGGCGTGAACGGCTGCGTCGCCTGGTCGTCGGACGGTGCAAATGCAGGAGGCGGCGCGGCGCCCGGCGCCGGCCGCCGGTCGACCGCCGGGACGCGCCGCCGCACGTCGCGCTCCCCGACGGACACCGTCACGGAGATCCGCGTGGCGCGCAGCAGGCCGCCGAGCAGCACGAGGGCGGAGCCGGCGAGGGCGAGCCACGCGCCGAGCTCGAGGTCGGGGTCGGCGCTCGAGAAGACCGGCGGCGGCTCGATCAGCTGCACCGCCACGATCGCGACGAGCACCGCGCCGATCCACGGCAGCGCCCGTGTGGAGGGGCCGCCGGAGGACCCGGACATCGACGACGCGACCGCGCCGACCGCGACCAGCGCCAGCACCCCGATCACGAGGTCCAGCGACTCGAACGCCTCCCAGCCGCTCGCGTCGTCGAACCAGTCCAGGAACAGCGCGACGAAGACGAGCAGCCCGCCCACGGCGGCCAGCACTTCTCCAGCGTCGATCTTCCGGGGCACGGTGAGGCGATTCGGCGTGGGGCGACCAGCCCCTTCCGGATGGGCGAAGACGTGCGCGCACTGGCGCGGCCGCGCGGCGCCGCACGCTACCGCGTGGAGACGACTTCGCCGGTGTCGGGATCGACGCGCGACTGGTCCGGCTCGCGCGACACCGCGACGGCGAAGCTCCCGGCCGGGCGCTCGCCACCGGCCGACACGGCCTTGGCGCGCCCGTCGAGCCCGGCGGCCACCCGGTACTTGACCTGGAAGCGCCCCGCCTTCACCGGCGTCACCTTCCAGACGAACTCCTTGGTCTCGCCGGCCTTGACCTTCCCGAGCGCCCACGTGTTCGTGTACGCGGTGACGCCGCCGCGCGGGCCGTCGTCGATGACCCACACCGGCCGCGACGGGTCGGCGAGCCCGGGCTGCTCGGAGCGGCGCGAGAAGCCGTCGACCGTCACCGCGAGGTTCGGGATCGTCTTGGAGTCCGCGTTGCGCACCCGAAGCCGCAGCTCGGTCTGCTCGGCCAGGCGCTGCTGCTCGGGGAACGTGGCGTCGACGACGTCGACCGTCCAGTTGCCCTTCGGCTCGTCCGCGTCCTGCCGCTCGCCGCCCCCGCCGCAGCCCGCGACGAAGAGCGCGCAGACGAGCGCGCACAACCCGGTCGCAGACCCACGAAGACCCCGCATGCGGCGGCGAACGTATCAGAGGGGGGACTGCCGTGGTGCCGCTTGCACGGTTGCCATTTGTCACGACCCGCCCCGGTTGCGTACGCTGCTGGTTGCAGGCGGGGATCGTCCCGCCTGCGCGTGGAGACGAGCGGAGGAGAGAGGCTTGGTTCGAAGCGTCGCCGATCGCGGGTTCCTTCCGATGAAGAACCTGCTCGAAGAGGTCGGGGACATGATGATCCTGACGGGGAAGACGATCATGTCTGCCCTTCGCCCGCCGTACCCCTACGGCGGCGAGTTCGTCTCCCAGTTCCTCTTCGCGCTCAAGCTCTGCTGGTTCCCGCTGCTGGTGTCGACGGTGGCGTTCGGCTACGGAGCTCCCGGCCTGCAGGCCGCGAACTTCCTCGTCCTCTTCGGCGCGCTCGATCGACTCGGCGGGTTCTTCGTCCTCGCGTCGATCCGCGAGTTCGCGCCGTTCGTGACCGCGATCATCGTCGCGGGCGTCGCCGGCACCGCCATCACGGCGGACCTCGGCGCACGCAAGATCCGCGAGGAGCTCGACGCGCTGCAGGTGCTCGGCGTCGACCCGGTCAAGAACCTCGTCGTCCCGCGGTTCCTGGCCCTGATGCTCATCACCGGCCTCTTCGACATCTACGCGCTGCTGTTCGGCATCTTCGGCGGCGTCATCGCGACGCTCGTCAACGGCGCGCCGCTCGGCCCGTTCTGGGCGACCTTCTTCACGAACGCGAGCACCACGGACCTCTGGGGGTCGGTCCTGAAGTGCACGGGCTTCGGAGCCATCGTCGCGATCGTCTGTTGTTACAAGGGGATGACCGCATCCGGTGGTGCGGAGGGCGTGGGTAGAGCCGTCAACCAGGCGGTGGTCATCGCCTTCCTCGGCGTCTTCGCCTTCAACTACGTCTTCACGCAGACGCTGCTGGCGACGCACCCCGAGATCCAGGTGATCCGCTAGTGGGCTGGCTCGCGGTACCGCGCGACTGGCTCGCCAGCTTCGGCGAGATCACGAAGTTCTGCATGAGGATCGTGTCGCTCGTCGTCACGCTCCGCGTGTTCAAGTTCTTCGGCGAGGCGTTGCGCCAGGCGGGCATCCTCATCGTCAGCTCGACGCTCGTCATCTGGGGCCTGATCTTCATCATCGGCCTGCAGTGCGGGATCGAGGGCGCGTACTTCAACCGCGCCGTCGGCGCGCCCGCGTACGCGGGCGTCTTCGCCGCCTGGTGCGACCTGCGCGAGCTGGTCCCGTACGCGTTCGGCTACATGATGTCCGCCAAGATCGGCACCGGCATCGTCGCCGAGCTCGGGTCGATGCGGATCTCCGACGAGATCGACGCCCTCGAGGTCATGGGGATCGACTCCGTCCTCTTCCTGTGCGCGACGCGCCTGATCGCCGCGTGGCTCGTGCTCCCGTTCATGTACGTCGCGGGCGTCGGCGCCGGCTTCTTCGCGAGCTACCTGGCGGTGGTCGAGCAGATAGGCGAGGTCTCCTCGGGCGGCTTCTTCCTCATCTTCTGGATGTTCCAGAACCCACCCGACCTCCTGTACTCGGTGATCAAGGGCATGGCGATGGCCACCGTGATCGTGCTGGTCGGGTGCTACTACGGCTACCACGCGTCCGGCGGACCGGTCGGCGTCGGCACGGCCACAGCGAAGTCCATGGTCATGAACATCGTGCTCGTGCACCTCATCGGGATGCTGGGGACCCAGCTCTTCTGGGGCGCCAATCCGCGAGCACCGATCGGAGGGTGACGGAGAATGCCGAGGATCCCGCGGAGGCGTGACGAGCCCGACGAGGCGGCCGGAGGCGAGCCGCAGTCCGAGCTGTCCAGCCGCGGAGCCGCCGACGACTCCGCCGCTCCGTACGACAGCGACGGCGCGCAGGGCGCGGTCGCCGGCGGCGACCAGGGCGTGCGCGACGCCGAGCAGGAGGAGGAGGCCCGCTCGCAGATCCGCGTGACCGACGAGCCCGAGCCGGACCGCTACGAGGACGACGACGACGACGGGGCGCGCGAGCGCCGCGAACGGCGCGAGGCCCGCGAGAAGCGCGAGAAGGCCCGCGAGGAGGGCGACGAGTACCAGTGGCACACCGGCGAGCAGCGCCCCACCGGCGCGCCCGACGCGGTGGAGTTCGTCGACGTCCACAAGGCGTTCGGCCGCAACCGGATCCTCCGCGGCCTGAACATGGGGCTGCCCGAGGGCAAGATCTCGATGATCCTCGGCCCGTCGGGCACCGGCAAGTCGGTGTGCATCAAGCACATGGTCGGCCTGCTGTACCCCGACGACGGCGACGTCCTGGTCCACGGCGAGTCGGTCCCGAACATGCAGGACGACGAGCTGTTCGAGATGCGCAAGAAGTTCGGCGTCCTCTTCCAGGACGGCGCGCTCTTCGGCTCGATGAACGTCTTCGACAACACGGCGTTCCCGCTGCGCCAGCACACGGACAAGGGCGAGGACGAGGTCGGCGAGATCGTCAACCGGCGCCTCAAGGAGGTCGGCCTCGGCGATGCCGGCGACAAGATGCCGAACGAGCTCTCGGGCGGCATGCGCAAGCGCGCCGGCTTCGCGCGCGCGCTCGTGCTCGACCCGAGCATCGTGCTCTTCGACGAGCCGGACTCAGGCCTGGACCCGGTGCGCACCGCCCTCCTGGGCGAGCTCATCCAGGAGATCCACGCCGAGATGATGGCCGACACCGAGCGCGAGGGCGCGGACCACACGCCCGCGTTCACCCTCATCACCCACGACATCATGACCGCGCGCCGCGTCGCCGAGCACATCTCCGTGCTGTGGAAGGGCCGCATCGTCGAGTCGGGACCGGCCGAGGAGTTGTTCAATTCCGACAACCCCTTCGTCCGCCAGTTCCTGTCCGGCGATGCTCAGGGCCCGCTCGGCATGGAGTAGCGTCGCGCCACCTTCCAGGCTCCGTGTCGCAATAACACGGAGTGAACACACATTCGGCACGATCCGCCGGTCCTGTCCCCCCGCCCTTCATCTTCGCCTGTCCCACCGCACCCGCATCCGTAGGATTGCCGCATGACGCTCGCCCGCGCGATCGCGCTAGGTGCGCTGGTGCTCGCGGGCGTGCTCGTGGCGGTCCTGCTGCTCGGCGGCACGAGCACGACGAAGTACACGATCAAGTTCGAGAACGCGGGCCAGCTCGTCAAGGACGACGACGTGCAGATCGGCGGCCGTCGCATCGGCTCGGTGAAGGACATCCGGCTGACGAATGACAACCAGGCCGAGGTCGACATCGAGGTCGAGGAGGGGTTCGTCCCGCTGCGGGAGGGCACCCGCGCGCTGATCAAGGCGACCTCGCTGTCCGGCATCGCGAACCGCTACATCGTGCTGGAGCCGGGCAACGGCCGCGAGCTCGACGACGGCGCGACGCTGCAGCAGGACAAGACGACGTCGATCGTCGAGATCGACCAGCTCTTCAACACCCTGGACGACAAGACGCGCAAGGCGCTGCAGGAGGTCATCCAGGGCTCGGCGACGCAGTTCCGCGACAAGGGCGACCGCGCGAACCTCGCGACGAAGTACTTCAACCCGACGCTCTCGACCACGCGCGAGCTGGTCAACGAGGTCGGTCGCGACGAGCGGACGCTGCAGCGCTTCCTCATCGACGGCGCGAAGGCGACGAGCGCGCTGGCCGAGAAGCGCTCGACGCTGACCGACCTGATCTCGAACTCGAACCTCGCCTCGCAGGGGATCGCCGACGAGAGCGACGCGCTCAACGAGATCCTCCTGCGCCTGCCGTCCACGATGCGCCGCGCGAACTCGACGTTCGTCAACCTGCGCGCGACGCTCACCGACCTCGACGTGCTCGTCGCCGAGTCCAAGCCCGCGACGCGCCGGCTGGCGCCGTTCTTCCGCGAGCTGCGACCGCTCGTGCGCGACGCGCGGCCGACGATCCACGACCTGCGCGTGGCGATCAGGCGCCCGGGCAAGGACAACGACCTCGTCGAGCTGATGCGGCTCGCGCCGACGGTCGCGCGCACCGCGCGCCCCGCGCTGCAGAACACGACGACCGCGATCCGCAAGTCGCTGCCCGTCCTGGACTTCAGCCGCCCGTACCTGCCCGAGCTCACCGGCTGGTTCCGCGACTTCGGCCAGGCCGGCGCGAACTACGACGCCAACGGTCACTTCGGCCGCATCCAGCCGCTGTTCAACACCTTCCAGTACCGCGACGACGCGGCCGGCGGCACGCTCGTCCCGCAGGATCCGAACAACCGGCTGAGCGGCGTGGAGACCGGCAACTTCAAGCGCTGCCCGGGCGCCGCCAGCCAGCCGGCCGCCGACGGGTCTGCGCCGTACACGGACAACGGCCTGGACTGTGACCCCCGACTCGCGCTGAACGGGCCATGAGGCGCCTGCTCGTCATCGGCCTCGTGCTCGCCGCGGGCGTGGTCATCGCCGTGCTCGGAACGGGCGCGGGCGACAGCGGCGGCGGGAACTACAAGGTCCGCGTCATCTTCGACAACGCGTTCTCGATCATCGAGGGCGAGGACGTCCGCGTCTCCGGCGTCAACGTCGGGAAGATCGAGAAGCTCGAGGTCACGCGCGACAACAAGGCCGCGGCGGTCCTGAGCATCACGGAGCCCGACTTCCAGGACTTCCGCAGCGACGCGAAGTGCACGATCCGCCCGCAGTCGCTCATCGGCGAGAAGTACGTCGAGTGCACGCTCACCGAGCCGCGCCCGAACGGCGGCGAGGCGCCGGCGAAGCTCGGCAAGGTCCCCGACGGGGAGGACGGCGCGGGCCAGTACCTGCTGCCCGTCGACCGGACCTCCAAGCCGGTCGACACCGACCTCATCAACAACGTCCTGCGCCTGCCCCAGCGCCAGCGCCTGGCGGTCATCCTCAACGAGCTCGGCGCCGCGCTCGCCGGGCGGCAGGAGGACCTCAACGAGACGATCCGCCGCGCCAACCCCGCGCTCGCCGCCACCAACGACGTCCTGAAGATCCTGGCCGAGCAGAACGACGTGCTGGCCCGGCTGGCGACGGACTCCGACCGCGTGCTCGCGCCGCTGGCGCGCGACCGCCGGCAGGTCGCGGACTTCATCGTCCAGGCCAACACGGTCTCCCGCGCGACCGCCGCGAAGCGGACGGAGTTCGAGCGCGGGTTCGAGCTGCTGCCGCGCTTCCTCGAGGAGCTGCGCCCGACGATGGACCGCCTGGGCGAGTTGTCCGACGAGATGTCGCCGGTGCTCGAGGACCTCCAGGCCCAGGCGCCGAACATCAACCGCTTCTTCAAGGCGCTCGGGCCGTTCAGCACGGCGAGCATCCCGGCCTTCGAGTCGCTGGGCGAGGCCGCCGCGGCGGGGCGCCCCGCGCTGCTCGCCGCCAAGCCGATCATCGACGACCTGCGCCGCCTGACCGGGGAGGCGCGGCCGCTCGCCGACAACCTCGCGAAGTTCACGATCTCGCTGCGCGAGACCGGCGGCATCGAGCGGATCCTCGACTACCTCTTCTACCAGGCGGCCGCGCTGAACGGCTTCGACTCGTTCGGCCACTACCTGCGCGCCGGCCTGATCGTCAACACCTGCTCGACGTACTCCACGACGCCGCAGCCGGGCTGCTCGGCGCACTGGCGGACGGCCGAGGAGGGCAACGCGCGCGCGGCGACCCTCAACCCGAACAACATCCGGACGGCCTTCATGGGCAAGGCCGGCGAGGACCACTCCGCGCAGGCGCTGCGGGCGAAGGACAACGCCGGCGCGGCGGACGGCTCGAAGGCGCGCGGCGGGCGCGGCGGCAGGTCGCGGCGCGGCTCGGCGCGCGGCCGGCGCCCGGCGCTGCAGCTGCCCTCGGCGGTGCTGCCCGGCCAGGACGCGAGCCCGCCGGCCCAGCAGCCGCAGGACCAGCCCACGCCGGCCGACGGCGGCAACGCGACGCAGACCCAGGAGGGCCTGCTCGACTACCTGCTCGGAGGCGGGGCGTGAGGCGGCGCGGCGCGGCATCGATCGCGGCGAACCCCGTGCTCATCGGCGCGGCGACGACGCTCGTCGTCATCGTCGCCGTGTTCCTCGCCTACAACGCGAACAACGGCCTGCCGTTCGTGCCGACCTACGACCTCAAGGCCGAGGTCCCGAACGCGGCGAACCTGGTCAAGGGCAACGAGGTCCGCATCGGCGGCTCGCGCGTCGGCGTCATCAACGAGATCACGCCCCGCCGGCGGCCGGACGGCACGGTGACCGCGATGCTGAGCATGAAGCTCGAGACCGCGGTCGAGCCGCTGCCCAAGGACTCGACGCTGATCATCCGGCCGCGGTCGGCGCTCGGCCTGAAGTACGTCGAGCTGACGAAGGGCACGTCGAGCGAGGGCTACGTGAGCGGGTCGACGATCCCGGTCACGAGCTCCACGCCGAAGGCCGTCGAGATCGACGAGTTCTTCGCGATGTTCGACGAGCCGACCCGCGCGGCGCAGCGCACGAACCTCATCGAGTTCGGCGGCGGCCTCGCCGCGCGCGGGCAGTCGCTCAACGACGCGCTCGGGATCTTCCCCACCCTGTTGCGCAACCTCACGCCGGTGATGAAGAACCTCAGCGACCCGCGCACCGACCTGCGCGGGTTCTTCCGCGGGCTCGGGCAGGCGGCGGCGGAGACCGCGCCGGTCGCCGAGACGCAGGCCGCGCTGTTCCGCAACCTCGACACGACGTTCAGCGCGCTCGCCGACGTCGCGCCGCAGATCCAGGAGACGATCGTCACCGCGCCGCCGGCGCTCGAGGCGGCGATCGAGTCGTTCCCCGTCCAGCGCCCGTTCCTGCACAACAACGCCGAGCTGTTCCGCGAGCTGCGCCCGGGCGTGCGCGCGCTCCGCACGGCGGCGCCCGACCTCGCCGACGCGTTCGAGATCGGCACGCCGGTGCTGCGCCGCTCCGTCGAGCTGAACCGCCGCCTCCCGCCGCTCTTCCGCTCGCTGCAGGCGTTCGCCGAGGACCCGATGGCGGTGCTCGGCGTCAACGGCATCCGCAACCTCGCGCGCATCCTCAACCCGACGATCGCCGACATCGCGCCGACGCAGACCGTCTGCAACTACACGACGCTGTTCTTCCGCAACGTCGCGAGCCTGCTCTCCGAGGGCGACGCCAACGGCACGTGGCAGCGGTTCATCATCGTCTCGGCGCCGAGCGGCCCGAACAACGAGGGCGGCCCGTCCGACGCGCCCGCGAACGGCGGGACCCCCGGCGGCGACAACTACCTGCACGCCAACCCGTACCCGAACACGCCGGGCGGCGGGCGCGAGAACGAGTGCGAGGCCGGCAACGAGCCCTGGCTGAAGAACCGCAAGGTCGTCGGCAACGTCCCCGGCAACCAGGGCACCAACGTCGACCACACCACGATCGTCCGCGACAGCGAGGGCAGCCTGCCCTCGCACGAGCGCCCGCCTGAGCAGGGCGGCCCCGAGGCCGACGACTACCCGCCGAGCGGAGGCCGCTGATGGCGATCCTCGGCAGGCGCGGCGGCGGCGGCAGCGACGACGGCGAGCGGCGGATCCCGCGCAAGGACCGCCGGGGCATGAGCGCGGTCGTCGTCGGCCTGATCGCCCTCGTCCTGATCTCGATCGGGACGTACCTCGGCTTCACGAAGGACATCCCGCTCACCAAGGGCTACCGCGTCAACGGCGTCTTCGAGTCGGCGACGAGCATCCGCGCGAACTCGCCGGTGCGCGTCGCGGGCGTGAACGTAGGCAAGGTCAAGAAGGTCAGCCGCTACCAGGACACCGACATGTCCGTGGTGGAGATGGAGATCAACAAGGCCGGCCTGCCGATCCACAAGGACGCGACGATGAAGATCCGGCCCAGGATCTTCCTCGAGGGCAACTTCTTCGTCGACCTCTCGCCGGGCACGCCGGGCTCGCCCGTGCTCAAGGACGGCGACACGATCCGCGTGACGCAGACGTCGACGCCCGTGCAGTTCTACGATCTGCTGACCGCGCTGCAGGCCGACACGCGCGAGGACCTCCAGACCCTGCTCGAGGAGTACGGCAAGGCGCTGCAGGGCGAGGCGGCGGCGTCCGACAAGCTCGCGCCCGGCCCCGACCGGCTGACCCAGGGCGAGACCGCCTCCGAGTCGCTGAACGACACGCTCGACGACGCGCCCGAGGCGCTGAAGGGCCTGTCGATCGTCAACGAGGCGTTCCTCGGCACCGAGCCGCACGACCTGTCGAAGGCCATCGCCGGCCTGCAGAAGGTGACGGCGGCGCTCGGGCGCAACGAGGCCCTGCTGCAGAGCTGGGTCGAGAACTTCAACGGGACGCTGTCGATCTTCGCCGACGAGCGCGCGAACGTCAGCGCGACGCTCCGCGGGCTGCAGGAGACGATCCCGATCGCCGACCGCACGCTCGCCGCGCTCAACCGCGCCTTCCCGTCGGTCCGCGCCTTCTCGCGCGAGATCCTGCCCGGCGTGCGCGAGACCGACCCGACGATCAGGGCGTCGTTCCCGTGGATCAGGCAGGTGCGCGGGCTGCTGCGCAAGGACGAGCTGCGCGGCCTCGCGCAGGAGCTGTCGCCCGCCTCGCGCGACCTCGCCCGCGCCAGCCGCGCGGCGATCTCGCTGTTCCCCAACCAGAACCTGCTCGCCCGCTGCTTCAGCGAGGTCATCCTGCCGACCGGCGACATCGTCATCCGCGAGCCGGCCAACCGCAAGCAGTTCGAGAACGGCGCCGAGAACTACAAGGAGTTCCTGTACACGCTGGTCGGCCTCTCCGGCGAGGGCCAGAACTTCGACGGCAACGGCCAGTACGTGCGCTTCCAGGTCGGCGGCGGCACCCAGACGCTGTCGACGGGCACGACGAACACCGGCGCGCCGCAGCAGTTCTTCAACCTCGCCTCGCCGTCGATCGGCGTGCGGCCGGTGTTCCCGGGCAAGCGCCCGCCGTACCGGCCCGACTACCCCTGCTACAAGAACCCGCTGCCCGATCCGAACTCCGCCCGCACCGGCCCGCCCGACGGCGGCCAGGGCCCGGCCTCTGGCCCCGGCGACCAGAGCCAGAGCGGCTCGGGCAACGGCGTCACGCTGCCGACGGTCCCGACCGTGCCGCTGCCGCGCGCCGGCCGCGACTCGGTCGCGCGTGAGCTCGTCAGCCGCCTGAACCCGTTCCGCACGTCGTACTCGGCGAAGACGAAGCGGCCCGCGAGGAAGAAGGCCGGTCGATGAAGCGCCACATCCGCAACCACTGGCGCGACTTCGTGGCGATCATCGTCCTGTTCATCGTCTCGATCGCCGTCGCCTCGTACGTCCTCAGCCAGCAGCGCTTCAACCTGCCGTCGTGGGTGCCGGGGCTCGGGCAGGACTTCTACGTCGTCAACGCCGAGTTCAGCACCGCGAAGTCGGTCACGCCGGGGCAGGGCCAGACGGTCACGATCGCCGGCGTCAACATCGGCGAGATCAGCAAGGTCGAGCTGAAGGACGGCCGCGCGCTCGTCCAGATGAAGCTCGAGAACAAGTACGGCAACCGCGTCCGCAAGGACGCGACGCTGCTCCTGCGCCCGAAGACCGGCCTGGAGGACATGGTCATCGAGATGGCGCCCGGCACGAGCGCGGCGCCCAAGGCGCCCGAGGGCTGGACGGTCCCGATCCAGAACACGCTGCCGACGGTGAACCTCGAGGACATCCTCGCCAGCCTCGACCGCGACACGCGCGACTACCTGCAGCTGCTGATCGCCGGGGCGGGCGGGGGCCTGAAGGGCGCGGGCGACGATCTCGCCGCGACCTTCAAGCGCTTCGAGCCCGGCGCCCGCTACGCGCGGCAGATGACCGAGAAGCTGATCGAGCGGCGCGGCAGCATCAAGCGCTCCATCCACAACCTGCGGCTGCTCGTCGAGGCGGTCGGCGAGAAGGACGACCAGCTCTCGCAGCTCATCGACAGCTCGAACACGGTCTTCCGCTCGTTCGTCAACCAGGACCGGAACATCCGCGACGCGCTGCAGCAGCTGCCGCCGACGCTGAAGGTCACCAACCGCGGGCTGGCCAAGGCCGAGCGCCTGGCCAACGTCCTCGGGCCGGCGCTCGAGGACCTGCGCCCGACGGCGCGCTCGCTCGGGCCGACGCTGCGGCAGGTGCGCCCGTTCGTCACGCAGTCGATGCCGATCATCCGCGACCAGCTGCGGCCGTTCGCGCGCGACGTGCTGCCGACGGTGAAGAGCCTGCGCGGCGCCGCCCGCGGGCTGGCCGACGTCACGCCCGACCTGCGCGACACGCTGCAGGTCCTCAACTACCTCTTCAACGAGCTCGCCTACAACCCGCCCGGCCCCGAGGACGACGGGTACCTCTTCTGGGGCGCGTGGGCGAACCACCTCGGCACGCTGACCTTCAGCACGCAGGACGCGCACGGCCCGATCCGCCGCGGCACGATCCTCATCTCGTGCACCACCGCCCAGGTCCTGAACACGATCATCGCCTCCGACCCGCGCCTCGGCGAGATCGCGCAGCTCAGCGGCCTGCCGCAGAGCACGCAGATCTGCCCGAAGTCCAGCCAGGCCGGCGGCTCGAGCGACGCGCAGGCGCCGCCGCCCCCGGGAGGTGGCCGCTAGATGCAGAAGCAGGCCCCGACCGTCGGCCGCATGCTGGTCATGGTGGGCTTCGCGCTCTCCTGCTTCGGGCTGCTGCTCTTCCTCTGGCTGGCCTTCGGCGGCCCGATCCCGCTCAAGCCGAAGGGCTACCAGCTGTCGGTCTCGTTCGCCGAGGGCACGCAGCTCGCCGTCGAGGCCGACGTCCGCGTGTCCGGCGTCCCCGTCGGCAAGGTGAAGACGGTCGAGCCCGACCCGAAGACGGGTCGCTCCACCGCCACCATCCAGATCGAGGAGCGGTTCGCGCCGATCCCCTGCGACTCCAAGGCGGTGCTGCGCCAGAAGACGCTGCTCGGCGAGACCTACGTCGAGCTGACGCCGGGCGACAAGGGCAGCGGGTGCAAGGTCAAGGAGAACGGCCGGCTGCCCAACGGCCAGGTGTCCTCGACGGTCGAGCTCGACGAGATCTTCCGCGCCTTCGACCCGAAGACGCGCGAGGCGTTCCAGACGTGGATGCAGCAGCAGGCGCGCGGCGTCGACGGCCGCGCCCAGGACATCTCGGACATCCTCGGCAACCTCGAGCCTTTCGCCGAGGACGTCAACGACCTCGTGAAGGTCCTCAACTCCGAGCGCGGCGCCGTCCGCCAGGTGGTGCGCAGCACCGGCGAGGTGTTCGACGCGATCTCCGAGCGGCGCGGCCAGCTGCAGGGCGCGATCACCAACGGCAACCGCGTCTTCGAGACGACGGCCGCGCGCGACGAGCAGCTCAAGGAGCTGTTCACGGTCTTCCCGACGTTCAACCGCGAGTCCGAGGTCACGCTGCGCCGCCTCGAGCGGTTCGCGCGGGACACCGACCCGCTCATCGACCAGCTGCGCCCGGCGGCGCGCGAGCTGAGCCCGACGCTCGTGCAGCTCGGCGGCCTGGCGCCGGACCTCAAGGCGCTGTTCCGCGACCTCGATCCGCTCATCACGGCGTCGCGCCGCGGCATCCCGGCGACCCAGCAGTTCCTCGAGGACCTGCGGCCGGCGCTCGGCGAGTTCGACCCGCTGCTCAAGCAGCTCAACCCGATAGCCAACTGGCTCAGCGAGTACCGCACCGAGATCCGCGCGTTCTTCGCGAACTCCCCGGCCGCGACCCAGGCTCGGACGCCGGACGGCATCCACTACCTGCGCACGTCCAACCCGCAGAACCCGGAGAACCTCGCGGTGTATCCGCGGCGCATCGGGTCCAACCGCCCGAACGCGTACATGAAGCCGCGCGGCTTCGACAACCTGGATCGGTCGAGCGCGGAGGATCCGGGCCTGCTCGCCTACGAGACGCGCCACTGCGGCCGTCCCAACCCGACGACCGACCCGGGCGGCGCGCTGGCCGACGAGCTGCAGTCCGTGCTGCCGATCCTCCAGCAGCCGCCGCCGACCGGGCCGCCCAACCCGCTCGAGCCGGCGCCGCCGACCGCGACGGGCCTGGCCGAGAACATCGCGTCGTTCTTCTTCAACAACGCGGGCCGCGACGTCCCGGCGCCGCCGTGCGTCAGCCAGGGCCAGTACCGCGTCGCCGAGGGCGAGCTCGTCGACGACGGCGGAGAGCTGACGCAGTACCCGCACGTGCGCGAGGCGCCCTCGAGCACGAGCAACCCCGACGGGGACTAGCGTCCTGGCCGAGCGCCTCCAGCGCCTCGTGGGGTTCGCGGCGCGCCGGCCGGCGGCGGTCGTGCTCGCGACGGTCCTGCTCACGCTCGTCGCCGCGGCGTTCGCGCTGCGCCTGGAGCCCAGCACGGGCGCCGACACACTCGTCGGCAGCGGCAGCGACTCCTACCGGGCCACCCAGGACTACTACGAGGACTTCGGCGACGACGCGGTGATCGTGCTCGTGCGCGAGTCGCTGCCCAAGCTCGTGCTCACCGACGATCTCGGGCGGCTGCTCAAGCTCGAGGGCTGCATCGGCGGCAACGTCCCCGCGGGCGTCGAGCCGTACGGCGGGCGCACCAGCCCGTGTGCGCGTCTGGCGGCGACCAAGCCGGCGAAGGTGGTGTTCGGCCCGGCGACGTTCATCAACGAGTCGGTGCGCCAGCTGACGGGCGAGTTCGTCAAGCAGAGCAAGGCGGCCCAGCAGCGGGCCGACCGCGCCGCGCGCGCCGTCCGCGAGCTGGCCAAGGAGCGCGGGTGGTCCGAGCCGCGGATCAAGGCCGCGGAGAAGTCGGCGCGCGACGCGGTCAACCTCGAGTTCACCCGCGACATCCTGCGGCTCGCGCTGCGCTACGGGATCAGCGGCGAGCCGCGGATCGACGACCCGAACTTCGTCTCCAAGCTCGTCTTCGACGCCGCCAAGCCGGCGGGGACACCCAAGGCGCGCTTCGCCTACCTGTTCCCGACGAAGGACGCCGCGCTCGTGCAGGTGCGGCTGAAGCCCGGGCTCTCCGACGCGGCGCGCGCGCGGGCGATCGACGACATCCGCGCCGCCGTGCGGATGGACGAGTGGAAGCTGAAGAACGGCTCGTTCACGGTCACCGGCGCGCCCGTCGTGCTGACCGACCTGGCCGACGCGGTGACCGACTCGATCGTCCTGCTGCTCTTCGCGGCGCTGCTCGTCATGGCCGCGACGCTCGCGCTCGTGTTCCGCGCCCGGATGCGGCTCCTGCCGCTCGCGGTCGCGCTGTCGGCGGCGGCGCTGACCTTCGGCGCGCTGTCGCTGGCGGGTGCGTCGCTGACGATGGCCTCGATCGCCGTGCTGCCGGTGCTGATCGGCCTCGCGGTGGACTACGCGATCCAGCTGCAGTCGCGGACGCTCGAGGAGGCGCGCGGAGGGGCCGCGCCGGGGCCCGCCGGCGCGGCGGGAGGGAGCGGCGACATCGGCGCGGCCGCGCGGCGGATGGCCGTCGCCGGCGCGCCCACGGTGGCCACGGCCGCGGCCGCGACGATCGCCGGGTTCCTCGTCCTCGTCCTGTCGCCCGTCCCGATGGTGCGGGGCTTCGGGCTCCTCCTCGTCGCGGGCATCGTCATCGCGTTCTTCGTCGCGCTGACCGCCGGGACCGCGGCCCTGGTGCTGCGCTCGCGCGGCCCCCGCCGGACGCCCCCGGCGGTCGCCGGCGCGCGCGAGCTGCTGGCCCCCGCCGTCGCCGGCGCAGCCGACCTGCTCGCGCCCGTGCGGCGCGTGGCGGGGCGCGCGGTCGACGCCGGGTCGCGGACGGCGATCGCGCTCGGCTCGCGCCGCCCGGAGCGCGTCCTCGCCGTCGCGGCCGTGCTCGCGCTCGCGGGGTGGGCGCTCGACACGCAGACGAGGGTCGAATCCGACGTGCAGAAGCTCGTGCCGCAGGACCTCGGGGCCCTGAAGGACCTCAACGCGCTGCAGCGCGCGACCGGCGTCGGCGGCCAGCTCGACGTCGTCGTCAAGGCCGACGACGTCGCGCGGCCCGAGGTCGTCAAGTGGATGACCTCGTACCAGAAGACGCTGCTGGACCGCTACCGCTTCTCGCGCGACCGCGGCTGCGGGCGCGCCGCGCTGTGCCCGGCGTTCTCGCTGCCCGACCTCTTCCGGCAGGACCCCGGGGACGCGAAGCAGATCCGCGCGCTGCTCGACGCGGTGCCGCCGTACTTCTCGCAGAGCGTCATCACGCCCAGCCGGCGGACGGCCACGCTGTCGTTCGGGATCCGGCTCATGCCGCTCGAGCGCCAGAAGGAGGTCATCGACGTCATGCGCGCCGAGCTCCATCCGCCCGACGGCGTGGAGGCCCAGCTCGCGGGGCTGCCGGTGCTGGCCGCCGAGGCCAACGCGGCGGTCGCGTCGGACTGGCGGCGGCTGCTGACGCTCCTCGTCGGGCTGCTCGCGGTGTTCGCGGTGCTGTCCGTCGCGCTGCGCCACTGGCGCCGGGCCGTCGTGCCGCTCGTCCCGATCGTCCTGGCCACCGGCTGGTCGGCGCTCGTCCTCTTCCTCGTGCGGATCCCGCTCAACCCGATGTCGGTCACCCTCGGCGCGCTGGTGATCGCGATCTCCACCGAGTTCAGCGTCCTGCTGTCCGAGCGCTACCGGCAGGAGCGCGCGGCCGGGCACGAGCCGGCGGAGGCGCTCGCGCGGACGTACCGCTCGACCGGCGCCGCGGTGCTCGCCTCGGGCGTGACGGCGACCGCGGGCTTCGCCGTGCTCATCGTGTCCGACATCCGGATGCTGCGCGACTTCGGCTTCGTGACCGTGATCGACCTGACGGTCTCGCTGCTCGGCGTGCTCGTCGTGCTGCCCTCGGTGCTGCTGCTGGCCGAGCAGGGGGTGCGCCTCCGACTTCCCGAGCGGCTCTCGCGGCCGCGCCTGCGGCGGGCCCCGGCCGCGTGAGCGGGCGCGGACCGCTCGACTTCGGCGACGAGCCGCGCGCCGACGCCGACGCGGGTCCCGACGAGCCTCCGCCCCCTGCGCCGCCGCCCGCGCGGCCGCAGGGCGCGAGCCGCTACGGCTGGTTCCTCGGCGTCGCCGGGTTCCTCCTCATCGTCGTCGTGACGCTCAACGCCGTTCTGACCGACAGCGACATCCCGTCAGGCGGCCCGGACTCGGGGAAGCTCGCGCCGTTCGCGGTCCCGCTCGCCGACTCGAGCCTCGAGGGCGACGCGAACCTCGCGACGGAGGAGGGCCAGGACCAGCTCGGCCCGCGGCCGGCGTGCGAGGTCCGCGAGCCCGACGTCCTGAACATCTGCGAGCAGTGGGAGCAGGGGCCGGTCGTCCTGGCGCTGTTCCCGACCAACGCCGACCGCTGCCGCGCGGTCCTCGGGCAGCTGGAGCGGATGCGCTCGCGGTTCCCGCGCGTGCGGTTCGTCGCGGTCGGCAGCCGCGGCGACCGGGCCGACCTGCGCGGCTGGTCGTTCCCCGTCGGCTGGGACCGCGACGGCGCCGTGGCCGCCCGCTACGGCCTCGTCGGCTGCCCGCAGGTCACGTTCGCCCACAAGGGCGGCAAGGTCGTCGAGACGGTACGGCGCGAGATCGCCGACGACGCGTTCGCGGGGAAGGTGCGGGCGCTGCGGTGAACGCGGAGCCGGAGCTCGGCTGGGTCGACCCGCAGGTGGCGGAGGAGCTGCCGAAGCTGCGGATCTGGCAGCTGCGCGCGCGGGCGCGCGACGCGCCGAGCCCGCTGGCGCTGCGCGAGCGGCTGCGCCTGCTCTCCGACCGCTTCCACGGCGCGCGCGCGATCGCGATGCGCCGCGAGCCGGTGCCGCACGCCTACCGCGTCCTCTTCCGGCACATCGGCATCGACCCCGACGACGAGCGCACGCCCGTCGAGGCGGCGGCGCTGGCGCGCCTCAAGCACGGTGGCTTCCAGTCGCACGGGCTCGTCGCGGACGCGCTGCTGCTGGCCGTCGTGGAGACCGGCGTGCCGGTCTGGGCGCTCGACGAGGACCGCGTCGAGGGCGACCTCGGCATCCGCCCGGCGCGGGCGGGGGAGCGGCTGGGCCGCGGCGAGCTGGCGCCGGACGTGGCCCCGGGCCGGCTGGTGATCGCCGACGACGCCTCGCCGCTGGCCGAGCTGTTCGGCGAGCTGGCGCCCGGTCACGGGGTGACGCCCGAGACGGGCGCAATGCGCCTCTTCTCGGTTCAGGCGCCCGGCGTTCCGGGCATCCACGTGGAAGAGGCTCTGTGGACCTGTACCGAAGCGCTCGACAGCGTGTGACCCGCGCGATACCCTGCGGAGACGATGGTCGTCGTTGACGCCACGTTCCCCGGGCTGGCTCCGTTCGTCGAAGAGCAGGTCGACGAGAGCGCCGCCCGCCGGACCCTGCGCGAGCAGATCGCCCGCCTCGAGCGCCAGCTCGCCGACGCGGTCGTCGCGTCGTTCCCGCAGACGCGGCTGGAGATCCGGCCCGCCGGCGGCGGCGGAGGGCCGCGGATGCTGTCCCTCGGCGAGCTCGAGGCCCAGCGCGACGCCCTCCAGGTCCGCCTGCACGAGGCCCGCAAGGTCCTCGAGCGCCGCGGCGAGGAGGTCGAGCGCAACCGCATCCTGCTGGAGCGGATGCTGCTCGAGCCCAAGCGCTACAAGTTCGCGCGCCTGCACCGCACGGACGTCGACATGGGCGGCTGCGGCGCCTGGCAGGTCCGCCCCCGCCTCGGCCTCATCGGCATGCTGATGGGCTGGTGGCAGGTCAAGCTCTCCTCCGGCTGTCCCTTAGCCACCTGACATCCGATGGGCCGTCGCTCCCGTAAGCGCGGCTCCGCCGTGCCTCCGTCGCCGCCGCCGCGCCGCGGGCCGACGCCCGCGCCGCTCGCCGGCCGCGCGCTGCGCCGCCGCGCGCGGCTGGAGGAGGCGCCGAAGGCGCCCTGGCACCCGTTCCCGCTCGTCGAGCTGTCGATCCTCGCCGGGCTGGTGCTGATCGTCGTCGGCATCGCCACCGATCCCGGCGAGCCGCGGACGACGTTCATCTTCGGCGGCCTCGCGCTCGTCAGCCTGGCCTCGCTCGAGCTGGCCATCCGCGAGCACTTCGCCGGCTACCGGTCGCACACCGCGCTGCTCGCGGCCGGCTCGGGGGTCCTCGTGGCGGTTCCGCTGTACTTCACGTCCCTGCGGCAGGAGATCATCCTCGGCGTCGCCCTGGCGGTCGGCGTGGGGGCGGCGCTGGCGCTGCGGAGCATGTTCGAGAGGCGAGCGGAGGGAATGGGATGGAGGGCATGAGCGAGGGACGCCGGATGCGGCTCACCGGGCTGCACCACCTCACGGCGATCTGCGCCGACCTCGACCGGACCACCGCCTTCTACCGCGACCTGCTCGGGCTGAAGCTCGTGCGTGAGGGGACGAGCGACGACGACCCCGACGCGCGGCACTTCTGGTTCTCCGCCGGGGAGGGCACCCCGGGCACGCTCATCTCGTTCCTCGAGTACCCGACGCTCGAGCAGGGCGTGGTCGGGCGGGGCACGGTCCAGCACTTCGCGTTCGCGGTGGACTCCGCCGAGGAGCAGGAGGCGTGGCGCGACTACCTGCGCCAGCGCGGCGCCGACGCGACCGACGTCTTCGAGCGCGGCGGCTTCCGGTCCATCTACCTGCGCGACCCGGACGGGCACATCGTGGAAATTGCCACGCGTGCGACGGTGGGCGGCGAGACGGCCGAGCCCCCCACGGGGCCCGGCCCTCCCCTCCCAGCTTCCTAGAGTCGCCCGCTCAGACGGCCGCAGCCGCCGGAGCGAGGCGCGACTCGACGTCGACGTCGGCGCGACGCGAAGTCGCCCCCGCCGGCGCCAGCAGGATCGCGAGCGCGCGGCGCTGGCGATCCGTGAGCGACCCGATCGTCTTGGCCTCCGAGACCGGGATCTGCGCGAGGACCTTGCGGCAGCGGGTCAGGCCCCACCGCCGTTGGCTCATCAGCAGGTCGGCGACGGTCATGCTCTCGGCCTCCCACGGCGACTCCAGGATGACTTCGCCTGCGGTGATCTCCCCGCACGCCACGCGGCGCTTCAGCTCCGCACGGGCCAGGCGCACCTGGTTGGCGCGGGAAAGCGCCTGCAGATGCTGTGGCCGTGCAGGGGCGATCGACGCTGTCGCGGTCATTCCTGTTCCGTCCTCCCCGCCGACCCGTTCCGCGGGCCGGCAATGTCGTTTCCGTGTGGCACGCAGCGACACGTCTCCGGGGTCTCCCACGGGGTTCGTCCACCGGCTTCGTCGGGATGCCCCTTCCCGCTCATTCACCGGCTTCCGCGCCCCGTCCCGGAGGTCGTCACTGACGCGTTCGCGACGGTAGCCCGCGAGATCACGAGTTCGCAACATCGTCCGGAGAAGACGTGTGCTTAGAGCGGGAAATTCGTTATCTGCCGCGGGTCAGCAGGGGAGCGGCCCGTGCTCCGCTTCGAAGGCGGACTTGACCGCACCGAAAGCGTCGAGTGCACGGTCGAGCGTTGCGCGGTCGTGCGTCGCCATGACGCTCGTGCGCAGCAGCGCGCCGCCGGGGGGCACCGCGGGGTGAATGGCGACGTTCGCGTAGACCCCGGCGTCGTAGAGGGCGCGCCACAGCAGGACGGCCTTCCAGTCGTCCTCGACGAGGACGGGCACGACCGGGGTCGGGATCGGCTGCTCGACCACCTTGAAGCCGAGCGCCCGCAGCCCCTCGCGCAGGTGGGAGGCGTTGGCCAGCACGCGGTCCATCAGGTCGCGCCCGTCGGGCGAGCGGACGACGCGCACCGCGGCGAGGGCGGCGCCGAGGGCGGCGGGGACGTTGGAGGCGGTGAAGAGGAAGGCGCGGCTGGAGACGCGCAGGAAGTCGATGACCTCGGCGGGCCCGCTGACGAAGCCGCCGCAGGAGGCCAGCGACTTGGAGAAGGTGCCCATCCGCAGGTCGACGCGGTCCTCGACGCCGAGCAGCTCCGCGGCGCCCGCGCCCCGCTCGCCGAGCACGCCGGCGCCGTGTGCCTCGTCGACCATGACCCGCGCCCCGTGCGTCTGGGCGAGGTCGACGATCTCCTGCAGCGGCGCGATGTCCCCCTCCATCGAGAAGACGCCGTCGACGACGACGAGGACGCCGCCGCCGTCCTCGGCCGCCTTGACGAGCTGGCGCTCGAGCTTGTCGAGCCGGCCGTGGCGGAACGGGCGCAGCTTGGCCCGCGAGAGCAGGCAGCCGTCGAGGATCGAGGCGTGGTCGGCGGAGTCGGCGACGACCGTGTCGCCGGGGGCGAGGATCGCCCCGAGCGTCCCCACGTTGGCCTGGTGGCCGGTGGTGAAGACGATCGCCTCCTCGTCGCCCATCCACTGGGCGATCTCGCGCTCGAGCTCGAGGTGCAGCGGCGTCGTGCCGTTCATCAGGCGCGAGCCGGTGAGCCCGGTGCCGTAGGCCTCCAGCGCGTCGCGGGCGCCCTGCTTGACCCGCTCGTCGTCGGTCAGCCCGAGGTAGTTGTTCGAGCCGAGCATGATCCGCTGTCGGCCCTCGACCTCCATCACCGGGCTGGCGGGCGACTCGATCAGGCGGAAGTACGGGAGCAGGTCGGCGTCGCGGGCGGCGGCCAGCTGCTCTGCCCGCTCGTGGCCGCGGACCTTGGCGAAGACGTCGACTCTCGTGCTGTCGGTCATGGACTAGGGTGCGCCGCCGTGTCCGTGAAGGTCCGTCCCGTCGGGTCGCGGCGCGAGCTGAGGGAGTTCGTCGAGCTCCCGTTCCGCCTGCACTCTACCTCCCCGCAGTGGGTCCCCCCGCTGCGGCTCGAGCGCCACGCCTTCCTCAGCCGCCGCTTCAACGGCTTCGCCAAGCACGGCGAGTGGCGCCTGTTCCTCGCGCGGCGCGACGGGCAGGTCGTCGGCCGCGTCTCGGCGCAGGTCGACCACGCGTTCAACGCCTACCACGGCAACCACTGGGGGATGTTCGGGTTCCTGGAGCTCGAGGACGACGCGGAGGTCATGCAGGCGCTGCTCGACGCCGCCCGCGGCTGGCTGCGCGACCGCGGCCGCGACCGGATGGTCGGGCCGATGGACTTCAGCGCCAACGACGAGCTGGGCGTGCTCATCGAGGGCTACGAGCTCGAGCCGATGATCCGCCAGCCGTGGCACCCGCCGTACTACCAGCGGCTGTGCGAGCAGGCCGGGCTGGGCAAGGAGGTGGACCTCTTCATGTGGTACCTCCACATCTCCGACCGCGAGCAGATGCTGCCGATCCTGTTCGACCTGTCGGCGGCGGCCGAGCGCGACCACGGCGTGACGCTGCGCAAGATGTCGCGCCGGACGCTGCGCAAGGACCTCGACACGTTCGCCGAGATCTACAACGAGGCCTGGAAGCGCAACTGGGGCTTCGTGCCGTACACGAAGGAGGACCTCGACGCCTACGCCCAGGAGCTGCAGCTCGTGTTCTCCAGCGACTGGTTCATGGTGGCGGAGATCGACGGCGAGCCGGTCGGCGCGGCGATCACGGTGCCCGACGTCAACCAGGCCCTCAAGCGGATGGGCGGCAGCCTGCTGCCGCTCGGGTGGTGGCACTTCCTGAGGAAGGGGCGCTACATCGACCGGGTCCGCGTCGGCTTCCTCGGCGTCAAGCCCGAGTTCCAGCACACCGGGGTCGCCGCGCGGCTGTACGTCGAGCACTTCGACCTGGCCAAGGCGATCGGGCCGGAGGAGGGGGAGATGGGGTGGATCCTCGAGACGAACACCCCCATGAACCGGGCCATGGAGGCCATGCACGGCCGGATCGTCAAGAAGTACCGCGTTTACCAACAGGACCTCTAGCGAGTCGGCCGAGGGCGCGATTAGGATCGCGCCATGGAAGCCGCCAGCCTGTCCGTCTCACGGCTGGGCGCCTCGACCGATGGCGTCTGGCTGCGCTCGCGCAACTGGGATCTGACGTTCCTGATCCTCAGCGCGGCACTCGTCCCGATCCCGCTGCTGATGTACCACGGGCTGGGCATCTCGCAGACGGCGGTCAACCTCATCGTCGCCGGCCTGATCGGCGGCCCGCATCTGTACTCGACGTTCACCTACACCGTGATGCAGCGCGGGTATCGCGAGCAGCACCGCGCGTTCCTGCTCGGGTCGCTGCTGCTGCCGGTCGTCGTGACCGCGCTCGCGTTCACGAACATGCAGATCCTGCTGACGCTGTTCTTCACGTGGGCCTCGATCCACGTCCTGCACCAGATCAGCTACATCAACGACTCGTACGCGGCCAAGAGGCCGGTCGAGCGCCCGCTGCGCGACAAGGTCATCGACTACGGCGTGATCTTCACGTGCCTGTACCCGATGGCCACGCCGCAGGTCCTCGACCACCAGTTCCAGCTGGGAGGCGAGTCGATCTACGTGCCGGAGTTCGTGACCCACGGCTTCCTGCGCGACCTGCACATCTTCGGGGCGTTCGCGCTGTTCGGGATCTTCCTGGTGCTGTGGATCGGCAAGAACCTGCGCGACCACCGCAACGGCCAGCTGCTGGTCCCCAGCGTCGTGCTGATCGGGCTGACGATCGTGATCGGCTTCACGCTGCCGCTGTTCCCGAACCTCGACGTGGCCTTCCAGGGCTTCAACACCTGGCACTCCTTCCAGTACCTCGCGCTCATCTGGTACCTGAACCTCATGCGCAAGGAGCGCGGGGAGCTCGACAACCACTTCATCGCGGAGTCCAACGGGCCGGACCGGCCGGGGCGCTTCTACGCGGTGAACGTGGCGCTGACGGCGGCGGCGGGCGCGCTGGTGCTGGTGATCACGCAGATCCCGGGGGTGTCGACGCAGAAGGCGTACTACATCGTCATCCTCTCGACGCTGTGGCAGCACTACTACCTCGATCACCTGCAGTTCACGAAGCTGGGCGACCTCGTCGGCAGCGGCGAGAACCGATTGCTCGGCAAGGCGACCTAGCGTGAGCGACGCCTCGGAGGAGGAGGTCGTCAGCGGCGAGCTCGTGACCGCGCCGGCGACGGCCGTGGTCGCGGCGAAGCCCGCGGGTCAGGTGGCGGCGCAGGCCGCGGCGGTGGCCGCGACGACGTTCGTCGCCGGCGCCGGACTCGCCGCGGTCGTGCGCGGGCGCAAGTCGCGCAAGGTGTCGCGGCGGTTCGCCAAGCGGCGCAAGGACCTGCCGATCGTCGCCACGCGCTCGTTCCTCGTGGACGTGCACCTGCTCGACCCGCGCCGATAGCGCGGCCGCTTCCCCCGCCGGAGCCCGCGGGGCGCTTCGCGGAAGCATCCGGCGCACGGAGCGGGAACCGGCAGCGCGCGTCCGCCGCCCTCGCGCGTAGGGTCCGGCCCGATGGTCGAGCGACGCGTGGAGGTCGAGCCCAGGTGGGCGTTCCGGATGCCCTCGATGCTCGGGCGCGACGCCGTCGCGCGGCGGCGCGGCCACGTCGTGATGCGCCTGCTCCACGTCGGCGACGCGCCGGTCGTCGTGCGGGCGACGCAGACGTCCGGCGGCCGCGTGCTCATCGGCGCGCAGGGGCGCGACGCGGGCGTCTGCGAGGCCGCGCTGGAGCGCGCGCGGTTCTGGCTCGGGGTCGACGACGACCTGAGCGAGTTCCACGACCGCTTCCGCCACGACCCGATCATCGGGCCGGTCGTCCGCGCCCAGCCGTGGCTGCGCGCGCCGCGCCGGCCCGAGCCGTTCGAGGCACTCGCCTGGGCGATCACCGAGCAGCTGATCGACTTCCCGCGCGCGGCGGCCATCCAGCGGCGGATCGTCTTCCGGCTCGGGCGAAGGTGCGAGCGGACCGGCCTGCGCGACCTGCCGTCCGCCGGCCGCCTCGGCCGCCAGGCGCCCGCGCTCCTGCAGTCCCTCGACCTGTCGGCGGGCCGCTCGCTGGCGTTGGTGAGGTGCGCGCGCGAGGTCGCCGCCGGGCGCGTCGACCTCCACGACCCCGACCACGAGCGCGGCTGGCGGCGGCTGCGCGCGATCCCGGGCATCGGGTCGTGGACGCTCGAGATCCTCGCGCTGCACGGGCAGGGGCGCCACGACCAGGTCCCCGCGGGCGACCTCAACCTCATCAAGCTCGTCGCGCGCCTGCGCACCGGTAGCCCGCACGCGCGGGCGACCGAGGACGAGGTGCGCGAGTTCTTCGCGCCGTACGCGCCGTGGGGAGGCCTCGCCGCCGTCTACGCGCTGCGCACGCCGGCCCTCATGGCCCCTCCCCAGCCTGCGGACCCTCGCCGGGGACGAACTCGTCGGTCAGCGCCTTTGTCGGATCCTCTCGCCGCTTGAGCAGCCCGCTGTCGGCCATCCACTTGCCGTAGGCCGCCCACTCGCGCTCGTCCATCCACCCGAACGCGCGGTCCTCGTCCTCGGGGAAGAACACGGGGAGCGTCGCCTTCACGCTCGCCTCCTGCAGCCCGCGGTCGAGGTCGCGGTTGGCCTTCAGCAGTGGCTCGACGCCGGCACTCGGGTCCTCGCGCAGCGCCTCGTGGCCGCGGCCCAGCGCGAGCATGAAGCGGCGCAGCAGCGAGCCGCGGTTGCGCGCGTCCTCCTCGCGTGCGACGACCACGAGCTCGTTGTACGTCGGCACGCCGAGCTCCTCCACGCGCAGGACGTTCGGCCTGCGGCTGGAGCGCTCGAGCTGCACTCCCTCGTAGTTCCAGAAGGCCCCCAGGGTCGCGTCGACGCGCTTGGAGAGCATGGCGGGGACGAGGTTGAAGCCGACGTTGACCTCCTCCACGCGGCCCGGGTCGACGCCCGCCTTCGCGAGGATCGCCTTCAGGTACGCGGACTGGTACGGGATGCCCGCCGTTCCGACCTTCTTGCCGTCGAGCCGCGCCGGGTCCCGGACGCCCTTCTCGCCGAGCGAGATGAGCGAGGTCAGCGGCTTCTGCACGATCGCGCCGATGGCGACGACCTTCGCGCCCTGGTCGCGCGCGAGCAGGACCTCGGGCTCGTAGGAGATCGCGAGGTCGGCCTTGCCCGCCGCGAGCAGCCGCAGCGGCGCCGCCGGGTCGCTGGGGGTCTGCGGGCGGACGTCGAGGTCGGCGTCCTCGAACGCGCCGGTGCCGATCGCCGCGTAGATGCCGGCGTGGTCGGCGTTGGGGAAGAAGTCGAGGACGAGGTCGACCTGCTCGGCGCCGCGCGGGCCGGGCTCGGGGTCCTCGCGCTCGCCGCACCCGGCGAGGAGGACGAGGGCGGCGAGCGCGGCGACGACGGCGGAAGCGGGCGCGAGTCGGATCAAGAGGGTCCTCCAGATCGGTGGGCCCACGGCGCGATGCGCCGCTCGGCCAGGTGCAGGGCGTAGAAGAGGGCGACGGCGAACGCAGCCAGCAGCGCGACGGCGGCCCACGCGCGCGCGATCTCGAGCTGGGGGAGGGACTGGAGGATCAGGTGCCCCAGGCCCTCGCTCGATCCCGCGTACTCGGCGAACACCGCGCCGATGACCGCGACGGCGACGGCGATCTTCGCGCCGCTCAGCGCGGCCGGCAGGGCGGCGGGCGCCTCGGCGAAGCGGAAGGCCTGCCAGCGCGTGGCGTCGAGCGTGCGCAGGAGCTTCAGCTCCTCTGGGTCGACGCGGCGCAGCGCGTCGAGCGTCGTCACGACGATCGGGAAGAAGCAGACGAGCGCGACGATGGCGAGCTTCGGCCCGAGCCCGAACCCCCACCACACCACGAGCAGCGGCGCGACGACGACGATTGGGACGGCCTGGGACGCGACGAGGAGCGGGAAGACGGCGCCGCGCGCGGTGCGGCTGAAGTGCAGCCCAACCGCGAGCGCGAACGCCGCGACGGCGGAGACGGCGATGCCGAGCCCGACCTCCGCCGCGGTGACGACGAAGTTGTCCCACAGCAGCGAGCGGTCGGTCCAGCCCGCGTCGGCGATCGCGGTGGGCGCGGGGAGGATCAGCTCGTCGACGCCGCCGGCGCGCGCGTAGAGCTCCCACGCGGCGAGGAGGGCGAGCGCGAGGGCGGCGGCGCCGAGGCGGCCGGCCGCCGGCGACCGGCGTCGCCGCGGGGGCGAGACGGCGTTCATGCGCGCAGCGCCTCCAGCGCGCGGGCGCGGAGCGCCACGACGTCCGGGTCCGTCGCCGCGCGCGGGCGCGGCGCGTCGACCGGCAGCTCGGCCACGACGCGGCCCGGTCGTGGCGACAGCACGACGACGCGGTCGGCGAGCACGAGCGCCTCCTCGACGTCGTGCGTCACGAGCAGCACCGTGCGCGGCTCGCGCTCGAGCGCGCCGGCGAGCCAGCGCTGCATCTCGCCGCGGGTGATCGCGTCGAGCGCGGCGAACGGCTCGTCGAGGCACAGCACCGGCTTGCCGGCGAGCAGTGTCCGCAGGAAGGCGACGCGCTGGCGCATCCCGCCGCTCAGCTCGTACGGCCGCGCGCGCTCGAAGCCGTCCAGCCCGAACGCCGCGAACAGCGGACGCGCCGCGGCGCGCGCCTGCTCCCGCGACGACCCGCGGACGCGAAGCGGCAGCGCCGCGTTGTCGAGCGCGGTCAGCCACGGCAGCAGCAGGTCGCGCTGGGGCATCAGGACGGCGGGATCGGAGCGGACGCCCCCCGTCGTCGGCTCGACGAGCCCGCAGACGAGCTCGAGCAGCGTCGTCTTCCCGCACCCGCTCGGGCCGACCACCGCGACGACCTCGCCGGCCGCCACCCCGAGGGACAGCGCGTCGAGCGCGACGACGTCGCCGAAGCGCCGCGTGACGCTGTCCAGCGCCACGGCCTGCGGCGCGTGAGCGCGCGGTGCGGCCTCGGGTGTCGTGATCGCTCCCTCCGCGGGCATTACCCCACAGGTTCGAAGGGTCGGCGCCGGTCGTGGCGCCCTCTCAGCCGGCCGTCTCCTGCCAGCCCCCCTGGGTCGGTTCGGCTCCGATGCTATCGGGCAGGGTGCGGCCATGGACTTCCAGATGATTTCGGTGTCGGAGACGATCGAGGTCGAGGGCAACAGCGATCGCGACGCGGTCGGCAAGTTCGCCGGGCGGGTGATCGCGATCGCGTTCCAGGGCGGCGATCCCGTCGGCGATCCGGTCGGCGACCTGTCGCAGGACACGGGCGACGGCGTGTCGTCGCGGCCCGAGGGCCTCGGCGGCTGGGGGACGACGTACTTCCTCGTCGCCGACGACGACCACCCGGCGCCGATCTGGGTGCCGAAGGACGACGTGGAGAAGACGAAGCTCGGCTAGCCCGACGTCGACGCGCGCGTGAGGCGGCGCAGGAGGTCGCCGGTGATGGCGGCCTCGAGGTGCGCGACGGCGAGGCGCCGGCCGGACGCCACGGCCACCCCGAGCGTCGCGAGGCCGGCCCGGCGCTGGAGCGGCGAGGTGCGGGAGAAGAGCTGGGGGAGGCGCCGCGCGTCGGCGACGAGGGTCGTGCGCTGGAGGCCGCGGTGGCGCAGGACGAGGCGCTCGCCGTCGAGCCGCCACCCGGCCGTGCGGAAGCGCAGCGCGCCGTAGAGGGCCGCAGCGAGCGGGAGCGCGAGCGCGGCGAGGGCGGGCGCGCCGAGGAGCGGGACGAGGACGAGCGGGAGGACGGCCGCGCCGGCGAGCGGCGGGAGGACGTAGCGGCGCAGGGCGCGGCGGGGAGGCGGCGCGAGCGGCGCCGCGCTCCGCTCGGCCAGCTCCGGCAGCAGCTCGCGCACGATCGCGTCGACGTCCCTCCTGCGGACGAGCGGGAGGAGCGCCTGCGCGGTCGCCGGCTCCTTCGCGTACCCGGCGCTCTCGATCCTCACCTGCGCGAGGCCGAACGGCTCGCGCAGCGGCGACTCGACGATCCGGATGGCGGCGACCCGCCGGACCGGGACGGACGCCTCCCGCCGCTCGACGATCCCGCGCGCGATGCGCAGCCGGTCGCCGTCGCGCGTCACGCGGAAGCCCGCGAACGCCACGATCGTCCCGAGGACCGAGAGCAGCCACGCGACGCCGAGCACCGCAGCCGCGGCGATCAGCGCCTCGTGGGGCGTGTCGGGCAGAAGCCGCTGCGCGTCCTCCTCGCCGAGGACGTCGTCGAGCACCTGCGACGCGCCGGCGACCACGGGCACGAGGACGCCGAGCGAGCCCGAGGTCAGCGCCGCGACGAGCAGCCGCGAGCTCCCGAGCGACCACGCCGCGACCTCCGCGTCCTCCGCCGCTGCCGCGCCGGCGCTCCGCGCCAGCCCGCGCAGCTCCTCGGCGATCTCCGGCGCGACGGCGCGCAGCACGATCTCGCCCTTCGCTCCCCCGCCCGCCGTCTGCACGTGCACCTCCACCGCGCCCAGCAGCCGCTGAGCCGGCCCGCGGACCGTGTCGATGGCCTGCACGCGATCGAGCGGCACCGACACGACGCGCTCGGTGAACACGCCGGTCCGCAACCGGATCGAGTCCGCGTCGACCCACCAGCGCGTCGTGTTCCACGTCACGAGCCCGACGACGACCGTGAACAGCCCGCCGACGACGCCGTAGACGGCGAGCCGGGCCATCCCGCCGCCGCCGACCACCGCGATGACGACGACGGGAACGGCGATCCCGCGGAGCTGCCCGAGCACCTCGGCGAGCACGGCCGCCGGGTGGAGCCTGCGGGGCTCAGGTGTCATCGCGCGTCCGGGCCAGCTCCGCGACCCGCAGCCGGACCTCCTCGGCCTCGCGCTTCGTCAGCGCCGGGATCGCCACCGTCCCCGCGGCCGTGTGGAAGGTGACGCTCGCGACGTCGTAGGAGTCCTGCAGCGGCCCGGTCTCGGTGTCGACGTGCTGCACGCGCCGGATGGGGACGAGCGTGCGCTTGCGGATCAGCGTCCCGTGCAGCAGGTCGATCTCGTCGTCGCGGATCTCGTAGCGCCAGCGCCGCCACCGCCACTCCGGCAGCACCGCGACCAGCACGGTCGCGACGACCAGCGCCGCCAGGAACGGGAACAGCGGGACGACCCTCGCGCTCGCGACGCCGCCGGCCACCAGCAACCCGAGCCCCTGCACGACCCCCTTCGCGCGCCAGTACCCGACGGCCGTCCGCGGCAGCCGGTTCGCGGGCTCGTCCATGCCCGAGAGCGTACGGCCGCGACGCTCCGCCGCGGCCGGCGCAGATCGACGCGTCAGCGCACCAGCCGCACCGCGGACGGCTTCGCCGCCAGCACGTCGTTGCCCGCGAACGTCGCCCGGACCTTCGCGGCGCCGCGCCGGGTCCGGATGCGGGCGGCGTAGGTGCAGTCGCGCTTCAGCTGCGCGCGCCGGGTCACGGTCCGCGCACCGCGCTTCACGCTCACGACGACCTCGCCGCGGCAGCCCACGGCGGCCGCCACCTCGGCCGGCAGGACGACGCGGCCGCCGACGCGCCGGCGCGAGACGCGCAGCGTGACGTCGGCGGGCGCGAACCTCGGCACCACGACCAGGCGGCGGTCGCTCGCGGTCTGCTGGGCGGTGTCGACCGCGATGGCGGTGAGCGTGTTGCGGCCGACGTCCTCGGCGCCCGGCCGGTGCTCGCACGTGAACGGCGCCGCGTCGTCGGCGCAGACGAGCCGGTCGTCGTCGAGGAACAGCACCGTCGCGATCCCGCGGTCGTCGGCGGCGGCCGCGGTCGCCGTCCCGGGCGCGGCGTCCGTCAGCGTGATCGACGGCGGCGCGTCCTCGGGCACCTCCGGCACGTCGTTGGCGTTCCCGACGTCGGTGCGCGTGACCGTCTCGCACGAGTCCGAGATGTCGTCGAGCGTGTCGCCGGCGACGGTGTCCGTGCCCGGGCCGCAGGCCACGCGGTCGGCATAGCCGTCGACCGTGCTGACGGTGTCGTCGCCCTTGCCGGCGGACACGACGTCGTTGCCGCCGAGGGGATCCAGGTCGTCGCCGGCGGAGCCGCCCCAGACGCTGTTGGGGCCGTCCGTCGCGCGGGCCGTGAGCTCGCCGTCGACGATGAAGCCGTCGTCGCTCCAGGACCAGCTGACCCCGTTCTCGTACAGGTCGGTCATGTACGTCCCGATGTGCTCGACGTCGGAGTGGACGTTCGCGCCGGCCCCGGGCAGCGCGTCGTTCGCGGCGTCGTCCAGCGTGATCGACAGGTTCGCCGGCGGGAAGTTGATCGTGCCGGTGTCGGCGAGGATGACGGTGACGCGGTCGGCGCCCGGACCGCCGAGGACCTCGTCGCCCTCGGCGCCCATGATGATCGTGTCGTCCTCCGCGCCGCCGTCGAGGCGGTCGATGCCCGCCCCGCCCTCGGAGATCCCGCTCAGGTTGTCGTTGCCGTCGCCGCCGCGGAGGTCGTCGTCCTTGGCGCCGCCGTAGATCCGGTCATTGCCCGCGCCACCGGTCGCGGTGAGCGCCTGCGCGGTGAGCTCGAAGCCGCGTGCCGTGTCGTCGCCGTCGGCCAGGTTCACGACCACGCGCGCGATGGCGTTGCACACGGTCGAGTCCGCGTCGACCTCGGTGCACCCGGCACCCTCGGCGATGGTGTCGTTCTCGACGTCGAAGCGCACCTTGCCGCCGGCTTCGGACTTCAGGGACAGGTCGTCGCGCTGGCCCGCGTCCGGCGTGAAGGTGGCGGTGGTGCCGTCGGACTGGACGGTGGCGGCCGGCGCGGCCGGGACCGCGACGGCGAGGACGAGCGCGGCCGCGAGGAGGGCGATGAGGCGGAGCGAGGTCATGGCGGTCATTCCACGCGGCGCCGGTTGTCGCCCGGTATACGGCCGGTTGCCCCGGCGGCCCGTGTCCGGCGCGCGGCGGGGTTCCCGCGGCTAGTCGACGAGCCCGAGCGCGAGCAGGCTCTCGGCCGTGGCCACGGTCGCCTCGCGATCGGTCCGTGGCCGCCAGCCGAGCACCGTGCGCGCCTTCTCGTTCGTGGCGCGCTTGCGGCGGCCGAGCTCGGGAACGAGCTGGCGCAGCGAGCCGTCGAACACCGACGCGACGCGGACGAGGACGTTCGGGAGCGCCCGCTTCGGGATCTTCTTCGCGCGCTCCGGCAGGGCCTCGCGCAGCCACTCCGCGAGCTCGCTCGCCCAGCGGAAGTCCTCCCCGATCGCGAGGAACCGCTCGCCGGCCGCCTCGGGCGCGGTCATCGCGCGCACGTGCAGATCGGCGACGTCGCGCACGTCCACGATCCCGAACGCGACCTTCGGTGTGCCCGGCATCGAGCCGTCGATGAGCCGCTTGACCAGCTCGACCGAGGTCGATGCGTCCGGTCCGAGCAGCGGTCCCAGCACCGCGACGGGGTTGACGGCCGCGAGCTCGAGCGACCCACCCTCGCTCTCGACGAAGTCCCACGCGGCGCGCTCGGCGAGCGTCTTGGACTTCGCGTAGGCGCCGACGTTCGGGCCGGCGACGTCCGTCCACCGGCGCTCGTCGGCGACCTGCTCGGTGTCGTCGTGGCCGTAGCCGATCGCGGCGAAGGACGAGGTGAGCACGACGCGGCGCACGCCGGCGTCGCGGGCCGCACGCAGGACGCGCAGCGCGCCGTCACGGGCGGGCACGATGAGCTCGTCCTCGTGCTTGGGCACGCCGAGCGGGAACGGCGAGGCGACGTGGAGCACGTACGCGCAGCCCGCCACCGCCTCCGCCCACCCCGCGTCGTCGTTGAGGTCCGCGACCGCGAACTCGAGCGGCCCGTCACCCACCATCCCGCGCACCTCCGCCTCACGCTCGAGCGAGCGGACGGTCGTGCGGACGCGATAGCCGTCGGCGTGGAGGCGCTTGATGCAGTGGGCGCCGATGAAGCCGGAGCCGCCGGTGACGAGGACGAGCTGATCGGGCATGGGCGCAACCCTACGAGCTCGGCCCGTCGCGGGGCGCGTCTACCGGGCGTGGACGGGGCGCGTGAGCGCCTTGACGAAGTCCTCGAGCTGCTGGGTCGTCCAGCACTCGAAGGCCTCGCAGAACTCCTCGTACGCGGAGATCACCGAGTCGCCGTAGTTCCAGTACAGCCGCGGCTCGGGGTTCAGCCAGAAGGTGCGCCCCGCGCGCGCGGCGATCTGCGCGAACGTGTCGGCGCGCGGGTCGCGCCCGTTCGTGCGCGCGTCGCCGAGGACGATGATCGTCGCGCGCGGGTGCAGCTCGTCCTCCACCAGCGCCCGGAACTCCGACCACACGCGGCCGTAGTCGGTGTAGCCGGAGATGTCCGCGACGCCGGCGTCGCGCCCGATCGCCTCGCTCACCGCCTTGAAGTCGCGCTCGCGCGCGAAGACGTCCGTCACCTCGGACACGCGCTCGATGAACACGAACGAGCGCATCTTGCGGAACGCGTCGTGCAGCGCGTGGAGCACGGAGAGGAAGAACACCGACGCGCTGGTCACCGACGTCGAGACGTCGCACAGCACGAAGATCTCCGGCCGCCGCGGGCGCACCGGCTTCTCCTTGACGACGACCGGGACGCCGCCGGTCTCCAGCGACGCGCGCATCGTGCGGCGCACGTCGACGTGCATCCGCCGCCGCTGGCCGCGGTGCTCCTGGCCCTGCGTCTTCAGCCGCCGCTTGAGCTGCGCGACGACGCGGTGCACCGAGGCGAGGTCCTGCAGCGGCCCGCTGGGCAGCGCGCGGTCGAGCTCGTTGAGCGGGCGCTTGGCCGGGAGCGCCTCTTGGCGCTCGATCTGCGCGCGCTCGAGCTCGCGGCGCAGGAGCTGCTCGAAGCGCCGCAGCTGGTCGCGGGGGACGCCGTCGCGCCGCGGGTCGTCGACGGGGAGATCGGGCTGCGGCTCGGCGCGCAGGCCGAGCGCGCGGCGGATGCGCTGCACGTCGACGCCGATCACGCCCGAGCCCTCGCCCTGGCGGCCGAAGGCGGCGATCGCGAGCCGCGCGAGGTCGCGCATCTGGCCCTCCGTGCCGTCGCGCAGCGCGGCGGCGATCTGCCGCCGGAGCGTCTCGAGGTCCACGCCTCCGGCCGCGTCGCCGAGCTGCTGGCCGGCGTTCGCGTCGTCCTGCTCGCCGATCCCCTGCTCGAGCGCCGCCCCCTCGGCCGCGCGGAAGAAGAAGCGGTCGAAGACCAGCTCGAAGATGCGCCGGTCCTCCGGCGACTTGGCCATCGTCGCGGCGAGCGCCTCCTTGAAGACGTCGGGCTCGGTCCAGCCGACCTCCTCCAGCGCGGCGAACGCGTCGAGCAGCGCGCTCGTCCCGACCTGCATCCCCTCGGCGCGCAGCTCCTCGCCGAGCTCTACGACACGCGCGGCGAAGCCGCCGTCAGGCACCGAGGGGGCTCTGGAGCTTCACGCCCACGCGCTCGGCCACCAGGTCCAGGTCCGTGCGGTGCTTGACGATCACCGACATCGTGTCGCGGAACATCTGCTCGTCGAGGTCCTCCGCGCCGAGCAGCAGCAGCGCGCGCGCCCAGTCGATCGACTCCGCGATCGACGGCGGCTTCTTGAGGTCGAGCTCGCGCACCATGCCGATGACCTCGACGAGCTTGCGGCCCACCGCCTGGTCGAGCTCGGGCGCGTGCAGGCGCACGATCTCCAGCTCGTGCTCGAGCTCCGGATAGTCGAGCCAGAGGTAGAGGCAGCGGCGCTTGAGCGCCTCGGTGAGCTCGCGCGTGTTGTTCGAGGTCAGGACGACGACCGGGTGGGTCCGCGCCTCGACGCGCCCCAGCTCGGGGATCGAGATCTGGAAGTCGGAGAGGACCTCGAGGAGCATCGCCTCGAACTCCTGGTCGGTCTTGTCGATCTCGTCGATCAGCAGGACGACGGGGTCGGGGGAGGCGATGGCCGTCATCAGCGGGCGCTCGAGCAGGAACTCCGAGCCGAAGATGTCCTCCTGGACCTCCTCCCACCCGGTGCCGGTGGCCTCGGCCTGGATGCGCAGCAGCTGCTTGCGGTAGTTCCACTCGTAGAGCGCCTTCGCCTCGTCCAGGCCCTCGTAGCACTGCAGGCGGATCAGCTCGCGGCCGAGGAAGCGGCTGAGCGCCTTGGCCAGCTCGGTCTTGCCGACGCCCGCCGGTCCCTCCACCAGGACCGGCTTGCCGAGCTTGGTCGCCAGGAAGCCGACGAGGGCGGCCGAGCCGCTGGGCAGGTACCCGACGGAGCGCAGTCCCTGCTCGACGTCGGCGACGGTGGTGGGGCCGGTCATGCGCGACGGATGATAGGACGGGGGGACGCATGGCCCTCCTCGCCACCACCGACATCCCCGCGGCGCCCGTCCTGATCTTCATGGCCTTCGGGGTGATCATGGCGATGATCGGCCACGCGTCGAAGTCGCGGACGCTGATCGTGACGGGCATCCTGATCCTCTTCATGGCGACCGCGGCGATGGTCGCGGGGGCGTGGGTCGCCTACCACGGCGGCGAGACGACGGACCCGCGGCCGGCGAAGGACCCGAAGGAGCCCGGCTTCTGAGAGAGGGTGACGTGACCGAGCCGCCCGAGCCGCCGCCTCCTCCGCCGAACGAGACCCCGACGGGCCAGCTGCGCAAGCTGCTGGGCGACGTCAGCGAGAAGGCTCTCGCCGCGCTGCTCACCGCCGGCGGGTTCGTGACGTTCGTCGTCGTCGCGGGCGGAGCCATCGTCTGGGCCCGGTTCTACGCCGCCAAGCTGCCGGCGGACCAGGCCGTCGACGCACTGCCCGACGGCGAGCTGGTCGTGGTCGGCGCGGTGTCGCTGATCCTGTTCGGCGTCCTCGGCCTGCTCGCGATGATCACCGTGTACCTGCTCGACCGCGCGGGACGGCCGCGGCGCAGCATGACGTACGGGCTGCTCGCGATCCTCGTGGTCGAGGCGGTCGCGGCGAGCGCGCTCGCGGTCGACGACCTGCCCTGGGAGCGGTTCGCGCTCGCCCTCGAGAGCATCGCGCTCGTCGCCGGGGCCAGCCTGCTCGTCACGCGGACGCGGCGGTTCGTCCGCCTCGGCGGGCAGATGGATCCCACAGGCGCAGAGCGCGACGCGGACCTGCCCCTCGAGCCGGCCGTGCCGAACGACCTCGCCGACGCGCTCCTGCGTCGCGAGGAGATCGCGCTGGGCGCGGCGTGCGTCGTGGCGGCAGCGGGCCTGGCGGCATGGCTGCCGGAGGGGGACGACGCCTGGTGGGGACGGATCGCCCTGCTGCTCGCCGGCGTCCTCGTCGGGGCCGTGGCCACGTTCGGCGCCCGCTGGATCCGAACCGACCCTGCGACGAGCCTGCATGCGCTGGAGCGTCCGGGCGAGCATGCCGCGGACCGCCCGCGCTACCGCCCACGGCGGTTCCGGCTCACCCGCGCGGGGCGGCTCGTGATGCTCGGGCTCGCCGTCGTCGCGATCGTCGCGCCGGCGCTGGCCGTCGGGCAGCAGTGGGTCGCGATCGGGATCGCCGCCGCGGTCGTGCTGGCCTGTGCGAACTGGGCGATCGCGAACTCGACCGCCTCGTTCGCGTGGTACGGCATCGCCGTCCTGGCGTCGGTCCCCCTCTTCGGCGCGATCCTGAGCGTCGCGCGGGTCCTCGACGACGCCGAGATCCAGCCGATGGCGCTCGTCCGCGAGCGGGACGGGCGTCAGGAGATCCTCGAGGGCATCTACATCGCCGAGACGGACGACCGCGTGTACTTCGGCAGCGTCGTCGCCCGCGGCTGCGAGGACGAGCTGCTGAACGGACGCGGGGAGATCAGCCGCGTGCCGCGCAAGGAGGTCGCCGCGATGTCGATCGGCCCGGTCCAGGCCGTCGACGCGGCCGCCCGGCAGAGCGGCGACCTGCGGCGGCAGGCGGCGGCCACGGCGAGCGCGGACGTCGCGGTCCCGTGGACCCCGCCCGAGCCGAAGGTGCCCGGCATCCGCGGCGAGGGCGGACTCCGCCTCAAGACGGCCACGGCGGCGCCCGGGGACCGCGTCACGATCACAGGCCACAACCTCGACGGCCCCGCGAACCCGGAGAAGCCGCGGCGCGAGGATCGCGTCGAGGTCGGCGGCGTGCCTGCGCACGTCGTCAGCTGGACCAACCGGTCGATCACGTTCGAGGTGCCGGAGCGGCCGGCCGACACGCCGGCTCCCGCCGGAGCGAGCCTGGTGACGGTGCGGTGCCCTCAGCCGCTCGAGCCGCTGCCGCTGACCGTGAAGGGCCCGCCGGAGGCGCGGCTGGACGTGCTCACGGCCGCGTCGGGGCGGCGCGCGGCGCTGAGCTCGACGGGCTCGATCGACCCCGGCGGGACCGTCGTCGAGCGCGCGTGGAAGGTCGACGGCCGCGATGCGGGCACGACGCAGCGCACGGATGCGCGGATCGGCGCCGGCCCGGAGGACGCGACGACAGCCGAGCTCACCGTCCGCGACGACGACGGCAACGCGGACACGGCATCGGTCGTCGCCGCGCGCCTGCCGGCCGTCGTCCTCTTCGACGCGGCCGGCACGGAGCTCAGCGCGCGCGGTCGGCAGGAGCTCCGGCGGCTGCGAACACGGGTTGCCGATGCCGCGAGCATCGTGATCCACGGCTTCGCCGACGACCCGGGCGGCGAAGCCGCGAACGACGACATCGCGCGGGCGCGCGCCAAGGCGGTGGAGGAGGCACTGTTCGAGGGCCTCCCGCACCCGCCGCCGGACGTCGAGCGGGAGGCGTTCGGCCGCCGCTGCCTCGATCCCCGGCGCTCCGGTGCCCGGGCGAGCAACGGTCGCGTCGACGTCTTCTTCCTCAGTGAGGGCGCCGGCGTCACGCCGCCGTGCGCCCCGCTGCGTCCCTAGCGGATGCGCTTGACCAGCCGCGCGTGGCGGCGGGCCTGCTTGCGCCGGGCGGCGCTGCAGCGCTTGGCCGAGTGGCGCTTGCGGCACTTGCGGTAGGCGACGCGGCGCTGCTCGGCGTACTGGCAGCGCCGGACCGCGCGCTTGCGCGCCGAGATCCCGCGGACGCGCGAGGCGCGCGCGAGGCAGCGGTGGTAGGTCGTCGAGCCGCGCGGCGCGGAGCCCGGCGTCGCGCCGCCGCCCGCCGCGCCGCCGCCGCCGCCGGTCGCGCCGCCGCCGCCCGCTCCGCCGCCGGCCGAGCCGCCGCCGCCGGCAGCGCCGCCCGTCGCGCCCCCGCCGGTGGTCGTGCCGGCGCCGCCTGACGGCGCGGGCGCCTGGGGCACCCGCGCGGCGAGCCAGCTGTGGAGCTTCGTGTCGCCGACGCGCGCGTAGACGCCGTAGGACTGCGGATAGCCGCATCCGAACCCGCGCGAGACGACGCCGGCCTGGACGAGCGTGCCCGTCGCGTCGGGGACGACGAGCGGACCGCCGGAGTCGCCCTGGCAGGAGTCCTTGCCGCCGTTCGGGTCGCCGGCGCAGACGTCGACGTCCTCGTAGAAGTCACCACGGACGGGGTCGTCGAGCGGGTACGCCTGGTCGCAGTCCTCGTCGCTGACCATCGGCACCTGGACCTCCTGGAGGTCGTCGCGGTAGTCGACGCCCGGGTCCAGGAAGATCGAGGTGCCCCACCCGGTCACCGTCGCCTGCTTGCCCGCGGCCCACAGCGGCTTCTCCTTCGCGGGGTCGGCGAGGCGGATCGGGGTCCCCTTCGCCGACGAGCGCGTGAGGGTCACGAGCGCGATGTCGCCCTTGAAGGTCGAGTCGTAGTCGGGGAAGACCTCGATCGACTTGCCGACGATCGCCTCGCCGGCGCCGCGGCTGGAGAGCGAGTGGCTGCCGATGAACGCCTGCACGCTGGTCGCCGGGACGACCTCGCCGTTGTCGTCGTAGACGCAGTGCGCGGCGGTGAGCACCTTGTCGGGGGCGATGAGGCTGGCGCCGCAGATCTGCTGGTAGTTCGTCGAGCCGCCCGGCGAGTCGTACTCGAACGCGACCATGTACGGGTACGCCTGGGTGGCGTCCTGGCCGCCGACTACAGCGGACGCGGAGGCCGGGAACGCGAGCAGGGCGGCGAGCACGGGAAGGCAGAGGCGGCGCATACTTGGGCCAAGGTACCCACGAAAGGCGCGGTCTATGGCCACAACCACCGTCTCGAGCTTCGCGAAGGCCCTGGCCCTGGGCGAGATCCACGAGGACCTGGTCTTCCCCTACCCCATCCCGAGGGGCGAGGAGGCCGCGAAGGTGCGCGGGCTGATCCAGGGGTTCCGGGACTACGCCGAGAAGAACATCGACTCCCAGCAGATCGACGAGAGCGGCACGATCCCCGACCAGGTCTACCGCGACCTCGGCGAGCTGGGGCTCATGGGGCTGTACGTGCCGGAGGAGTACGGCGGCCAGGGGTTGTCGCAGACCGGCTACGCGCGGGTGTTCGAGGCGATCGGGCAGGTCGACGGCTCGCTCACGATCGGCATGGGCGTGCACCAGTCGATCGGCTTCAAGGGCATCGCGCTGTTCGGCAACGAGGAGCAGAAGGCGCGCTTCCTCCCGGACCTGGCGATGGGCCGCAAGCTCGCGGGGTTCGCGCTGACCGAGCCGCGGGCGGGGTCGGACGCCTACAACATCGAGACGCGCGCGGTGCAGCAGAGCGACGGCTCGTGGCTGCTCAACGGCGAGAAGCGCTGGATCGGCAACGGGTGTCGCGGCGACGTGCTCACCGCGTTCGCGCGCGCGGAGGTCGACGGCAAGGACCGGCACATCGCGCTGATCCTCGAGAAGGGGATGGAGGGCCTCGACCAGACCGGCCCGCGCTACAAGACGCTCGGCCTGCACGGCAACCACCTGTGCCCGGTGCGGTTCAACGACGTGCGGGTGCCGCCGGAGAACGTGCTCGGGGAGCCGGGCGAGGGCTTCAAGATCGCGATGTCGATCCTGACGAACGGGCGGATCGGCCTGGGGACCGGGTCGGTCGGCCTCGCCAAGCGGCTGCTCGACCTGGCCATCGGCCACGTGTCCGAGCGCGAGCAGTTCGGCAAGCCGCTCGCGGACTTCGACCTCGTCGAGGACAAGATCGCCTGGATGGTCACGTACCTCTTCGGCCTGGAGTCGATGGCGTACCTGACGACCGGGCTCATCGACAACGGGATCGAGGACTACTCGATCGAGTCCGCGATGGCCAAGGTGGCCGGGGGAGTTCGTCTGGTACCAGGCCAACCGAGCGTTCCAGCTGGCGGGCGGCGAGGCGTACATGCACGGCTCGCCGTACGAGCGGATCCTGCGCGACATCCGGATCTTCCCGATCTTCGAGGGCGCCAACGACGTGCTGCGCTCCTACGTGGCGCTGACGGCGCTCAAGCCGCTGGGGGAGTCGCTGTCGGGCATGAGCGAGCTCGGGCTGGGCGACCCCATCGGGTCGCTCGGGACGCTCGCCGAGTACGCGTTCGACCGCGTGCGGCGGGAGGTGCGGCCGGAGTCGGTCTCGCGCGCGCACGACCAGCTGGACCCGCTGGCCTCCTCGGTGGGCGACCAGGTCAAGCGCTTCCGCGACTCGGGCGAGTCGCTGCTGCGCCGCCACGGCAAGGGCGTCATCGACCAGGGGCTCGCGCACAAGCGCCTGGCCGACGCGCTGGCCGACATCTACTCGCAGATCGCGGTCCTGTCCCGCGTCACGGCGATCTTCGAGGAGCAGGGCGTCGAGGCATCGGGGCAGGAGCGGTTCATCGCCGAGACGTTCTGCCGGCGGGCGGAGCGGCGCGTGAACGCGGAGCTCGACCAGCTCGAGCGCAACGACGACGACCGGATGCACTCGATCGCTCGGCTCGCGTACAAGCGCGGGGCGTACGGCTACGCGCTGTTCGAAGACTGACATTTCCGCCGCCCGCGCAGGTAGCGTGCGGCGACATGAACCAGAAGCTCGACACCGCGAACATCTTCGAGCGGCTGTTCGCGGTCTACCGCGAGCAGTTCGGGCTCTTCGTGCCCGCCGCGCTGATCGTGTTCCTGCCGGTCGCGATCATCAACGGGCTGATCGCCTCGGGCGGCGGGATCGCGCTCGCGCTGATCGCCGTCGTCGTGTCGGTGATCGCCGGCTTCTGGCTGCAGGGGATGATCATCGAGGCGGTCCGCGACATCCAGGACGGCAAGCGGGACTTCGACGTCGCCGGCCTGTTCAACGCGGTGCTGCCCGTGCTGCCGGCGCTGATCGGGGTCGGCATCCTCGCCGGGCTCGGGATCGTCGTCGGATTCATCCTGCTCATCGTCCCGGGCCTCATCCTGCTGACGTGGTGGGCGGTCGTCGCGCCGGTCGTGGTCATCGAGCGCAAGGGCGTCGACGCGCTCGGCCGCTCCCGCGAGCTCGTGCGCGGGAACGGGTGGCAGGTCTTCGGCGTCATCGTCGTCGTCTTCATCATCCAGCTCATCGCGAACGGGATCCTCGGCGCGATCTTCGGCGGCGGCTTCCTCGGGCAGTCGATCGCGTCGCTGCTGTCGGGCGCGCTCGTCGGGCCGATCCCGGCGATCGCGGCCGCGCTCGTCTACCTCGAGCTGCTCCGCCTGCGCGGCGAGGCCCAGCCGCACGCGGGCGCCGGCCCCGCGTCGGCGCCCGCCGAGCCGTCGCCCTTCGGCGACCAGCCCGCGCAGCCGTCGTCCTTCGGCGAGCCGGCGCAGCCGTCGCCGTCGCCGTCGCCGCTCGACGACGAGCCGGTCCAGCCGTCGCCGTTCGGCGACGCGCCGGACCCACCGCGGACCCCGCCCGCCTAGCGGTCGGGAGAGCGCGGGATCTCGCCGGGCCGCAGGGGCTCGGGGTCGTCGGACTCGACGTCGAACGGTCGCCGCGGCGCGCGGGGCGTCGGCTCGTCGTCGGCGGAGGAGGGCGCGCGGCGCGTCGGCTCGTCGTCGGGCGAGAACGGCATGCGGCGCGTCGGCGGGTCGTCGTCGAAGAGGGACTCGCCGCGGCGCGGAGGGACTTCGGCGTCGAGCGCCTCGGGGCGCGGGGGAGCATCGCCCGGGGCGCCGCGGCGCGGCGGGTCGAGCGACGGCGGCGGGGGCTCGGCGGCGGGCGCGGCGTCCTCCAGCGTCAGCTGCTCCGTCGCCTGCTCGCGCGGCCGCGGGGTCGCGGGCCGGCGCCGGCTCCGGGGCATCACGTCGGTCGCGGAGGTCCGCGGGCCGTAGTCGGCGCCGTCCTCCTGCGCGCGCAGGAGCGGCGGCTCCGGGCGGCCCGCCGCCCGGATCCTCCAGCCGATCGCCGCGAGCGCGCCCGCCGCGAGGAACGCGAAGAAGAGTCCCCAGGTGATGCCGTCCGACACGGCGCGCGCGATGTCGGGACGGTCGAAGACCCGCCACAGCAGCAGCAGCGCCGACCACAGGCCGGCCGCGAAGATCACGGTCCCGTCGCCGCCCGGCAGGTGGAACGCGCGCTTCTCGCCGCGCGCGAACAGGAGCAGGAAGATCCCGATCGAGACGAGGAAGATCGCCGCCTCGACGAACGAGAACACGCCGAACGCGCTGAACGTCGGGTTCGTCGCCTTGCCGCGGTCGATGACCGTCGCCTGGTACCACGGCAGGAACATCGTCGCGAGCAGCGCCACGGCGGCGTAGCCCGCGAGGCGCTGGTCGCCGTCGAGCCCGCGCCACGCCGCGTGCATCCGGCGCAGCATGCCTACGCCCCGAGCCCCTCCAGGCGGCGCTCGACGAGCTCGCGCACCCGCGGCTCGACGCCCGGGTCCCGCGCGACCTCGCGCGCCTCCTCGAGCGCCTTGATGGCACGGCGGCGGCGGTCGCCCTCGTCGCCCTCGTTCTTCAGGACGTTGTCCGCGCGCAGGAGCAGCGTCCGGATGCGGTCGGCCGGAGCGGAGGGGCTCATGCGTGCGCTCCGGCGGCCGAGCGATCGGCGACCGCTCGCAGCCGCTCGACGAGCAGCGAGGCGTCGTGCTCGCTCACGGGGCGGATCTGGCCCTGGAACGCGAGCTTCCAGTGCTCGGCAGGCCACTTCTGCACGTGCTCGAGGTCGAGCGCGATGTCCTCGCCGGGGACGTGGCCCGAGTCGTCGAGCACGATCTCGGGCTCCGTCTCGAACCGCCACGGGTACGGATCGGCCTTGCCCGGCTTGCCCGGCCAGATCTTCGCGCGGTCCTCGAAGAGCTCGCCGGTCACGGTCACCGAGCCGGCGAATCGCTGCACCTGCGTCAGCCAGAACACGATGCGATCGCCGGGCGCGATCTCCAGCGCGCGGTTGCGATTCCGCTCCTTCAGCCCGATGATCCGGAACCCGTGCTCACGCGTCGCCGCGAAGTTGTCGGGTGAGCCGGTCAGGATCCACGTGGTCATGAGTCGCCGATCCTACTCGCGCCGGACGCCGTCCTGATGGAGTCCGGCGCGATGCCCGGGGGGCTGATCCGCGAGCAGGCGGCGGCGCTCGACGCCGAGGATCCACTCGCCGGCTTCCGCGGCCGGTTCGCCATCGACGACTCCGGCCCCCTCTACGTCGACGGCAACTCGCTGGGCCGCGCGGCGCACGCCGCCGCCGAGGCGATCGCCGAGGCCGGCGAGGCGTGGGCGACCAAGCTGATCGGCGGCTGGGACGCGTGGATCGACGCGCCGCGGCGCACGGGCGACCTCCTCGCCGAGCACGTCCTGGGCGCCCGCCCCGGCGAGGTGATCGTGTGCGACTCGACCACGGTCAACCTCTACAAGCTCGCCGGCGCGGTGCTCAACGAGGAGGCCGGCCCGATCGCCGCTCTCTCCGACGACTTCCCGACCAACCGCTACGTCCTGCAGGGCCTCGCGGCCCAGCACGGCGTCGACCTGCGCCTCGTCTCGCGCGCGCAGCTCCCGTACGAGGCGCGCGACGCCCGCCTCGTCTGCCTCTCGCACGTCGACTACCGCACCGGCGAGGTCGCGGAGATGGGCGCGCTGCGCCCCGCGAAGAACGGCGTCGTGCTGTGGGACCTCAGCCACTCGGCCGGCGCCGTCGAGCTCGACCTCGCCGGCGCGGGCGCCGACCTCGCCGTCGGCTGCACCTACAAGTTCCTCAATGGCGGCCCGGGGTCGCCGGCGTTCCTCTACGTGCGGACCGACCTCCAGGAGCGCCTGCGCAGCCCGATCCAGGGCTGGTTCGGCCAGCGCGAGCAGTTCGAGATGGGCCCGCGCTACGACCCGGTCCACGGCATCGAGCGCTTCCTCGCGGGAACGCCGCCCATCCTCTCCCTCGCGCCCGTCGAGGCCGCGGTAAAGGTCATCGCGCAGGCGGGCATGCCCGTCATCGCGCCCAAGACCCGCGCGCTCACCGAGCTGTTCGTGCATCTGCACGACGAGTGGCTGGCGCCGCTGGGCTTCGTCCTCGGCTCGCCGCGCGGCGCGCGCGGGCGCGGCGGCCACGTCGCGCTGCGCCATCCGCAGGCGTGGGCGATCACCCGCGCGCTGATCGAGCGCGCCGACGTCGTGCCGGACTTCCGCGGGCCGGACATCATCCGCTTCGCCTTCCCCGCGCTCTACACGCGGTTCGTGGACGTCGTCGACGTCGCCCAGCGCACGCGGGACATCGTCGAGCGCGGCGAGCACGAGCGCGTCGACGCCGGCCCGCGCCGGGTCACGTGATGGGGATGTCCTCCACCGGCCGGTCTTCCCCGCGCGGGCCCGGCTCGGTCCGCTCGATCCACCAGTCGAGCACCGCGCGCACGAACACGAGGAGCTGACGCACGAGCTCGGCGAGCTGCGCGCGCAGCTCGGGCGGGAGCGCCTCGCGCAGCATTGCGAGCATGCGGACGAGGGCCTCGAGCTCGGAGCTCGCCTCCTCGGCGCGGCCCGGGACGTCCCAGCCGGCGGGCGGCACGCCCGACTCCGACGACGAGGCGGACGCCGCGCTCTCGCGCGCCTCGTCGGCCAGGCGCGTCGCGGCCTCCTGCGTCGCGCGCAGGCGCTCGCGCAGGGCGTCGAGCGCCTCAGGCGGGGTCCGCGACCGCGGCATCGAACCTGATCGTCAAGTGGCCGTCGTCGAAGTCGGCACCGGACGGGCGGTACCCGTTCAGCGCCGCCGGCAGCAGGATCGTCCGCTTGTGCGCGCCGACGCGCACGACGAGCTCCTCGCCGACCTTCTTCAGCCCGAGGTCGCCCTTCTCGGCGAAGGGCAGGTCGAGCCGCAGCGAGGCGCCGTCGCGGCCGACGACCAGCCCGTGCGCGAACGTCGAGTGCAGCACGGCCCCCGCGTCGCGCCCGGAGAACAGCGCGTCGCCGAGCGCGTCGAGCATCTCGGGCCCGCACACCTCGCGCCCGAAGTACGGCGCGCGCAGCACCGGCACCGGCGCGAACGCCGCCTCGACCTCCTCCAGCGCGCGCCCCTGCGCCTCGCGCCACTCCGAGAAGTACGCGCCGACCTCCTCCGGGAAGACGCGGTTGACGACGACGGCGTCGGTCAAGAAGCCGTAGAGGTTGAGGTAGGTGAACGTGCGGCGCGCCTCGTCGATGACCATGCGGTCGGGGTTCATCACGAGCCGCAGCGAGACGTGCTCGCGGTCGCGGAGGATCTCGTGCATCGCGATCAGCGACTCGACGAACCGCTGCACCTCGGCGAGCACCTCGTCGCCCGGCAGCTGCACGTCGAGCACGGCACGCGCGAACGGCCGCGCGGCGTCGAGGATGCGCCCCTGCTGGGGGAAGACCTTCTCCAGCCACCACCGCGCGACGTCGGGGAACGAGAGCAGCCGCAGCGTCTCGCCGGTCGGCGCGCAGTCGACGACGACCACGTCGTACTCGCCGCTCTCGTGGTGGCCGCGCAGGGCCAGCAGGCTGAAGAGCTCGTCGGCCCCGGGGGGCACCGTCAGCTCCTCCGCGCTGATCCGGTCGACGCCGCGCTCGACGAGCATGTCGCCCATCCAGTCCTGCACGGCGGCCCAGTTGCGCTCGAGCTCCTCCTGCGCGGAGATCTGCTGCGCCCACAGCCGGGCGTCGATCTGCGCGGGCTCGGAGCCCACGTCCACGCCGAGCGAATCGGCCAGCGAGTGCGCGGGATCGGTGGACAGCACGATGGTCCTCGCGCCCTCCGCCGCGCAGCGCCGAGCGGTCGCCGCGGCGACCGAGGTCTTGCCGACGCCGCCCTTGCCCGTGTAGAGGATCGTCCGGGAGGCCATCTGGCTGCGCGAGTGTACGCTGGGCGGCCATGTCGCGACGACTACCGCTCCTCTTCTGCCTGCTCCTCTGCGCCTTCGGCGCCGCCGCGTGCGGCGGCGACGGCGGCGGCGGCGACGTCGACGTCGACCAGGTCCTCAAGCAGACGTTCGCCGAGGACAAGGACATCAACAGCGGCCGCCTCGACCTCAACCTGCGCCTCGACGCCAACGGGCTCGCGCAGCTCAAGGGCCCGGTCAGCGCGCGCCTGGCCGGCCCGTTCGTCTCGACCGATCCCGACGAGCTGCCGCGCTTCGACTTCGAGGCCGACCTCGACGCCGGCGGCCAAAGCATCCGCGCCGGCGCGACGTCGACCGGCGAGAAGGGCTTCATCAGCTTCCAGGGCCAGGCCTACCAGCTCTCCGACGAGCTCTACGCGCAGTTCAAGACCGGCTACGCGCAGGAGGCCAAGAAGAGCGACAAGGACAAGAGCGGTGTCAGCTTCAAGACGCTGGGCATCGACCCGCAGAGCTGGCTCGTCGACCCCAAGTCGCAGGGCACGGCGGACGTCGGCGGCGCGAAGACGATCCACATCAGCGCCGGCATCGACATCCCGAAGCTGCTCGAGGACGTCAACCGCATCCTCGCCCGCGCCGAGAAGATCCAGGGCGACAAGGCCCGCCAGCTCACGGAGGCCGAGCGCCAGCAGATCGCCGACGCGATCAAGGACGCCAAGCTCGAGCTGTGGACGGGCGAGGACGACAAGATCCTGCGCCGCCTCAACGTGCGGCTGAAGTTCGAGGTGCCCGACGCCGCGCGCCAGCAGGCCAACGGCCTGACGAGCGGCACGATCAGCTTCGAGCTCGGGCTCGGCGGCATCAACGACGAGCAGAACATCCGCACGCCGTCGGGCGCCAAGCCGCTCGAGGAGCTCATCGGCTCGCTGAGTGGGCAGAGCAGCGGCGGCGCGGGGAGCAGCGGCGGCGCCGGGAGCAGCGGCGGCGCCGGGAGCAGCGACGCCCCGCCCGGCAGCGGCTCGGACTACGACAAGTGCGTCGAGGCCGCGGGCGCCGACATCTCCAAGCTGCAGGAGTGCGCGGGCCTGGCCGACGGTGGCTGATGCCGGCCCCGACGCACACCGCGCTCGGGACGTGGAGCGGCGGGCGCTTCATGCACTTCGGCGTGCCGCTCGACGACGACCGGCTGGCCGCGCTGCTGCGCCCCGACGAGCGCATCCGCACGGTGATCACCGCCGACGCCTACGGCGCCGGCGACGCCGACCGGCTGCTCGGCCGCGCGCTGGACGGCCTGGACCGCGACGCGTACTCGCTCGTCGGCGCCGTCGGCCATGACTTCTACGAGGGCGAGCGCGAGGGCGCGAAGGGCTTCCCGCGCTTCACCGACCCGCGCCTACGCGGCCCCGACGAGTACGCGAGCTACGTGCGCATGGCGACGGAGAAGTCGCTCGAGCGCTGCGGAGTCGACTCGTTCGACCTCTTACTCCTCCACAATCCGGACCGCACGGGCTACACCAGCGAGGCGGTATGGGACGCGCTGGCGGCCGTGCGCGATGCCGGGCTGACCCGCCTCCTGGGCGTCGCCCCCGGTCCCGCGAACGGCTTCACCCTCGACGTGATCGAGTGCTTCGAGCGCTTCGGCGCGCTGATCGACTGGGGCATGGTCATCCTCAACCCGCTCG
>DASVQN010000056.1:0-178790 GCA_036389155.1 Solirubrobacteraceae bacterium
GCCGTCGTCTCCTTCAGCAGCGAGTTCGTGCCCGTCTGCAGCGCGAAGACGTCGAGCGCCTCGCGGACGGCTGCCGCGCCGGCGATCTCCTCGGCGTTGCAGACGATCGGCAGCAGGCCCGGGAGCCCGGCGTCGGTGTCGGGCGTGCCGTTCGCGCAACCGGCTGCCGGAATGCCGACGCCGGTGCCGCCGAGGTTGATGACCTCTGACGTGTTGGTGACCTTCGGCGCCGAACCGGCGCAGGACTCCGACTTGCTACTTGAGTTGGCGACGCCGGCGATCACGCCGCCGCTCGTCGTCACGTTCGCGGTCCTCGCGGCGCCCGCGGACGTCTGGCACTTCGCGTCCTCGCCGATGTTGCCGCCGGCCTCAGCGGCGTTGACGTTGAGGCCGAGCACCGCTGCACGAGCGACCGCGAAGTCGTTCGTGGAGCCGTTCGCCGTTGACGTCGAGTCCGCCTTCAAGAGGGCGAGGCAGACCCCGTTCGGCGGTCCGCCGGTCCCCTTGCACAGCGGGTCGAGGACACCGGTCTGCAGCCCCTGCAGGGGGCCGTGCGTCGTCTGTCCCTGGACGCTGTCGACGCCCGCGAGCTCGTTGCCGAAGAGCGCCGCGATCGTGATGTGCCCGTGGAACCTGCCGCTGCCGTCCTTCTCACCGCGGGGACGGCCGACGATGACGTCCTCGCCGGATCCCGAGCCGTCGGGGTCGGCATCCAGCGGACGATCGTTCTTCGGGCTGAGATCGACGATCGCGACGTTGCCCTGGCCGTGCGGGTTGCTGCCGTGCAACGGCGGCTGGTGCAGCGGGTCAGTGGCGGTCGCCCGCGTCTTGGCGGTCGCTGCCTTCTCCTTCACGGTGCGCTTCGTCTTCTCAACTGTCGCGGCGACCTTCTTGCCGGTCTTGTCAACCGTGCTCTTGAGCCCGCCCTTGACTTCCTGGCCCGCTTGGACAAGCGCGTCTCTCGCTCCAGAAAGATCGAGGGGCTTGCCCAGCGAGAACGCTGGCAAGGCAAATATCACAACAGTGCTGACGAGTAGCGCAAGCACCCCGAGTCTCTTGCGGGTCATGCGGTCCCTCCCATTCGTCGTTGCCCCCGCAGCGCCGATCCCGCTGCGGGCGCCGGATCACCTCGCCCTTACCCATTCGAGGTGCGCAAAACGTACCGGAAGTGTGGGACGTCTCGCAGTCAGCCTGCAGGCGCGCCTCCCATCGCCCGCACGTACGCGTCCGCGAGCGAGTCCGCAGCGTACGCGGAACGCAGTCCGTCGGCGGAGTCGCGGGCGATGAGATGGCCGCCGCGGATGAGCGCGATCTCCTCGCAGAGCTCGTCGGCCTCCTCGAGGTAGTGCGTCGTCAGGAGGATCGTCGTGCCCTCGTCGTGGAGGCGGCGGATGTAGCGCCAGAGCTCCAGGCGCAGCTCGAAGTCGACGCCGGCGGTCGGCTCGTCGAGGATGACGAGGCGCGGCTCGTGCATGAGCGCGCGCGCGAGGAGCAGGCGGCGGCGCATACCGCCCGACAGCTTCGGCGCGCGCACCTCGGCCTTCGACGTCAGGTCGAAGACGTCCATCATCTCCTTCGCCCGCCGCCGGGCGTGGGCGCGCGACATCCCGTAGTAGCCGCCGTGGTAGACGAGCGTCTCCTCGACGTCGAGGAAGCGGTCGAGGTTGACGTCCTGCTCGGAGAGCCCGATCAGGCGGCGGGCGTCCTGCGTCGAGTGCGGGTGGCCGAAGACGTCGATCTCCCCGGACGTGATCCGGATGAGGTTGCAGACCGCCGAGATCAGCGTCGTCTTGCCTGCGCCGTTCGGGCCGAGCAGGCCGAAGAACTCGCCGTCGGGGACGACGAGGTCGAAGGCGTCCAGGGCGAGGAAGCCGTCGTCGTAGCGCTTGGTCAGGCCGCGGAGCTCGAGAGCGGGTGGAGCCGGGCGGGCGGGCACCCTCTCCAGACTACGAAGGGGGAAGCGCGGCCCAGCGCCGCAGCGCCGGGCGGGGATCGTGCGGCTCGCCGCCGTGGTACCAGCCCGGCGCGGACCACGTCTCGAAGTGCAGGTGGCACGCGCTGGCGTTGCCGGTGCGGCCCACCGAGCCGAGCCGCTGCCCGGCGCGCAGCGCGTCGCCGACGTCGAGCCGCACCTCGTGCAGGAGGTGCATGTACACCTGATCGCCGTCGTCGCCGCGCACGACGAGGTAGTTGCCCGACGCGCCGCCCGAATCGACGAAGGCCACGCGGCCGGCCGCCGCCGCGACGACCGGCGTGCCGCAGTCCGACATCACGTCCTCGCCCTTGTGCGCGCCGCCGCGGTCGCCGAAGTGCGTGTCGATGCCGCCCCACTCCCACGCTCCGGCGACCGGGAACGCGCGCGGGCTCGGCGGCGCGGTGCGCCCGTCGAAGAACCTGGCGTGCGCGGCAGCGGGAAACGCGGCCAGCGCGAGTGTCGTGGCGATCAGCAGGCGCACGGCGAAGTGGGCGAGGGTAACGGCGAGGCTCATACACTGCGCCGATGCCCCTGGTCCCCATGGTCGTCGAGCGCACGGCGCGCGGCGAGCGCGAGTACGACATCTACTCGCGCCTGCTCAACGAGCGCATCATCTTCCTCGGCACGGCCGTCGACGATCAGATCGCGAACCTCATCGTCGCCCAGCTGCTGCACCTCGAGTCGTCCGATCCCGACAAGGACATCTCGATCTACATCAACTCGCCGGGCGGCTCGATCTACGCGGGCATGGCGATCTACGACACGATGCAGTTCATCAAGCCCGACGTGTCGACGATCTGCTGCGGGATCGCGATGTCGATGGGCTCGCTGCTGCTGGCCGGCGGCGCGCACGGCAAGCGCTTCTCGCTGCCCAACAGCCGCATCCTCATCCACCAGCCGTCGGCCGGGTTCGAGGGGCAGGCGACCGACATCGAGATCCACGCGCAGGAGATCCTCAAGACGCGTGCGCGGATCGACGAGATCTACGCGCACCACACGCGCCAGTCGCTCGAGCAGGTCCACACGGACATGGAGCGCGACCGGTTCTTCAAGCCCGAAGAGGCCGTCGAGTACGGCCTCATCGACAAGGTCATCACCTCGCACTAGGCGGGAACAGCCGCACGCCGGCGAGTCGCGGCGGCCCGTCGTCGCCGAGCAGCTCGCGCGCGAGCTCCCACGCCCGCGCGGCCGCGAGCGCGCGCGTGCGCACGCCGAGCTTGGCGTACGTCCTCTCGAGGTGCTTCTGCACCGTCCGCTCGCTGATGCCGAGGCGCTCGGCGGCGGTGCGGTTCGAGGACCCGAGCGCGACGAGCGCGAGGACCTCGCCCTCGCGGCCGGTCAGCCCGGCGCCGGTGAGCGCACTCGCCAGCTGCTCCTCGCTCGCCCCCGCGCGCAGCGCGTCGCGCTGGGCGGTGTAGGCGATCGCGTTGCGGTAGACCTGGATCAGGAACGGCCGCGCGCGATCGAGGAGGTCACGGTCGGCGTCGTCGAAGTCGGGGTCGCCGCGGCTGAGCGCGATGCCGACGATCCTGCCGGGCGCGGACGGCAGCGTGAACGCGATCTGGTGGCGCAGCCCGAGCGGCGCGTAGACCTCGCGGTAGAGCTGGGTTGCCTCGAGCTCCTCGAGCGTGGTGACGTCGGAGAAGCGGTAGGCGCGCCCGTCGCCGGTCGCCGCGTAGCGCTGGATGAGCGGGTTCTGGTGCGCGTGGCGCACGAACGCGGCGATGACGTGCTCCGGAAGCACGGGCCACGCCGACGCGAAGATCTCGCCCGGGTTCTCGCCCAGCTCGTTGATCGACACGTAGTCGGACCGGATCGCGCGCGCGAGGGCCTGGAGCAGGCCGTCGCGCAGCTCGGCGAGCTCCAGGAGGCCGAGCACGTCGCCGACGAGGTCGAAAAGCCGCTCGTCGGGGCCTGGTGGCATCCGCGGACCCTCGCAGGTGCGGGCACCGTTCGGGAGCGGCGTACGCAATTGCGCGTAGGCGCCAGTTGACGTGGCGCCGCAATGAGCAGAGAGTCGGTGCGTAGTGAGGCACGGACGCTGCAGAGCGGTCGGACCCGCGCTCGCGGCGCTCGCGCTGATGTTGGGCGCGGCGGCGCCTGCGCACGCGCGCGTGGACCCGGCGTGCGACAAGACGTGGGACGGGACGACCGGGGACTGGAGCGACGGCAGCAAGTGGTCGCCGGCCGGAGCGCCGAGCCCGTCGCAGCGGGCCTGCCTGCCCGGCGGCGCGTACACCGTGACCGTGAGCGGGCCGACCTCGCCCGGCGGCGTGACCGTCGGCGCGGGCGCGACCGTCGTCGTCGACTCGACGAACCCGAGCGACACGTACCTCGACACGCGGTCGGGGGCGAGCCTCATCAACCGCGGGACGATCCAGATCAAGGACGGGTCGGTCGTCTACGCGAACACGACGACGAACGAAGGGACGATCGAGGACACGGGCACCGTCGGGGTCGTCCCGCGCATCGAGGGCCCGCTCGACAACACCGGCACGATCCGGGCGAACCTGTCGCTGCAGCTCTGGCCGAAGGGGGGCACCCTCACGAACGCCGCCGGCGGGACGTTGGCCACGGCCGCCGTCAACAGCCTGCTCGTCATCGTCGGCACGGGGCCCGATACGACGACGCTGAACGGCCAGGTCTCCAACGCGGGCACGCTCGTCACGAGCAACGGCATCCTGCACCTCGGGTCCGTCACCGCCACCGGCCAGCCGATCGTGCTCTCCACCGGCAGCCTCGACCCCTCCGGCTCGGGCTCCGCGCACGTCCGCGTCACGAGCACGGTGGAGCTCATCGCCGACATCGCGGCGGGCTTCGACGTCACCGTCTACTCCGACGCGGGCACCGGCGGCAACCTCCGCCTGGGCGCGGACCGGACGAACAACGGGACGCTGACGATGGAGAGCGTCGGCTCCGCCCAGGACGTCTCCATCAACGCGGTGTCCGGCACCCCGCGCCTGAACAACGCCGGCACGCTGAACGTCAAGCCGGGCGACGGCGGGAACCGGTTCATGCGCGTCCAGCTGACCAACACCGCCGCCGGGAACGTCCACGTCTTCGCCGGCACGGTCCTGACGACCGACGCGACCGGCGGCGCCTCCCACACGAACGCCGGCGACATCGTCGTCGACGCGACGGGCGGGTTCAACATCACCAGCCAGGACGCGGCCAGCTTCACCCAGACCGCCGGGACGATCACCGTCAACGGCTCCTTCCTGCAGACGGCGGGCACGCACGTCCACCAGGGCGGCTCGGTGGTCGGCGTCATCACCATGAGCTCGCCGGGCAACGCGCCCACGCTGGACCCGTCCGGGCCCGGGGCCGTCACGTACGAGATCCACGGCACGTCCCATCTCGGCAGCGACATCCACAGCGACGCCACCGTCCATGTGCTCGGCGCACCGTCGTCGAGCACCGCCAGCCTCGACCTGACGGCGGACCGCACGAACCACGGGCTGGTGCGCCTCGACAGCGACGGCGACAACGGCGCCCAGGTCATCACGGCGGCCGGCGGCTCGCTCACCAACGCGGCGGACGGGACGCTGGAGATCCTGCCCGGCGGAGGCGGCGCGCGAGCGCTGACGCGCACCGTCAACCAGGGCTTCGCCGACATCAGGGCGTCGACCACCGCGATCCACAACAACAGCGACGCGAACGTGTCGTTCGTCAACAGCGGGACCGTCGAGCTCGACCCGGCGGTGGAGCTGCGACCGCGCGGCGGCTACCAGCAGACGGGCGGCAGCATCGACCTCGACAACGCATCGATCTTCGTCCCGATCAACCCGGGCTTCACGGACATCCAGGGCGGCGTCCTCAAGGGGAGCGGCACGATCGGCGGCCCACTGCGCAACGCGTCCGAGGTCAGCCCCGGCCGCGCCGCGGCCCCCGCCGCCCTCATCCACGTCGTCAGCAGCACCTGGCAGTTCGGCACGCTGAACCAGGCCTCGTACACCCAGACCGCGGCCGGGATCCTCGCCGTCGACGTCAACGGCACCACCGCGGGCACCTCCTACGACCAGCTCGAGGTCGACGGCCCCGTGACCCTCGACGGAACGCTCGAGATCGCGACCGGCGCCGGCTTCACCCCGAATGCATCGCTGCCGGATCGCTTCACGGTCGTCAAGAGCGACAGCGCGCCGAGCGGCACGTTCGGCACCGTCGCCGGCGAGGACAGCGGCCCGTACACCGTGCGGTACGGCGACCCCGCCCCCGACGCCGTCGTCCTGCAGGCCGGCGGCCCGCCGGCGCCGACGACGCGGATGAGCATCGACGACGCGGAGACCACGGAGGGCAACGCGGGCACCAAGAGCCTGGCGTTCACGGTGCGGCTCAACGAGGCCGCGACGAGCGAGGTCGCCGCGCACTGGCAGACGGTCGCCGACACGGCGACCGCCCCGTCGGACTTCGTCGCGGTCGCCGACCAGACGGTCACCTTCGCACCCGGCGAGACGCAGAAGACCATCAACGTCACGGTCAACGGCGACACCGCCGCCGAGCCGATCGAGTCCTTCCTCGTGCGCCTGCGCGCCCCGAGCGACGCGGTGCGCCTCGGCGACGCCCGGGCGACCGGGCGCATCCTCTCCGACGACTTCGCCATCACGAGCGTGCGGCCCGCCGCGGTCGGCGACGGCGGGGCCTCGACGTTCACCGTCCGCGGCGGCGACTTCGTCGCGGGCAGCGCGGTCAGGCTCCAGCGCGCCGGCTCGCCGAACCGCGACGGCGAGGTGCTCGACATAGCGGCGGACCGCTCGCGGATCGTCGCGCGCTTCGACATGACGGACGCCGCGCACGGCGCGTGGGACCTCGTCGTCACGAAGCCCGGCCAGGGCGGCGCGTCGGCCACGGCCGACGACGCGGTGACCGTCGTCGCCGGGGCGGCGCCGCGGATCGCCGTGAGCGTCACGGCACCGGCAGCACAGCGCACGGGTTGGGCGGGCCGCGCCACCGTCTCCTTGCGCAACGAGGGGCTGAGCGACGCCGGGATCGAGCTGCTGCGCATCTTCGGCACCGACGTCGAGCTGAGCCTCGAGGGCGACACCGCGTTCACCCCCGACGCGATCGCGCTCAACAGCGACGACCTCGCGGAGCGCTTCGGCGGCACCGACGTCATCCCGGCCGGCGAGACCCGCCGCGTCGTCGTGCGGTTCAAGTCGACGACGCTCGTCCCGCACGCGACCCTGAAGGTGAACGCCGAGGTCTACCCGGCCGGGCACCTCGCCGCGGTGATCGACAACCCGATCTCCGCGCAGCACGACGAGGAGATCGGCGAGATCCGCGGCACGGTACGGACGGCCGGCGGCGAGCCGGTGCCCGGCGTGCCGGTCACCGCGATCCCGCACCGCGGGCTCGGCGGCACCGACCAGACCGGGGCCGACGGGACGTTCTCGATGGTCAACCTCGACGACGGCGTCTACGAGGTCGGGGTCGGCGACGAAGGGCAGGCCGGCGCCGCACGGACGACGGTGACCATCACGCCCTCCACTCGCGTCCACACCGTCCCGCTCACGGCCGACGTCGCGGATCTGGCCGGAACCGTGCGCAGGCCGGACGGACAGCGCCTCGCGGGGGCCTCGGTGTACCTCGTGCGCGACGACACGACGATCGACCGCACCCAGGCGGACGGCTCGGGCGCGTATCGCTTCGCGGTCGTGCGCTCCGGGGTCTTCGACCTCGTCGCCGTCCATCCCTCCGGCCGCATCGCCCGGCTCGAGGGTGTCGACGTCACGGCGGGCACGCCGCATGGGGGCACCACGCTCGAGGCCGGCGACCGCCGCCTCGAGGTGACCGTCAACGGACCGGGCGGGCCCATCGAGAACGCCCGCGTCCGCCTCACGCGCAACGGCCTCGGCGGCGCGATCCCGGTCGTCGTGACCGACGCGAGCGGCGTCGCGACGTTCCCGAACATCCCGGGCGGGGACTACTACGTCGAGGCCCGCGCCCCGGGCCTCGCGACGAACAGCCTGCAGAGCGGCGATCTCGGGGCGGGTACCACGACGCGCACGCTCAACCTGGCCACGGGCGGGACGCTCTCCGGCGCCGTCTCGAAGCTGGCACAGCCGCTGCCGCGCGCAATGGTCATCGCCGTGGCACGCGACTCCGGCCGTGCGGCCCGAGCGCTGACCGACGACAGCGGCCACTACACGATCGACCACGCCGAGGCCGGCACCTACGACGTGTGGTTCACCGGGTTCGGGGTGGGCGCGAAGCTGATCGGGAACGTGGCCGTCACCCAGGGCGCGACGACGACGCTCAACACCGCGATGACCGACACCGGCGTCGAGCCGCGGTTCGCGCTCAACCGCCCCGGCGGCGGGCACCAGTTCGGCGCGCTGTTCACCATCCGCCACGTGGCCACCGGCGCCGAGCTCGACGCGGCCTTCGCGGTCGGGGACGGCGTGGCCAAGCTCGGCAAGCTCCCTCCCGGCGAGTACGAGGTGAGCGTCACCCTGCCCGGCGCTCAGCCGCAGACGCATCCCTTCACGATCGGGACCACCGGGACGTCGCGGCGCAGGCGCGTCGAGTTCAACTTCGACGAGTACGACTCGTCGCCGTGGGAGGCGATCCCCCACGGTCCGGACCCGTCGGCGGGCGACCGGCCGTGGGTCGATCCGTTCTCGCAGCTCCCCCAGCCCGAGCTCGACCCCAAGCACGTCGCCAACTGGCACCTCGCGCCGCTGACCGCCGACTACCCGCTGCCGTGTCCGAAGGCGGCGCGGCTCAACCAGCTCATCTACAGCCACGGGCGCCAGATGACCGCCGCCTACCAGCGCTGGGTCGACGCATGGTCGTACGCGGGCCAGCAGGCGTCGAACGACATGGGGCTGTACCTCTCGCAGGCGGGCGTGATCGTGGCCAAGGGCTTCCTGTCCGTCCGCATGGCGTTCGACGGCCCCCCGCCGGGGATGACGGAGTTCGACGTCGGGCTCCTCACGACGGCCGTGGACCAACTGGCGCTGCGCGAGCAGAAGCTGCCCAGCGAGATCACGTCCCAGGACCGCGCCGACACCGCGCAACAGCTGACCGAGCTCGTCACGGCGCTGATGCTGGAAAGGGGAGGGGACCAGATCGGCAAGGGCGTCGAGACCTTCGCGAAGGGGGCGGGAAGCCTCATCACGATCCTCAACGCCCTGCGCGACATCGATCGCTTCAAGGACGACGTCGACAAGCTCCCGGATGACACGAAGAAGCGCGGCGACGCCTATCAGAACGCCGCCGCCGACTACAAGGACCGCGTGCTCGAGATGAACGGCCTGGTCCGCGAGTTCTGGGCCGCCGTGGCGGCGTGCCCGGGGCCGGACGACGGCAAGCCCAAGCCCGGTGGCAGCGGCGGCGCCGGGGTCGACAACCGCGCCCCGAACGACCCCAACGACATGCTCGGGCCGGCGGGCGTCGGGGCCGAGGGCTGGATCCCGCGCGGGCAGGACCTGCCGTACACGATCCGGTTCGAGAACCTCGGCCCGGGGTCGGAGCACATCCCGGCCGGGCAGTCCGTCGCGAGCGCGCCGGCCGTCCTCGTCACGATCGAGGACACGCTCGACGACGACGTCGACATCGACGCGGTGGAGCTGGGCGACGTCGGCTGGGGCGACGTGCTCGTCTCCGTGCCGCCGGGCCTGACCTCCTACCACGACGACATCACGCAGGCGGGCGGGGACATCGTGCGCGTCGACGGCGCGCTCGACAAGGCGACGCGCAAGCTGACGTGGACGCTGGCCTCGATCGATCCGGAGACCGGTGAGCAGGAGACGGCGGCGGACAAGGGCTTCCTCCCGCCCGCGCCCGCCGGCGACCCCACCGCGGGCCAGGGCTTCGTGTCCTACGGCGCCCGCGGCGAGGACGGCCTCGCGCACGGGACGGAGATCAAGGCGAAGGCCACGATCCGCTTCGACGTCAACCCGCCGATCGACACGCCGGAGCACACGAACACCGTCGACGCCACGGCACCGACGAGCTCCGTCACCTCCGCGGTGCAGCCCGATCCCGCCGGCGCCGGATGCCTCGAGCAGATCGCGGTCCAGTGGTCGGGCAGCGACGTCGGCGCGGGCCTGACGGCATTCGACGTCTGGGTGGCCGAGGACACCGGTCCGTACGAGCCGTGGCGCACGGACACGAGCGCCACGTCGGACGTCTTCCCCGCCGAGGGCGGGCACACGTACAAGTTCAGGTCGGTCGCGCGTGACGCGGTCGGCAACGACGAGGCGCCGCCCGCCGGCGCGGACGTCGAACGGCTCGTCTCGCACTGCGACGACACCGCTCCCATCGCGGTCGCGACGATCGACGGCCCCGCCGCGCAGGGCGGCTGGCATCCCGCGCCCGTCGAGGTCGACCTCGAGGGCATCGACGACCCGGGCGGCTTCGGCGTGAACAAGCTGATCTGGTCGGCCACGGGCGCGTCGCCGGGCGGGGCCACGGTGAACGCCGACACCACCACCCTTCCGGCCGGCGACGGCGTGACCGAGGTCGCGTTCGCCGCGCGCGACGCCGCGGGCAACCAGAGCGACGAACGGACCGTGACCGTCAAGGTCGACGCGGGCGACCCGACGATCGACCTGCGCGCGCCGGCCGACGGCGCCCAGGTGAACCTCGGCGACGTCGTGACCGCCGACTTCTCGTGTGCGGACGCGCGCTCCGGCGTCGCGGACTGCACGGGCTCCGTCCCCAACGGCGCCGCGCTCGACACCGGCGCCCCCGGCCCGCACACCTTCACCGTCACGGCGACCGACAAGGCCGGCCACTCGGCGACCATCACGCGCAGCTACACCGTGGCAGCACCCGACGGCGGCACCCCCACCCCGCCCGGCGGCGGCGGCGGCACGACGCCGCCCCCGCCGACGCCGCCCGGCCCGGCTCCGCGGGCGTTCTCCCGGCCGCCGCTCACGGTGACCGTCGCGAAGGTCGCGGCGCGGAAGGTCACGCTGAAGCTCGTCAACAAGCAGGCCTTCGCGATCACCGGCCGCGTCCGGCTGGCCGCCGCGACCGGCCGCAAGCGCGCGCTCGCCGGGGCGCGCGCGTTCAGCCTGGCCTCGTCGGCGCGAGGAACCGTCGTGCTGAAGCTCAACGCCGCGGGGCGCCGCGCGCTGCGTTCGCGTCGTCCCGTCCGCGTCAGGCTCGCGTTCGACCTGCGCGCCGGGACGCTGCGCGCGTCGTTCGCGAAGTCCGCGCGCCTCCGCCTGAAGCGCTAGCGCAGGCGGCAGACCCAGCCGTACGCGCTGCGCTGCGAGGGGATCTGCTGCGCGCGGCCGCTCCGCGAGCGCGGCGCGCGCACCGTCGGCAGCAGCGCGAGGTTCTGGGCGAGGAGGTGGTCGGAGGCCGCGCGGCTCAGCTTCCGCGCCCCGCGCCGCCGGACGAGCGTGCGGTCGACCGCGCGGTTGTCGCGCGGGTTCGCGTCGTCGGCCAGCGTGAGCCGCGCCTGCACGAGGACGGTGCGCCGCCTCCAGCGCGAGGGCAGCTTCCCCGTGAAGCGCCAGGTCCGCGAGGCGCCGGGGCCGAGCGTCTTCAGGCGGCGGACGAGCCTCGTCCCGCGGCGCCGCAGCATCCCGCGCGGGACGACGATCTCGACGCGCAGATCGCGCGCCGCCGGGCCGACGAGGTGGCGGACCTTCACGAAGTAGCGGGTGCGCGTGGCGCGGCGCACGCGGGCGCGGTTGTCGGTGACGGTGAGCGCGACGTTCGGCCGCGCGCCGGCCGGACCGCCCGCGGGCGTCGTCCCGCCGCCGCTCCCGCTCCCGTCGCCGCCGGGCTCCGGCGCGTTCCCGGGCGGTGCCACCACCGTGGGCAGCGGCGCGTCGCCGGGCTCCGGCCGGTCGAAGCGCAGGACGTCGATCCCGCGCGAGTTGTCGAGCGCGTAGACGATCTCGGCCTTCGGGTCGGTCGGCGGGTACAGCGCGCCCCACGTCAGCGTCTTGTTCGGGATCCAGAACCCGACCTGCCGGATCTCGCGGGGGTTCGACACGTCGAGGAAGCGCGTCCCCTGCTCGTACCACCCCTGCGCCACGAGCCCGCCGCGCACGTCGAAGTAGTGCGCCGAGCACAGCGACTGGCGCGTGGGATCGATCTCGACCTCCCAGCGGCCGAGGTTGTGCAGCAGGCGCGCCGGCCCGCCCTCGCCCGAGGCGGTGTCGCCCGAGATCTGCCACGTCTCGAACGAGCCCGCGCCCGCGCACGTCGGCCGGTTGTAGTCCTCCTCGGTGACGGCCACGACGTCGGAGTCCGCCGCCGGGTCCGCGCCCGCCGGCAGCGCCGCCAGGTTCGCGTTCGTCAGGCGGAAGGAGTTGTGGTGGATGAAGTCGTTGAGCGTCGAGCCGTCGTCGGCGCCGAACGTCTCGTCGTAGCGGCTGTCGCCCGCCTCGTCCGTCCGGAACACGAGCTTCGGCTTGGGCGGGTTCGACACGTCGTAGGCGGCGGTGCCGCCCGCGCCCGCGATCCACGCGAGCCCCGTCCGGTCGAACTGCACGTCGTGCGAGGCCAGGCCGCCCGTCGCCTCCGGCGCGGCGAAGTTGCCGGCGTACTTCGGGTGGGCGGGGTCGCGCAGGTCGACGATGTCGATCCCGCTGAGCGTCCCGGCGAGGTAGACCCAGCGGCACCCGTCGACGCAGGACGCGGTGTGGCCCGTGCCGTAGCCGAAGCCCGCGGACCCGAGGACCGGCCCGGTGATGATCCCGCCGTCGGCGAAGCCGGTGTTGAACGAGGTGATGAGCGAGGGGTTCGTCGGGTCCTTGATCGAGATGACGTGCAGCTGCCCGACGCCCTCGCTCGGGTCGTTGGAGATGAGGGCGACGTCGCCGCCCAGGTCGATGTCCTCGTTCTCGAAGTTCGGCAGCGGCAAGCGGCCGATCTCGCGCGGCTCGTCGGGCTTGCCGACGTCGTAGATCACCAGGCCGCTCTCGGTCGAGACGTACATGAGCCCGGCGCGGAAGCGGGCGGAGATCACGCCGGGCTGGACGATCGTGCGCACGAACGAGACGTTCGGCGACGTCTTGGCCGGCGGCTCCTGCGCCGAGGCGACGGGCGCGGCCGCGAGCAGGCAGAGGAGGACGAGCGCGAGACCGGTTGCCTTCATGGCGCTAGAAGCTACGGGGGTAAAGAGGGCGGCGCGCCAGACCGATCAACCAGATGTGGGTTCGCCGGACACGACCGAGAGGCGCCACACGAGCGGGGTCACCACCTCGCTCGTCCTCGCCTACCTGGAGAGCCGCGCCGGCCGCGGCGCGGTCGCGGCCGCGCTCGCCCACGCCGGGCTCGGCGACCGCGAGACCGACCTGCGCGACGAGGGCTCGTGGCACTCGTTCGAGACGAAGATCCGCCTCTTCGAGGCCGCCGAGGCCGTCACCGGCGACAGCGAGGTCTGCCGGCGCATGGGCGCCGCGGCACTGGAGCTGAACGTCGCCCCCGCGCTGAAGCTCGCGCTGCGGGCCTTCGGCACGCCGCGGATGGTGTACGCGAACGTCGCCCGCGCGAACACCCGCTTCTCGTGGTCGCACCGCATGGACCTCGTGGACCTCGGACCGCGGCGCGCGCGGCTGCAGTGGGTTGACATCAGCGGCGAGGGCTTCCACCGCCTGGACTGCGACTACAACCGCGGCCTGCTCGCCTGCATCCCGCAGCTCTTCGGCCTGCGCCCCGCGCACATCAGCCACCCCGAGTGCGCGCTGCGCGGCGGCGAGCGCTGCGTCTACGAGGCACGGTGGGACCACGCGGCGACCGGCGTCCGCGGGCTGCTGCGCGGCCGGCGCGCGACCCGGCGGCGGATGGCCGCCGCCGCGAGCGAGGAGCACCAGATCGCCGAGGAGCTGCGTTCCTCGCTGCGCGACCTCGTCTCGGCCCTCGACCTCGACGAGGTCCTCGCCAAGGTGGTCAACCACGCACACGTCGCCGCCGGCGGCCGCGAGTTCCTCATGCTCCTGCGCGACGACGGGGGCGCGCTGCGTGTCCGCGCGCGCTCCAACGTGCCGCCCGACGTCGCGGACGCCATCGAGCGCTGGGCCGACGCGCGGCCCGAGCTCGGCGACACGTCGGTCGTGCTCGACGACCTCGACGCCGTGCCCGAGCTGCACGACGAGGTCCGCCGCGCCGTCGGCTCGCTCTGCTCGGCGCCGCTCGTGCTGCGCGACGAGTCGCTCGGCGCCCTCATCGCCCTCGGCGCCGGCCGCGACGCGTTCTTCCCCCGCGACATCGGGCTGCTCGAGGTCTACGCGGCGCAGGCCGCGATCGCCGTGCACAACGCGCGCCTCGTCGGTCGGCTGGAGACGTTGGCCAGCCGCGACCCGCTGACCGGCCTGCTCAACCACCGCGAGTTCCACGAGACCCTCGAGCGCGAGATCGACCGCGCGCGCCGCCACGACGCCCCGTTCGGCCTGCTCCTGCTCGACGCCGACCGCCTCAAGGACCTCAACGACGAGCGCGGCCACATCGCCGGCGACCGCGCGCTGCAGGCCGTGGCCGCGGCGATCCGCGACTGCTGCCGCGCCGGCGACATCGCTTTCCGCATCGGCGGGGACGAGTTCGCCGTCCTGCTTCCCCAGGCCGACGCCGAGGACGTGCACCGCGTCGGCCAGCGGCTGCGGACGACGGTCGCGGCGCTCGACCTCGGCATCGGGCTGTCGTACGGCGCGGCCGCGTGGCCCGCCGACGCCTCGACCAAGGAGGCGCTGCTCCTGCGCGCCGACGGGCGCCTGTACTCCTCCAAGCCCACCGGGCGCGACCGGCGGGCCGGCGCGACCGCCCAGGCCGCCGCCGACGGCGAGGCCGGCGGCCGGCGCTCGCTCGTCGAGGAGGTCCTCGGCGTCGCGCGCGAGACGCTCGGGCTCGAGCTCGCCTGCCTGCTCGAGGTCAAGGGCGGCCACCTCGTCGTCCGCGCGTTCGACGGCGACGGCGCGCCGTTCGCGGTCCGCGCCGGAACGGCGTTCCCCGTGCACGAGACGCTCGCCCAGCGCCTGACCGACCTCGGGATCGAGCGCGAGCTCGTCGACCCCAGCGAGCATCACCTGCTGCGCGACCTCGGGACGGTGAGCGAGTCCTCGATGCGGGCGTTCGTCGCGGCGCCGATCCGCCTGTCGACCGGCCGCCTGTTCGGCGTCATCACCAGCGTGTCGCGCACGCCGCGCGGGCCGCTGTCGGCGGGCGAGCAGCGCCTGCTGACGCTGTTGGGCGAGACCGTCGCGCGCGAGGTCGAGCGCACCGAGCAGGCCGAGGAGGCCGCGATGACGGGCGTCCACGCGCTGCTCGCCGCGCTCGAGGCACGCGACGACTACACCGGCCAGCACTCGGCGAGCGTCGTCGAGCTCGCGACGCTCGTCGCCCGCGCCCTCGGGCTGACCGAGCGGGAGATCCGCGCCGTCGAGCACGTCGCCCTCCTGCACGACGTCGGCAAGGTCGGCGTGCCCGACCACGTGCTCCAGAAGCGCGGGGCGCTGACCGAGGACGAGTGGAAGCTGATGCGCAAGCACCCGCTCATCGGCGAGCGCATCGTCGCCGCGATCCCGCCGCTGGCCCACCTCGCCCCCGCGATCCGCGCCGAGCACGAGCGCTGGGACGGCGAGGGCTATCCCGACGGCCTCGTCCGGACGCGGATCCCCATCGCGAGCCGGATCGTGTTCGCCTGCGACGCGCTCCACGCGATGACGAGCGACCGGCCGTACCGCAAGGCGATGCCGCTCGCGGCGGCGCGCGCCGAGCTCGCCGCGAACTCGGGCTCGCAGTTCGACCCGGCCGTCGTCGACGCGCTCCTCGGCGTGCTCGACGCCGTGGCGTCAGCCGATGGCGTGCTCGATCGCGCCGAGCAGCTCGATCTCGATCCGGACCACGTCGCCTGACGTCAGGAACGTGGGCGGGTCGGCGAACGCGCCGACGCCCGACGGCGTGCCGGTCAGGATGAGGTCGCCCGGCTCGAGCGTGCACGTCTCGCCGAGGAACGCGACGAGCTGCGGGATGCCGAAGATGAGGTCGCTGGTACGCGCGTCCTGGCGCAGCTCGCCGTTGACCCACGTCTGCAGGCGCAGGTCCTCCGGGTCCGGCACCTCGTCCGCCGTCGTGATCCACGGGCCGTACGGGCAGAACCCGTCCGCGCCCTTCGCGCGCGTCCACTGCGGCTCGCGCTTCTGCAGGTCGCGCGCGCTGACGTCGTCGGCCACCGCGTAGCCCGCGACCTCGCCACCGGAGCCCATGACGACCGCGAGCTCGCCCTCGAAGTCCAGCCGCCGCACGACCTGCGGGCAGCGCACGGGCGCGTTCGGCGGCGCGGCCGACGCAGGGGTCTTCATGAACACGATCGGCGCCTCCGGCACGCCTCGCCCGCCCTCCTCGGCGTGCAGCCGGTAGTTGAGGCCGATCCCGAAGATCGCGCGCGGCCGCGGCACCGGCGCGAGCAGCGTCACGTCGGCCAGGGGGAAGGCCTCGCCGCGCGCCTGCGTGCGGTCCCCGGTGGCGAGCCGGTCGAGCACCGTCTCGCCCGCCGCGAACGCGACGACCTCGTCGCCGCGCACCTCGCCCGCAAACGGGGCGTGGGGGTGCTCGTTGGGTAGGAACGTCGCCAGCCGCAAGGCCCGAAGAGTAGGTCACGAACGCTCAAGCAGGCCGCGCGGGGTGCCGACTACCCGGGACGTCGATGCGCCTGGTGAACGTGAGTGAGATCGAGCCCGGAGCCGTCCTCGCGCAGGACGTGCACGCGGGTGAGAGCGGCATCCCGCTGCTGCGGCGCGGCGTGAGCGTCAGCGCGCGCTACGCGCGGGCGCTGGCGGAGAACGGGATCACCTCGGTCTGGGTCGACGACGAGCTGTCCGAGGACATCACCCCGGTCCCGATCATGACCGAGGAGACGCGGCGCAAGACGGCGGGCGCCGTCGGCAACGCGCTCAACGAGGCCAAGAACATCATGAAGACGGGCAAGGGGCTGTCCGACACCGCGCTGGCCGACCTCGCCGAGATGGCCGAGCTCATCACGCAGGAGGTGCAGAACACGCCGAACGTCGCGCTGCACCTCGCCGACATGCTCGGCGCCGACCAGTACCTCCTCCAGCACGTCGTCGACGTGACCGCGCTCGGCGTCCTGCTCGCGCGCCGCTGCTTCCAGGAGCACGGCTGGACCGACTTCACCGGCCGCCGGCGCTTCGACGGCCTCGAGCCGCGGCTGCAGAAGATCGGCCTCGGGCTCCTCCTGCACGACATCGGGAAGCTGGCCATCCCGAAGGAGGTCCTCGACAAGCCCGGCAAGCTGAACGACGCCGAGTGGGAGGTCATGCGCAAGCACCCCGTCGTCGGCGCCGAGATGCTCGGGCCCGACGCGTCCTTCCTCGTCCGCGCGGTGGTCCGCCACCACCACGAGCGCCTCGACGGCAAGGGCTACCCCGACGGCCTGGCCGGCGACCGCATCCACCAGTTCGCGCGCATCTCGTCCGTGGCCGACGTGTACGACGCCGTCACCTCCGAGCGCGTCTACAAGGCCGCCGCCCCGCCCCACATCGGCGTCCAGATCATCCAGGAGGGCGCCGGCACGGCGTTCGACCCCGAGGTCGTCACCGTCTTCCAGAAGGTCGTCATGCCCTACCCGCCCGGGTACGAGGTCGAGCTCGTCGACGGGCGCAAGGCCGTCGTCATCGAGGTCGACGTCAACGACCCGTACCACCCCCACGTCCGCATCCGCAACGACGACGGCTCGGTCGAGGAGATCAAGCGGGCGACGCTGGCCGGTCACGAAGGCGACGGCGCACAGCGCGCCGCCGCCTAGTCGCGACCGTCTACTCGTACGCGAGCGCGCTGAGCGGGCTCATCTTCGCGGCGCGGCGGGCCGGCAGCACCGCGGCCAGGATCCCGGCGAACACGCCGACGACCGCCAGCACGCCCAGCGTCCCCACCGGCACGAGGAACGTCAGCCCCTCGTCGCTGAGCGCGGAGGTCACCGCGTAGGCGAGCGCCAGGCCGGCGGCGACGCCGGTGCTCACGCCCATCAGCGCGGTCACGATGCTCTCCTGGCGGACCATCCGCCGGATCTGGCGCCGCGTCATGCCGACCGCGGCGAGCATCCCGAGCTCGCGCCGGCGCTCGAACGTGGCCAGCACGAGCGCGTTGATGATGCCGAACAGGCTGACGATGACCGCCAGGGCGAGCAGGACCACGAAGATCCCCATCAGGATGTCGATCCCCTTGGTCAGGTTCTCGACGAACGCCTCCTTCTCGAACACCTTGGCGTCCGGGTAGGCGGCGATCGCGCGCTTGACCGCGTCCGTCGACTGCGCGTCGACGAACGTGTAGAGCGTCAGCTGGTTCTCGAACGACCGGTCGTAGGCCGTCTCGCTGATCGTGATCGGGCCGAGGTCGAAGGCGCCCAGCACGGCCGACTCCTCGATCCCGCGAACCGTCAGGCTCAGCTTGTCGCCGCCGGCCGCGACGATCGGGAAGGAGTCGCCGACCTTCAGCGAGTGCTCCTTCGCCCAGCCCTGGTCGACGATCGCGCCGTCCGAGCCGAGCTGCGCCGCCGAGGTGGGCTCGCCGACGTAGTCGAACTTGAACAGCTTGTCGGCGCCGTCGCTCAGGCCGTTGACGCGCTCCGTCTCGCCGAACGCGCGAGCGCCGTCCTGCTTGACGGTCGCGACCGCGTCGACGCCGGGGGACGACGCGACCTTCCGCGCGACGGCGGGCGCCAGCGGCGACCAGCCGTCCTGCCCGACGACCACGTGCGAGGCCTCGATGCGGCGCTCGGCCGCGCCCGTCGTGGTGTCGCGCAGGCCAGCCGCCATCACGGCGACGACCGTGACGAGCGCGACGCCGACCGTGAGCGCGCCCGCCGTCGCCGCGGTGCGGCCCGGCTGACGCAGCGCGTTGCGCCGCGCGAGCATCCCCGCGACGCCGGCGACCTTCTCGGCCGGGCGGCCGAGCACGGACACGAGCGGCCGCACGGCGCGCCCGGCGAGGCCCGCCTTGCGGGAGCCCTCCGCGGCGTCGCGCAGCGCCGTGACCGGCGCGATCTTCGTGGCCCGCAGCGCGGGGACGATGCCCGCGAGCGTCGTGATCACGGTGCCGACGAGCATCGAGATGACGATCGTCGTCGACGAGAACACGACCCCCGCCTCCGGCAGGTCCAGCCCGATCGCCGCGAACGCGGACTGCAGCCCGAACGCGAGCACGTAGCCGACGCCGAGGCCGACCACCGACCCGAGGACCCCGATGGCGAAGGCCTCGAGGATCACCGTGGCCAGCACCTGCCGGCGCGAGGCGCCGATGAGCCGGACCAGGCCGAGCTCCCGCGTGCGCTGCGCGACGGTGATCGAGAGGCTGTTGAGGATCGTCAGCGCGCCGACGAGGATCGCCACGCCGCCGAACGCCAGCAGGATCGTCCGGATGATCGAGATGAACTGCTCCAGCCCGTCGAACGTGAAGCGGTCGTGCGCGGCGGCCGTCTGGACCTGCGCCTCCGGCACGGCGGCGGCGACCGCGCGGCGCACCGCGGCGCCGTCGGTGCCGTCACGGCCGGCGACGAGGATCGAGTCGTAGGCCGCGCCCTTCTCGAACACGTCCTGCGCAGTGGCCAGGTCGAACACGGCCGTGGTGGCCACGCCGATCGACTTGACCTCGCCGAAGCGCGAGACGCCGACGATCTCGAACGGCTGCGTGCCCTTGCGGGTCGCGATCTTCACCGTGTCGCCGATGCCGAAGCCCTCGTCGTCCGCCGTCTTGGCGTCGATGACGACCTGGCCCGGGCCGGTCGCCCAGCGGCCGTCCTGCAGCACGAAGGGCGAGACGCGGTCGGCGTCGGGCGTCCTGGCGTCGAAGCCGACGCCGAAGTACGGGCCCTGGCCGAGCGGCTTGCCGTCCTTGCCGATGATCTTGGCGTTCTGGTCGGTGACGTCGCCGACGGCGACGCCGACCTCCGGCACCGCGCGCACCTTGGCGAGCGCCGAGGCCGGGATGGTGGGCTTCTGGATCGTCCAGTCGTCGGAGGAGTCGACGGCGAACGCGGTCTTCGCCGAGACGACGGCGTCGGTGCCGTCGTACGACGCGGACGAGAGAGCGTCCGCGCCCTTGCGCTGCGTGTCGGTGAGCGTGAGCGCACCGCTGACGAGCGCGACGCCGAGCACGATGGCCAGCGTGGTCAGTGCCGTGCGCAACGGGCGCGCGGCGAGTCCCTTGAGGGTGAGGCGACGCATCAGGCGAACTCCTTCATGGCCGCGAGGATCTGGGCCTCGTTCGGCTGCGTCATGTCGCCGACGATGCGGCCGTCGGCGAGGAACAGGACACGGTCGGCGGTGGCCGCGGCGCGCGGGTCGTGGGTGACCATGACCGTCGTCTGGCCGTCGAGCTCGACCGCCTCGCGCAGGAGCGTGAGCACCTCCGCGCCGGACGTCGAGTCGAGGTTGCCCGTCGGCTCGTCCGCGAGCAGGACGGTGGGCTTGGTGATGAGCGCGCGGGCGATCGCCACGCGCTGCTGCTGGCCGCCGGAGAGCTCCGACGGGCGGTGGTCGCGGCGCTCGTCGAGGCCCATGCGGCTCATGAGCGCGTCGAGCGCGGCGCGGTCGACCTTGCGGCCGGCGATGCTGAGGGGCAGCGTCACGTTCTCCTCCGCGCTGAGGACCGGGAGGAGGTTGAAGGCCTGGAAGACGAAGCCCACGTGACGGCGGCGCAGCTTGGTGAGCTGCGCGTCCTTCATGCGGGTGACGTCCTCGCCACCGATGTGGACGGTGCCCTCGGTCGGGCGGTCGAGCCCGGCGAGCAGGTGCATCAGCGTCGACTTGCCGGAGCCGGACGGCCCCATGATCGCCGTGAACTGGCCGGCGGGGACCTCGAGGGTGACGCCGCGGAGCGCGTGGACCATCGCGTCCCCCTCGCCGTACGTGCGCGTGACGGCACGGGCGGCAAGGGCGATGTCGGTGGCCTCGGCGCTGCGCGGGGCGGGAGCGGTATCGAGCACGGGGTTCGTCTCCTGGTTCGGGTTCATGCGGGAAGAGGGGTGACGCTGCGGCCGATGCGGTCGAGCGCGGTCTGGAGGGCGCCGGCGCTGAGCAGCGCCGACGTCGCCTCGGCGAGCAGCCGGCCGCGGAAGCCGCGGCCGGGGCGCACGCCGACGGACGCGCGGACCTCGCTGCCGCCGGCGGCGGGCTCGAGGTCGTAGCGGACGTCGAACGCGACGGGGCCGGACGCGTGCAGCGCCAGGCCGTCCGCGTCCGCCGCGAGGACCTCGACCTCGAACCCGACGGCCACGCCGCCGAGGCGGCCCTCGACGCGCGGGCGGCTGCCCGGCGCGAGGCGGCGCGAGTCGAGAGCGGAGACCTCGAAGTCGACCGGCGCCCACGACGCGATCGCGTCGGGGTCGGTGAGCATGTCGAGCACCGCGTCCGGCGGGGCGTCGACGGTGGTGGTGGCGGTCCAGGTCCTCATGACGCTGACAACCGTCCCACCGGCCGGCCTCCGTGTCGTCGGCCTGCGTGACGATCTTCGCCGGGCCGCGAGGGTGATGCGACGTCATCCTCAGGGATGACACGGTGATCGCCCAGGGGGACGACGATTCGCCGCCAGCGCGCGGCTACCGTTGCGCCCAGGATGCCGATACGCACCCTCATCGACCGGGTGCCCAGGCTCGAGCTGCTGCGCCTGGACGCGGTCGCGGCCCTCGTGCTGGGGGTCGAGATGCAGCTCGAGACGTTCTTCGTCCCGCACCACCGCGCGCCGGTGCGCGCGCTCCTGGTGGTGCTCGCCGTCTGCCTCGCGGTGCGCCGCCGGTTCCCGTTCCCCGCGTTCGCCGTCGCGATGGTCCCGTTCGTCGGCGTGCAGGCGTTCGGGTCGGCCATCACCGACCACCTGTTCGTCCCGCTCTTCGCGTGCCTGTTCATGTGCTACTCGGTCGCGGCCAACAGCGACGGCCGCTGGTTCTGGGCCGCGCCCCCGGTGGCGCTGGCGGCCGGCGCGGCGGCGCTCGGCGTCGACGGCGAGAGCGGCACGCTGACCGGCGACCTGCTGTGGCTCGGGCTCATCTTCGTGGCGGCGCCGATGGTGACCGGCAGGCTGATCCGCAACCGGTCGCAGCTGCAGCGCGCGCTGCACGAGAAGGCGCGCAGGCTCGACCGGGAGCGCGCGAGCGCGGCCGAGGAGGCGGTGATCGAGGAGCGCACGCGCATCGCCGGCGAGCTGCACGACATCGTCGCGCACGCGCTGACCGAGATGACGCTGCAGGCGACGGCCGCGGGGCGGCTGGCGACGCGCGACCAGGACCGCGCCCGCGCGGCGTTCGCCGCCGTCGAGGACCGCGGCCGCGACGCGCTCGGCGAGCTGCGCCGGCTGCTCGGCGTGCTGCGCCAGGAGGACGAGGAGCTGGCGCTCGCTCCGCAGCCGAGCCTGCGCCACCTCGACGCGCTCGTGCGCCGGGCGCGCGCGGCCGGGCTCCCGGTGGACGTGTCGGTCGAGGGCGAGGCCGTCGAGCTCCCCGCCGGCGTCGACGTGACCGGCTACCGCGTCGTGCAGGAGGCGCTGAACGGCGCGCTGAGCGCGCACGGCGCGGGTCACGCGGCCGTGCGGGTGCGCTACGCGGCGCAGACGGTCGAGCTCGAGGTGACCGACGACGGGCGCCTGATGGGCGACGGGCCGGCGCTCGGGCTGCGCGAGCGCGTGGCGCTCTACGGCGGCGAGCTGAGCGCGGCGCCGCGGCGCGACGGCGGTCACGTCGTGCGCGCGCGCCTGCCGCGCGAGGTGCGCTCGTGAGGTGGCTGCGCGCCCTGCCGCCGCGGCAGGCCGACGTCCTGCTGGCGGTGGCCGTCGCGATCGCGGCGGTCAGCGAGGGGGCGATCGTGATCGACGGCGCGGGCCGGCCGTTCGCGATGGCCGCGCTGCTCGTGATGTCGGCGACGCTCGCGCTGCGCCACGAGGCGCCGCTGCCCGGGCTGGCGATCTTCTTCGCGGCCGCCCTTCCCGTGTGCGCGGCGATCGACGGGACCGAGGACCTGGTGGCGCCGTTCCTGATCATCCTCGTCTGGGCGTACGCGGTCGGCGCGCACCACGACGTGCGCACCGCGCTGATCGGGCTCGGCGCCCTCGTCGTCGGGATCTGCGCGGTCAACATCGCGTTCGGCGGCGCCACGGTCGGCGACTTCCTGTTCCCCAACGGCTTCGCGGCGGCGGCGTGGGGCGCGGGGCGCACGCTCCAGCACCGCACGCGGCTCGCGGCCGAGCTGCACGAGGCCGCGGTGCGGGCCGACGAGGAGCGCGAGGCGCAGGCCGCGCGTGCCGTCGCCGACGAGCGCCGGCGGATCGCGCGCGAGATGCACGACGTCGTCGCGCACTCCGTCTCGGTCATGGTCGTGCAGGCCGGCGGCGCGCGCCGGATCCTCGAGCGCGACCCCGAGCGCGCGGTCGAGGCGGCCCGGCTGATCGAGCGCACCGGCCGCGCGGCGCTGCTGGAGATGCGGCGCCTGCTCGGCGTCCTCGGGTCGGCGGAGGAGCCGGCGGCGATGGCGCCGCAGCCGCGGATCGAGGAGATCCGCTCGCTCGTCGCGCGCGCCGAGGCGGCCGGACTGCCGGTGACGCTGCGCGTCGACGGGGACCCGCGGCCGCTGCCCGCGGGCGCCGAGGCCGCGGTCTACCGCGTGGTGCAGGAGGCGCTGACGAACGCCCTCAAGCACGCGGGCTCCGCCCCGACCGAGGTCTCGCTGCGCTGGGACGACGAGTGCCTGGAGGTCGTGATCGCCGACCGCGGCGCGTCGCGGTCCGCGGGCCCCGAGCTGCCCAGCGGCGGGCACGGGATCGTCGGGATGCGCGAGCGCGTGCGCGTCTACGGCGGGTCGCTGAGCGCCCTGCCGGTGCCGGAGGGCGGGTTCGTCGTGCGGGCGCGCATCCCGCTCGAGCAGGCGTCGATGGTGGTCGCGTGACCGCGGCTGCGGATACGGTGGACGGCGCCGTGCTGCGCATCCTCATCGCCGACGATCAGGCGCTCGTGCGCGCCGGCTTCCGGATGATCCTCGAGGTCGAGGACGACCTGGAGATCGTCGGCGAGGCCACCGACGGCGCGGTCGCGGTGGAGATGGCGCGCGAGCTGAGGCCCGACGTCGTGCTCATGGACATCCGCATGCCGGAGATGGACGGCATCGAGGCGACGCGGCTGATCACCGACGGCGACGCCGACGACGGCCCGCGCGTGCTCATGCTCACGACGTTCGACCTCAACGAATACGTCTACGAGGCGCTGCGCGCCGGCGCGTCGGGCTTCCTGCTCAAGGACGTCCCGCCCGAGCAGCTCGCGGCCGGCATCCGCGTCGTGGCGGCGGGCGATGCGCTGCTCGCGCCCGCGATCACCAAGCGGGTGATCCAGGAGTTCGCGAACGCGCGGCCGGTCGAGCCGCCGAAGCCGCCGGCCTCGTTCGAGGACCTGACGGCGCGCGAGCTCGAGGTCTTCCAGCTCATCGCGCGCGGCCTGTCCAACGCGGAGATCGCCGCCGAGCTGATCGTCAGCGAGACGACGGTCAAGACCCACGTCGCCCGGCTGCTCATGAAGCTCAGCCTCCGCGACCGCGTGCAGGCGGTCGTGCTGGCCTACGAGTCGGGCCTCGTCACGCCCGGCGCCGCGTGAGCGACTGCGTGTTCAGGTGGACGCCGCCGTCGACGCTGATGGCCTCGCCGGTGATCGAGCCCGCGCGCTCGTCGGCCAGGTAGGCGACGAGGTCGGCGATCTCGGACGGCTCGACGAGGCGGCCGGTGGGGATCGTCTCGCGGCCGGCCTCCAGGATCTCCTCCGGCATCTTCAGCACCATCTCGCTGGCGACGAGGCCGGGGAGGATCGCGTTGGCGGTGATGCCCTTGTGCGCGTTCTCGGCCGCGATCGTCTTGGTCAGGCCGAGCAGGCCGGCCTTCGAGGCGGCGTAGGCGACCTGGCCGGGGAGGCCCGAGCGCGCCGCGCCGCTGGAGATCACGACGATCCGCCCGAACCCCCGCTCGCGCATGCCGGGCAGGCAGGCCTGGATGACGCGGAAGGCCCCGGTCAGGTTGACGTCGACGTCGCGCTGCCATTGCTCGCGGGTCATGCGGTGCGCGGGCGCGATCGTCGTCGTGATCGCGGCGTTGGAGACGCAGACGTCGACGTCGCCGAGCTCTGGCAGCTCGTCGTCGCCCGCGAGGTCGAACTCGACGTCGGCGGGCTGCGCGCGGTCGAGGACGGCGACGTCGAGGCCGTCGGCGCGCAGGCGCTCGGCGATGGCCGCGCCGATCCCGCGCGCGCCGCCGGTGACGAGGGCCCTCACCGCACCCCCTCCGCGAACCGCCTCAGCCCCTCCTGCGTCGCCGGGTCGAAGATCGACCGCGTGAAGCACGCGGCCTCGATCTGCAGGCCGGCGTCGAGCGGCCACCCGCGCTCCGCGGCCTCCAGGTCGGTGCGGATCGCGGGCTGCGGCAGCGCGGCGATCGTCTCCGCGAGCTCGATCGCGCGGTCGACGCACGTGCCGCTCGGGACGACCTCGTTGACCAGGCCGGCGTCGAGCGCCTCGCGCGCGTCGATCACGCGGCCGGTGACGATCATCTCCATCGCACGGCGCCAGCCGACGATGCGCGGCAGGCGCTGCGTCCCGCCGTCGGCCAGGCCGATGTTCCACCGCCGGCACGTCACCCCGAACGTCGCGTGCTCGTCGGCGATCGCCATGTGCGTCCAGCATGCCCACTCCAGCCCGCCCGCGTACGCCGCGCCGTTGACGGCGGCGATCGTCGGCTTGAAGACGTGCGTCCACCGCGAGGGGCCGAGGATCCCGTCGGGATCGTCCATCGTGACCTCGCCGGCGCGGGCCGCCGTGAGGTCGCCGCCGGCGCAGAACGCCTGGTCGCCGGCGCCGGTGAGGACGCCGACGAGCGCGTCGTCCTCGTCGAGGAAGCGCTGCCATGCCGCCTTCAGCTCGCGAGCCGTCTGCGGCCCGATGCAGTTGCGGACCTCGGGACGGTCGATCGTGACGAGCGCGACCGGGCCGCGGCGCTCGTAGCGGACGTGGTCCGTCACGCCGCGCGTCCCTCGTCGGTGCGGTCGTAGAAGCGCTGGAGCAGCCCGAGCGTCTCCTGCGGGTCGGCGGCCGTGTAGCCGTTCCACGCCTCGATGCGCAGCTGGGCGTCGAGGTCCTGGCCGATGACCTCGGCGATCGTCTCCTTCGCGCTGCGCACCGCCCGCTGCGAGTTGCGCAGGATCTGGCGCGCGACCGTCTCGCACTCCTCCAGCAGCTGCTCGTGCGGGACGACCTTGGTGACCATGTGCCACGCGAGCGCCTGCTGCGCGTCGATCGGCTCGGCCGTCAGGAGCATGTGGGAGGCCACCGCGGTGCCGCACGCGTTGACGAGCCGGACGATCCCGCCGTCGCCGTGGTGGTAGCCGCGCCGCGCCTCGAACGAGCCGAACTTCGCGCGGTCCGATGCGATCCGGATGTCACACGCCATCGCCTGCTCCAGCCCGCCCGCGAGCGCCCAGCCGTTGATCGCGCCGATGATCGGCTTGCGGATCTTGTGCAGGCCGCGGGTGAAGCCGCCGAAGCCCAGGTCGACCACCTCGCGGAGCGGCGGCGCGCCCTCGCCGGTCATGAAGCGGGGGATGTACTTCTTCAGGTCCGCTCCCGCGCAGAACGCGTCGCCCGTGCCCGTGACGATCGCCACGTCGACGCCGTCGTCGTCGCGGAAGTCGGTCCACGTCTCGACCAGCAGGTCCTGCATCGGCGGGTCGATCGCGTTCTTGGCCTCCGGCCGGTTGAAGGTGATGTACGCGATCCGGTCGCGCTTCTCGTACAGGACGCTGCTCATCGGGTCGGCTCCTTCGTTCGGACGGCGGCCACGACCAGCCGCCAGAGTTGGTCGGCCACGCGCTCGCGCGGCGGGGGGTCGCGCCGCGACAGCACCTCGATCAGCGCCTGGCGGACCCCGCCGAGGATCAGCGCCGCCGCGATGCCGGCGTCGATGTCGTCGGGGATCTCGCCGTCGCGCTGGCCGCGCACGACGTTGCGCGTGCCGCGCGCGACCTGCACGCGCAGGTGGCGCGCCTCGACCGCCGCCACCTCGGGCGTGCGGGCCATGCGCGCGAGCACGATCGGGGCCAGCGGGTCGTCGTAGTGGAAGTCGACGGCCAGCTGCGTGCGCCGGCGCTCGCGCTCGGCCCACCCGGCGCCGGGCGCGGGGTCGGCGTCGAGGACCTCGGCGTCGAACCGGACGTAGAAGTCGCCGGCGACGGCGGCGAGCAGCCCCGCCTTCGAGCCGAAGTGCCGGTAGATGAGGCCGACCGACACGCCTGCGCGCGCGGCGACGGGCCCGACCTCGAGGGCGCCGCGGCGCTCGACCAGCTCCGCCGACGCCGCCCGCAGCAGCGAGTCGCGGCCCGTCCCCCGCTCGACCTTGACGCCCGCAGCCACGGCCGACATCATGAAGTGAATTCACTTCACGTGCAAGTTCGCCCGCCGGCGCGGGCGGCGGAGGGAGCGAGGCCGTGGCCGCAGAGCGGTGGTTCGAGGAGCAGGAGCTGCGCGACATGGCGCGGCCGACGATGGAGCGGATCGTCGAGGCGATCGATGCCGGCGACCTCGAGCGCGCCAAGGCGCTGGCGCGGGAGGGTCAGGGCGAGTGGCTGATGCTCCATGACCTCATGGCCGGCTCGATCCTCTCGCTCATCTCCTTCGTGCAGGAGAAGCTCGACGACGAGGGCGTCAAGGAGGCGTGGGAGTACAGCCTCGAGCGCGGCTGGAAGCGACACCACGCGTCGATCGAGAGGCTCGACCGCAGGACCGTCGTCGGCCTGCTCGCCGCAACCTGGCGCGCGCACTCGGCGGGCGGCGTCGGCGAGCACCCGGGGAGGTTCACGATCACCGAGGACGACGAGAAGGTCACCTTCACCATGAACCCGTGCGGGTCCGGCCAGCGGCTCGTGCGCCGCGGGGTCTACGAGAAGGAGGGCTACGGCAAGACCCGCGAGGCCCACGACTGGTCCTACGGGCGCAAGGACTTCCCGCTCTACTGCACGCATTGCTCGTTCATGAACGAGTCGATGCCGATCCAGTGGAGCGGCTACCCGCTCTACCCGAGCGACCCGCCGGAGGACTACTCGACGGACCCCTGCACCTGGTACTGGTACAAGGACCGCGACGCGATCCCCGAGCGCCACTGGCGCCGCTACGGCGCGGTGAAGCCGGGCCGGTGACGCCGCCTCAGCGCGGGTGCATGGCGTCCATCGCCGCGCGCAACGCGGCGCGCGTGAGGACGCCCGGCTCCACCGGGACCGTCCGGTAGGCGAACTGCGACCCGTCCCACGTGACCCGGAAGACCGCGGCCCCCTCCGGCGTGAGCTCGGCGAAGCTCTGCGCGTACCCCCAGCCGGCGACCCAGTTCCCACCGCTCAGCCGCCGAGCGCTCCCGCAGCAGGGCGAGCTCGGCACCGCCTCGTCGCGGACGTCCTCGACCAGCGTCGCCGTGCGGGCCGCGGTGTCGATCGCGTAGCGCACGAGTCGCGGCGGCCGGTTGCGCAGCGTGCCGTTGTCGTGCAGCGTCAGCGTGCCGTCGGGCTGCCAGCGCGGATCGTGCTGGCCGCCGAAGCTCGTCGCGGCGTCGGGGTCGCCCACGAAGGCGAGGCGCTCCGGCGTCGTCGTGCCGCCGAGCTTCCAGTTGAGCGCACCCGTCGTGCGATCGATCGAGTAGACCGCGTCGGTGTGGCGCAGCGAGACGACGAGCTCGTCGCCGCGCAGCTCGAGCGCGTTCATGTGGACGATGTCGTACATGCCGTTGACCGGTTTCTGGAGGACCGCGGGCATCCACCGCCCGGTCTCGTCGAGGGCGACGTGGTCCTTCGTGCTCCACGTCCAGACGACGGCGCCCTGGTCGTCGATCTCCTGGACCTCGCCGTCCAGGACCGTCCCGTCGGCCGGTCCGTCGTACGCGCTCATGTCGACGTGCTGACGCGGCCGGTAGGTGATGAGCAGGTAGTTGCCGTTGCCGAGCAGCAACGCGTCGTGACCGTCGGTCCACGAGCCCACCGTGTGCACGCGACGGACCTCGGTGCCGTCGAGTGTGCGCTCGACGTAGACGCCGGCGTCGATCTCGTCGTAGAGCACGTGTCCGTTGGGAAGGAGCTTGAAGTCGACGGCCTGGTGGCCGGTGTCGAGCCACCAGACGGGCACGCCGTGGCGGTCGAACATCGCGACGTACGGCGTCACCGGGGACTGCGTCGGCGTCGTGAGGTACCACGCGGCCTGCTCGCCCTCGCCGCTCACCGAGTAGCCCGGGAAGCCGGAGGGCAGGCACCGGACGTGGTAGGTCCGCGAGCCGGCGGCGGTCGACGAGGTGAAGGCGAACGCCTGGCCCTCGGCGAGCGGCACCGAGGCCGTGAACGAGCCCGACCTGGGCTCGCCGTCGTCGACGGCCACGCGCCGGCCGTCCGGCGCGTCGACCGAGACCGCCACCGGATCGGCGTCCGTGCAGCGGGTGACGTAGTCGCGGACGTCGGGGTCGAACGCGGGGAAGAGGGCGGGATCGGCCGTGACCTTCGGCTCCCCGGGCTCGGGCTCGGGCGGAGCCGCCGGCGAGGCCGCGGGCTCAGCGGCCGCCGGAGCGTCGAGCGCGACCGGCGGGGCCGGCAGCGCCGCGCCGAGCGCGGCGGGGACGAGCGGGTCGGCGACGAGCGCCGGCCCGATCGACCAGTCGCCCGACGGCTGGGCGCGGAAGCAGCCGAGCGTGTAGGGGAAGCGGCGCGTGAGGTGGTAGTGGTAGGCGCGCGCGCGCATGCCGTGGACGGTGGCCGTGTGGACGTGGCCGCCGCACGCATCGAGCCGCGGCCCGGCCGCGCCGGCGCGCCGCGCGCCGAAGATCGCGAAGCCGTCGCGGGCGTAGCCGACGAGTCCGCGCGCGAGGCAGCGCGGGACGCGGTAGTAGTAGGCGCCGTCCGCGTCGGTCCGCCCTCCGCAGCGGTCCTGCTGCTCGTAGGCGACCGCGTCACGGCCGGCGGCGTCGAACCCGGCGCGGATCGGCACGCCGTTGCGCGCGATGCCGACCGGGTCGTCCTGGTCGATGCACGCCGCGACGCGACGGCGGTGCGGGGCGGCGGGGAACGTGCCGCGCAGCGCGTGCGGGGCGAGCGGGAAGCCGCCGGTCTGCGTCGCGACCGGCTCGCCGTTGCCGGAGAACGCGAGCGTCCGCCCGACGGCGTCCATCCCGAACGAGGCCGACGGCCAGCGGAAGGCGCCGTCGACGACGGGCTTGCGCGCCGGGTCGAAGCGGCCGCCGTGGATCCACGGCACCGGCGCGCGCGGCGTCCGGGCGGCGAGCGGGCCGCAGGCGTAGGCCCAGCCGCGCTGCGGCGCGTCGGTGCGGACGCGGCCGTCGCGCAGCGGGACGGTGCCGGCGGCCGCCGGCGAAGCCGATCCCAGCGCCGCGGCCACGACGACCGCCAGCGCGGCGAGGATCCGATGCCCTTCCATCCGGTGCAAGCGTAGACGCGATGCCACGCGCCGTGCGGCGTCGATTAGGGTCACTGGAGCCATGGCGCTCGCCAGCCGCTGCTTCGGCACGGGACCGCCGGTCGTCCTGATCCACGGCGGCCTGGAGGACGGCGCGCAGGCGTGGCCGGAGCAGACGATCCTGGCCGACCGCTGGACGCTGCACGTCCCCGACCGGGTGGGCTATGGCGCAAGCGCGGGGCTCGGGAGCAGCGAGGACTTCGACCGCGACGCCGAGCTGCTGGCACCGGCGCTGCCGGACGGCGCGCACCTCGTGGGCCACTCCTCCGGCGCGCTCGCGGCCATGTTCACGGCGGCGCACCGCCCGGACGCGGTGGCCTCGCTGGCGCTCATCGAGCCTCCCGCCTTCCACCTCGTCCCCGCGGCGCGCGAGCTCGCCGAGGCGGCCGAGGAGATCTTCGACGCCGACGTCGAGCCGGTCGTCTTCCTGCGCCGGTTCTTCGAGGTGTTCGCCGAAGGCCCGCCGCCGGACGAGGTGCTCGAGTCCTTGGCCGCGCCGGCGGAGGTCTGGCGCGGGTTCGTCCGCCGGCCGTGGCACGTCGATCTTCCGCTGGAGGAGATCGCGTCGGCGCCCTTCCCCGTGCTCGTCTTCTCCGGCGGGTACAGCGCCGGGTTCGAGGCGGTCTGCGACACGATCGCCGAGCGGACCGGCGCCGAGCGGGCCGTGCTTCCCGGCCAGGGCCACGAGGTGCAGCGCACGGGCGCGCCGTTCAACGACCGGCTCGAGGCCTTCTGGGGGCGCGCCCGGACGTCCTAGCGGCGGCGGAGCGTCAGCCGGCGCGTGGCCGTCCGCGCGTTGCCGGCATCGTCGACGGCGCGGACGCGCAGGGTCAGGCGGACGACGCGCAGGCGCCGCAGGCGAGCGCGGTCGCGGGCGCCCAGGCGCAGGGTGACCGTCGCCCTCGTCGCGACGGCCTTCGTCGCCCGGCCGAGGAGATGGGTGCCGCGCCGCAGCTCGACGCGGACGGTGCAGGGCTCGTTGCACCGCAGGCTGACCCGCATGGCGCGGCGGCGGACGAAGGCCCCGAGGTCGCGCGACGGGGACGCGGTGAAGGTCGCGAAGGGAGCGCTGCGGTCGGGAGGCGCGAGGGGCGTCGTGGTCGTCGCGGCGGGGCCGGAGGGGGCCGTCGACGTCGCGTCGCCGGGCGGCGCGGACGTGTCGCCCCCGGGCGGCGCGGAGGTGCCGGACGGCGCGGGCGTCTCCTCTGCGGGCGGGGCGGAGGCGTCGCCGCCGGGGGGCGCGGAGGTGCCGCCTCCGGAGGGCTCGGTGGTCGCGCCGCCGGAGGGCTGCGTCCCGCCCTCGCGGGCATCGTTCGCGGTCGCGCCGAGCGCCTGCAGCGCCCCGAGCGCGTTCAGCCTCCCGGCCGTCGCGGTGAAGCCGCTCAGCGACAGCTTCTTGTCGACCCCGCCGAGCAGGGCCGCGCGCAGGTCGGGCACGGTGGCGGCCGGGGCGGCGGCGACGAGCAGCGCGGCGACCCCGGAGACGTGCGGCGTCGCCATCGACGTGCCGTCCATCAGCGCCCAGCGCTCGCCCGGGTACGTCGACGCGATCGACACGCCGGGCGCCGCGAGGTCGACCGTCCTGACGCCGTGGTTGGAGAAGCCCGCGAGCGCGTCGGACTGGTCGGTCGCCGCGACGCACACGACGTTCGCCAGGTCGTAGTTGCACGGGTACGTCGCGACCGAGTCGTTGTCCGCGCCCTCGTTGCCCGCGGCGACGACGAACAGCAGGCCGGGGTGCGCGGCGATCGCGTCGCGCTCGGCGCGCGAGCCGGACGGCCCGCCCAGCGACAGGTTGATGACCCGTGCGCCCGCGGCCGCCGCGTAGTCGTAGGCGCGGATCGCGTCGCTGACGCTGCCCTCCCCCGCCGGCCCGAGGATCCGCAGCGGCAGGATCGCCGCGGTCCACGCCACGCCGGCCACGCCCGTCCCGTCGTCGCCGCGCGCCGCGATCGTGCCGGCGACGTGGGTGCCGTGGCCCTCCTCGTCCTGCGGCGCCGCGTCGCCCTCGACGAAGTCCCAGCCGCGGACGTCGTCGACGAACCCGTTCCCGTCGTCGTCGATGCCGTTCCCGGCGATCTCGTCCGCGTTGCGCCAGAGGTTCGGCGCGAGGTCCGGGTGCGCGGCGTCGATCCCGGTGTCGGCGACCGCGACCACCGCAGACGGCGAGCCGGTCGTCAGGTCCCACGCCTCGGGCGCGTCGACGTCGGCATCCGGCGTCCCGCCCGTGCCGCCCACGGTCTGGCCGGTGTTCGACAGGCCCCACTCCGCGCCGAAGAACGGGTCGCTCGGCACGGCCAGCGCGCGGCGCGCCACGTCCGGCTCGGCGTACAGCACGTCCGCGTCGCGCTCCAGGCGCGCGGCGGCGGCGGCCGCCGTCACACCGGCCTCCGGCGAGGCCAGCTCGAGCCCGCCGACCGGTAGGCCGTGGACGCGCCGCACCTTCGCCGCGCGTCGCGCCGTCCCGCGGTCGTCCGCTCCCGCCGAGGCGCGGAAGCGCACGATCACGTCGCCGGGATCGGCGAGCGCGGGCACGGCAGGACAGAGGACAGCAACCAGTACCGTCAGCCACAGGACACGGACCTTCACGAAGCCACTGTTACCCAGCCGATGCCGCTCCCCCTCGAGGATTACGCCCTGATCGGCGACATGCAGACGGCGGCGCTCGTGGGACGCGACGGCTCGATCGACTGGCTGTGCCTGCCCTCCTTCGCCTCCGGCGCCTGCTTCGCGGCGCTGCTCGGGAACGAGCGCCACGGCCGCTGGCTGGTCGCGCCGGCGGAGAAGCACCGCAAGGCGACCCGCCGCTACCGCGACGGCACGCTCATCCTCGAGACGGAGTTCGAGACCGCGAGCGGCTGCGTGCGCGTCGTCGACTTCATGCCGCCGCGCGACAGCCTGCCCGACCTCGTGCGGATCGTGCAGGGCGTCCGCGGCCGCGTCCCCATGCGGACGGAGCTCGCGATCCGCTTCGACTACGGCTGGATCGTCCCGTGGCTCCGGCGCGAGGACGGGGGGCTGCACGCCGTTGCGGGGCCCGACTCGCTGTGGCTGCACAGCGACGTCCCGCTCGAGGCGCGCGAGCTGATGCACGGCGCCGAGTTCAGCGTGGCCGCCGGGGAGAGCGCCGCCTTCGTCCTCACCTGGCACCCGTCGGAGAGCCCGGCCCCGCCGCGGCGCGACCCGCGCAAGCTGCTCGACGGGACGGCCGAGTACTGGCGGCGGTGGTCGGAGCGCGGCACGCACCACCGGCCGTACGGCAAGGAGGTGCACGCGTCGCTGCGCGTCCTCAAGGCGCTGACCTTCGCCCCCAGCGGCGGCATCGTCGCCGCGCCGACGACCTCGCTCCCGGAGGACATCGGCGGCGTGCGCAACTGGGACTACCGGTACTGCTGGGTGCGCGACGCGACGTTCACGCTCATGGCCCTGATGGCGGGCGGCTACCTCGACGAGGCGCGCGCGTGGCGCGACTGGCTGCTGCGGGCGGTCGGCGCGCAGCCGACGGCGATGCAGATCATGTACGGCACGCGCGGCGAGCGTCGCCTGCCCGAGCTGGAGCTCGGGTGGCTGCCGGGGTACGAGGGCTCGGCGCCCGTGCGCATCGGCAACGCCGCGTCGCAGCAGTTCCAGCTCGACGTCTACGGCGAGCTGTTCGACGCGCTGCACCAGGCGCGGACCGGCGGCCTCGCGCAGAGCGCCGACGCGTGGGAGATGCAGCAGCTCCTCTCCGACTTCCTGGAGGACGCGTGGCACGAGCCGGACGAGGGGATCTGGGAGGTCCGCGGCGGGCGCCGGCACTTCGTGCACTCCAAGGTGATGGCCTGGGTCGCGTTCGACCGCATGGTCCGCACGGTCGAGGAGCACGGCCACGCCGGGCCCGTCGACCGCTGGCGCGCGCAGCGCGCCGCGATCCACGAGGAGGTCCTGCGCGAGGGCTTCGACGCCGACCGCGGGACGTTCGTGCAGTCCTACGGATCCGAGGCGCTGGACGCCTCCCTGCTGCTCATCCCGCTCGTCGGGTTCCTGCCGCCGCGGGACCCGCGGGTGATCGGCACGATCGCCGCGATCCAGCGCGAGCTGACCGAGGACGGGTTCGTCCTGCGCTACCGCGCCGAGCACACCGACGACGGCCTGGCCGGCGCGGAGGGGACGTTCCTTCCGTGCACGTTCTGGCTCGTCGACGCGCTCACGCTGATCGGGCGCCGCGACGAGGCGAAGCGCACGTTCGAGCGGCTCCTGCGCCTGCGCAACGACGTGGGGCTGCTCAGCGAGGAGTACGACGTCTCGCGCAAGCGGCTGGTCGGCAACTTCCCGCAGGCGTTCACGCACGTGGGGCTCGTCAACAGCGCGGTCGGGCTCGGCCGCAGGCAGGCGGAGGTCAGGCGATGAAGGCGATCACGGTCAGGCCCGGCGAGAAGGGCTCCGGCGAGCTGAGCGAGATGCCGGACCCACCGCAGGACGACGGCGCCGTCCTCGTCGAGGGCGTGGCCATGGGCGTGTGCGGGACCGACGGGGAGATCCTCTCGGGCGGGTACGGAGAGGCCCCCGAGGGGGAGGAGCGGCTGATCCTCGGCCACGAGTCGCTCGGCCGCGTCCTGGAGGCGCCCGGCGACGCGCCGGTCGCGCCCGGGGACCTCGTCGCGGGGATCGTCCGCCGCCCCGATCCCGTCCCCTGCCCGTGCTGCGCGGCCGGCGAGTGGGACATGTGCCGCAACGGGCGCTACACCGAGCGCGGGATCAAGGGCCGCCACGGCTACGGCTCGGAGCGCTGGCGGGTCGAGCCCGAGTTCTGCGTCCGGCTCGAGCCCTCGCTGCGGGTCTGCGGCGTGCTGCTCGAGCCGACGACGATCCTCGCCAAGGCGTGGGAGCACGTCGAGCGGATCGCCGCCCGCGCGTGCTTCGCCGGCGAGCGCTGCCTCGTCGTGGGCGCGGGGCCCGTCGGCCTGCTCGGCGCGCTGCTCGCGGTCCAGCGCGGCTACGAGCTGCACGTCATCGACCTCGTCGAGGAGGGCCCGAAGCCGGAGCTCGTGCGCCGCCTCGGCGGGACCTACCACGCCGGCGCCTCGCCCTCCGACGTGCCGACGCCGGACGTGATCATCGAGGCCACCGGCGCGCCGAAGGTGGTGTTCGACGCGATGCGCGCGGCGGGCCCGGGCGGCATCGTCTGCCTCACCGGGCTCTCGCCGCGCGGGCGTTCGCTCATCATCGACGCGGGCGCCCTCAACCAGGAGCTGGTGCTCGAGAACGCCGTGGTCTTCGGCTCGGTCAACGCCAACCGCCGCCACTACGAGCAGGCCGCCGAGGCGCTGGCGCGCGCCGATCGGCAGTGGCTCGGCGACATGATCACGCGGCGGGTGCCGCTCGACCGCTGGGACGACGCGCTCGAGCACCGGGACGACGACGTGAAGGTCGTCGTCGAGCTGGGCGGCGAGGGCTAGCCTTGTCGCGGGGTGCCCTCGCTTCGCGGACAGCTCCTCGTCGCCGGGCCTGTGCTGCTCGACCCGAACTTCCACCGGACGGTCGTGCTGGTCTGCGAGCACGACGAGGACGGCGCGATGGGCCTCGTCCTCAACCGGCCCTCCCCCATCCCGGCCGACCAGGCGATCCCCGAGCTCGGGGACGCGCTGGGGCCCGGCGACCGGCTGTGGGTCGGCGGCCCGGTGCAGACGACCAGCGTCGTCGTCCTCGCCGACTTCGTCGACGCGTCCGGCGGGATGACGGTGGCGGGCAGCGTCGGCCTGGTCGTGCCGGACGTCGACCTCGAGGACGTCGCCGCCGCGGTCACGCGCGCTCGCGCGTTCCTCGGCTACGCCGGGTGGGGCGGTGGCCAGCTCGACGGCGAGGTGGCGAGCGAGGACTGGATCATCGCGGACTTCGCGCCCGAGGACGCGTTCACCGACGATCCCGACCAGCTGTGGTCGCGGGTGCTGGAGCGCAAGGGCGGCTCGTACGCGCTGCTCGCGACGATGCCGCCCGATCCCAGCGTGAACTAGAGGATGCGCTGCTCGGCGAGCGTGGCGAGCTCGCGGGCCTTCTCGGCGACGATCGACCAGTCCGTCGTGCCGCTCGGCACCTCGTCGGCCAGGTCGTCGGTCAGCTCGTGCATGCGCTCGCGCGCGCGCACCGATGCCGCGGCCGGCGGCGCCGCGTCGGAGGGATCGCGCAGGAAGTGCAGGACGACGACCTCGGACTTGATCTCGTCGTCGCGGGGCGCGTCGCCCGCCCGGCGGGCGTCCGACGCGGCCTGGATCGCCATGGTCCGCTCGTAGACCTCGTCCATCAGCTCGGCCAGCTGCGCGTGTGCGTCCTGGTCGAGCGAGACCGGATACCACGCCGCGTGGGAGTCGGTGCGGTCGAACCCGCCCTGACCGGCCGCGGCGGCGACGTGTCCGGCGATCCTGCCGAGCAGCGCGCGGTCGAGCTCGCGGCGCTGCTCGAGCGGTACCTGCGCCCACTCCTCCGCCGTCAGGTGAGCCCGCGTCCCGGGACGGTACGCGGTGACCCCCGGCGCGGCCTCGACCGTCTCGACCGCGCCGCACTCCGCCAGCACCCGGACGTGGTCCGCGACGACGCCGCGTGAGCGACCGGTCGCGCGAGCGAGGCGCTCGAGGGTGCAGGCCCCTTCCACGGTGAGGATCTCCACGATCTCGCTGCGAAGCGGGTGCGCGAGCGCCTGGATCAGGGGCGACGCGAGGACGGTCGGACGTGGGTGGGGCGCGCGAGTGGACACGCCGCAAAGCCTAGTCACTCGGACAGGGAAGTCAACGACTCAGCAACTATCTAGCGCATCGACGCTCATCGTCGAAACGGTTGCATGGCGTCGCGCGGTCTCCCTCTCACCACGTCTGAGGAGGTGAATCCATGAAGATCAAGCCGACCAGCCGACGGCTCGCGCCGTCCGCGTCGACCCGCAAGGGTGCGTAGTCATGCATGCGTGCGGCCGCCCGGCAGCGGCCGCACGCTGCCGCCCGTCTTCGTGCCGACCGGCTCGAGCACCCCGCGCAGGCGGGCTCGCGCCCGGTGCAGGCGGATCTTGACCGTCCCCTCCGGGATGTCGAGCACGCGGGCGATCTGCGGCTGGGTCATGTCGCTCGCGTAGCGCAGGAGCAGGACGCGGCGGTCGCCGGGGACGAGCGCGGCGAGCGCCGACTCGACGGTCGCCCGGTCGTCCGCTCCGGCGAGGCCGCCGCACTCGGCCGGCCGCTCCGGGACGCTGTCGATCGGCACCTCGAGCCGGGAGCCGCCCGCCGTGGCAAGGCGCGCGACCTCGCGCCGGGTGATCGCGGCGAGCCACGGACGCGGCTCGGAGCGCGCCTGGCACGCGCTCCGGTATCGCCACGCGCGCAGCGCGGCCTCCTGCGCCGCGTCCTCGGCGAGCTCGCGGCGGTTGGTCTGGCGACGGGCGACGGACTGACAGAAGGCCAGGACCCTCTGCCAGTCCCACTCCTGCTCGTACCCGATGCTCTGAACGGCCCCACGGACCGTGAATGGTGCTGTGCTCATGACCGTAAGCATCGCCGCACGAATCACCTGCACGTAGCGGGTGCGGCGCAGCGGTGCGCTGACGGTCGTCGCCGCTCATAGTGTGTAGACCTCCGCGGGGCGGCAGATGAGCGTTCCAGCGGCGATGACGGCGCACCGCTCAGCCCTGCACGTGGCCTTCGGCGCGCGCCTGCGCGAGGTGCGCGTCGACCGCGGCCTCTCGCAGGAGGATCTGGCCGCGAAGAGCGGCCTTCATCGCACCTACGTCGGGGGCATCGAGCGCGGCGAGCGCAACCCGAGCCTCATGAACATCGGCCGCCTGGCGGTCGCGCTCGACGTCGACCTGGTCGACCTCATGGGCGCCGTGGGCGAGCGCGAGTCAGCCTGAGCCGGCCTCGCCCTCGGCCTCGGCCTCGGCGATGAACGAGGCCGCGGGCAGCTTCAACACGCGCGAGATCCGCAGGATGTTCGTCAGCGCGATGTTCTGCTCGCCGCGCTCGACCGCGCCGACGTAGTTGCGGTGCAGCCCCGCCTCCGCGGCCAGGCTCTCCTGCGAGTACCCCAGCTCCTGCCGGCGCGATCGGACCGCCGCCCCGAAGGCGACGTGGGCTCGGGAGACCTGGGGCGCCACCTGCGGCAACCTGCCGCGTGACGGCGGACTGTTCTACACACTATGAGTGGCATCAGTCGCGCAGCCGCAGGTCGAAGCCGGCCGGCGCGTGGATGTTCAGCATCCGCACCGGGCGGTCCGTGCGGTTGGCGAAGGTGTGCTCGACGTTGGGCGGGACGAGGACGAACGTCCCCGCCGCCGCCACCACCTCGCGGCCGGGGAAGAGGAACGTCATCTCGTCGTCGAGGACGTAGAACGCGTCGTCCTCCTCGGCGTGGTGGTGCATCTCCGGCCCGTGGCGCTGCGGCGCGATCGTGATGATCGCCGCGTTGAAGCGCGGCGTGTCCTCGCTGAGCGCGAGGAACTCGACGTTGCTCACGCGCACCCCCTCGCCGGGCCGGACGATCACCGCGTCCCTCATGCCCGCTCCTCCAGCTCGCCGAGCAGCCCTCGCGCGATCACGAGCCGCTGGATCTCCGACGTCCCCTCGTAGATCTCGGTCACCTTGGCGTCGCGGTAGTAGCGCTCGGCCGGGAACTCCTTCGTGTACCCGTAGCCGCCCAGGACCTGGATCGCCTCGCCGGTCCAGTGGCGGGCGACGCGGGAGGCGAAGAGCTTGGCCTGGGCGCCCTCGACGGTGTGCGGGCGCCCGGCCTCCTTCAGGCGCGCCGCGCGCCAGACGAGCGCCCGCGCCGCCTCGATCTCGGTCTGCATGTCGGCGAGCTTGTGCGCGATCGCCTGGAAGCGCCCGATCGGGCCGCCGAACGCGTTGCGCTCCTTCGCGTAGGCGCTCGCGACGTCGAGCGCGGCCTGTGCGATCCCGACGGCCTGCGCGGCGATGCCGATCCGGCCGCCGTCGAGCGTCGACAGCGCGATCCGCATGCCGCCGCCGGGCCCGCCGATCCGCTCGCCCGGGGTCTCCTCGAAGGCGAGGTCGGCGGTCGACGAGGAGTTCAGCCCCATCTTCTCCTCCTCGCGCGTGACCCGGAAGCCGTCGGCGCCGCGGCGGACGAGGAAGGCCGAGGGCTTGGCCCGCGCCCCGTCGGCGTCGCCCGCCTCCTTCGCGAAGACCAGGAAGGTGTGCGCGTGCGAGCCGTTGGTGATCCACTGCTTGGTGCCGGTGATGCGGCCGTCGACGGCCCGGCTCAGCATCGCGCCCGCGTCCGATCCCGACCCGCTCTCGGTCAGCGCGAACGCCGCGAGCTCGTGGCCCTGGGCGAGCGGCGGCACGTAGCGGTCCTTCTGCTCGTCGCTGCCGTGGGCGAGGATCGGCATCGTGCCCGCGCCGGTGTGGACCGCGAGCGTCACGCCGACGCCGGCGTCCGCGCGCGAGATCTCCTCGAGGACGAGCGCGTACGAGAGGTAGTCCGCGCCCGCACCCGCGTAGCGGTCGGGGACGCAGACGCCCATCAGCCCCAGCTCGCCGAGCTGCTCGAACACCTCGCGCGGGAAGCGGTGCTCGCGGTCCCACGCCGACGCCTGCGGCGCGATGACCTCGTCGCCGAAGCGCCGGGCGAGCGCGCGGATCTCCTGCTGCTCGTCGGTCAGCTCGTGGATGCTCACGGGCCGAGCTCGACGAGCTGCTCCCAGCTCCCGCGGTTGATGAGGCCGATCTTCGGCGCCTGCGCCACGCCGAGCGGCGACGCCGTGATGAACGTCCGCGGCTCGCGCCAGCGCGCCGGGTCGGAGGAGCGGAACCGGGCCTGCAGCGCCTCCGCCGCGATGTCCGCCGCGTCGAGCAGCCCGCGGTCGCTCAGCGTGCGCAGCGCGTACGTCTCGCCGAGCGTCGCCTCGACGAAGCCCTTGTCGCCCGGCCTGCCGACAAGCCCACGCGCGCCGCTCGGGACCCGCGGCATGACCAGCTCCTGGGCGGCCGCCTTGAACGCGCGCCACGTCGCGACGCCCGGCTCGACCGTCCCGTCGTCGGCGGTCCGCGTGTAGTTGCCGTCCCAGGCCAGGAGCGTCTCGATGACGTCCTTGCCCGGCGAGGTCGCCCGGGCCGCCACGCGCCGCAGCGCCGGCTCGGCCGCCGAGTACTGCGTCGCCGTGCGGCCCGAGACGCGGATGATCCCGGCGGTCGCGCGGTCGTAGTCCGGCGCAACGGCCGCTCCCCCGATCAGGTTGGTCAGCATCCGCACGCGGTGGAACGGGCCGTTGAGCTGCTCGCGGGCCTGGTTGTCGCCGCTCGTGAAGTCGGCGGACGGCGCGTTGTTCCAGTTGACGAGCCAGTTGCGGCCGGTCGGGTTGATGACGCTCGGCAGGTCGCGCCGCGACAGCAGCCCGCGCCACTCGGCCTCGCCCGTCCCGGGGTAGGGCAGGCGCTCGTCGAAGGTCCGCGGCCGCAGCGGGTAGTTGCCCGGGTGCCAGAAGCCGATGTTGCCCTGGTCGTCGGCGGCGAGGATGTTCTCCGTCCAGGTCATCATCCGCGCGGCGCGGTCGACGTCCTGCAGGTCCTTCGCGCGGTTCAGCGCGTCGATGCCGCTGACGCTCTCGACCTCCCGGTCCCAGATGGCATAGCGCCGCGCGTAGGCGACGCGGCCGGCGCGCGCCTGCACCGGGCCGTGGACGGTGCGGCAGATCCGCTCGCGCCTCGGCGCGTCGCCGCCGCGGAACTCGAAGGTCTCGGTGCGGCAGCTCATCCGCCGCCAGCGGCCGCGGAAGCGGTACTGCGTCGACCCGGGCGCGCGGAGCTTCTCCGCGTACAGGTCGTCGTCGTCGGAGAGCGCGCTCGTGAAGCCCCACGCGACGTGGCCGTTGTGGCCGATGGCCAGCGCCGGGACGCCCGGCGGGACGACGCCGCGGACGTCCAGCCCGGGCGCGTGCAGCTCGAGCTCGTGCAGCCGCTGCGGCGCGTTGTAGCCGAGCTGCGGGCCGCTGACGAGGAAGGTGTGCCTGTCGCTCTCGCGGCGGATCGCCCACATGAACGAGCCCTGCCCGCCGAGGACCTTGCGCGCCTCCTCGCGCGGCATGCCGGTCTCGACGACCGCCGCGCCGGCCTTCTTCGGCAGCGGCATCGCGCGGACGGCGAGCAGCGAGCGGACGAACCCGGCGCGCTCCTGCGCGAGGGTGCGGCCCGGCTGCGACGGCCAGCGCCCGTCGGCGGTGGGGATCGTCGTGACCTGGCCCGGCACCCGCAGCGGCAGGATCTTGTCGAAGCGCCGCGCGCCGAGCGCGCGCAGCGCCTCGAGGTTGCCGAGCTCGTTGCCGTCGTCGCTCGGCACGGTCCGCAGCAGCAGCACGCCGATGCGGGCGGAGTCGAGGACGGTCCACGGGCGCAGCGGCACGTTCAGCGCGGCGAACTCGGCCGGGAGGTCGGCGGGGTTGGCCCGGATGTGGTCCATCCACGCGTTGACGCCCTCGGCGTACGCGGGGAAGCGCGGCTTGACCGCGGCCGGCAGGCGGTCGAGCTGGCGGCGCAGCTCCGCGTCGGTGTAGTAGTCGCGGCGCGCGACGAAGTCGTCGCCGAGCGAGTCCTTGCCGAGCAGCTCGGCGAGCCGGCCGGCGGCGGCGCGCCGGAAGAGCTCGATCTGCGCCAGGCGGTCCTGGGCCGTGACGTAGCCCGCGGCCCACCACAGGTCGGCCTCCGTCGCGGCGGTGATGGCCGGGACGCCGTACGCGTCGCGCGCAATCCGCACGCCCGGCCGCGGCTCCTCGACCGACTCGGCCGGCTGGCCGAACGTCGCCGGCTTGAACGTGAAGTCGGTGAGCAGCGAGACCTGGTCGTACAGGTGCGGCGAGCCGCTGCCCGTCGCGATCCCGTCGCGGGAGACGAACCCGCTCTCGCCCGGGGGCAGCACGGAGTCGGAGCGGACGACGCTCGCGGCGGCGCTGGGCGCGGCGGCGAGGAGGAGCAGGGTGACGGCGAGGCAGACCCGGGACATGGCGCGGAAAGGTACCTCCCAACCTGTGCCGAGGCGGCGCGTTGGTGCTTTCTGAACGGGCACTCAACAGAGGGAGAAGAGAGCCATGGACGCAGGAGTCATCGTCGCCATCGTCATCGCGGCCATCGTGCTGATCGCGCTCGTCGCGCTGATCGGCCGTCGCCAGCGCGACAGGAAGCTGGAGGAGCGCCGCGTCGAGGCGCGCAGCCATCGCGAGGAGGCCCGCGTCCGCGGCGCCCGCGCGACCCGCGCCGAGGCCGAGGCCGAGGAGCGCGCCGCGCGCGCCAAGCGCGAGCAGGCGCTGGCCGAGGAGCAGGCCGCGACCGCCCAGCGGGAGCGTCGCTTCGCGCGCTCGAAGGAGCAGCGCGCCGCAGAGCTCGATCCGGACGGCACGGATCGCACGGACGACCGGTCCGGCAACCGGACGTCCGAGCGCACGGACCGCACGGCGGAGACCCGCCGGTAGGGAGGCGCCACGGCCGGGTGGCGGCGGGCTCATTCCCCCCGAGCCACCGCCCCCGGCCCGCCGCCTCGCAGACGAGGCGGCCTACTTGACCGTCAGCGTCCCCTCCATCCCCTCGGAGCGATGGTCGCCGACCGGGCAGTACCACTCGTACTTGCCGGGCTTGAGGTTCGCCTGAAGCTCCGCGGTGTCGCCGCCCTGGAGGACGTCGGTCTCCTCCTCGACGCCGTTGCCCTCGATCTCGAGCGCGTGCGGCACCTGACCGCCGTTGGTGACCTCGAAGCTCACGCTCCCGGCCTTGACCGACGGGTTCGACGGGTCGATCTTGAACTCCGTCAGGCTGACCTTGGTCCCGCCGCCGGGGCCGTTGGCGCCGGCGTCGCCTGCGTCGGACTCGCCGGGGCTGACGGCGCCCGTGCTCGGCGTCGTGCTGCCGGTCTCCTCGTTGTCGTCGCCGCAGCCGGCCGCGACGAGCAGCCCTGCAGCGAGCAGTATCGCGATGGTTCGTCTCATGCAGGGGGCTACGCCGGATGGCCCTTGACGGTTCGTGAGAGGATCGCCCGCATGTCCCGGAGCCTCCTCGCCGCGCTGATCCTCACCCTGTCCATCGCCGCACCGGCCGCCGCCCAGGGCGAGAACCCGTGGCTCGCCGAGCGGGTCATGAACTTCGCCCACCAGGGCGGCGAGGACGAGTACCCGAGCAACACCACGTACGCGTTCGAGAGCGCGCTCGACATCGGCGCCGACTGGCTCGAGATCGACGTGAACCTGACACAAGACGGGCGGATCGTCGTCATGCACGACACGACGCTGGACCGCACGACGAACGGGACGGGCCCGGTCATCGACCACACGCTCGCCGAGATCCAGCAGCTCGACGCCGCGTACTGGTTCGTGCCGGACGCCGGCGCCCGCCGCGTGGCCGACCGCCGGCCGGGTGACACCTATCCGCTGCGCGGCATCCGCACGCTGGCCAAGAAGGCGCCGAAGGGCTTCGGCCCCGACGACTTCCGCGTCCCGAGCCTCGAGGACGTGCTCGACCGCTACCCGAAGGTCGCCACGAACATCGAGATCAAGGGCGAGACGGAGGAGATCCAGATGCGGACGGCCGACGTCCTCGCCCCGATCGTCAAGGCCACCGGGCGCAGCGACATCATCGTCGTCTCCTTCAACCAGAACGTCGTCGACCACTTCCACCAGATCGCGCCCGACGTGCCCCTCGCGCCGGGCGTCGGCGGCGGGGCGAAGTTCCTGCTGCAGAACGAGTCGCCGGGCGAGGGCGTGGTCGCGTTCCAGATCCCGATCACGTTCGACCTCGGCGGGCAGAAGCTCGTCGTCGCGACGCCGGAGAACGTCAAGCGCGCGCACGAGGCCGGCTACGCCGTCCACGTCTGGCTGAGCAACGACACCGAGGACGTCGCGACGTACCGCAGGCTGCTGAACATGTGCGTCGACGCGGTCATGGCGGCCAAGCCGAAGCTGTTCGAGAGCGAGCTGCGGCGCCTGAAGGGCCAGGACCCGTGCGGGACGCGCGTGGCCAAGGGCACCGCGACGGCGAAGCGCGGGCGCGTGAAGCTCGCGCTCAAGCGCAAGGGCCTGAGCAAGGAGCGGCGGACGGGCAGCGTCGTCCTCTACGGCATCGGCCGCGGCGGGCGGACCGGCGCGGTCATGGGGCGCGGCACGTTCACGCTCGGCTCTGGCAAGGACAAGACGACGTCGAATGTCCGCCTGAACCGGTCGGGCCGCAGCGCGGTGGCGGACAGCGGGCGCTTCGTCATGCGGGCGATCGTGAGCGAGCGCCTGGTGTCGGTCAGCGTGCGCGACATCGGGGTGCGCTAGAACCGGCGCATCGCTCGGCCGGCCGGAGGAAGCTTCGGCGCATGCCCACCCGCGCGCGCGCACTCATCGCCGCGGCGCTCGTGGCCGCCGGGGTCCTCCCGGCGACGGCGACCGCCGCCCCCCTCGGCTTCGGCCAGCCGCAGTACATCGACATGAACCTCGCCGGCGGCGAACCGCTCGTGATGGCCGACCCCGTCCACCACACGCTGCTCTACACCTCCCACGAGGGCACGACCCACATCTACCGGCCGGGCCTGGCGTCGGCGACGACGTTCGACTTCGCGAGCGGCTACCGCAACCAGGTGAACATGTGGACGTCGAAGGACGACGGCAAGACGTGGCAGCGCGTCGACTTCGCGGCCGGCTTCCCGACCAACCCCGCGCAGAACCAGGGCTTCAGCGACCCCGACCTGTCGCAGGACGCCGCGGGCCGCATCTACAACACCGGCATCGACCTGGCCAACGACGCGCTGTTCTCCTCCAACGACGGCGGCTTCACGTGGGACCGCGGCACGCTCCAGTGCCACGACGGCGACCGCCCGTGGCTGGCCGGCGCGCACAAGGACGAGGTGTTCCTCGCCACCAACACGGCGGAGGACAACGTCTCGCAGCGGATCTTCCGCTCGACCGACGGCGGCCAGACGTGCTCGACCGACGGGCTGCAGGCGTTCGGGGAGACCGACGACGGCACCGCGTGGGCGGGCAACGGCAAGCTGTTCTACGACGCGCGGCGCGACTCGCTCGTCATCCCCATCACGTACGACCCGAACAGCCCGAAGGCGCTCGGCGTGGCGACGTGGAAGCGCGGCGATGCGGCGGTCACGCCGCACAAGGTGATCGACGTCAAGCCGTACGCGCACTGGCCGTCGATCGTCCTCGACGACGCGGGCGGCCTGTACATGGTGTGGGACGACGACGCGCGCGTGAAGGACACCGCCGGCGGGTGCGACGACAACGAGACGCCGGCGCCGAACGCGGTCTCGTACGTCTACTCCAGCGACTTCGGCGAGCACTGGAGCGAGCCGGTGCGGATCGCCGCGCCGAGCGACCGCCGCGTCTTCTGGCCGTGGGTCGCCGCCGGGGACAAGGGCAAGATCAGCGTCGTCTGGTACGAGACCGACAAGGTCGTCGACCTCGCCTGCACCAAGGCGTCGATCACGGTCCACGCGGCGACGATCCTCGGCGCGGACACCGCGAGCCCGCAGATCGAGACGGTCGACCCGCTCGGCCGCCCGGTCGCCGACAGCGACATCTGCCAGTCCGGCACGACGTGCGTGGCGACGGGGGAGGACCGCCGCCTCGGCGACTTCTTCACCAACGCGATCGACGAGCAGGGGTGCGTGATGATCGCCACGGCGGACGCGAGCACGAAGGACCCGGTGACCGGGGGCGAGCGCCTGTTCGCGCTGCCGCTGCTCGTGCGGCAGAACAGCGGCCCGGCGCTACGCGGCGGCGGGGACTGCTCCGGCGAGTCGGCGAGCCTCGGCCTGCCGCCGTCGAACGTCGACACGCCGCAGCCGGCGACCGGCAGGCGGCGCTGCGTCAGCCGCCGCAACTTCCGGATCCGCCTGCGCAACCCGAAGGGCGACAAGCTCAAGCGCGCGACCGTCTACGTCAACGGCAAGCGGGTGAAGGTCGTCAAGGGCAAGCGCCTGCGCGCCCGGGTCGACCTGCGCGGCCTGCCGAAGGGGCGCATCACGGTGAAGATCGAGGGCGTCACCCGCAAGGGCGTGCGCGTGCGGTCGCTGCGCCGGTACCGGACGTGCGCGACCAAGCGCGGGCCGATCACCACGCCGCCGCGGCCGAAGCCGGTCCGGCGCGGCTAGGCGGGCGCGGGGTCGTCGTCGGCCGTCGGCTCGTCGTCGCCGAAGAGCAGCTCCTCGACGCGCGTCTCGACGGCGACCCGGCTGATGTCGAACCCGGCCAGCCCCAGCGGCATGGTCACGCCCTCCGGCACGCTGTCGACCGGCTGCCAGAGCATCCACTGGTCCTCGACCGGGTCGTACCAGGTGAGCGGCGGCGTGTCGGGGGGCAGGCGCGCCTCGCGGAACATCGCCGCCACGCACGCAGGGCAGCCCTCGGCCGCCGCGAGCTCGACGATCCGCTTGGCCTGGCCGGTCGCCGCGGCCGCCTCGAGCCGGCTGCCCTCGCGCAGCGGCAGCTCGCAGCCGCCGCACTCCTCGCATGGCAGCCACATCGCCCACATGTCGGCGATGTGGAAGATCGACGGCATCTGGGTGTCGAGCAGCTCCGGCCCGGGCACGACGCGGACCGCGGGGCCGTCGGTCGTCAGCGACGCGGCGGCGGCAGCAGCCTCCGGGACCGACCAGTAGTCCTTGACGTCGAGCGGGAGCATCAGCTTCGTGCCGTCCGGCATCTGGCCGTCCATCATCCAGTCGTCGGCCTCGGGGTCCCACCACATCGTGGCCTCGGCGTCGTCGCGCGCGAAGCGGCGCTTGCGCGCGTCGCAGCGCAGGCAGCCGTGGTGGTGCACGCGCGCGAGGAACGACTGCGCGCGGACCGCCGCGTCCATCCAGTCCTCGCGGGCCTCGACGTGCAGGCGCAGCGCGTAGCCGCCGCACTCGGCGCAGGCCGCCCACAGCGACCAGTCCTTGGATCCACCGGCGAGGAAGATGGCGTCGGGCGTCTCGGGCGCGCCGGCGTCCTCCGTCGGCACGATCGACAGCGGCGTCTGGGCCAGCGGGTCTTCCATCTCGGCCATCCGAGTCGGGTTCCCCTCGGTGGAAGGTCCGGAAACGGGCGTGCTGGCGATCGGCGGATGGCCGCTGCCTGACGTCGCCCCTCAATCGGGCGCGGCGGCGGTCGATCACCCGAATGTGCCGATCCTCGCAAGGCTCCGCCTGGCGTTCGCGTACGACGCCGACCCCTACGCCGGCGCGGACCCGCCCACCGCTCGCCGCCTCGGCGCGCTGCTCTGGCTGATCGCCAGCGGCCTCGGCGCGCTCCTGCTCCCGCTCTCCCCGCCGGACGCGGCCATCGGCGGCGCCGGCTGGGTCGTCGCCGCCCTCGTGATCGCCGCCGGCATCGGCTGCGCCCGACACATGGCGCGCCACGAGATCAGCTGGGACATGCTGCTCGCCACGAGCTACATCGGCGTGGCCCAGGTCGCGCTCATGCAGTGGCTCGCCGGCGGCTACGGCGTCCCCTACGCCGAGCTCTTCCTGATCGTCGCGCTGTACGCCGGCGCGCTGCACCCGCCGCGCCGCCTCGTCGGCGTGCTCGCCGCGGTCGTCGCCGCGTCCGTCGCTCCCCTCTTCTACGACCACGCCGGCGCCGAGGCGATCAGCCAGACCGGCGTGCGCCTCATGCTGCTCTGCGCGCTCGCGTTCCTGGCCGCCACGCTGATGCGGGCGGTCCGCGCCCAGCGGCTCGGCCTGCGCGACCAGTCGGTCCAGGCCGAGCGCCTGGCGCGGCAGGACGAGCTGACGGGCCTGCCCAACCGGCGCGGCTTCCGCGAGACGCTCGCGGCCGAGATCGCGCGCGTGCGCCGCTCCGGCGCGCCGCTGTCGGTCGTCGTGGCCGACCTCGACGACTTCAAGGGCATCAACGACGCGTACGGCCACCCCGCCGGCGACACGTGCCTCGTGGTGGTGGCGGGCGCGCTGCGCGCCACGCTGCGCCAGTACGACTCCTGCTTCCGCTGGGGCGGCGACGAGTTCACGCTCATCCTGCCGGAGACCAGCCTGGGCGACGCCGAGATCGTGTGCGATCGCGTCGCCAGCGCGGTGCTCGCGGGCTGCCGCGGGCCGGACGGCCAGCCGCTGCGCATCACGTGCGCGCCGGCGCAGCTCGACGAGGCGATGACCGGCGAGGACCTCGTCGCCGCCGCCGACCAGGCCCTGCTCGCGCGCAAGCGCCGCGGCGGCCTGCGCCTCGCGCAGACCGCGTAGCCCACCGTTCGCGCCGCCTCGCGATTGGCCGCCGCAGCCGCCGGGGAGTCCCTCGGCATGGCTGAACTGACACCGCTTGACGAGAAGCTCGGCGAGGTCCTCGGGCTCGCCCAGGCCGCCCAGGACACGACCGAGAAGGTCGCGAAGATGGAGGGCGCGGACGCCTTCGCCTCCGATCTGGAGCGCATGAAGGCCGACGCCGAGGAGACCGAGAAGCGCACCCTGTCGCTGGTCGAGACCCTCGAGGGCAAGAAGACGGCGATCATCGAGAAGGGCCGCGAGACGAAGAAGGAGGCCGCCGAGATGCGCGACGCGTATCTCGCGGGCGAGGAGGAGGCGCTCGACGGCTTCGAGTTCCTCACCATGGCCGAGGCGGGCGAGCTCGGCCACTGGGAGATCGTGCAGACGATCGGCGAGACGATCGGCGACTCGCAGGTGACGGAGCTCGCGTCGTGGGCCGTCGGCGTGCAGCGCGGGCACTTCGAGGGCGTGCGCAAGGCCTCGCTCGAGCTCGCGCGCGAGGAGGCGAAGGAGCTGGCGTCGGCCTAGGCGAGCGCCGCCACGTACGCGGCGTGCAGCGGCTTCATGATCGAGGCCGCGCGCAGGACCGCGGGGTACGGCGACGACGTCTGCACCTCGCGGCGGCGCAGCGCGGCCGGCAGGTCGATGCGGCCGGCGAAGTAGTCGTCGGCCGTCTCGGCCGAGGCGTGCAGGACGAGGTCGCCGCCGCGGGGCGGCGCCGTCGCGACCCCTTCGGCGCCGAGCGCGACGTCGGCCTCCGGCGCGTGCAGGCGCCAGGCCATGCGCCGCTCGAGGCGGCGTGCGGCGCTGATCACGCCGTCGGCCTCGAAGGCCACGCGCAGGCGCTCGACGAGCAGCGCGTCGAGCTCGCGGCGCGAGGCGAAGCGGGGCCGCGCGCGCTCGCGGCGCAGCTCGTCGAGGACGTCCTCGGCGGAGCGGATGCGCGCGTGGGCGTGCAGCCAGCGGGTGCGCAGCGAGGCGAAGGGGTCGGCGTCGCGCGCGGTGGCCTTGTCCATCTCGGCGGCGTAGAAGCGTCGGCCCGCAGCGCCCCAGGTGATCGCGGCGGCGTCGTCCTCCCAGCGCGTCGGCGCCAGCCAGATCCCCGCGTCGGCGTGGGTGCCGGCTGGGCCGCCCCCTCCGGGGTCCGGCCCCACGACGCCGCCCACCGGCGTGCGCAGCACGAACCCGTCCGCTCCGCCGGCGCGCGCGATGACGTCGCCGGCGCCGAGCGTCGTGCCGCTCTCGGTCGCGCTCACCTTCATCCCCTTCAGAACCTCGGCCAGCGGCGGAGCCGGCGCGAGCCTCACCCCTCCGCGCTCCACGGTCACGGTCAGGTGCTCGTCGAGCGCGATCCCGCTCGCGCCGTCGACGCCGAGCGGCGGCGGCGGGGTGCGGTGGATCGTGATCGCGCGGCGGCGGGGGACGAGGATCGACTCGAAGGCGATCGGGCGGCCGTACTCGAGCGCGGCGGCGGCAAGGCCGGCGATCGGGACGGCCGGGACGCCGTAGCGCCGCGCGGCCTCGCGCAGCCGGGTCAGGTGGCCCAGCTCGGCGTCGTCCGGCAGGCCGAGGGCGACGATCGCCGCGTACTGGGCGCGGAAGCCGGTCGCATGGACCTCGACGTCGCCCCACGCGACCACCGCCCCGACCGCCTCGTAGGACGGCCGCAGCCGCTCGTCGCGCGGGTCGGCCAGCGCATACAGCCCGCACGAGCAGTCGGCGACGGGCGGGCTCTGGCTCGGGTGCGCCCCGGTGTGCAGGCACGTCGCCTGGTTCACGCCCGGCGTCCACGCGCCCGCGCCGGCGCGGCCGGCGCTCCACGGGACGAGCGCGTCGCGGTCGAGCCGCCACGCCCGGTAGCCGACGATCGGCTCGACGAAGTCCGGCGCGGTCACGTGCGAGCCGGCTCGCGGACCGGCTCGGGCTCCTCGCGAACGGGCTCCGGCGGCGGAGGCTCGACGCTGGGGACCGGCAGCCGCAGCGGCTCGATCGTGATCCGCCGCGAGGGTCCGGGGAGGTCGAGGGCGACGATCGACATGGACGCGCGAACGTACCGCCGCGACCGGACGGCGCTCGGCCGCCGCGCCTCACGTCCACAGGCGCGCGCGCAACCCGGACGCCCGAGCAGCCGGCCGCGCGACCGCGGCGCGGATCGTCTCCTCCGCGCCGGCGACGATCAGCCGGTCCTGCGCACGGGTCACCGCGGTGTAGAGGAGCTCGCGGGTCAGGATCGGCGAGGTCGCCGGTGGCAGCACCACGGCCGCGGTGCCGAACTGCGAGCCCTGGCTCTTGTGGATCGTCATCGCGTAGACCGTCTCGATCGCGCCGAGGCGCGACGGGCTGATCTCGACGACGTCGCCGCGCCGCTCGAACGCCGCGGCGAGGCGATCGGCGGCCGCGGCCACGACGACGCCGGTGTCGCCGTTGAACAGCCCGAGCTCGTAGTCGTTCTCGGTCACGAGGAGCGGGCGGCCGACGTACCAGCGCCGGCCGGGCGTGAAGCCCTCGACGTCGTCGGCGAGCCAGCCCTCGATCCGCGTCTGCCACGTCGCCGCCCCGTGGTCGCCGCGGCGGTGCGCGCAGAGGACGCGGAACCGGCCCAGCGCGTCGAGCGCACGCCGCGCGTCGCGATCCGCCGCGGCAGCGATCACGGCTGTGGCGCTCTCGATCGCCGCGGCGCGAACGGTCTGGAGCGCGTCGTCCTCCACCCACTCGACGCCGTCGGGCGCGCTGCGCAGGACGTCGACCACCGCATCGGCGTCGCCCTTGCGCACGGCGGTCGCGAGTGACGCGATCTCCGTCCCGAACCGGTGCCCGTGGTCGAGGACGACGATGCCGTCGCCGATTCCCGCCCCGTCCTCCCCCTCGACCGGCTCGCCCGTCGCCTCGGCGAGCCGCGCGCGCGCCGCGGGTCGCATCCGCAGCGCCTGCGTCGCCGGGCCGACGACATCGCCGAGCACCGCGCCGGCCTCGATCGACGTGAGCTGGCCCGGGTCGCCCACGAGCACGAGCCGTGCGCCTGGGCGCACCGCCTCCACCAGGCGCGCCATGAGCGACAGCGAGACCATCGAGGTCTCGTCGACGATGACGACGTCGTGCGGCAGCTTGTTCTGCCGGTGGTGGCGGAAGCGGCTGTTGCTGTCGGGGCGCCAGCCGAGCAGGCGATGGATCGTGGAGGCGGTCGACGTGAGCAGTTCGGCGCGGACGTCCTCGACGACGTCGAGCGACGCCGCCTCGTGGTGCACCGCCTCCTCGAGCCGCTGCGCCGCCTTGCCCGTCGGCGCGGCGAGGGCGACGAGCCGCGTCCCAGGCTGCTCGGCGAGCAGCGCGAGGATCCGAGCGACGGTGGTCGTCTTGCCGGTGCCGGGGCCGCCGGCCACGACCGCGAAGCGCCGCAGGACGGCGGAGGCCGCGGCGAGCTGCTGACCGCGGTCAGGGCGCTCAGCGAACACCCGCCCGAGCCCGTCGGCAAGCAGCGGGAGGTCGACCTCTTCCGCCGCCTCGCTCAACGCGAGAAGGTCCGCTGCCACCTGCCGCTCCTCGCGCCAGTAGCGGTCGAGGTAGAGACAGCTGCCCACGAGGCGCAGCGGGCGCGTGTCGGTCGCGTTCTCGCCGTGCGCGACGAGCGGGCTGTCCGCGACCCCCGCGATCCACGCCTGCGGCTCCGGCCACGGCAGGGCGCTGAGGTCGACCGGCTCCTCGAGCTCCACCGTGGCCGTCGTCGCCACCGTCGCGAGGTCGACGTAGATGTGGCCGAGCCGCGGCGCGCGCACCGCGAGCGCCGCCGCGAGCAGGGCGTCGTCAGCACCCGCGAGCGCGCCGAGACGTTGCGCGACGTGCACGTCCGCCGCCGCGAGCACGCCCGCCTCGTTGAACGGGACCAGCTCCGGCGCCGCGCTCTGCGCACGGCGGACGTCGAAGGGGTCGAGGACCTCGGTCACGCCGTCCCCGCCCCGAACAGGTCGCTGAGCGCGACGACGAGCGGCGCGGGCGGGCGCCAGGCGAACACGCCCCCTCCCGGCTCGCCCACCATGCCGCGGACGAACAGGTAGAAGATGCCGCCGAGGTTGCGCGCCGGGTCGTACGCCGGCAGCCGCCAGCGCAGGTACCGGTGCAGCGCGACGCTGTAGAGCAGCGCCTGGAGGGCATAGTGCGAGCGCTGCATCGTCTCGGCGAGCGCCTCGGGGCGGTGGTGCCACGCGGTCAGCGCCGTGTCGCCGAGCCAGTTCGTCTTGTAGTCGACGACGGCGAACTGCTCGCCCGCGCGCAGGACGAGGTCGATGCTGCCGGTGAGGAAGCCGCGGACGCTGTGGCGCAGAGCGGGGTCGCGGAGCAGCGCCGGGTAGCCGACGAGCGGGTCGTCGGGCTCGAGGTGGTCGCGCAGCGTGCTCGCCAGCGCCTCCATCGTCAGCTTCGCCCCCGTCGGCGTATCACCGCCGACGAGCGGCAGCTCGAACTGCAGCTCGTCGAGGCGATCCTTGCGCTCGACGTCGCTCAGCGCGATGCCACCGTGCGCGAGCGGCGTGCGGATGGCGGCGCTCAGGCCGGCGACCACCGCGTCCGGATCGCCGATGTCCACCCCGCGCCGCCGCCGCGCGGCGGCGACGTGCTCGGCCAGCTCCGCCTCCAGGTCGGGTGCCGCGAAGTCCGTCACCTCGAAGACCTCGTGCACGAACGTCCCGATCTGGACGCCGGCGGGCATGACCGCGAGCGGCACCTCCTCGCCGCCCGCGCTCCCCGGCATCACCGGCTCGACCTCCAGCTCGTCGACGACCAGCGGCTCCTCGGGCTCGCTCGTGACGCGGACGTCGTCGTGCGTCCCGGCGGTGATGTCACTGAAGGAGGTCCGCCGCCAGCGCCAGTCGAGCTCGCGGACGAAGTCCGCCGCCGTGAGGTCGGCGCCGAGCGTGCGCGGCGGCTCCCACCGGCGCGGCGGCGGCAGCGTCGAGCGCTCGACGCTGATGCGGCCCGGCGCGCTGGCCGCGAGCTCCTCGAACGCGGCGGTCGCGTCGGCGTCGCCCGGGACGCTCGTGCCCGACGGCGCGACGTTCCCTTCCTCGTCGCGGTCGAACATGAGGCGGCTGAGCGCCGAGTCGCGGCTCCCCTTCGAAGCCGCCCACCACACGACGGCCTGGTGCTTGGCGCGCGTGAGTGCGACGTAGGCGAGGCGCAGGTCCTCCCCCCGCTCCTCGTCGATGTGGCGTCGCCGGTGATCGTTGTAGGTGCGGCCTTCGAGCCCGACGTCGATCGTCCGCCGGTCGCCGTTGTCGGGGTCGTGGAAGGTGACGGGGACCGGAGTGCGCGGGACGTGCGTCGGATCCCAGAGGTACGGGAGGTAGACGATCGGGAACTCGAGCCCCTTGCTGCGGTGGATGGTGAGGACCTGCACCGCCTCGGCATCGGACTCCAGGCGGCGGCTGCGCTCCTCGTCCGCGGTGTCCTGCTCCGCCTCGGCGATCCTCCGTCGCAGCCAGCCCGTCAGCGCGGTGCCGCCGAGATGCTCGCTGCGGGCGGCGGCGTGGAGGAGCTGGCCGATGTGCCGCAGGTCGGTGAGCCGACGCTCGCCGCCCGCGTGCCGGAGGACGCGCTCGGGCAGGCGCTCGGTGAGCGTGATCTCCTCCATCAGCGCCGCGACGCCCTTCACGCGCAGGACGCGCGCCCAGCGGTGCAGGCGCTGGTGGACCTGTTCCCACTCGTCGTCCGTGCCCTCCGCGACCTGGCTCGTGCTCCAGCCGAGGAAGGCGGTGAGCGCGGCCGCCCTCGCTCGCGGCGTCGACGTCGGGCGCTCGATCGCCCGCAGCAGCTGGAGCCACTCGCGTGCCTGCGGCGTGCCGAAGACGCTGCCGGCGCCGTTGATGACGGCCGGGATGCCGACGGCCTCGAGCTCGTCGCGGATGAGCGCGGCGGCCTTGTTCGTGCGGACGAGGACGGCGACATGGCCCGGGCACACGCGCTTGCCCTCGATCGTCGCGTCAGGCCTGGAGAGCAGCTCGACGAGGTCGGCCGCGACGTCCTGGGCGACGTGCTCGCGCGCGCTGTCGACCTGGAGGTACTGGCCGTTGCTCACCGTCCGCAGCGCGGGGTCGTCGCGGTGGACGACGCGGATGCGCAGCGGGCTGTCGTCCGGCGCGTCCCGAAGTCGCTGCTCCTCGTGGTCGGCGCGGACCGTGCGGTAGACGATGTCGGGGTGCCCGAGCCGCGCGCCGCTCAGCAGCGCGTCGTAGGCGTCGAGCAGGCCCTGGTCGCTGCGGAAGTTCTTCCGCAGCGTCGGCCGCTCGGGCGTCTGCGCCGCCGCCTCCAGGTACGCGTAGACGTCGGCGCCGCGGAAGGCGTAGATCGCCTGCTTCGGGTCGCCGATGAGGACGAGCGTCGCGCCTCCCTCGCCGAAGGCGCGGCGCATGATGCTCCACTGGACGGGGTCGGTGTCCTGGAACTCGTCGACGAGGACGATCTTGTACCGGTCGCGCAGCATCTCGCTCACGGCGTCGCCGTTGGCGCCGTGGAGCGTCTCGTCCAGCGTCGTCAGCAGGTCGTCGTAGGTCATGAGCGCGGCGCGGCGCTTGCGGCGGTCGAACTCCTGGCGGGCGGCCTTCGCGAACCGGCTGCGCATCGCCGCGCGCGGGGTCGCGTGCTCGGGATCCGGGACGACCGCGGCCGCGGGGTTGTTCGTCGCGAGGCGGGCGATCTCGAGGGCCTGCGCGCGCTTGATGTGGACGTCATCGTCGGCGGCTCGGACGAAGCGGCGGACATAGAGGTCGTCAACGACCTCGGCGACGAGGTCGCGCGTGTCCTCCAGAAACGCGAAGTCGGTGTCCACGTCGCCCGCGATGCCCAATCCGCCGAGTACCTCCTGACAGAAGCCGTGCGTGGTGACGATCGTGGCAGCATCGAAGTCGGCAACAGCTTTCGCGAGCTGCTGCCGCCGCCGTTCGACGTCTCCGCTTGGCCCGCGCGCCAGCAGCGCGACGATAGGGTCGTCGTCCGATTCGTCTCCGTGCAGGGCCCGGTCGAGGCCGTGCTCGGTCTGGACGAGGCGGTCGCGAACACGCTCTCTGAGCTCCCCGGTCGCCATGCGCGTGAAGGTAACGAGCAGGAGATCACCCAGCGGGCGGCCTTCGGCGACGTAGCGCGCGGCGAGAGCCGCGATCGTGAAGGTCTTCCCCGTGCCGGCGCTGGCCTCGAGGACGGTGACGCCCGGCTGGGGGAGCGGGCCGCAGACGTCGAACGCGGTCGTCGCCGCGGTCACTGCGCTTCCGCCCGCAGCAGCTCGTCCCAGAGCGCGTGGGCGTCCTCTGCGAAGCCGCGCTTCTGCGCGAGGTCGTCGAAGTCGAGAACTCCGCCGAAGACGAGCTGGTGCTCGAGTTCGCGGTCCTCCTTGTCGATCCCCCATTCCGAGGTCCACGTCCTGCGCGCGACAGCCTCGCCGTGTGCGACAAAGGCGGCAGATGTCTGACAGGCGACGGCGAGCGGTTCCCGCATCCCGCGGTCGTACAACGCGATGAGCTCAGCCAGGCGCCTACGGGCTACGCTCGGCACGAGCGGGCCCACCCGCGATGCTACAACCGTTCCGTCGGGGCCGCGTCCCACAGTTACAGCCTGCACGGGCCGGCCGCAGGCGGTGACTGCGAGCATCCGCACCCAAGCCGCTATCCGGTGTCGCGGCGACACGCGGCTGAAAATCACCCTGAGCAGTACGGCGCCATGGACCCCCGCCACCGTCCCGCTTACGGTCCTACCGTCAAGATCGAGCGACACGTCGGCGGCGTGCGGCTCCCCAATCCGAAACTCGTTCGCGGCCTCGACGATGCTCTCGACCGTCGGGACGAGGTCCTCGATGACGGGCTGTCCGAGCCGGCCGGGCGGGAGCGCGCCTCTGGCGATCTCGGCCTTATATGCCGCGCGGATATCCGCGCCGTCGAGGCGCGCCTCGAGCATCCGCTGACCGACGCCCCACTTCTCGAGTCCATCAAGCTCGATCGGAAGGCCGTCCTCAACTTCATCGTCGTATTCGGCGACGGACACGCCGAGACGCTTTCGGAGAAAGGCGCGTGCCGGGTGCTCCACGAAGCGGACAAGCTCGTCGACCTCGACCAGCTCCGTGGGCGGCGGCCGCAGCTCCCCGCCGAGGAAAGGGGGCGGCGGCGAGCGGTCCTCAGCGAGCCTGCGCGCGCCCTCGAGGGTGACCCGGTCGAAGCTCCAGGCTCGAGGGCCAGCGATCGCGCCTTCGGTGAAGTTGCGGGGGTCGAAGGGTTGGAGGGGGTGGCGGACGTGGACGCGCTCGCGCGCGTTCGCTGTTCGCTCGACGACGTCGAGCAGCTCGCCAACCGGGACCGCGGGGGGCTTCGCGATATTTGTGCGCTCGTCGTTGCCGGTGTAGGTGATGATCAGGCGTTCGCGGGCCGCCAGGAGCGCGTCGAGGAGCATCTGACGGTCCTCGGTCCTCGAGTCCCGTTCGCCGACCTGCGGGCTGCCGAGGAGGAGGTCGTCTCCGTCCCGTGGCGCCTTTCGGGGGAAGACGCCGTCGTCGAGGCCGAGGAGGCACACGACGCGATGCGGGACAGACCGCATCGGGAGGAGAGTGCAGATCGTCAGGCTGCCGGTCCGGAAGTTCGCTCTCGTCGGGCGGCCCTGGAGCCGGTCGGAGAGGAGCGTCTTAACCTCACCGAGGGTGAGCTCCGCTGCGGCTCCCCGTGCTTCGTTTGATGCGTCGTCGAGAATCCGTTGCAGCTGCACGCGCTGCCACGCATCGCGCTGGGTCGTTGCCGTGAGCGCGTCCGCGGCGTCGCCGATAGCTGCCGCCCATCCGCTCATCGTCTTCGAGGTCGCGAACGAGTCCAACACCGCTTGGAGTCGGTCGATCAGCTCGGCGAAGCGACCGGCGAGGTCGATGGAGCGACTATCGACGTCGTCGACCGGAAGGACGTCCTCGAAGAGCCGCCGACGCTCCTCAGTCATCGTTACGCCGACCAGTACGCGGTCGATGCCGGCCCTCCAGGTGTTCGTGGGAAGTCCGTCCAGCTTGAACGGCTTGCGGTGTTCAGCGTCCAACCCCCAACGGATGCCGCTGCTCGCGACCCAGTCCTCGATGCGAGTAAGGTCGTCGTCGTCGAAGCGGAAGCGCCGCCGCACCGGCTCTCGATCAGCGAGATCCAGCACCTGGCTTGCTGTCATGCGCTCGGAGGCCAGCTCGATGAGCCTGCTGACCACACCGAGGACCGGATTCGTTTGTCTCAGGCTCCGATCCGCGAGCCTGACTCGCAGATCCGGAGGCCGCACATCGGCCGGCAGCGCATCGAGCTCATACTCGTCGTCGGGGGACACTTCCCCTGCTCCGAATGTCGCCTGGATTAGGGGAGCGAACGTCTCGATATCCGGGCACATGACGATGACGTCGCGCGGCTCCAGTGAGTCGTCCTCCTCCAAGAGATGCAGGATCGCGTCGCGGAGCACTTCGACCTGCCGCGCGCGACCGTGACATGCGTGGACCTGGACACTCCGGTCGTCGTCGTCTAGCTCCGCGGGCTGCTCCCTCGGCGGCCGGTCATTCTTCACGTCCCCCTGGATCCGTTGCAGCAGCGTCGTCTCGTCGTCCTCAACGTCGTGGTGATGACCCGCCACCCGCTCCGCTTTGGCCAGCACGAGTTGGAGCTCGCGTGACTCCTGCCCCCACGACGCGAGAAGCCCGTTCCGGACCACATTGGCCGTGTGGTCTTGCTGCCTGCGGACAACCCCCGGCGCCGTTTCAAGCCGGTCCCACAGCACCGGCGAGGGATGGAGCACGAGCAGATGCACGTCGCGGTGTACCGCCAGCGCCTCGAGAACGCGGAGATAGCCCGCCGGCAGTCGGGTGAGGCCGAAGAGCGAGAGGCGGGACGGAAGCTCCACGGCGTCACGCTTCGAGCGAAGCCGTGAGCACGCCTGCTCAGTCCGCTCGACAGGCGACGGCACATCGACGGATGCCCGGAGCCGCCGCCACAACTCGGCCTGCCAATGCGTCGACTCCCCCCTCGCCCACGCTTCAAGCATCTCGGGCCGATAGAGGGAATACCGATCGAACAGCCCCGCGACATGCCTGATCGTGCTGAACCGCCGCGCCCGCCGATGCTCGCCGCGGAGATAGCTCGCGAGGCCGCCCAACCAAGGCTCGTCGATCTCCGCGTCGACAACTTCCAGGAGGGACCACACGGCATGCTCCGGTAGCCAAGGATCCGCGTTCAGGTCGATCCCCGCAGCGTCCGCAACAGCGTCGCCGAGGAGCCGTCCCGGCGGAGGACAGTCGACGTTCGCGCAGATCCCGAGCCGCATTGACAGAGACTGAGCCAACCACCGCTCCACGCCTCGGGTCGGCACCGAGACAATCTCTCGCGCGAACGGATCCTCGGGGGCGTCCCCGAGAATCCGCCCCAGAGCTCCGACGAGCCCGTCAGCCCGTTCCGCGCGGTGCACGTGCAGCATGGCGACGATCCTTACAGCCCGACCGTGCTCTCGACCTCAAACAATGCCCGCACCCTCTCACCATCGTCCCCGCCAGCGCATTTTCGCGCTCGCTCTGCGCCAGACCTCCGCCGCCGAAGTACAAGCTCTGACATCGGGCGATGGCCGGATCGGGTAACTGCGCGCCAAGCAACGCCGGTGGCGGCCGCAGCGGCCCTCCCCGCGACGCTCCACTGCACCGGAGCGACGACCATCGCGCGAATTCGCTCACGCAAGCGATGACTTTTCCATACACCCTGAAGGACTCGGGGGAACACGGCCCGCGGCGACTGTCCGCCAGCCGGGCAACCGTCACCGCGTCTCGAGTAAGGACCGCGGCGCGCGGATCAGCGCGCGACGAGTGCCACACGTCGCTCTTCGACGCGATCCGCCAGGGCGCGCAGCGTCAACAGTCCCTCGTCGTGATCATCGGCCTTGTACTCGATCGGCGTCACTCCGTAGGCGGATTCGAACAAGGCTTTGCGGTTCGGTGAGGGGTTCTGGGGTCCTAGAAGAAAATGCGCGGGCTTGATGGCTCGCGCACCCAACACATTCTCCAGAACCAATTGCATATCTGGGTCGTCGAGACTATATCCGATGAATAAGCACGTCCGGGTCAGAAACAGCGCGTGCATCACAGCGAGCATGTGACTGCTGGATTGCCGGACCCGCGCAAAGTCTGAGCGGCAGAGAACCATGTCCTCTCTGTGCGCCACCGACCCGTGCATCTTGATTATGATGGGCGCACCGCTCCGCACCTCGACGTCAATTTTCCTAGCGTCCGGGAGATGCACTCCGAATCCGGACGCGGTCGCGCGCTCGAGAATATTGTCGAAATTGGTTGTCACCACTGTGAGAGGGTCGAGACGTAGGATTTCGTCGTGCCACTCCCCTGGCTGATACGGGTCGTCAGGACTTTCAACTCGGGCAACAATGCCGTGAGTGAAGTCTTGGGCGCGCCCCGCCTCATCGGCGTAGTACCGAAGCAGCTCGGCCGCATCGAGATAATTTCGATTCCTCAGGAGGGCTGTGACCTTCCGGATTTTTCTGTCCGACGTTAGCAACTCTCGCGTGAGCTCACTGATCAGCATGTGCCAGTTAGGCGGCCTGTCGCCTGCGGAATTCTTACACGAACTCGACACACCGCTCCCAACGACGCAGACAAAGTTCTGTTGGGCGATGCATCGGACTAGATAATCGGGCCACCTTTCTCGGTAGCTATCGTGCATCACGCGTCCGACAGAAGATTGTGGAGCAAGCGCTCAGCAATAGTGTCGAGCTGCTGTGCGTACTTCTTTTGCTGGCTGAGCTGCGCTCCGCGGAGCCCGTCTCCGCTGCCGAGCGTGTGAATTGGTGCATGGGCCGCCTGCGCCAGGGGCACCATCGCAAACATGTTTGGCACGACTCCGATGCTCGCGTCGAGCCCGTCTGGAGACCATGCGAGAAGACGCTGAACGCGCTTTGGAATCTGTCTCTTATACCGCTCGTAGGCACGGACCTGCCTAATCTGCTCTCCGGACGCACGCGAGACGTATTGCTGCACGGTGTAACCGCGAAAACCTCGATCGACTCGTAGCGTTGGCTCTATGTACCACTGGGCTGCCGAGCTGGGGTCGTGCTCGCTGATCTCACTCGCCGCTCGGCGGTAATCCTTATGCCAAGTTTCCATCCAATCGGCGATATTGTCTAAGGCGTAGAGACTAAATAAGTCCGCAGCCATAGGGGTTACAAATGCGTCGCACCCGATGAGTATGGAGCGGTTCAGCGCTCCCAACGAAGGTCCGACGTCGAAAATGACCAGGTCGTAGTCGAGCGCTTCGATCAGGTTTCGCGCCCAGAGCGTTCGTCGCGCGGCCCCGATCTCACCGGCCTTGAAGTCGAGCCACGATGAACTGAGCTTATCTTCGAGGGTCGAGAGACCGGGGTGCCCTGGAAGGACGTCCACGCCGAACCGGTCCGACGGCACGACACGGAGCTCGGTCTCAATCGTCGAGTCACCAGATCTGATGTAGCGAAACGCGCGCAGTAGGGTCCGACTTGCGGACTTCTGCTTGCTGCTGAAAATATCGCCCCAGATGTCGTCCTCTAGGAGCAACTGCGTGGCATTACACTGGGGATCACAGTCCACGTAGAGGACTTTGGCGCCCGCCTTTTCGGCGATGAGGCTCGCGAGATTACAGGAGAGTGTGGTTTTACCCACTCCGCCTTTGTTGTTGAAGAAGGCGAGCGAGCGAACGGGAGGCCGGTCAGTCATCGCAGCGTCGGTCGGGAACCATAGACCGTTTGTCGCTACGACGTGTTCGCCGTGCCGAGGACCGTCTCGGAACCGGCTTCAACCCAACGCGATGACCGAAAGGCGGGAGCGGGAGCAATCCGTTTGTCCGCGGCCACGGCGCCTCCCTCCGCCGTCGAGTGACACCGACGCAACCGCTTCGCGGAGAGCCCGACGAAGCGTGCGCTTCGCAAAGCCCACGGTCGGTGGCGGCCGCCGCCGCCCTCCCAGCGGCACGCGGCACGCCTGGGCGGACACCGATGGATCTCAGGCCCTCGTCGGATCTCTGTTGATGGAAGGGGGATCTGCGCCCCCGCAGACCTACCAGGACACGAGGAGCCAGATGACCATGGACATGCCCCCGATCGTCTCGCCGCAGGAGTGGAAGGCGGAGCGCGAGAAGCTGCTCTTCGAGGAGAAGGCGCTCACGCACGCGCGCGACGCGCTGGCGGCCAAGCGGCGGCGGATGCCGCGGATGGCCGTCGAGCAGGACTACCGCTTCGAGGGCGCGGACGGGCCGGCGAGCCTGCCCGACCTCTTCGAGGGACGGCGGCAGCTGATCCTCTACCGCTTCTTCTTCGAGCCCGGCGTCCACGGCTGGCCGGATGCCGGCTGCCCCGGCTGCTCGTGGATCGCCGACCAGATCACCCACCCCGCCCACCTGAACGCCCGCGACACGACGATCGCGCTCATCTCGCGCGCCCCGCAGCCCGACATCGAGCGCTGGAAGGCGCGCATGGGCTGGGAGATCCTTCCGTGGTACACGCTCACCGACGACTTCGACGCCGACTTCGACGTCGCCGAGTGGCACGGCACCAACGTCTTCTACCGCGACGACGACGACCGGATCTTCCGCACCTACTTCGTCGACGGCCGCGGCGACGAGGCGCTCGGCGGCACCTGGGCGTACCTCGACATCACGGCGCTCGGGCGCCAGGAGGAGTGGGAGGACTCGCCCGACGGCTACCCGCAGGGCCCGGCCAACGTCTGGCTCAGGCGCCACGACGAGTACGACGCGCCGGCCGGCTCCGAGGCGGCCGAGGCGATGGCCGTGCAGGTCGAGCGCGGCCGCGCCGCGGGACAGACCAAGGGCTGATGCTCGCCCACCTCGGAGGGGTCCCGGTCGAGGAGGCCCTGCTGCCGATGGTCAGCGGGGCCTCCGCCGCGGTCATGGTGGTGCGCGCCTGGCTTGCGCCCCGATGGATTTCCGGCCTGCGCCGGATCTCTGCTGGAAAGCGGCAGTCCCCGCCGTCGGACGAACGGAAAGGCAGCAGCGAGATGCGCTCGGAAACGACTCGGACACCCAGGAAGACGACGACCGCCTGGGTCGTCGCCCTGACCGCGATCGGCTCTCTGATGGCCGCGCTCGACACGCTCGTGGTGGCGACCTCGCTGAGCACGATCCGGCTCGATCTCGGCGCGTCGATCGAGGACCTGGAGTGGACCGTCAACGCCTACAACCTGAGCTTCGCGGTGTTGCTGATCACCGCCGCCGCGCTCGGCGATCGGTACGGCCGCCGGCTCTTCTACGTGACCGGCCTGGGCCTGTTCGCCGCGGCCTCCGCGGCGGCCGCGCTCGCGCCCGGCGTCGGCTTCCTGGTCGCGGCCCGCGCAGCCCAAGGAGCGGGCGCGGCGCTGGTGCTCACGCTCGGGCTGACGCTCCTGACCGCTGCCTTCCCGCCCGAGAAGCGCGGAGCGGCGATCGGCCTGTTCAGCGCGGTCACCGGGATCGCGGTCGCGCTCGGCCCGCTCGTCGGCGGCGCGATCGCCGAGGGCCTCGACTGGACGTGGATCTTCTGGCTCAACGTGCCGATCGGTCTGGCCGCTATCCCGCTCGTGCTGCGGAAGGTCGAGGAGAGCCGCGGCGGGGACACCGGTCTCGACATCCCCGGCCTGGCGCTCGTCAGCGCGGGCGCCTTCGGGCTGGTCTGGGGCCTGGTACGCGGGAACTCCGTCGGTTGGGCGAGCCTCGAGATCGTCGGCGCGCTCGCGGCCGGCGCGCTGCTCGTCGCGGCGTTCGTCGCCTGGGAGCTGCGCGCAGCAGAGCCGATGGTGCCCATGCGCTTCTTCCGCTCCCGAGCGTTCTCGGCGGGCAATGCCGCGATCTTCTTCACCCTCGCCTCGCTGTTCGGCGCCGTCTTCTTCTTCGCGCAGATGCTGCAGACGGCGCTCGGCTACGGGCCGCTCGATGCGGGCCTGCGGTTGATGCCCTGGACGGTGACCTTCATCAGCGTCGCCCCGGTCGTCGGCAGCCTGGTGGATCGCTTCGGCGAGCGGCCGTTCATGGTCGCCGGGCTGTCGCTGCAGGCGCTGGCCCTGGGCTGGGTCGCGCTGCTCGCGGACTCGGGGCTGACGTACTCGGAGTTCCTGCTTCCGTCGATCCTCGCCGGCGTCGGGGTCTCGATGGCGATCCCCGCGGCGCAGAACTCCGTCGTCGGCTCGTTCTCCGTCCAGGACATCGGCAAGGCCGCCGGCGCCAACAGCATGATGCGCGAGCTGGGAGGCGTCTTCGGGATCGCGGTGGCCGCCGCGGTGTTCGCCGGGGCCGGCAGCTATGCCTCGCCCGCTGCGTTCCTCGACGGGTTCGCGCCCGCGGTCGCGGTGCTCGCGGTGTTCTCCGCCGTCGGTGCGATCGTCGCCCTGGGCCTCCCGGGCCGACGCCGGGCGGCCGAGTCTCTCCCGGTCGTTGCGGCCCCCGCGTTCGAGGGCGCCGGCGGACGATGACGCCGCTCCGCTCCAGCCCGGTCGTCCACCTCGAGCTCCACACCGGCGACCTGCCGCAGGCCCGCGACCTCTACGCGGAGCTCTGCGGCTGGCGCCCGGAACGGATCGAGACCCGGGCGGGGTCGTACCTGTCGCTCGAACTCGGCGACGGGCTCGAGGGAGGAATCGTCGAATGTTCTGTCCGCGGCCCGCTCTGGTTACCGTACGTCGAGGTTGAGGAGATCGCCGAGGCCACCGATCGGGCGCGCGGGCTTGGCGCCTCCATCCTCCTGGAGCCCCGGGAGGGGCCGGCCGGATGGCGGACGGTGATCCGGACCGCCGCCGGGGGCGAGCTCGCCTTCTGGCAGCCGAAGCGGACGACGTCGTGAACGACGACCGCCTGCTCGAGGCTGCCCGCGCCGGCGACGAGAACGCCTTCGCCCGGCTCGTCGAGCCCCACCGCGGAAGCCTTCACGCCCACTGCTACCGGATGCTCGGCTCGGTGGCCGACGCCGAGGACGCGCTCCAGGACGCGCTGCTCGGCGCGTGGCGAGGGCTCGCGAGGTTCGAGGGGCGAAGCTCGCTGCGCTCGTGGCTGTACACGATCGCGACCAACGCGTGCCTGCGGGCGATCGAGCGGCGGCCCAAGCGGGTGCTGCCGATCGACTACGCGCCCGCGGCCGACCCCCACGACGGGCTGGCCGAACCCCTCGTCGAATCGGTCTGGGTCGAGCCGTACCCCGACGAGCGCCTCGGGCTCGCGGACGGGCTCGCCGGTCCGGAGGCGCGCTACGAGCAGCGCGAGAGCGTCGAGCTCGCCTTCATCGCGGCGCTCCAGCACCTGCCGGCGCGCCAGCGCGCGGTGCTCATCCTCCGCGACGTGCTCGGCTTCTCGGCGCGCGAGACGGCCAGGGCCCTGGAGATGTCGCCGCCCGGTGTCGACAGCGCCCTCCAGCGCGCCCACAAGGCCGTCGACGAACGGCTTCCCGACCGCAGCCAGCAGGCGGTGCTCGCTTCGCTCGACGACCAGGGCCTGCGCGAGGTCGTCGACCGCTACGTCTCCGCCTTCGAGCGCGCCGACGTCGACGCCGTCGTGGAGATGCTCGCCGCGGACGGCGCGTTCACGATGCCGCCCCTGCCCACCTGGTACCGCGGCCGCGAGGCGGTGGCCGCGTTCCTGCAGAGCCACGTCCTCGCGAGCGAGAACCGCTGGCGCCTCGTGCCGACGCGCGCGAACGGTCAGCCGGCGTTCGGGAACTACCGCTGGGACGAGCAGCGGCAGAGCTTCCTGCCGCGCAGCATCTCCGTGCTGACGCTCGACGGCGAGGGGATCGCCGAGATCACCACCTTCCTCGGTCCGGAGTTGCTTCCGCGGTTCGGCCTTCCGGCGACAGCGGCTTGACACACGAGAGCCGACGGCCCCGGATTCGACCGGCGCCCGCCTTGATTCCGAGGCCGTCGCCTGGCGGCAAGTCCGGTCGACGCCCCGCTGATGCTCGGATCGTGCCGGCCGGCGGGCCGTGCGGCACGGTCAGGATCGTTCTGTGATCTCGCAACATCCGCCCGTCCGGCGGGTTGGTGAAGCCCAGATGATCGCTCGACTCATCTCGCTGGCCCTCGCGGGGATCGCGGCGCAGGCTGTGGTCGCCGCGCCGGCCGGCGCCGCCTTCGAGCAGCGCGTCGCGGCCGACCGGCTCGCCGCGGGCCCGCTGCTCGCGGGCGACGCCGTGGTCCACGCCGAGCGGCGCGGCGACGGGATCCGGCTGGTCCGGACGCCGCTGGCCGGCGGTGCGGCGGCCACGCTCGCGGACCTCACGCCGCGGCCGAGCACGGACCTCGTGCTCGCCGGTCTCGCGGCGTCGGCGGACGGCTTCGCGTACGGGGTGGTCGAGCAGGGGCCCGCGGACACAGGCGCGTTGGTCGCCGCCGCCCGCTTCGGCGCCACGCCGCACGGCATAGACGGCTGCAGCGGCGGCCGCGCCGCGGTCGCACTGAGCGGGGCGACCGTCGTGCATGACAGCTGCGGCCTCCGCGTCGCGGCGCTGGACGAGGAGGGGCCGGGCACGCCGCTGGCGGGCGGCGAAGCGGGGCGGCTGCCGCAGGCCGCGGAGCCCTACGCAGCGTACGTCGCCGGCGACTCGCGACCGGACGTCGTCGTGGTCGACCTGCGCAGCCGGCAGGACGTGTACCGCATGCCGGGCGACGCGTTGCCCGGCTCGCTGCGCGGCTGCACGCTCTCCTCGAACGGGACCGTGGTCGCGCTCTACGCGGTGACGCGGCGCGTGAGCGGCCGCCGCCGGGCGGTGACACGCGCGGCCTGGGCATCGCCTGCCGCACGGAGCTGGCATCGCCTCCCGCTGCCGGACGCGCGGTTCCTCACGGCGCGGGCCGCCGGCGACCGGGTCGGGTTCCTCCTACGGCCGTTCGGGGCGTCTCCAGCCCGGGTCGGCGTGGTGCCGCTGACGGCGGGCGCGACGCGGACGCTCGCCAGCGGGCGGTTCGGGCGGACGATCGACTTCGACGGCAAGCGCATCGCCTACTCGGTCGCTCGGCGCGGTGTACGGCTGCTCCGCGTGCGCGACGTCTAGTTCCATCGCAAACGCGCCTTGTCGCGCTCGGCGCGGGGAGCGTCGATCCGGACGAGGCGATCCAGGCCGCGCGACGCCGTCGAGCGCGGTGAAGGGATCGAGGCTGCTCGCCCAATGCTCCCCACGGAGCCCGAGGCCACGAACGGGTCTTCCCACGGAACGACGAAACCCCCGACCACGCGGGGCTTCGTGCAGAGCCGACGGCCGGATTCGGACCGGCGGTGCCCCGCTGATGCTCGAGTCGTGCGGCGGAACAGCTCAGGCTTCGTGCGCCCGGTGCCGGGCGGCCGCGCCCGACCGTCGGCGCCGATACGCCCGCGTCTTGGCGCGGTTGCCGCATGGCTCCATCGAACACCAACGCCCTTGGCCGCTGCGCGATCCGTCGTAGAAGACCCAGCGGCAGTCCGCGGCCGCGCACATGCGCATCCGGTGCAGGCTGCCGTCGACCGCCCCCGCCGCGAACGCCGATGCGAGCTCGGCGAGCGCAGGATGAGCGTCCGGCGGGACGGCGGCCAGGCGCGTTGCGCTCGGCGACGCCCGGAGCAGCAGCGGATAGCGGGCCAGCGTCGCGTTGGCGGCCTCGAGGTCAGCCGGCAGACCCGCGCGGGCCGCGAGGACGGCACGCAGCGCGCCGCGCAGCTCGAGCGCGTATTCGTACGTGCGGGCGTCGACGCGGGCGTCGTCGAGCCGAGCGGCGTCAAACCACGCCCGGAGCTGGCGGGGCGACGCGAGCAGGTCCTCATGACGATGACGCTCGCCGAGCCGCTCGAACTCGCGCTCGTCGAGCGTGTTGAGAAACGCCTGTACCTGCCGCAGCGCCGGCGGTGTCGCAGCGTCCACGCGGTCGTAGCTCCGGCCCGGGATCACGACACCAGGTTACCCCTCGTGCGGTGTTGGTATACCGTTACCAGTATTCCCCGAAGGAGGTATCGCGTGGACCCGCGCCTCTGGCATCAGGCCCAACATCTCCCGGCTCCACTCGACGAGCCCAAACCCGCGTATCAAGTGAGCAAGCGCAGCGCGCGCGGGCCCCGGGGCGCTGGTGCGCGCCTGCGGACCGCGCTCAGCACGCTCCACTCGCACGCCCGTCGTGCCCGCCGTGAGGAGTGAACCGCGCGCCCGGCTCGATGCCGCGCCGCGATGCAGCCCCACGACGCACCGATCGATCGCATCACCAAGGAGGTCGAGATGAACGCCCTTCCGCACCGGCGCGGTCCGCGGCCGCAGACCGTGGCTCCGCGTCCGCACGCCCAGGTCTCAGAGCCGTCGCCAGGGGAGATCCGCGACGAGCTCGTCCGCCGTGCGCTCACGCTTCCGGGCGTGCGCCCGGCCGGCTCCCTGGTATCCGTCCCGGGCGCCCTGGCCTTCGTGCTGCAAGACGAACACGCGGGCGGACCGCCGGAGGCCTTCCAGGCCGGTCGCGAGTTCGCGCACGTCCACCCGCCGGAGGACGGCAGCCTGCACATGACCCTCCCGGCCGAGGTGGCGGCCGATGCCATGGAGAAGGGCTGGGGCGAGCCGCACCCGGTCTCGGGGACCCCGCTCGTCTACGCGCCGCGCGACAGCACAGAGCTGGATGTGGTGTGGAGGCTTCTGCGCGCGTCGCACGCGTTTGCGACAGGCGGCGCGTGATCGTGTTCGTGCTCGAGAACGTCTTCGCCGATCACTACGACGTCGATCAGCGGCAGCCAGGGTTCACGTGGAAGCGCATGCGGCTCGGTCGCCGCCTCGGCGCCCAGCAGCTCGGCGCATCGGTGTACCGGCTCGAGCCGGGTCAGCGGAGCTTCCCGTTTCACTTCCACCACGGCAACGAGGAGATGCTCTTGGTGCTCGAGGGCGAGGTCGGCATTCGCACCACCGATGGCGTCATAGGCGCCGTCCCCGGCGACGCAATGCTGTTCGAGCCAGGCGCGGCCGGCGCCCATCAGATCGTCAACACCGGCCATGGGCCGGCGCGGGTCCTCGTCGTCTCGGGCATGACCAGTCCCGAGGTCACGGAGTTCCCCGACAGCGGCAAGGTCGGCCTCTTCGCGGGCCACGCACCAGGCGCCACGCAGGCGGGCGACCTCAAGCGTTTCGTGTCGTGTGAAGACGTCGACTACTTCGCCGGGGAGCCGACCTGACGTGCTACGCCGGCCACGCCGCGTCCCGCTCGCGCTAGAGACATGCTCTATCACGCGTTCCCACGCGGCATGCGAGATCTCACCGCCGAGCTGTATCTCGCGACGCTGGGCGACTATCAGCGCGCGTTCGTCGCCCACCTTCGCCGCGCCGGGGACGCACGAGACGGAGTCAGACGTGCTGTCGACTTTCACGTGCGCTGGCACGCGACCGAGCCGCAGGCAGCTCGGTTCCTCCACGCCGCTCGGGAGCCGGAGCTTCGCGACGACATCGCCGCACCGCTACGCGAGCGAAACGCAGAGTTCTTCGGCGCGATCCGATCCTGGATGGCGCCGCACGTCAAGGCCGGCACGCTCCGGGAGTTGCCCGTGCCGACCCTCCACGCCCTGTGGCTCGGCCCGGCGCAGGAGCTCTGTCGCCATTGGCTGGCCGGCAGCGCCCCGCGCCCTGACCGGGCTACCCGCACGCTGCTGGCCGACGCCGCGTGGCGCGCGCTCACTCCCCTACCCCTCGACACAGGAGACGCATGAGCACCTATCCCGAGTTGATCGCCGACGGCCGGGCCGCAGGCCCCGGTCGCGTCCTGGTCTCACGCGAGGAGACCACCGCCCTCGTGACGCTCAACGACCCTGCTCGGCTGAACTGCTTGAGCACCGGGCTGATGGTCCAGCTGCGCGACGTGCTCGACGAGCTCGACGGCGACCCCGAGCTGCGAGCGGTCGTCATCACAGGCGCGGGAGCCGGGTTCTCGGCAGGCGGGGATCTCGACATGATCGAGCGCGGAACGCGCGACATCCGCGACGCCGGTGAGATGGCGGACACCTCCGACGCGTGGCGCTGGATCCGGCGCGAGTTCGGGGGGGTCGTCCGAACCATCACGCGGTCAGACAAGCTCTTCGTGGCCGCGATCAACGGCCCCGCAGCGGGGGTCGGCCTCGCCTTCGCACTTGCGTGCGACGTGCTCGTCGCCTCTGAGCTCGCAGTGCTGGTCCCCGCCTTCGGGCGCCTGGGCCTCGTCCCCGAGGTCGGCACCAGCTGGCTGCTGACGCGACGGCTCGGATACCACGGCGCGTTGGCGTTCTGGCTTCGCGGTGAGCCTGTCAGTGCACAGGAAGCGCTCGCCAGCGGCCTCGTGCAGAGTGTCGTCGCGCACGACGACCTGCTGTCCGAGGCGGATGCCTGGGCCGAGCGCGCGGTGGCGATGCCGGCTCACGCGCTCGCGATGACGAAGCCCCTGCTTCGCGCCGCCGCCGACGCCCCCTTCGACCACGCGCTGGTGATGGAGGAGTACGCGGAGGCCAACTGCTTCTCGACGCACGCGCTGGGGTCGGCGGCCGCGGCCGTTCGTCTGGGCAACCGCTCGAGCACCGCGGCCGATGCGGACGACGCGGCGGGGTCTCGCGGATGAGCAGCTCCTCGCGCATCGTCGTCGAACGCCATGACGTCGTGACCCTCGTGCGCATGGACCACGACGACAACCGGCTTCATCCGGATCTGCTCGACGGCGTGAACTCGGTCCTCGACGAGCTCGAGGCCGGTGCCGAGCCCGCCGCTCTCGTGCTCACCGGATCCGGCAAGTTCTTCTCGAATGGCCTGGATCTCGACTACATGTCGAGCCACCCGGACGACTCCGAACGGACACTCGCGCGCGTACACGCCCTCCTCGCGCGCGTGCTCACGCTCCCGGTGCCGGCGGTTGCGGCGCTCAACGGGCATGCGTTCGCGGCCGGCGCGATGCTCGCGCTTGCCTTTGATCAAGCGGTGATGCGCGAGGATCGTGGCTTCTTCTGCCTGCCCGAGGTGGACCTCGGCCTCCCGTTCACCCCTGGGATGAACGCGCTCATCACCGCGCGCCTGACGCCCGCGGTAGCGCACGAGGCGATGCTCACGGGCCGCCGCTACGGCGGACCTGACGCGCTGGCTGCCGGGATCGTCGCGGAGGTTGCGCCGGAAGGCGCAGTGGTCGAACGCGCGGTCGTCCGCGCACAAGCGCTGGCGGGCAAGTCGCGTTCCGCGGTCTCCGCCATCAAACGCGGCCTCTATGGGGCGCCGGTGGCTCTGCTCGACCCGGGGCAGACCGCGTGAGTCGGGGTCGCTGACGGTCATCGCTTGACATGATCACGTATCTAGGTGATCATGTCACGTACTAAGCAGCCGCTACGCGGCGATCGACGATCTGGAGGTACGTATGTCCCACGAGACCCGCGCTGCGCGGAGCGCATCCTTCCGCGCCACCGTGATCGTGCTGGCCGCCGTGGCGGCCGGCATCGTCTGGCTCGCCTTCGACCCGATCGGAGGCATGGACCTCCAGCAGCCCACCTTCGACACCGCGAAGCAGCCGACCGGCCTCGGTCTCGATGCGGTGCTCGCCGCGAGCCTCGCCGGCGGCATGGTCGGCTGGGCCGCGCTCGCCGTGCTCGAACGCCTGACTGCGCACCCGGCGCGCAACTGGACGATCCTCGCTCTCGCCGCGCTCCTCGTCTCACTCGGGGGGCCGCTGAACGGCGACGGCATCACGACCGGCAACCGCCTGGTGCTCGTTCTGATGCACCTCGTCGTGGGCGGCGTGCTGGTCGGCGGCCTGCGAGGCGGCGCCGTCTCGCGACGTCCCGCGACCGCGCGGCCGCTCGCGGCGGCGGCGTCCGCACGCAAGCGGTAGGCAGGCGTCACTCGTTCCACCCGAACCTCAGGAGGTGAATCTCATGCGTGTTCTCGTCGCCGGCGCCACGGGGGCCATCGGGCGCATCCTCGTCCCGCGTGCCCTCGACGCGGGTCACGACGTCGTCGCTCTGTCACGCTCGAAGCATCGCCTGCCGAGCGGCTGGGACGTCGAGCATCACAGCGTCGACGTCCTCGACGGAGACAAGGTCGCGAGCATCGTGAAGCAGACGCGGCCCGATGCGATCGTCGACCTCCTCACGGCTATCCCGAGCGAGGTCAACCCGAAGAGGCTGGCCACCGACTTCGCCGACACGAACCGACTGCGGACGCTGGGGACCGCGCACCTGCTGCGGGCCGCCCGTGACGCCGGCGTCGGTCAGTACGTCGGCGAGAGCATCGCCTTCGTCTACCGGCCGGCCGAGGGCCTGGCGGCCGAGTCGGACCCCGTCTGGGGGCTCGACGCGCCGCGCGAGTTCCGGCCCGTCCTCGAGGCCGTCTACGCGAAGGAGAAGGCCATCCAGCAGCACCGCGGCATCGTCCTGCGCCTCGGCCACCTCTGCGGACCCGGGACGGCCTTCGGCGACGGCGGCGCGATGTTCCGGGCGATCAAGGATCGCAGGCTGCCGATCGTCGGGAACGGTGGCGGCACGTTCTCGTTCCTGCCGGTGCAGGAAGCTGCCGAGGCGTTCCTGCTCGCGCTGCCGGTCGAGGGGCCGGCCATCCTCAACGTCGTCGACAACGCACCCGTCACTGCGCGCGAGTGGATCCCCGCGCTCGCGGACGACCTTGGCGCGAAGAAGCCGAGCCGGGTGCCGAGCTTCGTCGCTCGCGCGTTCATCGGGTCCTACGGCGTCATGTTCATGACGCGGATGAGGGGCGCGGACAATGCGGCCGCGCGCGAGCGGCTCGGCTGGACGCCGAAGGCCGACTGGCGGACCGCGATGCTCGGCAGCGGCGGGGCCCCGGGCCCGGTGGGCTCGGGACGTCGTGCCGCGACCGCGGCGACGCGCTAGCAGGGGCGTACCCGCCGGGGCGCGGTGACGAGCCCGCCCCGGCGGCCGGCCGCGGCATCCATTCCGAGGTACGTCAGCTACGGCCGCTGCCGCCGCTCGCCGGCAGGGTCAGGTAGCGCTGCACCGCCGGGGCGACGAGGCGCGCGATCTCCTCGGCAGACGCGGAGGCGAGCGGCTCGAGCCTGACGATGTAGCGGCCGAAGCCCAGGCCCACGAGGTGTGACCCGGCGGCCTGCGCCCGCAGCCGCCCGTCGGGCACGCCGAGGGCCTCTGCCACGGGCCCGAGAAGCTGGCCGTCGACGAGCTCGCGCAGGCGGCGCGCCGCCGCCTCGTTCGTGGTTGCGGATCGCACGAGCGCGACCATCTGCGGGCCGATCGCCGGATCGTCCCAGAGGCGCAGGAACGTCATGACGATCCGTCGCCCGATACCAGCTCGCGGGCCTGAGACGATCGCCTCGACGGCTTCAGACGAGTCGAACGGCAGTTCCATCGCGGCGGCGAACAGCTCGTCCTTGCTGCCGAAGAACTGGAGGACGAGCGCCGGATCGACACCGGCCCGCCCCGCTATCTCCCGGATGCTGGCGCCGGCATAGCCATGTTCGGCGAACGTCGCACGCGCGCCGGCCAGCACGTCGGCCCGCGTGGTGCTCGGGCCCGGGCGTCGGCCGCGCGGGCGCGCGGGCGTCCGCGTGGATCGGCTCCTCTCAGGACTCAAGGCCGATCCAGATTAGTCGCGGCAACGGCGTGGTAAAATATCATCGCTAGTTGATATACGCGATGTGAGGAGGTGTTCCATGCGCACGAGATGGTCCACGCTGCTGGCGGTCTGCGTCGGCACGTTCATGCTGCTTCTGGACGTCTCGGTGGTCATGGTCGCGCTGCCCTCGATCCAGGGCTCTCTCGGCGCGACCTTCAGCGAGGTGCAGTGGGTCGTCGATGCCTACGCGCTCACCCTCGCCGCCACGCTGCTGACCGCGGGATCGCTCGCGGATCGGTACGGCCATCGCCGGTTCTATCTGCTCGGGCTCGCGCTGTTCGCCGGCGCGTCGCTCCTGTGCGGGCTGGCGCAGTCGCCGCTCATGCTGATCTTGACGCGCGGCCTGCAGGGCATCGGCGGAGCGATCATGTTCAGTACGGCGCTCGGCCTGCTCGGGCACCACTACCGCGGGGCCGACCGCAAGATCGCGTTCGCGGTGTGGGGTGCGACGACGGGCTTGGCTCTGGCCCTCGGCCCGCTCGCGGGCGGACTGCTGATCGACGCGCTCGATTGGCGCTGGATCTTCCTCGTCAACGTCCCGATCGCGTTCCTCGCCTCAGCGCTGACGAGGACCGGTGTGAGCGAGACGCGCGAGGTACCCGCCGGGGGCCTCGACTGGCTGGGCTTCGTCACGTTCAGCGGCGCGCTCGGCGGCCTGGTCTACGGCCTGATCCGCGGGACGCCCGACGGCTGGACGTCGGGTGGCGTGCTCACGGGGCTGATCGCCGCGCCGATCCTACTCGGGGCCTTCGCCCTGGCCGAGCTCAGAGCGGAGAGCCCGATGTTCGAGCTGCGACTGCTGCGCAAGCCCGCCTTCGCCGGCGCCTCCGTCGCCGCGTTCGTCACCAACGCGACGCTTCCCGCGCTCGTCCTCTACCTCGTCGTCTACCTCCAGCAGGTCCTCGGTTACGACGCGCTCCAGACCGGTGTCCGGCTCCTCGTCCTCTCCGGCGGCATTGCCGTCGGCGGGATCGCGAGCGGCCGCCTCTCCGAGCACGTGCCGCCGCGAGCGCCGCTCGCTGCGGGCCTGACGCTCGCCGGCGTCGGGCTGCTGCTCATGCGGGGCCTGACCGCGACGTCGGGGTGGAACGACCTCGTCCCCGGCCTGCTCGTGTCGGGGTTCGGCATGGGCCTCGTCAACCCCGCGCTCGCCTCGCTCGCGGTCGACGTCGTCGGGGCGGGCCACAGCGGGATGGGGGCCGGCATCAACACCACGTTCCGGCAGGTCGGGATCGCCACGGGCATCGCCGGGCTCGGCTCGGTCTTCATCGACCGCGTCGGGGCGGCGACCGACGCCGGCCTGTCCCGCCTCGGCTCGGTCCCGGCTGACATGGCGACGCGCGTCGCCGACGGCTTGAGCTCGGGTCGCGCCGCCGAGACCCTCGGGTCGCTCCCGCCGTCGATCCGGGCACAGGCGCAGGAGGTAGCGCGAGGCGCGGTCGCGACGGGCCTCAACGACATCTTCCTCATCGCCGCGGTGGTCGCCTTCGCCGGCGCGCTCGCGTCCCTCCTGCTCGTGCGGAGCCGTGACGTGGCGCCGGCCCGCGACACCGCCGGCCCGGCACGCCCGGACGTCGGCACGGGCCTACGGCGTCGCAGTACCGCCGGCGTGCCCGCGGCCGGGAGCCGCTGACGGGGACTGCCGCCACGCGAACTCGCCGCTCGGCCCTGTCGCGTGGCGGCTTCCCCCAGCCGCAACGCGTGACATGATCACGTTGTTTGGCTACACTTCGCGCATGCCCGAGCGAGAGGACTCCCTCACCGTGCCCCAGGCGCTCGGCCGGATGCGCGTCGCGCTCGACGACTCGTTCGACCGCGTCAGCCAGGCTCTGGGCCTGAGCGCGCAGCAGGCGGAGCTGCTGTGCGCCGCGATGCGGCCGGCCGCCGTCGGCGACCTCGCGCGGGCGCTGCGATGCGACCGGTCGAACGTCACCCGGTTGGCTGACCGAGCCGCGCGCCGTGGCCTGATCACGCGCCGGCAGGGAGACGCCGACGGTCGGGTCAAGGTGATCGAGTTGAGTCCGCAAGGCCGCGAGCTCGCCGAGCAGTTCATCGCCGCGCTCGAGGCCGAGCTGGCCGACCTGCTCGCGACGTGGAGCCCGCACCGGCACCGGATGGCGGTCGGCGTCCTCGAGGAGCTGTCCGCCGGCCTGGAGCGCCGCGGAGCGACCGGCTCCGCCCTCCCCGCGGCAAGCTGACGTCGCGAGTCGTTCGCAGGGTGCGCCGGAAGCGGCCGCACGGACGCATGCCTGCGTCTGTGCGCTCTCTTCCTACTTGACATGATCACGCATATGCGTGATCATGTCACCTACCTTGTGCCCTCGATCCAGGAGGTCTCGCATGAGCGCCACCACGTCGTACACGTCGATTCCGGCGGGTACGTGGAAGGTCGATCCGACGCACTCGAACGTGGGCTTCGAGGTCGACTACGTCGCGGGCGTGTTCCGCGGCGACTTCGAGCCGTTCGACGCGACGCTCGAGGCAAGCGAGAGCGGCGAGTTGAGCTTGCGCGGCTCCGCCGAGGTGGGCGCGATCCGCGTCCGCAGCCCGCAGCTGGCCGGACACCTTCAGTCACCGGACTTCTTCGACGCGTCGCGCACGCCGCTGCTCGAGTTCACGTCCGACCGCATCGAGGTCGACGGCGACCGGATCCGCGTCAGCGGCAAGCTCACCATCCGCGGGGTCGAGCGGCCGGTACGGCTGTTCGGATCGATCAGCGGGCCGACCCAGCACTTCATGGGCCACACGATGGTCGCGATGGAGTTGAGCGCGATGATCGACCGCACGGACTTCGGCCTCACCTGGAACCAGCGGCTGCCGAACGGCGGCATGGCCCTGGCCGACGACGTGCGCATCAACGCGACCCTGTACTTCTCGGAGGGGTAGCACGATGCGCGTCCTCGGCATCTGCGGCAGCCTGCGCAAGGAGTCGTGGACTCGCAAGGCGCTCGAGGCGGCGCGGAACCTCGTGCCACCGGACGCCGAGATCGAGCTCTACGACGACCTCAGGTCGCTGCCGCCCTACGACGAAGATGAGGATCGCCTGCCGGCGCACCCTGCCGTCCGCCGGTTGCGGGACGCCATCGCGGCCGCCGACGCCGTCCTCGTGGTGACCCCCGAGTACAACGGCTCGGTCCCGGGCGTGCTGAAGAACGCGCTGGACTGGGCATCTCGGCCGTTTCCCGAGAACTGCCTGCGCGACAAGCCCGTCGCAGCGGTGGCCGGCAGCCCCAGCCCGTTCGGCGCGGTGTGGGCGCAGGCCGACCTCAGGCGGATCCTGGGGATCTGCCGCGCGCGTGTCGTCGACCGCGAGGTCGCGCTCGCGCACCTGCCGGAGCGCTTCGCACCGGACGGCTCGCTCGAGCCCGACGCGGCCGAGCCCGTGCGTGACCTGCTGGCCGAGCTGGTGCGGGAGGCCGAGCACGATCAGATCGCGATGCAGGAGGCGGCGTGATGAGTGTGTTCACCGAGGCGGAGCTCGCGTATCTGCACGGCGGCCGACGGCTCGGTCGTCTTGCCACCGTCGGCCGCGACGGCACGCCGCACGTCGTGCCCGTCGGCTGGACGCACAACCGCGCTCTCGACGCGATCGAGGTCGGCGGCCGCGAGTTCGAGCGCACGAAGAAGTTCAAGGACGTCGCCGCGACGCGCCGGGCGGCGATCGTCATCGACGACCTCGCGAGCACCAACCCGTGGCGCCCGCGCGCCGTCGAGGTCCGGGGCCGCGCGGAGGCGGTGACCGAGCCGATCCCGCTCATTCGCATCTACCCCGAGCGGATCGTCTCGTGGGGGCTCGGAGTTCCGCGCAGCGCCCGCACCGTCGGCGAGACCGGCCCGCAGGGCGAGGCGGCGTGATGGCCGTCGCCGTCCTGAGCGAGGTCGACGACGCGACGCTCGCCGTCTACCACGAGGTCAACCGTCGCCCCGAGCTCCGCGAGCCCGCCGCCGGGCACCTGTTCCACTGCGTGTCCGAGCTGCCCGGCGGTGGCTTGCGCGTCTTCGACGTGTGGGAGAGCGAGGACGCGTTTCGCCGGTATGAGCGCGAGGTGCTGGCGCCCACGGTCCTGGCGGTCACCGGCGGCCGGGTGGGCCCTCCGCGGCGCGAGATCCTGCCCGTGGCAGTCGTACGGGGGCTCGAGAAGGAGCGTCGCCGGACATGAGCTTGGACGCTTCACTTGCGCCGCTCCTCGGGAGCTGGTCTGGCGAGGAGCAGCTGGCAGCGACACCATGGACGACGGCCGGCCTCGCCGCGGCGACGATCGAGTTCACCGAGGCGCCCGCAGGAGCGGTGCTGCAACGATATCGCCAGGTTCGCGACGAGCAGGAGACGCTCGCAGGACTCGGAATCCTCGATCTGTCGGACGGGAACATCCGCCACTTCTGGTGGGACTCGCTCGGCCAGCAGCCCGATGGGCCCGCCATCGGCAGGGCGACGGACGGCGAGATCGTCGTAGAGCGCACCAGCGCGCGAGGAACCAACCGGACGCGCATGGTCGTCGATCGCGATCGGCTTGTGTACGAGGTTGCGTTCGCGCCTCCGGGCCAAGAGCCCCAGGTCGTCGTCTCGGGCCGGTACAGACGCGCGTAGCTCAGGTCGCCCTCACGCGGTAGGGAAGCTTTAGGCTCGAGCCATGCTCGTTCGATCGCTCGATGAAGTCAGAGTCAGCGCGACGGCGTGCCTGATCGAAGGCGAGACGCTTGCAGAATTCCTTCTGCCGGTGTCGTGCTTCGTGACCTCGTACGGACGCGACGCGGGGCCGGGGCCACACGTCCACCCCTATCCGGAGTTGTTCATCGTGCAGGACGGGCGGGCCACGTTCAGCGTCGGCGGCACCGATCGTGAGGTGGCGGCCGGACACTTCGTGGTCGTCCCGGCCGAGACCGTGCACTCGTTCCGCAACCCTGCCGACGCCGTGCTGCGCGTCGTCAGCGTCCAGCCCAGCCCGCGCGTCGAGCAGCGGTTCGTCGACGACGACTGACGCGCGCGCCGGGCCGCCGCGGCATCCCGTCCGGTCACGCAGCGCCGGCGCCCCGTCGCGGCAGCAGAGCGCACGAGGCCAACGCAGCGACGACGGCCAGCGCTGCCGCGATGGCGAATCCGGCGTGGTACCCGGACAGGAGCGCCTCGACCGAGGTGGGGTCGTCCGCCTGGCGGCTCACGGCGCCCGCCACAGCGGCAAGCGTCGCGAGCCCAAGAGCGGCGCCGACCTGCTGGCTCGTGTTGAGCAGCCCCGACGCCGTGGCGGCGTCCCCGTCGGGCGCATCGGCCATCGCAATGGCCGTCAGGGCGGGCATCGCGATGCCCGCTCCCGCGCCGAGCACCAGCATCCCGGGCAGCACATCGGCGACGTAGGTCGCTCCGGCCGGCGCGTGGCTGAACTCGAGCAGTCCCGCTGCCACGCCGAGGAGCCCCACGAGGAGGGTCGGGCTCTCGCCCAGGCGCCTCATCAATGGCGCGACGACCCGGAGCGAGACGACCGCGATGACGACGGAGATCGGCGTGAGGGCCAGCCCCACTTCGACCGGCCCGTACCCCAGGACACGCTGCAGGTAGAGGACGACGAGGAACTGCATCCCGAACAGCGCCGCGATCATCGGCAGCTGCACGACATTCGCTGCCCGCAACACGCGGCGTCCGAACAGCGCGGGCGGCACGAGCGGCTGGCGTGCACGACGATCGGCGATCCCGAACGCTGCCATCAACGTCGCCGACATCGCGGCAGCGCCGGCGACCCGCCACGACGACAACGGATGGTCTGCCGCCGCGACGAGTGCGAAGACCGCGGCCATGAGGCCGCCGACCAAGAGCGGCGCCGTTGCGAGGTTCGAGAGCTGCGGTGTGGCGCTGCGCGCCCCGACCGGCAATCGCCTCGCGAATCCGAGGACCGTCAGCCCGAGTGGCACGTTGACCAGGAAGATCCAGTGCCAGGACAGCGCCCCGGTGAGGGCGCCGCCGGCGAGCTGTCCAACGGAGGCACCCGCCGCGCCGACGAAGCTGTACACCCCGATCGCGCGGCGCTGCTCGGCGGGCTGCGGGAAGAGCGCGACGATCATCCCGAGGATCACGGCGGACGCCAGCGCGGCGCCGGCACCCTGCACGAAGCGCGCGGCGACGAGCAGACCAGCCTCGTCCGCGAGGCCGCACGCGGCCGATGCGGCCGTGAAGACCGTGATCCCGGCGGTGAACACCCGCTCACGACCGATCACATCGCCGAGTCGGCCGGCGAGAAGGAGGAGCCCGCCGAACGCGACGACGTACGCGTCCACGACCCACGCCACGGAGCTCTGGCTGAAATGCAGCGCCGTGCGGATGGTGGGCAGCGCGACGTTCACGATCGTCGTGTCGAGGATCACCATCAGGAACGCGCCGCACAGCACCAAGAGGGCGGCGCGGCGTCCAAGTGGGCGTGTTGTGACTCTGCGAGAGCCGAACGCGAGCGCTGACATCGGCGCACCTCCGGACCAGTCGTTCCCGAGAGGCACGATAGCAGATCATCCGCTACGAGATGATCTGTAAGGGATCTATATCAACGGGGCGAGCGACGCCGCGCGGTCTGCGCCGTGCCGGAGGCGCTTCCGAGTCGCCCGCTGACCAGGCGCTGCAGGTTCGCCATGAACTCAGCGCGTTGCTCTGCCGGAATGAGCGAAAGGACGTCGCGGCGGATCTCGTCGAACACCGCGTCGGCCCTCGCGAGCGCTCTACGACCCTGGGCAGTGACCTCGATGATCCGGGCGCGGCGGTCCGCCGGATGCCTGACGCGCCTCGCAAGCCCCTTCCGCTCGAGGTCATCGACGGTTGTCACCATCGTCGTCTTGTCGAGCCCCGCGAGCTTCGCGAGCTCGGCCTGGCTGTGGCCGCCGTCCTGAGCCGCGATCAGGACCATGTGACCGCGGGGGCTGAGTCCGACGTCATCGAGTGCCGCCGCGAGTTCGGAGTTCAGTCCGAAGCTGGCCTGCGAGAGCAGCCAGCACAGGTTGCCCAGCAGGCGCTCGTTGTCCCCGGAGTCCACGCTCTGAGGCTATCTGCGGTGTCCGGGCACCCCGTTTCGGCTCGGGCGGCGGTGGTATAACCGTTACCGGTATTCACAGAAGGAGGTATCGCGTGGATCCGCGCCTCGTGCACGAAGCCCGACAGCTGTCAACACCGGTCGACCAGCACCGGCGCGAGCATCGCGCGGCGATTAAAAGCTCACGGCGGCGCGGCAATTTGCGCGCCCGCGTGCGTGTGGCGATCCGAGCGCTCCATCCGTGGGCGAGTCGTGCGCCGCCTGCGACACGCCATCGCCGTAACGACGCGCGACGAGAACGCCCCGGCCGGTCTGGCTATGCGGTTCGAGGCCTCCGAGCACGCGCGCGGCGACGAGCTGGCTCGGCGCGTCATGTCGACGCTCAGCGCGAAGTGGTCGCTGCCGATCCTCGACACGCTGGCGAGGCAACCGGCGCGTTACTACGAGCTGCTCCACGCGCTGCCCGGCGTGGCGCCGAAGGTCCTTACGCAATCGCTGCGGCGACTTCAGAACGACGGGTTCGTGCTGTGCGAGGTGCTTGACGCGGGTGGTCGACGCTACGGCCTCTCTGCTGCGGGCGAGCGGATGCTTCACCTGGTGTCCCCGCTGCGTACCGAAACCGGGCGCGGCGCCCGCTCCGTAGCTGACTGACCAGGCGAAATCGAGCCGCTCGTGCATCGCGATGCCTGACCGTCCGCGCTTCTACTTTGACCTCGCTTCGCCGTACGCGTACCTGGCTTCCCACCGTGTTGACGCGGTGCTCGGTAGCGACACGCTGTGGGCGCCGATCCTCGTGGGCGCCCTCCACAAGCACTACCGGCGCGCCAGCTGGGCCGCGACCCCCGAGCTGCGGGCGGGCGGCGTCGCCGAGATCGAACCGCGCGCGCGGCACCAAGGGATCCCGCCGATCGTCTGGCCCAAGCCCGACCCCGCAACAGCCTGAGCGTCATGCGCGCCGCGGTCTGGGCGGCCGGCCGAGGCGATGTACGCGCGTTCGCGCGGGCCGCGTTCGCGATGGCCTTCCAAGAGGGCATCGAGCTCTCGGAGCGCGCTGCGGTACTCACGGCCGCGGAGCGCGCCGGCCACGATCCCGCCGACCTGGACGCCGCACTCGGGAGCACGGAGCTCAAGCAACGTCTTCGTGCCGCCAACAACACAGCGATTGCTGCACGGGTGTATGGCGTCCCGACCTTCGACGGGGCGGCCTGCTCTGGTGGGGCGATCATCTGCTCGATGCCGGGTCGGCGGCCGCCGCGCTGAGCCACTTGCGCCACGGCTCGTAGCCCGACGGGCCGTGACTGGGCGCAGCGCGCACGGCTGCGGTCACGCGGCGGCCGGAGCGGCCGCGACCTCCTCGTTGGCGCGCGCGAGCACGGTGGCTAGGACGCGCGCCGCCGTCTCCAGTTCGTCGGCCGGCAGATCGCCCCAAAGTCGCTGGGTGACCGCCGACGTGCCGCCGAGGATTCGGTCGTGCAGCTCCTGACCGGCCGCGGTCAGCGCCGCCGGCGCGTCCGCCGACAAGTCGACGAGCCCTGCTGCGGCAAGCTCGTCGATCCGCGCGCCGGCCTCGTTCCTTGTGACCTTCAGCGCCGCGGCGACCCGGCGGATGAGCTCGTCGCGCGCGACGGTGCCGCCGCTCATGGCCGTGATTCGCAGCGCCACCCACTGTCGCTCGCTCACGCCGGTCCCGGCCAGCAGCCGGTCCAGGATCGCCCCCAACGCCTTCTCCGTCTGGCCAATGAGCTGCGTACCGAACGCGAGGTTCTTCGACATGATCGCCCTCCAATCGATTAATGGTTATTTCGTTGGGAGCACCAACGATAGCTCCAGATCCGCGACCTGTCAACGTTGGACGTCCCAACAGTAAGATGCTCCGGTGTACCCCACCGGTGGCTCCGAATACGACCCCCCGCGGCGGCTTCGGCAGCTGACCAGCTGGCTCTGCGGCCAGGCGGCCCGAAAGGCAGAGCGGCTTGTCGGGGCGGCGCTCGCGCAGCATGCGATGCGGCGCCAGCACTTCAGCGTCCTCACGTCCCTTTCAGAGCAGGGCGCGGCCAGCCAAGCTGCGCTCGGCCGCCGGCTGTGGATCGACCGCAGTGATCTGCACTCAATCCTCAACGACCTCGAGCGTGAGGGACTCGTCGAGCGTCTCCGCGATGAGCGAGACCAGCGTCGCAACGTTGTCGCGCTGACGGCTCGCGGCACAACGGTTCTCCGACGTCTCGACCAGGAGGTCGACGCCGCGCAGGCGACGCTTCTCGCACCACTCTCCGAGAGTGAGCGGCGGACGCTCCACCGGCTACTCGCACAGCTAATCGACGCCGGGTGACACACGGGCTCGGGCTGCCGGGTGGAGACCGCGGAGCACCTCGGTCACAGCGCGTCGTGACGCTCGACACTGCTCGGACCCTCCCCCGACGCCGCGATCGCGTCCGAGAGAGCCGACGGCCGATTCGAACAGGCGACCCCTTCATTACGAGGGAACACCGGGCGTCCCAACGGGTCCACCCGAGGCCGCCAGAGGTCGAAGGACGGGGACCACGACGGACGGCTGAGGCCCCCGTAGGACCACCGTCAGCTCCCCAAGAGCTCCCCGCGACGCCGGGTCGCGCGCGACATGTCGCGCGCGCTCCGCAGCGATCTTTCGCACCGCGCCACGGCGGCGTCAGCGGAGCTGGATCCGCGCACCGCGGACGAAATGCGGCCCGACCGGGTAGTCGCAATGGCCGGCGGGTCGCGTGCAGTTCGGGATCGTCGCGATGCGTTCCACGCGCTGCTCGGCCCACGCGAGGATGCCGCGACCGAGGTCGAAGCCGAGCAGCAGACGCCGCGCGTCGAACCGCTCGACGGCACGGCGCCCACCGCGGCGGGACGCGAGCGTGAGCTCGCCGGCCGCGCTCACGAACGCGAACCGGTCGCCGTGGACGCGGACCTCCCCGGGCTGCGCACCGATGCCGAGCGGCCGCGGCCGCGGCCGCCGCGGCGACGCGTAGGAGAGGCGATGCCGCACGCCGCGGCGCGAGCCGGATCGAGGGCCGGCGGCGAGCACGATGGCCCCGTCTGCGGCGAGGTCCCACCCGGAGATCTCCTTCCGGCGCATCCGGATCGCGAACGCGCGGCGGCCGCCGACGAGGTCGTGGACGACGATGGCCGGCGTCAGCCCGTCCTGCCACGCGACGAACCGTCCGGCGAGGCGGACGCGCGCCGAGCCCGGCTGCGCCTCGCGCAGACCCAGCCCGCGCGCGACGATCCGAGCGCCGGGGCGCGCCACGTGGCGGACGACGAGCCGTAGGCCGCCGCGGCCACACTCGAGGTAGGCGAGCCGGCGCCCCGACGTCGCGATCGAGTCGCGGTCGAAGCTGCACATGCGCGGGTCTTCGGCGACGACGCGCAGCGGTCCGCCGTGGCGCCCCACGAGCAGCTCGCTTCGCAGCACGCAGCCGAAGCGCGGATCGCGGTCGCAGCTCTCGTAGCCGCGGAGCACCGCTACGTGGGAGCCCGACGCAGCGAGGCCGCCGATCACGTTCTCCTCCCTGCCCAGCCTGCGCCGACCGACGCGGGGCGCCGGCATACGCACGCTGGCCACGTTTCTGCCGACGAACGCGGCGAGGCCGGCGAACACCGGCCGCCTCCCGTCCCGATCCTCCGCAACCATCCGGTAGCGGCCCCACAGGACCCGGTCGCCGCCGACCGCGGGCCCGCTCGCGAGGGCAGTCTCGAACGCGAAGGACGGCGGGGGTGCCGCATGCGACGGCGGTGGGCACAGCGCAGCGACGGCGGCCAGCACGAACGGGATTGCGCGGCGGCACCACGCGGCGCCCCGAGCGTGGCGTCCCGTACGTCCGCTGCTGGCAAAGTCGCCGTGCGCGGTCACGCGTCCATTGTGGGCCACGGGCACCTCGCGTGGCAGCGTCCACCTTGCACTCCCGTGGGTGCATGCGTCCAAGTGCGGTCGCGCGCCGCGTCGCGACACAGACGTAGTCAGGCTCGGGCTATCCGGGGGGGAACAGCCGCGTGTAGTCGAAGATCACGTCGCTGTGCCCACCCCCGGCGACGGTGATCCGTCGAACGTCCGGCACGCGCTCTCGCCGCCGTCTCGGCCGGGCCAGGGGGCGCACGACGTACTCGCCGGCCGTCAACACGGCGACGGCCCGCCCGTCGAGCCGCGTGCGTGCGACGGTCGCCGGGCCCGAGTCGCCGACACGCTCGATGAGGATCACGGCGCGCACCGGCTTCATCAGGCACTGGCGACTGCGCGCGGGCTCCGGTCGCGCGGGACCACTGCAGTTCGTCGGCCCGGCGAACGTCGCGAGAAGCAGCGTCCCGGCCACCGGCTCCTGACCCTCGCCGATGCGCGGCACGACGAGGGCACCAGCCGCCAGCAGCGTCGCGATCGCTGCCCGCCGCAGCGTCATGGCGCCGCGGTCAGCGCGAAGTTGTTCGTGATGTACGTGCGGTCGTCCTGGACTCGCATCGCCGTTCCCCAGACTACGCGGTCGACGCTCGGATCCGGCACAGCCGACGCATAGTCACCCCAGCGGCAGCGCGTGCCGCCGCGGCTTTCGGCGAAACACGCGTCGTTCGTCAGAGTCGTGAAGCCGCCCTGCGACACGATGCCCGGGACGAGATTGATCTGACTTCCGAGCATCGTCCCCGCGGCGTCCGTCGAGCGACGGGAACGCGCGTGGATCTGCACGCGCAGATCGGCGCGCGCGACGTTGTAGTGCAGCACCGCGACCCGCCCGGTGCGGTCGGGACTGACGGCTCCGTTGAACAGCGACGTCCCCGGCCCGACCCCTTCCACCTGCGCGGCGTCGGCGGTGCCGACCTGAAGCGTCCCCGGCACCGGCACCCCCGGCGCGGGAGGCGGCGGCGGACGGAACTGGGTCGCCGCCGACCTCTCAGCCCGCGACATCGCGGACGCTCTCTACATGAGCGAGAGCACGGTGAAGAGCCACCTGAGCAGCGCACGCGCGAAGCTCGGCTGCCGCAAGTCGGGCGCTGCCGCGCTCCGGGCGCTGGAGCTCGGCCTCATCGCGCCGCCTAGGCGATCTGTCGGCTCGGGACGTCGAAGCGCGGCCACCGCGATGTAGCACGGACGATTGCCGACGGCCGGACCGAACCGGCGACCCTTCGTTACGAGCGAGGCCACGGCACAGGGCTCAGCCACTACCGAACGCCTCGGCGACGAGTTGCGCGTCGTCGTCGCGCGGCGCGTAGTGCAGGTAGCGCATCGTGCTGTGGAGATCGCTGTGGCCCATCCACTCCTGCACGCGGCGGATGCTCGCGCGTCCGATCATCGTCGTCGCGAAGGTGTGACGCAGGTCATGGAAGCGCAACCGCGGCAGCCCGGCCGCGGCCTGGGCCTTTCGGTAGCGGCGGCGCAGCGCCGAGCGATCCAGGTAGCGGCCGTCGGCGCCCGCGAACACGAGCGCGTCCTGCGCCGCTGCCGGCAGCCGGACGAGGGCTTCTGTGACCTGCGGCGCGAGTGGCACCGAGCGCACCTTGCCCGCCTTCGGCGTCGACAGCTCGGTGCCCGACCAGGTGCCGCGGACGCGAACCACGCGCCGGTCGAGATCGACATCGCGCCAGCGCAACGCAACGAGCTCACCGAGCCGCAGCCCGGTGAACGCGGCGGTCAAGAAGATCGCGGCGTCTTGTTCGCTGGCCGCTGCCGCGACGAGCGCGAACACCTCGGCCGGCGATTAGACCTCAAGGTCAAGGCTCGGCTTGACGTACGGCCGCTCGACATCGTCGACGGGGTCGTAGGTGATCCCCCACACCTTGCGCGCGCGGTGGTAGATCCCGCTGACGCAGACGATCAACTTCAGCCGCGTGGTGGTCGCGCAATCGATGCTCCATGCCCAGCGCTCGATCTGCTCAGTCGTGATGTCGGTCAGGAGCTGTTCGCCGAACTCCGGCAGCACGTGGACCTGCAGCAGGATCCGGTAGCCGCGGACCGTGGTCGCCTTGCGGCCGCGATCGTGCTCGACGTAGCGCAGCCACTCGTCCGCCGCAGCCGTGAAGGATGCACGTGTCCCGGCCTGCGGCGGCATCGTGCGCACCCGGATCTGCTCGAGCGTCGCGCACAGCCACCGCTCGGCCATTGACCGGTTGAAGTGGCCGGCGGGCGGGCGACCGCGCCGCGTCCAGGCCGGACCGAGCTTCTTCTGGATTTGCAGGCCAGTTCCGGTCCGATACTTCGCGTACCAGACGAGCCCGTGCTGGCGCTGGACGCAGAACACATGACCGCTCGGCGGCGCGGCCACCGGCGGCGGAACAGGACCTCGGCGCTTCGCGCGCGCCCGATCACTAGCAGCCTTTCGGGACATATCCGGGACACGCGTACACGACCCGGACCCGAACTGCAGAGCCGACGGCCGGATTCGAACCGGCGACCCCTTCATTACGAGGGAACTCAAGGCGTCCCAACGGGTCCACCGGCGGGCCAAAGAGACCGAAGGATGGGGACCACGACGGACGGCTGAAGCCCCCGTAGGACCAGGGTCAGCTCCCCAGGAGCTCCCCACGACGTCCAGCCGGGGCGCGCGTGGCGCGACGGCGCGGCGGTCGTGCTGCGGGAGGCGTCAGCGGTCGGGAGGCTGGCTCAAGAGCCGGCGATTCGTCTGGTCAACGGGCAGGTGCCCGGTGCTGTGACCGCGCGCTGAATGGTGGGCGCGGGATTCGCGAACAAGCCGTGCACGTTTCACGGTTCGACGAAGCCAGCCGTGCCGAAGTTCGGGTATGCGCCGTACCAGGTACGCCAGCCGGCGCGAGTCCGGGCGACGTAGAGGACGGCGGGCGACAGGCTCGCCATGCGCGCTCGAGGCGAATGCACGAGCGCGACCCACGAACGATGTGCCACGACCACGCCGCAGGCGCGGGCGGCAACCCTGATGTATCGCTGGCGGCGGAGGCCTGGGAGCACCGCGTCGAGGCTCAAATCGAAGACAGACGTGATTGACGCACCCCGAACGTCGATGCCCCGCAGCGTGCGAGGAAGCTCGCGCCGGACCGTGCGCACGACGCGAATCACTGCGCCCGGCGCCCCGGCGAGCGCCTTCGGACACCGCGCGTCGCGCTCCCGCGCCGGCGCGGTCCGCGCGGATCGCTCGTCGATTCCGGTAGTCCGATCCTCACTGTCGCTCGACCCGCCGAGGGCCGCGGCGCCGACCGCGATGACCGCCGCCGCGGCTACTACTGCATACCGATGCCGGCGCATGTGAGTGGACGGTCGGCAGTCGGGCTTCGCGCGGTCCGCGACGTCTCGGCTGCCGACCCGAGGCGCTGACGTCGCGTGTGCCACGAAGCTCGGCAACCGCGCCGCCACACGAGGTCCGTCAAGGGTCGATGAACGCCGAGGTACCGAAGTTGGGGAAGTGCCGGTACCAAGCCCGCCACCCCTCCGGAGTCCGCGCGACGTAGACGATCGCGGGCGCGAGGCTCGCCATCTTCGCCCGGGGCGCATCTACGATCACCATCCACGACCGTCTCGCGACGCGGGTGCCGCAGGCCCGGGAGGCGACCTTCACGTACCGGAACTGGTTGAAGCCCGGGAGGAACGCCGCGATCTGCAGGTCGAACGCGCCCGTGATCGTCGCGCCGCGAGGGTCGATGTCGCCGAGGACGCGAGGGAGCTGCCGCCTGACGGTGCGCCCGACCTGGATCATGGCGCGCGGGCCGCCGGGCAGAGCCGCCGGGCACCGCGGATCGCGTGCCGACTGAGACGCGGTCGTCACCGGCGGTCGGGAGGAGTCGCGAGCGTCATCCTCCGTCTGCACCGATGCCGCGAGGGCAACCCCGGCACCGGCCGCGATCGTCACCGCGACGGCGAGCGTGGCGTACCGTCGGGGGCGTCTCATCCGGGGCGCGGCCCGGGCGCTATCGGGTTTCCGTTGTTGAAGACCACGAACGGAGCGCATCCCACCGGGTTACATGGGCGCACGCGGTACAGGAGGGTCCTGTCGTCCCCAAAGCGGAAAGACGTTGCCACCCCATTCAAGTCGCGACCCGTCTGGCGGCTCCAGCGCACAACCTTCTGGGTTCGCCAGGTCGCGCCGCTGCTCGTCTCCTTGGCATCGATCCGATAGGTCCAAGCTACCTGCGAGTCGTCCACCCGTGAGGGGAACCGGAGTTCAACGCCCGCGGTGATCTGCGAGAAACTCGTCCTCGACCGCGGCGGCGCTTTGCCCCGCCGGACGTCGCCCGAGTAGTAGTACTCGGCGATCGAGCGCCAGTTGTCGAAACCGCATAGCTCGTCGAGACGCTTGGCGCCGAGCTGCGACATCGTGCCGTCATCGTTCTCGTTCTGGCGGGGGAACTTGGCATCGCAGTCGTACGTGCCCCGGAGGTGCTTCCCCTCCAGGATGCTTCCAGTCCGTGTCGACTGGATGCGCTCGTTGATGACATCGCGCACCCAGCGCCGCCACTTGTTCGGGACTGTGCCGTGAGTGAAGCACTGGAAAATAGTTGTGTTATCGACGTCCGCGCCGGTGGGGGCACGGCCCCCACCCGCGTTGATCCGATAGAACCACGCGTAGCTCTGGATGGCAGACGCCATCGCCTTCGCCGCGGTCCGGTGGAACGGCGTCAAGGTCGTCGGGCTGGGGAATGCCCCTTGGATCTCGCCCTTCATCACGTGCAGGACGTAGTAGGGCCATCGATACCGGCGGATGTCGTACGCGGTTCCTGACCTTCCGCACTCATCGGTTCGCGCGCGCCACTCCGCCACGGCGATCTCGGGCGGAACGCGCCCGGCGGAGTCGTAGCCGCTGTTCTGGGCCGCGGTGGCCGGCGGCCCGTCCCCCGCGCGAGCCGAGTCGTCATACGTCTGGGGCGACGAGCGCATCGCGACCGTCGCTTGATACGTCTCGTCTGACGAACGCGCGAGGTTGTTCAGCGTGTAGGTCCCGAACCCGGCGGCTTGCACGGTCAGGCGCGGTGAGGTGCCCATGCGGACGTTGACGAACGCAAACGCGCCGGTGGCGTTCGAGGTGGCGGTCAGCAGCGGGCAGCCACTGCACTGCTCCCGAGAGCGTCACCGTGGCGCCGGAGACCGCTGCCCCGGTGTCCTCCCTGATGACGACACCGGTCAGCGCGTAGGTCCCGGCGGCGGTCGCCGAGAGCACGCGAAGGCCGGTGTCGTTGTCGACCTCCTCGGCGCGCCATGTCTCGGTCGGGGTCGTCGCGGACGCGGCGAATGCACCGCTCCCGCCGCCGCCGTCGATCGGCGTGGCGCTTGCGGGCGCGGGCTCGGTGACGTCGCTGCCGCCGGGCCCCGACTGGTCAATCGCGCTCGCGTCCTGGTCGCTCACCTCATCGGCCGGATAGGTGACGGCGCGCGTGGCGTCGAAGCAGTACGTCGTCGTCGTGCTGTTCGGGTTGGTAACCACAGTCTTGGCCTTATCCGACGCCATGCAGGGGGCCGTCGGCGTGCTGTAGGCGTAGGTCGACCGGGGGGCGGTCGAGTTGCTGGCGAGACCGTCGATCACCGCCGTGACCCGGTCGCTGGTGTCGTAGGTCAGCGACGTGTCGCGGCCGTCTGGTGTGCGAACCCGCGCGAGGTTGTGGTAGCCGTCGTAGTAGTACAGCGTGGTGGCGCCGCCGGGGCTGGTGTAGCGGATCAGGTCGCCGTAGCCGTTGCGCTCGTACTGCCACGACCGGCCGTCGAACGGTGTGCTCATCGACGCGATGAACGGATCGCTGCCGGCGTAGCCGCCGAAGTCCACCCGCCGGCTCAGCGAGTCGTCGATGTAGTCGAGTCGGCCGTAGCTGTCGTAGGTGATCGTGATCGTGTCGCCGTCGGCGCCGCGCACCCGGATCAGCCGGCTCGTGCCGGTGGTGTTGGCTTCGAAGTCGTACTCGTCGCCGTCGTCGGAGGTCAGCGTGAAGGTTAGGTCCGCGTTCCGGCGCAGGCTGGCGTACACCCCGGCGCTCGAGGTGAACGCGCCGCCGCCCAGGTACTTGGAGGGGACGGCCCAGCCGGTCGGTCCGTAGACGATCGCCGAGTCGTCGCCCGACCAGTCGATGAAGAAGTCGCGGCCGGTGCTCATGCTCCAGTTGCGCCCCAGGTCGTGGCTGTACTGGGACTGGCTGTTGTAGGTACGGCCGATGTTGAGGTCGATGCCGTTGCCGTCGAGCTCGAGGTCCTGGTGATCGAGCACGACGTTTCCGTTCCCGACGTTGACGCTGAGCGTGCTGCCGTCGCCGAGCCGCCGAGTGTCGTACGCGTAGCGGTCGATCAAGCCGGTCCGCATCTCGTACCGCACGTCGAGGAACGGCTTGTGCGACGTCGCCGTGGAGTCGTAGAAGCGCACGGCGTTCGCGACCGTTTCCGGATTGGCCTCCTGCTTGAGCAGCATCCCGTAGTTCGGCTGATCCCCGTCGACCCAGTCCTGGACGAGCTGGGTCGGGTACCACCGAAACTCACCGACACCGTCATTGACGAGCTCCTTCGCGGCGACCGTCGCGTCGAAGTCTCCGCCCGGTGTCGTCCACGTATTCGCGCCGTTGTAGGTGTTCCATGTAGTCGCCGTCGTCCACGCCCGCGTCACGCGGTGAAGCCCGACGTCGAACCACGTGCTGTTGTCGCCCGCGAACTGATACAGCGCCACCTTCGCTCGCAGCACCTGTGCTGCCTGCGGCACGCCGGTCACATCGAACTTCAGCAGCGCGCGGCGGACGTGGCCGGTCGTGTCGTAGCCGACGGACAGCTCGCCGTAGTTGCAGTAGTTCGTCGTCGCCTGGTTGCCGTTGCGCACGTGGCACTCGAGCTGCGTCCCGGTCACGATGACCGAAGGATCGACGACGACCGGGAACTTGCGGTCAGCGTCGCTCAGCCAGCCGCGGTCGACCCTCAGGATCACGGTGGGACGGTCGCCGTCTCTCAGACTCATGACCGCGGGCCCGGGAGTTCCGTTCGCGTCGAGGACGTTCGGCGGTGTGATGATGAACTGCCGCCGGCCTGAAGCGCTGACGACGTCGATGCCGCCGGCGTCGTTCTCGCGCGCCGTCAGCCCGGCCGAGAGTGTCAGCGGGAACTCGTAGACCGCCGGCGCCTCGGTCGACTCGAGGACGAGTTGCTCCTTGAGGCCGTCGCCGAACACGGTGTATTGAAGGTCCACCCCCGGCAGCGCGTCACGGACGCGCGCCTGGGGCCCCGTGGCGGCGGGCCGGCCACGGGCGCCGGCGAGCGAGAACGCAAGCGAAGCTCGCCCGCGCGAGACGACAACCGGATCGTCGCCGAACTCGTCCGGCAGCTCGGCGGTGAACCGGTTCGCGCCGTTGCGGAATGCATAGCCGGGGCGACTCGAGTCGGTGAGGGTGTTGCTGATGCCGCGCCAGTCGCCGTCCGCGTCGCGGTAGTTGACGGACTCCGTGAAGGAGCGCGTCACGTATTGCCCCTCTGCCGTCGCGTAGGTCCGCGACGCGCGCGTGCGACGTTCCGCGATCTCGGGCCCGAGCGCTCCGCCTTCGCCCGGGTAGACCGGTGCAGGTTCGCCGCCCTGGGCAGCTTCGAAGGCGCGCGCGTCCGGTAGCGAGCGCCCCTCGGGCGTGTCGCCCGCCGCGAGAACGGGCGCACCAACCGCAGCGAGGACCACAGCGACGACGATCAGGGCACGCAGACCAGGACGACCGGGATCCGTGTGACGGTTTCTAGGCTGGAGCATGAGTCGAACCCTCGTTTGCAATTTGCGTTTGCAATTTGCCCTGACGTCTAAGGAATCGCTGCGCGATCAAATCCACCCTCCACAGATTCGGTGGCCATGGTCAACCTGGACATTCGTCCATCCACTTGAAGCTCGTCTGGGCGCTCAAGAGCACTCGGTGCGCAGCCCCGCGCCCGCCCTCCGCAGTGTTGGAATGTGGACGCCGATGGGGTCGAGTGCTGGGTTCCCAGATGCGCGGGCGCACGTCTCCCTGGCACGGCCGGAGCGACAAGCCCGCGCAAAGGCGCGTGTGTCCCTTGAGGGCTCAGCAGCTAGCAAACGCCTCCGCGACTAAGTCGGCGTCGTCGTCGCGTGGGGCGTAGTGCAGATAGCGCATGGTGCTGTGAAGGTCGCTGTGGCCCATCCATTCCTGGACGCGTCGGATGCTGGTGCGCGCGATCATGGTCGTCGCGAAGGTGTGGCGAAGGTCGTGAAAGCGCAGCGGCCGGAGGCCGGCGGCTGCTTGGGCCTTGCGATAGCGGCGCCGCAGCGCCGAACGGTCTAGGTAGTCGCCGCCGACGCCCGCGAAGACGAGCGCGTCCTGGTCGGGCGCCGGCTGGCGCGCGAGAGCCTCGACGACCTTCGGCGCAAGCGGGACCGACCGCACGCGACCGGTCTTGGGCGTCGAGAGCTCGGTGCCCGACCACGTGCCCCGCACACGCGCCAGGCGGCGGTCGACATCGACGTCGCGCCAGCGCAGCGCGACCAACCCTCCGAGTCGCAACCCAGTGAACGCCGCCGTCAAGAAGATCGCCGCGTCCTGCTCGCTCGCCGCCGCCGCCACGAGCGCGCGAACCTCACTGGGCGAGTAGACGTCGAGGTCGAGCCTCGGCCGAACGTACGGCCGCTCGACGTCGTCGACCGGGTCGTAGGTGATCCCCCACGCCCTGCGCGCGCGGTGGTAGATCCCACTCAGGCACACGATCAGCTTCAGCCGCGTGGCCGAGGCGCAGTCGATCGTCCGCACCCACCGCTCGATCTGCTCGGTGGTGACGTCGGTGAGCAGCTGCTCGCCGAACTGCGGCAGCACGTGAACGTGCAGCAGGATCTGGTAAACGCGCACGGTCGTCGCCTTGCGGCGACGGTCCTGCTCGACGTAGCGCAACCACTCCTCCGCCGCAGCCGTGAACGACGCACGTGTCCCGACCATCGGCGGCATCGTCCGCAGCCGGATCTGCTCGAGCGTCGCGCACAGCCACCGCTCCGCCAACGACCTTGTGAAATACCCGGTCGGCGGGCGACCGCGCCGCGTCCACGCCGGCCCGAGTTTCCGTTGGATTTGCGGGCCAGTTCCGGTCCGATACTTCGCGTACCACACCAGCCCGTGCTGGCGCTGGACGCAGAACACATGGCCGCTCGGCGGAGCGATGACGGGCGGCGGACCGGACCCGCGGCGCTTCGCGCGGGCCCGATCGGGTGCAGGCTTTCGGGACATATCCGGGACACGCGTACACGACCCGGACACCGTGCGAGACGCAAAGCGCCTGCAAGGACGGAGAGCCGACGGCCGGATTCGAACCGGCGACCCCTTCATTACGAGGGCCTTCCCGGCACTTCCTCGAGTCGGGTGGTGATCGCTGAAGTCCCTGCAAACCGAGATGGTCTGCGTATGGGACATGACGCGAGTGTACCCCGCCGAAAGCGGCTGTGGGACCCCACGGGACCCCATTTGCTCTACCGCTCGTGCTGCCGTTGCTTCCGGCCACTCGCCAGCCGTTCGAGGCGGTCGACGATGGTCGCGAGCTCGGCGTGCAACTCCCGCGACGCCTGCAGCGCGGCGAGCACCTCGGCCGCGGCGGCGTCGTCGCGCTGGGCGAACCGCCGGCGGTACGCGGCCACCTCGCGTTCGACGAGGCCGCCAAGCGCTTCGGCAATCGATCGGCCGGCGAGCGAGACGCGGAAGGTCTGCCAGTCGTCGTCGCTGGCGCGGACCCGGGCTTGGTGGTCGCGTGTGCGCGGCGTGCTCTCGGCGCGGTTTCGGGTTCGGCTGCGACGTCCCATGCAGCTCGGGTCGCGCGGGGTCGGTTCGGCCCCCTGGCGCGTACACGCGGGTACGTCGCATCAACGATGCAAGTGTGTGTCGGGTCTGGCGGTTTGACCTTGCTGGCGGTCGGGGCTCGCTCGGGACGCGGTGGGACCCGGCGTGAATGCGCGAACGTCGAAGCTGCGTGGAAGCGGAGACGTGATCGACCTGCGCGCGGCGCGGAGCATGTGTAGCGCGGCTGGACGGCGGAGCGAGAGGCGCGGCAGCAGCGGTTCGTTCCGTCGAATCGGGAACTGCCTGCGGACACGCTGGCCGCTTACACCAGTTCCTCGTCGCCGGGGTGAAGCGGATCACCGCGACGGATTTTTTTCTGCGCCTTCTTGAACGCCCTCTCGCTCGGTCGGTTCGATCGGTTAAGCGCGGCGTGATCGGCTGCCAGACGCTCAAGCTCGTCGCGCGCTTCGACGAGTCCGAGGCGCGGCAGATCGATCGTCCGGAAGCGGTTACAGCGTCGTTGAAACGCGCCGTACTCCGCGCCTTGCAGGTTGTGCTCAAGAGCTTGCTTCTCGGGGTTCACGAAGACTTGTACCGCCGTGAGCAAAGAAGCGGTCAGTCCGAATAGGGCGGCGACTTCTGCCGACGCCTCCGTGATAATGCTCGCTGTTGCCGCACCCGCCGCGAGCACGGCCGGAAGGCCCACCGCATAGTGCAGACGACGGAAGAAGGTGGCCTGCACATAGTTCGTCTGCGCGGTGTAGAGCGCGTCAGACTCCGCTCTGCGCGCCGCCAACGCCATGTCGCCGCGAGCCTCGTCGTCGTGCGGCGTTCGCTCGGACTCGCGGGTCATCCGGTGTACGCGGGGAAGCGAGTCGAGCCGAAAAGCGACGGTGAGCGCCAGATGTCGATTTCGGCCTTCCACGTCGAAGCGTCGAGAGCCTGGTCCGCTCGATCGGCCGCGCGCTGAAGCATCTTTTTCGCAGCGGCACGCCGGTCGGCGGACGCGTAGGCGGTCACACTGGTCCCACTTCCGCCGGGATCGTTCCAGCTGTAGTCGGCCCGCCAGGCGCAACCGCGGAAGAGCTCGGCCATTCCAGTTCGAAGATCCGCCGGTCGCTCTGATTTCAGCGCGTCGTACGCGAGGACCTCGAGGTGATACGAACGCAGGCCGAACGAAGGATGCTGTGCCTTCCAATGCTTGAGCATCCGCACGAGATCAATCGCGAGCCCGCCGCAGGTCGAGTTCAGTTGGGTGAACGCGGCGCGTTGCGCATCAGGGGTCGCGGTCATCCACCGGTCGTAGTAGGGGATGTCGTACGAGCCCCCGAAGAGCCGGGAGAAGGCCGGCACTACATCGACGAGCATGTCGGCGTACGTGATCCGCACCGACGGGGAGTCGGCCCGCACAGCCGGTGTGTCGAGCTTCTTGTCAAGGCTCGCCTTGATGTCGGTCAGAAGCTGCTTTGGCGGCTGCTGCCCCCACCCCGAGCCGTATTCGGCTTTATGCCTCCGGTCGAGTACGACGTAGACGTCGACGTCGCTCCGCGCGTCCATCGGGAGGCGTGCTTTGGTACGCCGCGCGTGCGATCCGCCGAACTTCGCCGTTGTGACGATCCACCCATCTTCGCGTAGGTATCGCGCAACTCTGTCGCGCCTCGTGCGCAGCTTCGCTCGTTGAGTCGAAGTCAGGGCGTTCCGCCGAGCGAACTCGGTGAAGGCCTGATTAGCCGTCTTGATAGTCGCTGCCATCACCACACCTCCCAAACGCTGAAAGCGTACGTGGCGGCGCGGATATCCCTGGTTGCCGCGTTAGGCCTCATGACAGGGGCCCGCAGCGCGTCGTCCAGCGCCGCGCATAAGCTGCCGAATGGTGGAGCACAGTCCTGAGATCAAGCTGCTGCGCGCGCTGGTCAAGGCGCACGAGACTCCCGGCTCGGATGGGACGCGCGAGCCGATCTATGTGTTTCGTCACTCAGGCGGACAGTCGCTCCAGCACCCCGCGCTCTCAGACGTACCTGCGTTCGACGAGACGATGCTCGAGGACTTGCACGCCGGTGGGTTCATCGATATCGACTACCGCGAGCGCTCGTCGCGGATCACACCAACGCAGGATGGGCGGCGCCTGATCAAGCAGCTCGACGCCGTCGAAGACACTGAGGCCCGTGCCGACGTCACCGCGTTCATCGAGGCCGTCGAGCTTCAGGGCCGCTCGTCGAACAAGCTCGCCTGGCCGGCGGTGCGACCGGTTCTCCTAGCGATGCGCCGCTACTGGGAGGACGCAGGTTTTGACCCGGACGGAGTCGGGCTCGTCCCCCTGTACGCCGCGATCCCAGACGACGCGGAACCGATGTTCGTCGCGACGGTTCGATCGCTCCTGGCGTCCGGCTACCTCGACCTCGCCGCGGATATCCAATTCAACGACCTGCCGGCCCTCGTCCGATTCACTGACCGCGCATTTGAGGTCCTCGACGGATGGCCGGGCGCCTCAAGTCAGGATCTCGTCGAGAACATGCTCGCGGTCCTGACCGAACGCGCGCAAGGTGCGACCGATCCGGACGAAAGACGCCGCCTCGAGCGCTGGCGAGACACGGTTAGGGAGCTCGGCGTCTCGACCGCGAGCGAGGTCCTCGCAAAGGTGCTGACGGGCGGTATGTAAGGCCCGCGCTCGTGCGCGTACTCCTGGACTGACCGATCGCTCCGACGCTCTCGCCGGGGTCACGATCTGTCGGGCCGCGCCCGCGCTCGCGAGACCGATGCACCGCACCGAACTTCCGCGAAACTCCCCGCTAGAACGCTCGGGCCACGGTGACGGCCAGAACTGCTATGCCGATATTCACGAATGCATAGGTCGCCGCCCCGCGGGCACCCGGGAACAACGGAAGATCCACGGCAGTGGCAAACGACCGGAGAGCTACGCGTGCTGTCAGGGCGGGTCGATCAGCGGGCACCTCCTGGGCTTGTGCGCGGCCAACAAACCACTGCAGTTCATCGCTTAGCTCTTGGAACAGCGCGTCGCCGCGCTTGCGCAGGCCCTCGTGGACGCCCAATAAGGCGAGGGCCGCGACCGTGGCAGCAATGTTCGTCAGCCGCAACGCGTCGCGCACCGCGTATGAAGCGATGACGTCGGGGGCCGTGACGAGCAGAGCGACCGCCAGGTTCCCGATGGTCAAGACGAGAGCCTGCAAGCCGAGGAGCCGGAGCCGCGACGTGATGATCCGAAGCTCCTCGAGTGGGTCTGCGGATCGGCCGCGCCAGACGGTCTGCTCGTCTCGCGTTGCGGTCACCCCAACACCACGAGTTGCTCGAGGAAGTGACGCGTGGCGGTCAGGCGGTCTTGGTCATCGAAGGTGCCGGGAAGGCGGGACTTGCCATAGAAGCGATGAAACACCGAGCAGTACGGCAACACCGCGTGTTGGATTCCAGGATCGCTGCGCCTGAGAGCGTCCGCGTAGGCTCCGTTCGTGTAGTAGTCCAGAACCTCATCCTTCTTGTCCCACCACAGATCCGCCTTCGTCACGGCCGTCAGCACCCATTCCAGGCTCGATCGGTCGCCGAGCAGCCCGAGCCATTCCTGCAGCGCAAGAAGCTCGTTCTCGCGATGGCGCATCAGCCAGTCCTCGCGGGGCTGCCCGTCTCGGTCGAGCGCATCCGCGGAGCCAGTCGCGTACTCGTGGTAGCCGAAACTGACGACGTTGATCACGCGGACGGGAGGTTTGGCGAGCGCCTCGCGATACACGCGCTGGCGGGCCGGCGCGTGTTCCTGCTGGCCCGGGGTGTCGATGACCACGAAGGGTCGATCGTTGACGAGAATCTCTCGCGTATCCGTAGCCGTCGTGCGAGTTTGCGCGGAGATCGGTTCGACAAGCGCCGCCGCCGCCGCGAGCGAATCGAGCATGTTTGTCTTCCCGGAGCCGGTCGACCCGAGAACGACAATCCGCTCCTTCTTCTTGAAGAAGTTCGCCACCCGCTTGAGGAGCCCAACGTCGTCGGCGATACGCCAGAGTCTCGCCGCGGCACCGAGAGTCGTTAGAGGATCAGCCACTTGTGGCTCTTTCGACGCCATGTGCCACCTACCGTAGACCCCGTCGTCGTCCGAGCGCGCACCGCCAGCTCGGATGGCGGTGCGCCGAACGTCGCGCGTCCCGGCGCTCTCGCATCGCGTTCGTGTGCCGAGACAGCACCATCGCGAGTTCAGTGTGCCGTACAGACGTGACGGCTTCCACCGCGTCAATGCGCGTCAAGACGCCCGGATCGGGCTCGACGCCGCCTTTCGCATCCGGCTTCGCTGAATACCTTTGGCCGAGCCGCGCCTCGAGAGTCGGATCCAGCATCCGTCCAATGCACGTGACCGCGGCGCTGCCCGGACGCAGGGACAGCAGTAACGCCCGGCGGCGGTTGCGCGCTGCCGCTTCTCGCGTAGGAGCGAAAGCAGTCGGCTTCGCTTCTCGCGCAAAGAGCAGAGGCGCCGCCGACCAGATCGGGCTGCGAAGTCTCGTCCGTCGCGACACTCGCCCGACGTCACGCCGGGGCACTGCCTCTGCCGTTGCGGCAGTCACGCCCAGCCTGGCTGGGCTGAAGAACGACCGTCGACGACGCCGATGCGTTGCTCCTCGAGTTTGGGGGCGACGGAGAAAGAGGCCGCGAGGGACCGCTCGGATGGGCCTATGGCGCCTGGAACACGGATCCGGACAACTGGCTCAGGAATGCCGTCGGCCCAGGCCGCGGCAGTAGCTCTTCCAACACGAAGGCGTCGAGTGCCCCGACAGCCAGTCCAACGGGCGGCGCCGCCATGCCGATTCCCGTCGTGGTCGCGAAACGAACGGCCTTGGCGGCCCTGCCGCGCACCGCTCTGCCCAACGCGTCGCGGACCGGACGAATGGCCTCCGTGACCTGCTCGTCCGTCAGCGAATCGGTGGTGCGCAGCCATTCACGGAAGTCCCGTACCTCGGCGCCGGACGTAATTTCCAGCAGTTCGACCATGTCGAGATCGCGAACGGTGGGATCGTTGCTGACGTCGGGCAGGCCGGTGAGCTCGATGACGCGGTTGTAGCGGCTGCGCTGCACCTCGGGATCCAGTTCTCGCGTGATCGATGCGAGCTTCTCCTCGAAGATCGGAAGGTCGTGTACCTGCAGCCCGCTAAGCGCAGAGAACTCCTGCATGAGCGCCACGCGGATGTTCAGGGTGGCGGCCACCGCGAGACCCTGCCCGACAACGTCGTGGACCTCCTGCGGCTGCACGCGGGCCACGTCCGCAAGGTTGGTCTCCGCGCGCCAATCGTGACCGCCGAGGGGCTCCAGCCGAAGCTCAAAAGCAGAAGGATCCAGTTCGATCCTGGTTCGGCGGGCTAGGGCGGCGGCGATCGCCACTTTCAGGATCGGGGCTACGGCCTCAAAGTCGCAGGCGATTTGCTCCTGCGCGCGGCGGAGTGCGCTGTCCGGGTTGACTACCAGCCCAGTGCCGACGAGGTGCCGCAGCTTCTTAGCGTGTTTGGCCTTCATGCCGGGAACGTTGTCGATCCGTCTGAGCTGCGTCGAGACAAAGTCGCTCGGCGGGGTCATACGGACAGGAGAGATCGCGTACGAGCCCGTAGGGAGCGGTCCCTGCTTCCTAGGCGCCCGTCCAAGGTCGGCGATCCACGCCCGGTCCTTAACGAGTTGCAGTCGTCCCGAGTCAAACAGCGCACGGGCGCCGTCGTAACCGAGCTTCTGCGCGATAGGTCCCGGTTCCTTGAGGTTCGCCGACTCAACGATGACCTGATCGAACAGCACGAGTCGACGAACCAACTCGCCAAAATCCACGACTGCTGGACCTTCGACGGTGCCCGTCTCGCGGGCGATGGACCCCAGGATCCGGTCGCGCGGCTCCATCACGTGAGTATGCGCGAGTGACAGTTGCAGTTCCGGCGGCCACCCTCACGGTGCGTGCGGCGCACCCGCGCCCGACGCTTCTGCGTTCGCGTGGAAGCGACATTCGCGCCCTCCGCTGGGCACTGCCTCGGACGAGGCGCAGGTGCTCTATCCAGGCTTCCCGACGACCCGTGTCGCTCTAGCGTGTGGGGATCTGCATCAGGGGCGCGCGGCGCCGTGCACCGCGCGCGCTTCGCCGATGAGGACGTCCGCCGGCTGGGGCGGCTTGCGGCGGTACTCCGCGTAGACGTGCGAGTAGGTCTTCAGCGTTTCCGTCGGCGCGTGCCCGAGCTGGGCAGCGAGGTCGACGAGCGAAGCGCCGTGCTCGCGGATGCGAAGCGAGGCGAACGAGTGGCGTAGGTCGTACGGTCGCGGCCGGCCGAGGTCGAGCGCCTGTGTGATCGGGTGGAAGTGGCGCTTGCGCCAGTTGTTCCAGTCGTACGGTTGCCAGAGCGCATCGTCCTCCCGGCCGAACAGGAATCGGCGACCCGCGGGAAGGTGCTCGAGCCACACGGCCAGGTCCTCGGCGAGGGCGTCGAGCAGGTCGACGGTGCGGTAGACGCGGCCGGTCTTCTGGAGCTTGAGCTTGCCGTACGCGACGGCCTGCTCGACGAGGATGGTCTCTTCGCCGATGTGGCTGCGCTCGAGCGCGAGCATCTCGCCGGGGCGGACGCCGCTGTAGGCGAGGACGCTGACCATCGTCGCGCTCCGCAGATCGCCGACGCCCAGCATCGCTGCGCGGATGCGCTCGACGACGTCCGGCGAGATGACGCGAACCGCTCGCTCGCGGCCCTGCCGCGGCTTGCGCACGACCGCTACGGGATTTGCCTCGGCTTCGCCCCACTCGATGGCGACGGTGAACATCGCCTGCAGCAGCACCATCGCCATGCGCACGCTCTCCTTGCCGATCCCCTCCCCCAGCAGCTCGCCACGCCACGCCGCGACCATCCGCGGTCGGATGTCGGCCAGCGCGACGTCCCCGAACCGTGGGCCGACGAGCCGCCGCCAGAGACGGTCGTAGCCGACCAGCGTCGCCTCGGCCAGGCGCGCGTCGGCGTCGGCCCGCCACACCGGCCAGAACCCGGCGACGGTGAGAGCGCGCTCCGGGTCGGGCAGCTTCCCGCGGCTCAGGTCGAGCGCCAGGCGTGCGCGCTCGAGCTCCGCCTCCTCGAGGGAGCAACACGTCAGCCGCTTGCGCTCGCCGAGCGCATTGACGTAGCGGACGGTCGGAACCTCCGACACGCTGCCGTCGGCTCGCGTACGCCGGCGGATCTCCACGCGCGGCACCCGCGTCGAAAAGCGTCTCACGACGGCTCCTCGTAGAGCCAGCGCGCGAGGTCGTCGCGGTGGATGCGCCAGCAGCCGCGCTCGGCGCGAGTCCCGCGGACGCGGGCCGCGCGCAGCACACCAGCGTCGATGGCACGGCGCACCGCGCGTTCGCAGACCTGGAGCTGCTCGGCGGCCTCGGCGATCGTCAGGAAGGTCGGGCCGCGGCCGGGCTCGCCAAAGTCGAACGGGAGAGGCAGCTGCGTCATCGGAGGCTCCTGGGTCGGGTCCACCGATACGTCGCGCGAAGCGCGCTATCCCCCGCCCCGAAACGACGCGGCCATTCGTCAACGGACGCGGATGCAATCCATTGCGGGACCCCATCGGGACCCCAACGCGCTGACGAGCCCAAAGCGGCGAAGTCGGGACTTGCGGGCGGTGCAGGGACTTCGCGACAAGCCGACGGCCGGATTCGAACCGGCGACCCCTTCATTACGAGTGAAGTGCTCTACCAGCTGAGCTACGTCGGCGCGGGGTTGCGAAGCTTAGCGGCGGGTCTGGTGGCTCGGCCGGCGCCCCTCCGGCCTGAGGTTGTCCCTGCATTCAGCATTTATTTGTCTGCGGGTGTAATGTCCTTGCGCATACCTGGACCCTCCGCGGGGGAGAGCCACCTGCATGCCCGTCTTCGAGTGCTCGCGCTGCAACGAACTGACGTACTCGTCCTCCAAGACGAACGCGGCGCCGTGCCCCGACTGCGGCTCCGAGCGCAAGCGGCTCGTGTATGACGCGGCGTCGTTCGCCGAGGCGAAGGTCGTCCCGCGGGCCACGAACTTCGGGGATCACGCGATCGCCGTCTTCGACGACTTCGAGCAGGTGGCCGCGATCGCCACCCAGTTCGTCGACCAGGCCAACCTCGCCGGCGGGCTGGTGATGGCCGCGGTGCCCCAGGGCCTCGAGGACCTCATGCTCGAGCGCATGCACCCCGACGACGTCGTCGGCATCTTCTGGGAGCCCCCGAGCGACACCTACGGCCCCACCTTCGCGCCGCGCCAGGCGATCGACCGCTTCATCGACATCGCGGAGTCCGAGGACCGGCCGATCTTCGTCCTCGGCTGCGCCGACGAGCCGATCCAGGGCTTCACCTCGAAGGAGGGCTGGGTCGAGTACGAGCGGATGGCGCACGAGGTCGCCGTCCAGTACGGGCTCACGGTCATGTGCCTCTACGACACCCGCCTCCACGACGCCGAGATGCTCCGCGCCGGCCTCTCCACCCACGGCCTGCGGGCGGACCCCGACGACGGCGAGCTGCGCCGCAACGAGGCCTTCGACTACGAGCCGCCGGCCGCGTAGTCGCCGGCGCCGTCCTCGCCGAGCCCGGGCTCCAGCACCTCCCGCACGTACGACTCGCAGACGGCGTCGTCCTGCAGCAGCATCCAGATCTCCTCGCGGGGCTCGGGATCCTGCTTGCGCAGCACGTGCTCGACGAAGCTCTCCCGCAGCTCCCGCGGCTGGCGCAGCATCCACGCCTGCTGACGGGCCTCCTCGTCCTCGCGCCCGAAGACCTCGTCCGCGAACGAGCGCCGCACGGGCCGCGGCTGGCGCAGCATCCACCGCGCCTCGGGATCGGGCGCCAGCGGCGCCGCCGCACGGGCGACGGCGTCGGGCGCGACGAGGATCTGGCGTTCGGCGGCGGAGGGCATCGGCGGCGCAACACGGTAGAACGCTGCCGGTGACGAACCCCACGTTCGACCTCCAGTCGCACTCGATCCACTCCGACGGCGCACTTCCCGCACGCGAGGTGGTCCAGCGAGCGGCCCAGGCCGGCGTGGAGCTGCTGGCCCTGAGCGACCACGACACCGTGGACGGCGTCGACGAGGCGCTCGCGACCGCGGCAGGCATCGGCGGCATCGAGGTCGTCCCCGCCGTCGAGATCTCGAGCGTGCAGGCCGAGTACGAGGACCTCCACATCCTCGGCTACCGCATCGACCACCACGACGAGCACCTGCAGGAGCAGCTGAAGCTCTACCGCGGCGACCGCGAGGCACGGGCGGGCCGCATGCAGCACGCGCTGGAGGAGCTCGGCTGGCAGATCGACGAGAGCGTCCTCCAGCAACGGGCACGGGCGGGCAAGCCGATCGGCCGGCCCCACCTGTCGCAGGCCGCGTTCAACCACCCCGCGAACCGAGACCGCATCGAGGAGGAGGGGTTCGAGACCTTCTCCGACCTCCTCGTCGCCTACCTCATCCCGGGAGCACCGGCCTACCGCGCCCGCACGTTCCCCACGGTCCAGGAGGCGATCGACCTCATCCACGCGGCGGGCGGGGTCGCGATCTGGGCCCACCCGTTCTGGGACATCAAGGCGGACCCGGCGGTGCTCGACACCGTCGACCGCTTCACGGAGATGGGGATCGACGGCGTGGAGGTGTTCTACGTCGCGCACACGAAGGAGCAGACCCTCCTCCTGGCCGACCACTGCGAGCGCAGCGGCCTCCTCATGACGGGGTCAGCCGACTTCCACGGCCCGGAGCACTCCCACTTCAGCGCGTTCCGCGCCTTCGACCTGCACGGCAGGACGCCGAGGCTCGGCCCGATTCAGAGCGCCGCCAGCCGGTAGGCGAGCTGCTCGAGCGCCAGCTCCTCGCTGACGTTCAGGTCCAGCCGCCGCCGCGTCTCCTCGACGTGCTCCTGGCCCAGCACGAAGTCGCGCGCCGCGACGTCGGCCCGCAGCTCCTCGAGCCGGTCGCTGTTGTGCACCAGGTCCTCGGCGCCGGCGGCCACGCAGGCCAGGTCCCGCAGCCACAGCCCCACGAGCTCGAGGCCGTGGTCGAGCGCCTCCTGCGTCGCGCGCCGCTGCGCGCGCTTCAGCCGCTCGGCCCCCTCGCGCTCGACCCGCTTGCGCTCCTTCTTCGGGACGAGCTCGACCTCCTCGGCGGTGCGCGCCTCGACCTCGCCGCCGGCGCGCGAGCCGAGCTCCCGCGCGCGCTGCAGCAGCGGCGCGGCGACCAGCGACCCGGACAGCGCGCCGCGCGCAAAGCCCTCCGCCCCCGCACGCAGCGCCGGCCCGTCGCCGAGCGCCAGGGTCACCGCGCGGTGCAGGTCGCCCAGCGCCAGCCGCGCGCACGCGTCCGCCTGCGCGGGCGCGACCCCCTGCCGCTCGAGCTGCGCGCGCAGAGCGGCGACCGAAGGCGCGTCGAACCGCACCCGCTGACAGCGCGACGCGATCGTCGGCAGCATCTTCCCGGGCCGCTCCGTCAGCAGCAGCAGGTGCGCGTAGGGCGGCGGCTCCTCCAGCGTCTTGAGCATCCGGTTCGCCGCCTGGTCGTTGAGCGTGTCGGCCTGCTCGATGACGAAGACGCGGCGCCGCGCCTCGAACGGCGTGTGGGAGGAGGCGCTGACCACCGCGTCGCTCACGTCGCCGACGAGCAGCCCGGCCGAGCTGGTCGGGGCGACCCACGTCAGGTCGGGGTGCGCTCCGCTGACCGCGCGGGCCGAGGCGTTCGCCGGATCCGGCGCTCCCTCGGACAGCAGCGCCGCGGCGAAGGCCCGCGCGACGTCCTCCTTCCCGCTGCCGGCCGGCCCCTCGAACAGGTACGCGTGCGAGGGCGAGCCGTCGGGCGGCAGCGCGCCGCCGAGGACGGCGCGCGCGTGGGGGTGGTTCTCCGTCCCGGCGAGCAAACCGCTTTGATCCTAGGCCGTGCTCATCACCATCGAGGGCCTCGACGGGGCCGGCAAGACGACCCTCGCCCGCGCGTTGGGGGAGAAACTGGACGCGACGGTCCTGAGGGAGCCGGGCGGGGTCGAGCTCTCCGAGCGGATCCGCGCGCTCGTGACGGACCCGGAGCTGCGCGTCGATCCCGACGCCGAGGCCCTCCTCTACGCGGCGGCGCGCGCGCAGCTGGTGGCCGAGCGCATCCGGCCGCTCGTGCACAGCGGCGCCACGCTGATCCTCGACCGCTTCACCGACTCCTCCCTCGCCTACCAGGGCGCCGCGCGGGGGCTGGGCATCGAGCGGGTCCGGGCGATGAACGACTTCGGCATCTCGCCCGACGTGACGTTCCTCCTGCGCCTCACGCCGGACGAGGCGAAGGCGCGGCGCAGCGGCGAGCCCGACCGGCTGGAGCGCGAGCCGGACGAGTTCTTCGCCGCGATCGCCGCCGCGTACGACGAGCTCGCGGCGGCCGAGCCGGGGCGATTCCGCGTCCTCGACGCGACGCTCCCGCCCGACCAGGTGCTGACGGCCGCCCTCGACGCCCTCCCCGAAACCTAGACTCCGACCTCGGATGCCCGAGTTCGAGGTCGAGCGGTTCGAGCGGGTCTCGGCCACTGCGCAGGTCACGCTGCTGCGACTCTCGGGTCGCTGGCGGTCCGAGCAGCGCGAGCGGCTGAGCCCGCCGATGCTCGTCGTCGACGACGGGAGGAGGACGCACAGGCTCTCCGCGCTTCCCGGCCCGGAGGACGCGGCACCGCTGGCGGGACCCGACGGACCGGAGTGGCGCGCGGCGTTCAGCGCGCCGGCCGAGCTCGTCGCGCAGCCGCGCACCGTCTATGCGCTGGACGCCGGCGGCGGGCGGATCGTCGACCTGCCGGCCCCGGAGGTCCGCCGCAAGACGGACGCCCCCGCCCCGCCGCCCGCCGACGCCGCCCGCACGACCGACCGCCGCGCGCGCCAGCACGCGCGCGAGCTCGAGCAGCTCACGCGGGCGCTCTCCGACACCCAGCAGCAGCTGCGCGCCACGCGGCTGGAGCTCGACCGCACGCGCACCGAGGGCCGCGACCGCCTGCGCGACGCCGTCGAGGGCCAGCGGACGGCGGAGGCCCGGCTGCGCGAGGCGACGCGCGCGCTGGAGCGCGCCGACCGCATCGCGCGCGAGCGCGACGAGGCGGTGGTCTCCGCGCGCGGGGCGCAGGACCGCCTGCAGCGCGCGCACGCACGTGCGGAGAAGCTCGAGGAGGCGCTGCGCGAGGCGCGGGGGGAGCTGGACGACGCGCGCGCCGCGGCCGATCGCGTCGCCGAGCTGGAGGCGCAGCTGGCGGGCGCGAACGAGCGGGCGGAGGCGGCCGAGCGCGCGGCGACCGAGGCGGAGCAGCTGCGGGCGCGGGCCGAGCAGGCCGAGGCCGCGCGGCGCCAGGCCGAGCAGGCCGCCCACACCGCCGAGACCGAGCTGCGCGAGCTGCGGGTCGCGCACGCGCAGGCGCGCGAGCAGGCCCGCGCGGCGCGGGAGGTCGCCGACAAGGCCGGGGCCGGGGCCGACCTGCGCCTGGACCTCGCCCGCGCGCAGGAGGCCGAGGCGGAGCTGCGGACGCAGGTCCGCGACCTCAGCGCGCGCGCCGCCCGGCTCGACGCGGTGGCCGCCGAGGCCCAGCAGCGCGCCGAGGCGCTCGAGCAGCGCACGCAGGAGGCCCGCGCGCGCTCGCGCGAGCAGGAGGAGCGGATGGCGGCGCTCGAGCGCCACGCCACCGAGGCCGACCGCCGTGCCGCCGCCGCCGAGCGCGCGCTGGAGTCGGGCCACGGCGACGAGGCGGTCCTGCACGAGCTGGAGGCGCTCCGCGGCCAGCTGCAGGCCGAGGCGGCGGAGGCCGAGGAGCTGCGCGCCCAGCTGCGGGACGCCCGCACGACCGCCGAGCGCGCCGACGCCCTGGAGGGCGAGCTCACCTCGGCGGTCCAGGCGGCGGACGAGGCGCACCAGCTGCGCGAGCAGATCGAGGCGCTGACCGGTCGCCGCGTGGAGGCCGAGGAGCGCGCGAGGCGGCTGGCCGACGAGCTGATCGCGGCGCAGCAGGCGGGGCGCGACCTCGAGCAGGTCCGCGCCGAGCTCGCGGCGGTGACGGACGAGCGGCTCGCGCTGCTCAGCGAGCGCGACGCGCTCGCCGGTGAGCTGGAGAGCGCGCGCGCCACGCTGCAGGAGCTGAGCACGCGTGCGGAGGAGCTGGCCTCGCGCGTGCAGGAGGGCGATGCGCGCACGACGGAGCTCGAGGAGCGGCTCGCGCACGCCGGCGCGACGGACTCCGAGCACGAGCGGGCGTTCGCCACGCTGCGGACCGAGCGCGACGAGGCCGTGTCCGCGGTCGGCACGCTCGAGGAGGAGCTCGCGCGCGTGCAGCGCGAGCTCGACGAGGCGCGCGGCGAGCTGGCGACGCGCACGCGCGAGCGCGACGCCGACCGCGAGCAGCTCGTCGAGCGCGGTCGCGACCTCGAGCTCGCGCGCAGCGAGCTCGCGGACCGTCTGCAGGACCTCGAGGCGGCGGGGATCGAGCGCGAGGAGCGCGAGCGCGAGCTCGCGACCGCGCGCGAGGCGCTCTTCGAGCGCGAGCAGGCGCTCGCGGACCTGCGCGGCCAGCGGGCCGAGGACGTGCGCGCGCTCGAGCAGCAGAGCGCGGAGCTGCGGCAGGCGCTGGAGGAGCGCGAGGTCTCGCTCGGCCACCTGCGCGCGTCGATCGAGCAGCGCGAGGCCGAGCTCGCGTCCGCGACCGAGCGCGCCGAGACGCTCGAGCGCCGGCTGGAGGAGGCGCTGGCCGAGCGCGCGGAGATGGAGGGGCGCGCGGCCGCGGAGGCCGCCGCGCGCGCGTCGCTGGAGGAGCGCCTGGAGGCGCTGGCCGCGGGCGAGGCCGCCGAGGCGCGGGCCGCCGCGCGCGCCGCCGAGGTCGAGGCGGAGGAGGCCGCGGCCGAGGAGGCCGAGCGCCTTGCCGCCGAGCGCGCGGCGGAGCGCGAGGCCGCAGCGCGGGCCCGCGAGGAGGCCGCGCGGACCGCCGAGCTGGAGCTGCCCGCACGGGCGCTGGAGGAGCGCCGCCGGCGCGCGGCGGCGGCGCGCGTCACCGCGATCCCGCGCGAGCGGCCGGCGCGGCGCCGCGCGGAGTCGCGCCTGCTGCCGTCCGAGCGGCTCGTCGGCGTCGTCCTGCTCCTCATCGGGCTGACGTCGGTCGTGCTGCTGCTCGTCGGCCTCGCCAACGCGCTGTCGGACTAAGGCGCCAGAGGGGTCCCGACCGCCCCCGCCGAGCCCTCGGGCGGCGCGGCGACGCCCTGCGCCCGGCGGACGAACGCGATCACACGCGGGTTCGCCGGGTCCAGCTCGAGCAGGCGCAGCGCCGCCCGTCGCGCGCCCTCGCGGTCCGCGAGCCCGAGCGCCAGGCGCGCGAGCCGCGTCCACGCCTCCGTCGACCACGGCTCGCGCTCGACCGCGTCGAGCAGGTCGCGCCGCGCCTCGAGCGTGCGGCCGCGGGCCTCGGCGATCGACGCGGCGGCGAGCAGCGGGCGCACGGCGAGCGGGTCCAGCCGCGCCGCCAGCCCGGCGTCGGCGGCGCCGTCCTCCAGCCGCTCCGGCGTGCGCGCCTCGACGGCGCGCAGCGCGGCGTCCGTCCTCCCCGACGACCACGCAGGCAGCACGGCGGACGCGAGGGCGGCGGCGAGGAGCAGGCTGGCGGCGCCGAAGGCGAGCCACCGGCCGACGCCGGGCTCCGCCTCCATCCTGCGCTCCCGCGGCCGCGCGGCGAGCACGCCGGCGAAGAGGAACAGCGGCACGGTGACGCCCGGGATGTCCCAGTCCCAGTCCGACAGCGAGTGGACGAGCCACGCCGCGCACGCCGCGATCAGCGCGACGGCCAGGTCGCGCTCGCGGCCGGCCGGCATCGCGCGCACGCGCGCGATCCCTCCCGCCAGCAGCAGCCCGATCCCGCCGAGCGCGAGGAGGAGACCGACCGCGCCGGTCTCGGCCATGAGCTGGAGCGGCAGGCTGTGCGGCTGCTGGACGTCGGTCGGGCTCGCGCGGTACAGCCGCCGGCTGACGGGGAACGAGCCGGCGCCCCAGCCGTGCACCGGGTGGTCCGCCCAGGCGCCGAACGCCTCGCGCCACCACGCCCAGCGGTTGGCCGACGTCGTCGTGAGGAGGCGGCCCGGCTCGTACGTCTCGTCGCGCTGGACGCGCGTGAAGTCGTCGACCGCCTCCTGCAGCGAGCCGCGCAGCCCGCGGTCGGAGCTCGCCAGCAGCGTGATGCCGCCGGCCGCGAGCGCGACGGCGACCGCGGCCAGGGCGAACCACGCCTGCTGTGACCGCGTGCGGCTCCAGCGGCCGCGCGCCTCCAGGCGCATCAGCGCGATCCCGGCGGCGATCAGCGCCGCGGCCCCCGCCAGGAGCAGCGCGCCGAGGATCAGGCCCGCGTCAATCCGCTCGCCGAGCGCCGCGCCGTTGTCGGTCAGGGCGTCGTCGGTCCAGCCCAGGACCAGCGCGGGCGTCGCGGCGACGGCGGCGAGCGCGAAGGCGAGCAGGCCGCGCAGGCGCGCTCCTCCGGCGCTCGTCAGGACGACGAGCACGACGACGAGCGCGAGCAGCCCCCCGCGCGAGTAGGTGAGGCCGAGGCAGGCGAGCAGGAGCATCAGCGCGATCAGCCCGCCGCAGCGCGCGATCGAGCTGCGGGTGCGCTCGGTCGCGACGCGGATGGCGATCGGCGCGCCGAGGACGCACACGAGCCCGAGCGCGTTCCAGTAGTCCAGCGGCGCGCGCAGGCGCGCGATCCCGTGTGCGTCGTGGATGACGCCCGGCACGACCTTCCCGGCGAGGGCGTACACCGCGACGGCGAGGGCGACGGCCAGCCAGCCCATCGCGACGCGCTCGATCGCGCGCGGGACGGTGGAGGCGGCGAGCAGCGCCGTCGCGGCGACGAGGGCGTAGGCGAGGGCGCGGTTGACCTCCTCCCAGCTGCGGTCCGGCGTCACGCTCCACGCGAGCGAGAGCGCGACCCATCCGACGTAGAGCGCGAGCAGCGTGATCCCGGCGACGGCGAGCGGGTCCGCGGCACCGCGGAGCCTGCGCGCGCCCAGCCACCCGGCGGCGGCGAGCAGCGCGGCGAGCGTGACGGTCACCTGCAGCCACGCGGCCTGCGGCTGGCCGACCGCCCCCTCGGCGAACGCCGCGTACCCGGCCGCGACGAGCAGGGCGACGAGCAGCGCGGCGCCGGCTGTGGGGCGCGCCGGGGCGACGCGCGTCGTCAGGGGAGCGGGCATCGCGGAGCGGGCGCGATGCTAGCTTGGCCCGCCGATGCTCCCGCGTCTCGCCCTGCTGTGCGCGCTGCTCTTCGCCGTCGTCCCGGCCACCGCGAGTGCGGACCCCTTCGACGACGTCTTCGCCGACTACCAGAAGGACGGGAAGATCGACCCGTGCGCGCACAGCCCCGAGGAGCTGCAGCAGGCCAAGGGCGACATCCCGAACGACATCGACCAGTACGCGCCCGACTTCCCCGCGGCGCTCGACGCGGCGATGGAGGATCGGGCGAGCGGGAAGTGCGGCGGCGGCGGCGACGGCAGCGGAGGCGCGGCGGCGCCGGGCACGACGACGCCCGGGGGGACGACCGCGGCGCCCGCGCCCGCCCCGGGCGCGACGACGCCGAACGCGGCCGGCCAGACGCCGGGCCCGCCCGGGACCGCGCAGCCGACGCCGCAGGCGGCCGACGGCGCGATCGCCAACGCGGCCGCGCGCGACGACTCGGACTCCGACTTCCCCGCGCCGCTCGTGGCGCTCCTCGTCGCGGGCGGACTGCTCGCGCTCAGCCTCCTCGTCTGGGGCCTCTTCCGCTTCTTCGCGTGGGAGCCCGCGTGGCTGCCGCGCGCGCGCCACTCGGTGGCCGAGGCGGGGTGGCGGACCAGCGGCGCGTGGGCCGACTTCACCGACTGGCTGCGCACCCGGCGCCCGGCCCGCTGAACGTCGTCTTGCAGCGGGCCTGAAGGCCTGCGCGCAGTAGAATTCATCGGTGACAGCGGGGTCTTTCCGCCCCTCCTTCTCCGGGGGTGCCTGAAGGGCGTTGGTCCGTCCGACACACGCGGCACCATCGCCAACCCGCTCGTTTACAGGCACACGCGTCACACCCCGGTGGCGCAAGGAGGAGAGTCCCCATGGCAGCCACCCCGCAGACCGCACTCATCAACGACAGCGCCGCCGATCAGGCGCTGACGGTGCGCAGGCTGTTCACGCAGCCGGGGGTGGATGCGCTCGACACCGTCGAGTGGGAGATCCGCGACGCGCGCATCGGTCACGGCGACCGGATCGCGTTCGAGCAGACCGACGTCGAGTTCCCGAAGTCGTGGTCGCAGAACGCGACGAACATCGTCGCCCAGAAGTACTTCCGCGGGCAGATCGGGTCCCCCGCGCGCGAGCGCAGCGTCAAGCAGATGATCGGCCGCGTCGCCGGCACGATCGCCGACTGGGGGCGCCAGCGCGGCTACTTCGCGACGGTCGACGACGGCGACGCCTTCGAGGCCGAGCTGACGTACATCCTGCTCCACCAGATGGCGGCCTTCAACTCCCCGGTGTGGTTCAACGTCGGGTTCGAGGAGTCCCCGCAGTGCAGCGCCTGCTTCATCCTCTCGGTCGAGGACAACATGGACTCGATCCTGGGCTGGAACACCAAGGAGGGGAAGATCTTCCGCGGCGGCTCCGGCTCGGGCATCAACCTGTCGCGCATCCGCGGGTCGATGGAGCCGCTGGCCAAGGGCGGCACGGCGTCGGGCCCGGTGTCGTTCATGCGCGGCGCCGACTCGTGGGCGGGCACGATCAAGTCCGGTGGCAAGACGCGGCGGGCGGCGAAGATGGTCGTCCTCGACGTCGACCATCCGGACATCCGCGACTTCATCTGGTGCAAGGCGCGCGAGGAGGACAAGGCGCTCGCGCTGGCCAAGGCCGGCTTCGACATGTCGATCGACGGCGACGGGTTCTTCTCGATCCAGTACCAGAACGCGAACAACTCGGTGCGCGTCACGGAGGAGTTCATGCGCGCCGTCGAGGAGGACGCGGAGTGGGAGCTCACCGCCCGCACCGACGGCCGCGTCATCGAGACGGTCCGCGCGCGTGACCTCATGAACGACATCGCCGAGGCGGCGTGGCGCTGCGCCGACCCCGGCGTCCAGTACGACACGACGATCAACCAGTGGCACACGTGCCCGAACAGCGGGCGCATCAACGCGTCGAACCCGTGCTCGGAGTACATGCACGTCGACGACTCGGCGTGCAACCTGGCCTCGATCAACCTCATGAAGTTCCGCCGGGCGGACGGCACGTTCGACGTCGAGACGTTCGAGCACGTCGTCGACGTGATGTTCCTCGCGCAGGAGATCGTCGTCGGCCCGTCGAGCTACCCGACGGAGGAGATCGCGGTCAACGCGCGCGCCTTCCGCCAGCTCGGGCTCGGCTACGCGAACCTCGGCGCGTTCCTGATGTCGAACGGGATGCCGTACGACTCGGACGCCGGCCGCGGCACCGCCGCCGCGATCACCGCGCTGATGACGGGCCGCGCGTACCTCGGGTCCGCGCGGGTGGCCGGTGCGCTCGGGCCGTACGAGCGCTACGCCGAGAACCGCGACGCGCACAACGGCGTGATGCGGATGCACCGCGACGCCTCGTACGCGATCCCGGACTCGACGTGCACCGACACGCCGCTGCTCGAGGCCGCGCGCAAGACGTGGGACCAGGCCGTCACCGCCGGCGAGGCCTACGGCTACCGCAACGCGCAGGCGACGGTGCTCGCGCCCACGGGCACGATCTCGTTCCTGATGGACTGCGACACGACCGGCGTCGAGCCGGACTTCTCGCTCGTCAAGTTCAAGGAGCTCGTCGGCGGCGGTACGATGACCATCGTCAACCGCACCGTGCCGCTCGCGCTGCAGACGCTCGGCTACACCGACGAGCAGGTCGAGGCGATCGAGCGCCACATCAACGAGGCGGGCACGATCGTGGGGGCGCCGGGTCTCCTCGACGACCACCTGCCGGTGTTCGACGTGGCGGTCGGCGAGCGGGCGATCTCGCACATGGGCCACATCAAGATGATGGGCGCGGTCCAGCCGTTCATCTCGGGCGCGATCTCCAAGACGGTGAACATGCCGCAGACCACCACGGTCGGCGACATCGCGGACGCCTACACGCAGGCCTGGCAGCTCGGCGTCAAGGCGCTGGCCATCTACCGCGACGGGTCGAAGACCGCGCAGGCGCTGCGGACCGAGGCGCAGGACGAGGCGGGCGAGCCCGCCAAGCCCGGCGCCGCCTTCACGCAGGCCGACATCGACGCCGCGGTGGCCGACGCGCTGGCCGGCGTCAAGGCCGAGATCGGGCCGGTCCGCCGCCGGATGCCGCGCGAGCGCCAGTCGATCACGCACAAGTTCTCGATCGGCGGGCACGAGGGCTACATCACGGCCGGCATGTACGAGGACGGCAGCGTCGGGGAGATCTTCCTCACCGACATCGGCAAGGAGGGCTCGACCCTCCGCGGCCTGCTCAACTCGTACGCCACGGCGATCTCGATCGCCCTGCAGTACGGGGTGCCGCTCGAGACGCTGGTGCAGAAGTTCGCGTACATGCGTTTCGAGCCGGAGGGGATCACGCAGAACCCGGAGATCCCGTTCGCCAAGTCGATGCCCGACTACATCATGCGCTGGCTGGCGTCGCGGTTCCTCGACGTCGACGCGCAGGAGGAACTCGGGATCCTGACCCAGGAGGTCCGCGCGCGGAAGACGGCGCAGGAGGCGGCGACGTCGCTGAGCTCCGACAGCGCGGGCCCGGCGAACGGCGGGGGGAACGGCGGCAACGGTGGGAACGGCGGCGCGAAGCCGGCGGCCTCGGCGCCGGCGACCCAGCCGACGGCCGCGCCCTCCAGCGGCGACGCCCCGCAGCCGGCGGCGACCGCGTTCACCGAGACCCCGCCGGTGGTCCCGGCCCGCCTCGCGGGCCTCGACCTCGGCCCGGCGTGCCAGCAGTGCGGCGGGATGATGCAGCGCACCGGCTCGTGCTACACGTGCTCGAGCTGCGGCTTCAACACCGGCTGCGGCTAGCCGCGAAGCCGCGGGGGCGCGACGCCGAGGCGTCCCGCCCCCTCCGCGGCGACGAAGCTGGACCAAGGGGCGCCGCGAGGCGCCCCTCGTCGTTGAAAGGGAGCGGCTCGGCTCGGCGCGCGGCGCCCTCGTCGTTCAGGGGGTGTCGCCGCCGCCGCGCCGGGCGCGCCAGTCGCGGAAGGCGGCGAGCAGCTCGTCGCGGGCGTGCCGCGGGACGTCCTCCTCGCGCAGGCGGCCGGCGGCGTCGATCGTCGCCCGCATCTGGGTCAGGTACGCCTGGCAGCCGGGGCACATGGCGATGTGCGCCTCGAAGCGGCCGCGGTCCGGAGCCGGGAGGGCGCCCTCGACGTAGTCGGTGACGAGCTCGACGAGCTCCTGACAGGTCATCGTGCCGAGGGACGTCATGGCGTCATGCCGCCGCCTCCGCCGCGGCGTAGTGGCTCTCGAGCTCGGCGCGCACCTTCGCGCGGCCTCGGTGCAGCAGGACCCTCTGGTTGCCCTCGCTCACGCCGAGCGCGCTACCCGCCTCCTCGGCGGTCAAGCCGAGGACGTCGCGCAGGACGACCGCGTCGCGCTGGCGCTGGGGCAGCGCCTTGATCGCGTCGCCGATCACGCGCACGCCCTCGGCGGACTCCAGGCGCGCCTGCGGGTCGGACCACTCGGCGGGCGGCGCCGCCCACCAGCCGGGCCGCTCGTCGCGGCGTCCCTGGAAGCGATCGGGGTCGACGGCGGGCTCGCCCCTGCGCTCCGACAGGCGCTCGCCCAGCGACGCGAACGGCAGCGTGCGCCGCTCGCGCTTGCCGACGGTCCGCGCGCGGTTGAGCAGGATGCTGAACACCCACCCGCGCAGCGACGACCGGGCCTCGAAGCGGTCGATGCCGTTGAGGACGGCGATCCACGTCTCCTGCACGACCTCCTCGGCGACCGCCTGCGACGGGACGTACATGCGCGCGACCCGCAGCATCGCCGGCCCCCACGCGTCGACGATCTCCATGAACGCCGCCTCGTCGCCGCGCCGCAGGCGGGCGACCAGCGCGGCGTCGTCGTCGGGCTCGGGCGCCATGGCGCCACCGTACAGCGGACGCCCGAGCGACCGGGGAGCGCGCGTGCGCAGGGCGCCTCCCGCTCCGCCCGGGCCGTCCCGCGTTGCGCGCCGCGTCCGGTTGGGCTGGTGACGTCACACCCCTGCGCGGCGCGCGGCGAGTGTGACGTTATAGCCGCAGGAAGCCTCCCACGACGAGATCGCTCAAGCGCGCGAGGCGAGCAGCGCGTGCGCAGCGTCACGGATGGGTGGGGGGTTGACCCGATGGGCGGAGGAGTCCTGGAGCGCGAGTCTTTCCGCACACCGAAAGACGCCCGAGAGGACCTCCCATGTTGCACGGATACGCCTACAAGATGCGCATAGCGACCCTCGAGGACGCCCCGTACGTCCGCCGCGTGGTCGAGCTCGACAGCGCGCGGCCGATGAGCGGCCGGCTGCTGATCGGCGAGATCGACGGCGCCGTCGCCGCCGTCATGTCGCTCGACGACGGCCGCGTCGCCGCCGACCCGTTCCAGAGGACCAGCTCGCTGGTCGTCCACATGCGCAGCCGCGCCCAGGCCACGCACGCCTACGAGCGCACGCCGTCGCTGCGCGAGCGGCTCCTGGCCGGCGTCCGGATCCCCGCGCGCAGCGCGGCGGCGTGACGGAGGCCATGCACCCCTCGTCGACGTACCTCTTGAGCGCCGGCAGCATCGACCGGTCGGTCGTGCTTCGACCGGCGACCACGCGGGGCGGCCGGCGTGAGCACCAGCCGCCCCGCGGGCGCCGCCCGCGGCCTCGCCGCCCGGTGCGCGCCCGCCGCGCCGTCCGCGACATCGCGACGGCCTGACCGCCCCGGCCGCGCCGCCTCCCGAACGGGGGCGGCGTGGCCGCGGCGAGTACGCTCGAAGCATGAAGCCCCTCAGTGAAGGCCAGCTCGTGACCGTCGCCGACGGGGACACCCGCGTCGACGGGATCGTCTTCCACGTCGAGAGCTTCCTGAAGGCCGAGGTCGCCGTGCCCGACGGCGACGGCGCCGCGTTCCGGACCGTGCACCGCAAGGACCTCAGCGAGCGGACCGAGGCCGGCGAGCACGACGAGACGCTCCGCAAGCTGATCCGCCGCACGCCGTCCGGCGCGCGCAGCGGCGGCGGCGGAGGGGGCGGCGCCGGCCGCGGCAGCCGCGGACACTCCCGCGGAGCCGACCACCGGTCCACCGGCCGGTAGTCGCGGAGGCGCGAGGGGGCCGGCCGGAGGCGCGAGGAGGGAAGCGAGGCGCGCGCCGGGCATCTCGGGATCGGGACCCAGGTCCGTGGGGAGCGGGAGGTGGCGCGGTGGGAGCATGGACCCACCATCCCGCGCGCGGGGCCCCCGGCCTCCGCCCATGTCCGCTCACCCGCTGCGGGTTTCTACGCGCCCCGCGAGGACGCCATGAAGGCGTCGAGCCGCCCGCGCGCCTTCCGCGTCACGAGGGCGTGGCCGAGCGGGTTCGTCCCCATGACGAACGCCGCCGGCCCGAGCGCCTGCCGCGACCACGCCCAAAACGAGAAGCGGTCGCGGTGCTCGACGACCAGCCCGTCGCGGAAGCGGAACGTCGCGTCGATCTCGTTGACGACGGGGCGGCCGGTCGCCGTGAACGTGTACCGCGCCGTCCAGTGCGCGGACCCGTGCTCGTCGTCGGCCGCGACGTCCCGCGCCTTCACGGACAGGTCCGTCGCCTGCCCGGTGAGCATCGTCCACATCGCGCGGACCTGGTCCGCGTCGAGCTCCCCGAACGCGGGGTCCGAGAACCTCGCGTCCGGCGCGTAGAGCGCGTTCATCGTCGCGGCGTCGCCCGCGTCGAACGCCCGGTAGAAGCGCTCGATCGCGGCCGCGTTCGGGTGCGCCGCCATCAGCGCGTCGGCGAGCCGCCCTGGCCCGGGCTCGCGCCCGTCGACTGCCGCTCGCAGTGCTTGATCTTGTAGCGCTTCTTGTAGCGCCGGCTCGTGTAAAGGATGTCGTTGCCGGGGCCGCAGTCGATCCGCCCGCGCCCGTAGCGCGCCTTGACGAAGTCGTTGCCCGGCCCCGCCTTGATGACGTTCTTGCCCTTGCTGCCGTAGATGAAGTCGCGCCCCGAGCCGCCGGTCAGCTTGTCGACCTGGCCCGGCGGGTTGCTGGGGTTGTAGTCGCCCCAGATCACGTCGCCTTCGGCGCCGCCGTAGATCGTGTCGTTGTTGTCCCCGCCCAGCAGCTCGTTGTGGACGTGCATGTCCTTCACGCACAGCCCGCGCCCCTCCTTGCACTTCTCGAGGAAGCGCTTGCACCCCCCGCCCGCGTGCTGGCCGTCGCAGCGGTACTTGCGGTCGGTGCCCTGGAACGGATCGTGCCCGACGCGGGCGTCGAGCGGGCGCCGGCTGTGGTTCGCGTTGATCAGCTTCATGCCGTTGATCCGCGGCCAGCCGTCCCCGCGCTGGTTCACCGCCGCGGGGGCGACGGCGAGGGCGAGAGTGAGGGAGGTGGCCGCCAGGACGACGACGGCGAGAAATCGGCGCATCGGGCGACACTAACGCCGCCGCGCGGCGCGTGCACGATGTCGCGCGCCGAGATGTCCTCCCGCCGCCGCGCTCGCGGCGGACAGCCCCAGTGAGAACGCGAGCCCGAGGCCGGGGTCGCCCGCCCCATCCGCGCGCCCGATCGCGCCGAGCAGCACCGTCAGCGACAGCGCGACGAAGACGGCCGCCGCGAACAGCGGGTTGCCGATCCACCACCCCACGACGAACGGCCCGACCCCGAACGCGACAATCCCGAGGAGGACGATCCCCAAGCCGCCGTCACCCGCCGATCGGCGCGCGCGGGTTCGCGCCCCAGAAGATCTGGGTCCCGAGCATCCCGATGAGGTGGACGAGGACGATGTTCAGCACCATCGACTTGGCGGTGGCGGTCCCGACTCCGACGGGTCCTCCGCTGGCCGTGTACCCGTAGTAGCACCCGACGAGCACGATCGCGGTCGCCATCACCATGCCCTTCACGAGCGAGTACACGAAGTCGGGAGGGTTCTGGAACAGCCAGAAGATGAGGAAGTACCCGCCCGACGACACCTCCCCGATCTGCTGGACGACGGCGAGGTAGCTCGCGAAGAACCCAGCGCCGATCGCCGACATGTACACGAACGGCAGCACCATCCACGACGCGAGCAGGCGCGTCGCGCAGAGGAAGAGGATCGAGTCGATGCCCATCACCTCCAGCGCGTCGACCTCGTCGGAGATGCGCATCGACCCGATCTCCGCGACCAGTCCGGTGCCGACCTTCGCCGACATCATGTAGCCGAACGCGTACGGCACCAGCTCGCGCAGGTCGCACCACGCCGCGAACACGCCGGCGAAGGCGGGCGCGCCCTGCGCGCGCGTGAAGTACGCCCCCTCGATGCCGCACTGCAGGCCGATGATGAAGACGAGGCCCCAGATGACGAGCGTCGAGCCGAGGATCAGGATCCCCGCCTGACGCAGCGCCTCGCCCAAGAACTTCAGGACGCGCAGGCCAACGACGTCCCGGATGACCCGGAACGCGAACTTCGCGATCTCCCCGAACCCCTGCAGCCACTGCCGCGGAGCCGGGGCGGTGCTCACTGGAAGCGGTACCTGCAGGCTCGGCAGAGGCGGGCGCTGATCGAGACGCGGTCGCCGCACTGCGGGCAGCTGCGCGTCGGCCCGCCGCCGACGGCGAAGCCGGCGCCGCAGATCGACAGCGCGATCGCGACGACGGACACGTAGATGAAGGTCGGGTCCATGTCAGGCCGCCGTTTCGATCGGCTCGGCGCGCACCCGCGCGGCCTCGAGCAGGGTGAGCAGCCCGAGCCATCCCGCGAAGACGTGCGCGTCGCCGGACTCGTCGACGAGCGAGCCCGCCAGGCCCGCGCCGCACGGGTGCAGCTCGAGGGAGAGGCGGAGAGGCTCGGGGTCGTGCTCCATGGCAGGCAGTGTCCCCGCGGGTGGGCCGCGCCGCCACGGGGGCGGACCCTGAACCCGACCCTGAACTTGCGCGCCACCCTGCCCTGAGGCCGGGTCGCTGTGGCAGCCTTGCGCGCATGGCCACGCGCACGGACGTGCCGCTGCTCGAGCGGGAGGCCGAGCTGTCCGAGCTCGAGTCGGCGCTCGCGGACGCCGCGCGCGGAGCCGGCCGGCTCGTCGTGCTCGAGGGACCGGCGGGCATCGGCAAGACGCGCCTGCTCCGCGCCGCGCGCGACCGGGCGGCCGAGGCCGGGATGCGCGTCCTCGCGGCGCGCGGCTCCGAGCTCGAGCGCGACTTCCCGTTCGGCGTCGTGCGCCAGCTGCTCGAGCCCGCGGTGCACGCCGCCGGCGCGCCCGAGCGCGAGGAGCTGCTGGCCGGGGCGGCGCGGCCGGCGGCGCCGCTCGTCGGCGACGCCGCAGGACCGGAGGCGCGCGACGTCTTCGCCGACCCCTCGTTCGCGACCCTCAACGCGCTCTACTGGCTTGTCTCGAACCTGGCCGAGACCGCGCCGCTCCTGCTCGCCGTCGATGACGCGCACTGGGCCGACAGCGCGTCGCTGCGCTTCCTGCGCTTCCTACTCCCGCGCCTGGACGACCTGCCGGTGCTGCTGGTCGTCACCGCGCGCCCGGACGATCCTGCGGCCGACGCCGCGCTGCTCGCCCAGCTGTCGGCCGACGCCGGCGCGCGGCTCGTCCGCCCGCAGCCGCTCTCGCCGGGGCCGGTCGCCGAGCTCGTGCGCGCGGAGCTGGGCCCGCAGGCCGACGCCGCGTTCTGCGCTGCCTGCCACGAGGTGACCGCCGGCAACCCGTTCCTGCTGCGCGAGCTGCTCGCGGCGCTGCGCGCGGAGGGGGTGCAGGGCGAGCGTGACGACGCGCAGCACGTGCGCGAGGTGGCCCCGGCGACGATCTCGCGCTCGGTGCTCGTGCGGCTGGCGCGCCTGGCCGAGGCGGCGCGGGCGCTCGCGCACGCGGTGGCGGTGCTGGGCGAGGACGCGCCGCCGCGCGACGTCGCCGCGCTCGCGGGGCTGGACCGCGCGGCGGCGACGGAGGCCGCGGACGCCCTCGCCGGGGCCGGCGTCCTCGAGGCCGATCGCCCGCTGCGCTTCGTCCACCCCCTCGTGCGCAACGCGATCTACGGCGACCTGCCGGCCGGACGGCGGGCGCTGCTGCACGAGCGCGCGGCGGCGCTGCTGCGCGCCGCCGGGGCCGAGCCCGAGCGCGTCGCCGTGCACGTGCTGGCGTGCGATCCCGACGGCAGCGCGGAGGCCGTCGCGACGCTCGTGGCCGCCGCGCAGCGCGCGCTCGACCAGGGTGCGCCGGAGGGCGCGGTGCGGTACCTGCGCCGGGCGCTCGCCGAGCCGCCGCCGACGCCGCAGGCGCGGATCGGCGTCGTCAAGCGACTGGCGATGGCGGCCTTCCGCGCCTCCGACCGCTCGGCGCTCGACGGCATCGACGCGGCCGCGGAGCTGGCCGCCGACACGAAGACCCTCGTCGAGAGCGCGCCGACGCTGGCGGCAGGCCTCGCCGCGGCCGGGAGCACGGACGAGCTGGCGGCGGTGCTCGATCGCGCGGCGGCGGCCGCCGAGATGGCCGGCGACGTGGGCGCCGCGGTGCGCCTGCGGGTGCAGCGCGTGACGTGGGCGCACACGCCGCCGGCCGAGGCACAGCGGCAGCTCGCGCCGTACTCGGACGCCCTCGCGGGCTCGCCCGACGAGGCGCTCCTGCTGGCCGTGCAGTCGTGGTGGCTGCACTTCACGCCGGGCGCGCGCGCCGGCGACGCGGCCGACCTGGCGGCCCGCGCGGTCGGCGACGGGCGGCGCCTGATCGAGCGCACCGGCGTCGCGCAGGGCCCGCAGGCGATCCTCGTGCTGCTGCGTGCCGAGCGCGACGACGCTGCGGAGCACGCGATCGACCGGCTCGCCGCCGACGCGCGCGCGGAGGGCGAGGCCCCGACGCTCGCCGGCACCGCCTACCTGCGCGGCGAGCTCGCGCTGCTGCGCGGCGAGGTCGCCCGCGCGGTGGCGGAGACGCGGGCGGCCGTCGAGGCGGGGCGCCAGGGCGACTTCCTCGCCGCCGTGCCGATCTGGCTGGCGACGCTCGTGGAGGCGCTGGTCGAGCACGACGAGCTCGACGCCGCGGAGGCCGAGCTGGTCGCCGGCGGCATGGCCGGGCCGCTGCCGGCGTCCTACTGGTTCACGCCGGTGCTCACCGCCCGCGGCCGCCTGCGGCTCGCGCAGGCGCGCCCGCGCGAGGCGGCCGACGACTTCCTCGCGGGCGCGCGCGACCGCGACGGCGTCGGCATGATCGAGCCCTTCCGGCCGTGGCCCGCCGAGGCGGCGCTCGCCCTCGCCGCGGCCGGCGAGCGCGCGCAGGCCGAGAAGCTGCTCGCGCACCGCCTCCCCGAGGCCGAGACGTGGGGCACCGCCGGCCCGCGCGCCGCGCTGCTGCGCGCTCGCGGCCTGCTCGACGGTGACGTGGACGCGCTGCGCGAGGCGGTGGCGACGGCGGAGGGGACGCCGGCGCGGCTCGAGCACGCGCGCGCGCTCGCCGACCTCGGCGCCGCGCTGCGTCGCGGCAACCAGCGCGCGGCGGCGCGCGAGCCGCTGCACGCGGCGCTCGAGCTCGCCCGCGCCGGCGGGGCGCTGGCCATCGCGCGGCGCGCCCACGCCGAGCTCGAGGCCACCGGCGAGAAGGTCCGCCCGCTGCTCGCGGGCGGCGTCGAGTCGCTGACGCCGAGCGAGCGCCGCGTCGCCGACCTCGCGATCGAGGGCCAGAGCAACCGCGAGATCGCCCAGAGCCTCTTCCTCACCGTGAAGACCGTCGAGTCGCACCTGTCCAGCGCGTACCGCAAGCTCGGGGTGCGATCGCGAAAGGAGCTCGCCGCGAAGATCGCAACGTCTGCGTGACCCGGGCGTTTGAACGGCCGAGACCGATGCGCGGCGCCGTCCTCGTCCTCCTCCTCTGCGTCCTGGCCCCCGCGGCGACGGCGAACGCGGGCACGCTCAGGATGGGCACGTACAACGAGTGCAACGGCGACGTCGCGTGCTCGAAGTACATGGGCGGCACGACCGAGGTCATGCTCGACTTCAAGGCCGCGCCGGGCGAGCGGAACGCGCTCGTCGTCGAGCCGGCCGGCGACCGCATCCGCGTCGCCGACGCGGTCGCGACGATCGACCCCGAGCCGGTCTGCGAGCACGTCTCGCCCCACGAAGCGCTCTGCCCGTTCCCGCGCTCGACCACCGTCGATCTCGGCGACCAGGACGACACCCTCACCATCACCGCCGGAGCGAAGACGACGATCTTCGGCGGCCCGGGCGCCGACACGATCACCGGCGGGCGGTTCGCGGAGGAGATCGACGGCGGCCCCGGCCGCGACCACGTCGACGCCGGCGACGGCGTCGACACCCTCGTCGGCTCGCTCGACGACTCCGGGCCGGACGTCCTCGACGGCGGCCCGGGCCGGGACCTCCTCACGTACGCGCGACGCACGGAGCACGTCGTCGTCGACCTGCTGCGCCGCGACAGGCCCTACCTCGACGTCTTCCAGAACGTCGAGGACGCGATCGGCGGCTCGGGCAACGACACGCTGATCGGGACGGACGGCCCGGAGACGCTCGACGGCGGGCCGGGCGACGACCGCATCATCGGCAACGCCGGCAACGACCACCTCGTCGCCGGCGACGGGCGCGACGTCGTCTCCGGCGGCGCGGGCGCCGACGCGCTGGCCGTCGCCGACGGTCAGCCCGACACCGTCGTGTGCGGCGCCGGCAGCGACGGCGTGCTGCAGCTGCTCCAGGACCTCGACTACTACTCCGAGGACTACTGGCGCGGGGCCGACGCCGGCGACCGCCTCGCGCGCGATTGCGAGCGCGTCGCGCTGAACGGCGAGCTCAACGAGGTCGACATCTTCACGATCGACCCGCGCGTGCACGTGACCGCGGGCCGCGCGTGGGTGCGCAACCCGTGTGCGACGATCGAGGAGCGGCCGTGCTCGGGCACGATCCGCGTCGGCAGGACGCACCGCCGCTTCCGCGCGGGCGCGCAGCGCATCGTCCTCCCGCAGCGGCGCCTGCCCGCACGCATCCGGATCGTGGCCGCGGTGCGCGCCCACGGGATCCTCCACCCCGGCGCGTGGACGGCGGACCGCACCATCGTCGGCTAGCCTCGGGAGCCGCCCATGGCGGTCAAGAAGACGATCAACGACGCGCTCACCCGCGCGACCGGCTACCAGCTCCAGAAGGCGCGCGCGGCCAAGGCTCCCGCCGCGCCGAAGACCCGCCGCGGAGCCCGCGCGGGCAACGGCGATCGGCTCGTCACCTCCCCGGCCTTCATCCTCTCGAGCGTCCGCTCCGGCTCGACGCTGCTGCGCGTCCTGCTCAACAGCCACTCGCAGATCCACTCGCCGCACGAGCTGCACCTGCGCCACATCCAGGTCGACCTCGACGCCCCCTACGCCGAGAAGGCCCTGAAGGAGATCGCGCTCGACGCCGAGCGCCTGCGCTTCCTGCTGTGGGACCGCGTCCTGCATCGCGAGCTCACCGCGGCGGGCAAGGAGCTGCTCGTCAACAAGACGCCCAACGACGTCTTCATCGCCGACGAGATCCGCCGCTGCTGGCCGGACGCGCGGTTCATCTTCCTGCTGCGCCACCCGGTCTCCACGGCCCGCTCGCGCCAGGCGGCGCGCAAGGAGAAGGACACCGAGGAGCGCAACCTCGAGATGGTCCTGCGCTACGCCAACGCGCTCGAGGCGGCGCGGCAGAAGTACGACGGGCTGACGGTCCGCTACGAGGAGCTGACGGAGGAGCCCGAGCGCGTGACCCGCGAGGTGTGCGCCTTCCTCGGCGTGCCGTGGGAGCGGTCGATGCTCGACTACGGCGAGCAGGACCACGGGCGCTTCAAGCCCGGCCTCGGGGACTGGAGCGAGAAGATCAAGTCGGGCCAGATCCAGCCGGCCGAGCCCCTGCCGTCCCCCGACGAGATCCCGGGCGAGCTGCGCGCGATCAGCGAGGCGTGGGGCTACTGAAGGTCAGCGTCATCGTCCCGGTCTACAACCCGGGCGACCACGTCGACGACTGCATCCGCACGCTCGTGCACGAGCAGTCGCTGCCGCGCGACGAGTACGAGGTCATCTTCGTCGACGACGGCTCGACCGACGAGACGCCCGCGCGGCTCGACGCGCTCGCGGCCGAGCACGACCACGTGCGCGTCGAGCACATCCCGAACTCGGGGTGGCCGGGCCGCCCGCGCAACGTCGGCCTGGACATGGCGCGCGGCGAGTTCGTCTACTTCGTCGACAACGACGACTGGATCACGCCCGAGGCGCTGGAGCGCATGCACGCGATGGCCGTCCGCGACGACGCGGACATCGTGATCGGCAAGGTCGTCGGCTACGGGCCGGGCAAGCTCGTCCCCAAGAACCTGTTCCGCGACGGCAACCGCAGCGGGATCCGCCTCGGCGAGTGGGCGCCGATCCTGTGGCTGCTCTCGCCGCACAAGCTCTTCCGCCGCACGCTCATCGAGGAACAGGGGATCCGGTTCCCCGAGGGCCGGCGCCGCCTCGAGGACCACCTGTTCGTCATGCACGCGTACTTCCACGCGCGCTCGATCTCCGTCCTGGCCGACTACCCCTGTTACCACTGGATGCTGCGCGACGGCGACGTCAACGCGTCCGTGCGCCCGTTCGACCCCGCCGGCTACTACGCGAACGTCCGCGAGGTGCTCGACCTCATCGACGAGCACACCGAGCCGGGGCCCCTGCGCGACCGGATCTACGTGCGCTGGCTGCGTGGGAAGGTGCTCGGGCGCGCCGGCGGGCCGCCGTTCCTCAAGTGGGACGAGGAGTACCGGCGCGAGCGCTACGACGAGATCCGCAGGATCCTGCTCGAGCGCTTCGGCGAGAGCGTCGACGCGCTGCTGCCGCTGAGCTGGCGCGTCCGGGCGAGCCTCGTGCGCGACGACGACTACGAGGGGCTGACGGCGCTGGCCGCGTACGAGGCGGGGCTGGGGACGGTCGCGCGCGTGCGCTCGGTGACCCGCGAGGGGGACGACCTCGTGCTGCGCGTCGACGCGCGGTTCGCGCGCGACGCCGTGCGCTTCGTGCGGCGCGACGGCGGCCTGGGCTGGGCGGGCGCCGACGGCGTCGCCTTCGAGGAGGACCGCGACGCGAGCGCCGACGTCGACGGCGGCGACCTCTACGTCTTCGTCCGCTCCCCCGTCGACCACATCGAGTTCGCGGTGCCGGTCGACTTCACGGTCGAGCTGGAGGAGATCGAGGGGGGCGCGCTGCGGCCGGTCCTGCGCGGCACGGCGCGCTTCTCGGCGCGCACCGGCGCGGCGGGCGCGCCGCTCGCCGCCGGGGAGTGGGACGCCTTCGCCACGCTCACGGTCGCGGGCTTCCGCGCGACCGGCCGGCTGCGCCGCCGCGCGCGCGGCGAGCCGCTGCGCCTGCGTGTCGGCCGCGACGGCTCCGTCGCCGAGCGCCACGCGAAGCTCCGCGCCCGCCTGGCGACGCGGTGGCCCCGCGCCGCCAGGCTGGCCAGGCGCGCTCAGCGGCGCGCCGGCCGGTGAGCCCCGCCGCTCAGGGCTGCGGCGGGCACGACTTCGGGTTGGCCGGGTCGTACGCCGGCTCGTTCGGGTCGGCGAACAGCTGGCCGCTGTAGCGCCTCTGCTCGCCCTCGTACTTCGCGTCGGTGTTGGCGACGGCCGGCCGTGGCCGCACGATCGGGATCCAGCCCCACGTGGGCTGCTCCCACCCCTGCGCCACCCGGCCGAACCACCACTGCGCGATGTACCGCCGGGTGCACGGCACGTTCGGATCCGTGTACTCGATGCGATCGCGGAACGACACCGACCACCCCGCCCGCAACACCGCGTTCACGAGGCCGCCTCCCGCGACGCCGGTCGTCGCGGTCGCGAGGTGGATCGTGTGGGGTTGGACGATCTGCTTGCGCACCGCGGGATCCGAGGACGCCGGATCGTCGACGTCCGCGGGCCAGTTGGTCGGCGAGAAGTAGTTGTCGTACTCGCCGCCGCAGTCGGGGTTGTAGATCGTGTCGCAGCGACCTCCGGTGTTCGTCCTGGTCCCGACCGAGACGCCCTGGTAGAGGTCGGCGCGCTCGGCGAACGCCTGCGACCCGATCTTGCTGTTGGCGATGGCCTTCATGCCCTTCAGCGCCTGGTTGTTGCCGCAGGGCGCGTAGTAGTGATCGATGATGTCGTCGTTGTCGAGGCCGTCGCCGCCGCGGTCGCGGATGTGGCGATCGCTCTTGCGGTTGACGCCGACTAGCGCCTTCGCCGGCAGGTACGAACGCGCCATGAACCCGGTGAACCCGTAGTCATGCGACAGCAGGCGCATCAGCGTGTACCTCTTGCTCAGCGCGCGCGTCTTCATGCACCCTCGGCCGACGACGTCGATCTTGGTGTTCGCGTCGACGCCGACGCTCGTGCCGGCGGCGTCGAAGACCTCGTACTGCGTCGGCCCCGTCTGCTGCATGTACGCGAAGACCTGCTCCTCCGAGTCGACGATCGGGATGCGCGTCGTCGCAGGGAACGGCTTGCGCGGCGTCCGGCGCGAGTTCGAGTTGCGCGGCAGCATGTCGCCCTTGAGCGTGCGGCGCCGCAGGGTCGTCCGGCACCCCGGCACGTGCCGGGGACCCTCGTGCTGGTAGGGCGGGAACCGGTACGGATAGCACTTGCGCTTTCCCTTCACGCGGTCGTACTGCCGCGGGGACGGCACCTTCGCCTGCGAGGGCGTCGCCGTGCCGCTGCTCGCGGCCGGGACCATCGTCACCGAGCCCGAGCCGTCGCGCGCGCTGGACGTCGACCCGGGCGAGCCGACGAGCACCCCCGGCGCCGCGAGCGTCGCGAAGTCGACCGAGTCGGCCGACTCGCCCGCGCGGTCGCCGGCGGCGGCGCCGACGATGCGCCGGCCCTGATGGCCGGGCAGGCCGGCGAGCGCCAGCGGAGCCGCCCCGGCCGAGCGGCCGTACACCACGTACAGCTCACCGCGCGTGCCGGCGGCGTCCGGGAAGCCGACGAGCAGGTCCGGCAGGACGTCGTCGTCGACGGCGCTCCCGCCGACGACGAGCGCGTGGTCGTACTCGGCGCCCGCAGGAGCCGTGACCCGCTGGTAGCCCTCGCTCCACGTGCCCGCCGCGGGATCGACGGCCGCGGTGTCGTCCTTGCCGAGCACCGTCAGCACGCCGTGCCCCCCGACCGCCAGGTCCTGCCGCGTGTCGCCGTCGAGGTCACCCAGGCTCGCCACCGACGAGCCGAGCCGGTCGCCGGAGCTCCCGCGAATCGGGTAGCCCTGGGCTCCGAGCGCCGCGAGGTCCACCGCAACCGTGTTCGGCTTGCCGAAGACCACGTACGCGGTCCCGGCGTTCGTGCGACCGGACGCGTGGGCTCCGGGCGCCGTCAGGCCGACGTCGCCCAGGCCGTCGTCGTTCGTGTCGCCGAGCGGCACCGCCGCGTAGCCGGACAGCTCGCCGGCGCCGGCGCCGTCGATCCGGAAGCCGCCGGCGCCGAGCGCGTTGGAGTCGACCGGCGTGCCGTCGGCCTTGCCGAAGACGACGTAGGTCGACCCGGACTGCGCCCGCCCGTTGCGCGACTCCGAGGGCGAGCCGATGACGACGTCGTCGAGCTCGTCGCCGTTGACGTCGGCGCCGGCGGCGAGCAGCCCCGACTCCGCTCCGCCGAGCCACGTGCCGAAGTCGCGCGGGCGCCCGTCGTAGGTGGCCGACAGGGGCGTCCGGGCGAGCAGCGGCCCGTCGATCCGGAACCCGCGCGTCCCGAGCGCGGCGAGGTCGACGTCGCCGATCGTCGCCGAGCCGAACACCACGTACACGTGGCCCTGCACGGCCAGGACGCCGAGCGCGTCGCCCGTCTGCGGCGCGCCGATCAGCAGGTCCTCGAGACCGTCGCCGTTCACGTCGCCTGCGTTGGCAACCGCCTCGCCGGCGCGGTCGCGCGCCGTCGCGCCGAGGATCCGGTAGCCGCGCGCACCGGCGGCGGCGAGGTCGAGCGGGCTCGTCGTCCCGTCGCCGAGCACGACGTGCACGACGCCCGAGTCGATCCCGTGCGTGCCGTCGCCCCCCGGCGCCCCGATCGCGTAGTCGTCGAGGTCGTCGCCGTTGAGGTCGCCGACGTGGACGACCGCCGTCCCGGCCGCGTCACCCGCCGCGGCGCCGGAGGCGCGCGCGGCCGTGGCCGTGGCCAGGTCGACCGTCTCCGCCGGCCTCGCGACGACGCGCTCCGACGTGAAGCCCGTCTCCTCGGCGTGCTCGCCTCCGGCGGTGTCCGTCACGATCACCTCGGCGGTGTGCTCGCCGTCGAGCACGGTGGCCGGGTCGAACGTCCACTCGCGGAACATCGAGCAGGGCTGTGTGGTGCAGGTCTGGCTGTCGAAGTACGCGCGGACGTCGTCGATGCGCACTTCGATGCTCTTGACGCCCGACGCCGGGTTCGCGCCGTCCTCGTCGAACCCCTCGACCTCGAGGGTCGACGGCTCGCGGACGAGCTGGCCCTGGTTGTCCCACAGCTCCCCGGTGACCAGCGCGAGCGGATGAATCGAGTCCTTGCGCGCCGACCACGTCCGCGTGAACGGCTGGTCGAGCTGGTCGATCACGACGAGCTTCATCGCGTGCGGCCCGTCGGCATCGCCGGCGGTGTCCCACGTCAGCGTCGCCGGGAAGGTGGTCGGGCACTGGCTCGGCGTGCACGTCGCGTTCTCGGCGTCCTCGAGCTTGTTGTCGACCCACAGCTCGACGCGCTTGACGCCGCTGTACGTGTCGCGCGCGTCGACGGCCAGGTCGTGCTGACCCGGCGACACCCAGTCGCCCTCGTTGGCGAACCGGCCGCTCACCGACTGCAGGCGCGGGAGGCTCCGGTCGACCTTGGCCTGCCAGGCGTCGTCGTTGCGCACGTGGCTCAGCGGGTCGCGGGCGTAGGGGCGGATCGTGTGCCCGCCCTCGGCGTAGCCGGCCGTGTTCCACGTGAACGTGCGGGTCAGGTCCTGCGGACAGCCGTTCGCGTCGCACGTGCGGCTCTCCGCCGTGTCCACGCGCGCGCCGTCGACCTGCAGCTCGGCGTACTGCGTGCCCGAGAGCGTGTCGCGGGCGCTCACGCCGAGTGGGTAGGAGCCCTCCTTGAACCACCTGTCGCGCGCGCTGAGCGCCCCGGTGAAGGACAGCCAGTCCGGCCGCGAGCGGTCGACCCTGACGTTCCACGTCAGGCGGTTGTCCGGGTGGTCCCAGTTCTTGTTGCCGGCGCTGTCGCCGGGGTTGCCGACGACGTCCCACACCCGGGCGCGCAGCTGGTGGACGCCCTCCGGCCAGGAGGCCGTGTTGTAGGTGAAGGCGTTGCCGTCGGTGGTCCAGTCGTACGGACAGCGCGAGCCGCGGTTGCCCGCGCACCCGTGCGAGCGCCAGTCCCAGATGCCCGGCCCGTCGAAGAGCACCTCCTTGACGCCGAGGCCGTCGTCGTGCGCGTTGACGCGGAAGGCGTGCGACGTGTCGTGCACCCATGCGGTGGACGGCGCGGGCGAGAGCCCGGTGACGCGCGGGACGTTCCAGTCGTGCAGCGTCAGGATCGCCGCGCCGAGGAACGCCCAGCCCGGGTCGTAGCGCCAGCCCGACAGCAGGATCTGGTAGTTGAAGACCGCGATGTTGCCGTAGACGGTGTTGTTGTGAGCGCACGGCGGATCGCCGGTGCAGGCGGTGTCCCAGTGGCCGCTCAACGCCCCGCACTCGGAGTGGTAGCCCTGCGCGCCGCGCTCCCACGACCAGATGTAGATGCGCGTGCAGGTGCTGCTGTACGACGGCTCGCCGAACTGGATCGCGCGCGGGATGTGGTTGATCTGACCGAGGTCCGCGCGGACGACCGCGGTGTTCGGATAGGCCTGCCACTGCCACTCGCCCCATTCGTCGTGCTGGTAGTTCGTCCACGCGCGGTCGTTCGTCCAGACGTAGAGCCCGGCGCCCCAGAACGAGCAGCCCGAGTAGAAGTTCCACTGCGCGGTGTCCCACACCTTGTTGGGCCGCCAGCCGGAGAAGTCGCCGTTGGAGCAGTAGTCGCGCCAGTACCACTCCTCCCTGACGATCGGGTCGACGAGGACGGGGTAGGCGTGGTCGGCGGCGCGGTGCGGGACGCGCACGACGAGCGTCGTGCCGTGCACCTCGAGCGACGTCGCGACTGCGCGGCCCTGCGCGTCGACCGCGGAGGGCGGAAGGATGGAGGCCAGCCGCTTGCCGTCGCGCACGATCTCCGCACCCGGCGCCTTGCCCTGCTTCGGCTCGGGCTGGGCGGCCGGGTCGGTCGGCGGGCGGCCGGGCGCCGCGGTCGGCGTGCCGCCACCGGCGGTCAGCCGCAGCTCGGCGCCGCGTGGCAGCTGCACGCGCAGCGCCAGCCGCTCCGGGCTGCGCGGCGAGCGCAGCTGCCAGAAGGCCTCGACGCCGTCGGGCAGCGCCGCGACGAGGAAGTCGGTGTCGCGCTCGGTCCGCGCGAAGAAGGCCTTGTCGCCGAGCACCCGCGGGGCAGCGGTGTCGGGACCGGCCGGCGGGGTCAGCGCGATGCCGCTCTTCTCGAGCCTGATCCCGTCGGCGAGGTCGACGCCGACCGAGCTGGGCGCCAGCGTGTTGCGCGGGGCGAGACGGTCGCCGCGGCGGTGCAGGCGCACGTCGATCGGCCGCTTGCGCCCGCCGGCGGCGCCAGCGCGCAGCGGCGTCATCGACTCGACGAAGAGGTTCGGCCCACCGCGCTGGTCGACGACCGCCGAGAAGTCGCCCAGGTAGTGGTCGATGCGGTCGCCCGTCGCGAGCTTCGGGCCCTGCCAGAGCGGCTCGCCGAGCACCTCGGGGAACGTCCGCGCGGCGGCGGCGAACGCCTCGGGCGCGGTGGCCGCGCGGTACGTGGTGCGCGAGCGCAGGCGGGCGCGACGCGCGGCCGGCGAGGCGAGGTGGCGGCGCATGCGCTCGAGTCGCCGGCGGTCGCGCGCCGCCGCCTCGCGCAGCTGCGGCTCGTCCGAGAGCTTCGAGGCGTCGTGCTTGGAGGAGGCGGAGACACGGTGCGCCGTGCCGTCCGGGGCGGTGACGGCGACGGCCGCCACGAGGAGAGCCAGCAGCACCGCGGCGCCGATCCCGATGCCGAGCCGGCGCGGCGCGCCCCATCCGTGCGTCCTCATTGCGACCTCTTCCCCCCGTGCCGCCCTCCGGTGGCGGACTTGTTGCCTTTGCGCGTTCTCCGATCGATCAGCGTTCCTAAACGCGTTCGGGAAAGAAAAGCCGCTCTTTGCGACAACTTCCCGCGCGCGCCCGTCGCGTGAGTTCGGCGCGCTGGCGCGGCGGCTGTCACCCGCCTGACCGCAAGTTCGGGTGCTGACCAGCGTTCGGGCCACCATGAGACTTGCTCCTCGCGCCGCCGCCGCGGCCGTCGCGGCGACCGCGCTGGCGATCCCGCTCCTCGCTCCCTCCGCCCAGGGCGCCTCGGCAGGCGCCGGCACGCTGCGCCAGACCCTGCGCTCCGACGCCGCTGTCGCCCGCACCGACTGCGCCACCCGGAACCTGGCCGGCCGCCGCGGGGTGGCCACCGCGTCGTGGACGTCGCCGTACGCCCTCTCGCTGCGCGCCGCGCTGGCCGGGGCCGCCGGCAGCGACTGGGACCTCGCCGTGTTCGACCGGACCACGGGCGAGCGGCTCGGCGGCTCCGCCGCCTGGGGCTCGTCCGAGGTCGTCACCGCCCTCGTGCCCGCGGGGACGCCGATCGAGATCCAGGCCTGCCACATCAGCGGGCCGGCCGCCACGGTCCCGCTGGACGTCACGTCGACGCCGATCGCCGCCACCACGGGTCAGAAGCGGCACTCGACGGCGAAGCTGATCGACATCCCGCTCGCCGGCCGCTCCGCGGTGTCCGCGCTCGAGGCCCTCGGGATCGACCTCGTCGACAACCCGCACGGGCACAGCACGCAGGCGCTGATCCACAGCGACGACGAGCTGGCGACGCTGAAGCGCGCCGGCTTCGAGTACCGCGTGCTCGTCGGCGACGTCGCGAAGTTCGACGCGCAGCAGCAGGCGCGCACCGCCCGCTACACGCGGCTCATGGGCCGCGAGGGGTCGCCGCTGCCCTCGGGTCGCACCGAGTACCGCCAGTACGAGGACTACCAGGCCGAGCTGAAGAAGCTCGCCTCCGACTTCCCCGCGATCGTCCGCCCGGTGACGCTGCCGGTGAAGACGTTCCAGGGCCGGCAGCAGACCGGCGTGGAGATCTCCTCCGACGTCAACCGCGGCGACGACCAGAAGCCCGTCGCCTTCATCATGGGCGCCCACCACGCCCGCGAGTGGCCGTCGGCCGAGCTGAACATGGAGTTCGCGCTCTACCTCGCCAACGGGTTCGGCACCGACGCGCAGGTCACCGAGCTGCTGCGGCACGTCCGCGTCTTCGTCGTGCCGATCATCAACCCCGACGGCTTCGTCTCCTCGCGCGGCTCGCAGGACCCGGCCGACCAGTCGCCCGATCCCCTCGGCGCCCCGAGCCTGGCGGAGTCCGTCGCCATCGGCGGGTCGCTCGCCTACCGGCGCAAGAACTGCAAGGGCCCCGGCGGCCCGTCCGCCCCGTGCGACTTCAACAACGGCGTGGACCCCAACCGCAACTACGGCCTCGGCTGGGGCGGCCCCGGCGCCAGCACGACGCCGACGTCGCAGAGCTACCGCGGCCCGGGCCCGTTCTCGGAGGAGGAGACGCAGTCCGTCCACGCGTTCTCGCGCTCGCACGACATCACCGCGCTGCTGACGATGCACAACTTCGCGTCGCTGGTCCTGCGGCCGCCGGGTCGCCACAACGACGGCCTGGCGCCCGACGAGGAGCGGCTGAAGACGCTCGGCGACGCCATGGCCGAGGACACCGGCTACACCTCGCAGTACGGCTGGCAGCTGTACGACACGTCCGGCACGACCGAGGACTGGAACTACGGCGCCGCCGGCACCTTCGGCTACACGATGGAGCTCGGCCCGCCGTCCGAGGACGAGGGCAACTTCCACATCGCCTACGACCGCGGCGTCGTGGAGCAGTGGGTCGGCACCGGCGACCGGGAGGGCCGCGGCGTGCGCCGCGCGCTGCTGCGGGTCGTCGAGGAGGCGGCGACGCGGCAGGACCACTCGACGCTCATCGGCCGCGCGCCGGCGGGCCGGATCCTGCGGCTCAAGAAGACGTTCAAGACCGCGACGAGCCCGATCTGCGAGATCGCGTCGCCTTCGGACGTGCGGCCTAACCTGCCCTTGGAGGACCCCGTCGCCTGCGTCAACCCGGGCGATCCGATGGAGTTCGACGACGGCCTGGAGTACACGACCCGGGTCCCGGCCAACAGCGTGTTCTCGTGGATCGTCACCCCCTCGACGCGGCCGTTCGAGTACAAGGCGGGCAAGCGCGAGAGCTGGACGCTCACGTGCGAGGACGACGCCGGGAAGGTCTACGAGTCCCAGCAGGTCGAGATCTGGCGCGGCGAGCTGAAGTCGTTCGAGCTGCCGTGCGGCGGCACCCTGCCGACGTCCGGCCCGACGGCGACGACGCCGCAGACCTTCGAGGAGGCCCAGAAGGTCCAGCTCGTCGACACGCAGCCGCCGAAGTCCACGTTCACGCGCAGCAAGGTGCGCTTCGGGCGCAAGGGCGTGTTCGTCCAGGGCACGTCGACCGACTTCGCGCCGCAGGGGCTGACCCCGCGCGTCGCCAAGGTGCGCATCACCATCGGCGAGCACGTCGGCAACCTCTGCCGCTACCTCGACGCCGAGGGCCAGTTCGGCAAGAAGATCCGCTGCAAGCGCACGCCCTACGTGATCGCGCGCGTCAAGTCCCCCAACCCGACCGTCCGGTGGAAGTACTCCCTCGGCGCGCAGCTGCCGAAGGGCCGGTACTTCGCCTGGGTCCGCGGCATCGACGGCGCAGGCAACGTCGAGCGCAAGGCCCGGCCCCGCAACCTCGTCAAGTTCAGGATCCGATAGTGAACCGACAGCGCAAGATCATGCTGGGCGTCGCGGCCGCGGCGCTCGCCACCACCGCCGCGACCGCGCTCGCCGAGCCGGCCCGCAACGCGACGCTCTCCCCCGGCGGGGCGGGCTACTCGTGGGACAGCCCGCCGCTCAACGGCGCGGCCGCGGACTCCTCGCTGCCGCTCCCCTGCGGGCCGGGCAAGGACTGCGACGACACGCTGATCAAGCTGACCGACCGCGGGCAGCTCGTCGTGAAGATCAGCAGCGAGGACCCGAACGCGCGCGACCTCGACCTCTACCTCTACAAGTCCGACGACTCCGGCGAGCCGGGCCAGGTCATCAAGGCGAGCACGAGCCCGGAGTCGAACGAGCAGGTCACCGCGAGCATCACCGGCGGCACCTACCTCGCGCGCGTCGTGGCGGCGACGGCGGTGAACGGGACGTACAAGGGCCAGGCCTCCGTCGGCGTCCTGCCTCCGCTGGACAAGGACGACTCGCCGCCGGACTTCGGTCCCGACCCCGCGCCGGGGCCCGGCGATTCGGGCTCGGGCTCGGGCGGCGGCACGGGCACGGGAACCGGCGGCGGGCAGACCGGCGGCAACGGCGAGACCGTCGCGCCCGTCGGGAACATCGCGCCGGAGACCGCGGTCCGCAGGCCCACGCGCCGCGCGCTGACCGGTGTCGCGCGCGACCGCGACGGCAAGGTGGCGTACGTCGACGTCGCGATCGTCCGCGTCTCGGGCGGCAAGTGCACCGCGCTGCGGGTCGGCGGGAGGTTCCGCAAGATCTCCAAGTGCGAGGCGCCCCCGTTCCTGCGCGCCCGCGGCACGACGAGCTGGAAGCTGAAGCTCAAGCGGCCGCTGAAGGCCGGCCGGTACGTCGTCTTCGCGGTCGCCACCGACGAGGACGGCAAGGCCGAGGGCGGCTTCGGCAGCCTGAACCGCCGGTCGTTCCGGATCCGGTAGCGGCCGCCGGTCTGGACGCTCGGCGCGACGCGCCGAGCGTGTCGTAGCCAATCGTTCGATTTGCACGGGGAGGCGCTTCACCTACCTTCCACGTCGGGAGCTGCGAGAGAGGCACAGGACGCCGACCTCGCTCCCTCCTTCGAGACGACAAAGGCAACCCCGTCGTGAGGCGGGCGCGCAAAGCCAGAGGTCTCGCCGAGGTGCCGGGGGCGCCGACGCGAGATGGCTCAGCTTCCGGCTCGGCACCCGGAGAAAGTCGTCAAGGAGGACCACCATGTCGGAGAACCCGACTCCTCGTCTCGGGCGTGCCGTGCGTACCTTTACGCCGGTCGTCCTCGCCGCAACGCTTGCGGTTCCGATGTTCGCCGCGGCTGACAAGCCCGGCAACCAGCAGGGCGGTCCCGAGGGGCAGCCCGCCAACGGCAACACCGGCCTGCCCGGCTTGCCCGGCAACGCCCCGTACGGCGAGCACGGCAACGCGAATCCGGGCAAGCCCGGCAACGAGCCGCAGGGCAACCCCGGCCAGTCCGAGGGGAACGGCCCGCAGGGCAACCCCGGCCAGTCCGAGGGGAACGGTCCCCAGGGCAACCCCGGCCAGTCCGAGGGCAACGGGCCGCAGGGCAACCCCGGCCAGTCCGAGTCGGGCGGCCCGCAGGGCAACCCCGGCCAGTCCGAGGGCAACGGTCCTCAGGGCAACCCCGGCCAGAGCGGTGACGATCACGGCCAGTCCGGCGACGACCACGGCCAGTCCGGCGACGACCACGGCCAGTCCGGCGACGACCACGGCCAGTCCGGCGACGACCACGGCCAGTCCGGCGACGACCACGGCCAGAGCGGCGACGACCACGGCCACAGCGGCGACGACCACGGCCAGTCCGGCGAGGACCACGGCAACGGCCACGACGGCGAGCACGGCAACGACGGCAACAACGGGAACAACGGCAACCACGGCGGCAACGGCGGCAACGGCAACGACGGCGAGCACGGCCACAACGGCAACGGCGGCGACAAGGGCGAGAAGGGCGACAAGGGCGAGAGCTCGTCGACCACGACCATCGTCGAGCGCGTCGAGACGCTGGTGCCGACGGCCCCGTTCACCGAGGCCTCCAAGGGCACGCTGACGGCGAAGCCGGTCGTCAAGCGCTCCTGCGTCAGCCGCCGCGTCGTCAAGCTGCGCCTCGACCGCTACTACAAGATCCGCACCGCGCGGGTCCTGGTCAACGGCAAGCTCGCCAAGGTCAGCCGCACGAAGAAGGGCGTGGTCGTGAAGGTCGACCTGCGCGGCAAGAAGGCCGGCATCTACACGGTCCGCACCGCGGTCCTGACCAAGAGCGGCAAGCTGCGGCTGAGCACGCGGAAGTTCGCCACCTGCACCCTCCGGGTGAAGAAGCGCGCGTAGTACGAGCGCGCTGAAGCATCGCCGTGGCGCCAGCCGCGGCGGTAGGGACGGACAGCGAGGGCCGCCGGGAGACCGGCGGCCCTCTCTGCGTCCGCATCCGGCACGCTCCCCGCATGCTGCACCGGTACCGAGCGGCGCTCGCCGTCCCGCACGTCCGGCTCCTCGTGGCCGCCGCCGTCCTGCACGGCATCGCCGCGGCGACCGCGCCGTTGCCGCTCGTCCTCCTCGTCGCCGACCGAACCGGCTCCTACGGCTCGGCGGGCGTCGTCAGCGGGGCGTACTTCGTCGGCACCGCGCTGTCCGCGCCGCTGCGCGGCCGTGCGGTCGACCGGTTCGGCGCGCTGCGGGTGATCCTCCCGCTCGCGATCGCCGACGGCGCCGCGTTCGCCGCGATCGTCCTCCTGGCCGTCGTCGAGGCCGGCACCGGCACGCTCGTCGTGGCAGCGACGCTCGCGGGGCTGCTGATGCCGCCGTCGGTGTCGGCGCTGCGCACGCTGTGGTCGACGCTCACGCGCACGCCCGCCGAGCAGCAGGCCGCCAACGCGCTGCAGTCCGTCGTGCTCGACGCCGTCAACATCGTCGGCCCGCTGCTCGGAGGCGCGCTGGCCGCGGCGGCCTCTCCCCCGGCGGCCCTCGCCACCTCCTCGGTCTGCATGGTCCTCGCGGGCCTCGCGTTCGCGCTCTCCCCGCCCGCGCGGCAGTTCCGGCCCGAGCCCGTCGAGCGCAGCCGCCTCGGCCCGCTCGGCGCGCCCGGCATCCGGACGCTCGTGCTGCTCTCCGTCCCCGGCGGCGCCGCCGTCGGGATCCTCGAGATCGCCTCGCCCGCCTTCGCCGACGACCACGGCAGCGGCGCGGCCGGCGCGATCCCGCTCGCCGCGATGGCGGCGGGCAGCATCGCCGGCGCGCTCCTCTACGGCGCACGGACGTGGACGGCGCCGCCGGCCGTGCGCTTCCTGCGCCTCCACGCGCTGCTCGCCCTCGGCATCGGCGTCGCCGCGCTCGCGACGACGGTCTCGCTGCTCGCGGCGCTCCTGCTCCTCGTCGGCCTCGTCTTCGGCCCGATCAACACCACGACGTTCGGGCTGCTCGACGTCGTCGCGCCGCGCGGGACGTCGACCGAGGCGCTGACCTGGCTCATCGCGGCGTTCTCGGCGGGCGCGGCCGGAGGCGCGGCGCTGGGCGGCGCGGTCCACGAGGCGGCCGGCGCGCAGGCGACGATCGCGACGGCGTCCGCCGCCGCCCTCGTCACCCTCGCGTGCCTCGCCGCGCGCCGCGGCACGCTGTCCGCCCCGGCCTGATCGCCGGGCTCAGACCTTCGGCACGCGCCCGCGGCGGCGCTTCTTCCCGCAGGTGCGGTACTTGCGCTTGCCCTTGATCGTCCGGGCGTCGTCGAGCAGGATCGTGATCCGGACGGTGTAGCGCCCGCGCGGCAGGCCGCGCAGGTCGACGCGCGCGGTGACGCGCACGTTGCGCACCGTCTTGACCTTCTTCTTGTTGACCTTGACGATCGCGGCGACGATCTTCGTGCCGGGCGGATTGCGCAGGCGGATCTTGAAGTTGCGCCGGCTCACGCAGCGGCGGTTGGAGGGCGCGGACACCACGCCGCCCGGGCCGAAGGCGGGGGGCAGCGCCGCGGGAGGCTGCTGCGGCGGGGGCGTCGGCTCGGTGGGCGGCGGCGGGCCCGCGACGCCGGTCGGCGAGAAGACGGTCAGGTGCGAGAAGGTCGCGCTCGCGCCGGGGGCGACGTTGAACTCCCAGCTGAGCCCCGCGCCGTTGTCGAGCGACTCGTCGCAGCGACACGTGCTCGGGAAGGGCGCCTGCGTCCCGATGTGCGTCCACACGTCGCCGAACTGCGCCTCCATGTAGCGGGCGCCGCCGGTGAGCGGGTACCACTGCTCGATCCGTGCGGCGGGCGAGTTGTTGGCGTTGAGCGAGCAGCCCGCCGCCGAGGCCCCGTTGTCGACGAAGCCGAACCCGCGATCGCTCTCCTGCAGGAAGCAGTCCCCGGCGCGGTAGATGATCCCGGACGCGGCCGCACCCCCGTTGTTCGCGATCGTCACGTCCGTCCGGTACGCCTCCTGGCCGGGGATGTAGCTGTCGACCTCGGTGACGCGCAGCGACCCCGCGTCGGCCACCGTGGTGACGCGCTTGGGGTCGGAGGAGGTGCCGGCGCCGGTCACGGGGGTCTGGCTGACGGGGGCGAAGGCGGTCGTCGTCCCGGTCCCGGACGCAGCGGAGGAGCTGTGGCTGGAGAAGTCGGGCGCGTAGAGCGTGCCGCCGGAGGCGATGAGCGTCCCGCAGTCGCCCGGCGTCGCGGTGGGCGGGTAGAGCTCGGCCGACGCGTCGCCGGAGTGCCCGACCTGGCAGCTGAGCTCGTTGCCGACGACCACGCGCGTCAGCGGCCCGTCCGGCGTGGCGATCTCGGTGAACGGCGTATCGGCCGCGGCCACGGGTGCGATCGCGACGACGGCGACCACCGCGAGTGCGGTGGCCAGGCGGGCGCTCCTTGCCCAGACCGACATGGCGCGACGCTACGCCCATCGCACGACTTGTGTCAACCGCGACAAGCAATCGCCCGCGAAAGCAACGGAGCGGCCGCCGAGACCTCGGCGGCCGCTCCGGTCCGCGCGCGATGGCGCGGCGGGGAGGTCGATCCGTGCCGGCTACGCGGCCGGCGGGATCTCGTGATTGGCCCGGAACAGGTTGCCCGGGTCGTACACGCTCTTGACGGCGCGCAGCCGGCTGTACGTGGCGGGGCTGAAGAACGAGCGCGCGTCGCTGTTCTCCCTCTCGACGAAGTTCGAGTAGCCGCGCCCGTTGGCGTGGTGGTCCACCGCCGCCTTGACGGCCTCGAGCTGCGCGCGCACCGGCTCGGCGATCTCCGGCACGGACATGCCGGCCGAGAAGAACAGGTAGCCGGCGTCGATCCTCGCGAGTGCGCCGTGGGCGTGCTTCGCGCGGGCGAGCTCACCGCCGAGGTGCCGCAGCTCGACGAGCAGCAGCATCGGGCTCGCCTCGAAGTGATCGACGAGGTCCTCGACCAGCTCGGCGGGGAGGCGGTCGAGCATCGCCGTCTCGCTGTCGCCGGGCACCGGCTCCTCCGGGTCCATGTGGACGTAGGACAGCGCGACCGGCGGCACCGGGCCGAACATGTCGATCTCGGGCCCGAGCGCGCGCAGCGGCGCGAGGATCGCGTCCGCCTCCTCGACGCTGCCGATGACGGCGCCGTCGATGACGACGAGCGAGCGGCCGCGGACCATGTCGGGCACGCCCTCCATGTCCGGGATGTTCATGACCCGGGCGGAGGTGGTGACCTCGTCGGGCGCGGCCTGAGTCCACTCGCGCCAGGCGTGCAGGACCTCGCGGGCCCGCTCGGCCGGCCAGATCATCGCGCCGCCGACGATCGTCTCCAGGTCGTAGAGGCGGAACTCGATCGCCGTGACGACGCCGAAGTTGCCGCCACCGCCGCGCAGCGCCCAGAAGAGGTCGCTGTGCTCGTGCTCGTCGGCGCGGACGAGGCGCCCGTCGGCGGTGACGATCTCGATCGCGGTGACGCTGTTGGTCTGCAGGCCGAGCTTGCGGGCGAGCCAGCCCATGCCGCCGCCGAGCGAGTAGCCGACGACGCCGACGTCCGGCGACGAGCCGGCCAGCGCGGCGAGGCCGAGTTCGGAGGCGGGCGCGGTCACGTCCATCCACAGCGCGCCGGCCTCGGCGCGGGCGATCCGGCTCTCGGCGTCGATCTCGACGCCGCGCATCTTGTGGGTCTTGACGAGGACGGTGTCCTCGGCCTCGCCGAGCGGGCCGGCGTTGTGGCCCGTGCCCTGCGCCGCGACGCGCAGGCCGTGCTCACGGGCGAAGCGGACGACGGCGAGGATGTCGTCGGGCCGGTCGGGGATCGCGACGAGCGCGGGGCGCTGGCGCGCGGTCAGGTTCCAGGCGAGGCGGGCGGTCTCGTAGTCGGCGTCGCCCGGGGCGATGACGTCGCCGGCGACCTGGGCGCGGAGCCGGTCGACGTCGTGGGCGGTGAGGTCGGTCGTGAGCATGGGTAGAGCATCGGCGGGCCGGCCCCGCTTCACATCGGGGGGATCCCCAAACCGCCCCCCAGTCGTCGGCGGCCGGGCCCCGAGGCGCGCCGTCTGCGCGCGGGAGCGGCCGCAGCGGCGCCTACACTCGGCCGGTGTTCACCCCCGTGCGGACGCGCCGGACCTTCGAGGAGGCGGCCGAGCAGATCGCCGACAAGGTCCGGGCGGGCGAGCTGCGCGTGGGCGACAAGCTGCCCGCCGAGCGCGACCTCGCGCTGCGCATGGAGATCAGCCGCCCGACCCTGCGCGAGGCGGCGAAGGTGCTCGTGGACGCGGGCCTGCTCGAGGTCCGCCGCGGGCCCGGCGGCGGGATGTTCGTGGCGACCGACGTCGTGCCCGTCGACCTCGTCCGCCGCGTGACCGAGCTGCGCCTCGGCGAGGGCGCGGCCGTCCTCGAGGCGCGCCGCCTCATCGAGCCGCAGGTCGCCCGCCTGGCGCACGAGCGCGCGACCGACGCCGACCTCGCCCCGCTGGAGCGCACGATCGACGTGATGCGCGCGATCGTCGCGCGCGGCTACCGGCCCGACGACGAGGACCGCTTCCTCCAGCTCGACGTCCAGTTCCACCTCGCGCTCGCGCGCGCGGCCGGGAACCCGACGCTCGAGACGCTCCTGCGCATCGTCTTCCGCCAGCTCGAGATCCTCCGCGACATGGCGATGCACGTCCCCACCGTGCCGGAGTGGATCATCGACATCCACGAGCGCACGCTCGCCGCCGTCCGGTCGGGCGACGGCATCGACGAGGTGATGGACGAGCACCTCGGCCAGCTCGAGCAGACGCTGCAGGCCGTCTAGCCCCACCAAACGTCCGCAAGTTCTTCCCAACGTCCTCGTTGCTTGGTAAGGTGGCCTGACCCATATGGGTCAGGTGGGCTGACCAAGGAGGAGAGGGACCGTGGCGACGATCGCCGAGACGACTTCGACGACGAGCAGCACCGAGGCGCCCGCCGTCGAGGGAGGCGTGTCGCGTCCCGTCAAGCTCAGCCGCCCGGAGACCACGCTCGACGACAAGTACGTCCTCGAGCAGGGCACGATCTTCCTCAGCGGCATCCAGGCGCTCGTGCGCGTGCTGCTCGACCAGCACCGCGCCGACGTCCGCGCCGGCCTGAACACCGCCACCTTCGTCTCCGGCTACCAGGGCTCCCCCCTCGGCGGCTTCGACAAGGAGGTCATGCGGCTGGTCCGCGGCGACATCGACCACGCGATCACGTTCACGCCCGGTTTGAACGAGGAGCTCGCGGCGACCGCCGTCTACGGCTCGCAGCTCGTGCAGAACCTCCCCACCCCGCGCCACGACGGCGTGACCGGCGTCTGGTACGGCAAGAACCCCGGCCTCGACCGCGCGATGGACGCGCTGCGCCACGCGAACTTCGCCGGCACGCACCCCAAGGGCGGCGCGCTCGCGCTGGTCGGCGACGACCCGAGCTGCAAGTCCTCGACGCTGCCGAGCGCCGCCGAGGCCACGCTCGCCAGCCTCCACATGCCGACCTTCTTCCCGGGCACGCTGCAGGAGGTCCTCGACTTCGGCCGCCACGCGATCGCCTGCTCGCGCGCGTCCGGCCTGTGGAGCGCGCTGAAGATCGTCACGAACGTCGCCGACGCCGCGGGCACCGCGCAGGTCTGGCCGGACCGCGTCGTCCCGCTCGCCCCGCGCGTCGAGTGGCAGGGCCGCCCGTACGTCCACCAGCCGAGCGGCCACCTGCTCGCGCCGCAGTCGCTCGAGCTGGAGAGGACGCTCTTCGGCCCGCGGCTGGAGATCGCGCGCCAGTACGCACAGCTCAACCACCTCAACCCGATCACCATCCCGACGCCGGACGCCTGGCTGGGGATCGTCGCCAGCGGCAAGGTCTACTACGAGCTGCTCCAGGCGTTGCGCGACCTCGGCCTCGACCAGCAGGGCCTCGAGCGCGCCGGCATCCGCCTCATGAAGGTCGGGATGCTCTACCCGCACGACACGGCCGCGTTCCGCGAGCTCGGCCGCGGGCTCGACGAGGTCCTCGTCGTCGAGGAGAAGCTCTCGTACATCGAGGCGGCCGTGAAGGACGCGCTGTACGGCACGACCGACGCGCCGCGCGTCGTCGGCAAGCAGGACCCGGACGGCCGCGACCTCGTCTCCCCGCTCTCCGACCTCGACGCCGACGCGATCGCCCTCGCCGTCGCCCGCCGGCTCGAGCAGCGCGTGCACCTCGACAGCGTCCGCACGCGCGTCGAGGAGATCACGGCGCGCCAGAGCGTCACGTCGAAGACGCTGCCGACCGCCGCGCGCACGCCGTACTTCTGCAGCGGCTGCCCGCACAACACGTCGACGGCGAACCCCGAGGGCACGCTGCTCGGCGTCGGCATCGGCTGCCACACGATGGTCCTGCTCGCGCCCGAGGGCAAGGGCGAGGTCACCGGCATCACGCAGATGGGCGGCGAGGGCGCGCAGTTCGCGGGCATGCAGCCGTTCACCGACGCCGACCACTTCGTCCAGAACCTCGGCGACGGCACGTTCCACCACTCCGGCTCGCTGGCCATCCGCTTCGCGGTGTCGAGCGGCGTGAACGTCACGTACAAGCTGCTCTACAACGACACGGTCGCCATGACCGGCGGGCAGGACGTCCTCGGCCAGCTGAAGGTCCCGCAGCTGACGCGGTGGCTGGCGCTGGAGGGCGTCAAGCGGATCGTCGTCACGACCGACGAGCCCGAGAAGTACCGCGGGGTCGACCTCGACCCGATCGCGCGCGTCGAGCACCGCGACCGGCTCGCCGAGGCGCAGGCCGAGCTGGCGCAGGTCGAGGGCGTCACCGTCCTCATCCACGACCAGGGCTGCGCCGCCGAGAAGCGCCGGCTGCGCAAGCGCGGCAAGGTCGCCGACCCGATCCAGCGGATCCACATCAACGAGCGCGTGTGCGAGGGCTGCGGCGACTGCGGCGAGAAGAGCTCCTGCCTCTCCGTCCTCCCCGTCGAGACCGAGTTCGGCCGCAAGACGCAGATCCACCAGGCCTCGTGCAACAAGGACTACTCGTGCGTGAAGGGCGACTGCCCGTCGTTCCTCACGGTCATCCCGGGCGACAAGGCCAAGAAGGTCGCGCCCGAGCCGCCGGCCGAGATCGCCGAGCCGGCGCTGCGCGTCTCGCACCGCGACTTCCTCGTCCGCATGGCGGGCGTCGGCGGGACCGGCGTCGTCACCGTCTCGCAGATCCTGCAGATGGCCGCGCTGCTCGACGGCAAGCACGCGTACGGCCTCGACCAGACCGGGCTCGCGCAGAAGGGCGGGCCGGTCACGAGCGACATCCGGATCTCGCGCGACCGCATCGAGGGCTCCAACAAGGCGGGCGCCGGCGCGGCCGACCTGCTGCTCGGCTTCGACGTCCTCGGCGCCGCCAACCCGAAGAACCTGCTCGTCGGCACGCCCGACAAGACCATCGCGGTCGTCAACACCGCCGCCGTCCCGACGGCGACGATGGTCAAGAACACCGCGGTCTCGTTCCCGACCGAGCGGCGCAACATCGCGGCGATCGAGAAGGGGACGCGCGCGCAGGACAACGTCTACCTCGACGCGCAGGCGCTGGCCGAGGGGCTCTACGGCGACCACATGCCGACGAACCTGCTGCTGCTCGGCGCCGCCTACCAGCACGGCTGCCTGCCGGTCTCGGCCGACGCGATCGAGCACGCGATCCGCCTGAACGGCGCGGCCGTCGAGAAGTCGCTGAGCGCGTTCCGCTGGGGCCGCGCCACCGTCGCGCAGCCCGAGCTCGTGCACGACGTGCTGCATCCGGTGGAGGTCGAGCCGAAGGTCGACGGCAAGGCGCTGAAGATCCTCGAGGCCACCGGCGCGACCGGCGAGCTGCGGCGGCTGCTGAGCGTCCGCATCCCCGAGCTCGTCGCGTACAAGAACGCGCGGTACGCGCGCGAGTACGCGGACGCGGTCATGGAGGTCGCCGCGCGCGACGCCGAGATCGCCGAGGCGTACGCCCGCGCCCTGCACAAGCTCATGACCTACAAGGACGAGTACGAGGTCGCGCGCCTGCACCTCGACCCCGTCGAGCGGGCGAAGGTCGTCGCGGAGTTCGGCGAGGGGACGAAGGTCTACTTCATGCTCCACCCGCCGCTGCTGCGCGCGCTGGGGATGAAGCGCAAGCTCAAGCTCGGCCCGTGGTTCACGCCGGCCTTCCGCCTCCTGCGCACGATGCGCCGGCTGCGCGGCACGCCGCTCGACCTCTTCGGCCTGCCGAAGGTGCGGCGCGTCGAGCGCGCGCTGATCGGCGAGTACCGCGCGCTCGTCGACCGCTCGCTCGCCGAGCTGCGCCCCGAGACGCACGCGACCGTCAAGAAGATCGTCGCCCTCCCGGACATGGTCCGCGGCTACGAGGACATCAAGCTGCGCAACGTCGAGCGCTATCGCGCCGAGGCGGAGAAGCTCGAGCGCGAGCTGCGCGAGGGCCCGAAGGCGTCCGCGCGCAAGCCGCTCCTCGAGCTGCCCGTCGTCCAAGCGTAACCGACGCACCGCGGGGCCGCCGCGTTTACATTCCGGCGCGATGAGCACGAAGCGCCTCGCGCTCTGCGTCTCGCTGGCCCTGTCGCTCCTCGCGATGCTGGGCGGCGCGGACGCGCACGCGAAGTCGCCGGCCCAGTGCGGCCCGGGCGACCGGCCGGAGACCGCGCTGCAGGGTCAGGTGCCGATGACCGACCGCGCGAGCGGCCGCTCCGTCGAGGGCTACACGTGCAACCTCGAGGAGGTCGGCTTCATGCCGAGCTCGTCGTTCGCGAACTTCGACACGTACGAGAACTGCGCGTACTACAGCGACACCATCGGCGCGGTGAACGCCGAAGGCGGGACCGTCGTGGTCGACGTCTCCGACCCGCGCAAGCCGGTGCAGACGGCGTACCTGACCGAGCGCGCCGCGGCGAACGCCGGCGAGTCGCTGCGCGTGCACCCCGAGCGGGGTCTGCTCGTCGCCGACCGCTACTACCTCGCCCAAGGCATCAGCAACATCGACGACCCCGACGCCAACCGCGCGCTGGACGTCTACGACATCTCCAAGGACTGCCGCCACCCCAAGCTGCTCGCCGACGTCGTGATGCCTTCGGCCCTCGGCCACGAGGGCTGCTTCCAGCCCGACGGGATGGTCTATTACATGGCGAGCACGGAGACGATCACGCCGATCGACCTCTCCGACCCCGCGCATCCGAAGCAGCTGTCAGACCCGCAGCCGCTCGGCATCCACGGCTGCTCGATCAGCGAGGACGGCACCCGCGGGTACCTCGCGGACATCGGCACGGGTAAGCTGCTCATCGCCGACACCAGCGAGGTGCAGGCCCGCAAGCAGGGCGCGCAGATCAAGGTGATCGGCGAGGTCCCGACGCCGCAGAACCAGGGCCAGCAGTCCACGATCCCGCTCTTCTACGGCGACCACCCGTACCTGCTCGACTGGGCCGAGTACGCGGGCCTCGGCCGCTCGTGCGCGACGCGGCCCGACCGCGAGACGAACTTCGGCTACCCGCTGATGGTCGACATCGCCGACGAGCGCAATCCCCAGGTCGTCGCGAAGATCTTCCAGGAGGTCACGCTTCCGGAGAACTGCGCCGCGGTCTCGGCCGACTCCGCGACCTTCCCGTCCAACGGCCTGACGAAGGGCGACGTCTTCGGCCTGATCGGGTCGCGCGTCTTCCTCTACGACTCGCACTACTGCTCGACCGACCGCACGCACGACCCGACGATCGCCGCGTGCGCGACCTTCGGCTCGGGCATCCGCGTCTACGACGTCCGCAACCCGAGGGCGCCGGTCGAGATCGCCTACTTCAACCCCGGGACGACCGACTCGCCGGCGGGCGCGGTGGCGAACGCGACGGTGGCGCGGCCGGTGATCCGCAGCGACCTCGGCCAGATCTGGTTCGCCGACATCGCCAAGGGCTTCCACGTCGTCCAGTTCCGCGAGGGCGTCTGGCCGTTCCCCGGCCAGGACGCGTGCCCGCACGAGGACCGCTACCTCGCGCAGTACGACCTCGGCTATCGCGACTGCCGCGCCTCGCGCGGCGACACGATCCAGCTGCCCAGCACGCGCCCGTGCCGCAGCCGGCGCAGCTTCACGATCCACCTGCGCAAGCCGAAGCGCGGCCGCATCCGGTCGGCGCGCGTCTACGTGAACGGCAAGCGCGTGAAGGTGCTGCGCGGCCGCCGGCTGCGCGCGCGGGTGAGCCTCCGCGGGCTGCCCAAGGGCAGCTACACGGTGCGCGTCGTGGTGACGACGTCGCGCGGGGAGCGGATCGTCGAGAGGCGCCGCTACCGGACGTGCATCCCGAACCCGCACAAGAAGGCGCGCAGCGCGTCACGGCCCGCGGTCCTCTACGCCGCCGGGCGCGACGCCCAGGACCTCCTGTTCTACTGCCGGATCCTCGCCGCGCGCCGGCACGCGTAGGGGCGGCCGCCGCTACTTCAGCGGCTTGTGCCAGAGCTCGAGCGTCGTCGTCTCCGCGGTGCCGTCGCCGGGGTCGGTCTGGTCGTAGCGCTTCGTCGCGATGAGGTCGCTGCCGGGCGTCCCGACCTGCCAGCCGCGGAAGCCCTCGTAGTCCTCGACGTGGAAGCCGGTGAAGGCCTCGCGCCAGCGCTCCTCGTCCACGGGCGGCTCGTCCTGCGGCGGGGTGTCCCCGCACCAGCTCGTCGCGTTCGTGTCGTACGTCTCGCCGATGTCGTCGTACGAGAAGAGGCGGACCAGGATGTCCCGGTTCGCCGGCGGGGGCGTGCCCGGCTCGCGCAGGTTGAGGTCCATGCTGAGCAGGACGAGGAAGTCGGTGTCCGGCCGCGTCGCCGTGCCCGTCGTGACGTAGCGGAGCGTCCCTCCGCTGCTGCCGCAGGGGTACGTCATCTCCAGCGAGTACGAGAAGCCGGCCCAGGTCATCGCGCCGTGGGCGATGCCCGTGATGTCGATGGGGACGGCCGCCTTGACGTGCCAGGACGCGTCGAGGTCGCTCGTCCGGCCGTCCGGTGCGGTGAAGCCGCCGTGCTGGGTGATCAGGGAGTCGAACTTCAGCTCGAAGTTCGCGCAGCGCTGCGCCTTGTCGAGCGCGTCCTCGCCGAGCGGCGCGCCGAGGAGCGCCCCCGCGCGCGCCAGCGCGATCAGCCGGACGACGTAGTCGAGGTCGTGGTCGTCGACGCAGTGGGCGTAGCCCTTCTGGACCGCGTTCTCGAGGATCTTGACGACGTTGGGCATGACGGCGTCCCGCCTCGCCGACAGCGCGCGATGCTCGTCGAGGCCGACCAGGTCGACGTTCCGCGCCCACGAGAGCAGCTCGGCGATCGCACGGGAGGCCACCGTGTCGTCGGTGTACGCCTGCTCGACGAGCGGGAGGACGATGTCGTTGTAGTAGCCGAGGAAGATCGCGGCCATCTGGTCGGCGGGCAGGCCGGCGTTCTCGTCGGCCTCCTGCGCGATGCGCGCGTCGCGCAGCAGCTCCGACATGAGCTGCTCGTACTGGGCGCGGTGCCGCGCGGGCGGGTGGGCGAGCACGACCTGCCGGTCCGCGTCGGTCGCCTGCGCCACGCCGGGCGTCGAGAAGTGGGTGAGGTGGAGCTTCAGCCCGTCCTCGGGTGCCAGCGGGTACAGGTGGAAGTCCTCGCCGGCGCCGTGGGAGAGGAACGCGGTCTGGCCGGCGACGGGGCCCGCCCCGCCGGAAGGCGTGATGGTGAGCGTCGCGGGCTTGAGCAGCTCGAGGCCGTGCGGCTTGATCTCCACCGCGCCGATCAGGCCGCCGGAGAGGGGCGACCCGTTGACGGCGCTCACCGGCGTGAGCGTGATGTCCTGGCCGCTCAGCAGCGCGCCGTTCGGCAGCTCGAGCGCGTACGTCGTCCCGTTCGCCGCGGTCGCCGTGATCGTGCCGCCGAAGGACTCGACGCGCTGGGTCACGCCACGCCCGGTCTCGAGCGTGTGGCTCACCGTCAGCGGGTCCGCCGCCAGCGGGAAGTCGACCTCGGCGATGTCGCCGGCCGGAGCGCCCCCGCCGGCGCCGCCGCCGCTGCCGTCGCCGCCGCCCGCGGCACCGCCGCCCGGCCCCGCCGGCCCGGGCCCCGGCACGGGTGGCCCGCCGAGCCCGCCCGGCGTCGACACGGTGACGCGGCCGCGGGAGGCGCGGCAGTTGTTGCGCTCGCTGCGCTCCTTGACCTTCCTTGTCGGGTCGGCGCACGCCAGGAGGAAGTACGCGCCCGGCTGCGCCGTCCCCGGGACGGTGAGCTTCCGGCGCCCGCGGCCGCGGCGGCGGCCGGCCAGCGGCTTCTGCGTGCGCCCGCCGAGGGCGACGTCCGCGCGGTCGCGCCGGCGGTCGCGCGACAGCCAGTAGCCGACCCGCACGGCCTTCGCGCGGCGCCCCGCGACGTTCGCCACGACGTCGCGGACGGTGAGCGTTCCGCCGGCCGCGACGCTGGCGGCGGAGACGGTCACGCGCTGCACGGCCAGGTCCGGCTTCGCGGCCGCCTGCGCGACCGGTGCGGCCCCCGCCGCGATGGTGATGGCCGTGACGGCCACGATCCTCGCCTGCATGACGCTCCCTGTCTCCGGGGCGAGGGCGAAGGCACCTCGCCGCGTGTCCTCCCCGTGCTCGTGCGGGAAGATACGCGCGCGGCGACTGACCGTCCGTCGTCTTGGCGCGTTGCCGCGATCGGGCGAGCAATCGTACGATCCCGGCCGTGCCGTTCACGCGCCGCAACCTCAAGGACGACCTGGAGGACGTCGGGTCCAACTTCGACGGCGCGCCGGACCTCGAGTTCCGCCTCGCGACGCAGGCGCTCGAGCTCCAGGAGTCCGGCCTCGGCTACCAGCGCATCCCGCCCGGCTACCGCTTCCCGTACGGCCACACGCACGAGAGGCAGGAAGAGGTGTACGTGGTCCTGCGCGGGGGCGGCCGGATGAAGCTCGACGACGAGATCGTCGAGCTCAGGGCCTTGGACGCGGTACGCGTCGCGCCCGGCACGTGGCGCGGCTACGAGGCCGGGCCGGAGGGCTTGGAGCTCCTCGTCGTCGGCGCACCCAACCTCGGCGGGTCTCCGCGCGACGACGTCGAGGGCCGGCGCGACTGGTGGGCCGGCTAGCGCAGCTCTTCGGCGAGCCCGACGAGGATGCCCTCGGGCCCGCGCACGAAGCAGAGCCGGTAGAGGTCCTCGTACTGGGCGATCTCGCGCACGAGCTCGACGCCGTGCGTGCGCAGGCGGGCGACGACGTCGTCGAGGTCGTCGACGGCGAACATGATCCGGCGAAGGCCGAGGGCGTTCACCGGCGCGTCCTCGGGCTCGGCCCTGACCGCCGGCGGGGTGTGGAACCTCGTGAGCTCGACGCGACCATGGCCGTCGGGCGTCCGCAGCATCGTGATGTCCGCGCGGACGCCGTCGAGCCCGACGACGCTGTCCACCCACGGCCCCTCGACCTGCGTCTCCCCCACGACCTCCATGCCGAGCTCGCAGAAGAACGCCTTGGCCGCCTCGAGGTCCTCGACCACGATGAGGATGTTGTCCATGCGCTGGATGGTCATGAGCGCCTCCTCATGCTGTGAGCCGCCGGTAGCGCTCGTAGACCACGCGCGAGCCGAACGTCGCGGTCTCGATCAGGTCCAGCGGGACGTCCTCGGTGACCGGCGGCAGGAGCGGCGTGCCGCCACCGACGATGACCGGATGGCGGAACAGGCGCAGCTCGTCGACGAGCCTGAGCTCGATCGCCTGCGCGGCCAGCCCGGCGCCGCCGATCTCGACGTCCTTGTCGGTCGCCTGCATCGCGGCCGCGGCCTCCTCCGCGAGCGACGCCTCCGCGAGCCGGGCGTTGCCCTCGACGCCGTCGAGCGTGCGGCTGAAGACGACCTTCGGGATCGCGCACCAGACGTCCGCGAACGCCGCCCCGAGCGCGTCGTCGCGCAGCGACGGGTCCGTGTCCCACACGAGCATCGTCTCGTAGAGCCTGCGGCCGCACAAAAAGCCGCCGAGCTCCGCGACCCGCGCGGTGTGGAAGCGAAACAGCTCGTCGTCGGGCGCCGACCACTGGAACTCGCCCTGGCGGTCGTTGATGAAGCCGTCGACCGACACGCCCATCGAGTAGATCAGCACGAGCGCGGAGCCCCGGGCTAGAGGTCGCCGGTGACGTTGAGCCAGGGCTCGACGCGCCAGTTCGTGACGAGGCCCTCGCGGACGTACGGGTCGAGCTCGACGAACTCCTCCGGCGAGCCCGACTCGCGGAAGACGATGAGCGCTCCGGTCGGCGGGTCTCCGGTCGCTCCTCCCGCGACGACGCGCCCGTCCTCGACCCACCCGGAGACGAGCTCGAGGTGCGCCGGCCGGTGCGGGGCGCGGCGCTCGACGATGTTCTCGACGTAGTCGTAGTACAGGAGCTTCAGGGGCTGGGCCATGCACCGAAAGCTAGTGGTCAGAACTGGGGCGCCGCGGCCAGAACTGGGCAACCCGATCCGAGTAGTCCCCCCGGAGGAGCAAAGGTTCGTCCTTCAGGCCGATGACGCTCGAGCGATGAGTCGGCAGGCTTCGCACTGTCACTCCAGCCAGACACACAGCGTTGAGCAAGAGCCGGCGGCGCCTCACTGAAGCCCACCCGGGCCCCGCGTCCGCCCCGCCAAGTCCTCCGCCCCTCCCCTGCGGTTCGCCGCCCCGTCTTGCCCTGGACGGGGCGGCGCCACCGCCTCCCCTCACCGCCGCACCTGAACGCGGCCGTTTGTAACAATCCCGCCGCGGGGTAGAGCGCTCATGCGCCAGGCGGTTCGGGAGGGCGGGGGAATGAACATGCGTCGAAGCGCGATCGCGCTCGTCTTGCTGGGGATGTTGACGGCCGTGCCGTCCGCGCAGGCCGCGGAGGGTCAGGCGTACGCCGCCGCGATGACCTACGCGACGCCCGTGATCGCGCTCGGCAAGGGCGACACGCTGAAGTTCACGAACCTCGACTCGCTCGCCCAGCACGACCTCGCGTCCGACGAGGGGAAGTTCCAGTCCGACCTGTTGAGCGCGGGGCAGTCGGGCCCCGTCCGCGGCGTCGAGACGCTGCCGCCCGGCGCCTATCCCTTCCACTGCACGCTTCACACGTGGATGCGCGGCGTGGTCGACGTCGCGCCCGTCGGCACCGGCGCCGACAGCCCGGCGCCGTCGACCAACGACCTCAGCGGCCCGGGAGCGGGAACCGCGGCGCCCGACCCGATCGACCTCCTTCCGCAGGCGGAGGTCAAGCCGCTCGGCGGCGGCGAGTGGCCGCTGTACGGCAAGGACATCTTCAACAGCCGCGACGGCGACAAGGCCGGGCCGACGCCCGCGGAGGTCCCGTCGCTCGGCCCGGTGTGGAGCTACTTCTCGCCCAAGGGCGACTTCACGGGCACGCCGGTGGTCGCAGGCAACACGCTCGTCGCCGGCACGAACCAGGGCTGGGTCCACGCGCTGAACGCGACGACCGGCACGGTCAAGTGGACGCGCAACGTGCACGCGCCCGTCAACGCCACCGCGGCGATCGACGGCGACCTCGTGATCGTGCCGGTCGCCCAGACGCACACGCCGCGTCTCGTCGCGCTCGACCTCGAGACCGGTCGCACGGTGTGGGATCAGGTCATCGACGAGCAGCACAACTCCGACGTCTTCGGCAGCCCGACGGTCTTCGACGACACCGTCTACATGGGCGTCTCGGGCTACTACGGCGAGACGGGCGACGCACAGGTCAGCGTCCGCGGCGCCGTCGTAGCGCTCGACCGCCGCACGGGCCGCCCGAAGTGGAAGACCTACATGGTCCCCGACGGGCACGACGGCGCGTCGGTGTGGACGACGCCCGCGGTCGATCCCTCGACCAGGCGCGTCTTCGTCGGGACCGGCAACGCCTACCACGCCCCCGCGGCGAACACGACGGACTCCATCGTCGCCCTCGACGCCGACACCGGCGTCATCACCGACCACTTCCAGGCCACCGCGGACGACGTGTGGAACGGGACCGAGAACATCATCGGCGAGGGCCCCGACTACGACTTCGGCGCCTCGCCCCAGCTCTTCAGCGGGCCGGGCGGCAAGCGCCTGCTCGGCGAGGGCCAGAAGTCCGGCACCTACTGGGCGCTGGACCGCGACACGATGGACCCGCAGTGGAGCGCGACCACCGCCCCGCCCGGCATCTTCATCGGCGGCATCATCGGCTCCACCGCGACCGACGGGCAGAGGATCTACGGCCCGGACACCGTCGGCGGCGAGCAGTGGGCGATCGACGAGGCCGGCGGCTACTCGTGGCTGTCGAGCGACGGCGGGCCGCTGCACTTCAACGCGACGTCCGTCGCCAACGGCGTCGTCTACAACACCGACATGACCGGGCACCTGAACGCCCGCGACGCCGCGACCGGCCTGCTGCTCAACAAGATCCCGCTCGGCTCGGCCTCGTGGGCCGGCGTCGCGATCGCGGGCGGCTCGGTGTTCACCGCGACCGGCACGCAGAGCTCGTCCGGCTACCTCGTGGCCTACCGCCCGCGCACGGGCCTCGGCAACGGCGGCAACGCCAACGAGGGCGACGAGCCGCGCTCCGAGCGCGTGCAGCGCGGCACGTGCAAGCCGACCGAGACCGTCGAGCGCGGCGCATCGAAGGCGGCCAAGCGCAAGGCCCGGGCGAAGGCGAAGAAGCGCAAGCGGCGCGCCCGCGCGAAGCGGCGCCGCGTGCGCACCTACCACGACACCGGCACCGCGCACGAGGAGCCGGCCGCGCCGCCCAAGCGCGTGACGAACACGAAGACGCGCACGCGCAACAAGGTCGTCCGGCGCAAGCGGACCGACCGCGTCACGCGCAAGCCGTGCACGCGCCCGCCGGACGAGATCCCCGAGCCGTACGAGGAGGAGCCGCACGCGCACGCCGACCACGCGCACTCCGCGCCCCCGCAGGGCGGCGGCGGGACCAAGGGCGTCCTGCGCCGCGGGGACCGCTACGTCCCCAAGCCGGCCGGCACCGTCTCCACGTACACGTGGTACTTCGGCCCGTACGTCGTGCCGCCGGGGCAGGACATGAACCGCGCCGACATCGAGCTGCCGACCCAGAACGGCTTCCTGCTGTCGGTCGAGCCGAGCATGCGCAAGGTCGCCGACCTCTCCGAGCCCTCGCACATGGAAGGCCACATCCACCACGCGCACTGGTTCGCCGCGGATCCCGGCAACCAGGAGGACAACTACACGCGCGGCAACACGGAGTGGATTTTCGGCAACGGCGACGAGGAGACCCGCGGCGACTTCCAGGAGCGCTCGGCGGCCGACCCCAACGGCCCCGTGTACGGCCAGTTCATCAAGCAGGGCAACCCGCAGCTGATGATCTACATGCTCCACAACAAGACGGCCGCGCCGCTCGAGGTCTACATCGTCCTCGACGTCACGTTCGCCCACGGCACCGCGGCGGAGATCAAGGCCGCGACCGGCAAGGAGTACCACGACGTCAGCGGGATCCTGTTCGGCGAGACGTACGACGTGCCGCGCCAGCCGGACGGCGACGGGGTCTACGAGTACGCGAAGGAGAGCGGGAAGGTCGAGGAGTGGACCTCCACCGTCGACGGCACGATCATCGGGATGGGCGGCCACCTGCACCCCGGCGGCATCTCGCTGCGGGTGGAGAACTACGGCCAGAAGGACGACCCGTGTCCGGACGACGGGAAGGGCTACGGAGGGACCACCCTCTTCCGCTCCGACGCCGTACCCCGGCGGGCGCCGCTGTCGGAGGACTTCCAGATGGAGGTCACCAACCCCGGCTTCCGCGCGCCGATCCACAAGGGCGACCGCATCCGCATCAGCGCCACGTACGAGAACAAGGACCACGCCTGGTACTCGGTGATGGAGCACCTCGGCGTGTACGTCGACGAGCAGCAGCCGCCCGAGGGCCGGTGCACGAAGAAGGTCATCGGCGTGCCCGACGCGCCGCCGTCGACCGAGCAGCGCACCGAGACCAAGCGCGTGCGCACCTGCCGCAAGGTCAGGGTGCGCGGGGGCAGGAAGCGCCGCCGGTGCACGACGCGCGTCGTCCGCACGAAGGTGACGCGCGAGGTGACGACGCTGCCCGTCGATCCGGAAGAGGGCGTGTTCAACCGCGCGTGGCGCTTCCACCCCGACCCGCTGTGCGGACCGCAGTGGGAGCGGCCGTGCGAGCTGCCGGAGAACGGCGAGCCGAAGAAGGTCCCCGCCAAGCAGGTGACGATCTCGAACTTCGCCTACCAGCCCGGCAACCGCACGGCGGGCAGCTCCGCGCCGGGCGAGATCGCCACGATCAAGCAGGGCGAGTCGCTCGTATTCGTCAACGGCGACGAGGCGGCGAACATCCGCCACTCGGTGACGACGTGCCCGTGGCCCTGTAACGGCCAGTACGTCGGCAACTACCCGCTGGCCGACGGGCGCTGGGACTCGGGGACGCTCGGCTACGACGCCGTCGACGGCGGCAACCCGAACCCGCGCTCGGAGACGCCGAACGACCTGCCGAAGGGCCGCTACGCGTACTTCTGCCGCATCCACCCGTGGATGCGGGGTGCGTTCGAGGTCGAGTAGGGGCTACGGCTCGGGCGGCCCGAACTCGTCGATCGGCGTGGCCGGCGCGCCGGCCGCGAGCACGTACGGCGGGATCGGCTTGGTCACGACGCTGTTCGCGCCGACGACGGCCCGCGTGCCGATGTTATTGACGATGATCGTGTTGCTGTGGATCTGGGCGTCGTCCTCGATCGTGATCGGGCGGTACTCGTAGCCCTGCTCGAGGAACGGGCGCGACAGGTCGCGGTAGCGGTGGTTGGCGTCGTAGACGCCGCAGTTGAAGCCGATGCCGCAGCGCTCGCCGATGGTGATCGACTGGGAGCAGGCGAGGACGACGTTGTAGGTCAGGTACGACCCGTTGCCGATGGTGACCCTGCCGTCGCCCGGGATCTCCACGCGGCAGTTCCGCCGGAACTCGCAGTCGTCGCCGACGATGAGCGTGCCGTTCGCGGGGATGTCGACGCTGAAGCCCGGCCCGACGTAGACGCGCTCGCCGAAGCGGATCGTCGCGCGCGGGTGGCTGAAGACGACCCAGCGCTGGCGCAGCTCGGACAGCGCGCGGCGGCCGGGCCGGTACTCGATGCGGTGGGCGACGCGGCGGGCCAGCCAGACGAGCCGGCCGAGCATCGCTAGGAGGCCTCCGCGGCGGCGGGCGCGAGCAGCTCGGCGTACAGCGCCTCGACCTCGGCGACGTGCGGCGCCATCCGCCGGACGTGCTCGTCGCGGCGCTCGCGGACCGAGCGCTTCATCCGCTCGACCTCGCCGGGGTCGTCGATCAGGCGCATCATCAGGCCCGCCAGCTCCTCGGCGCCGGCGGACCGGTTGAGCCAGCCCGTCTCGCCCTCGACGACGTACTCGGTGATCCCGCCGAGCGCGCTGCCGATGAGCGGCATGCCCAGCGCGAGCATCTCGATCCCGACGAACCCGTGGACCTCCTCCCACACCGACGGGACGAGGCCGACGTCGCCGTCGCCCACCCGCTCGCGCAGCTCGTGCGGGTAGTAGCCGCCGCGCAGCTCGATCGCGGGCTCGGCCTCGGCGGCCTGCAGCAGCGCCGGCGCGACGTCGCCGAGGACCCTCAGGCGGTAGCGCCCGCCGTAGCCCGCCTCCTCCAGCCGGCGCACGGCGCCGAGCACGACCTCCGACCCCTTGGTGGGGGTGCCGAGGCTGCCGAGCGTGACGAAGGTGAGCGGGTCGGCGGGCTCGGGGCCGCCGAGCGGCTCGAGGCTCTCGAGGTGCGGCTGCGTCAGCCGCTGGACGACGATCCGCCCGGGGTCGACGCCGAGCGTCGCGTAGATCTCGGCGACCCGCCCCGACGGCGCGACGAGGCGGTCGCAGCCGTTCAGGCGCTCGAGGTTGGTCTCGCGACGGCGCTGGTAGTGCTCGGGCGGGGCCCCCGTCGGCGGCGCCGTCTCCGCCGTCGCCACGTCGCCCGCCGGCATCGGGCGGCCGCCGAGCAGCGCCAGCGTGCGCCGGATGACCGCGCGGCGCCGCTCCCGCGCGAAGCCGGCGACGCGCGGGTGCGCCTCCCGGATCCGGCGCAGCTCGTAGCGCATCGTCGCCTCGACCAGGTGCGCGTCGCCGTCGGGCGCCGCGGCGCAGTTGCGCGAGCAGTCCTCCCCGACGTCGCGGCGCAGGCACAGGTTGCCGTCGAGGTCCACCAGCCGGACCGCCGCGCACAGCGGCGTGTAGTCGTGGAGCGTCATGACGACGGCCGCGCCCGCGGCCTTCGCCTGGCCGAGGATCGACGAGGGCAGTCCCGACAGCTCGTGGGCGTGCACGACGTCGGGGCGGGTCGCGCGCAGCGTCGTCGCGAAGGCCCGCTCGGCGTCCGGATCGGCGAGGTCGTGCAGCGGATGCCGCGTCCCGCGGGTCCAGTGCGTGTGGATGCGCGTGGAGAGCAGCTCGTACATCGGGAGGCCGTCGCTGTTCCAGCGCCGCAGCCGCGGGCGCTCCAGCTTGGGGTAGTGGCGGCCGGCGAAGAAGTAGGCCACCTGGTGGCCGCCGGCGAGCTGCGCGCGCATGAGCGCGTCCGAGTAGAGCGTGAGTCCGCACGACCGCAGAGCGAGGAAATCCCTGCCGATGTGCAGAATCCGCACGGGGCGGCAGTGTAGCCTTCGGGTGCGTGACCGGCTCCCACATGGAGCGCTTCTGGGACGCCCGCGCACGCGAGGACGCCTACTACTTCGTCGACAGCCGCCTCGAGTACCGGGCGCCCGACGAGGAGGCGTTCTGGGCGGGCGGGCAGGAGGCGCTCGAGCGCCTGCTGGCGTCCGTCGAGGCGACGATCGAGCCCGGGTCGACGGTCGTCGACATCGGCTGCGGCGTGGGGCGCCTGACGCGCCCGCTGGCCGCCGCGGCCGCGCGCGTCGTCGCAATCGACCTCTCGCGCGAGATGCTCGACCGCGCGCGCGAGCTCAACGCGCACCTCGACAACGTGGAGTGGCAGCACGGCGACGGGCGGACGCTCCAGCCGGTCGCCGACGCGAGCGTCGACGCCTGCGTCTCGCACGTCGTGTTCCGCCACATCCCGGACCCGGCGATCACGCTCGGGTACGTGCGCGACATCGGGCGCGTCCTGCGGCCGGGCGGGATCGCGGTCATCGAGTTCTCCAACGACCCGGCGCCGCACCGGCCGGGCCGCTCCCGCGTGCGCGGGCGCCTCGCCGCGCTCGCCGGCCGGGCGCCCCGCGGCGGCGAGGACGAGGCCTGGCTCGGCTCGTCGATCGACCTCGCGGACCTGCGCCGCGCCGCCGCGCGGGGCGGGCTCGTCGTCGAGAAGGTCGCGGGCGAGGGGAGCGAGTTCTGCGCCGTGCGGCTGCGCAAGGCCGAGCGCCACGACGGCGACGGACGCGAGGCCGACGCGGTGGGCACGTTCTACGACGAGTTCTGGTCGCGCGAGCAGACGCCGCACTACGCGCCCGAGCCGGAGCTGCGGGAGGCGCTGGTGGCCGCGGTGCGGCCGGGCGACGCGGTGCTCGACGTCGGGTGCGGCGCGTGCAACAGCTACGCGCCGGAGCTGCGCGCGCGCTCGGGCTCCTACGTCGGCGTCGACGTGGCCGAGCAGGCGATCAGGCTCGCGGTCGGCGCGGGCTTCGACGCGCGTGTCGTCGAGGACGCCGCCGAGCTGCCGTTCCCCGACGCGAGCTTCGACGTCGTGGTCTGCGTCGAGGTCCTCGAGCACCTGTTCCGCCCCGACCGCGCCGCCGCCGAGATCCGACGCGTCCTGCGCCCGGGCGGCCGGCTCGTCGCCTCGACGCCGAACGTGAGCTACTGGCGCCTGCGCCTCTTCCTGCTGACCGGGACGTGGAACCCGCACGGCGACGCGCTGGCGATCGAGCAGCCGTGGCGCGACCCGCACATCCGCTTCTTCACGCCCGCCACGCTGGAGCGGATGCTGCGACTGGCCGGGTTCGCGACGGTCCGCGCGAGCGCGCACGGCGGACGGCTGCGCGACCACCTGACGACGCGCCCGACCGCCTACGGCCGCGGGCGGCTCTACCCGCTGCTCGAGCGCCGCGCGCCGGCGCTGCTCGGCGCGACCGTGCTCGTCACGGCCGATCGTTAGCCGCGACCATCTCGCGCGTCGACCCGACGACGCGCGCCGGCGCCCCCACGGCGACCGAGTAGTCCGGGATGGCGCCCTTGACGACGCTGTTGGCGCCGATGATGCAGTGCGCGCCGATGTCGGCCCCGCGCAGGACGGCGACCCGCTCGCCCAGCCAGCTGCCGCGGCCGATCCGGACCGGCGCGGTGACGGCCGGATGCCAGATCGCGTTGCCGCGCGGGCCGAGGGTGTGGTCGCTGTCGTACACCGACGTCCACGCGGCGATGAGGACGTCGTCCTCGATCACCACCGAGTCGGCCGCGGACAACGTGACGTGGTGGCGCAGGACGACGCCGTCGCCGACGCGCAGCACCGGCTCGGCGCGGCCGAAGGCGGAAGGGCTGATCTCCAGCCAGGCGTGCTGCCCGATCCACACGTTCGCGCCCAGCGCCATCAGCCCCGGGCGCAGGACCCAGTCGGGGCGGTACAGGACCGAGCCGTCGCCGAACGCCGCGAAGCGCCGGCGCCAGTAGGGGCGCGTCAGCGTGCCGTAGGCCCGCATGCGGCGGTAGGGGTCGATCACGTCGCGGCCCTCCTGAGCATCTCGACGTAGCGCGGGCGCAGACGATCCCAGCTGAAGTGGTCGTACGCGTAGCGGTGGCGCTCCTCCGCGGCGCCCGGCGGGTCCGGCGCGGCCAGGCGCTCTTGCAGCAGGGCGGCGAGCGTCCCGGGGCGGCTGAGGTCGGCGAAGTGCCCGTGCGGCCCGAGAGCGAAGCGCGTGACGCCATAGTCGTGGGCCAGGCACGGAAGCCCGGTCGCCAGCGCCTCGATCAGCGCCCGCGGCAGGCCCTCGCCGAGCGACGCGAGGACGAACGTGTCGCAGGCGCGCGAGATCGGCTCGACGTCAGCCTGCGGGACGGAGCGGATGTCGTGGCCGCCGTCGCCGAGCCGCTGGAGGGCCAGCGCGCGGATGCCCTCGGTCTCGGGCTCCGGCTGGCCGAGCAGCAGCAGGAACGGCCGCGGCTCGGGAAGCCGCGCCACCTCCTCGACGAGGTGGTCCAGGCGCTTGTGGTGGCGGTTGAGCGCCGCGACGCTGAGCACGATGTGCCGGTCGGGCGGCAGGCCGAAGCGGCGGCGCAGCGTCCCCCTCTCCTCCGCGGACGGCGGCGCGTAGTCGCGGGCGAGCGAGAAGCCGAGCGGCAGCATGCTGTGGCGCCGCGGGTCGGCGCCGAGCGACAGGTTGCCCTCGAGCGCCGCGGGCGTCAGCTCCTGCACGTGGTCGAGGTGCTCGAAGTTCGCGGTGGCCATGGTCCCGTTGCACAGGACCGTCCTGAAGCGCCGCCGGGTGAGGCGGCGCAGGCGCGCGAGGACCAGCCCGGTGCCCCACTCGCTGAAGTACACGACGTCGGGGTCCCGGCGCCGCAGCTCGGGCTGCAGGCTGAGCCCGAAGGCCATGTGCTCGAAGCGGAACGGCTCGCGCCGCGTGGCGCGGCCGAGGGCGCGCGCGAGGACGTTGTCGCGCGTGATCGTGCGGGCGACCCGCTCGCGATCGGCCGGCGCGCCGCTGCCCTTGACGAGCTCGAGCTCGATCCCGTCCTCGTCGCGCAGCGCCTCGAAGCAGTCGCGCGCGAAGGACTCGAAGCCGCGCCGAGCGTGCTCGAGCCCGGAGCAGGCCAGCAGCACGCGGGGTCGGGGGGCGGACGGCATCGGCGGGCGCGGAGCGTACCCGTCCCTACCATCACCGCATGGCGGACGTCGCGACCGAGGTGCGCTCCTTCGCGGGCGACGAGACCATCGGGCTGCGGCAGCGGGCGGCGCGCGGGACGATCGTCAACGGCGCGTTCCTCGTCGGCGTCAACGCGCTGGGGATCGTCCGCGGGCTCGCCGCGGCCAGCATCCTCACCACCACCGCCTACGGCCAGTGGGGCCTGCTGATGGCCGCGTTCACGACGCTGATCGCCCTGGGCTCGGTGGGGATCGACGACAAGTACGTCCAGCAGGACGACCCCGACCAGCGGCGGGCCTTCGAGATCGCCTTCACGCTCCAGATGGCGCTCGGCGTCGTCTTCCTCGTCGTGCTGCTCGTCGGGATGCCGCTCTTCGCCCTGCTCTACGGGCGCGAGGACATCGTCCTGCCCGGCATCGCGATCGCGCTGGGGCTTCCCGCCCTGGCGTTCCAGATGCCGCTGTGGGCCCACTACCGCCGGATGGACTTCAAGCGCCAGCGCGCGCTCCAGGCGATCGAGCCGGTCGTCGGGCTCGTCGTGACCGTCGCGCTCGCGCTCGCGGGGCTCGGCGTCTGGGCGCTCGTGATCGGGGCGCTGGCCGGCACGTACTGCACCGCGGTCGCCGCGGTCGTCTCGTCGCCGTACCCGCTGCGCCTGCGCTGGGACCGCCGCGCGCTGCGCGACTACACGGAGTTCTCCTGGCCGCTCTTCATCGGGGCGCTGACGACGGTCGTGATGGTCCAGGTGCCGACCGCGGTCAGCGTGCACGTCTTCGGCGTCACGGCCGTCGCCGGCATCGCCCTCGCGGCCGCCCTCTCCACCTTCACCTACCGCGTCGACGAGGTGGTGACGGCGACGCTCTACCCCGCGATCTGCGCGGTGAAGGACCGGACCGACCTGCTGTTCGAGTCCTTCTGGAAGTCCAACCGGCTGGCGCTGCTGTGGTCGGCCCCCGTGGGGACAGCGGTCGCGCTGTTCGCCGGCGACCTCGTCCCGGCGCTGCTCGGCGAGAAGTGGCGCTTCGCGGTCGGGCTGATCGCGGCGATCGCCCTCGCGGCGGTGGTCAACCAGATCGGGTTCAACTGGACGGCGTTCTACCGCGCGCGCGGCCAGACGCGGCCGATCGCGGTCGTCGGCGTCGTGACGCTCGTCTTCGTCCTCGGGATCGCGGTTCCGCTGCTGGCCGCGGAGGGGCTGACCGCGTTCGGCGTCGGCCTCGGGGTTGCGAACCTCCTGTCGGTGCTCGTGCGCCTCTGGTACCTGCACTCCCTGTTCCCGGGGCTGCCGCTGGTCCGCCACGTCGGGCGCGGCCTCGGCCCCACGGTGCCCGCGGCCGGTGCCGTGCTGCTGCTGCGCGCCCTCGCCCCCGGAGCCCCGCCGGCGCTCGAGCTGGCGACGTTCGTCGTGCTCGCCGCCGGCGTGACCTACGCCGCCGAGGGAGCGCTCCTGCGCGAGGCCCTCGGCTACCTCAGGCGGCCGGCCGCCCCGTCGCCACCTCTCGCAGGTGCCGCTCCACCGCCGCGTTGAAGATCGGCTCGGTGTGCCGCGGCGCGGTGTCCGCGCCGCCGGCGACCAGCGCCGCGCGCAGCTGCGGGTCACCGGCCAGGCGCCGCACCGCGTTCGCCAGCGCGTCGGGGCGCGCGGCCGGCACCAGCAGGCAGTTCTCGCCGTCGCGCAGGTACTCCCCGGACCCGCCGCGCCCGGTGGCGACGACCGGGCAGCCGCAGCCCATCGCCTCGAGCGGCACGAGGCCCCACGGCTCCTCCCAGCGCACCGGGAAGAGCACGGCGTCGTGCGAGCGGTACAGGCCGGCGATCTGCTCGTGCGTCCGGTGCCCGAGCAGCGTGACGCGGTCGCCGACGCCCAGGTCGGCGATCTGCGCGCCCAGCGAGGACTCCTCGCGCGGGTCCCAGGTCCCGGCGAACGTCAGCGTCGCCTGCTCGGGCAACAGGGCGAGGGCGGCGACGGCGTCCTGGATCCCCTTGTCGGGATGCAGCCGGCCGACGTGGAGCAGCCGCCACGCCCAGTCCGGCCGCGGCGCGGGCGACAGGAACAGCGGGTCGATGCCGGAGTGGGCGACCGCGGTGTCCGCGATGCCGAGGCCGAGCTCGGCGACGCGGCGGCGGACGAAGTCGCTCACGAAGACGTACCGGCCGGCGCGCCCGTAGTCGACGCGCGCGGGGATGCCGAGCGCGCGCTCGGCGAGCGGCGCGGCGAGGCCCCGCCGCGGGCCCTGGAAGATCCGCGTCCACTGGTCCGTCGCGCGGCCGTAGCCCAGCCAGACGTCGTGCGCGAAGAAGGCCGCCGGCAGGCCCGCGCGCCGCACCGCCTCGATCAGCGAGTGCGACATCCCGCCCATCGACCAGAAGGCGACGACGTCGGGGCGCAGGTCGTTGAGGTGGCGGCGCAGCGCGCGGTGGTTGCGCCGCTCGAGCCGGACGCGGTCGCGCACCGCGATGCGGACGAAGTCGTGATCGCGCCAGTACCAGCCGAGCGAGCGGTCGACCCCCGGCTCGTCGCCGTCGGGCACGCCCTCGTGCCGGTAGCCGGTGCACAGGACGCGAACCTCGTGGCCTTGGTCGCGGAGGTGCGCGACCGCCGACTGCCAGACCTGCTCGTAACCCCCGAAGTGGTGCGGCGGGTAGATGTTCCCCACCGTCAGGACGCGCACCGCGGCGAGTATAAGTCCGCGCGTGAGCGCCCCCGTCGTCGTCGCCGTCGTCTCGTGGAACACGCGGGAGCTGCTGGACCGCTGCCTGCGGTCGCTGCGCCCCGCCGCGGAGGCCGGCCTCGCCGAGGTGTGGGTGGTCGACAACGGCTCGTCGGACGGCTCGCCGGAGCTCGTGCGCGAGCAGCACCCGTGGGTCACGCTGGTCGAGCCGGGCACGAACCTCGGCTACGGCCGGGCGGTGAACCTCGTCGCCGAGCGGACCAGCTCCCCCTGGTTCGTCCTCTCCAACGCCGACGTGGCGCTGCGCCCGGGGGCGCTCGAGCGGCTGGTCGAGGCGGGGGAGGCGGACCCGGGCGCCGGCATCGTCGCGCCGCGGCTCGTCCTCCCCGACGGGCGGACGCAGCACTCCGTCTGGGCCTTCCCCACGGTGCCGATCACCGCCGCGGAGAACCTCGGCACGCGCGTGCTCGGGCACCGCATCGGCGACCGCCTCGCGCTGCGGGGCGCGTGGGACCCGGACCGCGCCGGGCGCGTCCCGTGGGCGGTGGGCGCGTTCCTGCTCGTGCGCCGGACCGCCTGGGACGCGGTCGGCGGGTTCGACGCGGGGCAGTGGATGTCGGCGGAGGACCTCGACCTGGGCTGGCGAATGCGCGAGGCGGGCTGGGCGACGGTGTTCGAGCCGCGCGCGGTCGTCGACCACGCCGAGAGCGCGGCGACCGGGCAGGTGTGGGGCGACGACCTCCCGCTGCACTGGCAGCGCTGCGCCTACGCCTGGATGCTGCGCCGCCGCGGCCGCGCGCGGACGGCGACGGTGGGCCTGCTCAACATGGCGGGGGCGGGAGCCCGGCTGGCCGCGTACGCGGCGCTCTCGCCGCTGCGCCCCCACCTGCGCGGGAGGCTGCGCCCCCAGGCGGCCTGGACGCTCGTGCACGCCTACGGCCTCGCGCCGCGCCGCGTGCTCGCGCGCTACCGCTAGAGCATGAGCGTCCGGTAGCGGGCGCTCGCCACGACCATCGTCACGACCTCGGTCACGTCGATCGCCACGTGCGCCGGAGCGGCGCGGGCCGCCGCGGCGACGTCGCCGCCGTACAGGCGCCGCAGGTGGGCGAGGTACGGGAGGGTGAGGAGCGGACGGCGCGCGGCAAGTCCGGCCGCGGCGAGCAGCAGCTTCGGGTGGCTCGGCTTCCAGAAGACCCGCGCGGTCAGCAGATCGCGCATCTCCGGGTGCAGCGAGAGCGTGCGCACGGAGTCGGCCCACTTGACCGTGTGCCGCAGGTGCTGCGCGAGCCGCATCGGCCGCACGTCGTGGTGGACGAGCGCGTCGCCGGCGAACCGGACCTCCGCCCCGGCCTTGGTCGCGCGCGCGCCGAGCTCGACGTCCTCGCCGCACGCGCGGGTGAACCACTCGTCGAATCCGCCGAGCGCGTCGAGCAGCGCCCGCGGGTAGGCGATGTTCGCGGTCATGAAGAGCCGGTTCGCGTCGCCGATCTGCAGCGTGTGGCTGAGCGGGCCGAGCCGGTCGCGCTGATCGGGCCGCGGCTCGACCCTCCCCTGCACGACGACGCGGTCGCCGCCGCAGGCCGCGAGCAGCGCGGCGAGCCAGCCGGGCGCGGGGGTGCAGTCGTCGTCGGTGAACGCGATCAGCGGGCTCGACGCGGCACGCCAGCCGGTGTTGCGCGCCGCGGCCGGCCCCCGCGAGCGCTCGTGCCGCAGGACCCGCAGCGCGAGGCCGGTCGCGTCCACGCGGGCGGGCGGCTCGGAGCCGTCGTCGACGACGACGACGTCGAAGCGGTCCGCGGCGAGCGTCTGGGCGCGCAGGGCGTCGACGGCCCGGGCCAGCCCCTCCGGCCTGCCGTGCGTCGGGATGACCACCGTGACCTCGCGCGCCATGGAGCGGCAGACTACGGCCGGTGCAGAAGACCTCCTACCGTCGCGTCTACCACCGGGTGTGGTGGGCGCCCAAGGTGCGAAGCATCGTGACCGGCCGGTTCTTCCAGCGGGACATGCCGGACACCACCCACCTCCACGCCTACTACGAGGGCACCGACATGATCGGGCCGCTCCAGCGCGACGAGGGGATCCTGCTCTACGGCCTGGTCCGCGTCACCCGCCCGCGCACCGTCGTCGAGTTCGGCTTCCACCAGGGGCGCAGCGCCTTCAACTTCCTGCGGGCGATGGACGACGACGCGCGGCTGTACAGCTACGACATCGACGACGAGTCGGCGATGCTCGCGCGCGAGCTGTTCGGGCACGACCGCCGCCTGCGCTTCCATCACAAGTCCCAGGGCGAGTTCGACCCTGCGGACCTCGACGGGCGGCCGGTCGACCTGGTGTTCCTCGACGCCGCGCACGACCCGGGGCTCAACCGCGAGACGCTCGAGCGCGTGATCCCGGCGCTCGCGCCGGACGCGATCATCGCGGTCCACGACACCGGCACGATGCACCGCTCCGGCCTCACGCCCGCGCAGGTGCTCGAGGCCGACACGATCTGGCACCGCCAGTGGGTCGAGCCGGACGCGTTCGAGCACCAGCCCGGAGAGCGCGCCACCGTCAACTGGATGCGCGACCACCACCCGGAGTTCGCGCAGCTGCACCTGCACACGCACGAGGTGATCCGGTGGGGCCTGACGCTGCTGCAGCGCAGCGAGCGCCTGCCGACGTGCGTCGAGATGCCCGAAGCGTGAAGGCTCGCCACGCCTTCGAGCGCGCCGCGCGGCGCATGGGCTACGACCTCGTGCGTCGCGGGCCGCTCAGCCCGGTGCCCGAGGTTCCGCAGGACGGGCATCCCGTGTGGGGGCGCCGCTCGCGCCTTCCGGGCGTGCCCTTCGACCTCGACGAGCAGGTCGCGCTGCTCGAGGGGCCGCTGCGCCCGTACGTCGAGGAGTTCGCCCGCGAGGTGCGGGGCGCGGGTTTCGACCTCTGGAACCAGATGTTCCAGGCCGGCGACGCCGAGGCCCTCTACGCGCTGGTCCGGCACCTGAGGCCGCGGCGGATCCTGGAGATCGGCTCGGGGAACTCGACGAAGGTGAGCGCCGCGGCGTGCGTGGCCAACGCGCGCGACGGCGTGCGGACGGAGCTCGTCGCCGTCGACCCCCAGCCTCGCGTCCAGCTGGCCGCCGGCCTGCCGGGCCTCGCGGCGATCGAGCGGCGCGACGCCCGCGAGCTGCCCGCCGAGCGCTTCGCCGAGCTGCGGGCCGGCGACGTCCTCTTCGTGGACACCTGGCACGTCGTCAAGCTCGGCAGCGAGGTCAACTGGCTCGTGCTGGATGTGCTGCCGTCGCTGGAGCGCGGCGTCTGGGTGCACTTCCACGACGTCTTCCTGCCCTACGAGTACCCGCGCTACATGTTCACGACCGCGGGCTACCTGAACGAGCAGCACCTCCTCGAGGCGTTCCTGCTCGGCGGCGACTGGGCGGTGGAGCTGGCGCTCGCGGCGCTGTTCCGCGACCGCCACGACCAGCTCGTCGACGTGATCCCGAGCCTGAAGGAGCCCGTGCCCGGCGTGCCGGAGCTGCGGACGTGGCTGCCGAGCTCGCTGTGGATCCGCCGCCGCCCGGCATGACCGTCGCCTGCGTCGTCGTCACCCGCGACCGGCGCGAGGTGCTGCGCGAGAGCCTGGCCGCGATCGACGCGCAGACGCATCCGGTGGAGCACCTGGTCGTCGTCGACAACGCGAGCTCGGACGGCACCGCCGACATGGTGCGCGCCGAGCATCCCGCCGCGCACGTGGTGGAGCTGCGCGAGAACGCCGGCGGCGCGGGCGGGTTCCACGCCGGCATCGACTTCGCGCGCAGGACGGGCGCCGCGTGGGTGTGGATCCTCGACGACGACTCGGTCGCGCGGCCGGACGCGCTCGAGCGCCTGCTGGCCGCGCCGTGGCGGGAGGCGGGGCTGCCCGAGCCGTCGCTGCTCGCCAGCCGCGTCAACTGGCGCGACGGCGAGCCGCACCCCATGAACCGGCCTGTGCTGCTGCGCCGCGATCCCGACCGGATGGTGCGCGCGGCCCGCGCCGGGCTGCTGCCGATCCGCACGTCGACCTTCGTCTCCACCCTGGTCGCCACGGCCGCGATCGAGCGGCACGGCCTGCCGCTCGCCGAGTACTTCCTGCAGGCCGACGACATCGAGTACACCGGGCGGATCCTGCGCTCCGAGCCGGGCTACGTCGTGCCGGAGAGCGTGGTCGAGCACCGCACCCCGACGGCGCACGACTTCACGAGCGACGCGGGCCGGTTCTTCTTCCACCTGCGCAACACGCTCTACATGCTCCGCAGCCCGGCGTGGTCGCGCCCGGAGAAGGCGGCGCTCGTCTGGGCGGCGCTCTACACCACCGCTCGCTACCTGCGCGTGCAGGGGGTCAGCCGGGAGAGCGTGTCGTCGATCGGGCGCGCCGTGGCGAGCGGCGTTCGAGGACCTCGGCGGCCAGGCGCAGGCGCTCGCGCCCGTTGAGCCCCGGCCGCACCAGCAGCCGCGCGTAGCCCGGGCCCGGCCGGACGGCGTCGGCGACGCTGTCGGGCACGAGGAACCCTCCGCCGGCGCGCAGCGCCTGCGCCGTCCACGCGTACGACGCCCCCTCGGGGCCCTCGCCGCGGACGAGCAGCGACGCGCCGCTCACCGCGCGCACCGGGAGGACCCGCAGGGGCGCGACCTTCATCGCCGGCCCCGAGTCGCCCTGAGGCGGGAGCGGCCGGTGGCCGGGCGCGAGCTCGCCGCCGGGGCCGAGCACCGCGCTCGCGAGGACCGTCGCGTCGACGCGGCCGACCGCGTCCAGCAGCGCGGCGAGCGCGCGGTCGCGCGGGATCGCGCTGCCGTCGAGCAGCCAGGTCCATCCCGTGGCGGCGCGGTCCGCGGCAGCCGCGCGCTGGCGCTCGGCCTCGGCGCGCACGTCCGCGCCGGCGCTCCGGGCGACGACGAGCGCGACGGTCACGGGCGCCCCAGCAGCGTCAGCCGCTGGTCCTGCGCGAGCCTGCGGAACCCGGCCTGCGTGGCCCACGCCTCCTCCTGCGCCACGGCGCCGGGCGCGGCGGGGCGGTAGACGACGAGCAGGTCGAAGCGACCGCGCCGCAGGGCGGCCTGGAAGTCGCGCGCGTCGTCGTACCTGCGCAGCAGGTCGTCGACGAACGGGCCGACGTACGCGACGTCGTTGCGCAGCCGGGGCCCGAACGCCGGATAGATCGGGCTCGTGTCCGTGACGACCTCGGTCCCCGCGATCCCGACGCGGTGCCCCTGCGGCGCGTAGGTCCGGATGAAGCGCGACGGCGCGTCGTGCGCCGCGTAGCGCCGCTCCTCCTGGCGGTCCTGCAGCGCGCGGCCGCCCGCGAGCGCGACGAGCACGAGGAGCGCCGCGCCGGCGAGCGCGAGCGGTCGGCTCGGCCGCCGGGCGCGGCCGCGCAGCGCTGCGACGCCCGCCGCCGCGACCAGGAGCGCCGCGGACGCGAGGACGACGTCGGCGGTGTCGATCCCGAGCGGCGGCGCCTTGGCGAGACCCGCGACGACCGCGATCAGCAGGGCGGCCTCGAACGCGAGGCGCAGGCGCTGGTCGCGCCCGGCCAGCCACGCCGCCAGCGCCGCCGCGAGGACGACGGCGGGCAGGCCGTAGCGGGCGTTCGGCCCGACGAGCTGGGGCGCGCCCTCCGGCCCCCACGCGCCGTTCGGCGTGACCACGTAGGCGACGAGCAGCGCGGCGGTGCCGGCGCCGAGGAGCATGACCTCCGGGCGCCGCCGCCCGGCGACGACGGCGGCGATCGCCGCGACGAGCACGAGGGGCACGAACGGGCCCCACGCGTCCCACCACGCGGGCACGATGTAGTCGGTCACCACGGCGCGGTCGGTCGCGTAGTGCGCGATCGAGAACCCGACCCGCGCGGTCAGCTCGTTGAACGGCGCCGGGAAGATCGTGATCCCCAGCGGGTCCACGGCGGCGGGGAACGTCGGGCTCGAGGTGACGGCGAGGTTGCGCACGAGCCACACGCCGCCCGCCGCGGCGACCGCTCCGGCGACGATGGCGCTGTCCGCCGCCGGGCGCCGCCACGCGCGCTCGCCCAGCAGGCGGGAGAGCAGCCACAGGCCGACGACGATCACCGCGGCCGGCGCGCCGTACCACTTGGTCCCGAACCCCAGGCCGAGCGCCAGTCCGGCGACGACGAGCTCGGCGGTCATGCGCGTTCGCGCGAAGCGCAGGAGGAACAGCACGCCCGTCGCCAGCCCGAAGAAGACGACGCCGTCGGCGAGGCCCTGGACGACCAGGTACGCCATGTGCGGCATGGCGAGGAACGCGATCCCGACGAGCCACGCGGTCGTGCGCGGGGCCGCGAGCTGCCGGGCCAGCGCGTACAGGGCGACCACGGTCAGTGCGGCGAACGGATAGGGCGCGAAGCGGACGAACGCGTCCTGACGCCACGGCAGCACGGTCGCGAGCTGGAGCAGCACGCCGTTCTGTGGGTAGTTGCCGTTCGCGAGCAGCGGCACGAACTGGTCGTTGTGCCAGATCGACCCGCGCTGGATGAGCCGCGCCATGTCCGGCAGGTAGACGTTGAGCTGGTCGATGTGCGTGATGCCCTGCGTCGCCTGCGTCCTCGTGGCGACGAGCAGCCAGCCGCCGACCGCCGCGGCGCCCGCCGCGACCAGCAGCCACGACAGCGGGCCCTCGGGCGCGCCACGATCCTCGGGGGGCGGCTCGTGGTGCGCAGCCGCGCTCGTGCGGGGCACCGCGGTCGCCGCCGCCGCGGCGAGCAGCGCCGTGATCAGGACGCTCCAGCGCGACAGGACCCCGAGCATCGCCGGCAGCAGGTGCACGGCGATCACCGCCGCGGTCATCACCACCGCGCCCGCGAGCAGCCGCGGCGCGCCCGTCAGCCACGGCAGGCGCCGGCGCACGACGACGACGGCCACCCACGCGGCGGCCGCGAGCACCGCGGCCAGAAGCGCGCATCCGAGGAGGTACTCCCCCAGCCCCACCCGATCCGGCATCGCGCAGAGGCTACGGTGCGCCGATGGCGGCCCCGCCCACCATCTCCGTCGTCGCGCCGACGTACGGCCGGCGCAGCGAGCTGCCGCGGTTCCTGGAGCCGCTGCTGGAGCAGCCGGCCGACGAGGTCGTGATCGCCGTCGACGGCTCGCGCGACGGCTCGGTCGAGTGGCTGCGCGAGCGGGCGCGCGGCGACGCGCGGCTCGTCGTCCTCGACCTGCCCAACCGCGGCGCGGGGCCGACGCGGCAGGCCGGGGTCGAGGCGGCGACCAAGGACGTCGTGCTGCTGATGGACGACGACGTGATCGCCTCCCCCGACCTCGTCGAGGGGCATGCGCGCCACCACGCCGGCCTCGAGCCCAAGCTGGTCCTCGGCTACATGCCCAACGACTGGCGCGCGGTGGCGCCGGACCGGCGCGCCGTCGCCGCGGTGTACCGCGCCGGGTACGAGGAGCAGTGCGCGCGCTACCGCGAGGACCCTGCGTTCGTCCTGCGCAACCTGTGGGGCGGGAACCTGTCGATGCCGCGCGAGGACATGGTCCGCGTCGGCATCGCGGGGCTCGCCGTCCCGCGCGGGCAGGACGACCGCGAGTTCGGGCTGCGCTGCATGAAGGCGGGGATCCGCGGCGTCTTCGACCCGTCCCTGTACGCGACGCACCTCTACGACCGGTCGTTCGAGGCCTACCGCCGCGACTCACGCCTGCAGGGCGAGTCGCGCCGGCTGCTGCGCCACGCGCACGCCGACGTCGTCGGCGACGACCCGGCTAGCTCGCTGCAGCTCGGCGACACGGTGGGGCTGGGACTGCCGCGGCCGCTGCGCCGCGTCTGGCCGCTGCTGGCCCGCGACCCGCTCTTCGGCCCGCTCACCGCCGCGATGGCGCTCGCGCACCGCGCCGCGGTGCGGCAGGGTCACCTGGGGATGGACGTCTTCGCCTGCCGCGGCCTGGGCTCGCTCGAGGTGATGCGCGGCGTGCTCGACGCGGGCTGAGCCAGCACGTGCATCGCCGCGTTGTGGCCGGCGACGCCGCTCACGCCGCCGCCTCGCCGCGCGCCGGCGCCGCACAGCACGATCCGCGGGTCGTCGGTCGCGACGCCCCACGGGTCGGCGGGGTCGTCGCTCCACGGCCAGTCGAGCGCGCCGTGGAAGATGTTCCCGGCGGGCAGGCGCAGCTCGCGCTCGAGGTCGAGCGGCGACTTGACCTCGACGCACGGCTCGCCGGCGGCGTCGCGCGCCAGGCAGTCGCGGATCGGCTCGTCGAGCTCGGCGTCGAGCGCGGCGAGGTAGCGGCGCAGCAGGAGCCGCTTGACGGCGGCCTCGTCGCCGGTGCGGAACAGCGCGGCCGGCGTGTGCAGCCCGAACAGCGTGAGCGTGTGGCGCCCGGGCGCGATCGAGGGGTCGGTGAGCGTGTGGCAGTACAGCTCGGCGGGCGGCAGGGCGGGAACCTCGCCCGCGGCGGCCTGCGCGTACGCCGCCTCGAGCTGATCGTCGCGCTCGGCGAGACGGAACGTGCCGGCGAACGCGTCCTCCGCGGCGACGCCGCCGCGCACGCGCGGGAGGCGGTCGAGCAACAGGTTGACCTTCGTCTGACAGCCCTCGGCGGAGGGCGAGGCGTCGAGGCCGCGGAGGCGCGCGAGCTCGGCCGGCGCGACGTTGGCCAGCACGTGCCCCGCCGTCGTCGCGTGCTCCTCCCCGTCCTCGCGCCACGTCACCTCGGCGCCGTCGATGCGCAGCACCTCCGCGTCCGTCCGGGTCTCGGCGCCCGCGTCCCGGGCGGCGGCGGCGAGGGCAGCGCTGATCGCCCCCATCCCGCCGACCGGGACCTGCCACGGCCCGCCGACGACGTGCCACAGGAAGCAGCGGTTCTGCGTGAGCGCCGGGTCGTCGAGGCTCGCGAACGTGCCGATGAGCCCGTCGGTCGCGACGACGCCGCGGACGAGCGGGTGGTCGAAGCGCTCGCGCAGCCACTCCCCCAGCGGCCGCTCGGCCAGTGGCTCCCACGCGTCGCCGAGCAGCGACCGCGCCTCGTCGCGCGACGGCAGCGGCGCGGTCACGGTCGGGAAGAGCCGGCGCGCGGCCCGTTCGAGCTCGGCCGCGAGGCGGACGAACGCGTCGTGGTCGCGCTCGGCACCGATCGCCGCGAACGACGCGCGCGTGCGCTCCGACGACGGGTCGCTGTCGAAGAGCAGCCCGCTCGCGTACGCGGCGACGCGACGTCGCGCGAGCCGCAGCGGGATCCCCAGCTCGCGGGCGATGCGCGGCGGGAAGAGGCTGACCAGATACGCGTACCGCGACAGCCGTGCGTCCTGCCCGGCGAACGGCTGCTCGCTCACCGCGGCGCCGCCGGGCTCCGGGCGGCGCTCGAGCACGAGCACCGACCGCCCCGCCTTCGCCAGGTACGAGGCGGCGACGAGCGCGTTGTGCCCGCCGCCGGCGATGACGACGTCCACCGACATGCCCGCATACCCTGACACGCCGTGACCGCGCGGCTCGCCGAGCTCACCACCCTGCGCCTCGGCGGCCCCGCCCGCCGGCTGCTGCGTGCCGCGACCGAGGAGGAGCTGGTCTCGCTCGTCCGCGAGGCCGACGCGGCGGGCGAGCCGCTGCTCGTCCTCGCCGGGGGCAGCAACGTCGTCGTCGCCGACGAGGGGTTCGACGGGACGGTCGTGCGGGTCCAGACGCGTGGGGTCGAGGCGCACGGAGACCTTCTGGAGGTGGCCGCCGGCGAGCCCTGGGACCCGTTCGTCGCGCGCTGCGTGCGCGACGGGCTGTCCGGGATCGAGTGCCTGTCCGGCATCCCCGGGTCGGTGGGCGCCACGCCGATCCAGAACGTCGGCGCCTACGGCCAGGAGGTCAGCGAGACGATCGCGTCGGTCCGGGTGCTGGACCGCACGACCGGCGCCGTCGAGGAGCTCGCCCCCGAGGCGTGCGGGTTCTCCTACCGCAGCAGCGCGTTCAAGCGCGACCCCGGCCACTGGGTCGTCCTCGCCGTCGCCTTCCGCCTGGAGCGCAGCGCCCTGAGCGCCCCGATCGCGTACGCGGAGCTGGCGCGCGCGCTCGACGTCGAGCCGGGCGAGCGGGCGGCGCTGGGCGACGTGCGCGAGGCGGTGCTGGCGCTGCGCCGCCACAAGGGGATGGTCCTCGACCCGGCCGACCCCGACTCGGTCTCCGCCGGCTCGTTCTTCACGAACCCGATCCTCACCGCGGACGAGTTCGCCCGGCTGGAGGCGCGCGCGGGCGACGGGCCCGTCCCGCGCTGGCCCGAGGCCGGCGGGCGCGTCAAGACGTCGGCCGCGTGGCTGATCGAGCGCGCCGGGTTCACGAAGGGCTACGGCGACCCCGCGGCGATCGCGATCTCGTCCAAGCACACGCTCGCGCTGACCAACCGCGGCGCGGGGACGACGCGCGACCTCGTCGCGCTGGCGCTCGAGGTGGCCGACGGCGTGCGGCGCGAGTTCGGGGTCGACCTGCACCCCGAGCCCGTCTTCGTCGGCCACGAGTGGCGCGGCGCGCCGGCGGCTCAGAGCTCGCGGGCGTAGCGCACCTCGGGCGAGCCGAAGCGCTGCTCGGCGCGCACGGTCCCGTCCGCCCGCCAGCCGTGGCGCTCGTAGAACGCGGTCGCCCTCGGGTTGTTGCCGAACGTCCAGAGCGTCGCCCGCTGGTGGCCCGCGCGGCGCAGCTCGGCGACCGCGCGCTCGAGCAGCGCGCTCCCGACGCCGGCACCCTGGCGGTCGGGATCCACGTAGATGGCGAGCAGCTCGCCCGTCCACTCCGGCGCCTCCGCGTCGCGCGAGGCGCCGGCCGCGACCTCGCCGATCACGGCGCCGTCGTCGTCGGCGACCCACATCGGTGCGCCGCCGCCCATCGCGTAGCGCTCCCACTCCGCCACGCGGTCGTCGAAGGGGCGGTCCACGATCCAGGCAGGGTCGGCGATCCCCGCGTACGAGATGCACCAGCAGCGCTCGTGGACCCGCGCGAGCGGCTCGCCGTCGCCGGCGCGGGAGGGGCGGATCTCGAGCGGCACGCCCCGCATCATGCAACGCACCGGCTAACGACCGCAGCCGACTTGCCGATTACGTCGATCGTCCCCCATGAAACCGCGTCCCGAAAATGGAACCGCGGTCGCCGCGCATGCTGCCCGCAGCGCAAGCGTCCGCGCGGGCGTCGTCACGACGCTCGCCATCTGCGGCGGCCTGGCCGCGTACGTCGGCGAGTCGTGGGAGCGCCCGAACCGCTCGGCGATGGCGTTCGTCGTGCTCGGCGGCTGCCTGCTCGCGCTCGCCGTCGGCCGGATGCCGACCCGGCGCCTGCGGCGCCGCGCGACCGCCGACCGCTCGCTGGTCCTGTGGAACGTGCTGTCGATCGCCCTGCTGACCGCGCTGGTGGCGCTCGACGGCGACCCGCGCTCGCCGGTGGGCTTCGCGTTCGCCGTCCCGCTCGTGCTCGCGGCCCTCAGCTTCCCGGCCCGCACCGTGGCGTGCCTCGCGGCCGCCGACCTCGCCGCTTGCGTCGTCGCGCTGGCCGCCGTCGGCTCGTTCGACGTCCCGTACGCGACGATGCTCGCCGCGACGCTCGTCTGCGTCGGCATGGGCTGCGCGTGGCAGGCGCGCATCCAGCAGCGCACCCTCAGCCACGTCTCGCGCCTGTCGCGCACGGACGAGCTGACCGGCTGCCTGAACCGCCGCGGCTTCGTCGACGACCTCCACGTGCGGCTGCAGCGCCAGGCGCGCTACGGGGCCGGGTTCGGCCTCGTGCTCATCGACCTCGACGGCTTCAAGGCGATCAACGACGAGCACGGCCACGCCGCCGGCGACGAGATGCTGCGCCGCACGGCCGCCGCCCTGGCGGGAACGATCAGGGGCGGCGACGTCGTCGCGCGCCTCGGCGGCGACGAGTTCGCGGTGCTGCTCGACGAGTGCGACGCGCTGACGGCCGAGCTGGTCGCCGAGCGCCTGCGCACGGCGATCGCTCCGCACGCGGCCGCGAGCGCCGGCTACGCCGCCTGCCCGGACGACGCGAACGACGCCGACGCGCTCTACCGCCGCGCCGACGCCCGGCTCTACGAGACCAAGCGGTTCGTCGCGCTCGAGCGCGCCGCCGTGCTCGTCCCGGCCTGACGCGCCGCTACCCGCGCCGGCGCCTCGGCCACCGGCGCGACTTCGTGGGCTTCTTCGCGCACAGCCGGTACACCCGCGTCTGGCGCACGATGCGTCCCTTGCGCGTGCGGCCGACGACCTTGACCTTCACCTTCCCCTTCGGCAGCCCGCGCAGGTCGATGCGCGCGCGCAGCCGGCGGCCGCGGATGACCTTGGCGCGCCGCCCGGCGTACGTGACGCGCGCCGTGCGCGCGCGGCGCGGGAGGCGGATGACGAAGTTGCGCCGGCTGGTGCATGCGCGGGCGGTCTGCGGAAGCTCCAGCGCCCCGCCGCAGTCCTGCCCGCGGCCGATCGTCGCCTGCAGCGGCAGGTTGCGCGAGTCGGGGCCGACCCCGATCCGGTAGCAGCCCTTCGCGACGCGCCAGCCGTTGGCCGGCGTGTCCCAGTAGGAGAACGCGCGCTCGTCGAGGGCGAAGCGCACGCGCCTGCTCTCGCCGGGGTCGAGCGTCACGCGGTCGAAGCCCTTGAGCTGCCACGGCGGCTGGACGACGTCCTCGCGCGGCTGCGGCATCCCGACGTAGAGCTGCGGGACCGCGGTCGCCCGGCGCGAGCCGGTGTTGCGGACCTCGACGCTCACCGTGGCGTCCTTCCCCGGCTCGACGCGGATGTCGTCGAAGGCGAACGTCGAGTAGGTCAGGCCGGCGCCGAACGGGTACGCGACCGCCAGCCGCTTCGTCTCGAACCAGCGGTAGCCGATCAGCACGCCCTCCTTGTAGGTGACGCGCTCGCCGACGCCCGGGTACTTCTCCGGGTCGCCGGCCGTGGGCTCGTCCTCCTCGCGCAGCGGGAACGTCGCGGGCAGCCGGCCGCCGGGCTCGGCGTCGCCGAAGAGCACGCGGGCGATCGCCGTGCCCCCGTTCTGGCCGGGGTACCACGCCTCGAGCAGGCCCTTGACCGCGTCGCGCCACGGCGTGAGCACGGGGCCGCCGGTCTGCAGGACGAGCACCGTCTTCGGCTGCGCCGCGGCCACCTTCTCGATCAGGGCGTCGCGGTCGACGTCGTCGGGCTGCGAGCAGTTCAGGCCCATGCACTGCTTGTCCGAGCCCTCGCTCATCCGGTCGCCCACGATCACGACCGCGACATCGGCGCTCTTGGCGACCGCGGCCGCGCGGTCGGCGTCCGACCCGTCGTCGAACACGACCTTGTCCTTGCCGAGGCGCGCCTCGATCCCCTGGCGCGGGTTCGTCGTGAGGAACGGCTTGATGGCCGACGAGCCGCCGCCGTTGCGCAGGGCCTCCGCCTCCGGGCCGATGAGCGCGAGCTTGCCGATCCCCTGGGCGTCGAGCGGGAGGATCCCGCCGTCGTTCTCGAGCAGGACCATGCCGCTCTCCTCGAGCTCGCCGGCGACCGTGTGATGGCCCTCCTTGTCGATCTTGGCGGGATCGTTCTGGTAGGCGTCGCGGTCGAAGAACCCGAAGGCGAACAGCGTGCGGAGCATCCGCCGGACGTGGTCGTCGACGACGGACTCGGGAGCGGCGCCGGACGCGAGCGCGGCGTTGACCAGCTCGGGGCGGTAGGCGATCGCGGGCCAGATGTCGAGATCCAGGCCGTTGTTGAGCGAGTTGGCCGTGTTCTTCGCGGCGCCGTAGTCGGTGAGGACGAAGCCGTCGAAGGCCCAGTCGCCCTTAAGGACGTCCTCGAGCAGGTGCTCGTTCTCGCAGGCGTACGAGCCGTTGACGCGCGGATAGGCGCACATGACCGAGCCCACGCGCCCCTCCTTCACCGCCGCCTCGAACTGCGGGAGGTAGATCTCGCGCAGCGTGCGCTCGTCGAGCCGCGCGTCGACGGTCAGCCGCGAGCCGACGACCGCGCCGCCTACCGGCGCGCCCTCCGGGTTCGACCCGATGCCCTCCTGGTTGTTGACCGCGAAGTGCTTGACGTCGCCGATGACGCCCTGCTGCTGGACGCCCTTGGTCCAGCCGACGGTGATGCGGCCGGCGAGGTACGGGTCCTCGCCGAAGTACTCGAACGTCCGACCGTTGAGCGGGGTGCGCATCATGTTCACGGCGGGCGCGAAGACGACGTCGTTGCCCTTGTTGCGCACCTCGTCGCCGACGATCGACGCGTGGCGGACAGCGGTCTCGGGGCTGAACGTGGAGGCGAGCGTCATCGGGGACGGCATCGCCGTGGCCTGGCCCTGGCGCGGTCCGACGGGGCCGTCGCTGAAGAACACCGGTGGCAGCCCGACGCGATCGACGCCGTCGAGCGTGCCGGTGTGCTGGTCCTCCCCGCCCGCGACGCCGAAGAGCTCGTCGCCGGCGAGCAGGCCGATCTTCTCGTCGCGCGTCAGCGCGGCCAGCAGCAGGCCGGCGCGATCGTCCGGCGTCTTCGTGGTGTCGCACCAGGGGCGCTGGGCGACGTCGCCGCAGCGGCCGGCCGCCGCGGCGGGCGGGACGGCGGCGATCAGCAGCACGGCGATGGACAGCAGCAGCGTGCGCGCCATGGGGGGAAAGTTAGGGGGATCCCCGACGCGAGGCGCCGCGGCGGTGCCGCAATGTGGCGCCATGCTCCGAATCACCGCCCTCTGTGTCGGCCTGCTCTCGTGCTTCGTCTTCGCGTCCAGCGCCGGCGCGGTCATCCTGCCTTCGCCTACCACGTCGCTGCACAGCGGCCCGGCGGAGCTGACGAACAACGCGTCGCCGTCGTTCACGTTCAGCGCCGACATGGCGTACGCGACGTTCGACTGCCGCTGGGCCGCGGGGCCGGGCGAGCCGTGGTCCTCGACCGGCGCGTTCGGGTGCGGGTCGGCGGAGAACGAGGGCGAGCAGGTGACGTACACCCCGTCCACGCCGTTGAGCGGCGACGGGGACAAGCACTTCCAGGTCCGGGCGTGCGCGGTGGTCGAGAACGCCGACGGCGAGCCGGTCGAGCGCTGCGACGCCTCGCCGGCGCGGACGAGCTTCACGCTCGACACGGTGGCGCCGGAGCTGACCGGGCCGGCGGGCGGACCGTCCGGCGAGCGGATCAACGCGCCGTTCGAGATCACGTTCGGCTCGCCCGAGCCGGGCGTGAAGTTCCGCTGCGCCCGCGACTACGGCCCGCACTTCGAATGCGCCTCGCCGTTCGCCTCGGGGTCGTCGTTCACCCAGGACTGGCACAACATCACCGTCGAGGTCGGCGACGCCGCCGGCAACTGGAGCCCGGAGGGCGTGGCGTGGTTCAAGTGGGACACGGTCGCGCCCGAGGTGAGCCTCGACGGCCCGTCCGGCCCGACGAACGACGACACGCCGACGTTCGCGTTCTCGGCGGCCGCCGACGACGGCCCGGCGTACACGGTCAAGTGCCGCATGTCCGGGCCGTACTTCGACGACGTCGCGGTCGCCTGTGCCGACGGCACCTACACGCCCGAGCCGCTGTTCGACGACGGCCAGTACCGGTTCGAGGTGCAGATGGTGGACGGCGCCGGGAACGCGAGCCCGTGGACGGCCAAGCAGTTCACCCTCGACCGCCAGCCGCCGAAGATCGCGTCGGTCGTGTGGAACGCCGAGCTGAAGCGGATCGACATCGTCGCCGACCTCGTCGCGCTCGAGTGCTCCTTCGACGGCCAGGACCCGTTCGCGTGCGGCCCGCACCCGACCGGCGAGAGCCTCGCGCCCGGCCCGCACTCCTTCGCCGTCACGGCGATCGACGAGGTCGGAAACCGCACGACGAAGTCGATCGCCTTCACGGTCGCCGCGCCGGACACGGGCGGAGGCGACACCGGCGGAGGCGACACGGGTGGCGACACCGGCGGGGGTGGCACCGGCGGCGACACGGGTGGCGACACCGGCGGCGGCGACGCCGGCGGCGGTGGCACCGGCGGCGACACCGGCGGCGGCGACACGGGCGGCGACACGGGCGGCGGCGACACCGGCGGCGGCGACAGCGGCGGCGACACCGGCGGCGGTGGCACCGGCGGCGACGCCGGCGGCGGCGACACCGGCGGCGGCGACCCCGGCGGCGGCGAC
>DASVQN010000057.1:0-42138 GCA_036389155.1 Solirubrobacteraceae bacterium
CCCGAGCCGTGGTGGCCGCGGCGGCGGCGGTGGCGGAGGTGCCCCGCGCCAGGGTGGCGGCAGCCCGTCGGGAGCGGGGGGCTAGCGCATGCTCACTCCGAAGCGCGTAAAGCACCGCAAGCAGCATCGCGGCCGCATGCCCGGCTACGCCAAGGGCGGCACGTCCGTGACCTTCGGCGAGTACGGGCTGAAGGCGATGGACCGCGGCTGGGTTACCAACCGCCAGATCGAGGCCGCCCGAATCGCGATGACCCGCAAGATCAAGCGCGGCGGCAAGGTCTGGATCAACGTCTATCCCGACAAGCCCGTCACGAAGAAGCCGGCCGAGACCCGCATGGGCTCCGGCAAGGGCTCGCCCGAGGGCTGGGTCGCCGTGGTCAAGCCGGGTCGCGTCATGTTCGAGCTGGCGGGCGTCGACGAGCCGCTGGCCCGCGACGCGATGCGCCTCGCCATCCAGAAGCTCCCGATCAAGGCCAAGGTCGTGACCCGGGAAGAGACGGAGTCGGCGGCATGAAGACCCGCGAGCTCAACGAGCTCGACGACGCCGGCCTCGTCGAGCACATCCGCACCCAGCGCCGCGAGCTGTTCGGCCTGCGCTTCTCCCACGCCACGGGCGAGCTGGAGAACACGGCCGGGCTGCGCAACGCCAAGCGCGACCTCGCACGCGCGCTCACCGTGGCGCGCCAGCGCGGGATCGACCTCAACAAGAAGCTGACGACCAATGCCTGACACCCCCGAGAACGAGACTCCCGACACCGAGACGCCCGACGAGGCCGTCGAAGCCGTCGAGGCCGCCGAGGCCGTCGAATCGGCAGAGCCGATTCGAGAGGAGTCGTCTGAGCCGGCAGAGCCGGCTGCGTCGACTCCCGCGCCTGGCGAGGAAGACGCCGCAGCGGCTGACGCTCCTCCTGCGCCGACGCTGACGAAGGCGCAGCAGCGCGCCGCGGCCAAGCAGGCCGCCGCGTCGCAGCGCCCGTCGCGCACGCCCGAGGAGCGTCAGGCCGACCGCGAGGCCACTCGGAAGGCCAAGGCCGCCGCGCGCCGCCGGCGCCGCCTGCAGGAGCGCGAGAAGCGCGTCGCCGCCCGCACCGAGACGCCTGAGCCGACGGCCCCGCGCGAGAAGCCGACCGGCCGGCCGAAGGTGCGCCAGGGCGTCGTCGTCTCCGACAAGGCCGACAAGACCATCACCGTCCGCATCGACGTCGCCCGCCGGCACCGGCGCTACGAGAAGATCGTGCGCTCGTCCTCGACGCTGCACGCCCACGACGAGAACAACGACGCGAACGCGGGCGACACCGTGCGCGTGGTCGAGAGCCGCCCGCTGAGCCGCACCAAGCGCTGGCGCCTCGAGGAAGTGCTGGAGCGGGCGAAGTGATCCAGAACGAGTCCCGTCTACGGGTCGCCGACAACACCGGCGCCCGCGAGATCCTCGTCATCCGCGTCGTCGGCGGGCACAAGCGCCGCTACGCGAAGGTCGGCGACGTGATCACCGCGACCGTCAAGACGGCGACGCCGCAGGGCAACGTCAAGAAGGGCGAGGTCGTGCGCGCCGTCGTCGTGCGGACCAAGAAGCCGTTCGGCCGCGACGACGGGACCTACATCGGCTTCGACGAGAACGCCGCGGTGATCATCGACGCCGCGAACAACCCGCGCGGCACGCGCATCTTCGGGCCCGTCGCCCGCGAGCTGCGCGAGCGCAACTTCATGAAGATCGTCTCCCTCGCGCCGGAGGTCCTGTAGATGGCTTCTAGACTGAAGATCCGGCGCGACGACCAGGTCCTCGTCATCAGTGGCAAGGACAAGGGGAAGACAGGCCGCGTCATCGAGGTGGACCCCAAGAAGGACAGGGTCTTCGTCGAGGGCCTGAACATCGTCAAGCGCCACCAGCGCCCGCGTCCCGGCTCGACCGACCCCGGCGGGGTCATCGAGAAGCCGGGGCCGATCCACATCTCCAACGTCATGCTCATCGATCCCAGCGACAGCAAGCCCACGAAGGTCGGCATCGTCCGTGAGGACGGGCGCCGCTTCCGCGTGGCCAAGCGCACTGGCAAGCGCCTCGACTGATGGCCCGGCTGAAGGACAGGTACAACGAGGAGATCCGCCCGCAGCTGTTCGAGCGGCTCGGCAAGTCCTCGGTGATGCAGGTGCCGAAGGTCGAGAAGGTCGTGCTCAACATGGGCGTCGGCGAGGCCAAGCAGGACTCGAAGATGCTCGACGCGGCCGCCGCCCAGCTCGCGCAGATCGCCGGCCAGAAGCCGAACATCCGCCGCGCGCGGAAGTCCATCGCGCAGTTCAAGCTGCGCGAGGGCATGCCCGTCGGCGTGTCGGTGACGCTGCGCGGCGAGCGCGCCTACGAGTTCCTCGACCGGCTGATGTCCGTGGCCGTGCCGCGGATCCGCGACTTCCGGGGCCTCAACCCGCGCTCGTTCGACGGCCGCGGCAACTACACCATCGGCGTGCGCGAGCAGATCATCTTCCCCGAGATCGACTACGACGCCATCGACCAGGTCCGCGGGCTGGACGTCACGATCGTGACCTCCGCGCAGGACGACCGCGACGCCTTCGCCCTGCTGGAGGCCCTCGGCATGCCCTTCTCCCGTGAGAACCGTCCCGACTACGCCACGACCCCCGAGGCTGCCTGACCATGGCCAAGACCTCCCAGCGCGTCCGCCAGGCACGCGGCTCCAAGTACAAGACCCGTGAGTACACCCGCTGCCGCCGCTGCGGCCGGCCGCGCGCCGTGTACCGGAAGTTCGGCCTGTGCCGGATCTGCCTGCGCGAGCTCGCGCACCAGGGCTTCATCCCGGGGATGACCAAGTCGAGCTGGTAGCCCTCCCATGACCGATCCCATCGCAGACTTCCTCACCCGCATCCGCAACGGCATCCAGGCCGCGCACGAGACCGTGAACATCCCGGCCTCGAAGCTCAAGCGCGAGCTGGCCCGGATCCTCGACGAGCAGGGCTACATCGAGGGCTACGACGTGGAGGCCCCGAACGCCGACCATCCCGGCGAGGTCCTCCAGGTCCGCCTGAAGTACACGGCCGACCGCCGCTCGGCGATCTCCGGCCTGCGCCGCGTCTCGCGGCCCGGCCAGCGCCACTACGTCTCGGCGACCGAGATCCCGAAGGTCCAGGGCGGCCTCGGCACGGCGATCCTCTCGACGTCCCGCGGCGTCATGACCGGGCACGATGCCCGCCGCGAGAAGGTCGGCGGCGAGGTCGTGGCGGAGGTCTGGTAGCAGGTGACCATCCTCCGACCCACGCACGCGCGGACGACGCGCATGAACTTCGCTGGATCATTGTCCTCGGGTTTGCATGTGCCTGAGGCACACGCTGCACCCTGCGTCCTCGACCAGCTCGTCCCTGCGCGCCGCCGCACGCACGCGGGCCAGAGGACGGCCACCTCATGAGCCGCATCGGACGCAAGCCCATCCCCGTGCCCGACGGCGTCACCGTCACCGTCGAGCCCGAGGCCGTGCACGTCACCGGCCCCCGCGGCGCGCTCTCCGAGCGCATCAGCCGCGACATCGGGGTCGAGCAGGACGACGGCGTCCTCAACGTCACGCGCCCGACGGACCGCGGCGAGCACCGCGCGCTCCACGGCCTGACCCGCTCGCTCGTGGCCAACATGGTCGAGGGCGTCACCCAGGGCTTTCAGAAGACGCTCGAGATCCAGGGCGTCGGCTACCGCGCGCAGCTCAAGGGCCGCAACCTCGAGCTCGCGCTGGGCTACTCGCACCCGGTGCCGATCGAGGCGCCGGAGGGCATCGAGTTCGAGGTCCCGCAGCCCACGCGCATCGTCGTGAAGGGGATCTCCAAGCAGCTCGTCGGCGAGGTCGCCGCCAACATCCGCAAGAAGCGCCCGCCGGAGCCGTACAAGGGCAAGGGCATCCGGTACGAGGGCGAGTACGTCGCCAGGAAGGTCGGGAAGCGGGCATGAGCGTCGCAACGAAGGAGGCACGCCGCCTCAAGCGCCGCCGCCGCGTGCGGGCGAAGATCCGGGGCACGGCCGTGCGGCCGCGCATCGCGGTGTTCCGCTCCAACCGGGGCCTGTTCGCCCAGCTCATCGACGACGACGCCGGCCACACGCTCGCCGCGGTCCAGTGGACCGAGGACGGGCTGCGCGACCTGGGGCCGCTCGAGCAGGCGACGGAGGCCGGCAAGCGCCTGGCCCAGCGGGCGAAGGACGCCGGCATCGAGCGCGCGGTCTTCGACCGCGGCGGCTACCAGTACCACGGCCGCGTGAAGGCCCTCGCCGAGGGCATCCGCGAGGGAGGCCTCGCCGTATGAGCAAGAACTTCTCCGGGACCCTCGACCGCTCCGTCAGCCCCGTCGGGCTCGACCTGCAGGAGCGCGTCGTCGAGATCAACCGCGTCGCGAAGGTCGTCAAGGGCGGCCGTCGCTTCTCGTTCACCGCGCTCGTCGTGGTCGGTGACGAGAAGGACGTCGTCGGCGTCGGCTACGGCAAGGCGCGCGAGGTCCCGCTGGCGATCCAGAAGGGCGTCGAGCAGGCGAAGAAGAACCTCTTCCGCGTGCCGAAGCACCACTCGACGATCACCCATCACGCCACGGGCGTGTTCGGCTCCGGCCGGGTGCTCATCAAGCCGGCCTCGCCCGGTACCGGCGTCATCGCCGGCGGCGGCGTGCGCGCGGTGCTCGAGCTCGCCGGGATCCACGACATCCTCTCCAAGAGCCTCGGCTCGCAGAACCCGATCAACCTCGTCAAGGCGACGGTCAACGCGCTCGAGCAGCTGCGCCGGCCGGAGGAGGTCGCGGACCTGCGCGGCGTCACCGTCGCGACGGTGCTCGGGCTGACGACCGAGCCCGAGCAGGCCCCCGAGCCGGAGGAGACTCCGGAGGAGGAGCCGGCGGCGACATGAAGGTGACGCAGACCAAGAGCAAGAACGGTGCGAACCACGCCCAGCGCGAGACGCTTCGCTCTCTTGGCCTCCGGAAGATCGGTCATACGGTCGAGGTCAAGGACAACGAACAGACTCGAGGGATGATTCATCGAGTCCGGCATCTGGTGAAGACCGATGGCTGACGAACGAATCGGACTTCACTCACTCAAGCCGGCCGAAGGCTCGCGCAAGGCGCGCAAGCGGATCGGGCGCGGCGAGGGCTCGGGCACCGGCAAGACCTCCGGTCGCGGCCAGAAGGGCGCGGGCTCGCGCTCGGGCTCGAAGTCGCGCGTGAACTTCGAGGGCGGCCAGATGCCGATCCACATGCGCATGCGCAAGCTGCGCGGGCCGACGAAGAAGATGTCGATGCCGTTCGAGCCGTTCCGGACGCACACGCAGCCCGTGAACCTCAAGGACCTCGAGGAGCGCTTCCAGCCCGGTGAGGAGGTCACCCTCGATCTTCTTCGCGAGAGGGGTCTCGCCAAGCGCAAGGGCGTCGACGTGAAGATCCTCGGCTCCGGCGAGCTGACGAAGGCGCTCACGGTGCACGCGCACAAGTTCTCGGCCTCGGCGCGCGAGCGCATCGAGGCCGCGGGCGGCACCGTCCAGGTCATCGACGGCGAGTAACCTGCAGGGCCGCTGTGCTCTCGACCATCCTCAAGTCCTTCACGGTCGCGGACATCCGCAAGAAGCTCGCCTTCACCGGCGCGCTCCTCGTGCTGTACCGCTTCGGCGCGCACATCCCGGTCCCCGGGGTCAACGCGGACGCGCTGGACTCCGTGCAGTCGCAGTTCGGCGGCTCGGGCGTCCTCGGCCTGATCAACACGCTGGGCGGCGGCGGCCTGTCGCGCGTCGCGCTCTTCGCGCTGGGGATCATGCCCTACATCACGGCGTCGATCATCCTGCAGCTGCTGACCGTCGTGGTGCCGTCGCTCGAGAAGCTCCAGAAGGAGGGGGAGGTCGGCCAGCAGCGCATCACGCAGTACACGCGCTACCTGACGGTGGGGCTCGCGTTCGGCCAGGCCATCGGCTACGTCTTCCTCTTCAAGTCCTTCACCGCGTCGGCCGGCACGCCGCTGTTCGACAACTTCGACGCCTCGCACGTCTTCCTGATCGTCACCTGCCTCACCGCGGGCTGCGTGCTCGTCATGTGGCTGGGCGAGCTGATCACCCAGCGCGGCATCGGCAACGGCATCTCGCTGATGATCTTCGCCTCGATCGTGTCCAGCCTGCCGAACGGCATCTCGAAGTGGTGGAGCACGCCGGACCCCGTCTTCAAGGTGATGATGCCCTTCATGGCGCTTGCGGTCATCGCGGCCGTCGTGTTCGTGCAGGAGGGCCAGCGGCGCATCCCGATCCAGTACGCCAAGCGCGTCATCGGCCGTCGCATGGCGGGCGGCGGCCAGACCTACCTGCCGCTGCGCGTGAACATGGCCGGCGTCATCCCGGTCATCTTCGCCGCGTCGATCATGGCGTTCCCGCCGACCATCGGCCAGATCCTCACGAGCAACGCGAACACCGGGTTCGCGACGTTCTTCTCGCCGAGCGGGTGGGCCTACATCGTCGGCGAGTCGGTCTTCATCATCCTCTTCACGTACTTCTACACCGCGGTCACGTTCAACCCGGTCGACCAGGCGGACAACCTGAAGAAGTACGGCGGGTTCATCCCGGGGGTGAGACCCGGGCGGCCGACGGCCGAGTTCCTCGACCGCGTGCTGGCTCGCCTGACGTTCCCGGGCGCGCTCTACCTCGCGGCCGTCGCGGCCCTGCCGACGATCCTCATCAACCAGACGGCGGCCAACTTCTACTTCGGCGGCACCTCGCTGCTGATCGTGATCGGCGTCGCGCTGGACACGATGAAGCAGCTCGAGGCGCAGCTGATGATGCGCAACTACGAGGGCTTCCTGAAGTGATGGCCCGCTCGTGAGCGAGCTCAACCTCGTCCTCCTCGGGCCGCCCGGGGCGGGCAAGGGGACGCAGGCCGAGCGGCTCGAGGACGACTTCCACCTGCCCTACGTGGCGACGGGGAACATGCTCCGCGCCGCCGTCAACGACGGCACCGACCTGGGCAAGCAGGCCTCCGAGCACATGAAGGCCGGGCGGCTCGTCCCGGACGAGCTGATCATCGACATGATCCTGCAGTGCGTCGAGGAGGACCGCTGCAAGGATGGCTTCCTGCTCGATGGCTTCCCGCGCAACCTCGAGCAGGCCGAGCGGCTCGACGCGGCGCTGGGCAAGCTCGACCGGCGGCTGAACGCGGCGCTGCTCATCGACGTGCCCGACGACGAGGTCGTGCGGCGCATCACCGGCCGGCGCGTCTGCACGAAGGAGGGGCACGTCTACCACGTCGAGTCCAACCCGCCCAAGCACGAGGGCGTGTGCGACATCGACGGGTCCAAGCTCGTCCAGCGCGACGACGACTCGGAGGACGTCGTGCAGGAGCGGCTGAAGGTCTACCACGACCAGACCGAGCCGATCGTCGGCTACTACGAGGACCGCGGCGTCCTCAAGCGCTTCGACGGAACGCGCAACCCGACGGAGGTGCACGACCACCTCCGAGCGACGATCGCGACGCTCCGGCTGGAAGACGAGATCTGATGATCGTCAAGAAGACGCCCGCCGAGCTCGACAAGATGGCGGCGTCCGGCGACATCCTCGTCCGCTGCCACCGGCTGCTCGAGTCGAAGATCCGCCCCGGCGTCACGACGCTGGAGCTCGACCAGGCGGCGGAGAAGTTCATCCGCTCGCAGGGCGCCGTCCCGTCCTTCAAGGGCTACCGCGGGTTCCCCGGCTCGATCTGCGCGTCGCCCAACCACATGGTCGTGCACGGGATCCCGGGGCCGTACAAGCTGCAGCGCGGCGACGTCATCTCGATCGACATCGGCGTGACGTACGAGGGCTGGGTCGCCGACGCGGCGATCACCTACGCGCTCGAGCCGGTGCTGCCGGTGGCGCGCAAGCTGCTGGACGTCACGAAGGAGTCGCTGCTCAAGGCCGTCGAGCAGGCGCGACCGGGCAACCGGCTGGGCGCGGTGTCGAACGCTGTGCAGACGCACGTCGAGTCCGCGGGGCTGAGCGTCGTGCGCTCGCTCGTCGGCCACGGCATCGGGCGCGACATGCACGAGGACCCGCAGATCCCGAACTTCGGCCCGGTCTCGAGCGGCCCGAAGCTCGAGGAGGGGATGGTGCTCGCGATCGAGCCGATGGTCACCGCGGGGCGGCACGCCGTCCGGATGGGCGACGACCACTGGGCGATCTACTCGCAGGACGGCTCGCTCGCCGCGCACTTCGAGTTCACGGTCGCCATCACCGCTGACGGCCCACGGATACTCACGCCGTGGCACGAGCACATCGGCGTGACGGCGGCGGCGTAGCCGCGCGGATCCAGCTCTGCGGCGCGCTCGCCGTCGAGCTGGACGGGCAGTCGCTGACGTCGGCGCTGCCCGGTCGACAGGGCCGGCTCCTGTTCGCCTACCTCGTCCTGCATCGCTCGCGCGCGGTTCGGCGCGACGAGCTCGAGGAGATCCTGGAGGGCGGCCAGCTCGCGCCGCCGCTCTCGCGCCTGCGCAAGGTGCTGGGGCCGGAGCGGCTGGAGGGGCGCTCCTCGCTGCGGCTCGTGCTGCCGGAGGACGCGTGGATCGACTGGGAGGTCGCGCACGACGGGTTGGAGCGGGCGCGGGCCGCGGTGCGGGCGGGCGCGTGGGCGGAGGCGTGGGGCCCGGCGAGCGCGGCGCGCGCGGTCGCCGAGCGCGGCCTGCTGCCCGGTCTGGAGGCACCGTGGATCGACCCGCTGCGCGCCGAGCTCGCGGACCTGCGCGTGGAGGCGCTGGAGGTGCTGGCGCGCACGGGCGTGGAGCTCGGCGGAGAGGAGCTCGCGCCGGCGGAGAAGGCCGCGCGCGCCGCGGTCGAGGCCGCGCCGTTCCGCGAGTCGGCGTACGCGGTGCTGATGGACGCCCTCCGCGCGCGCGGCAACATCGCCGAGGCGCTCCTCGTCTTCGAGAAGCTGCGGACGCTCCTACGCGACGAGCTCGGCACCTCGCCGGGCCCCGACCTGCTCGCGCGCCACGAGACCCTCCTCCGCGGAGAGGCCCCGTCCTCCGCCGAACCGAACGCCTCGAGCGGGACGCCGATCTCCGCCCGCCCAGACGCTCGGGTCCTGAGGGCGGAGCCCGATGACCGTCTGGGCGGGCGGACGGTCGCCGGCCCGCCCCCGCCACGCGGCCGGGACGTCGACCTCCTCGAGCGCGCGCGCGAGCTGGCCTCGCTCGGCGGCCTCCTCGATCGGGCGTTCGACGGCGAGGGCGGCGTGGCGGTCGTCGAAGGGGCCGCGGGCGTCGGCAAGACGCGCCTGCTGTCGGAGCTCCGGCGCTCGGCCGGCGCCCGCGGGGCGCGAGTCCTCGCTGCTCGGGCGGGCGAGCTCGAGCGGGACTTCGCGTTCGGCGTCGTGCGGCAGCTGTTCGAGGCGGAGCTGGCCGACCCGGTCCGGCGGTCGGTGCTGCTCGACGGCGCGGCGGCGGCCGCCGCTCCCGTCTTCGGCGGCGCCGGCGAGGGCGTCGACGTCTCGTTCGCCGCGCTCCACGGCCTCTACTGGCTCGCGGTCAACCTCGCGGCCGAGCAGCCGACCGTGCTCGCGGTCGACGACCTGCAGTGGTGCGACCCGGCGTCGCTGCGCTGGCTGGTTTACCTCGCCAAGCGGCTGGACGGGATCCCCGTCCTGGTCGCCGCGACGCTGCGCTCGGGCCAGGCTCCGACGGACGCGGCGCTCGTCGACGAGCTGCTGCGCGATCCGGCCACCGTCGCGATCCGGCCCGGCCCGCTGAGCGCGCCGGCGGTCGCGAACCTCGTCGCGGACGCGCTCGGCGAGCCCGACCCGGCGTTCGCCGACGCCTGCTATGCCGCGACGGGCGGCAACCCGCTCCTGGCGGGCCGCCTCCTCGCCGCGCTGCGCGACGACGGCGTCGCGCCGACGGCCGCCAACGCCGCCGCCGTCGCGGAGGTCGGCGCGCGCGCGGTCTCGCGATCCGTCCTCAGCCGCCTTGCGCGCCTTTCGGCCGGCACCGTCGAGGCGGCGCGCGCGGTGGCGATCCTCGGCGAGGGTGCGCGGCTGCCTGCGGTAGCCGCGCTGGCCGAGCTCGACGAGTGGGCCGCGACGGACGCGGTGGGCGCGCTCGTGCGCGCGGAGATCCTGCGGCCCGAGGCGGCGCTCGGCTTCGTCCACCCGCTCGTCCGCGACGCCGTGGCCAACGAGCTGTCGCCGATCGAGCGCGAGGCCCGCCACGCGCGGGCCGCGCGCATCCTCGCCGAGCGCGGCGCGCCGGCCGACGAGGTCGCGCTGCACCTGCTCGTCGTCCCGCCGCGCGGCGACGCCTGGGCGGCCGGCGTCCTGCGCGAGGCCGGGCGCAGCGCGCTGCGCCGCGGCGCGCTCGACAGCGCCTTCGCCCACCTGCGCCGCGCCCTCGCCGAGCCGCCGCCGGCCGGGGAGCGGGCGGACCTCCTCCTCGAGCTCGGGCAGATCGAGCGGGAGGCCGACGCGCCCTCGGCCGCCGAGCACCTGCGCGAGGCCTACGCCGCCCTCGACGAGCCGCGCGCCCGCGCGGCGGCCGCGGAGTCGCTCCTGTGGACGACCTGCTTCCTCGGCCCGCCCACCGACGCGCTCCCGATCATGCACGGTGCGCTCGCGGCGCTGCCGGACGAGCTGGTCGAGGAGCGGCGCGGGATCGAGGCCCTCGCGCGGTTCACGGCGTACTGGTACGGCGTCAGCGATCACGATGCGCGGCTCGCCGAGCTGAGGGAGCACCCGCCGGAGGGCGAGGGCCCGGGCACGAAGATGCTGCTCGCCGCCACCGCCTGGACGTGGGCGGTCAGCGATGGCCCCGTGGACCGCTGCGTGGCCCTCGCCAAGCGCGCGTTCGACGGCGGCACGCTGCTGCGCCACGACCCGGCGCTCATGACCTCGGCCGCCGCCGCGGTGCTGGCGATGGCCGACGACGAGGACGCGGTGGCGCCGTGGGACACGCTGCGCAGCATGGCCCACCGCGTCGGCTCGGCGATGATCACGGTGCCGATCGTCATGTGGCGGGGCTGGGCGCTCTCCCGCCGCGGCGAGATGGTCGAGGCCGAGGCGGGCCTGCGCGAGGCCCTCGCCGGCCAGGTGCTGTGGGGGCTGGGGCCCGAGGTCCGCGCGTACACGGTCGGCCTGGCGGCCGAGACGCTGCTCGAGCGCGGCGACGTCGAGGGCGTCCGCCGGCTGATCGAGGACGCGGTCGAGCCGCCGCCCGGCAGCGACCTGCGGACCTTCCTCCTGACCGGCCGCGCGCAGCTCGCGCTCGCCGAGGGCGACCCGGCCGCGGCGGTGGCCGCGACCGACGAGCTGGCCCGCGCCGCGAGTCCGATCGAGAACCCCGCCTGGTTGCTCTGGCGCACCGCCCGCGCCCTGGCCCTCCACGCGCTGGGCCGCACCGACGAGGCCGTCGCGCTCGCCTGGGAGGACGTCGGGTTCGCCAAGCGGTGGGGCGCGGCGGGCGCGGTGGGCCGCACGCTGCGGGTCCTCGGCACGGTCGAGCCGGAGGGCGGCGTCGCGCGGCTCACCGAGGCGGTCCTCGTCCTGGAGCGATCGCCCGCCCGGCTCGAGCTCGGCCGGGCCCTCGCCGCCCTCGGCGCCCGCCTGCTCGACGAGGGCCGCCGCGCCGACGCCGCGCCGCCCCTCCAGCGCGCGCTCTCCCTCGCCGAGACCTGCGGGGCGACGGTCCTGACCGCCCACGCGAAGCGCCTGCTCAGCGAGGCCGGCGGGAGCCCGGCGGCCCTCCGGTCGGCCGCCGACGCCCTCACCGCGCTCGAGCGCCGCGCGGCCTCCATGGCCGCCGACGGCAGGGACCCGCGGGCCGTCGCCCAGGCCCTCTTCCTGACCCCCAGACAGGCCGAGGACCTCCTCGCGAGCGCGCGTCGTAAGCTGGAGGTCACGAGTCCCGGCGAGCTGCGCGCAGCACTGGCCGCGGGGCCGTGATCGCGTGCTAACCTGAGCGGTCGCGCCTGAGTGCGGCCCGCAGGGCTGCGCGCGCACCCTCTTCCCCCGTCGTCCGAAAGGCTTCATGAAGGTTCGACCGTCGGTCAAGCCGATGTGCGAGAAGTGCAAGATCATCCGCCGCCACGGCGCGATCCTGGTGATCTGCACCAACCCCCGCCACAAGCAGAGGCAGGGCTAGGTCATGGCACGCATCGCCGGCATCAACATCCCGCTGAACAAGCGCGCCGAGATCGGCCTCACGTACATCTACGGCATCGGTCGCTCGCGCGCGAACGAGCTGCTCGCCAAGACGGGCGTCGACCCGAACACGTACGTGCGCGACCTGACCGAGGACGAGATCGGCAAGCTCCGCGACGCCATCGACAACGACCTCACGGTCGAGGGCGACCTGCGCCGCGAGCGCTCCCAGAACGTCAAGCGCCTGATGGAGATCGGCTGCTACCGCGGCCTGCGCCACCGGCGCGGCCTGCCCGTCCGCGGCCAGAACACCAAGACCAACGCGCGCACCCGCAAGGGGCCGAAGCGCATGCAGGTCGCCGGCAAGAAGAAGGCAGGGAAGAAGTAGTTGTCTCCTGCTCCTCGCCGCCCGCAGCGCGGCCGCCGCAAGCCGAAGAAGAACATCCCCGTGGGCCAGGCCCACATCAAGACGTCCTTCAACAACACGATCGTCTCGCTCACCGACCGCGAGGGGAACGTCATCGCGTGGGAGTCCGCCGGCGGCGCCGGCTTCAAGGGCTCGCGCAAGTCGACCCCGTTCGCCGCGCAGGTGACCGCCGACTCGGCCGCCCGCAAGGGCATCGAGCAGGGCCTCCAGAAGGTCGAGGTCTACGTGAAGGGTCCCGGCTCCGGCCGCGAGACCGCCATCCGGTCGCTGCAGGCGGCCGGGCTCGAGGTGACCGGCGTGCGCGACGTGACGCCGCAGGCCCACAACGGCTGCCGCCCCCGCAAGCGGAGGCGCGTCTGATGGCCCGCGACACCTCTCCCCAGTGCAAGCAGTGCCGCCGCGAGGGCCAGAAGCTCTTCCTCAAGGGGGAGCGCTGCCTCACCGACAAGTGCGGCGTCGAGCGCCGCGCGTACCCGCCGGGCGACCACGGTCGTGGCCGCCAGAAGCAGAGCGAGTACCGCGTGCAGCTCCGCGAGAAGCAGAAGGCGCGCCGGTACTACGGCGTGCTGGAGAAGCAGTTCCGGATCTACTACGCGAAGGCGTCGCGGCAGCCGGGAGTCACCGGCGAGAACCTGCTCGCGATGCTCGAGAGCCGCCTGGACAACGTCCTGGTGCGCCTCGGCTTCGCGGGCTCGCGCCGCCAGGCCCGACAGCTCATCCGCCACGGTCACTGGACCGTGAACGGACGCCGGGTCGACATCCCCAGCTACCAGGTGCGCGAGGGCGACGTCATCGCGGTGAAGGCCGGAACCCCGGCCGAGCCCGTGATCCGGGACGCCACCGAGCTCACCGCGCAGGTGCCGGCGTGGTTGCAGGCCGACCACGACTCGCTGACCGCCAAGGTCCTGCGCAAGCCTGAGCGCCGGGAGATCGCCGCCCCGGTGCAGGAGCAGCTCATCGTCGAGCTGTACTCCAAGTAACACCAGCCGCTCAGAACCGCTGCCCGGGAAGTGCGCCGGGCGGCGCGTGACACGAACAAGGACCTCCCGATGCTCGACTTCCAGATCCCTCGCATCACCGGTGAATCCGTCGAGGAGAACCGCGGCTCGTACACCATCGAGCCCCTCGACCGCGGCTTCGGCTACACGTTCGGCAACTCGCTGCGCCGTGTGCTGCTGTCGTCGCTGGCCGGCGCGGCGGTGACCTCGGTTCGCATCGAGGGCGTCGCGCACGAGTTCTCCACGATCGGCGGCGTCACCGAGGACGTCACCGACATCGTCCTCAACCTCAAGGGCATCGTGTGCAAGATGCACTCGGACGCGACCGAGGTCGAGGCCCCGCTCGTCGTCACGGGGCCGGGCGAGGTCACCGCGAAGGACATCGACCTGCCCGCGGGCGTCGAGATCCTGAACCCCGACGTCCACATCGCCACGCTCGAGAAGAAGACCAAGCTCGAGATGTACATGACGATCGGGCGCGGGCGCGGCTACCGGCCGGCGGAGGACAACAAGTCCCCCGACCAGCCGATCGGCGTCATCCCGATCGACTCGATCTTCTCGCCGGTGCGCCGCGTGGCGTACTCGGTCGAGGGCGCGCGCGTCGGCCAGCGGACCGACTACGACAAGCTGACGCTCGACATCGAGACCGACGGCTCGCTGGAGCCGGCCGCCGCGCTGCGCGAGGCGTCCGAGATCCTCATCTCCCAGCTCGCGATCTTCACCGACGCCGACCGCGTCGAGGAGCTGCGCGCGGGCCCGGGCGGTGCGCTGGACGCGGGCGGCAACGGCGCCGCCGCGGTCGGCGCGGGCGCCGGTCCCTCGGCCGGGCCGATGCAGGACATCCTCATCGAGGAGCTCGAGCTCGGCGTGCGCTCGTACAACTGCCTCAAGCGCGCGGGCATCCAGACGGTCGGCGACCTCATCGCCAAGTCCGAGGGCGAGCTCGCGGCGATCCCGAACTTCGGCAAGAAGTCGATCGACGAGGTCGTCGAGACGCTGAACGCGCGCGGGCTGAACCTGCGCGACGACTGACGGCTACGCTTCCTCGCCGCGATGCGCCACCAGAAGACCCGTCACAAGCTGTCGCGCTCGGCCTCGCACCGCAAGGCGCTGCTCATGAACCTCTGCAAGGAGGTCATCGAGCACGAGCGGATCAAGACCACGGAGGCGAAGGCCAAGGCCGTCAAGCCCGAGGTCGAGCAGCTCATCACGCTCGCCAAGCGCGGTGACCTGCACGCCCGGCGCCAGGCGCTGAGCGCGCTCGGCCAGGACAAGTTCACCGTCCACAAGCTGTTCGAGGAGGTCGCCCCGCGGTACGCGGAGCGGCCCGGCGGCTACACCCGCATCCTGAAGCTCGGTCCGCGTCGCAGCGACTCGACCGAGATGGTCTTCATCGAGCTCGTCTGAGCCGCTGCGGCTCGGCGACGGCGATCGTCAGGTCGTCGTCGCGGCGGGGGTCGTAGGCGGCGTCGAGGACGTCGTCGAGCCTGAGGCCGGCGACGCCGGCGGCCTGGGCGAGCGTCTCCAGCGAGTCGACCGGCTGCTCCCAGCGGTGGACGAGCCGCAGCGCGGCCAGCGCGAACGGCTTGCCGAGGCCGCGCTCGTGGGCGCGCAGCGCGACGCGCGCGGCGATGCGGCCCTTCTCCTGGTCGGGAGCGATGGCCGGGCGCCACCCGACGGTCGGGTCGACGTCGTCGGCCGCGGCGTACGACTCGGGGGAGGCGAGGTCGTAGGCGAAGACGGCCCCGCCGCGCCTCGCGCTTCTGCGCCGGCGCGCCCTGTCCAGGTCGATGATCGTGGCCATGGTGGTGTGAACGCAGCAGGACGGCGGAGATTGCCTCGTACGTTCGTCCATTCGTCAGGCGGGCCGTAGACTCCTCGTCGTGCCTCCGACGCGGGCATCGGACTCCGAGCGCGAGCGCTGCGCGGCCGCGCTGCGCGATCACGCCGCGGCGGGGCGTCTGGAGATGGACGAGCTCGAGGAGCGGGTCGGCCGGGCGTACGGCGCGCGGTACCGGTACGAGCTGCGCCTGTTGCTGCTCGATCTCCCGCGCGGCCACCGGGCGCGCGCGGCGCGGGCCGTCGACCGCCTCGACCGGCTGATGCTCAAGGCGCACGCGTGGTCGTACGCGATCGTCAACGGCTCGTTGGTCGGGCTGTGGGAGGTGACGGGCCGGGGCGACTTCTGGCCCGCGCTGACGATCGCGCCCTGGGGCGTCGTGCTGGCGTGGCACGCGGGCGGGTCGTGGAGCGTGCGGCGGATGCTCCGCAGCCGCCGCGAGCTGCCGCGCGGGAGCCGTCGCGGCCGCCTGACCGCCTGACGCCTGAGCGGCCTGCGCCAAAAACGGACGGATGATCGATCGTCACGATCGCGCCGACCGTTTAAGTTGCTCGTCGAGCGCGCGCTCGAAGGGACAAGCGACGGCCCGGACACTCCGGGGTCCGGGCCGCCGCGCCCTTTCGATCTTCCCGCTCGGGCGAGGGGCTCCGCGCCCCTTCCTCACCGCCCCTCGGCGCGCCTTCCCTCACCTCGGGCGGCGGTAGTGGTAGCCGTGTGATCGCGTGAACCCCGCGCGAGCGAAGAGCGCCTGCGCCGGCGCGTTGTCCACCTCGACCTGGGCGTAGAGGACCGGCGCGATCCGCGCGCACGCGGCGAGGAGCCGCGACGCGACGCCTTCGCGGCGCGCCTCGGGTGCGACGTGCAGGCGGAAGATGCCGCCGAGCTCGCCGGTCCTGATGCAGAGCACCGCGCCGCGCTCGCCCTCGGCGAACGCGTGGACCTCGTCGCGCGCGCGGGGGACGATCTGCTCGCGGATGCCGCCGCTCGGCCACGCGGCGGGGTCGACGCGCCGGACGCCGCCGGACGGCGCGCCGGCGAGGGCCGCCGCGGGGGCGACGAGGACGTCCGTGTGGCCCTCGGCGGTCCATCCTCGCGCCGCGAGGACGGCGTCCAGCTCCCCCCGCGTCTCCGCGGGCGCGACAGCGACGATCGCCGGCTCGCCGCGGCCCGTGTAGAAGCGCTCGACGACCTGGATGTCGCAGGCGCCCTGGAGCGGCAGCGCGGAGCTGTTGCGGCGGAAGGCGACGCCGGGGGTCGCGCGCAGGAGCCAGCCGTCCCGCTGCTCGGCGATCGCCGACGGCCACGCGGCGGCGGCGGCGAGCTCGATGTCGACCGGATCGGGCAAGCGAGCACCGTAACCGCGTGCGAACGTTCCCGCCCGTGACCGCGAGGCTCCTGATCGAGTACGACGGCACCGACTTCGCCGGGTGGGCGCGGCAGCCCGGGCTGCGGACGGTCCAGGGCGAGCTGGAGGCGGCGCTCGGGACGCTGCTGCGCGAGCGCGTGGACCTCACCGTTGCCGGGCGCACGGATCGCGGCGTCCATGCGTGGGGGCAGGTCGCAAGCTACGACGGGCCGCCGCCCGACCTGCGCTCCCTCAACGCGCTGACGCCGCCGGACGTCGCGATCCTCGAGGCGGGCGAGGCCGCGCCCGGGTTCGACGCCCGCCGGGACGCCCTCAGCCGCACGTACTGCTACCGGATCCTCAACCGGCGCGAGCCGAGCGCGTTCGAGCGGGGGCGGGCGTTGCACGTGCCCTCGATGATCGACCGCGACGCGTTGCGGGAGTGTGCCCGGCTGCTCCAAGGGACGCACGACTTCACGGCGTTCACGCCCACCGAGACCGACCACGTCCGGTTCGAGCGCGACGTCCTCGACGCGGAGTGGCGCGAGGACGGCGCCGCGCTCGAGCTCTGGATCACCGCCGACGCCTTCATGCGCCACATGAACCGCGTCCTCGTCGGCACGATGCTCGAGGTCGCCCGCGGCCGCCGCGACCTCGACGACTTCGCACGCCTGCTGCAGGGCGCGCCGCGCGAGGAGGCAGGGCCCACGGCGCCGCCGCACGGGCTGTACTTCGCGCGCGTCGAGTACGGCGCGGAGGGCGGCCGGCCCTAGGCCGACGCGGCGTACCGCTGCAGCCACGCGTGCAGCCGCACCGCACGCGTGTCGTCCTCCCGCGTCCACGGCGCCCCGCGCGCGTCGCGCGTCCGCGACGACACCACGTGCAGCACGTCGTCCAGCCGGCAGACCGTGAACAGCTGCACCGCACGGGGGCTGTCGCACACGATCGTCAGCCGCGCCTGGTGCGCGGCCATCCGGTGCTGCTCGTCGCACAGCACGTACAGCGCGCTGATGGCCAGGAACGGCACGCCGCGCAGGTCGACGACGGTCGAGCGACGGCCCCCGTCCGACGCCCGCGAGATCCACTCGCGCAGCGCCGGCGCGTTCCCGACGTCGATCTCGCCGCGCACGGTGACGACCCGATCGCAGTCAGGTGTGTCCGCCTCGATCAGGGCGAACGCCCTCGACATGGTCGCGACGACTACCCCGCGATCCTCCGCCGTATCCTCCCCGCCGCGTGAAAGTGCTGCTCACCAACGACGACGGGATCGAGGCGGAGGGGCTCCAGGCCCTCCGCCGGACGCTCCGGCAGATCCCCGAGGTCGAGCTCGCGGTCATCGCTCCCGACGGCAACCGCTCCGCGATGGCGCGCTCCATCACGACCCGCCGCCCGCTCTGGGTCCAGGAGGTCGACTTCGGCGACGGCACCGTCGGCTACGCCACCGACGGGACCCCCGTCGACTGCGTGCGCCTGGCCAGCCTCGGCCTGATCGACGGCTTCCAGGCGGAGGTCGTGGTCTCCGGCATCAACCACGGCTCGAACCTGGGCGACGACATCACCTACTCCGGCACGGTCGCCGCGGCGCTGGAGGGGATCGTCCTCGGCCTGTCCGCCGTCTCGGTCAGCCAGCAGTCCGCGGCCCGCGAGCTCGACTTCCGCCTCGGCAGGGACTTCGACTTCACGGTCGCCGCCGAGTTCACGGCGCGCGTCGTCGCCGAGCTGGACGACGTGCCGCTCGAGCCCGGCACCCTCCTCAACATCAACGTCCCCGGCACCCCGCCCGACGGCGTGGAGGTCACGCGCCTGGGCAAGCGCATCTACCGCGACGAGCTGAAGCTGAGCGAGGAGGCGGAGGGCCGGCGGCGCTACTGGATCTACGGCGACGCCCCCGACTACCACGACGAGCCCGGCACCGACCTCGCCGCCGTCGCGGCCGGGAGGATCGCCGTCACGCCGCTGCACTTCGACCTCACCGACCGGCGCGGGATCGACGCGCTGGAGCTGCACGACCTCGCGAGGCTGATCGAGCCGGCCGCGGAGGAGATCGAGTGAGAGACGCGAGCGGGGTGGCCGCGGCCGCGGAGGAGGTCGGTTGAGCGCGCCCGACGACGTCAAGAGGCGCGTCGACGAGCTGCGCGAGCAGCTGACCTACCACGCGCGCCGCTACTACGTCCTCGACGACCCGGAGATCGGCGACGACGAATACGACGCGCTGTTCAAGGAGCTGCAGGACCTCGAGGAGCAGCACCCCGAGCTGCAGTCGCCGGACTCGCCGACCAAGCGCATCGGGTCCGAGCCCGTCAGCGAGCTCAAGAAGGTCCGCCACGAGCTGCCGATGCTCAGCCTCGCGAACGCGCGCAGCGCGGACGAGCTGCGCGCCTGGGTCCAGCGCATGCGGGCGCACCTCGCGCGCGAGGGGATCGAGGACCCGGCGTTCACCTATGTCTGCGAGCCGAAGATCGACGGCCTCGCGATCTCCCTCCTCTACGAGGACGGCCACTTCGTCCGCGGCGCCACGCGCGGCAACGGCGAGGTCGGCGAGGACGTCACCCACAACCTCAAGACCATCAAGTCGATCCCGCTCCAGATCGACGGCGCGCCGCCGGTGCTCGAGGTCCGCGGCGAGGTCTACATGTCGCTCCCCGACTTCGCCGCGCTGAACGAGCGCCGCGCCGAGGCCGGCCTGTCGACCTTCATGAACCCCCGCAACGCCGCCGCCGGCACCATCCGCCAGCTCGACCCCAAGCTCGCGGCCGAGCGGCCGCTGTCGATGTGGTGCTACGGGATCGGACGCGTCGACGGCGTCCGCTTCACCCGGCACCACGAGGGCCTGGACTGGCTGCGCGAGCGCGGCTTCCGCGTCAACGGCGACATCCAGGTCCTCGACGACGAGGACGCGGTCGTCGAGCTGTGCCTGGGGTGGGAGAGGCGCCGCGGCGCGCTCGACTTCGAGATCGACGGCGTGGTCGTCAAGGTCGACGACCTCGAGCTGCAACGGCGCCTCGGCTCCGTCGGCCGCGATCCGCGCTGGGCCGTCGCCTGGAAGTTCCCCCCGACGACGAAGGTCACGACGCTGCACGCCGTCTTCTGGAACGTCGGCAAGTACGGCGACCTGCACCCGTTCGCCTCGCTCGAGCCGGTGCACGTCGGCGGCGTGACCGTGAAGCTCGCGACGCTGCACAACGAGGAGGACCTACGGCGCAAGGACATCCGCCCCGGCGACGAGGTCATCGTCACACGCGCCGGCGACGTCATCCCGCAGGTCATCTCGCCCGCGCCCCACGCGGTCGAGAACCCGGACCGCCGGCCGCCGCCGGAGCCGCCGCGGACCTGCCCGGTGTGCGACACCCCGACGATCAAGCGCGACGGGGAGGTCTTCACGCGCTGCCCGAACCGCCTGTGCCCGGGTCGCCGGTGGCAGCTGCTCAAGCACTTCGCCTCGGAGGGCGCGATGGACATCGAGGGCCTCGGCGAGAAGCAGGTCGACGTCCTCATGCGCGAGGGGCTCGTGAAGACGGCCGGCGACTTCTACCGGCTCACGCCCGAGCAGCTCGTCAAGGTCGAGCGGATCGGCGAGGTCTCCGCGCAGCGGCTCGTCGACCGCATCCAGGCGTCGAAGGAGCGCCCGTTCGGCCGCGTCCTCTTTGGGATGGGGATCGAGGGCGTCGGCGGCGTGACCGGCCGCAACCTCGCGCAGCGCTTCCGCTCGATCGACGCGCTCGCGAGCGCGAGCGCCGACGAGATCGCCGAGACCCCGGGCATCGGGCCGAAGGTCGCGGCGCTCATCCACGAGCAGTTCCGCGACGAGGACATGCTTGCGCTGGTCGAGGACCTCAAGGGGCTCGGGCTGCGCATGGAGAGCGAAGGTGCTCCGCCCGGCGAGGGCGTGCTGAGCGGCAAGACCCTCGTCCTCACCGGCACGCTGCCCGACCTCACGAGGGAGGAGGCGACCGAGCGCATCCTCGCCGCGGGCGGGCGCGTCACCACGTCCGTCTCGAAGAAGACCGACTACGTCGTGGCGGGCGAGTCGCCGGGATCGAAGCTCGAGAAGGCCGAGCGCCTGGGCGTGCCGGTCCTCGACGAGGCCGGGCTGCTGGCGCTGCTTCAGCCGTCGTAGCGGGCGAGCGTCGCCGTCATGCGGTCCTGCAGCTTTCGTGCCCCGTAGGGGTCGACGCCGTTCATCAGCCACGCGAACCCGACCACGCCCCCGTGCGTGTCGCAGATCCCGGCGAGGTTCGAGACCCCGTTGATCGTGCCGGTCTTCGTGCGGCAGCGGCCGGCCGCGGGCGTGCCGCGCATCCGGTCGTGGACCGTCCCCGTGCGGCCGGCGACGGCGAGCGACCCGCGCCACGTCCGCGCGATCTCCTGGTCCTCCATCCGTTCGAAGAGGCGCACGACCTCGCGCGGCGTCGTGCTGTTGGCGCGGCTGAGGCCCGAGCCGTCGACGATCCGCGGCGTGATCCCGTACGGCGCGAGCGTGAGCTTCACGACCTGCGCGCCGGAGCCGGTCGTCCCGAGGCCGCCGCCGAACCCCGCGCCGAGCCCCTTCAGGAGCATCTCCGCGAGGAAGTTGTCGGAGGGGACGAGCGTCGCGCGGACGAGGTCGGCCATCGGCGGCGACGGCACGGAGCCGAGCTCGGACGCCTCGGGGTCGTCGGGGGCGCGGCTCTTCGTCGTCGGCCCCTCGACGAGCACGCCCTGCGCGCGCACCATGCGCGCGAAGCGCTTCGCCGCGTAGCCCGCGGGGTCGGGCTGGAACCCGCGGCCCAGCAGCAGCGCGCCCAGGCGCCCGCCCATGTCGTAGTCGGGCGCGAAGTTCGTGCGCGGGCCGCCGCGGCGGCGGTCGAACAGCGTGTCGTCGGCGCGGATGCCGCCGCTCACCCGCCGCACGCCGTTCGCGTGCACGTTCTCGGCGAGCTCGAGGAGCCTGTCGTCGGTCAGCGTCGGGTCGCCGCCGCCGACCAGCCACATGTTCCCCTCGAGCGTCCCGTCCGCGTCGAGCTCGGTCGCCGTGACGACGCGCGTGAACAGCTCGGCGTCCGGCCCCCACCGGAGCAGCGCGGTCGCGGTGACGAAGACCTTCTCGACCGACGCCGGGATCCGACCGTTGTCGGCGCGCACGCTGACGATCTCCTCGCCCGTCTCGAGGTTCTTCGCGTACGCGCCGGTGGTCGGGCCGGCGGCGGCGAGGGCCTTCACGACGCGGGTGCGGACCTGCTGGGCGTCGAGCGCGGAGGCGTCCCCGGGCGCGACGAGCGCGATCGCGAGGGCGAGCAGCGTGAGGCGGCGCATCGGAGCGAATGACACCAGAGGCGCCGGATCGGAGCGGTCGACGGCCGCCCGCACCCCTACACTCTCCGGTGCGATGGACAACGTCGTCAAGCTGGACCGCGGGCGCAAGAGCGGCAAGGGCGGTCAGTCGCGGGCGCGCCGTCCGCGGCGCTCGAAGACCGCGCTGGTGCTCGGCGGCGGCGGCTTCACGGGCGCGGTCTACGAGATCGGCGCGCTGCGCGCCCTCGACCTCCTCTCCGTCAACCGGACGGTCAACCAGTTCGACATCTACGTCGGGACCTCGGCGGGCTCGTTCGTCGCGTCGCTCGCGGCGAACGGCGTGACGCCCGAGGAGATGATGCGGGTCGTCAACCAGCAGGTCCCGACGCCGTTCCGCGACATCGACGTCGGCACGCTCCTGCGCCCGAACCTCGTGGAGTACGCGCGGGCCGGGATCCGGCTGCCGTTCAAGGCGCTCTCCCTGGCGCGGGAGGTGGCTCCGCAGATCGGCCAGATCTCGCTCATGGACGTGATGCTCGGCTTGGGCGAGGTGCTGCCCTCCGGGGTCTACAGCGGCGGCGGCGTGCAGCGCTACATCCGCGACGTCCTGAGCGACCCGGACCGGACCGACGACTTCCGCCTGCTCGAGCCGCAGCTCTACCTCACGGCGACCGACCTCGACACGTGCGAGCGGATCGTGTTCGGCGGCGAGGGGTGGGACGACGTGCCGATCTCGACGGCCGTCCGGGCCTCGACGGCGCTGCCGATGGTCTACTCGCCCGTGGAGGTCAAGGGCCGCGAGCTGATCGACGGCGGGATCGTCTCGACGACGAACCTCGACATCGCCGTCGAGAACGGGGCGAAGTTCATCGTCGTCGTCAACCCGCTCGTGCCGTTCGTCAACGACTTCTCCAAGCGGACCGGCGGGATCCTCGGCTCGCGGCCGCAGCGCGTGAGCGACATGGGCCTCCCGCAGATCGGCTACCAGACGTTCAAGCTCATGGCCTACCAGCGCCTGCACGAGATGGCGCGCCGGTGGGAGGAGCGCTACCCGGGCGTCGACATCGTCCTGATCGAGCCCGAGCCGAACGACGAGCTGATGTTCCAGACGTCGATCATGAACTTCACCAAGCGCGTGCAGATCGCCAAGCACGGCTTCCAGTCGGTGACGCTGAAGCTCGCGTCGGACTACGAGAGCTTCCACGAGGTCTGCGAGCGCCACGGGATCGAGATCTCCGCGACGCGCGTGCGCAAGGTCGTCAAGCACTTCGCCGTCGAGCGCGAGAAGACGCGCGCGTGGCGCAAGATCCTCGAGCAGACCACGGGCGCGCTGCTGCGCCAGTCCGCTAGCGAGTGACGCGGTAGCGCGGCGACGCCGCGCTCGGGGTCGTGCCGCCGTCGTTCTCGGCGACGACGCGGCACTGCAGGATCTTGCCGACCGCGCTCGGCGTGACGCGGACGCGGCGGCCGGTCGCGACGAGCAGGCGGTTGACGCCCCAGCGGTAGCGCAGCCGGCGGACCTGGTTGCGGAACGGCGGCGGGTCGCAGCTGACGATGTTGCCGGCGGCGACGCGGCCGGAGATCCTCGGACGGCCCTCGGGCTGCGGCGACCACACCGGGTCGGGGTCGTCGATGAACGGGCGCAGGCCCGCGACCTCGGCGAACACGGTCGGCTCGCGCAGGGCGCCGCACGAGATCCCGAAGCTCACGACGCCGACCTGCATCCCGCCCTCGGTGATCAGCGGGCCGCCGCTGTCGCCGACGCACGGCGAGGTGTTCGGGCGGCGGAACGCGTTGCGGCTGCGGGCGCAGAGCATCACGCCGCTGCGGTAGCCGCCGTCGTCGCCGTACACCCGCCCGCACGACTGGTCGGACAGCATCCGCAGGCCGCCGAAGCGCAGCGCGCGGGCGAGCGGCGGGTCGCGGCGGTCGGTGCGCGTCACGCCCCAGCCGAGCACGCTCACGAACGCGCCGGCTGCGTAGGCGGCGGCGTCCTGCGGGCCGGCGAGGATCACCGGCGCGACGTCGTCCACCGGCGTCGCCAGGCGCAGGATCGCCACGTCGTTGGCGGGGCCGCCGCCGTCGAGCGAGCGGTAGCCGGGGTGCGTCGCCACGTCGGCGACGCGGACCTCGCGCCCGTCGTAGCGCAGCGACCCGCGCACGCGCTGGCGCGCGCCGACGTACAGGCGGACGGTGTCGGCGCGCAGGTCCTCGGTGCAGTGGCCGGCGGTGAGGACGCGGTCGGGCGCGATCAGCGAGCCGCCGCAGCCGAGCGAGGTGGCGACGATCCATGGGTACTGGCCCTGCGCGACGGTGTTGCCGCCGACGACGGCGCTGTGGGCCTTGGTCGCGGCCGCTTCTGTCGGCTGCGCCGCCGCCGTGCAGAGGAGGGCAGTGAGGGTGGCGAGGGTTGCGAGCTTTGCGATCTTCATTCGGCTGTCCTGGATAACCCGCGCATACCGCGGGTCAAGCAGGACAGCCTCGCGGAAGTTGCGGTCTGTCACCGCTCGGTCTCTTGCTCGAGCGCGTGCATGAGGCGCTCGGCGTGCTGCGGGAGGTGGACGCTCGCGCGGATGTAGTCCGGCTGGTTGAGGGCGCCGCCGGGCGCGACGATGACGCCGTGCAGCTCGAGGCGTCTTGCCAGCTCCGCTCCGTCCATCCCGCGGGCGCGCATCCACAGCACGTTCGCCTGCGACGGCTGGACCTCGATCGGGCCGCCGCGCAGCGCCTCGACCACGCGCTCGCGCTGCCCGCGCACCGTCGCGATCCCCTTCGCGACGCGCGGCATCGTCGACCGCAGCGCCTCCAGCGCGCCCGCCTGCGCGAGCTCGTCGACGCCGAGGTCCGGCTCGAGCTGCTCGAGCAGCGCCTGCGAGTCCTCCGGCCCGATCGCGTAGCCGCACCGCAGGCCGGCCAGGCCCCACGCCTTCGACAGCGTGCGGAAGACGAGCAGGCGCTCGTGGCGCTCGAGCAGGCGCAGGCTGCCGTCGTCGGGCATCCGCTCCGGGTCGGCGTAGTCGACGAGCGCCTCGTCGAGGAAGGTGACGACGCGCTCGGGCAGCGAGCCGAGGAGGTGGTCGAGCTCCTCCAGCGACATCAGCTCGCCCGTCGGGTCGTTCGGGTTGCAGACGACGACGATCCGCGTGCGGTCGTTGACGGCGGCGAGCAGGCGCTCGGCGCCGAACCCGGGGACCGGCACCGCGTGCCCGCGCGCGCGCCGCGCGAGCTGCGGGTACAGCGGATACGACGGCCACGCGGTCACGACCTCGTCGAGCGGCTCGAGCAGGACGGTCGCGGCGGACGACATCAGCTGCGCGATGCCGTTGCCGACGACGACCCGCGTCGCCTCCACCTCGTGGCGGTGCGCGATCTCCGCGCGCAGCTCCGTCGCGCGCGGGTCGGCGTAGCGGTTCAGCCCGCGCCGCGCGGCGTACGTGATCGAGTTGACGACGTACGGGTGCGGCAGCCCGGGCCACGTCGTCCGCGACAGGTCGACCGGCTCGACCTTCTCGAGCGCCTTCGCCTTGCGCTCGGCCGAGACCCGCTTGAGCTCCTCCGTGACCTCCGACTCCGAGAGGGCCTGGTACTGCCGGTAGTGGTCCAGCAGGCCCACTACTTCGACGGCGCGAGGCTCGGCTGGAGGCCCGCGATGAAGACCAGCCAGATCGTGAACAGCGTCACGCCGATCACCGCGGCGACCGCGAACACCGGGCCGATCGCGCCGCTGCGCTGGTCGTGCCCCGCCGCGCGCCGCACGAGGATCCAGAACTGGTCGATGCGCCGCATCAGCGCGAGCCCGGCCAGCAGCGTGAGCAGCATCCCGAGGAACGCGACGACGATGAACAGGCTGATCGAGTCCGTGTGGTACTTGACCTGCGCGCCGATCCACAGCCACGCCATCGGGATCGGGCCCCAGAAGCACACCGCCACCAGGCCCATGAACACGAGCAGGGCGCCGGCCACGATCGAGTCCACGACCCGGCGCCCGCCCTGACTGCGCTCGGGGACCTCGCGGTAGCGGACCGGCCGCGTGCCGGGCCGCCGGCTGACGAAGAGTCCGCCGGTGTCGGTGGGGTCGGTGCGCACCCGAGCAGCGTACCCGGGCGCGCCCGGCGTCCAGTCCCGTGCGTCCGCCTACTTGGCGTACAGCCCTTCGAAGAGCGGGGCGTACTTCTCGTTGACGACGTTGCGCTTGACCTTCAGCGTCGGCGTCAGCTCGCCGGTCTCCTGCGAGAGGTCGTGGTCGAGGATCACGAACTTCTTGACCTGCTCGACCTGCGCGTACTTCGCGTTCGCCTTGTCGACCTCGGCCTGGATCAGCTCGCGGACCTTGGGCTCCTCGGCCAGCGACGCGATGTCGGTCGGCAGGCCGTGCTCCTTCGCCCACGGCACGATCTCCTCCTCGTCGAGCGTGATCAGCGCGACGGGGAACGGGCGGCGGTCGCCGTGCATCACGCACTGGCTGACCCAGCGCGTCTGCTTGAGGTCGTTCTCGAAGTTCGCCGGCGTCAGGTTCTTGCCGCCCGCGGTGATGATGATGTCCTTCTTGCGGCCGGTGATCGAGATGTAGCCCTCGTCGTCGATCGACCCGAGGTCGCCGGTGTGCAGCCAGCCGTCCTCCACCGCGCCGAACGAGGCGTCCGCGTTCTTGTGGTAGCCCTTGAAGATGTTCGGGCCCTTGATGAGGATCTCGCCGTCGTCGGCGATCTTGAACTCGACGCCGGGCAGCGCCTTGCCGACCGTCCCGAACTTGTGGTCCTCGGGCGTCGAGGTCGTCGCCGCCGTCGAGGTCTCCGTCATGCCGTAGCCCTCGAGGACCGGCACGCCGGCGGCCCAGAAGAACTCGAGGATCTCCTTGGCGATCGGCGCCGCGCCGGTGACCGCCTCGCGCAGCCGCCCGCCGAACGCGGCGCGGACGTTCGTGAACAGCTTCGCGTCGAACTGGTCGTACGCGGCCTGCAGGTCGTCGGGGATCGGCTGGCCGTGCACGCGCAGGTCGTGGTAGCGCCCGCCGACCTCGCGCGCCTTGGCCAGCGTGTCGGGGTCGACGTTCGAGGCGACGAGCGTGTAGAGCTTCTCGAAGATCCGCGGGACCGACGGGAGGTAGGTCGGCTTGACCTCGGAGAGCTCGGCGATGATCTGCCGCGTGTCGCCGCCGAAGTACGCGATCGGCGCGCCGACGTCGAACGACGCGAGCTGGATCAGCAGCGCGAACGCGTGCGCGAGCGGCAGGAAGAGGTAGGTGAGGTCGTCGTCGCCGCGCAGGAGCTCGCGCTCGCCGACGGAGTCGATGATCGCCCGGTAGTTGCCGTGCGTGAGCACGCAGCCCTTCGGGGGGCCGGTCGTGCCGGACGTGTAGATGAAGGTGTACGGGTCGTCCTTGGTGACGGCGTCGGCGCGCGCCAGCAGCTCGGCGTTGTCGCGCCCGCGCCCCCGCTCGCGCAGTTCGTCGACCGCGATGGCGTCGGCCACATCCCCGGAGGGGTCGATGACGATGATGTGCTCGAGGTCGGGAAGCTGGTCGCGGACCGCGACGATCTTCCCCACCTGGGACGCGTCCTCGCACACGACGGCGACCGAGTCGGAGTTGCCCGCGACCCACTGGCACTCCTCCGGGGAGTTGGTCGGGTAGATCGGCACGACCACGCCGCCGGCCGTCGAGATGGCGAAGTCGACGTACGTCCACTCCGGACGGGTGTTGCAGAGGAGCGCGACGCGGTCGCCGGGCTCGATGCCGAGATCGATCAGGCCACGGCCGATCTCGAAGACGATCTCGCCGACCTCGCGAAAGGTCACGTCCTTCCACTCCCCGCTCGCGTCCTTGTGGCGGACGGCCGGGCTGTCGGCGTACTTCTCCGCAGCCTTCGGCAGCAGGTCGGCGATGGTCTGCGAGTCGGTCGACTGCCGCGTGGCAGCCGCCGAAGCGGTCGTGGCCTCCATTGGGTGTTCCTCTCCTCGGGACAGCGCTCGAGGCGCGTCGGCGCCTCAGGCCGCGGATTCTATGCCGCGCCGGAAGGCGGTGCGAAGGCGCTGCGAGGGGGGAGAGGGGGAGGCGGGTCGCCCGCCGAGCCGGCGGGCGAGCCTCACCGGAGCAGGCGTTACGCCGTGCTCGGCTGGTGGACGCGTTCGGTGGCGCGGAGGCTTGCGAGGAACAGGGTCTTGTCGATGCGGCCCTGGAAGATCGGCACACCGTGCTCCATGCACTTCGCGATGACGTCCCGGCGCTCCAGGCCGGCCTCGCGGGCGAGCTCGGTGGGCGTGAGGTGATTGGCCATCGGACGGACCTCCTACGGTCTCGATTGCGACGTACGCCACTTATAGCGACCGCGGCGGATGTGTCAATCCCCCGCGTCAGATCGGATTCGGATCGTCCAGGAAAACGTGGCGGATGCCGAACCGCGCTGACATCCGGTCACCGAGGGCCCGGACGCCGAACGTCTCCGTCGCGTAGTGGCCCGCGGCGAGGAAGTGGATGCCGGCCTCGCGTGAGAGCGCGAACACGCGCTCGGCCGGCTCGCCGGTGAGGAACGCGTCGTGGCCGAGGGCGATCGAGTCGCTCACGTAGTCGGCCGCTCCGCCCGACACGATCCCGATCGCGCGCACGCGCGCGGGCCCGTGCGCGAGATGCAGCGGGGCGCGGCCGGTGAGCGCCGCGACGCGCTCGACGAGCTCGCCGGCGTCGATGCCGTCGCCGGGGAAGCGCGCCGCGATCCCGATCGGCTCGCCGTGGTGAAGCGCGAACGGCTCGAGCTCCTCGCACCCCAGCCCGCGCGCGACCAGCGCGTTGTTGCCGACCTCCGGGTGCGCGTCGAGCGGCAGGTGATAGGCCGCCAGCGCGATGTCGTTCAAGAAGAGGGGGCGCAGCCGCCGATAGAGCGACTGATCCACGTGCTGCGGCATCCCCCTCCAGAAGAGCCCGTGATGGACGAGCACCAGCTCCGCCTCCTCGGCGGCCGCGCGCTCGAACAGCTCGACGCTCGCGGTGACCCCGGTCGCCAGCGTTCTGACATCCTTCGAACCGGGTACCTGAAGCCCGTTGGGGGAGTAGTCGTCGAAGGCCGCAGGGCGCAGCAGGCCGTCCATTTCGGAGATTAGGTCAAGGACCGTGACCAACATCTCAAATAGACGCTACAGTTCCGTGGACAAGGGAGGTACGCCCCTGGATGGAGGGCGTGCCGGTCAAGGGGGAAATCCGATTTCGACCGTCACGGCCGTCACCGCGCTCCGGCGGGATGGCGAGGACATCACCGACCACGAGCTCGTCGCGCGCGTCCGCGGGGGCGACGAACGCGCGTTCGAGCTGCTCTACACGCGCTACCACCGGCGGATCGCGAGCTACATCCAGGGCATGGTCCACGACCACGCCCGCGCGGAGGACATCGCGCAGGACGTGTTCATGTCGGCGCTGCGCCGCATGCGCGAGACCGACCGGACGATCGCCTTCAAGCCGTGGATCTACGAGATCGCGAAGAACGCCTGCATCGACCAGTTCCGCCGCGCCCGCCGCGCGGAGGAGGTCTCGATGGACGCCGACGACGGCCTCGGCTCCGCCGACTACGGCCGGCTCGTCTCCTCGACGCCGACGCCCGACGTCGCGCACGACCACAAGCAGCAGATCGACCACCTGCGCGGCGCGTTCGGCGGCCTGTCCGAGACCCACCACGAGATCCTCGTGATGCGCGAGCTCGAAGGCCTGTCCTACCGCGAGATCGGCGAGAAGCTCGGCATGACGCGCCCGGCCGTCGAGAGCACCCTCTTCCGCGCCCGGCGCCGCCTGACCGAGGAGTACGACGAGCTCGTCACCGGCGAGCGGTGTGTGCGCGTCCAGCAGATCATCGCCGCGGCCGACGGCAGCGCGCTCGGCGCGCGCGACAAGCGCCGCGTCGCGCGCCACGTCTCCTACTGCCAGCCGTGCCTGCGCCACGCGCGGGTGTCCGGGCTCGACGCCGGCGACCTCGTCCACAAGCCCGTCCGCGCGAAGATCGCCGCGTTCCTCCCGCTTCCGGCCTTCCTCAAGGAGCGCTGGGGCGCGGGCACCGACGCCCACGCCTCGTTCGCCACGTGGTCGGCGCAGGCGACGAACGTGGATCCCGGCATGGTGTCGACGTGGGGCAAGGCGGCGGCCACCGCCGCGACGATCGCCCTGGCCGGCGTGAGCGCCGGCGTCGCGACCAACGAGAGCCCCGCGCTGCGCGGGACGCTCGGCGGGATGTCGCTGCAGTCGATCACCGGCACCGACAACCCGGGGGGCGTCTCCGCTGCGGACCAGCGGGCCGGCTCGCCGCGCTCCGGGGCCGGCAAGGGCGCCCGGGCGGGCGCGGCGGACCGCAAGGCCTCCGCCGGGCACAACGCGAAGACGCATGGCGCGGCCGCGCGCGGCGGGACGACGACGACCGCCACCAAGGCCGCGGGCGACGACGCCACGGGCGGCGGCGCGCAGGCCTCCTCCGGCGGCGACGCGACGCTCGCGGGCGTCAGCTCCGGCGACGCGGGCGGCGACAAGGCCGCGGGCGCCGACGGCGCGAACGGCGGCGCGGGCAACCTCCTCCCTGGCCTCGACGGCTCGACCGCGGGCGGCGGCGGCAGCGGCACGCCCACGGGCGGCGGCTCCGGTGACAGCAGCGGCGCGGTGTCGAACGTGGCTCCGCCCGAGGTCCCGCAGGTCGAGGTCCCGGCGAGCAGCGACAGCGGCGATCCGGTCGACGCGATCGGCGACAAGAGCGCCGAAGTCATCAAGGGCGTCACGGGCGGGTAGCGTTCCGCCGGACGTGACGTCCGACGACCGCGGCGAGTTCCTCGCCTCCCTCCACGACACGAACCTGTACTCGATCGGCGCCTTCTTCGCCGATCGCAACCCCGACCTGGTCGAGGACGTGATCGAGCAGGCGACGGAGATCGAGACCACCGGCCTGGAGCGCTATGCCGTCCAGGAGGAGATCACGCTCGAGTCGGCGTTCCAGACGCTCGTGACCGGTCTGGCGGTGCGCTACTACAAGGCCGTGGCGGGCGGACCCGCTCGCTAGACTCCCCGTCCTCTCGGGGCGTGGCGCAGCCTGGTAGCGCGCACCGTTCGGGTCGGTGAGGTCCCCGGTTCAAATCCGGGCGCCCCGATGAGCTCCATTCCGTCGCTTCTCCGCCGACGCGGCGCGTTCGCGACAGGGCTCCTGCCATCCTGCGGCGCGTGCCCACCCCGCTGACGAGGATCGTCGCCGTCTGCGCCTTCGGGATCGCGCTGGCCGCGTGCGGCGGCGGGTCGGAGTCGCGCGGTGACACGACGGCACGCGGGCGCACGGACCCCGTCGCGTCGGGCGCGCAGTCGCCGACCGGCCCGGTGCGGCTGAAGAAGGTGGGGCAGTTCTCGAGCCCCGTGTACGTGACCGCTCCTCGCGGCGACCGGCGGCGGCTGTTCGTGGTCGAGCAGGGCGGGCGGATCCGGGTCGTGCGCGGCGGGCGGATGCTGCGCCGGCCGTTCCTCGACGTCTCGGGGCAGGTCGTCTCGGGCGGCGAGCAGGGCCTGCTCGGGCTGGCCTTCGCGCCCGACTACGCGCGCTCGCGCCGGTTCTACGTCGACTTCACGAACCGCTCCGGCGACACGCGGATCGTCGAGTACCGCGCGCGGCGCTCGAACCGCGACGTCGCCGATCCCCGCGGCCGCGTCGTCCTGCGCCAGGACCAGCCGGAGGCCAACCACAACGGCGGCCAGGTCGCCTTCGGCCCGGACCGCCTCCTCTACATCGGCCTCGGGGACGGCGGCGGCGGCAACGACCAGCACGGCGAGCACGGCAACGCCCAGGACCTGGGGACGATCCTCGGCAAGATCGTGCGGATCGACCCGCGGCGCAGCGGCTCGCGGCCGTACCGGATCCCCGCCGGCAACCCGTTCCGCGACCGCGCCGGAGCGCGCCCCGAGATCTTCGCGTACGGCCTGCGCAACCCGTGGCGCTTCTCGTTCGACCGCTCGACGCGCGACCTCATCATCGGCGACGTCGGCCAGAACGCGGTCGAGGAGATCGACCTCGTCGCGCTGCGCAAGGCGGCGGGCGCGAACTTCGGCTGGCGCCCGTTCGAGGGCGACCGGCGCATCTTCGACGAGCCGGCGCCCAACCACCTCCGCCCCGTCCTCACCAAGACCCACGACGACGGCTACTGCTCGATCACCGGCGGCTACGTCGTCCGCGACCCGCGGCTGCCGGCGCTGCAGGGCCGCTACGTCTACGGCGACTACTGCGAGGGCCACGTCCGCAGCGCGCGCCTCGCGCCGGGCGGCGCGACCGAGGACCGCGAGCTCGACCTGCCGAGGGTCGGCCCGATCTCGTCGTTCGGCGAGGACGCCTCCGGCCGCGTCTACGTGGTGTCCCTGAACGGCCCGGTCTACCGGTTGACCCAGGGGTGACTACTCCCCTAGCCGGATCGCGAGGTCGATGCCGTGGTCTCGAGCAGCTCGCTCGAGGACCGCGATGATGGTGGGGGGAGGCGTTGAGCTCACCGCGATCGTCATTCTGCCCTCTACCATCACCCACGTCCACTGGGTGTCTGCGAGGAGCAGCCGAGCTTGGGCGAGGAAACTGTCGATGCGGTCCGTGTCATGCGGGTCAGCGTCGTCTCGTTCGACCTGCCGCTGAAGTCGCTGCACCTCTGCGAGGATGAAGTCGAGCTTTTCGGTGTCGCCCGAGTCCTCGGCGGCCTTCTCGGCAGACACACCCCGTTGCGTCAGTCCGAAGTACTGCCAGAGAGTGTTCCGGCCTCTCGATCGTTGGGCGCTCGCGCGGATGTGTTCGGCGAGGCGCTCGATGTCCTCCTCTATGTGCCACGGAGTCAGGCCAGACCGGTATCGGTGGAAGTTCAGGCCGCCTGTGTCAAATGGCAGGCTCGTGTGCTCGTCGCGGATGAGGCACGTCGGGCGGTCGAGGGATGTCCTAATCCCCAGCTCGAAGAAGACGTTCGCGTTGAGCGTCGAGATGTCGCAGAGGACAAGGTCGGCGTTCTCGAGGTTTTTCACGATCTCGGCGTGGATGAGGTCCGTGCCCTCGGAGATCGGCCGGATGATCTCGTGGTCCGCCTGCGCGACAGCTGGCGTAATGAGGTGGTCGAGGACGTGCCGGAAGTGGTCGCGGTCGCCGCCGTAACGATCCGCGGCGTCTGCCGGCGTCGTGATCGGCATGATGACGAAGCAGCTCGGCATGTCCCTGAGTGAACATGACATTTCGTTGGTCCGCGCCGACAACGCTGGGCCGTTCACGCTGACTGGCACGAACACGTGGGTCATGGGGCGGGACCCGTGCTGGGTGATCGATCCCGGGCCGGACCTCGACGCGCACGTCGCGGCGGTGGCGGAGGAGGTCCGGGCGCGGGGCGGCGCGGGAGGGATCGCGCTGACGCACCACCACGCCGACCATGCGGGCGCCGTGGAACCGCTGCGCGCGGCGCTGGGCGACGTGCCGCTCGGAAGCGGGCCGCTCGAGGTGGTCCCGACGCCCGGCCACACCGACGACCACGTCGCGTTCGTCTTCGGCGACGTCGCGTTCACGGGCGACGCCGTCCTCGGCGACGGCTCGGTCTTCGTCGTCGGCCACCTCGCCGAGTACCTCGACGCGCTGCGCTCCCTCCGCGCCCGCGATCTCGCGCTGCTCTGCCCGGGCCACGGCTCGCTGGTCGAGGATCCGGCGGCCAAGCTCGACGAGTACGTCTCCCACCGGCTCGACCGCGAGCGCAGGCTGGTGGCGGCGCTCGACGCGGGCGCGCGCTCGGTCGACGCGATGCTCGACGCGGCCTGGGACGACGCCCCGAGCGCGCTGCGCCTCGCCGCCGCGGCGACGCTCGGCGCGCACCTCGAGAAGCTCGCGGCGGAGGGACGGCTGCCGGACGGCGTGGAGCGCCCGCGCCTGCCCGGCGGCCTGCGCGCGCCGTAGCGCACGCGACGTCCTCTACAGGCGGCCCGCCGGTTCCGGATCGCCGCCGGTCGCGGGCATCGTGCCTCCGGCCGACGTCAGGTTGCGCCGCGCGAGCTCCATCGCCGCGGTGAGGGGCGTCGCGCCGATCCGGGCGGCGTCCTCGAGGACCGCAGTGAGCGTGTCGCCGATCCCCCGCACGCGCTCCTCCGCGCGGACCGGGTCGTACCCGCCCGGCTCGAGCTCGACGGAGATGTTCACGATGCCGCCGGCGTTCGCGACGAAGTCGGGCGCCCACAGGATCCCGCGCGCGTTGAGGAGGTCGGCGATGCGATCGTCGGCGAGCTGGTTGTTCGCGGCGCCGGCGACGATCCTGCAGCGAAGCTGCGGCACCGTGTCGTCGTTGAGCACCCCGCCGAGGGCGCACGGCGCGTAGACGTCGACCTCGGCCGCAAGCGCCTCGTCGGGCGACACCCACGTCGCGCCGAGCTGCTCCGCCGCGGCCCGCTTGCTCTCGTCGACGTCGGCGACGAGCAGCCGCGCGCCCGCGTCCGCCAGCCGCTGCGCGATGTGCGCGCCGACGTGCCCTAGGCCGGCCAGCGCGACCGACCGGCCCTCGAGCGACCGCGACCCGAAGACGCGCTCGCAGCACACCTCGATCGCCGTGACGACGCCGAGCGCCGTGTACGGGCTGGGGTCGCCGGAGCCGCCCCGCTCGCGCGCGAGCCCCTTCACGTGCGCGGTCCGCGACGCGATGACCTCCATGTCGGCCGCCGACGTCCCGACGTCCTCCGCCGTGACGTATGCGCCGCCGAGCCGGTCGACCGTGTCGCCGAAGTCCTCGAGCGCGTGGCGGCGGCGCTCGTCGGAGAGCGGCTCGCCCGGCGGCAGCATGATCACGCCCTTGCCACCACCGAGCGGCAGGCCGGCGACGGCGTTCTTGTACGTCATCGCGCGCGAGAGGCGCAGCGCGTCGCGCATCGCCGCGCGCGAGTCCTCGTACCGCCACATGCGGCACCCGCCGAGCGCCGGCCCGCGGGCCGTCGAGTGCACGGCCACGAGGCAGTAGACGCCGGAGCGGCGCCCGCGGCGGACCAGGAGGTCCTCGTGATCGAGGGTGGCCAGGTAGCGCTCGATGGCGCCGACCCTAGCTCAGCGGCGGCCGGCGGTGCCCGACGACGTCGTCGTCGTCGAGCCGTCCGACGACGAGGAGCCCGTGCTCCCGTCAGAGGAGGAGGACGTGGAGCCGTCACCCGCGGGATCGGTCGTCGACGCGGTCGTCGCCGTCGGCGAGCCGGAGGAGGCCGTGTCGCCGGCGGACGTCCCGCCCGGCATGACGCTCGTGACGCCCGTGGTGTCCGGCGTGGCCGTGCTCGAGGCCGACGGCTCGGACGTCGACGACGTCGCCGCGGGCTCCTCCTCGGCCGGGCCGGCGGTCCCGCCGCTCGACGTCGACTCCGGCTTGACGGTCGTCGCCGTGCTGCTGCGGAAGTGCGGGGTGATCGGGTCCTCGGCCGTGGCGGCGGTGGCCGGCGGCGTGCGGTGCAGGCGGCGGGCGGCGGCCCGGGTCGCCGCCTTGGGCCGCGTGGCCTCGGTGCGCACGCGCAGCGAGGGCGCGTGCGAGGCGGTCGCGGGCGCGCTCGCGGCGTGGGCGGTCATGCGCTCCGGCGCCGGCCGGTCGCGCTTGAGGACGGCGGGCTGTGCGTCGCGCGTCACGGTGCTGATCTGGCCGGTCCGGGCGCGCAGCTCGACCGCGCCGCCGCCGACGACGGCCGCGCAGCAGACGATCGCGGCGACCTTCGCGGTGAAGCCGGCAGCCGCGCCGCCGCCCACGACGGCCGCGCCGCCGCTGCTCGCGCCCGCGCCGATGCCGAAGACCTTGGCCAGCGTCGCCAGCGGGCCGGGACCGGGGAGGAGGGCGCCGAGCTCGGTCTTCACGCCGCGCAGCTGCGAGCGGTACTCGCGGCAGCCGTCGCACTCGCGCATGTGGCGGCGCGCCTTGGCGCTGGCGCGGACGCCGCGGCCGAAGGAGAGGGCGAGGTCGCCGCGGATGTCGCAGCACGCGGTGTCGCGGGCCTCGGCGGCCTCGACGAGGCCGATGCGCGCGCGGACGAGCAGGGACTTGACGGCGGGGACGCTGACGTCGAGCGCCTCCGCGAGGCTCGCGTAGCTCAGGCCCTCGAGCTCGCGCATGAGGAGGGCGGAGCGCTGCTGCTCGGGCAGGCGCTGGACGTCGGCGACCAGGCGGCGCAGGTCGTCGCGGCGCTCGGTCTCGGCCATCGGGTCGGGCGTGACCGGGCGCGACATCTCGAAGACCTCGGCCGGCGCGGGCACCGGGCGGCGCAGCTGGTCGACGCAGCGGTTGTGGGCGACGCGGTACAGCCACGCCTTCAGCGCGACGGGGCGCTCGTCGACGCGCAGCGCGTTGTAGGCGCGCAGGAAGACGTCCTGCAGGGCGTCCTCGGCGTCGGACCGCGAGCCTGCGAGCATCTGGCGCACGTAGGCGAAGAGGCGCTGGCGATAGCGATCGTGGATGACGCGGAAGGCCTCGTCGTTGCCCGCGCGGAAGAGGGCGACCAGCTGCTCGTCGGAGCGGAGCTTCAGCAGAGCGGACGGCAGTGTGAGACGGCCGAGACCGGCGGGTGCGCGAAGGGCTGATGCTTCCACGAGACTCCGTCTCCACTAGAGGGCCGAGCGAGAACCTTAACCGCCCGCGGGCCACGTTGTTCCGGTTTTTCTTCTGCACATCTTCCAAACATCCCCCTAGCGGCGTGAGAACTTCCGCCCAATACGGTCCCGGCGGTGCCTGAGCAGACGATCGTCGTGGTCGAGGACGAGGCCGACATCGCCGCCGCGCTGGCCGCGCGGCTGCGGGCCGAGGGCTTCGCCGTGGAGCTCGCGGCGGACGGCCCGGGCGCGGTCGAGCTGATCCGCCGCGTGCGGCCGGACGCGGTGGTCCTCGACGTGATGCTGCCCGGCTTCGACGGCCTCGAGGTGTGCCGGCGCATCCAGGCCGAGCGGGCCGTCCCGGTGCTGATGCTGACCGCGCGCGACGACGAGGCGGACGTCCTGATCGGGCTCGGGATCGGCGCCGACGACTACGTGACCAAGCCGTTCTCGATGCGGCAGGTGGTCGCGCGGGTCAAGGCGCTGCTGCGGCGGGTGGAGCGGGCGGCCGAGGCCGCGGGCGGCCAGCGGATCGTGACCGGCGGGCTGGAGATCGACCCGGCGGCGCGGCGGGTGCGCCTGCACGGGGAGACGGTGCACCTGCCGCCGACGGAGTTCGACCTGCTCGTCCACCTCGCGCGCTCGCCCGGCGTCGTGTTCTCGCGCGACCGGCTGCTCAGCGAGGTGTGGGGGTGGGACGTCGACGCGGGCTCGCGCACGGTCGACACGCACGTCGCGGGGCTGCGCAAGAAGCTCGGCGCCGGGTGGGTCCGCACCGCGCACGGGATCGGCTACGCGTTCGAGGAGCAGGGGCCGTGAGGAACCCGCTCGGCCGGCTCGGCTCGATCAAGGTGAAGCTCGGGCTGGTGATCCTCGCGGGCGTGCTCGCCAGCGACGTGGCGGCGCTCGTGGCCGTCAAGCGCGGGCTGCCGCTCATCCCCAGCGCGATCCTCGCCGCCGCGCTGGCGCTGGCGATCGTGCAGGTCGTCGCGCGGGGGCTCACGCGGCCGCTGCGGGAGATGGCCGACGGGACGACGGCGATGGCGCGCGGCGACTACGGCGTGCGGGTGCCCGACGGCGGCCGCGCGGACGAGGTCGGGGACCTGGCGCGGGCGTTCAACGTCATGGCGGCGGAGCTGGGCGAGGTCGAGCGCCACCGCAAGGACCTCGTCGCGAACGTCTCGCACGAGCTCCGCACCCCGATCAGCGCGCTGCAGGCCAAGCTCGAGAACGTCGCCGACGGCGTGGAGCCCGCGGACCCCGAGACGATCCGGACGATGCTCGCGCAGGTCGCGCGGCTCGGGCGTCTCGTCGCGCAGCTGCTCGACCTCAGCCGCCTTGAGTCGCGGTCGGTCCCGCTCGACGTACGGCCGTTCGAGGTCGGCGTCGTGCTCGCGCACGTCGCGCGGGAGGCGTCGCTCAACGCGCCGGCCGACGTCGAGCTGATCGTGGACGCGCCGCCCGGCCTGGTCGCGCAGGGGGACGCCGAGCGCGTCCATCAGGTCGTCGGCAACCTCGTCGAGAACGCGGTCCGTCACTCGCCGCGGCCGGGGCGCGTGACGATCGGCGCGATGCCCGACGGGGCGCGGGTGCGGATCTTCGTGGCCGACGAGGGCCCCGGGATCCCGGCGGACGAGGCCGACCGCGTCTTCGAGCGCTTCTACCGCGCGGATGCGGCCCGGTCGACCGACGGAGGCGGCGCGGGCCTCGGTCTCGCGATCGCGCGGTGGATCGTCGACCTGCACGGCGGCGAGATCCGTGTCGAGCGCGCCGAGCCGCACGGCTGCCGGATGGTCGTCGAGCTGCCCTCCGCTGCGTGAGGCGACGCCGGCTTGCGCCGCGGAGAGCTCCCCGCCGGCGCAGCCGCTCGGTGGAGCGGACGGCCCTTGGAAGAACCCCCGGGTTTTGGGTTCCTCAGCGGGCCGTCATGAACGGCCGGGTCCGTTCGTTGTCCTCGGTTACCGAGAGGAGCCGGGATGTTCCAGGGATGGAAGACGTTGCGGAACGGCCGCGTGCGGCTGTGGTTGTGGCTGGCGTGCGGGCTGGGTGTGCTGGCGCCGACGCTCGTCGGCGGCGCCCTCGCGGCAACGCGTGGCTCCGCCTCGGACCAGGCGGCTGCGGCGGCCGCTCGCGCCGCGCACGCCCACTGGGTCGATGCGCGCCGTACGCCGAGGGCGCGCGCGCACCGCGCGGCCTCGAGGCACGCCTTCGAACATCTGAGCGCTCGACAGGCGGTCCGCCTCGCGGACCGGAAGTTCCCCGACCTCTTCGCGCAGGCGCCGTGGCGGCCGTTCGTCGTAGGACAGGGTGAGCACATCGAGCGGTTCGTCGGCGAAAACGCCGCCGTGCTCCAGCATGCGGGCACGAAACGGCGCACGCTTGCGGTCAGCACGTTGCCCGTCCGCACGCGCGAGGGCGGGCACGCCGTCCCGGCCGACCTCACGATGCGCCGCGTACGCGCCGGCTACGCGCCGGCGCATCCGCTGACGGCGCTGCGCGCGCCGAGCCGTCTCGGCGCGATCGCCCTCGGCGATGGCCTCGCGATCCGCCCGAACGGGGCCCCCGTGGACGCGCGGCTCGTTCCCGCCACCGACCACCTCGTCTACGCGAACGCGCTCGCCGACACCGACGTGGTCGTCGCGGCGCGGCCACAAGGGGCCGAGGTCATCTGGCAGCTTCGTTCGGCCAGGAGTCCGGAGCGCTTCGTGCTCGACGTCGGCGACGCCGCCGGTGCGCGACTCAGAGGCCACAAGGGTGCCGCCGGGGCAGTCGACGTCCTCCGTGGCGGTCGGCGCCCGGCGCAGATCGCCGCGCCCCAGGCGTACGACGCGGGCGGCGCCGCCGTACCCGTCAAGACCGCGCTGCACGGCGACCGCGTCGTCTACCGCGTCGAGCACCGCGGCCACGACTACGAGATGCCGATCGTCCTCGATCCCTACTTCCAGGTCGGCGACGACTGGGTCGTCCAGAACCAGAACAACCCGTTCAGCGGAACGACGGGCTCGGCCGGCTGGTTCAACCCGACCGGGCCCGGCGTGCCGGCGAACGCCTTCGACTTCGCCAAGGGCAACCGGCTGATGGTCGGGACTTTCCCCACGACGACGTACCAGGAGGGCTGGTGGGGCGCCTGGGAGAGCTACTCGGGCGGGACGGTGACCAACCGCACGGCGCGCGACGCCTTCATGTACCGCGCGACGTTCTACGACATCGCGTACACCCCGGCGGCCTCGCGGCTGACGATGGGCTTCTGGAAGGTCGACGACACCCCCGAGTACGGCCAGGTCTGGTGGCCCAATGCTCAGCACGGCAGCGAGACGCCCATCCAGGGAACGCGATACAGCGACCTGCCGCTGAGCGGCGCCTCCGGCGACCACTGCGTCGCGCTCCGCGGCGGGACCACGCAATGCGACGTCACCGCCGGCACCCGGTGGAACTACGCGTTCTTCAACCTGCGGATGAGCGCGCCGGGCAACAACCGCTCGGCCAAGGCGAGCTTCGGCGGGGCGACCGTGTACCTGAACGATCGCAACTGGCCGGTGATCGACTCGATCACCCCGTTCGGGCCGCCGACGACCTCGTGGACGGACGCGCGAATGGCCACGATGACCGTCAAGGCACACGACGCGGGGCTCGGGCTCAAGGGGATAGGCGTCGTCGAGCGCACTCGGGACTCCCAGGGCCGGCTGTCTGACCTCCAGGAGCTCGCGCCCACCTCGATCTCGACCTGCCTGGGCGACATCGTGGCACCCTGCCCCGCGAGCTACGAGACCACGATCGACTACCACCTCGAGTGGCTGCCGGAGGGCGAACGGCTGATCGGCGTCTACGCCGGCGACATCCTCCATCACCGCACCGACTCCATGCCCGACGGCCGCGAGACGCTCTGGCCGGTGAAGATCGATCGCAACGCGCCCGACGAGACCGTCACCTCGGGCGACGCCGCCCAGAACGGCGCGTGGCTGCCCGAGGGCGTCCACACCGTCACCGCCACGACGACCGACGGCTACGCCGGCGTCCAGAAGTCCGAGATCTCGCTCACCCCGTCGTTGCTCTCGCGCGACGCGTTCAGCCGGACGGCCGCAGCGGGCTGGGGCACGAACGCGCTCGGCGGTGCGTGGACCGTGCGCGCGGGCGCCGAGTCGAACTTCAGCGTCAACGGCTCGCAGGGGGTCGTGGTGTCGCCCCAGAACGTCGACCAGACGATCGCGCAGGGCGCCGTGTCGCTGCGCGACGCCGACGCGCGCGTCGACGTCAAGCTCCCGTCGACCGTCGACCCCGGCGGGGACATGCGCCCGACGATCGCGCTGCGCCGCGGCTCCGCCGGCTCGTACAGCACCGTCCTCGTCCGCGACGCCGCCGGGCGCATGTGGCTCAGGTTCCCGGCCGTCGGAGGGAACCTCATCCCGGATGTCGACACCGGGCTCGTGTACGCGCCCGGCGACGTGTTCCGCGTGCGGGCGCTCATCACCGGCGCGAGCCCTACGACGCTGAAGGCGAAGGTGTGGAAGGTCGGCACCGCGGAGCCGGAGGGATGGATCGCCACGGCGACGGACTCGACGCATGGGCCGCAGGTAGCCGGCGAGCCGGCCGTGCGCATGCTGCAGAGCGCACCCGGCAGCCCGACGGTGGTGTTCGACAACTTCGCCGTCTCGAGCGCCGACGACCAGCCGCGCGTGCGGAGCACCAAGCAGAACGGGCCGACACCCACGAGCGCGCCCGGCTGCGACGCGGCGACCGGCTGCGCCAGCCCGATGTCGCACACGTTCGCCTTCGACACGAGCGACGAGCTCGAGGGGCCACACTCGGTGTCCGTCCACGCCAACGACCCACTCGGGCACGCTCGCCCCGACAAGTCGTGGACGGTCAACTTCGACAACCAGCCGCCGGTGGCAGGCGCCACGCCCTCCGGTGCGCTGTGGGACAACCGTGAGCGGCGCATCCGCGAAGGGACCTACGACCTCCACGTACCCGCGCGCGATCCCGGCGCTGGGTCCGGGCTCACCGAGATGGATGTGTTCGTCAACGGGATCGAGGAGGACGCAGGCGACGCGCCGCGCGACTGCTCGCCGAGCTGCCCGCGGTCCTCGACGCGCGACTGGACCTTCGACACGTCGCGCCGGACCCCCGGCTCGTATCGCATCGTGGTCAAAGCCCACGATCGGGTGCACCCCCCTGTGGCGGTTCGCGACTTCACCGTGACGCTGGACACGGGCGCTCCCGACCAGGGGCCGTTCACCGGCACCGGCGCGCCGCCGGCGCCTGGCGTTGCGCGCAAGTGGGTGGCCGCCGGCACCTACACCGTGACGCACACCCCGACCGACTCACCGGCGGGCGTCATGCGCGACTCCGTCGGGTTCGGCCGTGTCACCGCCCGCGACCGCTTCGAGCGAACGGTGGCGAGCGGTTGGGGCTCTGCCGAGCGCGGCGGAGCGTGGCAGAGCGCGACACAGGCGGGCGGCACCGCGTCGACGGACGGCTCGGGCGGGAAGCTCGCGCTGCCGCGCGGGGCTGCCGTCCTCATGCAGCCCGACGGCGCGTCGCCCCGCGACGTCGACGAGTCCGTCAAGGTCAGCTTCCCCGGCGCGACGCTCGACGGCAGC
>DASVQN010000058.1:0-7804 GCA_036389155.1 Solirubrobacteraceae bacterium
GCGATCGGCATCACGGCGTTCGACGGCGGCAGCTCAGGGCCGCTCTTCAACGACGTGGCGCCGCACCTGCAGGACTTCTTCGGGAGCCTGGGGGCGGACGAGGGGACCGCGCTCGAGCTCGCGTTCTGCGTCGGCCTCGCCTTCACGATCCTGTTCGTCTCGGCGATCTACCGGGGGGCGATCCACGGGATGGGCCTGCGCGGGCTGCGGCGGCCGATGACGCGTGCGGCGCTCGCCCGGGCGTTCGTGCACACGCTCGTGCCGATCGCCGCGGCCTACGTCGTCGCGCACTACTTCTCGCTGCTCGCCTACCAGGGCCAGGCGATGGGCTACCTGATCTCCGATCCGCTCGGCCGCGGCTCGGACGTCTTCGGGACCGCGGACGCGACGATCGACTACGGCGTCATCGGCGCCAACGGCATCTGGTACGTCCAGGTCGCCGCGCTCGTCATCGGCCACGTCTGCGCGTTGATCCTGGCCCACGACCGCGCGCTGGTCCTCTACCGCGACCCGCAGAAGGCCACCAGCTCGCAGTACTGGATGCTGGCGGTCATGGTCTGCTTCACCACGCTCGGCCTCTACCTGCTCTCGGCGGCCAACCAGTGACCCCGAGCATCCCGCTCGCGCACGCCGGGCACTGGCTGGCGGAGACGCTCTACATCCTGCCGGTGATCGTGGTCGTGACGTGGATCTCGATCAAGTCCCTGATAGATCGCCGGGCTCGCGCTCGAGAAGAGCGACGTCATGAGCCAGGCGCTCCGGAGTGAGCTGGTCGACCGGGAACCCGATGCGCTGCACGCCGCGGCGGTCGAGCAGGACGACGTGCGCGGTGTGCTCGAAGCCGCTGCCCTGCGGCCGGATGCCGTAGGCGCGCCACTGCCGGCGCAGCTCCGTACGCGGCCCGGTGAGGAAGCGCATGCGGCCGTCCATCTGCTGCTTGGTGACGAACCGCTGCGCGCGCGCGGGCGTGTCGCGCGGCGGGTCGACGGCGAAGGCGAGGACGGGGACGTCGTGGCCGAGGTCGTCGAGCGCCCCGCGGATCTGCTGGGCGGTGAGCGGGCACGTGTCCTCGCACGTCGTGTAGAGGAAGGTGACGATCGCGACCTTGCCGCGCACGTCGGCGAGCGTGGTCGTGCGCCCCTGCTGGTCGACGAGGCGGAAGTCCGAAGGCGGGATGCCGGGCGGCCGCAGCGCGCCCTCCGGCGCCTCGCTCGACGGTGCGTCGTCGCCCCCCGACAGCAGCGCGACACCGGCGCCGGCGGCGGCGAACGTCGCGGCCAGGGCGAGCGCGAGGAGGACGCGGAACGGCATCGCTGCGCAGGGTAGGGCCGTACTACACTTTGTGAAGCACCTATCCCCGAGCGCGATTCAGGAGTTTCCGACGTGACGCCCTCCGGCGCCGAGTTCATCCGCCAGGTCAAGAGCCAGATCGACGAGGTCGACCCGGCCGACGTCAAGCCCGTCCTCGGCAACGGCGCGGTGATCGTCGACGTCCGCGAGACCGAAGAGGTCGCGCAGGGCAAGATCCCGGGGGCGGTGCACGTCCCGCGCGGCCACCTGGAGTCGCGCATCGAGGGCGCCGCCCCCGACCGCGGCCAGCGCGTGATCCTCTACTGCGCCTCCGGCAACCGCAGCGCCCTGGCCGCCAAGACGATGCGCGACGAGCTCGGCTACGGGAACGTCGCGTCGATGACCGGCGGCATCACGCTGTGGAAGGACCGCGGCTACGAGGTCGAGGTCCCGCGCGCGCTCAGCACCGAGCAGCGCCAGCGCTACTCGCGCCACTTCCTCCTGCCCGAGATCGGCGAGGAGGGCCAGCAGAAGCTGCTCGACGCGAAGGTCCTGCTGCTCGGCGCCGGCGGCCTCGGCGCTCCGACCGCGCTGTACCTCGCCGCGGCCGGCGTCGGCACGCTCGGCATCGTCGACGACGACGTGGTCGACGTCTCCAACCTCCAGCGCCAGGTGATCCACTCGACCTCCCGCGTGGGCGAGAAGAAGGTCGACTCGGCCGAGACGTACATCAAGGACCTCAACCCGGACGTGAACGTCGTCAAGTACCCGGTCCGGATGGACGCCTCGAACATCCAGGAGATCATCGAGGGCTACGACGTCATCGTCGACGGGCTCGACAACTTCCCGACGCGCTACCTCCTCAACGACGCGTCGGTCCGCAACCAGATCCCGGTCGTCAGCGCCTCCATCCTCGGCTTCGACGGCCAGCTCTCGGTGTTCGCGCCGTACGACGGCCCGTGCTACCGCTGCCTGTACCCCGTGCCGCCGCCGGCCGAGCTGGCGCCGTCGTGCGGGGCCAACGGCGTGCTCGGCGTGCTGCCGGGGACGATGGGCCTGCTCCAGGCGACCGAGGTCGTCAAGCTCGTCGTCGGGATCGGCGAGCCGCTCATCGGGCGCCTGCTGCTCTACGAGGCCCTCGGCGCGACGTTCACCGAGCTGAAGGTGCGCCGCGACCCGGACTGCCCGATCTGCTCGCGCGAGCCGGACTCCATCACCGACGAGGAGATGGGCGTCTTCCCCGACTACGAGGCGTTCTGCGCCGCCGCTGGCTAGGGTCCGCCCGCATATGGCAACTGTGAAGATCCCCCCGGTCCTGCGCCCGTCGACGAGCGGCGAGAAGGAGGTCAGCGCCGACGGCGAGAGCGTCGGCGCGGTCCTCGAGTCGCTCGCCGACCAGCATCCGTCCACGCGCGGGCAGCTCTTCGGCGAGAACGGCGACCTGAACCGCTACGTCAACGTCTACCTCAACGACGAGGACGTCCGCGTCCTCGACGGACTGCAGACGAGCGTCGGCGAGGCCGACACGCTGGTCATCCTGCCCGCCATGGCGGGCGGCGCGTAGTCACGCCGCCCGCTCGCCGGCCTCAGCCGACCCGCTTCCACGGCTGGCTGGTGAGGATCGTCTCGGCGGCCTTGTCGGGGCAGCCGGCGGTGATCTTGGTGAAGGTGAGCTTGCGACCCGACAGCGCATAGCGGTACTTGCTGGCGAAGAAGTGCTCGGTGCCCCCGGCGGCGCACTCCTCGTGCGGCATCTCGATCGTGCCGTCCCCGGCGACGAAGGTCGACGACTCGAGGACGCCGAGCCTGGCGTCGGCGAGGGTCAGGGCCGAGCCGTTGTCGAGGCCGCCCGACGGCGTGAGCGTGAGCTTCCACCTGCGCGAGCTCTGAGTCAGCTCCGGCCCGGCGTTGCCCGGGATGTCGCCTGGCTTCAGCGTCGTCTTGTACGTGCCGAGCAGGTCGGCGGGGACGGTCGGCGGCGTCGTCTTCGCGGAAGTCGACGGGCCCGCCTCGGCGGTGGCGGCGTCCTTGCTGTCGTCGTCGCCGCAGCCGGCGGCGACGGCCGCGATCGCGGCGAGGGCGGTGAGGGTGGAGCGCGTGCTGTTCATGGCCGGAACGTGCACCGCGGCGGTCAACCGGCGGGAAAGAGCGGCAAAGGGACGGGAAAGCGTGTAGGAACGCACCGTGCGCTTCCGCCTCCTCGGCCCCCTGGAGATCGACGACGACGGCCGCCGCGTTGACCTCGACCCGCCGAAGGAACGCGCGCTGCTGGCCGTCCTGCTGCTGCAGCGCGGGCGGCCGCTCACGGTCGACCGGCTCGTCGATGCTCTGTGGGAGGACGACGCCCCGGCGACGGCCGCGAAGGCCGTTCAGGTCTACGTCGGCCACCTGCGCCGCGCGCTGGGGGCGGAGAGCGTGCGGACGACGCCGGGCGGCTACGCGTTCGCGACCGACGCGCACGAGGTCGACGTCGAGCGCTTCGAGGAGACGAGCGGCGAGGGACGCCGGCTGCTCGACGCCGGTGACGCCGACGCGGCGGCCGCCCGGCTGCGCGAGTCGCTCGCGCTCTGGCGCGGCGCGCCGCTTGCGGAGTTCGCCTACGCCCGCTTCGCGCAGGATGCGATCGCCGGGCTCGAGGAGGACCACCTTGCGACGCTCGAGGCCCGCATCGACGCCGACCTCGCCCTCGGCGAGGACGCCCGGCTCGTGCCCGAGCTGCAGGGGCTCGTGCGCGCGCATCCGCTCAGGGAGCGCCTCCACGCGCAGCTTATGCTTGCGCTGTCGCGGTCGGGCAGGCAGGCGGACGCGCTCGCGGCCTACGCCGACGTGCGACGCAGGCTCGTCGACGAGCTCGGCCTCGAGCCGGGGGCGGAGCTGAGGGAGGCGCAGCGCGCGGTGCTCGCGCAGGAGGGAGCGGCGGTCGCCCCCGCGCCCCGTTCCCCTCCGGCCGGCCGGACGGATCCTTCGAGCGTCGCTGCGCGGCGGCGGCGGATCGCTCTGGTCGCGGTCGCGGGGACGGTCGCCGCGGGCGTCGCGGTCGCGCTGCTCGTCTCGCGCGGCGGCGACGGCACTTCCCCTCCGGTCCGGGCGCGCGGCGACTCGGTCGCCGTCGTCGATCCGGTCACCGGGCGTCTCGTCGACGACGTCGCGGTCGGCCGCTCGCCCACCGCCGTCGCCGCGGGGGAGGGCGCCGTGTGGGCGCTCAACGCGGACGACCGCACGATCTCGCGCATCGACGTCGCGACCCGCACCCAGCGCACGTTCGGCATCGGCGCGACGCCGACCGACCTCGCGGCCGGGGAGGGGGCGCTCTGGGTCGGCAACGGTGGAAGCGTGAGGGGCGCGCAGTTCGCGGGCGCTGCGGCCATGTCGCTCGCGCGGCTGGACCCCACGACCGCCGCGGTGCGCAGCTCCGTCCTCCTGCCGCGCGGCGGGCGGATCGTCAGCAACGCCGTGCGCCAGCACGTCGCGTTCGCCGGTGGCGCCGTCTGGGCGATCGCGCCCGACGCGTCCGTGGCCCGCCTCGACCCCGCCACGAACCGGATCACCGCGCGCGTCGGCGGGCTGCACGCGCTCGCGCTCGCGGCCGCGGGCGACGAGCTGTGGGCGCTGGCGGACGACGGCGACCTCGCGCGCATCGAGCCCGCACGCGGTCGCGTCGCGCGTCGCGTCCGCGTGCCGGCGGTCTCGCTGACCAGCATCGCGGTCGGCGGGGGCGCCGTCTGGGGCACCGACCCGTTCGCGGGCGTCGTGTGGCGGGTCGACTCGGGCCGGCGCCCGCTCCAGCGCACGATCGACGTCGGGCGGGGCGTCGACGCCGTCGCGTTCGGCGCCGGCCGCGCGTGGGCGTCGAACGGCGCGCGCGGCACGCTGACCGGGATCGACGCGCGCACCAACCGCGTCGGCGCGCCTTTGGCGATCGGCGGCGTGCCGACGGGCGTCGCGGTCACGCACGACGCCGTCTGGGTGGCCGTCGCGCGCGGCGCGGACGCGCCCGCGGTCGAGACGAAGGCCGGTGCGGCGCTCCCCTCCTCCGTCTGCGGCGCCGTCGTCGCCGGCAGTGCGAGCCCCGACCGTCTCGTCGTCTCCGACCTGCCGCTCCAGGGCGGCCCGCGCTTCCCGACGCTGCAGATGTCGGCCGCCATCCTCGACGTGCTGCGCCGGCACGACTTCCGCGCCGGCCGCTTCGCCCTCGGCTACCAGTCCTGCGACGACTCCACGCCGCGCACCGGGCTGTTCGACGAGGCGAAGTGCGCCGCCAACGCCAAGGCCTACGCGCGCACCCCGGCGGTCGCGGGCGTCGTCGGGCCGTTCAACTCCGGCTGCGCCGTCATGCAGATCCCGGTGGCCTCGCGGGCCGGGCTGCCGCTGATCTCGCCCACCGCGACCGACCCGGGGCTGACGCACGACACGTTCGGGCTGCCGCCCGGGGCTCTCGACGCGCTGTACCCCGGCGGCCGGCGCAGCTTCGCCCGCCTGCTCCCGCCCGACGACGCGCAGGGAGCGGCGCTGGCGATGCTCGTCGAGCACGCGGGAGCACGGCGTCCCGTGGTCATCGACGACGGCGGCTACGGGAGCCTGTTCGCGGCGTACGCGCGCCGCGCCCTGCGCCGGCTGCGGCTGCCCGCCGTGGCCGCGCTGCGGTGGGACGCGCGCCGCCCGGAGGGGTACGGCCGGCTGGTCCGGCGCGCCGTCGAGGCGCGCGCGGACGCCGTCGTCCTGTGCGGCCTCGTCGACACCGACGCCGGCGCGGTGCTGAAGGCGCTGCGCGCCGCGCTCCCGGACGCGACTGTCGTCGGGTGCGACGGCCTGCTCCCCGCGTCGCTGCTCTTCGAGCGCGCGGGCGCCGCGGCCCGCGGCGTGCTGGTCGCGACGAGCGGCGTGGGGATCGAGCGCCTCCCGTCCGTCGGCCGCGCGTTCGTCAGGCGCTTCGGCGCGACGCAGCCGGGAAGGCGCGTCGACGTCGCCGCCGTCTACGCCGCCCAGGCGACCGAGGTCCTCCTCGCCGCGATCGCCCGTTCGGACGGCTCGCGCAACTCGATCCGGCGGGCGCTCCTCGCCACCCGCGTGCGCGGCGGGCTCATCGGCGACTTCGGCCTCGACGACGACGGGGACCCCGAGCCGGCGCCGGTCACCGTCTACCGCCTTGTCCGTCCCGCCGGCGACGACGCGATCCAGAGCACCGCGGGCGCAGAGGTGCACGCGGTGCTGCGACCCTCACTACACTTCGTGAAGTGACCCCGGCGGACCTCCGGAACAAGCCCTGCGGGGGGCGCTACGAGGACCTCGTCGCGGCGATCGGCAACACGCCGCTGGTCGAGCTCAAGCGCTTCTCGCCGAAGCCCGGCGTCCGCATCTGGGCCAAGCTCGAGTCGGCGAACCCGACCGGCTCGGTGAAGGACCGCGTCGCGCGCTCGCTGATCGAGGACGCCGAGGCGAAGGGGCTGATCCGCCCGGGCCAGACGATCCTCGAGCCGACGTCGGGCAACACCGGCATCTCGCTGGCGATGATCTGCCGGCGCAAGGGCTACCCGCTCAAGGTCGTGATGCCCGAGAACGTCACGCCCGAGCGCACGCAGCTGCTGAAGATGTACGGCGCCGAGATCGTCTACTCGCCCGGCGACCAGGGCTCCAACGGCGCCGTCGCGATGGCGCTGGAGATGGCCGAGGGCGACGCGAGCTACTACATGCCCTACCAGTACGGCAACGAGGCGAACCCGCTCGCGCACTACAACGGGACCGCCAAGGAGATCCTCGAGGAGCTCGACGAGATCGCCGCGTTCGTCGCGGGCCTGGGCACCGGCGGGACGCTCATGGGCAACGCCCGGCGCTTCAAGGAGGAGCTCGGCGACAGCGTGAAGATCGTCGCCGCCGAGCCGATGCAGGGCGAGCCCGTGCAGGGGCTGCGCTCGCTCGACGACGGCTTCATCCCGCCGATCATCGACCTCAGCGTGCTCGATCGCAAGATCTTCGTCTCCAACCACGATGCGATCGTCTGGACGCGCAAGCTGCTCGACGAGGAGGGCATCTTCGCCGGCGTCTCGTCGGGCGCGATCGCCCGCGTCGCGGTCCGCATCGCCAACGAGATCGACGAGGGCAACGTCGTCTTCATCGTCTGCGACGACGGCTGGAAGTACCTGTCATCCGGGCTCTACACGCTGCCGGTTGACGAGATCGAGAACATGGACTCCACCATCTGGTGGTGATCTGTTCGGCGCGGTGACGCGCAGTCTGTTCTGATCTTCCGTATTTCCCACTGGAGGCCGAATGGACATCGACAGCTTCCTGCGCGACCCCCTGTCGCGCAGGCGCTTCTTCCATATGTCGGGCGTGGGCGTCGCTGGCGGTTCGGCCGTGTTCCTGTCGGCCTGCAGCGACGACACGAAGAACCCGGTCCTCGGCCCGGACGAGTCCGACGAGGCCGACGTCGAGATCCTGAACTCCGCGCTGGACCTCGAGCTCATGGTCGTCGCCGCCTACAAGGCCGGCGCCGCGCAGCTGAAGGGCGACGTGC
>DASVQN010000059.1:0-11038 GCA_036389155.1 Solirubrobacteraceae bacterium
TAAACAACTGGCGCGTCAAAAGAGCTAGCGTGGCGCCTTCACGTCATTCAGCGAGCGTCCACCCCGCCTTGGCCCGGGGCCGCACGACGCAGTAGGAGGCCCTCACAGCACATGCCGAAGATTCGCCAGCACAACGTCACCGCCGCCCAGTGGAGCCCCAACGGGGCCGCGCTCGGGACCGCCGACCTGACCGAGCCCGAGAGCTACCCGTTCGGGGAGAACGTCTTCTCGCTCGCAGTCCAGAAGGACAAGCTGCCGAAGGACGTCTTCAAGCAGCTCTCGAGCACGCTCGAGCACGGCGAGGCGCTCGACCCGTCACTGGCGGACGAGGTGGCGAAGGCGATGAAGGAATGGGCGCTGGCAAAGGGCGCCACGCACTACACCCACGTCTTCCAGCCCCTCACAGGCCTGACCGCGGAGAAGCACGACTCGTTCTTCGAGCCCGTGGGCGACGGCACCGCGATCGCCGACTTCTCCGGCAAGGAGCTGATCCAGGGCGAGCCCGACGCCTCCTCGTTCCCCACCGGCGGCATCCGCGCGACGTTCGAGGCCCGCGGCTACACCGCGTGGGACCCGAGCTCGCCGGCCTTCATCCTCGAGAACCCGAACGGGGCGCTGCTGTGCATCCCGACGGCGTTCGCGTCGTGGACGGGCGAGGCGCTCGACCAGAAGATCCCGCTGCTGCGCTCGATGGACGCGCTGTCGAAGTCCGCGGTTCGCGCCCTGCGGCTGTTCGGCGACGACCAGGCCCAGCGCGTCTACACGACGGTCGGGCCCGAGCAGGAGTACTTCCTGATCGACGAGCAGTACTACTACGAGCGCCCGGACCTCATCAACACCGGCCGCACGCTGTTCGGCGCCAAGCCGCCGAAGGGCCACGAGCTCGACGACCACTACTTCGGGTCGATCCCGGAGCGGATCCTCGCCTGCATGCTGGAGGCCGAGCGTGAGCTGCAGAAGCTCGGCGTCCCGGTCAAGACCCGCCACAACGAGGTCGCCCCCAACCAGTACGAGCTCGCGCCGATCTTCGAGAACTCGAACGTCGGCTCCGACCACCAGCAGCTGACGATGCAGGTGCTGCAGAACGTCGCGCGCCGCTACGGCCTCGTGTGCCTGCTGCACGAGAAGCCCTTCGCGGGTGTCAACGGCTCGGGCAAGCACAACAACTGGTCGATGGGGACCGACACCGGCTCCAACCTGCTCGAGCCCGGCGACGACCCCGCGACGAACATCCGGTTCATGTTCTTCTGCGCGGCGGTCATCGCCGCGGTGAACAAGCACCAGGCGCTGCTGCGCGCGTCCGTCGCCAACGCCGGCCAGGACCACCGACTCGGCGCGAACGAGGCGCCGCCGGCGATCATCTCGATCTTCCTCGGCGCCGAGCTGGAGAAGGCGTTCGAGTCGATCGCCTCGGGCGACGGGGACGGCTCGACCGAGAAGGGCGTGCTCGGCCTGGGGACGCCGGTGCTGCCGCCGCTGCCGATGCACGGCGGCGACCGCAACCGGACCTCGCCGTTCGCCTTCACGGGCAACAAGTTCGAGTTCCGGGCGCTGGGGTCGAGCATGTCGCTCGCGTTCCCGAACACGGTGCTGAACACGATCGCGGCCGAGTCGATCGACGCGATGTCCGAGGAGCTCGAGAACGCGCTCAGCGCCGGCGCCACGCTGGAGGACGCGGTGGCGCAGGTCGTCAAGCGGGCCTACACGGGCAACAAGCAGGTCTGCTTCATGGGCGACAACTACGCCGAGGAGTGGCACGCCGAGGCCGAGCGGCGCGGGCTGAGCAATCTGCGCACGACGCCGGACGCCCTGCCGTGGGTCACCCACGAGCAGACCGTCGCGATGTTCAGCAACTACGGCGTGCTCAGCGAGCGCGAGCTCGAGTCGCGCTACGAGGTGTTCCTCGAGCAGTACATCACCACGCTGAACATCGAGGCCGAGACGGCCGCCTCCATCGCGCGGACGCAGATCCTCCCGGCGGCGGTGCGCCACCTCAACGAGCTCAGGGCGACCGGCATCGGCGGCCTCGAGGCCGAGGTCGCGCCGATCGTCGAGGAGCTGCTCGGCTCGATCCAGGCGCTGGAGAAGGTCAACCGCGAGCACCCGGACGACGGCGACCTGCTCGCCCACGCCGAGTACATGCGCGACACGGTGATCCCGGCCATGAACGACGTGCGGGCGATCGCCGACGGCCTCGAGCGGATCGTCGCCGACGACCTGTGGCCGCTCCCGAAGTACGCGGAGATGCTGTTCATCAAGTAGGTCGCGGGACCGCGGGAGACGCGGGTTGAGACCGACTTGACACTGACGTGGCGGCGGGCGGGCGCGAGGCTCGCCCGCATGCCACGCACCAACATCATCTTCCGCTCGCTCACCGCCTTCGCGGTGGCCGCCGCTCTCGCCGTCGCCGGTTGTGGCGGCGACAGCGACTCAGAGAAGCTCCAGAAGCGGGGCGAGGAGCTCCAGGAGCAGGGCAAGACGGTCCAGGAGAAGGCCCAGAAGGCCGCCGAGGAGGTCCGCGCCGGCAAGAAGGACCCGGAGGAGGCCGCCGAGGAGATCCAGAAGGACACCCAGGAGCTCGAGGACAAGGCCAAGGACACGGCCAGCGAGGCGATCGACGACGTGAAGGACGACGCCGGCGTTCCCGACGAGGCCAAGGAGCAGCTCGAGGACGCGCAGGACCAGCTCGAGCAGCCGTAGACGCGGCGGGTCCGCCCCCCGCAGGAGGCCGCCCCCGCGGCCTCCTCAGGCCGCCGCCGCGAAGTCGCGCGCGGCGGCCCCCGCCAGCACCTCCTCCCGATCCACCGACCCGGCGGCGCGCCGCCGGAGCGGTGCGATCGGGAGCCTCGTCTCCGAGGCGAGGAGCACGACGTTCCCTCCCCCGCGCCCGCGCAGCAGCGGGCGCGGCGCCACGACCGCGACGTGCGCGAACGCGCCGAGCAGCGTCGCCGCGTGCCGTCGCGCGACCGCAAGCGGCGCCGCGTCGTCGACGTTCAGCGCGTACACGCCGGCCGGCCGCAGCACCCGCCGCACGTGCGCCGTGAACTCGGGCGTCGTCAACGGCTCCGGCACGTCGAGGCCGACGAACGCGTCGCCGATGACCATGTCCGCCGAGGCGTCCGCGCGCCGCGGCAGCAGCCGCGCCGCGTCGCCGATCCGCACGCGCAGCCGCGGGTGCGTCCGCAGGCCGAGGTGCTCGCGCGCGACGCGCAGGACGCCCTCGTCGCGCTCGTACACCTCGCTCACGGAGCCCGGCCGGGTCGCGTGCAGGTACCGCGCCAGCGTGCACGCCCCGCCGCCGAGGTGCACCACCTCGCGCGGGCGGAGCTCGTCGATCACGTCGGCGATCCGGCGCATGTAGCCGAACTCCAGCCACGTCGGGTCGCCGAGGTCGACGTGGGACGTCTCGCGCTCGTCGAGCAGCAGCAGCCGCCCGCCGGGCCGGCGCCGGTCGGGCTCCACGCGCGCGACGTGGAACGTCGTACGCGCCTCGACGGCGACGAAGCGGCGCCGCGCGGCCGCGCCGCTCACGGCCGGACGGGGACGAGGAAGAACTCGTAGCGCAGCGTCCCGCCCGCGTCGCCCTCGCGGTCGATGGCGATCGTCCGCTTGGGGTGCGGGGCCTTGCCGAACCCCTCGGGCAGCTCGATGCCGGGCGGCGCGTGGACGAGCATCTCGTTCTCCGCGGTCTCCGGCACGAGCCGGAACGCGCCGCCGCCGTCGAAGCTGACGTACCGCTCGTAGCCCTTGAACAGCGCCGCGCGGACCTTCTCGCCGAAGCCCGGCGCCACGCCGTGGACCTTCACCGTGATCAGCCCTTCGGGGGACTCGGGCGGCACCGGCACCGGCTCGCCCCACCGGACGGTCCGGCTGGCGATCCTGCGCGGCTCGCCGCAGCGGTTCGGTCCCTGCCCTAGCACGAGCCAGCCGTCGCGCACCACGAGCGGCTGATAGCGGCAGAGCATGGCGACCGTCGTCGCCGGCGGGTCCCACCCGCCGAAGCGGTGGTCGATCGACTCCTGCGTGCCGAGCAGGATCCGCCCCGGCGCGTCGGACGCGAGCAGCGAGTCGGCGTTGATGCGGTCGAGCTCGGCCGTGTACGCCTGGTAGCTGTGGAAGATCGGCTCGGGCTTCCAGTCCAGCCCGTACGCCCAGGCGACGGAGGTCTCGTACGGCGCGACGTGGACGGTGTGGCCCTTCAGCGCCTCGAGGACGTCCGGGCTGAGGTGGTACTGCGCGCGCAGCTGGTCGTAGCCCGAGGCCCGCCGGCGCTCGCGCTCGCCGGGCCGCACGGCCGACTTGACGTCGGCCCACGCGTTCCCCGCGCGCTCGAGCGGCTGGACCAGCCGGTCGATCCGGTCGCCGGACACCGATATGAAGATCAGGAAGCCCGCGGCCACCGCCGCGACGGCGAACGCCCGCAGGTCGCGCCGGTACGGGATCATCACGAGCGCCGGCAGCAGCACGCCGAAGTACTCCTTGGAGTGCGGCGGGTCGTGGCGCACGTACCCGCTCTTGAACGTCATCCACGACAGCGCGACCGCGAGCAGGAGCGCCCCCGCACGCGCGCGCGGCATCGAGAACGGCGCGGCCGACCAGCAGGCGTAGGCGAAGAGGCCGAAGACGACGGCGGCCGCCGTGTACTGCCACGCGGCCGGGCCCACCGTGATGACCATCGCGGTCGAGTAGCCGGACGCGACGCGCGCCGAGTTGACCAGGTAGTCGTTGAGGTCGAGCAGCCGCTGCCCCGTCGCCACCCACCCGAGCAGCAGGCCGCCGACGGTCGAGCCGGCGTAGATCGCCGTCAGGCGGAGTCGCTCGCGCGGCGCGAAGAGCACGGCGATCGCGCCCAGAGCCACGACCAGCACGCCGATGTTGATCTTGCCGAGCAGCTCGAGGCCGCCGAGCGCGCCCGCGCCGATCGCGAAGGTCAGGCGCTGCCGGCGCGTGCGCTCGCCGGTCACGAGCCACAGGCCCCACGCGAACACGAGCGGCGGCAGCGGGTTGGCGACCATCGGCGCGACGACGAGCGCGATCAGCGCGGCCCCTGCGCTGCCGAACGTCCGGCGCCCGAAGTGCCACAGCCCCGCCGCCAGCGCCACGCGCGTCGCGAGGATGTAGAGGACGGCCAGGGCGCCGCTGTTCTCGTACCAGTACGCCGGGCCCTTGAGGAAGCCGATGGGACCGTACGTGAACACGAGGTCGGTCCCCCACCCGAGGTCCGACCCGTTGGCCATGTAGAGCGCCGCGCCCCACGACGCGTCGAGGCCGACGCGCGGGTACAGGGCGAGCTCGTTCCAGCCGAGCACGGCGAGCACGACGCCCACCAGGAGCACGACTGCGACATCGGTCCGCCGGGCCGTCACGCGCGGCGACCCTAGCGGGCGTCACTTCACGCGGAAGGTCTGCGCCTTCGTCGTCCGGTTGCCGGCGGCGTCGGTCGCCGTGACCTGCAGCGTGGCGCGGAAGCGCCGCTGGCGGATCAGCGACCGCCTGGGCTTCAGCCTCGCCGAGCGCCGGCCCGCGCCGAGGGCGAGCGACCGGCTGGCCAGCTCGAGCTCGCCCGCCTTCGCGAGCCGCGCAACTCTCGTCGCGCGGGCGAGGAGCCGGCACGTCACGGCGGCCGCCTCGTCGAGGACGATGACGCACGGCACGCCGCGCAGGAACGCCTTGCGCTTCATCGACTTCTTCACGCCCTCGATGGTGAAGCCCGGCTTCGTCGTGTCCGGAGCGAGTGGCGGCGCGTCGCTGCGCGCGCACCCGTCGGGGCCGGAGCCGGCCTTCAGCGGACAGGTGTCGACGTCGTCGCGCCTGCCGTCGCCGTCGGTGTCGGCCTTGCGCGGGTCCGTGCCTCGCGCGGCCTCGGTCGCGTCCGCCACGCCGTCGCCGTCGCCGTCGTCGTCACACGCGTCGCCCTGCGCATCCCCGTCGAGGTTCGCCTGGTCGGGGTTGACCGCGAACCGGCAGTTGTCGCCCGCCGCGATGCCGTCGACGTCCGCGTCGGCCAGCCCGACGTTCTGCAGCATCCGCTTCTCCTCGTCGGAGAGCCCGGCGAGCAGCGCGTCCGGCGCCGCCTGGAGCTCGCGCGCAGCGGTCGTCGTCGCCTCGTCGCCCGCGCGTGTCAGCGCGGCCCACATGTACGCGACGGTCCCGCCCGCGGGCACGACGGTCCGGTCGAACCGCGCCTGGGGCTCGTTGTGGCCGCTGGTGAACGCGGGCGGCGGGTTGACGAATCGGTCGTCGTAGTCGAAGACGCCGTTCGCCGAGCGCCGCCGGTCGGTCCCGAAGTTCCACAGGAGCGCGAGCGCCGGGTCGGTGGCGTCGGCGGCGTTGTGCGCGACGAGCCAGTCGTCCGCCGCGGTCGCCTCGGCATCGCCGTTCGAGCTCGTCACCATGGCGCTGTCCGGCTTCGGCCACGCGAAGTTGCCGTACATCCTCGGCGCGAGCGCGGCGGGCTCGCCGTGCGGGTTGTGCAGGAGCACGAGCACGCGCATGAACGCCGGCGGGCCCGACGGCACGTACACGGTTCCGGAGACCTCGAGGTCGCCGAGCATGAGCGCGGGGAACCGGAGCTCGCGATCGCCGTCCTCGAGCGAACACCGGTCGGCGAGCTCGGCGCCGGCGTAGTAGTAGACCGCGTAGTCGTCGTCGAAGTACGGCGACGCGTACGCGAGCGCGGTGCGGTTGGTCGTCGAGGCGCTGAGGTACTGGCTCGTCTGCCAGTCGACGCCGTCGGAGTCCGTGAGCGTCGTCGGCGAGCACGTCACCGCGGACGCGGTGACGGGCGCGAGCGCCGCCGCGGCGGCGACGGCGACGAAGGCGAGCAGGGAGCGGGTGGCGCGCATCGTCGGTGTCTCCCTATCGGACGCGGAAGCGCTTGGTGCGGACGGTGCGGTTGCCCGCCGCGTCGGTGGCCGTGACCTGGAGCGTCGCTCGGAAGCGCCGCTGCCGGACGAGGCCTCGCCTGGGCCTCAGCTTCGTCGATCGGGTGCCCGCGGCGAGTGGGAGCGACCTGCTCGCGACCTCCAGATCTCCGGCGCTGGCGGCGCGCGCGACGCGCGTCGCACGGACGAGCAGGCGGCACGTGACGCCCGCGGCCTCGCTCAGCTCCACCACGCACCGGACGCCGCGCAGGAACGCCCTGCGCTTCATCGATCGCTTCAGGCCCTTGATGGCGACGCCCGGCTTCGTCGTGTCCGGCGTGAGCGGCGGCTGGTCGAACCGCGCGCAGCCGTCGGTCCCGAGGCCGCCCTTGAGCGGACACGCGTCGGCGTCGTCAAGCCTGCCGTCGCCGTCGGTGTCGGTGTTGCGCGGATCGGTCCCGCGCGCGGCCTCGGTGGCGTTGGTAAGGCCGTCGCCGTCGACGTCGTCGTCGCAGGCGTCCCCCTGCGCGTCGACGTCGAGGTTCGCCTGGTCCGGGTTCGCGACGAACCGGCAGTTGTCCGGGCCGTTCGCCACGCCGTCGAGGTCCGCGTCGGGGAGGCCGACGTTCTGGAGCCCGCGCTTCTCGTCGTCGGAGAGGCCGGTGAGGACCGCGTCGGGTGCCGCCTGGAGCTGGCGGGCGGCGCTCTCGGCGTCGTCGTCGCTCGCGCGCGTCAGGCTCAGCGAGAGGAACGTCGCGGTGCCGCCGGGCGGCACGACGACGCGGTCGAACCGGGCCTGCGGAGCGGTGCCGCCGGTGAACGGCGGCGGGGGCATGTCGGCGCGGTCGTCGTAGTCATAGATCTCGGCGACGGACGCACGGCGCTCGGAGCCGAGCTGCCACAGGAACGCGGCGCGGCGGTCGCCGGCATCCGCGGCGTTCCTCATGACCACCCAGTCGTCGGCGGGCGTGGCCACTGCGTCGCCGTCGGAGGTCGTCACGACATCGCTGTCGGCGCTCGAGAAGGCTGTCTGGTTGTCGAAGAACGGGGTCAGTGCCGCCGGCTCGGCGTTCGGGTTGTGGAGGATGAGCAGCCCGCGCTGGAACGCCGGCGATCCGCTGGGGATGAAGACCGTGCCGGAGACGTCCAGGTCGCCGATCCGCACGGTCGGGTAGCGCAGCTCCCGCCCTGCGTCCTCGAACGTGCACCCTTGGCGGGTCGCGTCGCTGAGGTAGTACGACGAGTTGTAGTCGCGCTCGAAGTACGGCTCGGCCGAGCGCGACACCGCGTCGTCTATGGCGTAGGCCGTCAGCGACGACTGCGACCCCCACTCGATCCCCTCGCTGTCGGTCAGCGTCTGGGTGTCGCAGTCGACGGCCGACGCGGGAGCGGCCGGGACAAGGGCGGCCGCGGCCACGACCGCGAGGAGGAGCAGGCGCGAGCGGTGACGGCGCATCTGCCGATCAGAACACACTTGCACCCCTCAGCGCCACCCTGACACAGCTGTGTCAAGGTTGCTAGCCTGAGCCGTCATGGCCGACCGTGACTTCCTCGCCGCCGTCCGCGACCACGTCGTCGTCTTCGACGGCGGCATGGGCGCGACGCTCGAGGCCTTCGACCTGTCGCTGGAGGACGACTACGGCCTCCCCGGGCGCGCGCACGAGATCCTCAACCTCAACCGCCCCGACGTCATCCAGGGCGTCCACGAGTCGATGGTCGATGCCGGCGCGGAGGTCGTCGAGACCAACACCTTCCAGGCCAGCCGCCTGAAGCTCGACGAGTGGGGGCTGGGCGAGCGGACGCGCGAGATCAACGTCACCGCGGCGCAGATCGCCCGCAGGGCCGTCGGCGAGGAGCGGTTCGTGGCCGGCTCGATCGGCCCGACCGGCTTCCTCCCCGCCTCCGACGACCCGACGCTCGGCGACATCTCGTTCCGCACGCTGGTCGAGGTCTTCACCGAGCAGGCGACGGGCCTTTTGGAGGGCGGCGTCGACCTGATCATCATCGAGACCGCCCAGGACATCCTCGAGGTCAAGGCCGCGATGTTCGGGACCCGCGCGGCGTTCGCCGCCGTCGGCCGGCGCGTCCCGATCCAGGTCTCCGTCTCGCTGCTGCCCAACGGCGGCAAGATGCTGCTCGGCACCGACATCTCGTCCGTCCTCACGACGATCGACGGCCTCGGCGCCGACGTGCTCGGCCTGAACTGCTCGACCGGCCCCGAGGACATGCGCGACGCGATCCGCTTCCTCGGCGAGACGTCGCCGCTGCCCGTCCACTGCATCCCCAACGCCGGCCTCCCGATCCAGGGGCCGAACGGCGAGACGATCTTCCCTGAGAAACCTGAGCCCCTAGCGAAGGTTTTGACCGAGTTCGTCGACCGCTACGGCGTCGGCATCGTCGGCGGCTGCTGCGGCACGACGCCGGACCACATCCGCGCGCTCGCCGAGCGCGTGAAGGGGACGAAGGTCCCGCCGCGGCCCGAGCGCCGGGAGGTCCACGTCTCGTCGATGATCGGCGCCGCCCCGCTGGTGCAGGACCCGCGCCCCACGCTCGTCGGCGAGCGCGTCAACTCGCAGGGCTCGCGCAAGGCCAAGGAGATGCTCCTCGCCGACGACTACGACGGCCTGCTGCAGATCGCCGAGGACCAGGTCGAGGGCGGCGCGCACGTGCTCGACGTCTGCGTCGCGCTGACCGAGCGCCAGGACGAGAACGTGCAGATGCGCGAGGTCGTCAAGCGGATCTCGCTGTCCTCGCCCGCCCCCATCCAGATCGACTCGACCGAGCCGGAGGTCATCGAGGAGGCGCTCGAGCAGATCCCGGGCCGGGCGATCGTCAACTCGATCAACCTCGAGGCCGGCGAGGACAAGGCCAACCGCGTCGTGCCGATGGCCGTCGCCCACGGCGCGGCGCTGATCGCGCTGACCATCGACGAGGTCGGGATGGCCAAGACGGCCGACCGCAAGGTGGAGATCGCCCAGAGGCTCACGTCGCTGTGCGAGTCGCACGGCCTGGATCGCGAGTCGCTCATCTTCGACGTCCTCACGTTCACGCTCACCACGGGTGACGAGGAGTGGCGCCCGAGCGCGGTCGAGACGATCGAGGGCATCCGGCGCGTGAAGGCGGAGATCCCCGGCGTCAAGACGTCGCTCGGCGTCTCCAACGTCTCGTTCGGCGTCTCGCCCCGCGCCCGCGCCGTCCTCAACAGCGTCTTCCTGCACCACTGCGTCGAGGCCGGGCTCGACCTGGCGATGGTCAACCCGAACCACATCACGCCGTACGGGGAGATCTCCGAGGAGGAGCGCGCACTCGCCGACGACCTCGTCTTCAACCGCCGCGAGGACGCGCTGGAGAAGTTCATCCAGCACTTCGAGTCGCAGGGCGAGGAGGCCGAGGCGGAGAAGGCCGACCCCACCGCCGGCATGGAGCCCGAGGAGGCCCTGCACTGGCACATCCTGCGGCGCAAGAAGGACGGCGTCGAGGACCAGATCGACGCCGCGGTCGAGAAGCTCGGCGCGGTCCCCGTCCTCAACGACGTCCTGCTGCCCGCCATGAAGGAGGTCGGCGACAAGTTCGGCGCCGGCGAGCTGATCCTGCCCTTCGTCCTCCAGTCCGCCGAGGTCATGAAGCGCGCGGTCGCCCGGCTCGAGAAGTACCTGGACAAGATCGAGGGCTACACCAAGGGCACGGTCGTGATCGCCACGGTGTTCGGCGACGTGCACGACATCGGCAAGTCGCTGGTCAACACGATCCTGACCAACAACGGCTACACGGTCGTCGACCTGGGCAAGCAGGTCCCGGTCGGCACGATCGTCGAGGCCGCCAAGGAGCACGACGCGACGGCCATCGGCCTGTCCGCGCTGCTCGTGTCGACGTCCAAGCAGATGCCGGCCGCGATCCAGGAGCTGCACTCGCAGGGGCTCGAGTACCCCGTGCTGATCGGCGGCGCCGCGATCAACCGCGACTTCGGCCGCCGGGTCCTCTACCCGAAGGGCCGCGAGTCGGACGAGATCTACGAGCCGGGCGTCTTCTACTGCAAGGACGCGTTCGAGGGGCTCGGCGTGATGGACCAGCTGATCGACGACGAGGCGCGTGCCGCGCTGACCGAGAAGATCCGCGCCGAGGCCAAGCAGCTTCGCGAGAAGGGGCCGGAGCCGGAGGAGGCGCCGACCGACGAC
>DASVQN010000060.1:0-29608 GCA_036389155.1 Solirubrobacteraceae bacterium
CGAGGACGTCGTCAAGCTGCAGGCGTGCGCGGACAAGATCGGCAACTGACCCACACCGCTGTCGGGACCTGGTCCGGCGGGCGGTTCATGCACTTCGGGGAGCCGCTCGACGACGAGCGGCTCGCGGCGCTCGTGCGCCCGGGCGACGGCCTCGACACGCTGCTGACGGCCGACGCCTACGGCGGCGGCGAGGCCGACGCGCTGCTCGGCCGCGCCCTCGACGGCGTCCCGCGCGAGGACTACTGCGTCGTCGGCGCGATCGGCCACGACTTCTACGAGGGCGAGCGCGACGGCGCGAAGGGCTTCCCGCGCTTCACCGACCCGCGCCTGCGCGGGCCGGAGCAGTACGGCGACTACCTGCGCATGGCCGCGGAGCGGAGCCTCGAGCGCATCGGCGCCGACCGCTTCGACCTGCTGCTCCTCCACAACCCCGACCGCATCGGCTACACCAGCGAGGCCGTCTGGAGCGGGATGGAGGCGGTGCGGGATCTGGGGCTCGCGGACGCGCTCGGCGTCGCCCCCGGCCCGGCCAACGGCTTCACGCTCGACGTCATCGACTGCTTCGAGCGCTTCGGCGGGCTGATCGACTGGGCGATGCTGATCCTCAACCCGCTCGAGCCGTGGCCGGGCGAGCTCGCGCTCGCCGCCGCCGCGCGCCACGACGTCGACGTCATCACGCGCGTCGTCGACTACGGCGGGCTCTTCCACGACGACGTCGCGCCCGGCCACAAGTTCGTCGAGCGCGACCACCGCACGTTCCGGCCCGCGGGGTGGATCGAGCGCGGACGCGAGCGGCTCGAGGCGATGCGCCCGATCGCCGAGCGCCACGAGCTGACGATGCTCCAGCTCGCGTGTCAGTGGAACCTCGCGCACGAGCCCGTGCGCTGCGTCGCGCCGACGCTCATCGAGGAGCCCGCGCGCGCCAAGCCGATCGAGGCCAAGCGCAACGAGCTGGCCGGCGTCCCGGAGGACGTCGTCCTGACCGGCGAGGACGTCGAGGAGATCCGCCGCATCGGCGACAACACGGGCTCGATGACGCTGAAGGGCGCGTCCCCCGACTTCGAGGGCGAGCCGCGCGCCGACGCCTGGCCGATCGGCGACGACCTCGCCGCCGTCGCCGAGCGCTGGCGGATCGACCCCGCGCGGCAGCTCGCGCGCGTCGCCTGATTCACTCTCCGCCCGTGCGTCGCCTTCGCAGCTTCTTCCTGAGCGGGTCCGGCTGGCCGTACCTGCTGGTCCCGTTCATCCCCGTCGCGATCGTGCTCGACCTCCAGGAGGCCGAGGCCACGCTGATCTTCGCCGCGGCCGCGCTCGGCGTCATCCCGACGGCCGCGTTGATGGGCCGCTCGACAGAGGAGCTGGCCGCGCGCACGGGACCCGGGATCGGCGGTTTCCTCAACGTCACCTTCGGCAACGCGCCCGAGCTGATCATCGCGTTCTTCGCCCTGGAGAAGGGGCTGCAGGAGGTCGTCAAGGCGTCGATCATCGGATCGATCCTCGGCAACGTGCTGCTCGTCATGGGCTTCGCGATGCTCGTCGGCGGCCTGCGGCGCGAGCGCCAGACGTTCGACCGCACCGCCGCGATGGTGCAGGTCATCATGCTGCTGCTCGCGGCCGCCGCGCTGCTGCTGCCGTCGGTGTTCGAGCTCGTCGACGGCGGGCGCCTGCCCCGCGTGGGCGAGGCCGAGGTGAACTACTCCAACGAGCTCGAGACGATGTCGGCGATCGTCGCGGTGATCCTGCTGGCGACCTACGTCCTCGGGCTGCTGTTCAGCCTGCGCACGCACCGCTCGCTCTTCAACCCGCCGCACGCCGACGACGACCACGCCGACGGCGCGTGGCCCATCCGCCGCTCGGTCATCACGCTGGCGCTCGCCGGCGTCGCCGTCGGCTTCATGTCGGAGATCCTCGTCGGCTCGCTCGAGGAGGCCTCGCACACGTTCGGCCTCAGCGAGTTCTTCGTCGGCCTGATCGTCGTCGCCATCGTCGGCAACGCCGCCGAGCACTGGGTGGCGATCTACTTCGCGGCCAAGGACAAGATGGACCTGTCGGTCAACATCGCGATCGGCTCCAGCGCGCAGATCGCGCTGTTCGTGGCGCCCGTCCTCGTGCTCCTGTCGTTCGCCGTCGGGCCGCACCCGATGTCGCTCGTCTTCAACGGCTTCGAGCTCGTGGGGGTGTTCCTCGCCATCCTCGTGGCGAACTTCGTGGTGAGCGAGGGTGAGTCGACGTGGTTCGAGGGTGTCCAGCTGCTAGCTCTGTATGCCCTGATGGGCGCCGTCTTCTTCTACGCGGGCTGAGCGGTGGCCGCGCTGCACTGGGCGGCGCTCGTCGCCGCCCTGCTCTTCTTCCTCTGGCTCGACCTGCACTACTTCGCGCGCGGGCGCGAGCCGACGTTCTCCGAGGGCGTCAAGTGGAGCATCTTCTGGCTCGTCGTCAGCCTTGCGGCCGGCGCGATCCTGCTGCTCATCGACGGGCCGGACCGCGCCCTGGAGTACACGACGGTCTACCTCATCGAGCGCTCGCTCTCGCTCGACAACCTGTTCGTCTTCCTGCTGCTCTTCGCGTACTTCGGCACGCCGGTCGAGCTGCGGGCGCGGATGCTCTTCTTCGGGATCGTCTTCGCGCTGCTGCTGCGCGGTCTGGCGATCATCGGGGGCGTCGCGCTCATCGAGCAGTTCGAGTTCGTCCTGTACGTGCTCGGCGCGCTGCTGATCCTGCTCGCCTACCGCGTCTACCGCGGCGTGGGGGAGAACGTCGACCCGTCGAAGAACCTCGTCGTCCGGCTGGTGCGGCGGGTGTTCCCGGTGACCGACGACTACCACGGCAACGCGTGGTTCGTCCGCGTCGAGCACCGCTCCTACGCGACGCCGCTGTTCCTATGCCTGGTCGCGGTCGTCGCGGCCGACATCGCCTTCGCGGTCGACTCGATCCCGGCCGCGTTCGGGATCACGCGCGACGAGTTCGTCATCTGGATGGGGAACGTCTTCGCGCTGCTCGGGCTGCGCGCGCTGTTCGTGCTCGTGGAGGGGCTGATGCGCCGCTTCCGCTACCTCGACGAGACGATCGCCGCGGTGCTGGCGCTGGTCGGCGTGAAGCTGCTGATCGAGCACTGGGTCCACGTCGGGCCCGTGCTCAGTCTGCTCATCGTGCTCGTGGCGTTCGCGATCGGCATCGCGGCGTCACTGGCCGGCGACCGCCGGGAGGATCACTCGGGATCGGGGTCGGGCTCGAGCTCCTCGACCTCGTCCTCGACGTCCTCGTCGGAGTAGGCGCCCGGGTCGGCGCTCTGCGTCACCTGGAAGCGCTCGACCAGGCGGTCGCGGCGGGCCTCGTCGACCGGCACGTCGTCGGCGATGAGGACCCAGTCGGACCCCTCGATCGCCTCCATGTCGAAGACCTCGTTGTCGACGTCGACACCGTCGTCGACGACGAGCAGGACGTCGGTCTGCGGGTTGAAGTAGGTCCCGGGGCGGGTGACGAGCTCGTCGAGCTCGAAGGTTCTCGGATCGGCCATGCGCCGCGTACTACCCCATCAGCTCGCGAAGCTGCCGCTGAACTTCCTCCTCGACGTCCAGCGGCGGCTTGCCGGCCCGCTGGCGGCGCTCGTTGCGCGCGATCACGAGCTGGCGTACCTCGGCCTGCAGGGCCGGGTCGGCGGTCGCCGGCCCCTGCCTCGTCAGCCGCTGGAGCTCGTCCTCGACGTCCAGCGGCGCCTGCCCGCGGGCCTGGCGGCGGTCGTTGCGCGCGCCGAGCATCTGGCGGATCTCGTCGTCGCGCTCGGCGCTGGCGACCGCGGCGGTGGGTGCCGGCCGCATCTGGTTGTCGTCCTCGAACAGCCCTCCGCGCCCGACGTGGTCGTAGCGCGCGCCGCGCATGCTGACCACCGCGGCGATCGTCGCCGCGATCACGACGAGCAGCAGGACGGTGCCGAACGCCTCCTCCATGCAGAGCATTGTGGCAGTGGCCGGATGGCGCCCTTCAAGGTTCTTTCAACATTCGTGTATGGGGCAGGCGTAGTGTCGCTTTATGGCGCAATGCCGCTCGGCCCGTTCCGTCGTCGTCGCGCTCCTTCTGGTGTGTGCCTCGGCCGCGCCGGCGGACGCGACGATCCGGTACGCGGAGCCCACCGGCGCGACGACGGGCGGCTGCACCGAGTCCGAGGCGTTCTGCCGCTTCGACAGGGCCGTGAGCGCCGCCGTGACCGCTCCCGGCGACGAGGTGATCGTCATGCCCGGGACGTACAACGTCACCAACACCGGGGCGACGATCGGCGACCGGCTCTACGTGCACGGCTGGGACGCGAGCGAGCGCCCGCTGCTGATCGACACCAACGACGGCGTGCCGCTGTTCATCGACGACGGCGCCGCGGGCACGCGCATCCGCTACCTCGAGATCCAGTCGCTCGGGACGGGCGGGACGAGCGCCGCGATCATGATGGAGGGCGCGCACACGATCGAGGACGTCGTCCTCAAGGGCGCCAAGAACTGCGTCGACGCCACGGGTGCAGGCGCGTCGTTCGTGGACGTCAGGGCGACGACCATCAACGAGGAGATGGCCGGCGTCTGCCTCAAGATGGGGACCGACGCCACCCTGCGCCGCGTCACCGGGCGCCGCGCGATGGGCACCGGGTCTATCGTGGCGCTCCGCAACGGCAGCACCGTCGAGGACTCGACGTTCACGAGCGACGGCGACGAGGGCGGCGCGCCGGCGGTGACCACGGACGGCGGCGCCGTGCTGCGACGCGTGTACATCCGCGCCGACTACGGACTCGACGTCGGGCTCGGGAGCACCATCGTGACCGACAGCATCGTCGAGGCGGGCAGCAATGCGCTTGCCGCGAGCAATGCCGGCCCAGGCGACCGTGTCGACGTGCGCAACGCCGTCCTGCGCGCGACGGGCGCGTCCGGCGTGGCCGTCAGCGCCGCCTCTGCCAGCTTCTCCCCGGCGACGGGAGCCTACGTCACGCTGCGCAACGTCATCGCACGGGGCGCCGGGCACGATCTCTACGCGAAGCCAGACGCGTCGTCTTGCTTTTGCAGCCCCGCCACGATCGACGTGGCGTTCTCGAACTACCGGACGTTCAGCGGCGCCGGGAACAAGGTCGTCGGGCCGGGCAACCAGTCCGGCGATCCGCGCTTCGTAGGGCCGGGCGACCTCCGCCTGGCCGACCACTCGCCGGCGATCGACGCCGGGACGAACGACCTGCTCGGGCCGTCGGCGTTCGACGGCGCGCTGCGGGTGCAGGGCGCCGCGGTGGACATCGGTGCGTACGAGCGCGCGGCGCTGCCTCCGCCTCCGCCTCCACCTCTGCCTCCGTCTGACGCGCCGCGGCCGGGAGCGCCGCCGCCCCAGCAGCCCCCGCCCGGCCCGCCGCCGCCGCGCGCGGACACGACCGCGCCCGTCCTCTCGAAGGCCTCGCTCGCCAGGCGGCGCGTGCGGCGCGGGACGCCGCCGCGCCTGCGGGTGACGTCGTCCGAGCGCGCGGTGCTGAAGGTCCGGATCGTGCGGCTGCGGCGCGGTCGCCGCAGCACGACGGTCAAGACGTTGACCGCGCCGCTCACGGCCGGGCCCAACGTCGTGGCGATCCAGTCCGGTCAGGCGCCCGCCGGCCGGTACCGCCTCGAGCTGGTGGCGACCGACGCCGCCGGCAACGCGTCGCCCGCGACGCGGGTCCCCCTGCGAATCCTGCGGAGGGCACGCTCATGACGCATCGCCGTTCACTGCTGACCGCCCTCGTCATCGCGATCGGCGCCGCAACGGCACCGCCCGCGGTGGCCGCCACGACCCGCTACGCCGCGCCCGGCGGCATGACGAGCGGCCCGTGCACCTCGAAGGCGACCGCGTGTCGCCTCGACCGCGCGATCGACGACTCGGTCAACACCGACGGCGACACGGTCATCGTGCTGCCGGGGACGCACGACCTGACGGAAGCCCCGGCCGCCATGCAGGATCAGCTGACCGTCCAGGGCGAGGAGGGCTCCGCACGGCCGCTCATCGTCGACAACAACGAGGGCGTGCCGCTCACCGTCGAGACGACCGGCGAGGGCACGACGCTGCGCCACCTCCGGATCCGGTCGCTCGGCGGCTCCAGCGGCTCCCGCGCGCTCGACTTCAGGACCACGGGAGTGGTGGAGGATGTGGAGATCGAGGCGGCTTACGAGTGTGTCCGCGGCGCCGGCGGCTACGACCAGCTCTACGCGGACGTGAGCGCGAGGCTGATCGGCGAGAGCGGACGCTCGTGCATCAGCCTGTCGAACGTCGAAGGGGTCACGCTCGTCCGGTCCACCATCAGCGCGCCGCACGACGCCTCGACCTCGATCCCGCTGGTGCTGCTGTCGCGCTCAGCCGACGTGCGGGACGTGGTCGTCGCGACGGGCGGCGACCAGGAGGCGCTCCGCGTGCGCGACGGCTCCTCGGTGTCCCGCTCCGTCATCACCGGCGCGGGCGGGCTCGCGGCCGTCGGCGACGTCGACGTCAGCGACAGCGTCGTCCGATCGACTGGACAGGGCCGAGCTGCCGTACGGAGCGGGAACGCGCCCGCGAGGGGCCTCCGGCTGCGCAACGTCACCGCGATCGCGAGCGGCGAGTCGTCGTACGGCCTGATCGCGTTGGTCGGAGACAAGTTCACCCCGCACGGCGCCGTCGAGGCTCGCAACCTGATCGTTCGAGGGACGGAGAGCGACGTCCGCAGCGATGGCGCGTCCGACGGCTGCTCGCCGACACCGTGCACCTCCGGCGCCGTCGACATCGCATACTCGAACTTCCGCTCGATCGGCGGGTCCGGCGAGAAGACCGTCGGCGCGGGCAACCAGTCGGGCGATCCGCGGTTCGTGGGCGCGGACGACTTCCGGCTGGCCGACGATTCTCCGGCGATCGACGCCGGGACGAACGACCTCCTCGGGCCGTCGGCGCTCGACGGGTCGCCGCGGGTGCAGGGCGCCGCCGTCGACATCGGCGCGTGCGAGCGGGCCGCCCCGCCGCCTCCGCCCCCGCCGCCGCCCGGCGACGCGCCGCAGCCGCCCCCTCCCGGAGCCGGGCCCGACGTCGTCCAGCCGTTTCTGAGCTCGGTCCACGCCACGCGGCGCGGGACGCGGATCGCGCTCACGTTCGTGTCGTCCGAGGCGGGCAGGCTGCGCGGGACGCTCTCGCGCGTGCTCCGGGGCCGCCGGCGGCGTGGGGTCTGCGTCACGAGGCGACCTCGTCCGAAGCGCGGCCCACTCTGCGAGAAGCGGATCGTGCTGCGGCGGTTCGACGAGAGCGTGGTCGCGGGGCGCAACGTGCTCTCGCTGCCCGTCGGGCGCCTGCGGCGCGGCCGCTATCAGCTGAAGATCGCGCTCCACGACCGCGCCGGGAACGTGTCGAAGGTCAGGACGCTGCGCTTCGGCGTCCGCAAGAGAGGACGGTGATCGCATGGGCTTTCTCGATGACGTGAGACGGGCGAAGCAGGCGGCCGAGGCGCAGCCGGAGGGTCTGAGCCGCAAGGAGCGGGTGGCCCGGGCGATGGAGGAGCTCGAACGGGACGACCTCGCCGAGTTCGAGGCGCGGTGGCGTCCGCCGGGGAGCGAGCTGCCGTACGTCGAGGTCCTCAAGACGGCGGGCAAGAACGTCCCGCACGGGCGCGACATCGGATGGCGGCCGACGGTCGTGGAGGCGTACCTCGTGATCGTCGGGGTGCGGCCGGAGGACTGCTTCGGCATGTGGCCGTCGCATCTGACCGACGGCGGCGTGGGCAAGATGGCGATCGTCTACCGCGACCGCCCCGAGTACGCCGCCGGCCGCGAGCGCTTCGAGGAGTGGCGGCGCGGGCAGTGACCCGCTCGTGTGGAAGCGCTTCCGCCGCCGCTCGTTCGCCCCGCGTCGTCCCGCCGTCTTCCCCGAGCAGTGGCCGCTGGTCGCGGTCACGCTGCTCGCGATCGCCATCGGGATCGGCTTCGTGGTTGCTTTTCTGCTGAGCTAGTGCGGCCGGTCACGACGGCGGGCGGTACCCTCTCGGCGTCAAAGTTGACTGGCCAGTCAACCGGCCGGTCGCCGCCACAGGAGACAACCCCTTCACCATGGTCGACTTCACGCTCACCGACGAGCAGAAGAACCTGCGCGACCTCGCGCACGACTTCGCCGAGAACGAGATCCGCCCCGTCGCTTGGGAGTACGACAAGGACGGCACCTGGCCCCAGGACATCATCGACAAGGCCTGGGAGCTCGGACTCATGAACACGCACATCGCCGAGGAGTACGGCGGTGCCGGGATCTCGCACCTCGACGGCGCGCTCATCGAGGAGGAGCTCTCCTGGGGGTGCTCGGGCATCCAGACGTCGCTCGGCGCCAACGGCCTGGCCTCGGCGCCGGTGTCGATCGCGGGCTCCGACGAGACGAAGAAGAAGTACCTCGGGATGCTCACCGAGTCGGCGAAGCTCGCCTCCTTCTGCCTCACCGAGCCGGGCGCGGGCTCGGACGTCTCGAGCATGCGCACCAAGGCCGTGAAGAAGGGCGACAAGTACGTCATCACGGGCCAGAAGTGCTTCATCACCAACGGCCAGTACGCCGACTGGTACACGGTCTACGCCAAGACCGACCCGGACGCCGGGCACCGCGGCATCTCCGCCTTCGTGGTCGACCGCGACGACACCGTCGTGATCGACAAGAAGGAGGACAAGATGGGCCAGCGGGCGTCGAACACGGCGACCGTGACGTTCAACGAGACCGAGGTCCCGGCCGAGAACCTGCTCGGCGAGGAGAACCACGGCTTCAAGGTCGCGATGCAGACGCTCGACTTCACGCGCCCGGGCGTGGCGGCCATGGCCGTCGGCATCGCCCGCGCCGCGTTCGAGTTCGCGACGCAGTACTCCAAGGAGCGCGTCCAGTTCGGCGTGCCGATCGCCATGCACCAGGCGATCCAGTTCATGATCGCCGACATGGCGACCAAGATCCACGCCGCGCGCCTGATGACGTGGAACGCCGCGACGCTGCTGGACCAGGGCAAGCGCAACACGCTCGAGTCCTCGCACGCCAAGCGCTTCGCGGCGGACTCAGCGATGGAGATCGCCACCGACGCCGTGCAGGTCTACGGCGGGTACGGCTTCATCAAGGAGTACCCCGTCGAGAAGCTGATGCGCGACGCGAAGATCATGCAGCTCTACGAGGGCACGTCGCAGATCCAGCGGCTCGTGATCGCCCGCGAGACGCTGCTGCCGCGCCGCGAGGCGGCGCCGGCCGCCGCGCACGCCTAGGCGCCGCGGACAGCACCGCTGCCGGACCGGAGGCCGCCCCGCTCGGGGCGGCCTTCGTCGTCTCTCAGCCGCGGCCGCGCAGCCCGGGCGGGCAGATGCGGCGACCGGTCGCCTTGGCCCGGCCGCGCCCGGGCGGGGAGCCGCAGGAGACCGGCTCAGCCGGTGCGGGGGGAGGAGCGTCGACCGCGGGCTCCGGCGGCGCCGGGGGCGCGACCGGCTCGGGTGCGGGCGGCGGCGGGTCCTGACGGCCGGGCGGCGCGTCGCCCCCGAGGCCGGGAGGCGTCTTGCCGCGAAGCGCTGGCGGGGTGTGCGGCCGGCGGCCGCGGGCCTTGCGCCGGTGGCCGGGAGGGATGCGCTGCGTGCGGCCGGGAGGCTCGGCGGTCGGTCGCGGAGGGGGCGGGGCCGCGGGCGGTGGAGCCGTCGGGGGTGGAGGGGGTGTCGCGGGCGGCGGAGTCGTGGGCGGCGCGGGTTCCGGGTCGACGACCGGGGCGGGCGTGAGGGGAGGCGCGGGAGGGGTCGGGTCGACGACCGGCGTGGGGGTGAGGCCCCCGGGTGTCGGCGCGCCGCCGGTGCCGGCCGGGCCGGAGGGATCGCGGCTGGGCGCCGAGCCGCCGACGCCGCCGCCCGCCCCGCCGCCTCCGCCGCCGCCCGCGCCGCCCGCGGCGCCGCCACCGTTCCCGTCCGCTCCGCCGGCGCCGCCCCCTCCGCCGAGCAGGCCGCCGACGACCGGCGGCACCGCCGCGACCGACCCGCCGCCGGAGCGCGCGCCGGAGTCGTCTCCGCCGACGCCGTCGCCCGGCGCCGCCGGCCCTCCTCCGCCGGGCCCGCCCGCGCCCGAGCCGCCGCCGCCGCTGCCAGCGCCGCCGGCGCCCCCTCCGCCCGCCGAGGTGCCGCCGCCTCCGCCGCCGTCCCCGCCCCCGCCGGACGACACGAGGATCGCCCCTCCGCCGATCAGGAGCACGAGGGCCGCCGCGGCGGCGAGCAGGAGCGCGTTCGCGCCCCGCCGTTCCGGCGAGGGCTGTCCCGTCCCCACCGCCCCCGACGGGCCGAGGACGGTCCAGTCCGCACCGACGAGCTCGCCCGCGCGCGCGATCAGCGGGTCGCGCAGCGCGGCGACGAGCGCCAGGCCCGGCACCCAGACGCGATACGTCGCGCCCGCCTCGGCCATCACCGCCCGGCTCGCGCGGCAGCGGTCGCACTCGTCGAGGTGCTCCTCGAGCCACGCCTCGTCCTCGGGCGCGAGCGGGCCGTCCTCGGCCAGCGTCGTGAGCGTCATCGCGCGCTCGCAGTCGCGCGTGCGCAGCATGATCCCGCCGAGCGCGCCGCGTCGCACGAGCGACCGGAAGCGCCCCCGCGCCCGCCACGCGAGCTGCGCGGCCGCGTTGGGCGAGAGGTCCATCCGCTCGCCGATCTCCTCGTACGAGAGCCCCTCGACCTCGCGCAGGGCGAGCACCTCGCGCTGGCGCACCGGCAGCTCGCGGTTCGCCGCCTGCACCGCGGCCTGGAGGTCCTGGGTCAGCACCTTGGACTCGGCCTCGGGCAGCTCGCCGGCCGGCGGCGCCTCGGGGACCTCGTCGACCGGCCGCATCCGCCGCTGCGCTCCCGCGCTCCTCAGCGCCGCGTTGCGCGCCGACCGGAACAGGTACGCGCTCGGCGACCGGACCGGCTCCGGTCCCTCGAGCACGCGCGCCAGAAGCCCGAGGAACGCCTCCTGGACGGCGTCGCCGGCGTCCTGGTCGTCGTCGAGGAGCCGGCGGCAGTAGCCGAAGACCGCGCCCGCGTGGCGGTCGTAGAAGGTGGCGAAGGCATGACCGTCACCGGAGGCGGCGGCCTCCAGAAGGTCGGCGTCGGATCGCTCCACAAGCGGGCGCATCGACGAGGATCCTCTCGCGAACGACCATCAGCTGTCGAGCATCGATGCGACGAGCGCCCGCGCGACGACCGGATCGAACTGCGAACCGGCCGCCGCCGCGATCTCCGCGCACGCCGCGTCCGGCGGCAGCGCGTCGCGGTAGCAGCGGTCGCTCGTCATGGCGTCGAAGGCGTCGCAGACGTGGATGATCCGCGCCCCGAGCGGGATCTGCTCGCCGGCCAGCCGGTCCGGGTAGCCGCGGCCGTCCCAGCGCTCGTGGTGCGCGCGCAGCCACGGCGCCAGGCTCGCGAGCCCCGGGAGCTGGGCGACGAGGCGGGCGCTGCGGGCCGGATGCTCGCGCACCAGCCGCCACGCCATGAGGGACAGCGGGCCGGGGTGGTCGAGGACGGCCTGGGGCAGCTCGACCTTCCCCGCGTCGTGCAGCAGCGCCGCGGCCTCGATCCGCTCGACGAGCAGGCCGGGCAGCGACAGCGCACGGCAGACGCGCACCGACAGCTCGGCGACGGCGTGCCCGTGCCGGGCGAGCCCGCGCTCCTCCAGGCGCGCCAGCAGGTCGAGCAGGGCGGGCGAGGGGACGGCGCCCGACGGGCGCGGCTGGGGGATGGTGGACATCGAGCACTCCTTGGGGAACAGGCGGATCGCTGACCCAAGGAGCGCGCCACCGCCCGCCCCTTACGGACGACCGGCGTGCTGGCGCGTTGCCGCTATTCCGTCCGCGCGCGCAGCCAGGGGATGGCCTCGGCAGTGAAGCCGTCGGGGTCGTCCGCGAAGGGCCAGTGGCCGCTGTCGGCCAGCGTGACCGACGTCGCGCGGGGGAACGCGTCGCGCTGGCGGTCGGAGAGCTCGACGGGGAGGTAGGGGTCGTGCAGGCCCCAGATCACGAGCGCGGGGCGGTCGAGCGCCCGCAGCCGCGGCGCCGCCTCGGCGCTCCAGCGCGCGACGCCCTTCATCGCCCGGTACGTGCGCAGGACGGTCCTGCGCGTGTCGCGGTCGAAGTTGTCGTACATCTGGTCGACGAACGCGCGCGGCAGCGGCTTCTCCTGCCCGCGCCTGACGAGTATCCGGAACGCGCGCCTGCTGGAGGTCGCCAGGAACGCCTCGCCGAGCAGCCGCGTCTGCCAGATCCGCGCGAGGACGTGCCAGCGGTAGTCGAGCAGGACGCCGGTGCCGATCAGCACGACGCTCTGCAGCGCGTCCGGGTGGCCCAGCGCCCACTCGAGGCCCCAGGGGCCGCCGAGGTCGTGCAGGACCAGGTGCGCGCGCCGGACCCCCAGCTCGTCGAGCTGCGCGCCGAGGTGGCGCGCGTAGCCCTGGATCGAGACGTCGAAGTCGCGCGGCTTGTCGGCCTGGCCGAAGCCCGGCAGCGTCACCGCGATCCCCCGCGCGAACGACGCGGTGCGCAGCACGAGCTCGCGGAAGTCCTCGTGGGACCCCGGGTTGCCGTGGACGAAGACGACCGCCTCCTCGGCGCCGGGAGGGCCGGATTCGAGGACGGGAGTCCGGATCCCGGCGGCGGTGATCTGACGGATGCGAGGGGCGTTCGCGGAGACGGGGGAAGATGTTAAGCGCGATGCCTCGGAGAGCCAGGGAGACCGAGCGCGCGGTCGCGGAGGCCGCGTCGCTCGAACAGGTCCGCGAAGCGGCCGGCGGCCGGGCGCGCGCCGACCGCGACCCGCTGCTCGGCGAGCTGCGCCGCGCGGGCCTGCTGCCCATGCTCGTGCTGCACTTCCTCGGCGCAGGGCCCTCCTACGGCAACCAGCTCATGGAGCGCATCTCCGAGGTCACGGGCGGCCTCATCGCGGTCAACCCGAACACGATGTACCCCCTCCTGCGCTCGCTGGAGGGGCGCGGGCTGATCGCGGGGGAGTGGGAGCACCCCGAGCGCCGCTCGCGCCGGTTCTACCGCCTGACGGACGAGGGCCAGGCCGAGCGGACGCGGCTCGCCCAGGAGATCGCGCCGTACCTCGACGCGGTCGGGCGGTCGATCGACCTGATCCGCAAGGAGATCGCCGGTGGCTAAGGCGGTCGCCGAGATCGAGGTGGACGGCCTGATCAGCGAGGCCGAGCGGCTCTGGTACGACACGACCCGCTGGCCGAGCTTCGTCGACGGGTTCTCGCACGTCGTCAAGGTCGAGGGCGACTGGCCGGCCCTCGGCTCGCGGGTGGTGTGGGAGTCCGGTCGCGACGGCCGCGGCCGCGTCGCCGAGCGCGTCACGGCCTACGAGGTCCGCAGCGGCCAGACGGTCGAGGTCGAGGACCCGCGCATCGCGGGCACGCAGACGATCGCCTTCGCCGCCGCCGGCGCCGAGCGCTGCAAGGTCACGCTGGAGCTGGACTACCGGCTCAAGTCCGGTGGGCCGGCGGGCGCCGTCGTCGACGCCCTCTTCGTCCGCCGCGCCTTCCGCGACGCCCTGCGCCGGACGCTGTCGCGCTTCGCCCGCGAGCTGCGGGCGGACCGCGAGTTCGGCGTCTGAATCGCTAGGTTCCTCCCAATGTTCGTGTTCAAGGCTGCGGTCGTCGGCGCCGGCACCATGGGCGGCGAGATCGCCCAGGCCATCGCCGCCGCTGACATCGATGTGGTGCTCAAGGACGTCGACCAGAAGTTCGTCGACGTGGGTCTGGAGAAGGCTCGCGAGGTGACCTCGGGCCAGCTCGCCCGGCTGGTCAAGAAGGAGAAGATCACGCAGGAGGACGCCGATCGGCAGCTGGAGGAGACCCTCGGGCGGATCCACGGTACGACCTCCTACGAGGGCTTCGGCGACGTCGACTTCGTGATCGAGGCCGTGCCCGAGCGGATGGAGATCAAGGAGGCCGTCTTCGGCGAGCTCGACGACGTCACGCCGGGCCACGCGATCCTCGCGTCGAACACGTCGTCGCTCAGCCTCACGACGATCGGCGAGTCGACCAGCCGGCCGGACAAGGTCGTCGGCTTCCACTTCTTCTACCCGGCGTCGGTCATGCCGCTGCTGGAGATCGTCCTCGGCGACGACACCTCGCCCGAGACCGTGAGCGCCGCCGTCAACTTCGCGCAGCGCATCCGCAAGCAGCCGATCACGTGCGCGGACGAGCCCGGGTTCGTCGTCAACCGCATCCTCAACTCGTCGGTGTCCGAGGTCTGGCGGGCGCAGGAGGAGCAGGGGCTCTCGCTCAAGAAGATCGACGAGCAGATCCAGGGCGCGAACCTCGCGCCGATGGGCCCGTTCTTCCTCGTCGACCTGCTCGGCCTCGACACCGTCTTCCACGTCGCCGAGTACCTCAACGAGCGCCTGGGCGACCGCTTCTACGTCCACGAGGGGATGCGCCGGCTCGTCGAGTCCAAGCAGCTCGGCGCGAAGACCGGCGGCAGCGGCTTCTACAAGGATGGCGAGGCGCAGGTCGAGGGCGAGGGCGACCCGCCCGCCGAGCTGCCCGACCTGATGGGCGTCAAGGCCGTCCGCGAGGCGTGCCTGGTGCTCGAGGAGGGCGTCGCCGCGGCGCGCGCCATCGACCTCGGCATGATGGCCGGCGCCGGGATGGACCCGCGCCGCGGGATCCTCCCGCCGCTCATGCGCTGCGACATCGAAGGCCTCGACACGGTCCTCGAGAAGATGGAGAAGGCGTACGCCGACCACGGCGACCGCTTCGAGCCGCCGGCGATCCTCAAGCGGCTGGTCGCGCAGGGGCGCCTCGGGATGAAGAGCGGGCAGGGCTTCTTCCCCTGGCCGCAGCCGTCGGAGGGCTTCACCGAGGGGCCGATCCAGCTCGAGAAGCGCGACGGCTACGCGATCGCGTGGCTGAACAACCCGCCGGCCAACTCGCTGTCGCCCGAGGTCATCAAGGCGATCGCGTCGGTGTGGGAGGTCGTCGAGGGCGACGACGCCATCCGCGCGCTCGTCTTCGCCTCGGCCAACCCGCTGCTGTTCTGCGCGGGCGCCGACATCAAGGCGTTCACGAAGATGGACGAGGCCGGCGGGCGCGAGCTGATCGAGCTCGGCCACGGGACGCTGCGCGCGTTCGAGAAGTCGTCGACCGTCACCATCGCCGCGGTCAACGCGATCGCCTACGGCGGCGGCTGCGAGCTGGCGATGGCGTGCGACGTGCGGATCGCGGCCGAGTCCGCGCTGTTCGCCCAGCCCGAGATCAACCTGGGGATCATCCCCGGCTTCGGCGGCACCCAGCGGCTCCCGCGGCTCGTGGGGGAGAGCAAGGCGCTCGAGATGAACCTCACCGGCGACGCGATGCTCGCGGACGAGGCGTACGAGCACGGCCTGGTCAACGACGTCGTGCCCGACCACGAGCTGCTCGACACCGCGGTCGCGTGGGCGCGCAAGCTGGGCGCGCAGGCGCCGCTGGCCGTCCAGCACATCAAGCAGGTCTCGGGCGCCGGCGACCTGGACGAGGGGATCGAGGCCGAGAAGCAGGGCTTCGCCACCGTGTTCCAGACCGAGGACGCCCGCGAGGGCATCTCGGCGTTCCTCGGCAAGCGCACGGCGAAGTGGTCCGGGAAGTGACGGCGGGGACCGCCACCGACATCGAGCGCCTGGCCGACCTGATCCGCGGCGCGGAGTCGGTCGTGGCGCTCACCGGCGCGGGGATCTCCGTGCCGTCCGGGATCCCCGACTTCCGCTCGCCGGGCAGCGGGATCTGGGAGAACGTCGACCCGATGAAGGTCGCGCACATCGACGCGTTCCGCGCGAACCCGGTCGAGTTCTGGCGCTTCTACGGCAACCGGTTCGACACGCTCGACGCCAAGGAGCCCAACGCGGCGCACCTCGCGCTCGTGGAGCTCGAGCGTCGGGGACTGCTCGACGCGGTCGTCACGCAGAACATCGACCGGCTGCACCGCAAGGCGGGGACGTCGCGGCTGGTCGAGGTCCACGGGACGATTGACCACTCGTCTTGCCTCGCGTGCGGGCTTCGGTTCCCCCTAGAGACGGTGCGGGAGCGGCTCGAGGTGGCGATGGACGGCGTCCCGCGCTGCGACTGCTGGCAGCCGCTCAAGCCCGACGTCGTGCTGTTCGGCGAGTTCCTCCCCGACGGCGCGCTGGAGGAGGCCTTCACCCTGGCCGCGGGCGCGGACGTCCTGCTGTGCATCGGGTCGTCGCTGGAGGTCTATCCGATCGCGCAGCTGCCGGCCCTGACGCGCCAGTCCGGCGGGTCGGTCGCGATCGTGACGCAGGGCGAGACGCCGTACGACGCGCGCGCGGCGGTGCGGCTCAGCGGCGACGTGGTCGCGGAGCTCTCGGCGCTCGTCGCGGCGCTGGACTAGTCGCGCGGCTTGGCGGGGCCCGCGCCGCGCGTCTCGCCCAGCCGCTCGTGCAGGCGCGCGCGCAGCTCGTCAGGCGTGATGTCGGCGCGCTGCGCGCGGCGCCGGCGGGCGACGACGGCGCCGGTCGCGGCCACGCCGGCGAGGCCCGCGAGCCCGACGTACTTCCACGGGATCCGCATCCGCGCGTAGCTTACGGGCGGTGGTGACCCTGGACGACGCGGTCGAGGCGGCCTCGACGGGCGACGTCTGGCTGTTCCGCGGGCGCTCCTTCGCCGACCTCGCGATCCGGACGGTGACGAACAGCCCCGTCAACCACGTCGGGATGGCCGTCGCGCTCGATGACCTGCCGCCGCTGCTGTGGCACGCCGAGCTCGGTCGCTCGCTGCCCGACGTCTGGACCGGCGAGCGCCAGCGCGGCGTGCAGCTGCACCTGCTGCGCGACGCGGTGACGACGTGGGAGCAGCGCTACGGCCAGCGCGCCTGGGTCCGCCAGCTCGAGGGCGAGATCGCGCGCGAGCAGGAGGACCGGCTGATGGAGGTCGTCGACCGCTTCGACGGCACGCCGTTCCCGACGATGTCCAAGCTCGCGCGGTCGTGGCTCGGCAGCCGCCTGCGCCGCCGGCGATCGGCGTCGTCGCTGGAGGCCGTCTACTGCGCCGAGCTGGTCGCCACGACCTACCAGGCGATGGGGATCCTCCCGGCCGGCCGCCCGGCGAGCTGGTACGACCCGGGCCGGTTCTGGAGCGGCGACCGGATCGAGCTCGTTCCGCCGTACCGGCTCGGGCCCGAGGTCGCGGTGGGCCCGGCTTAGGTCGCGGCCGTCGCGAACAGCTCGTCGAGGCGGCGGTGCACGAGCGCCGTCGCCATCGCGCCGTCGCCGACCGCTCCCGCCACGCGCTTCGTCGAGCCGTGGCGGACGTCGCCCGCGGCGAACAGGCCGGGGACGCTCGTCTCCAGCGCGAGCGGGTCGCGGGCCAGTGGCCAGTCGTCCGGGCGGCGCCCCTCGACCAGCAGGTCGGGGCCGGTGAGGACGAAGCCCGCGGCGTCGACGCTCACGCCGGTGTCCGCGGCCCAGCCGGTCCGGGGCGTCCCGCCGAGGCAGAGGAAGAGCGCCGTCGCCGGGATCGCCTCGCCGTCGGTGGTGCGGACGCACGTCAGGTGCCCGTCGTCGTCGGCCTCCGCCGCGGCGACCTGCGTCCGGAAGCGCACGTCGATCAGCGGGTGCGCCCCGATCCGGTCGACGAGGTACCGCGACATCGACTTGCCGAGCGTGTCGCCGCGGACCAGCATCGTGACGTTGGCGCCCGCGTTGGCGAGGTGCATGACCGCCTGCCCGGCCGAGTTGCCCGCGCCGACGACGACGACCGGGTCGCCGCCGCACTGCGCCGCCTCGCTGCGGCCCGCGCCGTAGTAGACGCCGCGGCCGAGCAGGTCCTCGACGCCGTCGACGTCGAGCCGCCGCCAGACCATCCCGGGCGCGGCGATGACCGCCGGCGCGGAGATCTGGTGCTCGCCCGCGACCTCGATGGTGAACGGCCCGTCCGGGCCGCGGCGGCTTCCGGTGGCGCCGCGCATGATCAACAGCTCCGCCCCGAACTTCTCGGCCTGCCGGCCGGCCATCCGCGCGAGCTCCGCGCCGCCGATCCCGTCCGGGAAGCCGAAGAAGTTCTCGATCATCGAGGTGTGGGAGGTCTGGCCGCCCGGCACGTCGTGCTCGAGCACCAGCGTGCTCAGCCCGTCCGACGCGGCGTACACCGCGGCGGCCAGGCCGGCCGGACCGGCGCCCACGATGACGAGGTCGTACTCCGAGCGCGACGGCGCCGTGTTCATCCGCCACGCCTCGGCGATCCCCTCGACGGTCGCGGGCGCGTGCGTCGTGCCGTCGTGCTCGACCAGCCGCGGGAGGTCCGGCTCGTCCGCCTCGGCCTCGACCCACTCGTACGGCTGCGCGATGCGGGTCAGGAAGTCGCGCAGGCGATGGTCCTCGGAGCCCAGGCGCCTGCCCGTGACGATGACCTTGGGGCGGACCGGGCTCACGACGCCCGCAGGCGGAACATCAGCTCGTCCGGGTAGCACCAGCTCCAGTCCTCGCCCGGCTCGGCGGACCGGATGATCGGATGGCCGGTCGACTCGTTGTGGCCGGTCGCGTGGCGGCCGGGCGAGTTGTCGCAGCAGCCGATGTGGCCGCACGTCTGGCACATCCGGAGATGCACCCAGCGGCCGCCGGTGGCGAGGCACTCCTCGCAGCCGGGGATCTCGTCAGGCACTTCCAGGACCTCGACGGCGTCGAGGTGGCTGCACGACGCGGACATGGGAGCATCCTACGATGCTCGCCGAGCGCCTCCGCGCGCAGCTCCTCTCCGGTCCGCCGGCGGGCGACTCGGTCGCCGTCTGCGAGCGGCTGCTCGCCGTGCAGGGCCAGGATCCGCGCGGCTTCCGCCTGGCCGTCCGCGCGCGGACGAGCGGGCTCACGGCGGCGGACGTCGACGCCGCGCTGAACGACCGCTCCCTCGTCGTCAGCTGGCTCAACCGCGGGACGCTGCACCTCGTCCGCTCGGAGGACCACGCGTGGCTTCACGCGCTCACGGCGCCGCCGCGCCGGACGGGGATCCTGCGCCGGCTCGCGCAGGAGGGCGTCGACGACCCGGCGCGCGGCGTGGCCGCCATCGAGCGGGCGCTGGCCGACGAGGGGCCGCTGATCCGCGAGCAGCTCCGCGATCGCGTCGCCGCCGCGGGCTCGCGGACCGAAGGGCAGGCCCTCATCCACCTCCTCGCCCTCGCCGCGTCGGACGGGCTGATCGTGCGCGGGCCGATGGTGGGCAGGCAGCACGCCTACGTGCTCGTGCGCGACTGGCTGGGCGAGCAGCCGCGCGTCGACCGCGACGTCGCGCTGGGCGAGCTCGGGCGGCGCTACCTCGCGGGCCACGGCCCGGCGGACGACCGCGACCTCGCGAAGTGGGCCGGCCTGCCGCTGCGCGACGCGCGCCGCGCGCTGGAGGAGGCCGCAGAGCACCGGAAGCGCGCGGCGACGGCGGGCGCGCGCGGGCGCAGCGGCGCGGGCGCAGGCGCCGGCGCCGAACCTCCGCCACCGCGGCTCCTCGGCGCCTTCGACCCCGTCCTGCTCGGCTGGGCGTCGCGCGACGACGTCGTCGGACCGCACGCCGACCGGCTCGTCGCCGGCGGGATGTTCAAGCCGTTCGCGCTGGTCGGCGGGCGCGCGGCCGCGCTGTGGAGGCTCGAGGGCGGCGAGCTCGACCTCGAGCCGCTCGAGCCGATCGCCGGCGACGACCTCGCCGCGCTGCACGCCGACGCCGCCGACGTCCGGCGCTTCCTCGCCCTCTGACCGCCGGCGCTGCAGCCCGACAGCGGCAGCGGCAGGACTCCGCGGAACCCCGGCGGGGGCGATCGCGACGGCGGCCCTCGGGTGGTCCGGCCGGCTACGGACCGGCGTCGATCGCGGCCTGGACCGCGGCGCGCGTCGGGTCCTTGCCGAAGCCCGTCAGGCACCACGTCGCGCCCGCTTCGGCCCACGGCTGCGGGTCGGTCCCGGCCTCGTTCGTGACGATGAGGTCTCCGTCCACCTCCTCGCGCAGCTCGGCCAGCGCCTCGGGGCCGGGGAGGTCGATGGGGAAGAGGCCGTCCCAGCGGGCGGCGCGGCGGACGGGGCGCCGGTTTGGCCAGCGTGCGGCGATCCACACCGGGATCCGCGGCCGCTGGACGGGCCCCGGCGCGAACTCGTCCCAGTACCGCGCGAGCGTCGCGAGCCCGTCGTCGAGCAGCTTCGCGCGCGCCTTCGGATCGGTCTCCTCGCCGAAGTCGGCGAACTCGCGGTGGTTGTCGCTGCCCAGGCCGGCGCCGAGCACGAGCCGCCCGCCGCTGAGGCGGTCGAGCGTGATCGTCTCGCGCGCGAGCTTCTGCGGGCGCCGCCGCGCGAGCGGCGTCACGAGCGGGCCGATCGTCACGCGTTCGGTGGCCAGCGCGACCGCGGTCAGCGCGACCCACGGGTCGGCGACCTCGAGCGTCGGCGGCGAGTACTGGACGTGGTCCCAGACGAAGAACCCGTCGTAGCCGGCGGCCTCGCCCACCGCCGCGAGCTCGGCCAGCACGCGCACGTCGGCGAGCTCGCCGAACGGCGCGACGAACAGGCCGCGCTTCATGCGGCGCGCCCGCGGCACGCCTCGACGGCGAGCCGGTCGCAGCGCTCGTTCAGCTCGACCCCGGCGTGCCCCTTCACCGGCACCCACTCGATCTCGTGCTCGCGCATCGCCTCGAGCAGCTCCTCCCACAGCCCGCGGTTCGCGACGGCCGTCTTGGCCTTCGTCCTCCATCCGTTGCGCTGCCAGCCGTCGATCCACTTCTTGCTGACCGCGTTGCGGACGTAGGCCGAGTCGGTGTGGACCAGGACGTGACACGGCTGCTTGAGCGCGCGCAGCCCCTCGACGACCGCCTGCAGCTCCATGCGGTTGTTGGTCGTCTGCGGGTCGTGGCCGACCAGCTCGCGCTCGCGATCGCCGAACAGCAGCACGGCCGCCCAGCCGCCGGGCCCGGGGTTGCCGGAGCAGGCGCCGTCGGTCCACAGCTCCACGGTGGGCTTCATCCCCGAGACCCTACGACGGGGGGCGGAGGGTCAGGCGCCGGCGCTGGGGATGACCCAGCCGGCCATCGCGGCGAAGTGCGCCGCGGCGGCCGCGATGACGAACGCGTGGAAGACCTCGTGGAAGCCGAACGTGCGCGGCCACGGGTCCGGGCGCTTGCCGGCGTACACGATCGCGCCCGCGGTGTAGAGGACGCCGCCGACCGCGAGCAGCAGGAGCGGGACCGACGGCAGCCGGTCGACGAGCTGGGGGATGGTGATGACGGCGAACCACCCGAGCCCGAGGTACGTGCCGGCGGCCAGCACGCGCGGCGCGTTGATCCACGCGACGCTGAAGATCACGCCGGCGATCGCGCCGGCCCAGACGCCGACGAGGACGATCACGCGCAGCGAGCCGTCGAGCACGAGCAGCGCGATCGGCGTGTACGAGGCGGCGATGAAGACGAAGATCGTCGAGTGGTCGATCCGGCGCAGGAGCGGGCGCCAGCGCGGGTTCCAGCGCCAGCGGTGGTACAGGCCGCTGCCCGCGAACAGCGCGCACAGCCCGAGCCCGTAGATCAGCGCGGCGACCCGGGCCTCGCCGTTCGGCGCGAGCACCATGAGCACGGCGCCGGCGACGAGCGCGAACCAAAACGCCCACGCGTGCGAGACGCCGCGCAGGATCGGGACCAGCTCATCCGGCACGCGCGATCTCCCGGCGCATGAGCGCGCGCACGTGGGCCTCGTCGTACTCCGAGGGGTCCGTCGTCGCGATGAAGTCGCTGAGCACGTCCACGAAGCGGTCCGGCTCGTCGTTGAACGGGAAGTGTCCCGCATCGGGGAACAGCTCGAGGCGGCTCCCGGGCATGGCCGCGTGCGCCGCGCGCCCGTGGTCGGCGGGAATGAGCGAGTCCCGCTCGCCCCAGACGATCAGAGAGGGCATGCTCTCGGCGAGGTACAGGCGGTCCGTGGCGCTCACGCGCTGGCCGCCGGCGTCCATGATCGACCGGGCCGTGTGCAGGAACGCGCGCTGGCCCTCTCGGCGCCGCAGCGACGCGACGCCGTGCCACATCCCCTCGAGGTCGCCGCGCGAGCGCAGGCCGAGGACGCTCAGCGTCCGACCGACGACGAACCCCGCGGGCCGCACCAGCGGGGTGCCGAACAGGAGCGGCAGGACGAGGTCGGCGCCCGGCAGCGTCGCCGCGCGCAGCAGCAGGCTCACCTCGCGCCCGAGCCCGCCGCTGTTGACCAGCACCAGGCGCTCGACGCGCTCAGGGAACTGGTAGCTCAGCTGCATCGCGATCCCGCCGCCCATCGAGTGGCCGACGACGGTCGCGGTGGGGACGTCGAGGGCGATCATGATGTCGCGCAGCCCGCTGGCGAACGAGCCGAGCGAGTAGTCGCCGCGCGGCTTGGCCGACGCGCCGTGCCCGAGCAGGTCGGGCGCGATCACCGTGTGGTGCTCGGCCAGCTTCGGGAGGACCTTGCTCCACGTCCGCAGGCTCGACGTGATGCCGTGGACGAGCAGCAGCGCCGGGCCCGAGCCCGCCATCGCGTACTCGACCTCGTGCCCGTGGAGGCGCAGGCGCTGCGTCGGGACCGGCACTACGGGATCTTCAGGCCGGAGATCGCGCGGGCGATCACGAGGCGCTGGATCTCGGAGGTGCCCTCGAAGATCGTGTAGATCTTGGCATCGCGGTGCCAGCGCTCGACGGGGTACTCCCGCGTGTAGCCGTTGCCGCCGAGGATCTGGATCGCGCGCTCGGTCGACCACACGGCGACCTCGCCCGCCTTGAGCTTGGACATCGAGCCCTCGGCCGCGGTGAACGGCTTGTTGTTGCGGCCCATCCAGGACGCGCGCCACACGAGCAGGCGGGCGGCGTCGATCTCCATCTTCATGTCGGCCAGCGCGAACGCGATCGCCTGGTTCTCGATGATGGGGCGGCCGAATTGCACGCGCTCCTTGGCGTAGTCGAGCGCGTACTCGTAGGCGGCGCGGGCGATGCCGATCGCCTGGGCGCCGACGGTCGGGCGGCTGGCCTCGAAGGTCTGCATCGCGGCCTGCTTCTTGGCGCGGGTCCCCTCGCGGGCGCGGGCGAGGCGCTCGTCGAGCTTCTCCTTGCCGCCGAGCAGGCAGCTGCCGGGGATGCGGCAGTCGTCGAAGAAGACGTCGGCGGTGTGCGAGGCGCGCAGGCCGTGCTTCTTGACCTTCGTCCCCATCTCCAGGCCGGGGGTGTTCGGCGGGATGACGAACGCGGCCTGGCCGCGCGCGCCGAGGTCCTTGTCGACCGAGGCGACGACGACGTGGACGTTGGCGATGCCGCCGTTCGTGGCCCACGCCTTCTGGCCGTTGAGGACCCACTCGTCCTTGGCCTCGTCGTACTTGGCGCGGGTGCGCAGCGAGGAGACGTCGGAGCCGGCGTCGGGCTCGGAGACGCAGAAGGCGGCGACCTTCGGGTCGTCCGGCGAGCCGAAGCACTGCGGCACCCACTCGCCCATCTGCTCGGGCGTGCCGCTGGAGAAGATGCCGGCCACCGCGAGCGACGTGCCCATGATCGCCATGCCGATCCCCGCGTCGCCCCAGAAGAGCTCCTCGTTGACGATCGGAAGCGTCAGGCCGGTCGGGTCCGCGAAGAACTGCGCGAGCGCCTCGAAGCCGTAGAGGCCGATCTTCTGGGCCTCCTGGATGATCGGCCAGGGGGTCTCCTCGCGCTCGTCCCACTCGGACGCGGCCGGGCGCATGACGCCCTGCGCGAAGCCGTGGACCCAGTCGCGGATGTCCTTCTGATCCTGGTTGAGCTCCAGGGAGAAGGCGACGCCCTCCTCCTGGGTCGACAGGTCAACGTCTTCGACGGAAGTGATCTCTTCGGTAGCCATGACGCTGCTGAACGTTACATCATGTGGCGTCACGTCGTTTCGCGTAGTGTGTGCGACGTGGCACTCGACATCGCGTCCGACGAGCTGACGATCGACGAGCTGGCGCGCGAGACGGGCATGACCGTGCGGAACATCCGGTCGCACGCGACGCGCGGGCTACTCCAGCCTCCCATCGTGCGCGCGCGCACCGGCTACTACGGGCCCGAGCACATCGCCCGGCTGCGGCTCATCCAGGAGCTGCAGGCCAACGGCTACAACCTCGCGGCGATCAAGCACCTGCTGGGTCGCGGGGACGGGTCGGCCGAGCAGGTGCTGGGCTTCGCGCGGTCGCTGCTCGCGCCGTTCGAGAGCGAGCGGCCGGAGGTCGTCGACGCCGAGGAGCTGGCCGCGAAGTGGGGCGCGGCCGAGGTCGACCCCAAGCTCGTAGCGCGGGCCGAGAAGCTCGGCCTGGTCGCGCCGCTGGGGGACGGCCGGTACGAGATCCTCTCGCCGACGGTGCTGCGCGCGGGCGAGGTCGTGCGCGAGCTCGGCGTGCCGCCCGAGCAGGCGCTGGACATCGTCGAGCGCGTCGTGCGCGCGGCGGACGGCGTGACGAAGGAGTTCGTCCAGCTCTTCATGGAGCAGGTGTGGAAGCCGTTCCGCGCGTCGGACGGCGACCTGGGCGAGGTGCAGGAGGCGCTCGAGCGCCTGCGGCCGCTCGCAACTGACACACTCGTCGCCGTGTTCCAGCTCCGGATGACGCAGGCGGTCGAGAAGGCCTTCGGGCGCGAGCTCGAGAAGCGGGCGAAGGACTGATGCGGCGCGCGCTGACGCTGGCCCTGTTCGCCGTCCTCGTCGCGGCCGCTCCCGCGACCGCGGCGACGGTGACGTACACGGCGGGCTACGTCGAGCCGCCGGGCACCGACCCCGACGACTCGTGCAGCCGCTACATGATGTGCCCGCCCGGAGCGTCGCTCGACATCGTGGACGGCAGCGGCGAGCGCAACGACCTGACGGTGGAGGCCACCGCGACCACGGTGGTCGTGCGCGACGCGGCGGCGCCCCTGGAGGCGCGCGGCGGCTGCACGAAGGAGGCCGACGGCTCCGTGCGCTGCCCGTTCCCCGGCTCGTTCACGGTCCGGGCCGGCGGGGCTGACGATCGCGTGGTGTCGCCCGGCGGTGCGGTCGACGGCGGCGACGGCGACGACGACCTCTTCGGCCACGACGTCCAGGGCGGGGCCGGCAACGACACGCTCCACGGGACGCCGAACGGCGATCAGCTGCGCGGCGGCGCCGGCGCGGACGTGATCGACGCCGCCGACGGCGACGACTACGTGACCGACGACGACCGCTCAGTGACCGGGGGGTCCCCGGCGCCGGACCGCCTCGACGGGGGGCCGGGGCTCGACTCCATCGCCTTCCAGTCGCGGACCGCGCCGCTGCGGATCGATCTCGGCAACCCGCAGACGGCGGGCGAGGCCGGCGAGGGCAACGTCGTCAGCGGCTTCGAGAGCGCGTCGGGCAGCGCAGGCGACGACGTGATCCTCGGCCCCCAGAGCTCGGTCGACCGATTCACGCTGGAGGGCGGGGGCGGCGCGGATCACATCGAGTCGCGCTCGGCGACCCGCGACGCGTCCGTGCGCGGCGGGGACGGGAACGACGACCTCGTCGGCAGCGTCGCGGGCAACGACCGGCTGCAGGGCGACGCGGGCGACGACACCCTCAACGGCTTCGGTGGCGAGGACAGCCTCGAGGGCGGCGACGGCGACGACCGCATCATCGGCGGCGACGACGACGACCTGCTCACCGGGGACGCCGGTCGCGACGCGATCGCCGGGGCGCGCGGCAACGACTCGATCGACGGCGGCGCGGGCCCCGACTCCGTGACGGGCGCCGAGGGCGACGACAAGCTGAACGGCGGCAGCGGCGAGGACGACCTCGAGGCGGGGCCGGGCGCCGACCGCGCCTTCGGCGGCCGCGGCGACGACGCCGTCTTCGGCCGGGCGGGGGACGACACCATCAGCGGCGGCGCCGGGCGCGACCTGCTGCGCGGAGGCTCCGGCCGCGACCGCATCTCGGCGCGCGACGGGCGCGCCGACGACACCGACTGCGGCAGCGGCCGCGACACCGCGACGCTCGACCGCCGCGAGCGAGCCCGCGGCTGCGAGCGCGCGAACCGGCCGAAGCGCCGCGGCTAGGGCGCGGCTACTCCGCCTTCGCGGGCTCGCGGCCCTCCACCGCGGGCAGGCCGTCGATGCTGCGGGCGTTGCGCTTGGCCTGCATCTCGACCAGCCCCTCGGACCCCAGCGTGTGCAGGCGCTTCTTCTTCGAGAGGTCGAAGTGGGGGCGGGCGCCCTCGTAGGCCATGAGCGGGACGCCGTAGCCGCACGAGTCCGACACCCGGTCGACGTCGACGACGATCACCGAACGGCGCGCCTCGGGGACCTCGGTCAGCTCGTCGAACCCGCACTCCTCGACGAGCTCCTCGAAGCGCTCCTCGCCCGCGAACACGACCTCGCCCGTGCCGTGCAGGCGCACGATCCGCGGCGGCCCGTCGAACGCGCAGAACATCACGACGATGCGCCCGTTCTCGCGCAGGTGCGCGACCGTCTCGGCGCCGCTGCCGGAGTAGTCCAGGTACGCGACGCGATGCGGGCCGAGCACCCGGAGCGTCCCGATCGGCCCCTTCGGCGAGACGTTCACGTGCCCGTCCTCGCTCAGCGGCGCCGTCCCGACGAAGAACATGGACTGCCTGGCGATCCACTCGCGAAGGTGGTCGTCGATGTCGTCGAACGTCTTCGCCACGAAGACAAAGTACCGCCGCGGCGGGCGGGCGCCTCTCAGGTCGCGCCGGCGGCGCGCGCCCTGATCGCCGCTTCGATGCGGCCGAGCACGCGGTCCACCTCGGCGACGGTCTCCGTCGGCAGCCCGCCGCGCAGCGCGGCGTTCGCGGCATCGCCGACGACGCCGCGCGCGCCGCGCAGCTCCTCCAGCCGCTCGTCGAGGTCGCGGCGCCCGCGCCACGCCTCCAGCTCGGCCAGCGCGGCCTCGAGGGCCACGCGCAGCTCCAGCGCCGCCTCGCGCGAACGGCCGGCGTCGAGGTCGGCGCGCGCCCGCAGCGCCAGCTCCTCGCACGCCAGTGCGGCGTCGCGGCCGCCGAGGAGCGCCGCCAGGCGCTCCTGGGGCTGGAGCGCCGCCAACCGCTGTGCGCGCAGGCGCCGCAGCGCCGCGCCCTCCTTCTCGCCGGGCTCGACCGCCTCGGTCCAGCGGCCCTCGGCCACCTCCTCGCCCGCGCCGTAGCCGAGGCGCACCACGAGCGCCTGCTCGATCGTCACCGGGCGCACGTACGGGTCGGCCGAGGCGACCCGGTGCGCCTGCACGACGTCGTTGAGCACCGCCAGCTCGACCGGGACGTGCTCCCCGGGCGCCGCCATCCACGCCCGCCCGGCCTCCGCACCCGGCAGCGGCACGCCGCGGATCAGCGTCGCGCGCGTCGTCGGCACCAGCGCCGGCTCCGGCGACGGCTCGAGCTTCTGCGTGCGCCGGCGGCCGAACAGCCGCCGCTCGCGCGCGCCGAGCGTCTTCAGCACGACGACCCGCAGGTCGGCCTCGGCCGCGCTGTCGCGCAGCACGTAGCGCCCGGGCACCGGCCCCAGCTCCCACGGGAACTCGAACTGGACGAACGCGAAGAGCGACGGCGGGAGGGAGCCGGCGGTGCCGGCGCCCTCGCTACTCACCGAGGTGCGCGCCGCTCGCCCGCTTCGGCGGCGTGACGGTGATCGCGTACTTGCTCGGCTGCGTCCGCACCGTCGGGTTGTCGATCTCGCCGAGGCGGTCGATCAGCTTGATCCACTGGCTCGGCTTGAGGACCGACTCGAACTGCTTGCCGGCCTTGCCGTTCGCGCCCCACAGCGGGTGGAACCCGACGTGGATGTGGTCGTTGTGGTCGCCCATCGCGAGCGTGTTGTCCGCGTCCTCGTACTTCATCAGCGAGATGATCTGGTGCGGCTTCATCGTGCCCTGCAGCGTGAGCAGCCGGCGGATCGTGATGTCGGTGATCGAGCCCTTGCCCTGGTGGCCGAGGATCGGGATCCCGTTGATGCGCGCGATGTCGGCGGCGGTGCCCGTCGTGTGCTCGGAGACGTTGCCCGACGACGTGAAGTAGCCGTGGCCGCACTGCAGCGAGGTCACCGTCGGCCGCAGGCCGCTCGACGCGAGGAACTCGAGCGTCGCCAGGACGCGCCGGTCGATGTTCGACGCCTTGACGTCGCGCCGGCCGCAGTCGTAGATCTCGATCCGCGGGTTGGTCAGCACGCGGTGCTCGAGCTCGCGCTTGCCCATCAGCAGGATCTGGCCGATCGACGGGCTGCGCGCGTCCGAGCCGAAGAACGGGTTCTTGCCCTTGGCGCGGTAGATCGCGGTCGACTCGAGCAGCTTCCAGCCGTCGAGGATCGGCTTCGGGTCGATGTGCGGCGCGCCCTTCCCGGCCGGGCGGATGCCGAAGTTCACGTGCGCGGCGCGGTCCGGGTCGGGGCGGCCGACGCGACCGAGCAGGGTGCCGGCGATCACCCGCGCGCCCGGGCGCAGGCGGCGGAGCGTGGAGTTGTGCGAGTTGAGGCCCAGGTTGGGCGTGAAGACGTGCGAGTAGGTGGAGAAGCCACCGCCGCTCGCGGCCTGCTCGTCGAACAGCTGCTCGAGGCCGCCGGCGGCGCGCGCGGCCGGACGCGAGGGGTGGGCGAACACGCGCTTCTTGTTGACGACGGTCGGGTGGCTCCCGTCGTTGGCGCTGACCGCGCGGGCCTCGTTGCCGGTGGCGCCCGGGTGCTTCTTCGGCACGGGGTAGTACTGCTCGACCGAGCCGAGCCCGGCGTAGGTGTAGTGGTTGCCGTAGACGTCCTCGAGGATGAGGAAGCGGCCGAGCCGCTCGTTCTCGCCGATCCGCAGGATCTGCCCGTCGTTGACGGCGACCACCGGGGCGCCCTGCGAGGTGAAGATCGAGATGTGACGGCGGTGCGCCACGTCCTCGATCACGTTGGCGGCGTTCTCGCCGCGCTTCACGGTCTTGGAGGCGCGCTGCTCGTTGATGTCGTCCGCGTAGCGCGCGTGCGCCGCGACGGGGAAGCGGCCCTCGGTGAGGCCGGTGAGCGAGCCCACGACCTCCACCGGGACGCCCGCGAGCAGCCGCGCGCGGAGCATCACGGAGTCGACGTACCAGTCGGCGTGGTTGTAGGCGAAGATCGCGCGCTTGATGTCCTTGTCGCCGCCGGCGGCCTTGAGGTACTTGGCGGCGGCGAAGATCGCGTCGACCGGGTTGTACGGGTCGCGCTTGCCGTCCTTGTTGGCGTCGACGCCGTACTGGCGCCAGGTAGCCGGCATGAACTGCATCCAGCCGAGCGCGCCGGCGGACGAGACGTTCAGGTTGCGGCCGTAGTCGGTCTCGATCTCGTTGATCGCCGCGAGGACCTCCCAGCGGATGCCGTACTGCGTGCCCGCGGCCTGGTAGATCGGCAGCAGGAAGATCGGCACGCGGAACTTCTGGATCACGAAGTTCGGCACGCCCTTCACGGCCGGGCCGGGGAGGGCGTCGAAGAAGCCGGGGTTGGAGCTGCTCGGGGTCCCGTCGCGGTGACGCAGCGGGGCGGGCGCGGGCGCGGGGGCCGGCGAGTGGCCGCCGCTCGTGTGGCGCGAGGGCGTGCGCGGCTCGTGCTTCACGGGCCGGTCCGGGCGCGTGTGGTGGCCGCGGGTGTGGTGCTGGTCGTGGCCACCGGGGCTCACGGGCGGCGTGGGGTCGTCGCCGTCGTCGTCGCCATCGGGGGCGGTCGCGCCGC
>DASVQN010000061.1:0-28347 GCA_036389155.1 Solirubrobacteraceae bacterium
GAGGAGACGCCGCTGCGCGGCCTGCGCAACAGGCACAACGAGCTCCTCGGCGGCCACGGCGACGACACGATCGTCGCCGGCGACGTCGGCGACGTCATGTGGGGCGACTACAAGCCCTCCGGGCAGCCCGCGACGCAGCGCGACGTCATCACGGGCGGCCCCGGCAAGGACCACATCTACGCCAGCCACGGCACGAACACGATCGTGACCAACGGCGGCGCCGACTGGATCCACGCGCACTTCGGGCGCGGCTCGATCACCTGCACGACGAAGCAGCCGCTCGTGTTCCTGAGCCACCGCTCCAAGCCGCGCTACAAGCTGCACGGCTGCACGCGGATCACGTTCCGCAGCAGCCTGTGAGAAATCGCCGATACTGCCGTCGTGGATCTCGGACCGCCGATCGCCTTCATCGCGCTCCGGGAGGGCACCCCCGTCTACGACGCGCAGCGCAAGCGCATCGGGGTCGTGGAGGAGGTCGTGGCCGACGAGCACGCCGCGATCTTCGAGGGCGTCGTCGTCCACACGCTTCCGCTGCCGGGGCGCCATCTCGTCGCCGACGCCGATCAGATCGCGGCGCTGCACGAGCGCGGCGTCCTGCTGTCCGTCGGCCGCGCGGCGTTGCGCAGGTCCGGCGGGGGCGCCCGCAGGAGCGCTGCCGAGGATCAGCTCGAGCACCCCGTGCAGGCCGCGCTGCGCCGCGTCTGGGATCGCATCACCCGCAATCGCTGAGCGAGGCACGTCCGCAGCCGGCGAGCTACGTTTCGCGGCATGCGGGCCAATCGCAGCTACCGGCTGCTGCACACGCGCTCCAACCGCCGCCCGGCGCGCCTTGACCGGTCGCGCATCGACCACCTCGAGGTCGTCGAGGTGGCGTCCGGCGAGGTCGTGCTGTTCTGGGACCTGCCGGCGCCCGATGCCGCCCGTCAGGCCCGGCGCCTGCGCGAGGACCTCGCGGGGCTCGACGAGGTGGCGTTCCTCGAGCGGTGGGGCGAGCCCTAGCCGCTACTCCCTGCGCCCGGTCAGCGCGAGGCCGGCGCCGAGGCCGATCATCACGACGCCGCCGGTCCCGCCGATCGCCTCCAGCCGCCGCGGGGAGCGGGCGAGCCACGCCCGCGCGGCGCCCGCCGTCAGCGCCCACATGCTGTCGCACACGAGCGCGAGGAGGCAGAAGATCGCGCCGAGCGCCAGGAGCTGCAGCGGCACCGCGCCCGCCGAGCGATCGACGAACTGCGGCAGGATCGCCATGAAGAAGACGATCACCTTCGGGTTGAAGATCCCGACGACGAAGGCGTCGGCGAAGATCCGCCGCGCGAGCTTGCGCTCGACCGGCGCGTCGAGCGCGGCGACGAGCGAGCGGCGGTGGCGGAACGTCTGCACGCCGAGGTAGACGAGGTACGCCGCCCCGACGAGCTTGATCGCGGTGAAGACGTGGATCGACTCCTGCACGAGCGCGCCGATCCCGAACGCGACCGCGACGACCTGCACGTAGACGCCGCTGGCGTTGCCCGCGACGGTCGCCAGTCCGGCGCGCGGGCCGAGCGTCAGCGAGCGCGTGACGACGAACAGGACGCTCGGGCCCGGCACGAGGATCAGCACGACGGCGATCAGGACGAACGCGAGGAGGTGCTCGGTCGGCAGCACCGGCCGAGGGTATCCGCTCAGAGCGCCGCGAGCGCCTCGCGGGCGGCGCGCTTGCCGGAGCGCACGGCGCCGTCCATGTAGCCGTTCCAGTACGTCGAGGTCTCCGTCCCGGCCCAGTGGATCCGGCCGACGGGCTGGCGCAGCGCGGGCCCGAACTTCAGCAGCGACCCGGGCGCGTGGACGCCGACGGGGCCGCCGCGGCTCCACACCTCCTCGCCCCACCGCGTGTCGAAGTAGTCGGTGGCGTTGAGCGCCTCCGGGCCGAAGAACGCCGCGAACTCCTTGAGGACCGTCGCGCGGCGCTCGGCCTCCGACAGGCGCCCGTACGCGAGGCACTGGTCCCCGCCGACGAAGCCGAAGATCACGCCGGGGGAGCCGTCGTTCGGCGAGTCGTCGAACGTCGCGCTGACGAGGCCGTCGGTGTTCAGGCCGGTGCCGTTCAGCCCCTTGTCGCGCCAGAACGGCTTGTCGTACGTCGCCGCGACCTTCGTCAGCCACCCCTGCGGCAGGCGCTGGTTGAGGTGGTCGCGCTCCATCGGCAGCGGCGGGTCGAACTCGATCCGGCCGGCGAGGGTCGGCGGGATCGCCACGATCACGTGCTTGCCCGCGAACACGGTCTTGTCCGTCCGCACCACCACGCCGGCCGCGCTCTGCTCGATCCGGCGCACCGGCGACTTCAGCGCCAGCCGCTTGGCGCCGAGCTCGTCCGCCACCTTCAGCGCGACGACCTGCGAGCCGCCCTCCAGCCGCCACATCTGCCCGCCGTTGCGGGTGTCGAAGTTGCGCTCGAAGGTTCCGGGGTTGCGCTCGTCGCCGGACGCGGCGATGTAGAACAGCGTGAAGAGCAGCGAGAGGTCGCGCGCCTCGGTGCCGAAGATCGGCCGCGTCGCCACGGGGATGAGCGAGCGGAAGCGCTCGGTCTGCGAGTTGTCGCGGATGAACGACTCCAGCGTCTGGCCGTCCCACTCCGCCGCCTGGTCGGCCTCCCACGGCGCGTCGACCGGGACGTGCGTCGACATGTCGTCCATCTGGGCGACGACCGCGGCGAGCTCGGCGAGCGTCGCGGGATCCGGCGGTGCGGTGCCGGTCGGGCCCGTGTCGCTGTACTCCGAGCGGTCGCCCTGGATGATCGCGACGTTCTTGCCGTTCGCGTACGTGTCGAACTTGGCGACGCCCATCTCCTCGGACAGGGCGAGGATGCGGTTCTGGGTCGGCCCGACGAACGTGCCGCCGCGCTCGGACGCCTCGCCGCCCGGGAGCTCGTGGTTCCACACGCGGCCGCCGACGCGGTCGCGCGCCTCGACGACGATCACCGACTTGCCGGCCTTGACGATCTCTCGCGCGGCGGTCAGCCCGGCGAAGCCGGCGCCGACCACGATCACGTCGGCGCGGCGGACCTGCGTGCTCCGCTTGCGCTTTCTCGGCTTCCGCTTGCGCGTGTGGCGGCGCTTGGCGGCATCGGCGTCGGAGGCGAGCAGGGCGCCGGCGCCGGCGGCGGCGCCCGCGCCGAGGAGCCCGCGGCGGGTGATGGAGGTCTCGGTCATGCCGCCGTGATCGTGCCATTAGAGTCGCGCGGATGTTGCAGTCGGAGCGCGAGGAGGTCGCGGCCGCGGCGCGGCGGCTGGCCGCGGCGGGCCTCGTGGCGGGCACCTCGGGGAACCTGTCGGCCCGGTCGGGGGAGCACGTCGCGGTGACGCCGACCGGGGCGGTGCTCGCCGAGCTCGAGGCCGCCGACGTGACCGTGGTGGACCTCGACGGCGAGCGCGTCGACGGCCGGCTGGCGCCGACGTCGGAGCTCGAGCTGCACCTCGGCGTCTACCGGCGCTACGACGCGGGCGCGGTGATCCACACGCATGCGCCGGTGGCCACGGCGCTGTCCTGCGTGGTGGACGAGCTGCCGTGCGTGCACTACGAGATGCTGCTGCTCGGTGGCACGGTGCGGGTCGCGCCGTACGCGACGTTCGGCTCGCCGGAGCTCGCGGCGTCGGTGCTCGACGCGCTCGACGGCCGGACCGCTGCGCTGATGGCCAACCACGGCGCGGTGGCCTACGGCGCCGACGTGAACGGCGCCGTGCGCGCGACCGAGCTGCTCGAGTGGGCGTGCACGCTCTACTGGCGGGCGCGGGCGATCGGCGAGCCGCGCGTGCTCGACGAGCGCCAGCGCCAGGACGTCATCGACTTCGCCGTCCGCACCCGGTACGGCACGACGCGGGAGGTCTCGGAATGAAGGCGATCGCGATGGGCGTGCACGTCCTCGACGTGCTGGTGCGGCCGGTGGAGGCGATCCCCGAGGGGCAGGGCGGGCAGCTCGTCGAGGAGATCCGGATGACGGCGGCCGGCTCGGCGGGCGGGTTCGCGCTCGTCCTCGCGCGGCTGGGCGCCGAGGTGTCGAGCGCGGGCGCGGTCGGCGGCGATCCCGTCGGCGACATGCTCGTGCGGCTGCTCGAGCGCGACGGCGTCGACACCTCGCTGCTCCTGCGCCGCGAGGACGTGCAGACGAGCGCCTCGGTCCTCCCGATCCGCCCCGACGGCTCGCGGCCGGCGTTCCACGTCGTCGGCGCGAACGGGACGTACGGCCCCGACGACGCGCCGTGGGACGCGATCGCGGACGCCACGCACCTGCACCTCGGCGGCCCGGAGTTCATGGGCGGCGAGGCGGCGGCGAAGATCCTCTCGTTCGCGCGCGCGAACGGCGTGACGACCTCGGCCGACGTCCTCGCGCCCGGCGAGACGGGGCTGCTCGAGTGGATCGCTCCGGCGCTCGAGCACCTCGACTACTTCCTCCCCAACGACGAGCAGGCGATGGGGTTCACGGGCAGCGACGACGTCGAGCACGCGTGCCGCGCGCTCGTCGACCGCGGCGCGGCGTGCGTCGCCGCGACGTGCGGCGCCGAGGGCGTTGTGCTCGTCGACGCCGAGGGGAGCGAGCGGGTGCCGGCCTTCGCGGTCGACGTCGTCGACACGACCGGCTGCGGAGACGCGTTCTCGGCCGGCTTCCTGCGCGGGCTCGGCCTCGGCCGCGAGCGCCGCGAGGCGGCCGTGCTCGGCTGCGCGACCGCGGCGCTCGTCGCGCAGGGGCTGGGGACGGACGCGGGCGCGTACGACCTGGGCGCCGCCGACGCGCTCGCCGCGGGCACGCCGACGCGCTAGGGCCCGGCCGCACCGCTTTGCCGTCCGATCCGGCCCTTACGTTCTGCCCGTCTCGTTCCTTCCCGAGCCTCCTGGGAGCTGGAATGCCCCTCTGCTTCATCGAGCCACACGACGCCATCCGAGTCATCGCCGAGTCCGTCGGGCGCGAGGCGCGCCGGCAGCTGCTCGGCGAGCTCGTCCGGGCCTGGGTCGACGAGATCCCTGAGGACCAGCTCGCGTCGCACTACGCGAAGGCCATCGGCGACCTCGACGAGCACGACCTGAACATGCTCGCCGCCTGGCACGCGTCGCTCGAGGTCGGCCAGCCGATCCCCAACCGCGACTTCCTCGTCAACGTCTTCCCGACGCTCGGCGACAACCGGCGCGAGGCGCTGAAGATCGCGGCGGGCTTCCGCGGCGAGGAGGCGTTCGAGGCGGGCGTGGCCGAGGAGCAGGCGCTCGAGACCGTCCTGCCCCATCTGTCCCGGGAGCGGTCGATGGAGCTGGCTGCGGAATGCCTCGAGCTGTACCTGTGGGATCGTCTCGGCTGCGATAACTAGCCGTCTCCTCTCCGCAGCGCTCCTCTTCCTTCTCCTCGCCACGCCCGCCTCTGCGGCGCGCGACCGCTGCCGCAGCCCCGGGAGCATCACCGCCGCGGCGAACGACGTCGTGCGGGTCTACGTGAGCGAGCCCGCGCTCGTCGGGTGCCTGCGGTCGACGGGGGAGCGGACGAAGCTCGCGGTCCGCGGCTTCGACGAGGACATCTTCGCCTCCGCCGGGTGGGGGCGCGTCCTCGTGAGGCGCGCGTTCGTCGCCTACCGGTGGCGCTTCGAGCTGTCCGGCGAGGTGACGGAGTCGGTGCGGGTGGTGGACCTGCGGCGCGGCACCCGCCGCTCGACCCCGTACGCGCCGCCGCTGCGGGCGCTGCTCCTGTCGCCGACGGGCGCGGCCGCGTACCTGTCGGGCGACGGCCTATGGGCGGCCGACGGCGGCGGCGTCCGCCGCCTCGCGGGCCCGGAGGTCGATCGTTCCTCCTTGTCGCTCGCCGACGCGACGCTGCGCTGGGCCGGGGGCGAGGCGTTGGTGGCGGGCGGGGTGACCTGCGAGCCGCGGCTCGGCGTGACGCTCGCGTGGGACGACGTCGGCCGCGTCTACGACCGCGGTGCGGAGCGCGCGCTGTTCGGCTGCGCCTGGCTGCGGCGCAGCCGTGTGCGCCTGACGTCCGCGCCGCACGACCACGTCGCGCTGGCCGGGCGGTTCGTGGCGTGGAGCGAGGTGGGGACGGTGGTGGTGCACGACCTCCTCCGCGGCCGCGAGGTCCGCCCCGCGGCGGGCACCGTCCTGGACGTGGCGGTCGGCGGCGACGGGCTCGTCGCATGGGTCGAGCCGGGGCGCGTGCTCGCGACCCGCGGCCTCGTCGCGCGCGAGATCGCGACGGGCGACGTCGATCCCGGCTCGCTCGCGGTGCGCGGGGGCACCGTGCTCTGGCGTCAGGACGGCGTCGAGCGCTCGGCGCCGGTGAGCACGGCGTCGAGGTCGCGGATCACCTGATCCGTCGACTCGAAGCGGATGGGCACGATGCCGTGCTCCTTCGCCGCTTCGCAGTTGATGTCGAGGTCGTCGATGAACGCGCACTCGGGGCCGCTCAGCCGCAGGCGTTCGAGCGTGAGCTCGTAGATGCCGGGCTCGGGCTTACGCATGCCGACGAACGCTGAGTCGACGATCAGCTCGAAGAGGTCCTCCGGGAGCATCGACTTCCAGCGCGGCTCCCACTCCTTGACGTTGTTGGTCAGGAGCGCGAGCCGCAGGCCGCGGTCGTCGCGCAGCGTGCGGAGGTGGTCGATCAGCTCGTGGTTGGGGCTCAGGTGCGAGAAGTAGTGCTCGGCGAAGTCCTGGAGCGGGACGCGCCGGCCGATCTCGGCCTCGAGCCCGTCGCCGAGCAGGACGAAGAACTCCTGCTCGGTCATCTTCCCGCGCTCGAAGTCGAAGAGCGGGTTCTCGCCGTGCGCCTCGCTCGCGCGCACCATCGCGTGGCCCAGCGCCTCGATCGGCAGGCCCTGCGCCTCCATGACCTTCGCGAAGCCGCCGAAGAGCGGCGTGGTCAGCACGCCGCCGAAGTCGGAGATGATGGCCCGGATCACGCGCGCCGCACGATGTCGTAGCGACCGGCGCCGGTCCGGCCGTCCATGTGCCAGCGGAAGAACGCGCAGTCGAGGCGCAGCGTGCCGAGGTCGACGGTCGTCCCGCAGACCACCTCGCCGGCGCCGCGGTGCGGGTACTCGCCCTCGCCGTCCTCGACCCACAGCTCGAGGCCCGCGTGGACCTGGCGGCCGTCGCCGTCGTAGGTGGTGCTCAGGCGCGGGTCGGCGACCGGGACCGGGCGGCCGTCGAGGACGAGGTGCGCGGCGACCGACTCGTCGGAGTGGTGCTTGGCGGACTTCGGGCGGATCGCGCTCACGGTCGCCGCGGTGCGGTCGTCGAGCCAGGCGGTCACGGTGCGGGCCAGCTCGAGCTTCGACCAGTCCACGCGGCCCCAGGAGTGCCCGCGCTGCCCGAGGCCGTCGATCGTGCGCGGCGCGCCGCCGATGGTGGCCGTCCCGCGCACGCGGACGAGCTGCTCGTAGCCCTGGGTGTCGCCGACGACGACCTCGGCGGGCGGGGACAGCGCCTCGGCCTCGAGCTCGAACGCCCCGGCGAACGACGCCTTCCAGCGGGCGAGCGGCTCGAGGACCTCCAGCGAGACGCCCTCGGCGCGGACGGCGACGACCTCCGAGCCGGAGAAGAGGATGCCCATCCCGCTGGCGTCGTCCGCGCTCAGGCTCGTGCGGGCGAGGCCGTAGACGCCGACCTCCGGGTCGGCGAAGGCGATCGTGACGGCGTCGCTCTCGTCCGCGCCGCGCGCCTGCGGCTGCTCGTGCTCGGGACCGATCGGCGTCACGGCAGGCGCGGCGGGTCGACGTCGGTCGCGTGGCCCTCGACGTCGTAGTCGCGGTGGCGCGGGCGCGCGGCGGCGGCCGCGCCGATCATGCGGTCGGCGAAGCGGCGGACGAGCAGGCCGCGCAGCACGGCCCGGGACGGGGGCAGGAGGAAGGTCAGGCCGACGATGTCGGTCACGAAGCCCGGCGTGAGGAGCAGCGCGCCGCCGAAGATGATCAGCACGCCGTCGAGGACCTCGCGCGCCGGCGGGCGCCCGCGCTGCAGCGCCTCGTTGAAGCGCAGCCAGGCGGCGCGGCCCTGCGAGCGCATGAGCATCGACCCGAGGATCGAGTCGGCGAGCAGCAGCGCGATCGTCCACCAGCCGCCGATCGCGTGCCAGATCTCGATGATCACGTACAGCTCGATGATCGGGACGACGATGAAGAGGACGACGAGGAGCGGGAGCATCGCCCTGCGGAGGGTACGCGGCGGCGGCGGGGCTCAGCCGGCGGGGGCGGCGACGAGCACGCCGGGGAGCCGGTCCAGCCCGACGATCTCGATCAGCCGCTGGATGTGCGGGCGGGCGCCGTAGACGCGCAGGCACTTGCCGGTCGAGCGCAGCCGCCGGGCCAGCATCGCGAGGTCGAGCATCAGCGACGCGTCGGCGAAGTGCAGCTCCGAGAGGTCGACCGTGAGGTCCGCTCTCGCCAGGGCGAGCGCGCGCGAGAGAGGGCCGCGACGCAGGCTCTGCGTCGCCCGGTCCTCGTCGCCGCAGACCCGCAGCACGAAGGCGTGTTCGTCGAGCGAGACGATGGAGGAAAGCTATCTCAAACCGCTGCAGAGTCGAGGCACCTCCGCGGCTAGAATCTGGTCATGGTCTCTGTGGAAGACGTCGAAGCCGCGCTGACGAACGTCATCGACCCCGAGCTGGGTCTCGACTTCGTCGAGCTGGGCCTGATCTACGGGATCGAGGTGGACGGCGGCAACGTCCACGTGACGTTCACGCTGACCACCCCGGCGTGCCCGATCGGCCCGCAGGTGACCGAGCAGATCGACGAGTTCGTCGGCGAGCTCGACGGCGTCGACGACGTCTCCTCCTCGATGGTCTTCTCCCCGCCGTGGACCCCGGACAAGATGTCCGAGGACGCGAAGTTCGCCCTCGGGTACTAGCGCCTGCACACAACCGACACCGCGCACCCTCGCCGCCGTGCCCGCGGTCAGGTAGAACGGGTCCATGAGCGAGCTCACCGAGGTACGGACGGCCGACGGCATCATCCTCAGCTTCGACGGGCGCGTCGCCGAGGTGTTCGACCTGTCCGACGCCTGCTGGCGCGCGCACGTCGCGATGCTCGGGATCGATCGGGGCGAGTGGGGGAAGGACGGCAGGCGCCGCCGCGTCGTGCTCCGCAAGGTCGACCGCGCGAAGAAGAACGTCCACGTCACCGCCGACGAGTGGCCCGAGGTCGAGCGGTTCCTCGAGGTGCTGATCGCCGCCGGCGCCACCGTCGGCTAGCGAAGTTCGTGCTGGGGTACTAGGGCCTGTGCGCGAGTCCGCGCACCGATCTCAGCGAGCGCGTCTCCCGCGTCACGCCCGCCTCGGTCGTTGTCCGGATCGCGAGCAGCAGCCTGCGGTGCGCGACGCGGCTCCTCCTGGGCTTCAGCGCGACCGTGACGGTCCTGCCGGGGGCCAGCGTCCTCGACGTGCGGGCCAGGCGGCGCCTCGAGCGTGTCCGCAGCGCCGCGACGATCGTGCACGGCGACGGCGCGGCGCCCGGGCAGCCCAGCCGGACGTAGAGCTTCCCGCGGCGCCATCCGAGCACCGTCACCGTGGCCTTGGCCGGAAGGGGCGGCCGGGTTGCTCCCGGGGGGCCGATCGGCGTCGGCTGCGGCGCCTCTCCCGGCGGCGGGGTGGCGACCGGATCGCCCGAGCCTCGCGGCGCGGGCTCCACGATCACGACCTTCGCCGAGACGACGCCGGGCTCGCCCTCGGCGTCCCTGACGCGGAGCGTGACCGTGTGCTCGCCGAGGGTCGAGAAGGAGCGGCGGACGGTCGCGCCGAGCTGCGGCTCGCCGCCGCCGTCGAACTCGAACGCGCGATCGAGAATCTCGCCGTTGGGGTCGGACGAGCCCTCGGAGGTGAACGTCAGCTCCTCGCCGGCCTCGCCGCGCGCCGGGCCGTCGATCTTCGCGACGGGCGGCAGGTTGGTGACGATCACCGACGCGGTGGCGACGTCGGTCGCGCCCTGCTGCGAGCGGACGGTGACGGTGACCGTGTACGTCCCGGACTGGGCGAAGCGGTGCGTCGGCGCGGCGTCCGATGCGACGTGGCCGTCGCCGAAGTCCCACTCGTACGACTCGACGGCCGAGCCGTCGGCGACCGACGACGCCGACGCGTCGAACGCCAGGTCGGCCGGCGCCAGGCCGCCGACCGGCGCGCTGATCTCGGCCGTCACCTCAGGCGTGGGGGTGCCGATCGCGAACGGCGAGAGGCTGTCGGTCGTAGCGTTCAGGTAGCCGTCACCGTAGTCCGTCGCGAGCTGGTGCCAGCTGCCGCCGGTGAAGTGGTAGATGGACTGGCCCGGGCCGCCCGGGAACGTCAGGCCGATCGAGCCGCTGTACACCGCGGACGCGTCGATCGTCCACATGGCGCTGGGCGAGAAGGTCGTCGCCGGCGGCAGGTCGGCGCGCGCCGCGGAACGCAGCAGAACCGACCCGGCCGTGCTGACGTCGCTGAACCGGATCTGCACGTTCGACGGGAATCGCACCGGCGAGTAGGGGCCGGCCACGACCGGCAGCTTGCCGTCGGCCGCCGTCACGATGCTCTCCGCGAGCGCCGCTTGGCCCTCGATCGTCGGGTGGAAGGGCGACGGGTCGTCGCTCTGCTCGATGTCGATCGACGCCCCGAACGTCCAGGGGTCCGCCGTGCAGAAGTGGTGCTGGTGGTACTCCCCGGGCTCCGCGACGATCGAGACGTTCCAGAACTCGTCCGCGAGCTCGCGGAGGTTGTCGTTGAGCACGTGGAGCCATCGGAGCAGGTACTGCATCTCGTCGTTCTCGATGCTCAGCCCCGCCCACGGGAGGTCGAGGTCCCGGCAGCGCTTGTCCCATACGACCGGGAACGGGTTCACGTACTGCGTCAGCAGGACCAAGGGGACCTTGCCCGCGGCGACGCCGCGACGCTGGATCTCCTCGAGCACCTTGCGCACGTCGTCCTTCTGCTGCTCGAGGTCGTCCGTGAGGTCGCTCGTGCAGCCGCCGACGGCGCAGTCGTACACCACGTCCGAGAACTTGACGTCGTTCGCGCCGAGGCTCAGGGTGACGAGGTCGGGATCCGCGGCGTCGTAGACGGGGTTCGGGTCGGCCGCGCCGGCGATGACGTCCGATCCGAGCTGGGCGTCGGCCCACGGCGTCCCGTCGCTGTCGTTCAGGACGCCCTCGAACGAGGACGAGCCGGTGCACGACAGCGCGACGAGCCACGCGTGCAGCGTCGCGGCGGCCACGCGCGGATGCGAGTACTCGGTCTGATGGCAGTCGCTCGGCATCGGGTCGCTCAGCCACGGGACCTCCAGGCCGTCCTCCTGCCACTCGCCCTTGTAGTACGCCGGCTCGTCGTCGCGCGCGTCGCGGTACTTCTCGTCCGGATGCCACCTCCAGCCCTCGCCGATCCCCTCGCCGGCGCTGACGGAGTCACCGAGGGCGACCATGTGTCGGCCGAAGTACCGCACCGTCCCGTTCCCGCGGACGAGGATGTAGGGGGTCCCGGACGTGCCGTCCGGAGCGACGTACGCGGCCTCGCCGTTGCGGTCGATCGCCAGCGGGAGGAAGTCGTCCGGGTACGTGTCGAACGCCTGGTTCACCGAGCAGCCCCAGCCCGACAGCAGCTCGTCGGTGATCAGCAGGAACGCGGAGTGCTCGACCACGACGTGCTCGCCGTCGTAACACGGCGGGTCGTGGACGGTGAAGCGCGGCGACTCGCCGTGCGTGCTGAGGTGCTCGAGCAAGGGGACCGGCGTGTACGGCTGGGCGCCGTAGAAGCCGCAGCTCAGCGAGATGTACACGCCCGTCTTGCCGGGCTGTCCGACCGCATAGTCGATTCCCGCGTCCACCACCTTGCGGGAGCCGTGCTCCTCGTGGACTGCGGTGTCGCCCCCGATGATGAAGGCGTTGCCGCTGATCGCCGGCCCCCAGACGTCCGCGTTCGCAACGGCGGCGTCGGCGCTGTCCGCCTGGCAGTGGGGGTCGCCCAGGACGATCGCGCGGTACGAGGCGAAGTCGCTCGCGGTCTTGCTCGCCCAGATCCCGTCGGTCACCAGCTCCGGCTCGAGGCCGAGGGCCTGGATGCGCTGGACCTCGAAGCTGTTCGCGCCGTCGACCGTGCTGGCCAGGACGAGCACGCGGTCGGCCGCCACCGCGGGCGTCGCGAAGAGGAGGAGGCAGAAGCAGACGACGCTCGCGAGGGGAACCGCACGCACCGCGCCACCCTCGCGCCTCAGGGTCGGGCGCGTCCATCGGTCATCCGTCCGGTGTACCGGCGGTCCGTGGCGCCCGGTCGCTGCGTGGGGCGACGCGCGACCGGGCGGGGCACTGTCCACGGACGTCTTCCATGACGGTCGGGGCCGAAGCTCCCGACTGGCCACCGAAACGCGGACCGTCGCCGCTGGTTGGAGGGTTATGCTCGCGCCGATGCGCCCGGCCGCCCTCCTCGCCACCGCGCTGGCGCTGGTGGCGGCTGCACCCGCGGCGGCCTCCTCCGAGCGCACCGGCCGGCTGCTGGTCTCACTGCGCTCCGCGCGCGGCGTCCCTCCGCGCTCCGCGCGCGAGGTTCCTCCGCGCGCCCCGCGCGACGTTCCTCCGCGCTCCGCGCGCGGCGTCCCTCCGCGCGCCATCGCCGCAGTGGCATCGAGGGGGGAGGTTCGTCTGTCGGTGCCGTCGATCGGCCTCGTCGCTGTCCGCCCTCGCGCCGGCGAGTCTTTGACGTCGCTCCGTCGCCGCCTGCTCGGCGACCCTCGCGTCCGCGCCGTCGACGTCGAGCACCGGGCCGTCCCGCGCGCGTTCGCGGACGACCCGGCCCTCACCGACCCGGAGACGGCGCTGGGCACTCCTCCAGACACGCCGGTGCAGTGGTGGGCGGCCCGGACCGGGCTCTTCGACGCGTGGGACCTGGCCGACGGCGCCGGCTCCCTGGTCGCCGTCATCGACTCCGGCATCGAGGGCCCGCATCCCGAGCTGACGGCGAAGGTCCGCGACACGCTCGACGTCGACCCGACCCCCGGCGCCGGCGGACCGCTGACCGACGAGGCCGGGCACGGCACCCACGTCGCCTCCCTCGCCTGCGCGGCGACCAACAACGCGACCGGGATCGTCGGCGCCGGCCGCGACTGCGGGCTCCTCGTCGCGAAGACCGACTTCAGCGACGGCGGCGTCGCGGAGGCGCTCGTCGAGGCCGCCGACCGCGGCGCGGACGTCATCGCCATGAGCTTTGGCACCGACGGCGGCCGCGAGCCGCCGCAGGCCATGGTCGACGCGATCCACTACGCGTTCGCCCGCGGCGTCGTCCTCGTCGCGGCGGCCGCGGACGAGGAGACCGAGGAGCAGGGCGACCCGGCCAACATCCTGCAGCCGACCAACACCGGCCCCGACCTCAACCAGAACCTCGGCCTCTCCGTCACCGCCGCGACGTTCTACGACCGCAAGGCCTCCTTCGCCGGCCGCGGATCGCAGATCTCGCTCGCCGGCTACGGCGCGTTCGAGCGCGGGCAGGGGCCGCGCGGGCTGCTCGGCGCGTTCCCGGCGGGGGAGACCTCGTTCGAGCGCGGCGACGAGGGCCCGCCCGCGACGCCCCCCTGCCGCTGCCGGACCACCTACCGCGGCGACAACCGCTACGCCTACCTCCAGGGGACCTCGATGGCCACCGGCGTCGTCGCCGGCGTCGCGGCGCTCGTGCGCGACCTCAACCCGGACATCGGCCCGGCGGAGGTCGTCCGGCTGCTGAAGGAGACCGCCCGCCGCCCCGCCGGCACAGGCTGGTCGCCGGAGCTCGGGTGGGGCATCGCGGACGCCGCCGCCGCGACCCGCCGCGCGGCCCAGCTCGACCGCACGCCGCCGAGGTCGCGCCTGCGCGCGCCCGCGAAGATCGACCGCCGCTCGCTCACGCTCCGCTGGCGCGGCTCGGACCCGTCGCCGGAGCACGTCGTGTCGAGCGGCGTCGCGCGGTACGAGGTCTGGCGGTCGGTCGACGGCCTCAAGCCGGTGAAGATCACGATCACGCGCCGCACGCACTACCGCCTGCGCGTCCGGCGCGGCCGGCGCTACGCGTTCTTCACGGTCGCGGTCGACGGAGCGGGGAACCGAGAGGCCCCGCCACCGCGAGCGGACGCGCGCGTCCGCGTGCTTCGCTGAGCGCCCGCGCCAGCCGCGCGACGACCAGCTCGCGCTCGTCGGTCAGCTGCCGCCAGGTCAGTCGCAGCACCCGGTAGCCCGCGTCGTCAAGGTCGCCGTCCTTCCGGCGGTCGCGCTCGAAGGCGAAGCGGGTGGAGTGGTAGGCGAAGCCGTCGACCTCGACGACGATCCCCTCTCGCTCCCACAGCGCATCCACCTCCCAACGTCCGAGCTTCACGTTCGTCTGCGGTCGCGGCAGCCCGGCGGCCTCGACGAGCTCGACCAGCCGCCGCTCCGCTTCGCTTCTCGTCAGTCGCGGCTCGGTGGTCTTGGTTGCCGCGGCGCGCAGTGCGCGGGCGCCGCGGTGGCCGGTGTGTTGCCGAACGGCTTCGGTGAGGGTGGTGTGGTCCAGCTTTCGTTGGATCTGCGCTTCGTCGATCGCGCGTATGAGGTCTCGCTGGCTCAGCGCGGTGGCGATGTCGAGCAGGGTCCTCGTGACGGTTGTCACCGGGATGCCGCTGACCACCACGCGCTCGATGTCGCGCGCACGGTGCACCCGGATGCCCCGTCGCGTCCTCGGGTGGCCCTCCGTCACGGTGACATCGATCGGTCCGCTGTGGCGCGGCCTGATGCCGTGCAGCGCCGCCGCGGCGTGATGGCTCAGGACTGCCGAGGGGCCGCAGGCGAGAACAGCGGCCATCGGGCTGGTGAGGGGCTCGTCGACCGCGCCGACCCGGTAGACCCCGAGGTGCAGCTGGGTCAGCGAGCCGGTCGCGAGCCGGTGCTTCACGGCGCTCCGCGTCACCCCCGCCGCCTCGAGCTGCCGCCAAGTCACGGCCCGGTGCTGTCGGCGGGCGAACGCCTCGATCACCGCATCTACGCCCACAACGTCACACTCGCGGTGGCTCCACCGGGGGTGTGTGCATCCATGGGCGCTATAGCGCCCACAACGTCACACAGGCTCGGACGAGCGCGGCGAGTGTTGCGTTGTGGGCGCACGGCGAGCACCGCGCGGCATCGTCTCCCACCCACCCTCGATGAGCTGTTCGGGGAGGCCTTTCGTCACACAGACGTGACAGGGGAGCGCGAATCCGCGGACCGCGCTTCGCGCGCCAGCCCCACGAGCTCGTCGATCGACTCCTCCAGCGCGGCTGTGAGCTCGTCGATGTCCGGCAGCGCGTCGTAGTCGCCGAGGAGGCCGAAGTTCAGCCATCCGTTGTAGGAGATGATCGCGACGGCGAGGGCGTGGTCGCGGGGGAGGAAGGCGATCGGGAAGACCGACTTCATCTCGCGCCCGAGGACGTACAGCGGCAGCTGGGGGCCGGGGACGTTCGTGACGATGCAGTTGAACAGGCGCGTCGAGAAGTTGAGCCGCGACGCGACGCCGAGGATGGTGGGCGGCGCGAAGTTCTGCATCCCCGCGAGCACCTCGGCGCCGAGCGCCTGCTTGGACTCCTTCAGCTCGCCCATCGACGCGCGGACGGCCTTCAGCCGCTCGAGCGGGTCGGCGATGTAGACCGGCAGCGGGCCTCGCATCGCGGCGATCCGGTTGCCGAGGTCGCCGCCCTCGCCCGCGCCGCGCAGCGACACCGGCACGAGGGCGCGCAGCTCGAGCCCCTCGGTCCGCACGCCCCGCGAGCGCAGCCACGTCCGCAGCCCGCCGCTCACGACCGTCAGCACGACGTCGTTGACCGTCCCGCCGTAGACGTCCTTGACGAGCTTGAAGTCCTCCAGCCGCCCGCGCACGCCCGCGAACCGCCGGTGCGGCCCGATCGGGACGTTCAGCGGCGTCTCGGGCGCCGGGTTGAGCGTCGCCCACACCACCTCGCCGATGCCCTCGGCCGCCTCGCGGGCGACGGCCAACGAGGTCTGCGGACGCAGGACCGCGCCCAGAGCCCGCTCGGCCACCTCGATGCTCGTCCGGACCGCGCCGCGCACCCCCGCCGCGACGAGGTCGACCGGCGCCGGCTCGCGATGCGGCTGCCACGCGCGATCGGGGTGCTCGACCTCCCGCGGGACGGGCGTCAGGTCGAACATCACGGTGGCGAGGTCGACGCCCGCGATCCCGTCGATCATCGCATGGTGGGTCTTCGAGATCAGCGCCCACGACCCGTCGGCGATCCCCTCGACCACCCACAGCTCCCACAGCGGCTTGGAGCGGTCGAGCTGCTGGGAGAAGATCCGCGCCGCCAGGTTCCGCAGCTGCTCCTCGCTGCCCGGCGACGGAAGCGCGGTGTGCCGCACGTGGTACTCGAGGTTGAAGTCCGGGTCGTCGACCCACAGCGGCCGGCCGGTGTCGAGCGGCGGGACCGCGAGCTTCTGCCGGTAGCGCGGCGTCAGGTGCAGCCGGCCGCGCAGCGAGTCCAGGAAGTCGGCGAGCGGCGGCGCGGGACCCTCGAGGGTCACGAGCGCGCCCACGTGCATGTGGCTCTCGGGGCTCTCCTGCTCGAGGAACGAGGCGTCGACGGCGGTCAGCCGGTCTAGGTGCTCCTGCGGCATGTTCGAAACCTACTACCGCGAGGTGCTGCCCACACCGGTGCCGACTTCCCGCACGCGAAGCGGGCCGCTCGTCGCGGGATCGAGCGGCGGCGTGTCGAGGCCGGCGCCGTCGTGGAGGCCGTCGAAGAGCTCCTGGAAGGCCTCGACCGACGTCTTGCGCGGCTCCCAGCCGAGCTCGGAGCGGACACGGGTCGTGTCCATGATCGGGACGCCCAGCCCCATGTCGACCCACCCCGGCTCGGTCGGCTGCAGCCGCAGCGCATACGAAGCCGCGGCGCCGGCGCGCAGAACCGACGCTGGGACGGCGACCGGACGCGCGCCGAGCGCCGAGGAGAGCGTGTCCGCATCGAGGACGGGATCCGCCGCCACGTTGTACGCACCCCTCGCCGAGCTGTTGAGCACAGCAAGGCGATAGGCCTCCGCGAGATCGTCGGTGTGGACGGCCTGGAAGCGCAGTCGCGGATGGGAAGGGACGATGGGGACGAAGCGGCGCTGGAGGAGCCGATTCGGCAGGAACGGCCCCACGAACAACCGCCGGATCTGCGTCGCCGCCTCGCGCTTGAAGCACAGCCCGGGCCGCATCCGCACGACGCGCACGTCGGGATGCGCCACCTCGAACGAGTCGAGGATCCGCTCGACCGCGGCCTTGTGCCGCGAGTAGAACGACGTCGGAATGCCCGCGGTCGACCACGACTCGTCGACCGCTTCGTCCTTCGGCCCGACCGCATAGGCGCCGACCGAGGAGGCGTAGATCAACGCCGGCACCCCGGCGCGCGCGACGGCCTCGAAGACCCGCGCGCTGCCGTCGACGTTGACCGAGCGGGTGACCGACTCCCGCCGCCCGGGCTGGATCAGCCACACCAGCGAGACGACCGCGTCGGCGCCGCGCAGCACGGGCTCGAGGTCGTCGCGCGTGACGTCCAGCGTCTCCCACGACACCTTCGGGACCGACCACGAGGGCCGGCGGCGGGCGACTCCCACGACGGAGTCGACGTTCGGGTCGGCGGACAGTCGCCGCACGAGCGACGACCCATGGTTCCCGGTGGCTCCTACGACGACGATGCGCATCCCTGATGAGATACCCCCATGTGGGAATTCTCGACCGAGCCGGAGTTCCAGGCACACCTGGACTGGATGCAGACCTTCGTCAGAGAGGAGATCCAGCCGCTCGAGACGCTGAGCCTGAGCTACGAGCAGCTCCTCCGCGCGATGGAGCCGCTGCGCGAGCAGGTCAAGGAGCGCGGCCTCTACGCCGCCCACCTCGACCCCGAGCTCGGCGGCCAGGGCTTCGGCCAGGTCAAGCTCGGGCTGATGCACGAGGTGCTGGGGACGACGCCGATCGCCCCGTTCGCCTTCGGCAACCAGGCGCCGGACTCGGGCAACAGCGAGATCCTCGCCATCGCCGGCACCGAGGAGCAGAAGGACCGCTGGCTGCACCCGCTGCTCGCCGGCGACCTGCACTCGGCGTTCTCGATGACCGAGCCGCACAGCGCCGGAAGCGACCCGACCCTCCTGAAGACCCGCGCGGTCAAGGACGGCGACGAGTACGTCATCAACGGGCACAAGTGGTTCTCGAGCAACGCCTCGATCGCCGACTTCCTCATCGTCATGGCCGTCACCGACCCGGACGCGCGGCCGCACCAGCGCGCGACGATGTTCATCGTCCCCGCCGACACGCCCGGCGTGAACATCCTGCGCGACGTCCCGACGATGGAGCACCCGCAGGACGAGTACGGCAAGTACGGCGGGCACGCGGAGATCCTCTACGAGGACGTCCGCATCCCCGCCGCGAACCGGCTCGGCGCCGAGGGGACCGGCTTCCTCATCGCCCAGCAGCGCCTGTACCCGGGCCGCATCCACCACTGCATGCGCTGGGTCGGCGTCTGCAACCGCGCCTTCGACATGCTCTGCGAGCGCGCGCTGTCCCGCGAGGCGCACGGCGGCCCGCTGTCGGAGAAGCAGACGGTCCAGAACTGGATCGCCGACTCGGCCGCGCAGATGCAGGCGGCGCGGCTCATGACGCTCCACGCCGCGTGGGTGATGGACACCCAGGGCGCGAGCGCCGCGCGCAAGGACATCAGCCTCATCAAGTTCTTCGGCGCGCAGGTGCTGCACGACGTCGTCGACCGCGCGCTGCAGGTGCACGGCAGCCTCGGCTACTCGACCGACCTGCCGCTCGAGCAGATGTACCGCTTCGCGCGCGGCGCCCGCTTCTACGACGGCCCGGACGAGGTCCACCGCCAGAGCGTCGCGCGCCAGATCCTGCGCGGGTACGAGCCGCGCGAGGTCCCGACCGAGCACATCCCGACGCGGCGGGAGGAGGCGCGCGTGCGCTTCGCCCACCTGCTCGAGGCGGTGACGAGCAACGACTGAGGGCCGCCGTCCGCCGCGGCTGCTGATCGTCGCGCTCGCCGTCCAGCTCCTGATCGGCGGCGCGTTCGTCTTCCTGGCCTCGCGCGACTTCGACCTGAACGGCAAGGACGACGAGGGCGGCGGAGGAAGCACCGCGGCCGCGGCCCAGCCGTTCGTCCCGCGCGCGAAGACGGCCGTGTTCGACGAGCGGTACGCGTTCGCGCTGCTGCGCCGGCAGGTCGAGCGCTACGGCTGGCGCCCGGCCGGGTCGTCGAAGCTGCGCGCGCTCGCCGAGGACCTGCGCCGCCGCATGCCGGACGGCCGCCTCGAGCCGCTGGGCCCGCGTCACCCGCGGCTGCGCAACGTCGTCGGCACGGTTCCCGGGACCAGGCCCGCCGTCGTGATCGGCGCGCACTACGACGTCGAGGCGCGCCCGAAGGGGTTCGTCGGCGCCAACGACGGCGCGGCGGGGACGGCGGCGGTGGTCGAGCTGGCGCGAGCGATGGCGCGCGCGGAGCGACCGGCGGACGCGCCGGAGCTGCGCTTCGTCCTCTTCGACGGCGAGGAGGAGCCCGCGAACTGCCCCGACGGCCGGTTCGAGCAGTGCGCGCTGCGCGGCTCGAAGGCGTACGTGCGCGACCACCCGGCCGAGGACATCCAGGCGATGATCCTGCTCGACTACGTGGCGGCCAAGCGCCTGCGCCTGCCGCGCGAGGGATCGTCGAACGAGGACCTCTGGCGGCGGCTGCGCTCGGCGGCCAACCGGGCCGGCGTCCTGAAGGTGTTCCCGCCCACCACGGACGCGACGATCATCGACGACCACACCCCCTTCCTGGAGCAGGGGATCGCCGCGATCGACCTCATCGACTGGCAGTACCCGCACCGCGACACGCTGCAGGACACGGTCGACAAGACATCCCAGACCAGCCTGGACGCCGTAGGGGAGACGGTGGCCGACCTGCTCCTACACTGGGATCGATGACCGTCTCCAAGCTCCTGCTGGCCGCGCCGCGCGGGTACTGCGCCGGCGTCGACCGGGCGGTCCAGACCGTCGAGCGCGCCCTGGAGCTCCACGGCGCGCCGGTCTACGTGCGCAAGGAGATCGTCCACAACAAGCACGTGGTCGAGAAGCTCCGCGAGCGGGGCGCGATCTTCGTCGAGGAGCTCGACGACACCGTCCCCGAGGGCGCGCTCACCGTCTTCTCCGCGCACGGCGTCTCCCCGGCCGTCCACGCCGACGCCGAGCGCCGCAACCTGCGCACGATCGACGCGACCTGCCCGCTCGTCACCAAGGTCCACCGCGAGGCGATCAAGTTCGCCGCCGACGGCTACACGATCGTCCTCATCGGCCACTCCGGCCACGAGGAGGTCGAGGGGACGATGGGGGAGGCGCCCGAGCACATCGTCCTCGTCGAGACCGAGGAGGACGTCGACCGTCTCGAGGTCGCCGACCCCGAGAAGGTCGCGTACATCTCGCAGACCACGCTGTCGGTCGACGAGACCCGCGCCATCATCGCCCGGCTGCGCGAGCGCTTCCCCGCGATCACCGGGCCGCGCACCGACGACATCTGCTACGCCACGACGAACCGGCAGGCCGCGGTCAAGGCGATGGCCGAGCAGTGCGACCTCGTGCTCGTCATCGGCTCGCAGAACTCGTCCAACTCCCAGCGGCTGGTCGAGGTCGCGCGCGAGTACGGCGCCGAGTCGCACCTGATCGACAACGCCGGCCAGGTCGAGGAGGCGTGGCTCCAGGACAAGCGCGTCGTCGGGATCTCCTCCGGCGCCAGCGCCCCGGAGGAGCTCGTCGAGCGCCTCGTCCGCTTCTTCCGCGACCGCGGGGTGGAGGACGTCTCGGAGTTCGAGGTCGTCCGCGAGGACGTGCGCTTCATGCTCCCGAAGCCGATCCGCCAGGCGCTCGCAGCCACGTCCTGATCTCCTCGCCGTGCTCGTCCAGGCGCGGCGGGCGCGAGGTCGGCGACGCCAGCCCGCGCAGCGGCGACCGCACCGTCCGGACCCCGTCGAGCTCCCACACCGGGTCGAGCCCGAGCGACTCGGCGAACGCGAAGGCCGCGGGGATGTCGTTGACGGGCCCCGCCGGCACGCCCGCCGCGTTCAGCCGCGCGATCCAGTCCCCTTCCTGCGCGAACGCCGCCTCGAGCGCCGCGGAGATCTCGTCGCGGTGCGCGACGCGCTCGTCGTTGGTGGGGAAGCGCTCGGCCAGGTCGGGCCGGTCGACGACCGCACAGAGCCGGGCGAACATCGCGTCGTTGCCGCAGGCGACGGCGAGCGGCCCGAACGTCTCGTAGGGCGCGATCGACGGGTGCCGGTTGCCCATCCGGCGCGGTGAGACGCCCTCGTTGAGATAGGCCGACGCCTGGTTGAGCAGGGCGACGAGCGCGCTGTCCATCAGCGTCACCTCGACGCGCTGCGGTCCCTCGCGCTGGAGGCCGGCCAGCACCGCGATCGCCGCGTGCAGCCCGCAGATCAGGTCGATGACGGCCGAGCCCACCTTCAGCGGCCGCCCGTCCTCCTCGCCGGTGACGTGCATCAGGCCGCTCATCGCCTGCAGCAGCAGGTCGTAGCCGGGCAGGTCGCTCGCGCCGAACGCGCTGACGTGGCAGGACACGCGCTTCGGCTCGCCCAGCGCGAACCGCTCCCACACCCCCGGCCGGAACGACTCGACGACGACGTCCGCCCGCGCGACGAGCCGCCGCGCGAGCTCGGCGTCCGCCGGGTCCTTGAGGTCGAGCGCCACCGAGCGCTTGCCGCGGTTGAGCCCGAGGTGGTAGCTCGGCCCCCACCCGCGGGTGTCGTCGCCGCCGTCCGGCCGCTCGACCTTGATCACGTCGGCGCCGAGATCGGCGAGCACCTGGGTGCAGAACGGGCCGGCGAGCACCCGGCTGAAGTCGGCGACCAGCACGCGGCGGCACACTACGCGCCGTGCGCACGCTCGTCGTCTCCGACCTGCACCTCGGCAGCCGCTCCGAGGCCGACGTCCTGCGCGACCCCGCCGCGCGCGACGCGCTCCTGCGCGAGCTCGACGGCGCGGACCGGCTCGTCCTGCTCGGCGACGCGCTGGAGCTGCGCCACGGCCCGGTCCCGCAGGCCCTCGAGGCGGCGCGCGACGCTTTCCGCGCGATCGGCGAGGCGCTCGGCCCCCGGGCCGAGGTCGTCCTCGTCGCCGGCAACCACGACCACGCGATCGTCGCGCCGTGGCTCGAGCGCCGAGCGGTCGAAGGGGAGGAGCCGCTCGGGCTGGCGGAGACCACGAAGCCCGAGGGCCTCGTCGCCGCCACGCTCGCCGGCTGGCTGGGCGCCGGCCGCACCCGGCTCGCCTACCCCGGCATCTGGCTCCGGGACGACGTCTTCGCGATCCACGGCCACTACCTCGACCGCCACGTCACCATCCCGACGTTCGAGCGCCTGGCCGCCGGCGCGATGGGCCGCGTGGTCGGCGAGATGCCCGAGGACCGCGCGACCCCCGAGGACTACGAGGCCGTCCTCGCCCCGCTGTACGCCTGGCTCCACGTCGTCTCGCGCTACACGAAGCTCGGCTTCGAGCGCCAGAAGGGGACGCAGAACGCGTGGCGGCTGCTCACGGACTCCGGCCCGCGCCCGCTGCGCGACCGCGCGCTCGTCGCCGCGTTCCCCATGGCCGTCCGCGTCTTGAACATGCTCAAGGTGGGGCCCGTCGGCACGGACCTGAGCCCGGCCGAGCTGCGCCGCTCCGGCCTCAAGGCGATGGCCGAGAGCTGCCGGCGGCTGGGGATCGCGGCCGAGTGGGTGCTGTTCGGCCACACCCATCGCGCCGGCCCGCTCGACCGCGACGACGTCGGCGAGTGGCAGGTGCCGGGCGGGCCGCGGCTGATGAACACCGGCTGCTGGGTGCACGAGCGCGTCTTCCTGGGCGACTCCGGCCCGCGGAGCCCCTACTGGCCGGGAACCGTCGTCGAGGTCGGCGACGACGGCCCGCCGCGCCTGCGCAACGTCCTGCCGGAGTACCGGCTGCCGGACTAGCCGAAGTGGCGCTTGAGCCAGCCGGTGCGCGCGCGGTGCATGCGCGCGTGCTGCTTGCGCTTGAAGCGGATCCGCGCGTCGAGCGTGCGCCGCAGCTTGCGGTGCGCGCGCCGCGCCCGCACGCGTCGCTCGACCATCGGCGCCTGCTGGGCGACACGGCGCTCCTCGAGGATCGCGACGTCGCGCGCGGTGGGCTCGGCGGGATGCTCGGCGTCCGCGGAAGCCGCCGGCGCCGTGTCCGACCCGTGAGAGGGGGCCGTGGGCGGGCGCTTGACGCGCACGCTGCGGTCGATGGTGGCGCCGTAGGTCTGGACGCCGCCGTGCGGCGGCCCCTCGGGCCCGATGAAGAGCGGGAACGGCCCGAGCAGCGCGTGGGCGAGCTCGTGGATCGCGGAGACGAGCGGCAGGACGGGTCCGTCGAAGGCGAGGTCGAACGCGTCGTCGCGACCGTGCATCGACGGCTCGAGGTCGGCGCCCTGCACGTCCCCCACGTGCACGAGCCTCAGCACGTGCGGGCCGAGCGTGAACTCCTCGCCGACCCGCGACGCGTACGTCGACCGCCGCAGGTAGGACGGAGCCTCGGCGCCGCCCATCGCGCCGGAGAGCGATGCCCCCAGCGCGCTGCCCGGCGCGCCGACGGCCGCCGTCACGCCGGCGGCCGCGCCGAGGGCGAGCGCCTCGCGGCGGGTGATCTTTGAGCAGGCGGAAGGGACGGGCATCAGATACCGCAGAGCGACCCTACGCCCCTACGCAGACGCGGCGCCATCGGTCATACGTCGAGCTTTCGGCGCCTCGGATCGACGACTTGAGCGGTGACTCACAGTCGGCGAGCGGTGGCTCAGAGTCGCGCCCGGAGCAGGGGAGCCGGGATCGCCCGATCGTCGGCGTCCGCGACCAGCAACAGGCAGTCTCCATCGGTCGCGCCCGTTTCCGGCCAGACGCCCTCGACCTTGTGCGCGGGCGTGAGCTCCGCGACGTCCCCGCCCAGGATCCCGACGACCGCCCCGAAGAAGTCGCCGTCGCGAACCGGGTCGTCGGTCGCCTCCGCGCACGCCGTGAAAACAACGCGGCCGTCCGGCAGCGCCGCCAGATCGGTGAACGACGCCGCGACGCCGCTCAGCTCGGGCAGGTCGTGACGCTCGATCACCCGCAGCGCCGCCGGGCCGATCGACGCGTCCCGATCGAGCGTCTCCAGCACCCCGGCGAGCTCCAGCACGGCGATCGCGTTGACCCCCTCGGCGCTGTTGCCGCGCTGGGCGACCAGCAGCTCGTCGCCGCAGACGGTCACGCCCTCCACGTTCAGCTGCGCGACGTGGCGGCCGAGCTCGTCGTACAGCGGCGCGAGGTCGACGCTCGCCGGCTCGCCGCGCAGGGCGCCCTTCGCGTCGAGCGCCCAGCGGATGCCGCGCCGGCGCGGCGCCGCCGAGCCCGACCCGAGCGCCAGCAGAGCGCCATGTGGCGCGCCCCCGTGCGGCGGCAGGACGCACAGCGCCTCCAGGTCGGGCTTCTGCTGCTTGCGCGCGACGGGGTCGGCCGGCAGCCGCTCGCCCGGCAGCGGCAGCAGGCGCCCGGGCCCGCCGCCCTCGCGCGGGAAGACGCCGAGCGCCGCCTCGTCGTCGACGACCACGTACAGCCACGAGCCCGGGGCCGCGATGCCGCTCGCGGCCGAGACGTGCGCCGGCACCGGCTCGCCGGGGCTGCGCGCCAGCGTCAGCTCGCGCACGACCTCCGGCCGCACCGGTGGCCTCAGGGCGCCACCCCGGGCGTGAAGCACACGGCCTCGCAGGCGACGCCCGCGCCGACGTCGAGGTCCAGGACGCCCGTCGTGTGGCGCTCGTGCTCGACCAGCGGGTAGGCGCCGGGGTGCCCGACCGCGATCGTCCGCCCGTTCGCCCGCACCTCGCCGCGGCCCGACAGCACGCCCCAGACGCCGCCCGCCTCGTACGGCCCCGACCACGCGCCCGGCTGGTCGGGCGTGGGCACCACGACGCGCGCGCGCGGGTCGTCCTCGGGCCGCAGCGGGGCCAGGGGCTCGCGCTCGACGCCCAGCAGCTCCTGGATCGCCAGCTCGGTCTCGGCGTACGCGCCCTCGCCGTAGTGGAAGTCGTGCAGGACGTGCCCGCGCTCGGCCGGCGCCCACAGGTACCGCGCCGGCCAGCCCTCGTTGTCGTACGCGGTCCACAGGCGCAGCTGCGCGTCGATCAGGACCGGGTGCTCGATCCCCAGCCGCTCGACCGCCGCGCGCACCTCGTCCTCGTCCCGCGAGGCCTCGAACCCGGGGGAGTGGACGGAGACCACGCGCAGCCCGTCCTCCTCGTAGCGCTCGTGCCAGGCCCTGAGGTAGGGCAGCGTGCGCAGCGAGCTCACGCGGCAGAAGTCCCAGAACTCGACGAGCACCGGACGCCGCGCCTGCTGGTCCATCCGCAGACCGCTCGCGTTGGCCCACGGCAGCTTCGCGGGGAACGGCGGCGGGGTGATCGTGTCGACGGGCGGCCTCACCGCGGCGGGATCCTACGACGGGGATTGCGCAACTCCTCGCCCCGCGCTGTGTCCTACTCGCGGTGCGGGGTATGGTCCCCGCAACTCCACCCTTAGTCCAGTTCCCCTGAGGAGAGGTACATGAGGAAGCTCTGGGTCATGGGAGCAGCAGCCATGCTGGTCCTGGCCATCGCCGCCGTCGCCATTGCGCAGACCGCGGTCACCAACACGTACACCGTCGACGGTGCTACGACGCCGAGCAAGGCCGGTTCGAAGAAGAAGCCGGTCCCGATCGCGATCCGCTTCGACTACCAGGTCGGCGAGGTCGAGAACCGCCGTCCGACGCCCGTCAAGAAGTACAACATCAAGTTCGGGGGCACGCAGGTCAACACGAACGTCGCCGGCAAGTGCTCGCAGGCGACCATCGACAACGAGGGCGCCGCCGGCTGCCCCGCCAGCTCGAAGGTCGGCACCGGCTACATCGAGAACGAGACGGGCCAGACGTCGAAGCCCGAGGACAAGTCCGTTCCGTGTAACGCCAAGGTCACCGTCATCAACGTCGGCAACCGCAAGGCGAACATCTACGTGGAGGGCAGCCCGACGGCGACCGACCCGCGTGAGAAGTGCGCGATCCAGCTCGCCGCGGGCATCCCGGCGAACTACGTGCGCTCGGGCAACGACACGTCGCTCATCTTCACCGTCCCGGACTCGCTGCTGCACCCGGGCACGCCGAACCTGAGCAACGCGGTCAAGCGCGTGCAGTCGAACATCAAGAAGATCACGAAGCGGGTCAACGGCAAGGTCCGCGGCTACTACGAGGCCATCGGCGGCTGCAAGAACAAGAAGCGGCTGATCACGGTCACGTTCACGCCGGAGAGCGGGACCGCCGGCACCGCCCAGCACGCGGCGAAGTGCTCGTAGCAGTTCGCTAGACGAACTGATCGTCAGTACCGAGGAGCGGGCCCTGTGCCCGCTCCTCGTCGTTAACCTGCGCGCCCGTGACCTCGCGCCAGCGCATCATCCTCCTCGCCATCGCCGCCGTCGTGCTCGTCGCCGGCGTGATCATCGCGTCGTCCTCCGGCGACGACGACTCCGGCGGCACCCCGACCACGGCTCAGACGACGGCCACATCGTCCGGCGACGACTCGCCCGGGACGACCACGGACGTCCCGACCGTGACGGTCGAGAAGATCCGGATCGAGGGCGGCAAGCCGGTCGGCGGAGCGAAGACGCTGACGTACAACAAGGGCGACACGATCGCGCTGCGCTTCACCTCCGACGACGCCGGCGAGGTCCACATCCACGGCTACGACAAGGAGCTCGCGCTGAAGCCCGGCGCGGCGCAGGTCGTCCGCTTCAAGGCCGACCTCGAGGGCATCTACGAGGTCGAGAACCACGAGACGGACGAGCTGCTGGCCAAGCTCGAAGTCCGCCCGAAGTGAACCCGGGCTGGATCCCGCTCGCGCACGGCATCGTCGGGCGCGAGGACCTCCCGATTCCGCGGCAGACCTTCTTCATCGCGGCGACCGTCGTGCTCGTCGCGTCGTTCGTCGGGCTGGCCACGCTGTGGCCCCAGCCGCGGCTCGAGGGGCAGCCCGAGCGGCGCGTCCTCGGCGTCCCGCGCGTCGTGGAGGTGCTCCTGGGCGCGCTGGGCGTCGCGGTGTTCGGCCTGCTCGTCTACGCGGGCCTGAAGGGCTCGCAGTCCGTGCCCGCCAACATCGTCCCGACGTCGGTCTACGTGATCTTCTGGGTCGGCGTCCCGATGCTCAGCCTCGTGTTCGGCGACGTCTTCCGCGCGGTCAACCCGTGGCGGGCGCTGGGGCGCGGCGGCGGGTGGCTCGCGGGACGGGTCGCCGGCGGGCGCCTGCCCGAGCCGCTGCCGTACCCCGACACGCTCGGCTGGTGGCCCGCGGCGGCCGGCCTCGCGGCGTTCGGGTGGCTGGAGAACGTCGCCACGCAGCGCGACGACCCGAGCACGCTGGCGATCCTCATGCTCGCGTACGCGGCGACGCAGCTCGTGGGCATGGCCCTCTACGGGGTGGAGCCGTGGACGCGCCGCGGCGACGGCTTCGGCGTGTACTTCCGGTTCTTCGCGAGGCTGGGCTTCTTCGACTGGCGCGACCGCGCGCTGTACGTGCGCCGCCCGCTGACCGGCGTGACCGAGCTGCGGCCGGAGCCGGGTCTGGTGACGCTCGTGCTCGTCGCGATCGCGGTGACGAGCTTCGACGGCTTCAAGGAGGGGCCGATCTGGTCGGACATCGCCCGCAACCTCGTCGACCGCTTCGGCGACCTCGGCATCCAGGCCGGGGACGCCACGACGATCACCTACACGATCGGGCTGATCGGGATGATCCTGCTCGTGTCGCTGCTGTACCGGCTCGGCGTGGCCGGCATGCGCAGCGTCGACCGCGAGCGCTCGCCGACCGAGCTCGCGCGCGGGTTCGCCCACTCGCTCGTGCCGATCGCCCTGGCCTACGTCGTCGCGCACTACTTCTCGCTGCTCGTCTACGACGGCCAGCGCGTCGGCTACCTCGTCTCCGACCCGCTGGGCCAGGGCGACAACCTCTTCGGGACGGCGACCGCGACCGTCGACTACGGCTGGATCGGCACCACGGCGATCTGGTATGTCCAGGTCGCGGCGCTCGTCCTCGGCCACGTCGCGGGCCTCGTCCTGGCGCACGACCGCGCGCTCCTCGTGTTCGAGCGCGCCCGCGAGGCGACCAGGTCGCAATACTGGATGCTCGTCGTCATGGTCGGGTTCACGAGCCTCGGCCTGTGGCTGCTCTCCGCGCAATGACCGTTCCCCCGCTCGCCCACGCGGGCCACTGGCTCGCTTCGCTGCTCTACGTCGCGCCCGTCCTGCTCATCGTGGGGGCGCTCGCGTGGCAGAGCTGGCGGGACAAGCGCCGCAAGGACGGGCCGGCCGCTGGCTAGGTC